>NZ_BMHK01000011.1 GCF_014640675.1 Novosphingobium endophyticum | reverse complement strand
CAGGGCGCGCCAGTCGCGGATACGCCTCTCCAGGGTTCGCCGGGAGCCGAACTCGGTCTCGGGATATCGGCGGCGCAGTTCCTCGAAGATGGCGACGGGGCGAAGACCGGGAGCGGCCTCCAACATCGGCACGACGACTTCCTCGAAAATACCGGCCAACGGATCAGGACGGCGTCGGCTGCGCGAGGTCTGCCGCTGTGACGGCAGTCGCGTATCCTGCAGCACCCGATAGCNCACGACCATCACAGGCCCCACAAAAAAGGACCTCCGGTGTCTCGGGACCGGCTACGGGCTACGCCCTCCGCCAATCCCGAGACACCGGATTCTCATCTTGATCGTCGCGCTCTCTCATCCAGATCGCCGCGCGACAAAAGTCCAATCGCAGGTCGAAGCCATACTTCAGCACATGGCTCTACCGCGAGCGCAACCTTATCGAGCGGTTCTTCTCCAAGCTGAAGCACTTCCGCAGGGTTGCTACCCGCTACGACAAGCTGGCCGAAAACTTCCTCGCTATGATCCAACTGGCCTCAATGCGCCTGTGGCTGCGGGTTTATGAGTCTACGGCCTAGTGCCGTCAGTCTTCTGGCGCGATAGTCACCGCAAGTCCGTCGAGCTCTGGCGAAAGCACTATCTGGCACGATAGCCGAGAGGTGGCGTTGCGGAAGTCGGAACTATCTAGCAAGTCGTTCTCGTCGCCGCTGACAGGTAGAATCCTGTCCTCGAACCCGTTGTCGATGTGCACGTGGCAAGTCGCGCAGGAACAGCATCCCCCACAGAGGGCGAGCAGTTCATCGAAGCCTTCGTCCCGAATGGCCTCCATAAGGGTGATGCCTTCGGCGGCTGCGATGCTGCGGGTCTGACCATCGCGTCCGGTAACGCCAATCGTAATCGTCATTGCCAAGGCCCCTTACACGAATGCGTAGGCGCAAATCTTGTTGCCGGCCGGATCTCGCAGGTATCCGGCATATGCTCCCGGCAGGTGCCCTCTTGGCCCGCTCGCGCCTTCGTCGGTTCCGCCCGCAGCCAGGCCGGCAGCATGGAATGCATCGACTTCGGCAGGCGATGCCGCCGCAAAACCGATCGTGACGCCATTGCCGCTGGGTGCCTCGCCGTTGCCGGGCTTCAGAACGAGAAATGCGGGTTTTTCCTTGCCGTAGAGAACACAGGAATCGCCGAAAGGCCCCAGGTTTTTGACACCCAGCGCGCCAAGTGCCGCATCATAGAATTTGCACGAGGCTTCCAGATCGGAAGCCCCGACACATGCATGGGAAAACACGTCGTTTCCGGAAATCACGGCATCAGCCATCTGAACTCTCCCGATTGAGACCGGTCAGACGCGATACGGATCGGTTGCGGCGCATGGAGGGTGCCCCACGCCAAAGGCCGATGCCGTAATCGCCAGCTGTGGGCCGATTACGATACGATTCGTATCGCATCTACATCCGATTTTTCGCATTGCAATCAGGCCGGAATCCTTCAGCATCAAAACCGACAGTGTCATGACCGCTGGAATTCCCCATGATCGTCGCAAAAAGTCCGGGAATACCACACCCGAACGGCCCCGATCGCTTGACCAGAGACGACCCCACATTTAAGATACGACAAGTTCATTATATGAACTTGCAGGACTTTCGAGCCGGATGCGAAAGCGTCAGCCCCAGAAGGGGCCGACAGCCTCCGCCTTACGGACACGAAAGCCTGAAGAGAAGAACTTACGAACGAAGATCCCGAAAGGACCGAGAGGATGCCAATCTGTTCCGTTGAACGCATCATATACGGCGTTTCAGACCTTGCCGCGTCGGCCCGATTCTATGACGATTTCGGCCTGCAGGCCGTTTCCCGTTCGGACAGCAAGGTCATTTACAGACTCGACGAAGGATCGAAGGTGATCCTGCTGCGCGACGACGATCCGTCGTTGCCGGTGCACCATTACAAAGGTTCGGGCGTTCGCGAAGTGACTTACGGTGTCGATGCCGTGGACGACCTTGAACACTACGCCGGTCGCGTCGGCACCGACCGCGAAGTCCGCTGGGGCGATGATGGTCAGTCGATCCATTTCATCGGCCCTGAAAATATCCGCCTCGCCCTTCGCGTGTGGCGGCGCAAACCGGTCCTTTACGCACCCGATCCGGTAAACGCGCCGGACAATGTGAAGCGGCTGAACCAGCACCGGCGCTGGCGGGTACGGGCGAAGCCCAAGACGATCAATCACGTGGTCTGGCGGGTGGCCGACATGCACGCCTGTCTGGAGTTCTGGCGCGATCGGCTGGATTTCAGGATGACCGACTATCAGGTGGATGCCGGCATCTTCGTCCGCCCGGAAGGCGCGAACCAGCATCACACGAACTATTTCCAGAGGGCCGAAGCCCTGCCGCCTTTCACGCTTGGTTTCGATCACGTGTGCTTCGGGGTGGAGGACATCGACGAGATCCTCGCCGGCTCCAACTACATGGAACGGCGCGGCTACACGAGCCCGCTGAACGGCGTGGGCCGCCATCGCATCGCGTCTGCCCTGTTCTGCTATTTCGACAATCCGGCAGGCGGCATGGCCGAATATGGTGCCGACACGGACTATCTGGATGACCAATGGATACCGCGCGTGTGGGAAGCGCGCTTCGGCGCATTCAGCTGGACCAATCACATCCTGCCGTTCCTGCCGGAAGAGGTTCCCTGGGAAGTCTCTTTCGACAAGACCCTGCTGCCGGACGGGTCCGTTCCGGAGAAGTTCGCCTATCCCGAAGCAGCGCGGGAAGAGGCCGCGAGCCATCCCGACGAACCGGCGATCGGTTGAGCGATCGGTTACCGGCGGCGCTGTGATGGCGCCGCCGGACCGGTATCAGAATTCGTCGGCCAGCAGCGCATATCCGCGTTGCAGCAGATCCATGCTCTTGCGATGCCCCTCCATCGTGGGGTTCTGTTCGTTGTAGCAAATGGCGAGTGACGTATCGAGGATCGGGCGCACGCGCGGTTCGCGCCGATTCTCGAAGCGGGCCAGCGTTTCGGCAAAGTCACGTCCTGCCGAAATCTCCTCTGCCAGCACGACCGCGTCCTCTATCGCCATGCCGCCACCGGACGTGAGCTGCGGCGACATCGAATGCACCGCATCGCCGATCAGCACGACGCGCCCCTTGTGCCAGGGCCGTGGCATCATCAGGACATCGAATGGTCGGTAGGACAGCGCTTCCGCTTCGTGTGCCCGTTCGACCGTTTCAACCAGTTCGGGGGCGGTGAAGCTTGCCACCCGTTCCTGCCAGAGATCTGCCACTTCCGTCTGCGACAAGTGGCCCGGACGTTCACCAGTTTCGAGAATGAAGTAATAGCACTTCTCGTCCGACAGCGGGATCGCGCCGACCCCCGTGCCCACGGCGGCGCGGTAGAATGTGACACCGTCCATTTCCGGCGGACGCGGAGCGGTGTAGCGCAGCCCGCCCTGCCCGCAATAAACGGGCTTCAGCGTATCGCAGAACAGGCGATGGCGCATCACGGAATTCGCACCGTCGGCACCCACGAGGATGTCGCAACCGACCTTCTCGCCGCCGGATAACGCAAGCGTGACGCCGTCCGCAGTCTCCTCCAGATCCTCTACCGTCGTTTCAAAGTCGATCGTCGCACCTTTGGCAGTGGCATGATCCTCGAGGATCTGCGCAAGCACCGGACGCATGATGCCGAATGCACCGGGCCGGTCGGGACGAAACGTTCGGGGCAGCCTGATCTCGTCGATCAGTTTACCGCCAGCATCGCGGGTCTTCACACAGTCATAACCGTAGCCACGCGTGATGCAGGTATCCGCAAGGCCGATCCGGTCGAGGGCGCGCAAGGCATTGCCAAGCAGCGAGATGCCCGTGCCAAGCCGGCTTGCCCGGTCGCCCTTTTCGATGATGCGAACCCCGACCCCGATCTGGCGCAAGGCGACGGCCAGCGTCAGCCCCGCGATCCCGCCGCCGACGATCGTCACGCTCCTTATTGCTGCCATCCTCATCCTCTCTCGTTTGTTGTGCCGGCGCGTCAGGCCTGCCCTATCCGGGTGAAAGCTCTGCCATCAGTTCGGCGAAGCTGGATACTCGCGCAAAGGGATTGAGAGCCCTCGCCTCGTCCTCGAAAGAGCGGCGTTCGGTAAGGGTGCGGCGGTAGAAGAAGATCACTTCGTCCATGATCGCAGGCATGACCGATGGCGTGGCGCAGAACTCGTGGGTCTGCGAATGGAGGTAGTGGAACTCGACCTCGGCCCCTGCGGCGACATAGGCCTGCAGCAGGTCGAGCCCGGCATCCAGCGGCTGCATGAAATCCGCCATGCCACCGATAATGAATGTCGTGGGGGTGGCCGCGTTGACATAGTGAACAGGGCTTGCCGCCCGTGCAGCCTCCATCCCGCCTCCATTTATCAGCGCGGCGATCGGGGCAATTCGATGGCTGCGGGATCGCTGTCCAGCCGCGCCGCTGCAAAAAACGCGACGACGGCGGCAACGCCGCTGCCTTCCGATGAACCGCCGACTTTGCCTTCGTGACTCGAACCGGGCTGCGTTCCAGCCACCATAAGGGCCAGATGCCCGCCGGCCGAATAGCCCTGCAACGCGATTTTTTCCGGATCGACGCCCAGTTCCGCGGCGTTGTGGAGAACCCAGCGTACCGCGTCGCGAACGTCGTCCACCTGCGCCGGGAAAGCCGCCTCGCCCACCAAGCGGTATTCGGCAGCGATGGCGACAAAGCCGGCCGCAGCCAATGCCCTTGCATAACCGTAGGTTGCCGAACGATGGCCGCGCGCCCAGCCGCCGCCATGGAGCAGAATAACCGCGGCGCCGTTCGGATCTTCGATGGGGCGGAACACGTCCAGTGCGATATTCCTGCGACCTTCACCGGCGACCAGTTCGGCGGTCCAATCGTTCATCTCATTGCTCCCGTCTTCTGGTTGGCATCACTCGCACAAGCCCGATCATGCAATCAGCAACGAAAGGGCATCGGACAACCGGTCGACCCGCGCGCCGACGCATTCACGCGCCGCCTTGCGCAACGATAAACGATCATCTTCCGACAAATATTCAAGCGGCGATTTCCCATCGACACGGGCCAGCGCGAGCGCGGCCAGCAAAGGTGCCGCGCGCGCCTCCAGATCCGCCGGATGCTCCCAGTCGACGTTTTCAAGATAGGCTTGACTGAGGGCCGCGAACGCCCCGACCAGCGCTTCGCGACCGGGCAGTACGCGCGCCTTTATCGCAAGGTGGTTGAGGCAAAAGGCAAGGTCGAATGCCGGATCACCGAACCACGCGGTTTCGGCATCGATCAGGACCGGACCGTCCGGACAGCACAGGATGTTTTTCGGGCTGACATCACCGTGAACAAGCGCGCACTTCGTCGCCAGTGTCCGATGAGCCGTGTCGGCGATGATCGGCGCAAGGTCGGGATGAGCGCGCGCCGTGGTAAGCAGATATGGGTCGATCCGCAACGCCTCGAAATTCGTCTCGGTCGCAAATCGCTCCGGCACCTGCGCATCGTGCGCGCCTGCCGAATGGATCGCGGCAATCATCCGCCCGACGTCTCGCGCGAAATCCTGATCGACGTGGCCAGCGAACATCTGCGCCTTCCACACCGGGTGGTCCTCCGGCGGCAGGAACTCCATCGCAAACAGGCCGCGCGGCTCGTCATGCGCCAGCAATCGCGGTACTCGCACGCCCTCGATACCGCTGGCGAACTTCAGATAGTTCCACTCCACTGCGTTCCGGTCGACCGGGGCCTCCCAGTTGCTCGCCACCCGCAGTTTCGCCAGCGCCCGCTTGACGCATATCTCGCCGCGCGGCGTGGTAACGCGCCAGATTTCGGAAGAGACACCGCCCGTCAGCGCCGCCCACCGACAGTCCTCACCATCCGAGGCAAGGTCATGCTCGTACAGAAAGTCGTCAAGTTCGGGCGCCGGTGCCGTCACAGCGGGGCAAGGCCGGAAGTGCCCGCCCATGGCAGACCGGCCTCCTCGATGCGGAGAAGCTGGTTGTACTTGGCCAGCCGGTCGGACGTGCGGACGGAACCCACCTTGATCTGCCCACCGCCGCAGCCGACGGCCAGGTCCGCGAGGTAATCATCCTCCGTCTCACCGGATCGTGCGGAAACCACGATGGCATAACCACCCTCGCGCGCCTTACGCACGGAGTCAAGCGTGCCGGAAACGGTGCCGTTCTGGTTGACCTTGATGAGAGCCGCATTGCAGATATCGGCATCGATCGCCCGTGCGATACGGCCGGGTTGCGTGGCGAAAAGATCGTCGCCGACCAGCTGGATACCGGGCAGCCGCCGCGTCATTTCCGGCCAGTTCGCCCAGTCATCCTCGCCAAGGCCGTCCTCTATCGACACAATGGGATAGCGGGCGACCCAGCGGGCCTGCATCTCGATCATTTCTGCCGAACTGTAGACCCGCCCCTGCCGCGAAAAGGGATAGTTCCCCTCGGCATCGACCAGCGAAGACGATGCGATGTCCAGCGTGATGGCAACGTCGTCGCCGGCCCTCAGCCCTGCGCGGCCGATTGCATCCACCATCAGGTCAAGTGCCTGTTCGGCATTTTCGAAACCGGGAGAAAGCCCGCCCTCGTCCGCAAGCAGCGTCGGCAGGCCAAGCGCGGCGCAGCAACGTGCAGCTTCCGCCCTCACCCGGCAGATCCAGTCCAGCGCTTCGGAATAGGAGCCCGCGCCGACCGGAATGGCGAGAAAATCCTGCACGTCCATCCCGCGCCCGGCGTGCAGACCGCCCGACAGGATGTTCACCATCGGCAGCGGCATCGACGGCTCTGCACCGGCAAGTTCGGACACACGGCGCCAGAGCGGTTCGCCCCGCGCCGCCGCCCCGGCCCGCAGGACTGCAAGGCTGACCGCAAGCGTTGCATTCCCGCCCAGCCGCGACAGGTTCGCCGTGCCGTCCAGTGCAAGCATCGTATCGTCGATAGCCTGCTGGTCTAACGCGTCGAGCCCGCAGACCGCATTGGCGATCTCGCCCTTCACGTTAGCGACGGCGTCGCGCACGCCAAGCCCTTCGGCTTCCGCACGCCCGTCGCGAAGCTCGACCGCCTCGGCCTTGCCCGTCGACGCGCCAGAGGGCGATGAGGCACGGGCCTGACCGCCGTTTGCCAGCGTGACTTCGGCTTCGACGGTAGGCCGCCCGCGGCTGTCGAGGATCTGCCGGGCATGGACCGTCATAATTCTGGTATCGGTCATTCTCAGGTCCGGGCTTGGTTGCATGGGTTTTCAGGCGGAAGACCGGCAAGGACGCGAACGACCTCCTCCGCCGATCGCCGCCGCAATTCGCCCAGCGAAGCTGCCGAAGAAAAGGCGATGTGCGGTGTGACGATGACATCATCCCGCTCGATCAGCGCGCGCGGCGGTTCCGGTTCGCCCTCGACGACGTCGAGACCTGCTCCGGACAAATGCGCGGCATCCAACGCCGCCAAGAGCGCGTGGTTGTCCACCAACGGCCCCCTGCTGACGTTGATCAGGCATGCGCCGGATTTCATCTGCGCGATCGTTTGCGCATCGAACAGGTGATGGGTCTGCTCCGTCAGAGGCGCATGAACGATCACCACATCGCTTTCGCCCAGCAGTTGTTCAAACGGGACCGCGCGCACGTTCATGCCCGTTTCGCGGCCACGGTCCACCGTGCTGACCGCGCAGCCGAAGGCAAGCAGCCTGCTTGCCGTGGCCTTGCCGATCCGGCCAAAGCCTACAATCCCGATGGAAAGGTCGGAGATGCGCGTCAACCGCGCGGCTGCCGGGTTCCAGTTGCCCGCCTTGACGTCGCGATCGAATACGACCGTGCCACGTGCCCAATCCAGCAGGAGCGCGACCGCGTGATCGGCGACCTCGCCCACGCAATAGTCCGGCACGTTGGTGACCAGCACGCCGCGACGGGTCGCTTCGCCCATCGCGATATTATCCAGCCCCACGCCAATGCGGTGTACCACGGCCAAATCAGGCGCTGCGGCGATGGCCGCCCCCGACACTTGCGCCCAGCAGGTCATGATCGCAGCGGGCCGATGTTTCGCGACCAGTGCCGCGATCTCGTCTGCGGGGGACGGCACGGACGGCCCGGCGACGAAACTATGGCCCGCAGCCTCAATCACGCCGCGTTCAATCGAGGTGTCCGGCCATGCGTAGTCGGTTTGCAGGACCAGCGCCATCAGCGCGCACCTGCGCTTGCATGATCGATCAAAGGTCTTCCCCGTTGTGCAGGATGCGCGAATGGACCTGCGTCGGCTGGCGGATCGACTGCAGGGCGATGCACGCGTCTTGCACGCCGGTCACGAACACCCGGATGCGGTCCGCCGGTTCTGGACTGTCGATGATGATGCAGGTGTCGAACCCTTCGGCACCGCCCGCCGGCGGCTCGATCTGGCCGAAAAATCGCCCGCGCACTTCCACCTTTACCCGCTCCACCGCCAGTTTCGAATGCGACAGCGCCATTGTGATGTGGGTCAGAAGGCAGAACGCGATCCCCGAGGTGAGATAGCCCAGCGGCGAAGGCGCGTCGTCATCGCCGCCGATCGGCCCGCCTTCGTTGCAATAGATCTCGAAAGGACTCCATCCCGGCATCGGCGTGCCGACTATCGCCCGCTTGCCCTGCCCGCTAACCGGTTCGGCCACGGCCTGCATGTGGAAGCGCACGGCATTGGCAGAGCTGCTTTTCACGTGGGCCAGTTCGTTCAGACCCTCGACCGGCGGCAGACTTTCCACCTTGCGCACCGTCGGCCCCTCTGGCCTGACGACGGCCCAGGACATCGTTTCGTTCATTGCTTCCATCCTCTCCCGCTGCAATAAATCCACGTTGCAGATCATGCCCTGGGCAGCTGCGCGCGCGGCCAGTTCGGCGCGCGCAGCTTCGGCCACCCCTGCACCGGCGGCCATCCGCGCCCTGATACCCGCCTCGATCGCCTCGTTTTCGTGCGCCTTGTTCAAGACCGTTTCGACATCTTGCGGGGCGATCACGATGACGCCGTCGTCGTCGACGGCAACCCAGTCGCCCGGCGATATGCGAACGCCGCCGATCTCGATTGGAACCGAGGGTCGCCCCGGTCCGGCCCTGCGATGCGCCATCGGGTACAAGCCCCGCGCCAGGAACGTCAGCTCCATTTGCGAAAGCGCCGCACGGTCACGAATGTAGCCATCGACGATGACCGCAAGGACACCGCGGCGGGCCAGATCGCTCGCCAACATGTCACCCATGTAGGCCGAGGTCCCCGGCCCCCGGATGCACAGGACGGCACCCGGCTGCATCCCTTCCATTGCCGCCCAGACAGCTTCCAGCGAGCCTTCGTCGCAATCGGCAGTAACCGCCGGGCCAGCCGCCGTTCTCGTTCCGGAATAGCGGATCAGACCGGGATCGAGCACGCCGCGCCCGCCCGCGGCATTCGCCAATGCCGAAACCGCAAACCCGGCTAGCGCCCGGCCATAGATCGGTGCAGTCGTATTCTCGGCCATCTCTGCCGGTCACTCCTCTCCGCCGCGCGCCGGCCTTTCGACGCGCGGCATGGCCTATCGCTCAGCCGACCGTCTCCAGCGCGGTCCTGTGCGGGTATTTCTTCTGCATCTCTCGATCGAGCATGGCGAGTTCGCGAGCGGTGTCGCCGCGTTCGGCTGGCGCCACGTGATAGGGCGGCAGCGGCGGACCGGCCTTGATGTATCCCGCGTGGTGGATCCGGGTCTTGAGCGCCATGATCTTGTTCATGTGCCAGCTGTCCGGACCGCCAGCCGTGCTGAACTTGTCGCCGGGCCACGGGGATTCGTCGATCATGGCCTGAGCGCGGTCCAGCTCGCCCGCCTCCACCGCGTCGCGCACGGCCATAACGAAGCCGGGGGCACAGTTGATGTAGCTGGACCAGCAGGCATCAACCCCGAACATCCGGTTCACGATCGGCCAGTCGGTTTCCTGCGTCAACAGCTTGATCCTGCCGTTCACCGCCTCGAAATCGGCGTTGTAGGTGCCGTTGCCGATCATGTTGCTGATGACCAGCACCGTGCGATACTTGCACGCGACGATCTGCGGCATCTTGGCCAATTCGCGATAGACCGGAGTGGTAATCGGCCGTTTGAACGCCTGCGCATCGTCGTAGAGCATCACCGCCATGTCGGGAAACTCTTCGGTGATGTCCCTGTACCATTCGACGACCGCAACATCGTCCATGGCCGAAAGCATGCCACGCCCCAGGTTCAGGCCATGCGCGCCCATTGCACGGAACTTGCGCGCACGCTCTATCGTCTCGCGCGTGTTAAGCGTGGTCGCACCGGCGAAAACCGGCACACGATCCTTCACCGATTCGACGACGGCGCGGGTGAAATCCATGATCTCGTCCAGCGACAGAGAGGCCAGCTCTCCGAACGTACCATTCAGCACGATGGCGCTGGCACCATCCCTGATGAGAACGTCCGCGGCGCGCGCCGCTTCGTCCAGATCGACGGCGTTTCTCGTATTCCGGTCGATCGCGATATCGGTCCGCACCGTGGTCGGCTGATACGCCACCACGCCCTTGATATCATCGACACTGATCTGCGGTAGCCTGCCCATGCTCATGCATCCTCTGACGAATTCACTCCACTTGTGCACACGTGTACATTGGCAGCTGAAGGTGCGCAATATGCGTTAGCATAAAAAGTGAACGATGAGGATCGTTATTTATCGTTTCCGGCAATCGCCGCTGTCGAACCACGCGCAACCAGTTCGAAGGAAAGGACTGTCTCGCCCTCGCTTGCTTCACCGTCGCCAGCCTCTGCCACATAGCGTGAAGCCGCTTCGGCAAGATCGCGCACCGGCAGCGTGATCGATGTAAGCCCGCCGGGCCATGCCTCGTACCATGGCGACACGCCGGCAACGACAACCGACAACTGTGCGGGAATGGCTATGCCTTCACGCGTGAGCGCACGCATCGCCGCAACGCTGATCGGTGCGCTGGAGAGATAAAGGGCAGTCGGCCGCGGCTTGAGCGCGAGCAATTCCAGCACGGCATCGAAGCCGAATTCGCCATCGGACGGCCCCAGCCGGACGCATGCAGGGTCCACGGCAAGTCCCGCATCCTTCATCGCCGCCGTCACGCCCTCCATCCGCGCCTGACCGATCGCATAGTCGAGTGTCGGACCGACGAAACCGATCTGCCGGTGGCCCAGCGACAACAGGTGCTCGATCGCCAGTCGCGCGCCGCCGCTGGCCCGCACGGTAACACGCGGACCGGCAAGCCCCGGATGGGTCTGCATGAACTGAACGCAATGTACCGTATTAAGCAGGGAAACGGTTTCGGGATGAGGCTTGCGCGTAAGGGCCACGACGATCGCCGTCGGCCGCGCTTCCAGCAGTGCCCGCACCAGCGCAAGTTCCCTGTCCGCGTCATCGCCCGAAACCGAAAGGATCAGCTGCTGGTGCCGCTCGCTGCAATCGTCGCTCAGCTTCTTGGCAACGGCGGCGTAGAACTCGTTGGTAATGTCCGGCAGTAGCAGGCCGACCACATTGCCATGCCCGCGTTTCAGCATTCGTGCGCCGGAGTTGACGACATAACCCAGCCGATCTGCAGCCTCCCGCACCCGCGCCTTCGTCTCGGCGCTGATGCTGGCATGGCCGGAAAGCGCCCGCGACACGGTCGGGTGCGACAGGTTCAGTTCGGCAGCAATGTCCTTCAGGGTCGGTTGCGGCCTGCGCACTCGGTCCTCCGCTCGTCGACCGCCGGACTAACAGCCGCAAACCAACCTGTCACCCGAAGGTTGCGGGCCGAGGACCACCCTCCCCGACCCGCCTGCTGGATCAGAAGCTGATCCGTCCGCGCACGCCATAAGTGCGCGGCTGGTTGATCGTCGGCCGGTTGAAAGGGCCGGACTGGATGCCACCGGAGTAATAGGCGGCCTCCGTCAGGTTGCGGCCCCAGAGCGCGAGGCTCCACCGCGCTTCCGGCGCCTTGTACTCGATTTCGGCGTTGACGATCGCGTAGCCACCGTCGAGCGTGGTCGGGCTGAAATCGATCGAGGTGTAGCGTTTGGACGCGAAGGTCATGTCGCCACCTGCGGTCAGTTCGCCGCCATCCGCCATGTCGAACACGTGACGATAGCTGGCGCTGCCCGCCCATTTCGGTGTGCGCATCATCGGGAAGCCGGAACAATCGATCGCGACACGCGCCGGCGGCCCTGCCGACAGGGTGGTCGTCGGGCACAGAGTGCCGACGGGAGCGGCCGGCTGCACGCGCACGAAGTCGGAATATTCGGAATCGACATATTCGACACCGAACGTGAGCCTGTCGTTAGGGGTCGGCAACCAGATCGTATCGATGCTGAAGCCGACCGATTTTGAATCCGACGCATTGGTCGTCTGGAATTTCGGTTGGCCAAGAACGTTGAAACCGACGAACGAAATCTGCTGGTCGGAGATATCCCAATAGAACGCCTCGAGGTTCAATTGCAGCGTATCGTCGAAGAAGCGGTTACGCGAACCGAAGACGTAGGCGACGATCGTTTCGGGGGCGTAAGTGGGGTCCACCGATGCCAGGTCGACGTAGGAACCGCCGCCCTTGAACCCCTTGCTGACAGTGGCGAAGATCGATGAAACTTCAGCAATGTCGTACTGCGCACCGACCTTCCATGTCACCGCGTCGGCGGTAACGTCTTCGTCGACGTAGAAGTCGCCAGCCTCAACGCCCGGCAGGAATTCTTCGGTCGCGAGCGGAGAGGGATAGATCTGGTTCTGGTACCCGCCGGACGTCGAATTTTCCCAGGTGTAACGCAGGCCGCCGATCAGCCGGAAGCGGTCGGTCACGTCCACGGTCGTCTCGCCGAAGACGGCCCAGGATTCCACCGACAGCGGATTGACCAACAGGTTGACCGCCGGACGCCCGGCCGCCGGGTTGGGGTTGATGATGTCGAAAGTCTCGTCGTTGGTGGCCTCCAGGTAGTAGGCACCCGCGACCCAGCGAATGCCGCCCCCCTGATGGGCCAGTCGCGCTTCGAACGACTTCTGCTCGATGTCGGCATCTTCCTCGATCCCGTAGCCCGGCACATAGCTGCGCTGCTTCAGGCTTTCGTGCCGGTAGGCAGGCAAAACCGTCATCGTGGCAAAACCAAGATCCCAGTCGAGTTCGACGCTGGAGCTCCATTGGTCCAGCTCGTTGAACGGATCTGCCAGAGGGCGGAAGCCGCTCACCGTAGTCGGCCCCGTATCGCTGCGCGGATCGAGCGCGCCGATCCACGGATGTCCGGCGTCGACGCGCGGCACCACGACCGACCCCGGCCCAACGCCCCTCACCCGCGCGGCATCGAAAGCGAACTTCACGCTGACCATCGCCGATGGCTCCCACAGCGCGCGGACGCGACCAGCGGTCGTATCGTCATCGCTCGTTCCGTCGGACAAGTAACCGTCGTGCTCGACATGGTGGCCAGCCAGCCTGACGGCGAAATTATCGCTGACGGGCAGGTTCACGACGCCGGTGAAATCGAACAGGCTATAGTTGCCGAGGCTACCTTCGAAATACCCCTCCAGCGAACCGATCCGTGCGCCCTGCGTGATGATGTTGACCGCACCGCCGCTCGCGTTGCGGCCATAGAGCGTGCCCTGAGGCCCCTTCAGCACTTCGACGCGCGCAAGATCGAACATCGCGGGCGAGATCTGGCTGGTGGTGAAGAGGTAAACGCCGTCCGCGCTGTAGGCGACGGCGGATTCCTGCACCGACTTCGCATTGAACGAACCGACGCCGCGAATGTAGGTCTGCACCGAATTACCGGCATTGGCGAATTGCAGCCCCGGCACCGCGTTGGCGAGTTCACGCACATCGGTAACGCCGCTCAACTCGTCCGCCGTCACCGTATCGATCACGACCGGCGCGCGCTGTGCCGATTCCTCGGTCCTTTGCGCGGTCACGATGATTTCGCCGATGCCGCCCTGCTGTTCTTCATCCTGGGCAAAAGCCGCGCCCGGCATGGCCGCAACAATGACTGCGCCGGCCAGAAGCCGCGCGCGCAACCGTGTATTCCTCATCAATGGTCTCCCCTGGGTCGATAGGGCCCGGTTGTTCCGGGCTTTCTTCAGTTGTTTGCCTGCAAATAGTGGCGGCGCCGTTCTTCATAGGCATTCCGGCAGGACAGGCAGGCGATGAAGCTTGCGAAGATGATCGGCGTGAGGACGACGATCATCGATTTGCCGAGGGCGTTCGGGTCCTTGAACAGGTAGTCGTTGACCAGCGCGACAAGCGTGACGGCAGCCGTCATGCCAAGCAGGCCGGACAGGACAAAGTGCAAGGATGTGGCGCGCCCGCGGAACTGGTTGGGCGTGATGTCGTGGATCGTCGGCGCAACGCTGGCGAGGCCGAGGCCGCTGCCGAAGAAGAACAGCGCGACACCCGCCAGCGCCATCGATCGACCACCCGCGAACACGATGACGACGAGCGCGGCAAGCGCCAAGGGCCACCACGCCAGCGGCACGACAAAGCGTCCGCCCCGCACATCGCGCGCCACCAGCCAGTCGGTAAGAAATCCGCTGGATACGCATCCGGCCATCCCGGCCAGCGCAGCGACAGGCCCGATCATCACGCCGGCTTCGGCCACCTGCATCCCGAAGATGCGCACGAAATAGGTCGGGATCCAGCCCGCAACGGCATATCCGGTGAAGGCCGTGAAGGCCGAGACGATGTGGACCGTCGCATAGACGCGCGGGGCGTTACGCATGTGTTCGATGAAACCCTCACTCGAACCCGTGCAGGACAAAGTGACCTGCCGCCGCTCCGGCTCGCGGACAGTGAACATCAGGGCGGACAACAAGATGCCCGGCGCACCGATGATGATGAACGTGCCCTTCCAGCTGGCGATCTCTCCGATGTAGGGAAGGTATGCCGTACCCACGCCGCCCAGGGCCTTCAGCACCAGCCCGCCGATCAGCATCGACGCACCGCCGCCAAGGTAATTGGCCATGTTGTAGACACTCATCGCCCTGCCCCGGCGCGATGGCGGGAAATAGTCGGCGATCAGCGAGAACGCAGCCGGTGCAAGGCAGGCCTCGCCAATGCCGACACCGGCACGCGCGGCGAACAGTTCCCAGTACGTGTCGGCAAAGCCGCCGGCAGCCGTCATCACGCTCCACAAGGCAATCCCGAAGGCCAGCAGGCGCCGCCGGTTGAACCGATCGACCATCGCACCGAACGGCAGTCCGAACGCCACGTAGAACACCGCGTAGGCCATCCCCTGAAGGATGCTGACCTCGGTATCGGTCAGGTCGAGGTCAGCCTTTATCGGCTCCACCAGCAGGGAAACGATGTTGCGATCGAGATAGGACGTTATGCCGACGACCAGCAGCACCAGCACCACGTACCAAGCGTAGTGCGCACGTGGATAATCAGGCGATTGAACACGCCCCGCAAGTGACGCCACGGCCCTGCCCTCTCCAACCCCGAAAATACGATATATATCGTATTCTTTATAATCCCTGCCGACTCTCATAGGTCGGATAGAGCCGTGTTCTAACGGCCTATCTTCGACTGACATGCACCGTTTTCTATGTCAATCACGTTTCGAAACGGCATGTTTATTTATAATTCAGAAAATCACCTGCAGTGAGCCTATTGCAGGCATTACCAAGCGTATGTACACGTGTGCGTACATTACCAATGGAGAGGTTCGTGAAAGTCGAAAACACTATCGACGGTGCAGTTGCTGCCGAAAGCCGCGGGCTTTTCATAGACGGGCGCGAAATGGCGCGGCCGGATTGCGAAACCATCGCCGTGCTGTCTCCAAGGGACGGGACGACCATCGCGCATACGCTGAATTGCGGCGAAGCCGAGGTCGACATGGCGGTACGCAGTGCGCAGCGCGCCTTTCGCGATCCCGATTGGGCGAACATGTCGAACCGCACGCGCGCCAAGCTCGTCCTGAAGATCGCCGACGCGCTCGAACGCAACATGGACGAACTCTACGAGCTGGAGACGCTCAACAACGGACGCCCCTATCGCGAAACCCGTGCGCAGCTTTCGCTGATGGCCGATATCTACCGTTATTACGCGGGATTGATGATCGCCAAGCGCGACCCCCTGATCCCGGTCGAAGGCCCGTACCATGCCTTTGCCAAGCGCGTTCCGGTTGGGGTCGTGGCAAATATCTCGCCCTTCAACCATCCCGTCCTGATCGCCTCGCGCAATTTGGCGCCCACGCTGGCGTCGGGTTGCACGACGGTGCTGAAGCCTTCCGAACTGACACCGCTGACCGCTATCAGGCTGTGGGAAATCATGCGCGAAGCGGGCTTGCCACCGGGCGTGTTCAACCTTGTCACCGGCGATGGCGCCAACGCGGGCCGCGCGCTTGTCGGGCACCCCGGCATCAACAAGCTGGCGCTGACCGGTGGCACCGAATCGGGCCGGTTGGCGGCACAGGCCGCGGCGCGCAATTTCACGCACACGACACTGGAACTGGGCGGCCTGACACCCGTCCTTACCTTCGACGATTTCGATATCGAACGCGCGGTGGACTACGCGGCGTTCGGCTCCTTCATAGGCGCTGGCCAGACCTGCGTCTGCGCATCGCGCCACATCGTCCAGCGCACGATCTATGACGAATTCGTGGATCGTTTCGCGGCCAAGGCAAAGTCGATCCGCGTTGGCGACCCGACCGACCCGCACACGCAGATGGGGCCGATGATCTCCGCCCGTCAGCGCCAGATCGTTCTGGACTACGTGAAGACCGGCCGCGACGAAGGCGCACGGCTGGTCGCAGGTGGCGACGTGCCTGCCCGGCTTGCCGATTCGCGCGGTTTTTACATGGAGCCGACCATCTTTGCCGACGTGTCGCCAGAGATGCGGATCGCTCAGGACGAGGTTTTCGGGCCATACACGGTCGTGATCCCGTTCGATGACGAGGAGGAAGCGATCGCCATCGCCAACAACTCGCGCTTCGCCCTCGCTGCTGCTGTCAGGACCAACGACATTACCCGCGCGCATCGCATCGTGGACCGGCTGGAGGCGGGCGTGATCTGGGTGAACGACCATCACCGCGCCGACGCATCCTTCCCGTGGGGCGGCTTCAAGGATTCGGGCCTGATGCGCGAAGGCGGTCAGGAATCCTTCGACTACTACTTCACGACCAAGGCGGTGATGATCAACAAGAGCAGCGAGCGGTTCGACTGGTTCGAACCGGAAATGCGCGACATGCGGATGAACTGACCGCGCCGGCAGCGCGCGAGGCGATCAATCCGCGATCGTTTCCCGCGCCATCCAGCGATCCACGGCGCGGCGCGCCTCCACCCCGGCGGCATCGGCCTTCACGCTGCGTTCCCCGGTGGACCCGCGACGCGGCGTGCGGCTGATGGTCTGCTGCACCTTGACGAGGATCTCTTCGTCCTCCTTGAACCCGTGGACCAGCAAACCCGCGAAGTGATCCATCGTCGCATCGTCGTTCATCATGTCACGGCCCACCACGTAGAAATACAGCATGCTGGTCGCATCGATCGGCGTTGTCAGGTGCGCGAAGCATACCTGCCCGTTGCAATTGTCCGGCTGGTCGGGATCGAAGAAGGCGACCTCGCTTTCGTGGGATGCGGGCGAGAACGATTTTCCGGTTCCGACCCGCGTCCAGATCTTGCCCGGTTCGAACCCCAGCGGGATTGCGTAAGCGGCGGGCAGCGGGCTGCGTTCGAATGCCTGCCGGTACATGACGACGTCGCCTTCGGTAGTCACCTTGGGCGGATTGACGAAGTCCAGAATGCCGAAACTCGACTCATGGACATAACCGAGGTGCGTCAGGTCCAGCACGTTCTCCTTCAGCAGGAGGTAGTTCGCCGCAATCTCCATCGAACCCTTGCGCGCGTTGAAGGCCGGATCGGTCATCCAGTCGAATTTCGGCGGAGGCGGCACATCGTCGATCACTGCCTTGTCGCCAAGGTAAATCCAGACGAGCAAGCCTTCCTCGCGCACGGGGAAAGTCTCGACCCGGATCGGTGCAGGCCCGTTCATCGACGGCACCCGCTGGCACCGACCGTCGGGCGCGAATTCGAAGCCGTGATAGCCGCACTGGATCGCGTCGCCCTCGATCTTTCCCGATGACAGCGGCGCCTGCCGATGGGGGCAGCGGTCTTCCAGCGCGACGACATCTCCGGCCTCGGTCCGATATAGAACCACCGGCGTGTCGAGCAACCAGCGTGCCAGCGGCGTGCGCCCGACTTCGTCGGCAAAGGCGGCAACCCACCAGCAATTGAGCGGATAGTTCCTGGCCGGGCCAGTATTCGCAGCGATCGTCGCCATCCTCGTCTTCCCGTTTTTTTCGCCGGCCCAGCGGACCGGAAATGTCATTCCGGCAGAGCTGCAAGGGCCTTGCCCCGCGCTCTCGCCCATCTTGGCTAACACTGTTAGCCTTGATCGTCTAGCCGGTCGCGGTATGGGAGGTCAACATGGATATCAGGCCACCGCAGCAAAGATTGAGCCGCCCGCGCATCGTCGACGAGGCCATTGCCCTTTTGCGCGACGAAGGGCTGGAAAACGTGACGCTGCGCCGACTGGCGGCACGGCTGAAGGTCGAGGCGCCGTCACTCTACAATCACATCCGCGGCAAGGACGAATTGCTCGGACTGGTCACCGTGCGGCTGTTCTCGAATCAGCTTGATGAAATCGGACCTTGCGTCACGTGGCAGGAATGGCTGCGACAGCTTGGCCGCGTGCTGTGGTCGACCCAGACCCGCATTCCCGACAGCGGCTCGCTCGTGGCGACGACAGCGTTCACGCCGGACCAGATCGAGACGATGTCCGACCTTGCCGCCGCGCCTCTGCTCGCGTTCGGAATAGCGCCAATCGATGCGCGGCACATGCACCTTTCCGTCCAGGCCATCATCTTGGGGTTCAGTGCACTGATCGAAGGGCCCGGGACGGAAGCCTTCACCGCCGAAGTCCGGATAGAGCCGCTCGTGGCCGAAAGCATCGACGCCCTCGTCCGTGGATGGGAAGCGAAGCTGGCACCGTAGCGCGGCCCATCAAAAAACAAGGGCGCGCCGGAATTGTCCGACGCGCCCCATGATTTCATCCGATCGAAACCGGATCAGAAGTTGTAGCCGACGCGAACACCATATGTGCGCGGCGGCGAGAGCGATTCAAACACCACGCTGGTCGAGAGCGGGTGGAACGGCGTGTAAGTCGATGTTATCTCATCGGTCACGTTGTTGACGAAACCGGCAATGTAGACCTCCGGCTCGTAGAAGGAGAGCTTCAGCTGGAGATCGGCCATGAAGCTGCTCTTCTCCAGCTGGAACGGAAGCTGCTCGTTGCCGACATAGGCCGACGAACGGTAGCGACCGTCGGCATTGAACACGAGCCGTGCATTGTCGGACAGGTCGAACTCCTGCTCCAGCCCGGCGCTGATCGACCACTTCGGCGCGTTGATCGCCGGGAAACCCGAACAATCGACGACGAACACCGCGTCCGACGGCTCAAAGGGGCAACCGGTGGGCGGGGGACCGACAAGCGCCGGCGTTTCGTAAACGAAGTTGCGCCGCTCGGTGTCCAGGTACTGGACAAGGCCCGTCAACGTGGTCGTCGGGGTAACCTTGCCCACCAGTTCCAGTTCGGCACCGCGGATGCGGGTGCCGCCGATATTGAAGGTGCCGAATTCGACGCCGCCCTGGCTGTTGAAGGCGAACTGGGAGATCTGCTGGTCCTTGTATTCCCACCAGAACAGTTCGAGGTTCAGCTGCAGCCGGTTGTTGAGGAACCGGTTCTTCGAACCGAGTGTCCACGCATCGATCGTTTCCGGCTGGAAGACCGGATCATCGACCGAGTTGTAGAAGCCACCCGCCTTGAAGCCGGTTTCGAAGCTGCCGTAGATCATCGACTGCGGCGCGACATCATATTCGAAGCCCAGGCGATAAGTGAACTTCTTGAAGGTCTCGTCCGGCTCGTTGTAGGCCGTTCCCACCAGCAGCGTCGCGTTGTTGCCATAGGGCTGCGCGGGGATCAAGTCGCCGTTGCCATCGAAGAAAATCGGCAGCGGGTCGAACTGCACCGGCGACAGGGTCGGCGTTCCGATACAGAACGGAGGACCGCTCAGGTCGTTGCACACGACGCGGGCGTTGTAGGCAAAGATCTCGGCGTTCTTCTTGTCCACCGTGTAGCGACCGGCCGCAGTCAGGCGGGCCGCGTCCGAAAGGTGGTAGGTAACCCGGCCGAACGCGGCGTAGCTGTCCGTGTCGTTCGAGAAATCGGCGAAGAAGGCGTTAAAGTCCTGGTTGTAGTTCGCCCGTTCGTGCGATTGCTCCGACAGGTAGAAGACGCCGAAGATATAATCGAGCGGCCCGCCCGAGTTCGAGGTCAGCCGCGTCTCGAACGAGTACTGGTCATCGTCCAGCTCGGTCAGGAAGCACTGGGTCGTACAGGTCAGGAAGTCGACCTCCGCGCGGCGATATGCGGGAATGACCGTGATGTCGCCGATCGACGTGGTCAGGGTCGCCTCGACAGCGAAACCGAAATAGTCATTGTCCTGATAAGGCTCGAACCCGGTTCGCTCGCCAAGGAATGAGCCGGCCGGGAACGCAAGTGCGTGCAAGTAGGGCTGTGCGACCGGATCGAGACTGCCGATGCGGTCGTCGCGGTCGATCCCCTGAATCGTAACGCCCGGCCCCACCCCGCCGACATGGGCGTAATCGCCCATGACATTGATCGAGAAATTCTCCGTCGGCTCGGCGGCCATCTGGACGCGGAATGCGTACATGTCCTCGTCATTGGTGCCATCCGACAGGTAGCCGTCATGCTCGGACTTGATGCCGGAAATGCGCAGCGCGCCATCGTCGCCCATCGCGAGATTGACAGCGCCTTCGACCTTTACCGCGCCGAAATTGCCGAACTCGCCATTGAGGTAGCCCCCCGTTTCGCCAAGGTCGGGCTTGCGGGTGATGACGTTGATCTGACCGCCGGTGGCGTTGCGGCCATAAAGCGTGCCCTGCGGGCCCTTCAGCACCTCGACGCGCTGCAGGTCGTAGAACATGCCCTGCACAGCGGAGCTGCGGGCGATGGTCACGCCGTTGACCGCAACGGAAACAGCCGCATCGCTGTTGGAGTTCGTGGTGAAGTTGCCGACGCCGCGAAGGTAGAACTGGGTTGCGGAGCCGCCGATCGTCGAGATTTGCAATGCAGGCGCCACGCGCACCAAGCCTGCCGTGTCGGTGATCGCGGCACGTGCCAGCGATTCACTGTCGACCGCGGTGATCGCAAGAGCGGCCTTCTGCAGGCTCTCCTCGCGCCGCTGCGCGGTCACCACGATTTCGGCAAGGCCGCCTGTCGTGGTGGCGGATTCATTGCCGTCCGTTTCCTGGGCATGGCCAGTGGCGGGAAGCGCAACCACCCCCGCAGCCAAAATCGTGGAAACCAGAAGTGACTTGTTGATGGACACGCAGATCCTCCCTCTCATTGTCTCGGGCCTATTCCGGCCCTTGGCGTTCAACTCGCAGACTCCCGCCGGATCGGGCCCCGCTTAATTATTTATCATGTTATGGATTGTTATAAAACGATGCGTATCATAATGGAAGAGGGAATTTGCACCTCTGATGAATTGTCACAAATTGGCGAAAGCGCAGCGCCCGTCGCAATGACAGTTCCGTAGGGGAGGCATTGCCTCCACACGCATATGAGACCGGGGCATGGCGTTTGAACCTAGCGATCCGGTGCGTATTGTTTACATCGTTGCGCGAACATCGGAATTGGGGAGATCGAGGTTGTTACACGAAGGTCGCGGCCGCAGTCAGGGCAGTTCCCGCACGTACGAAGCGGCTGTTCTTGCAATGCTGACGCTGGCTTATGCGCTGAATTTCCTCGACCGGCAGATCATCAACATCCTTGCCGAATCGATCAAGCGCGACCTGCAGATCAGCGATACCCAGCTGGGACTTCTGACCGGCACCGCGTTCGGGATGTTCTATTCCATACTGGGCATTCCGATTGCCCGACTTGCCGACCGTACGCACCGCGTGCGCATCCTGTCTGCCGCCCTGATGATGTGGAGCGTCTTTACCGGCCTTTGCGGTCTGGCCGCCAGTTTTACGCAGCTTTTCATCGCGCGGCTCGGCGTCGGAATTGGCGAGGCCGGCGGCACCCCGGCATCCCAGTCGCTGCTTTCCGACTATTTCCCCGCCTCACGGCGCGCGACAGCCTTGGCAATTTTCAGCATGGGCCTTCCGATCGGCACGGCGCTCGGCTTCGTGGTCGGCGGATATCTCGACGAAATGGTCGGCTGGCGCCATGCGCTTGCCATCGCGGCCGTTCCCGGCATTCTTCTTGCGCTCGTCATTCTCCGGTTCCTGCGCGAACCGCATCGCGGTGCGGCCGACGGGGTCGACGGCACCGCCATGGAACGCCCCCCCTTTCGGCCCCGCGATCCGAGAATTGTTGCGCAAGCGCGGGCTGCTCTATCCCGTCATCGGCGGGTCTTGCGCGATCTTCGTGAACTATGTCAGCAATGCCTGGCTGCCTGCATTCTATATCCGCCTGCACGGGATGGATGTCGGGCAAGCCGGGCCCTGGATCGGGCTTTGCGTGATGACCGGCGGATCGGTCGAGGTGCTGGGCGGCGGCATTCTCGTCGATCGTTGCCGCCCGAAGTTCCAATCTGCCGAAGTCGTCGTGCCCGCCGTCACGATCCTGATCGCACTCGCCGCGCTGTTCGGCGTGCTGCTGGCCGAAAACACGCAGACCGCCATTGTGTGGATGTTCGTGTTCTACACATTCATCACCGCATGGATGGGGCCGACCAATGCCGTTGTGCAGCGCACGGCGCCGGTCCGATCGCGGTCACTGGCGACGGGTCTGCAACTGCTCATCGGCAACATCGTCAGCCTGGCGATCGGCCCTGCACTGGTCGGCTAGCTATCCGACATGTTCGGCCGCTCATACGGAGTCGAAGGTTTGCGCCTGGCCCTGCTCTGCGTGCCGGCAGCAGGCCTGATCGGCGCCGAATTCTACATCGCCGCCCGCCGTCACCTGCTGGCATCGCCGGCCACGACATGACATTTGTCGCGCCATACCACGGGGGCTGATGCCTGGGGCGGTTGCGCAATCCCTCAGGCTCCGCACGCCACCTACAAAGTCCCTGACAGTCCCTAGCCGGTTGACCGCGAGTCCAATTGGTGACATGGAGTAACTGAACGTGACGGACCGTATTTAAAAGTGCGGGAAATCGGTGGATCGGAAAAACATGTCCATAGTCGAAGAAAATACATACGAGAGGGCTGAGAACGGGGCAGTGATGCGGCGTACGCGGCGCATTGTAACGGGGGAAAACGAGGCGGGACGATCATATATCGTTTCCGACGGCCCCGCACCGAATTACGTACTGCCCGCCCACTCCCCCACGCTGGCGCAGGTTATCTGGGCCACGGGTGAAGGCGCCGCAGAAGGCGATGATCCGGCACCGGCAGGGCATGGCTTCGGCTTCCACTCTGCTAACGGCACGATCCTGCGCGTTGCGGACTTTCCGCCCGATGAGGAATACGATTATTCGAGGGTCGAGAATTTCCTCGACGAATATGGCGTGCGCGATACGGAAAAGCCGCGTCACTTCTGGTTCCACAAGACCCCGTCGCTCGATTATGCTATATGTCTCGAAGGCGAGATCTACGCGATGATGGACGATGGCGAAGTGCTGATGCGTGCCGGCGATATCCTGATCCAGCGCGCAACCAACCACAGTTGGTCCAATCGTTCGGGCAAGCTTTGCCGCATGGCATTCGTGCTGATTGCCGAGGATGAAGGATCGGACGCGTGAGCAAGGTCATCATCACGTGCGCGGTGACCGGCGGGGCGCATACCCCGTCGATGTCGCCGCACCTGCCGTGCACACCGGAAGAAATTGCCGATCAGTCGATCGAAGCCGCAGATGCAGGCGCGTCGATCATCCACCTTCACGCCCGCGATCCCGACGATGGCCGGCCCACAGGCGATCCAGCGATTTTCCAGCGCTTCCTGCAACGGATCAAGGGCGCAACGGATGCGGTCGTCAACATCTCAACCGGCGGCGGCGGGCCGACGATGACGGTGTCAGACCGCACGAAAGCGGCGCTGACCCTGCGCCCGGAAATGTGCTCGCTAAACATGGGGTCGATCAACCTCAACCTGTCCGAACTGGCGGAAAAGGATCGCGACTGGAAGCACGACTGGGAAAAGCCGTTCCTGGAATCGACCAAGGACCTGGTGTTCAAGAACACCTTTGCCGACATCGAATGGATCATGGAGAACATCGGCGCCAACGGCACGCGCTTCGAGTTCGAATGCTACGACGTGAGCCATCTCTACAGTCTGCGGTATTTCGCGGACCGCGCGCTGGTGAAACCGCCGTTCTTCATCCAGACCGCCTTCGGCATGCGCGGCGCGATCGGCGCCCACCCCGAAGACCTGATGCACCAGAAGCGCACGATCGACCGGCTGTTCGGGAACGAATACCGCTGGTCGGTACTGGCGGCCGGCGTCCACCAGATGCGGATCAACACGATGGCAGCCCTGATGGGTTCCAATGTTCGCGTCGGGCTTGAAGACGGCCTCTACATCTCGCGCGGAGAGCTGGCCATTTCGAATGCCCAGCAGGTCGCCAAGATCCGCCGCGTGCTGGAAGAACTGGGCATGGAAATCGCCACACCTGACGAGGCTCGACAGATGCTGCACCTGAAGGGCGGTGGCGACGTCGGCTTCTGAACCGCCGTCACCCATCAGCCAAGTCAAACGATGGCCGGTCTCGACAAGAGGCCGGCCATTTTTTCATCCGAAGCGGGCCAGCGGCCGAAACCCATGAAAAAAGGCCGGATGTGTGCCGTACCCGATTAGATACGGCCGCAACCGGCCCTTTTGTGACGAACCCGCCCGTCAGCGGATACGCGACCACTGCTTGTTGAAGTCGAAGTACCAGCCGCCGGTCACTCCGGCATTGTCGAATTCGCCCGCGACCCAGTTGTCGTCGACCTGGTCCATGTCGGCGCCCAGCTCGAAGGCGCCGCCCATCGGCGTCTTGAAATACCAGTACCAGTTCGAACCCAGCTCGAACCGGCCCGGTCCGCGCGCCGTTTCGAATCCGGCCTTGTCCAGCTTGTAACCGCCGGCGAACACGTCCTGCGCATCGCCGAATGTGAACTCCGCATGCTGGAAGCAGTTAGGGATATCATCCTGGAACGGCCGCATCAGAAACAGGCTGTGGTGATCCGAATGCCCTTTCGCACGGGCAAAGACTCCCATGTTGTCGAGGAAAGAATCGGTGATCCGGAAGCCGAGGCGATCGCGATAAAACTTGATAGATTCCTTCGGGTCCTTCGACCAGTAGACAACATGGCCCATCTGCCGCGCCGGGCTGTGATCGTCGAAATCCACGCGCTTGTTGAAACGCTCGTACTTGTTGCCCGCGACGTTGCGTTCATAGCCCGGCGCTTCATAGGCACGGCGCTGTGAAACGCGGAACCACAGCGCGTTGCCGTCGTCGTCAGCCGACTGCACCATGCCGTCGACGCGGCGTACCTGCCGGTCGCGTGAAAGTTCCTCGGCAATGGCGTCGAGATCGGCTTCGCTTTCCACACCCCAGATCGATGCCCGCAGCGTCGGCCCGCGCACGTTGGCGGCGGGGAGCACAGGATCGTCCAGCAGGCGCAGCTCCACCCCGCTGCCATCCAGAGCCTCGAACGAAGCGCCCTTGGCTCCGTGATCGAGTTCCTTGAGACCATAGAGGTTGAGGAACCGCCGGGACTCGGCGAGATCGTCGACACCCATAAGCAGGCTTTCGGGACCGGTGATATTCATTCTGTCATGCCTCGTATTCGCATCGTCTCTGCGTCATACGCTATAACCCATACGCAACGTATCGTAAAGGTGCCTTTCAACGAGCGCCGTTGACGCAAAAGCGCCGCGTCGACGAATTCGAGTACCGGTTATAGAGTATCTCTTGCATCAATGAAATACGCATCGTATCGTATTTATCATCAAGGAAAGCATGATCCATCGGGAGAGACGACACCATGGCCAACCCCAAAATTCTCGTAATGCCCGGCTCCACTCGCGAAGGCTCTTTTAACTCGCTACTCGCCAACGCCGCGGTGCGCAGCATCGAAGCATGCGGCGGCGCGGCAACACTGGTCAACCTTGCCGACTATCCGATGGATTTCGTGGATGGCGGCAACTCGAGCGGCGAGATGCCGTCGGCGGTTGCCGAACTTCACGCAAAGTTCGCCGCACACGACGGAATCCTGCTGATCACGCCGGAATACAACTCCTTCCCCTCACCGCTGCTGCTCAACGCTCTCGACTGGCTGTCGCGGGTGCGGCACTACGAAGGCGGGATGGATGAAGTCTTTGGACGACCCCTCTATGCCGTGTGCGCAGCATCGCCCAGCCCGATCGGCGGTTATCGCGCCTTGATGGCACTACGGCAAAAGCTGGGCATCGGCCTTGGCGCCACCGTCATTCCGGCGATGGCGCATATCGCTGCCGCCTACGAGGCTTTCTATGCCAACGGCGAACTCAAATCAGATGCGAACAAGGCCATGCTGGACAAGGTCGTGAACCAGCTCTGTGCCCGGTTGGGCGCCTGAGCCATGAACGCCGCCTTCGAAACCGTCCTTGCCCGTTATGAGGAACGTGCCGCGCGCGAGGAAGAAATGCAGCACGCCGGCGACCCGCGCACCGCGCTGGCGGTGCGCGACAATTATCTGCTGCACGTCGGACAAGACGTTGCGCGGATACTGCATGCGATGATCGTCGGGCTGGGATCGCGAATGATCGTCGAACTTGGCACTTCCTACGGCTATTCCACGCTGTTCCTTGCCGATGCGGCGCGGATTACCGGCGGGAAAGTCTTCACCCTCGAACTGTCTGCCGACAAACAGGAATATGCGCGCGCGCAACTGGCGCAGGCAGGGTTGGCCGATCACGTCGAATGGCTTTGCGGCGACGCTCTCGAACTGCTGTCGGGAATGACCGGCCCGTTCGACTTCGTACTCGTCGACATCTGGAAGGAACTTTACCTTCCCAGCCTCGACCTGCTCGCCCCCAAGATGGCGGACGGCGGCGTTATCGCAGCCGACAACATGCTGTTTCCCGAAATGGTGCGCGCAGATGCCGCGCGATACCAGACCGCGGTGCGCGCCATTCCGGGCGTCCTCAGCACGCTCCTGCCCGTGGGCCAGGGCATTGAACTATCGACGTTCTGGCACAGCTGATCCGGACAGCGTAATATTAACGATACTTTGCGTATTGAAATTAGTTCAGGAATTGGATAGATCCTGTCACGCCGAGCGCCGGCAGAAAGACCGCGCAGGCATATGGAGTGGGACCAATGAAACCAGCAGCCGACAGCGGCATTCAATGCCAGCCGGACCGGGGCCTGATGCTTGATCGCAGGGCCTTGATCGGTGCCGGTGTGGCGCTTGGTGCGGCGGCGATGGTTTCACCGATCCTGCGTGGCGGAACTATCGAACCTTCCGGCCCGATCCACGTCATCATCACCAACGGCCGGATCGCCGAAAGTCGCCGGTTCGCAGCCAGCCTGTCCGCCAACGGCGCGCAAGTTCTGGACGTGCAGGACGGACTGACGACCATCTGGCTGGAGCACCTCACCCCGCTTTGGCGCAAATCGAGCGGTGCGGCAGTGGGCCTGACCACTCGCGCTGTCTGGGACGGGCTGTCGCAGCAGGCCATCGGCCAGTTCCGCAAACCGCGCATTCTGGGCACCCATGAAATTGCCGGCAATGGCCTGCCTATTGGCCACATCGTCGATGTGCCGGCCAGCAGCCACGCAGCCCTGATGGACGGGGCCATGGCCAGCGCCCACTGGCCGGAGAGGATGGCGCAGGCAGTAAACGGCTGCCTCGCCAACCAGCGCCGCGAATTCAAGACCTGTCGCCTCGGCTCTGCCGCCGATCACCAGCAAGCCCGGGCCCGGCTCGTTTCCTGGATGATTGTCTGAAACCATGCGTACACCAACCGGAATTTCGCCATCGGTCTTTGCCACTGCCATTGCGGCCTTTGCCGGCGTCGTGGGCGAGGAATGGGTCTTTACCAGCGACGAGGATCTCGACCTCTATCGCGACGCCTATTCCCCCTTGCGCGGCGAAGAGGACGAACGCACCGCATCGGCCGCGGTCGCGCCCCGATCGGTAGAGGAAGTGCAGGCGATCGTGCGCATCGCCAACGAACATTCGATACCGCTCTACACCATCTCCACCGGTCGCAACCTCGGTTACGGCGGGTCGGCGCCCAATTACTCGGGATGCGTGGTGCTCGACCTGAAGCGGATGAACCGCATCATCGAGGTTAGCGAAAGCAATCACTACGCCATCGTCGAACCGGGCGTCAGCTACTTCGACCTGTACAACTACATTCAGGAAAAGGGGCTGAAAGTCTGGATCGACTGCCCCGATCCCGGCTGGGGAAGCCCCATCGGCAATGCGCTGGATCATGGCGTCGGGCACACCGCATCGCGTTTCCGCAACCACTTCGATGCGCATTGCGGCATGGAAGTCGTGCTGGCCAATGGCGAAGTGATGCGCACCGGCATGGGTGCCCTGCCCGATGCGAAGACATGGGCGCAGTTCAAGCTGGGCTACGGCCCGGTGATCGACGGCCTGTTTTCGCAGTCCAATTTCGGCATCGTCACCAAGATGGGCTTCTGGCTGATGCCGGAGCCGGAGGCGATGCTGAAAGTCGAAGTCACGGCCACCCGGTACGACGACCTGCACGAGATGGTCGAACTTCTGAAATGGGCCGAGAACAGCGGCCTGTGCGATGGTGCGCCCCAGCTTGGCAGCCCGCTGCTCGGCTCGCCCGGCGATACCAAGGCGCTGGTCGACATCTTCTACAACGGCCCGCCGCAATTGGCGCCAGAACAGATGAAACTGATCGGAGAGGCCAAGGTCGGATACTCGCCGGAGCTTGAGCGATACGGCATCGACAACGACCTGCCGTATTGGAAGCTATACCTCAGCATGTACGGCCCCGAGAACGTCGTAAAGGCGAAGTGGGAAGCGATACAGGCGCGGGCGAAATCGCGGATCAAGGGCGTGGGCTTCGAAACCGGCCCCCTGATCACGGACTTCAAAAAGGCGGCTGCCGAAAGCACCGTCTGGGCGCAGGACATGGGTATCCCGAACCTTGAGTTCTTTGCCCTTGGCGCACGCACGCCGGGCAATCCGGTGCAGATGACGGGCCATCTGTTCTTCTCCGCAGTCGTGCCGCAAACTGCCGACGCGATCCTTGAGGCGAACCGCGTGTTTGATGAGGCATCGCGCAGCAATCCGGTGCTGAAGGACATGCCGATCCTTGGCCTGCGCCCATTCGCCATGCCCGCCGGGTTCCACGAACGGACGTTCCTGATGATCTTCGGCATGCCCGTGGTGGAGCATCAGGCCATGAACGAGCAGTTCATCAAGGCCTTCCGCGCACTGATCGACATCGGCGCCGAACATGGCTGGGGCGAATATCGCACGGCCCCGCTTTTCCAGGATCAGGTCATGGGCATCTACGATTTCAACGACGGCGCGCTGCTTCGCTTCCACGAAACGGTGAAGGACGCGATCGACCCCAAGGGCATCCTTTCGCCCGGCCGCTACGGCATCTGGCCGCGCCACTTGCGGAAGCAATCATGATCCGCGCGCTCCTGTCGCTGGTCGCCGCTTCGCTGGCCCTTGCCGCATGTTCGCAGCGCGACGATGCCGATACCTCGCAAGTTGGGGGAGATGGCGAGACTGCCGAACTTGCCCCCGCATCACCGGGGGAGCAGGTCTTCGACAAGTGGTGCGCCCCGTGCCATGCCGCCGGCCCGCGCTACCCCGGCACCGCATCGCTGGCCCAGAAATACAACGGCGAAATACCCGCTGCGCTGGAGGAGCGGGACGATCTGACGCCCGAAATCGTCGCCTATTTCGTGCGCAACGGGATCATGGTCATGCCGCCGTTCCGCAAGACCGAAATATCCGACGACGAACTCGCCGCGCTGGGCGCGTACCTGAGCCATGAGCCGGAACCCGCCATTCCGGCCCGGCCCGACTGAAAACGCAAAGCCCCCCGGGAGGCAACAATATGAACAAGACCAACAGCATCGACCGCCGCACCGTTCTGGCAGGATTGGCCGCGACAGGGATCGCCGCCACTTCGCCCCTGCACGCCGGATCGGGCCGCAAGCAGCCCAATTTCCTGTTCATCATGGCCGACGACCTCGGCTATGCCGACTTGTCCTGCTACGGCCGCCGCGACTATCGCACGCCGCACATCGATGCATTGGCCGATCGGGGCATGTCCTTTACCAGCGCCTATGCCAACAGCGCGGTGTGCACCGCGACGCGGGTGGGGCTGATCACCGGGCGGTACCAGTACCGCCTTCCGGTCGGACTGGAAGAACCGCTTGCGCTGCGCAAGATCGGCCTGCCGCCCGAACATCCGACCGTTGCCTCCCTGCTGCGCAAGGCCGGTTACCACACCAGCCTGAACGGCAAATGGCACATGGGTCAGCTGCCGGATTACGGCCCGCTGAAGAGCGGCTATGACGAGTTCTGGGGCATCCGCAACGGCGGCGTCGATTATTTCACGCACGATTTCGCGCACATGCCCGACTTGTGGGACGGTGAAACCCTGATCGAGGAAACCGGCTACCTCACCGACCTGCTGGCCGACCGCGCGATCGAAACGATCTCGGAACAGTCGAAAAGAGACCAGCCATGGTTCATGAGCCTGCACTTCACCGCGCCGCACTGGCCGTGGGAAGGGCCGGATGACAAGGCCGAATCCGACCGCCTGAACGCCTTGCCCGGCATGTTCGCGATGATGGACTGGGATGGTGGTTCGCTGGCCACTTATGCGGAAATGGTGACCCGGCTGGATTATCAGGTAGGCCGGATCGTCGATGCAGTGCGCAAGCTGGGCATCGACGACAATACCGTGATCGTGTTCACCAGCGACAATGGCGGAGAGCGCTATTCCGATACCTGGCCATTCTCCGGCAAGAAGGGCGAGCTGCTCGAAGGGGGATTGCGCATTCCCGCGATCGTCGTCTGGCCGGGTTTGACGCAGCCCGGAACGAAAAGCGACGCGCCGATCATGTCGATGGACTGGCTGCCGACTTTCGTGGCGGCGGGCGGCGGCAATCAGGACGCGGCCTTTCCAAGCGACGGGCTGGACATCCGCCCCGCCCTGCAGGGCGGCGACCTGCCGCAGCGTGACCTGTTCTGGCGTTACAAGAACCACGGACAGCAGGCGATGCGGCGCGGGCGCTGGAAATACCTGCGGATCGCCGACAACACCTTCCTGTTCGACGTCATCGCCGACCCGCTGGAGCGGGCGAACCACAAGCTGCGCGAACCGGCGATCTATGCCGAGCTCGAAGCGGCCTGGCAGGCATGGGACGCGACGATGCTGCCGCTCGATCCGGAATCCACGACGCACGGGTTCGAGGCACGCGACATGGCTGATCACATCGGGGCCGTTTCCCAGCACTGAGACGAGAGGAAGGCAATTTAGTTAACACAATAACTATCTTGCAATAGTTATCATGTTAAGTCATTGAGGTGACCGAGACGAATCGAAGGCCCGTCGGGCGCAGCAGACATTCCGCCGCATCCCGGGCCGATTAGCCGGAGAGATAGATCCGATGCGTGAAACTGCGCTCAAGTCCGTGCAGGCGATGGCCGCCCAGTATGGCGACGGCATGTTGTCCCACTTCATCGACGGGAAACCGCGCGACGGCGCGGGCACCGCTTTCGATGTGTACGACCCGTCGACCGGCAATGTCATCAGCCAGGCGCGCGACGCGACTGCGGACGAGGTGGACGACGCAGTCGCCGCCGCCCATCGCGCCTTCCCCGAATGGTCCGCAACGCCGCCCGAAACGCGGCGCAAGATCCTGAACAAGGTCGCCGACCTCATCGTTGCCCGCGCGGACGAGATCGCCGCAGTCGAATGCCTCGATTCCGGACAGGCATGGCGCTTCATGTCGAAGGCCGCGCTGCGCGGGGCGGAGAACTTCCGCTTCTTCGCCGACCGCGCGCCTTCAGCGGCAGACGGCCTTGCCCTGCCGAGCGCAGAGCACCTGAACTATACCTCGCGCAAGGCGATCGGTCCGGTTGCGGTCATCACGCCGTGGAACACGCCGTTCATGCTGTCGACTTGGAAGATTGCACCCGCCCTTGCCGCCGGTTGCACCGTCGTTCACAAGCCTGCCGAATGGTCGCCTTATTCCGCGCGCCTGCTGGTCGAGATCGCGCACGAAGCCGGCCTTCCCGATGGCGTGTTCAACGCGGTCAACGGCCTTGGCGAAACGACGGGCAAGCGGCTGACCGAACATCCCGACATCAAGGCCATCGCCTTCGTCGGGGAGTCTTCAACCGGTTCGGCCATCATGCGGCAGGGTGCGACAACGCTGAAGCGCGTCCACTTCGAACTGGGCGGCAAGAACCCTGTCGTCGTGTTCGACGATGCCGATATCGAACGGGCGGTCGATGCCGCCGTGTTCATGATCTATTCGCTGAACGGCCAGCGCTGCACCTCTTCCTCGCGGCTGCTGGTCCAGCGTTCGATCTATGACAGCTTCACCGCGAAAGTGGCCGAACGTGCAAAGAACCTGAAGGTCGGCGATCCTTTCGACAAGGCGACCGAAGTCGGCCCGCTGATCCACCCCCGCCACCTTGCCAAGGTCAGCAGCTACATGGAAATCGCGACCAGTCAGGGCGCGACCATCGCTGCGGGCGGCGCTCCGGTCGAAGGTGACGGCTTCTATTTCCAGCCTACCCTGTTCACCGGCGCCGAACAGACGATGCGCGTGGCGCAGGAAGAAATCTTCGGCCCCGTCCTTACCGCGATCCCGTTCGACGATGAAGCAGACGCCATCGCCAAGGCGAACGATGTCGAATACGGCCTCGCCGGTTACCTGTGGACCAGCGATGTCGGCAGGGCACTGCGCGTGTCGGAAGCGATGGATGTCGGCATGGTCTGGGTCAACAGCGAGAACGTGCGCCATCTGCCCACCCCGTTCGGCGGAACGAAATCCAGCGGCATCGGCCGCGATGGCGGCGACTGGAGCTTCGACTTCTACATGGAGACGAAGAACGTGGCGCTGGCCAAGGGCACGCACAAGATCCAGCGGCTGGGTGCCTGAGACGTGACGCTCGCGCCGATCCTCGCGGTATCAGACCCCTTCGCGGGACGATGCAACATCGCTTGGCGCGAATGCGGAGAGAGCTTCGGACAAGGCGGCGGCTTCGGCGATGAATCTCGCCAGCCGCTCCTTGCCGAAGGCTTCGCCATAGCGGGACAGCATGATCGAGGTCTGCGCGGCAGTGTCGCGAACGAGTGCTTCGCCAGCCTCGGAGATCGCGATCACGGACCTGCGACGATCGGCCGGATCGGCCGCGCGGCTAAGCAGCCCGCGATCCTCCAGTTCGCGAACCACGCGCGTCACACTGGGTGCGTGAAGCAGCGCCGCTTCGGCCACGGTGCTGGCATCGAGCGGGCCGTCCGCTTCGGACAGCACCCGGACGACGCGCCATTGCTGGTCGGTCATCCCCGCAGCGCGGAGGATGGGGCGAATGGGCGCCATTACGGCCTCTCTCGCGGCAAGCAGCCTTCCGGCCAGGGATTGCGGATAGGGCGGCAGGACAGAAGGTTCGACCATGGCTCTGCCTTGCCATACAATTCGCGCCGACTCAAACTTAACGTGATAAACAATTTGGAGAGTGCCTCGTGACTATCGCGGGCAATATCTATGGCGTCGTTCTGAACGACGCGCCGGAGCGAGAGGCGCTTGCCGCCCAGTTCGACGATAAACCCTACGCAAAGCCGCCGGTCGCCCCTGTCGTGTACATGAAGCCGCTGGCTAGCATTGCGCACGGGCCGGTCGCCGTACCCGATGGCGGGCTGACTGCCGCCACCACGCTGGCAGTACTGATCGCCCGCGACACGAGGGGCGTTTCGGCCGATGAAGCGAACAACTGCATCGGCGCCGTTGCCTTGGCGCTCGATCTATCGGTCACTTCAGATAGCTACTATCGACCGGCTGTGGCGCAGAAGAATGCGGACGACCGGCTTGCGCTGGGCGGCTTCACTGACCTCCGTGTACCACCTTCGATCCGACTTCTCGCGGACGGCACCTGCATCCACGAATGGTCGCTGGACCGGTTGGTTCGCCCAGTTGCAACGCTGATCGCCGATCTCGGCGCGTTCATGACACTGAAGGCTGGCGACGTCCTGCTTGTCGGACTGCCCGGCGATGCACCGACGGTCACAGGTGGCGCAATTCTGCGGGTAGAGGCAGATGGTATCCCGCCACTCGAAGTCGCAATGCGGGAGATCGCGGCATGAAGCGGGCGAGGATCTTTCATCGCGGGTGTGATGTCTGGGCCGAAGTGGTCGATGGCGACAGCGGGCTGCGCCTGCCGAACGGACAGGTTATCGCTGCCTCCGATGCGCACTGGCTTCCGCCCGTGCAGCGGGGTGCAGCGGTCTATGCGCTGGGGCTGAACTACGCCGACCACAACAAGGAACTGGGCTTTGCGCCCAAACTGGCGACCCCGCTGGTCTTCATGAAGGGCGACAACTGCTTCGTCGGACACGATGGCGACACGCCCCGCCCCGCTGACGGCAACCAGATGCATCCCGAATGCGAACTGGTCGCCGTGATCGGCAAACCCGCCCGCAACGTGGCAGAGGCGGACGCACTTGGCTACGTGAGCGGCTACACGGTCGCCAACGACTACGCGATCCGCGAGTATCTGGAAAACTACTACCGCCCGAATGCCCGGGTGAAGAACCGCGATGCCACGACGCCGATCGGGCCCTGGATCGTCGATGCCAGCCACGTGGCCGATCCGCAGGCGCTGCGCCTGACGACTTCGGTCAACGGCGACGTGGTGCAGGACGGCAGCACCGCCGACATGATCCTCAGCGTCGCGGGTCTCGTGTCGTATCTTTCATTGGTAACCACACTGATGCCGGGCGACATGATCCTGACCGGCACGCCGCAGGGCGTCCATTTCTGCGCTGCGGGCGACACCGTCTTCTGCGAAATCGAAGGGGTTGGCCGCCTGGTCAACCATCTGGTTCCGGCATGAGCCTCTATCAGCTTTCCAAGGTCCTCTACGTCCTCAACCGCGACGATGCGGCCAAGCGGTTGTGGCAGGCAGAGCCCGCCTCGCTGCTCGAAGGCTACGACCTGACGGACGAGGAACGGACCGCTCTGCTCGAACACGATATCGGGCTGCTCTACGTGCTGGGCGTAAACGGCCAGATCCTGATGCATTTCGCCGCGCTGTGCGGCATCGCGTGGGCCGATTACATCCGGCTCATGCGCGAGGGGGTCGAGAAATACGGCCCGGTCCGCGCCGGGCTTTATGCGATGACCACACAGTTCAACGAAAGGGTAGCAGGGGTATGAGCCTTGTGTATTGCGGCGTGTGCAGCCACGCGCCCGGCATCACTTCCCGCGCGGAAATGGCCGATCCGGCCTTGCGCGATCCGTTCTATGCGGCGCTGGAAAACCAGCGTCAGGAAATCATGGCGACGAAGCCCGACGCACTGATGATCGTCGCAGCCGAACACTTTGCCAACTTCTTCATGAACAACATGCCCGCCTATGCGGTCGGGATGGGCGAAAGCTACACCGGCCCGATCGAGGACCCGGACTGGCTCAAGGTTCCTCTGCGAACCGCCAAAGGCAATCCGGATCTGGGGCGGCGGCTCGTGGCCGAAATGCTGGAAACCGTCGACGTCGCCTATGCCGAGGAATGGCAGTTCGACCACGGCATTTCGGTGCCGCTGCACTTCCTCGACCCGAACAACGAGCTGACGATCATCCCCGTCAACATCAATTGCCAGGGGCCGCCGCTGACCCCGCTTCACCGCGCGTGGACGTTCGGCGAAGCGATCCGCCGGGCGGCCGACAGCGTACCCGAACGGATCGCATTGGTCTGCACCGGCGGCATCTCGCACTGGCCGGCAACGCCCGACAGCGGCAAGATCAACGAGGCATGGGACCGCGAATTCATCACTCGCTGGGAAGCCAACGACAGGGCCGCGATGCTTTCGTACACCGATGCCGAAACCTATCGCGACGCAGGGCAAGGCGGCTTCGAAATCCGCACTTTCATCACCGCTGCCGCTGCCGGAGGCGGCAAGGGCGACGTCCAGTTCTTCGCCCCCATTCCGATCTTCGCCGTGGGTTGCACGGTCGGCCGGATAGAGATCGCCTGATGGCGCACGCGATTATCGAATGGAGCGCCAACCTTGAAGGCGTTCTCGACCTGAAGGGGCTGATGAATCTCATCGCCGACGACATGGCGAACCGTTCCGACGGTGTCTTCCCGATTGGCGGCATCCGTGTTCGCGCCTATCGCGCCGACGACTATGTCATCGCCGACGACACTTGCGCCGACGATGCTTTCGTCAATATCGACATCAAGATGGGCGTCGGGCGCAGCGCAGAGTTTCGCAAAGCCTATTTCGATGCCCTGTCGTCGCGCATCACCGACTTCCTTGCCGACCTGTTCGAAACGCGCCCTTTCGCGTTTTCGCTTTACGTGAGCGAAGTGGACGGCTGGAAGAAGAACTCGATACACAAGCGTTTGAAAGGCTGAACGCGGATGGCGCTGGCACCTGACATCATCGAGCAACTGGCCGGTCGGCTTGACGAGGCGGAACGCACCCGCACGCAAGTCGGGCAGTTCAGCCTCGAACATCCATCCATGACGCTGGAGGACGGCTATCTGGTCAGCCGCGCATGGGTTGCCAACAAGATCGCGGGCGGGCGGAAAGTCATCGGCCACAAAATCGGGCTGACCAGCCGGGCCATGCAGCGTTCGTCCAACGTAACCGAGCCTGATTTCGGCACCCTGCTCGACGATATGCTGTTCCCCAACGGGCAGGACATTCCAATCTCGCGCTTCATCGAGCCGCGGGTCGAGGTGGAGCTGGCCTTTATCCTGAAAGAACCGCTGAAGGGGCCGGACTGCACGATCTACGATGCCCTGCGCGCGACAGAGTACGTCACCCCCGCGCTGGAAATCATCGACGCTCGGATCGAGCGGATCGACAAGCCCACCGGCACGACCCGCAAGGTGTTCGATACCATTTCGGACAACGCCGCCAATGCCGGCATTGTACTGGGCGGTATGCCGGTGCAGCCCGATGCGGTCGACTTGCGCTGGGTCTCGGCCTTGCTGCACAAGAACGGCGTTGTCGAGGAATCGGGCGTTGCCGCCGCCGTGCTGAACCATCCAGCAATGGGCATCGCATGGCTGGCCAACAAGCTTGCGCCCTATGGCGAACGGCTGGAGCCGGGACAGATCGTGCTGGGCGGCAGCTTTACCGCGCCGGTCTTCGCCAGCGCCGGTGACACGTTCCACGCCGATTACGGTCCGCTCGGCTCGATCTCGGTGCGCTTCGTATGACCGCGTTCAAGGATCGCCTTGCTGCCGGCAAGCCGCTGTTCGGACTGTGGCAGGCGCTGGCCAACAACTACACGGCCGAAATCTGCGCCCGTGCCGGGTTCGACTGGCTGATGTTCGATGGCGAACACGCGCCCAATACGGCGCAGACGCTGCTGGCCCAGTTGCAGGCAACGGCCCCCTTCCCCATCGATGCCATCGCCCGCGTGCCGCTGGCGGACCCCGTCGCGATCAAGCAGTATCTCGACATCGGGTTCACGACGCTGCTGATCCCGATGCTGGACAGCGCGCAGCAGGCCCGCGACGCCGTGGCGGCCAGCCGCTACCCGCCCGTCGGCATTCGCGGCGTCGCCAGCGCCACCGCCCGGGCCACCGGCTTTGGCGCGGACCCTGCATACCTCAGGGAACTGGACAGCCGGCTCACCCTGATCGTCCAGATCGAGAGCCGCGCTGCGCTGGAAGATATCGACGCGATCGCCGCCGTTGACGGCGTGGACGCCCTGTTCATCGGCCCGGCGGATCTTTCGGCATCGCTTGGCCATCTTGGCAATCCGGGCCATCCCGAAGTCCAGGCCGCGATCACCCATGCGCGGGAGAGGATTGCCGCCGCGGGGAAGCCGGCCGGCATTTTCGGTCTGTCGCCCGAAGATGCGCAGCGCCGGGTAGAGGAAGGTTTCGCCTTCATCTCCATCGGAACGGATATCGGCCTTCTGACAAAGGGCGCGGCAACGCTACTCGCCTCTGTCGCGCGCTGACGCTTCGTCGATCGCGCGCATCCGGTCGTCGCGCCACTGGCGCGGCGTCTGGCCCGTGGCAGTCCGGAACGTGCGCGCGAAGTGGGCCGGATCGGGATAGCCGACAAGGGCCCCGATCTCGCCCACGTCCAGCACCGTGAACAGCAGCAGACGCTTTGCTTCCTGCAAGTGCCGTGCGCGGACCACGTCGGACGCCCGCATGCCCAGACCCGCCTTGCACGCACGGTTCAGAAGGTAGGGCGTCGTGCCCAGCTCGTCCGCCAGCGCCTCGACGCCCGGCCTTGCGCCCAGCCGCATTTCGACCAGCGACATGAAGCGAACCAGCAGAGAGGATTCGCCGCCCCTCTCCTCCGTTCCGCCGGCATGGTCTTCGGCCATGCGCAGCATGTCGACGATGACGAGCCGTGCCAGCGAACCGATCGACTGGACCTGACCGGGCCCGGTGGAGCCGTATTCGCGTTCCATCCGCGCGAACAGCGATCCGATCCAGCCGTGTTGTTCGGCATCGAACTTCTGGATTAGCCACGTATGAAACGGCGTGAACTGCGACAGTCCAGCAAACTGTTCGCGCGCGAAGTCGTCCGACATGGAAAGGACGATGGATTCGCTCCCCGCCTCTACCGCAAAGCCGTGGACCACGCCGGCGGGCATCCAGCAGCAGGTTCCGGCACGGATCGTGCTGACTTCCTCGTCCGCGTAATATTCGCCGCTACCTGCGATCCATAGCGTCATCTGGTGCAGGTGCGGATGGCTGTGGCGCTCCACCAGTCCGGCATGGAGCTTCCAGCGGTCGCCGATCCGCTCCACATGGCAGAAGCGCGGTTCGACCAGGCCCGCCGGTTGGCCGAACAGGGAGTAGGCAGGGATCGTTCGGGCAGGTGCCATGCTGCCATCCTAACCCGATTTCAGGAAATGGCCAAAATATTTGAACGATGCGTATCGAATCTTCCGCGCACCGTTGTTACAACATGGGCAACGAGATGAAACGGAGAGAAGACATGTTCATTCAGAACGCCTGGTACGCAAGTGCATGGGCCCATGAACTTACCAAGGACGATTTCCTCGCCCGCAAGATTTTGGGCAAGGGCCTGATCCTCTATCGCAAGGCCGACGATTCCGTCGCGGCGATCATCGATCGCTGCAGCCACCGTTTCGCCCCGCTGTCGCTGGGCCGCCGCGAAGGCGACTGCATCCGCTGCATGTATCACGGCCTCGTCTTCGACGGCGAAGGCACCTGCGTGGAAGAGCCGGGCCGCAAGGGCGTCAGCCCCAATACCGACATCCGCAGCTTCCCCGCGATAGAGCGCCACAAGCTGGTCTGGGTGTGGATGGGCGATGCCGACAAGGCCAATCCGGACCTGATCCCCGACTGCCATCAGAACGACAGCGCCGAATGGGCCTGCGTGCCGCGTTACGCCAGCTTCAAGGCGAACTACCTGCTGGTGCTCGACAACCTGCTCGACTTCTCGCACCTTTCCTTCGTGCACGAGAATTCGCTGGGCGGATCGCGCACGATCGCAGAGATCAATCCCAAGGTCGAGCAGACCGACAAGGGCGTGAAGATGACCCGCTGGTATCTGAACGAACCCGGCTTCGCGCCATACCTGGAAGGGCACGAACGGTTCGAGGGAGCGGTCGATCGCTGGAACATCTACCACCTGTCGACGCTCAGCAATCACTTCTCGATGTCGTCGGGCAGTGCCCCTGCCAATACCGGCGCACCCGAAGGCAAGCTCGCGCCCGAAACGATGGTGTTCCACTCCAACCAGCTGATCACCCCTGCGGACGAGCACAATACGCACTACTTCTGGGTCTATGCCCACAACTTCGCGCTGGACGACGCGAACCTGACCAACTCGCTCGCCGAGCGCGTTTCGGCAGGGTTCGTCGAGGACCGCACGATGATCGAGGCGCAGCAGCTGGTGGTTGACGAAAGCGAAGGGGACCAGATGGCCTATACCCACTTCGACAACGGGTTGACGCTGGGCCGGCGCCTGATCGACCGGAAGATCGCCGAGGAAAAGACAGAAGCGGCCAAGGCTCCCGAAGCAGTCCCTGCGTGAGCGACCGCTACAAGGTAGCGCTTTTCCTGACCCGTAGTGATGCCATCGGTCCGAACGAGTTCCCGGACCGGTGGCTCGCTGCGGGTTCCGGCGTTGCCGGCAATGGCCTCGTCAGCCACATCCACAATGCGGCCTGCGCGGCGGACAACCCGATAGAGAATGCCCCGCCTGCTCCCTACGACGCAGTGGACGAATACGAGTTCGAGCGGGCCGGTGACGCGGCGGCATTCTTCGCGTCGACCACTTTCACCGCCGACTGGCTCGGCCCGCGCCGGTCGCTTCTGGCCGAACCGCCGCAAGTTGTGTCAGGTCCGGTGCGGCAGGTCTGGAACGGGATGCCCGCAACTCCGGAAGCCGTGAACATCCTTACCCTGCCCGTGCGGCGTGCGGGTATGGCGATGGCGGATTTCTTCGAATACTGGAGCGTGCACCACGCCGGTCTCGCCCTTGCCGGACAGGGCACGCGCGAACGGCTGGTCAACCTGGCGTCCTGTGCCACTGACGGTCGGGTCTTTGGCGGGTTAGCGAGCGCGCCGTTCGACGGTATCGGCAATATCGTGTTCGATAGCGGCGCCAGCCTTGCGGCGGAATTCGCAAGCGATCACTACCGCCTGAACATGGCGCCGGACGAGCCGCGCTTTACCGACCCTGCTAAATCCCGCGCGATGATGGTGAACGCGCGGACAGTGGCGATCGGCTAACTTTCCGCTCGCGCCTGAGCCTCCGCATCGGCGCGTTGCAGCAGGTAGCGGCGCATCGCCACTGACGGGCCGTCGGTAGGAACGGAGATTTCGTAGAAGTCTTCCGGCGCGGTTTCTTCCAGCACCACTTCCACCTTCGTCAGCGCGTCCACGTCCTCGCGGAACGCGGTGAACAACCGGTCGTGCATCACCTGCGTTGCTACCGTGTCGTCCAGAGCGAAATTGCGCCCGTGCACGATGTGGTAGTGCGTGGACGTACGGGTTTCGGGTGTCGGAATGTGCGACGTGCAAATCGTGCCGACGACACGTTCGCCTTCGGGCACGGCAGAATCATAGAAGCTCGTCGTGACCCTGTGCAGTCCAGGGGATTCGAAGGCAGAGACGGCGATGCGGGCAGCCGTCGTCACGCCGGTCAGTCCCATCGGATCGGCCCAGACCGGCGGCAGCACTGTGGGGATGACTTCACGCCGGACTGTGAAACGCCCGTATCCCAGCTCCGTGGTATAGGGCGCGCGCGCGTATTCGGGCGAACCGAAGCTCTTGGCGTGGATGTAGCTGAGGTGTGTCAAGTCCAGCAGGTTTTCGTGCAGGCTGACGTAATTTCCGGGCAGGTGCAGATATTCCTTCGAACAGGCCCATTCAGGGCTGGTATGGTAGGAAGTATCCGGAATCAGCGCCGGATCGGCAGCCTCTGCGTTGCCCATCCAGACCCACAGCAACGGCCCCCGCTCGACCAGCGCATAGCGCTTCACGCCGATGCTGCGCGGACACTTGGCCATGGCGGGAACTTCTATGCAGTCCCCTTTCGCATCGTAGCGAAAGCCGTGATAGCCGCATACGACAGTGTCACCTTCCAGCGTGCCGTCAGACAGCGGATAGGAACGGTGTGCGCAGCGGTCGTCCAGCGCAACCACCTCTCCCCCCGCCGTGCGATAGAGGAGGACATTCTTGCCAAGCAGCTTGCGGGGCAGCAGCGCGCGGCCGACGTCGTCGGAAAAGGCGGCGACGTACCACTCGTCGAAAATGAACGGAGTGTCGCGATCGGCCATTCCCGACGATGCCCGCCGCGCCGCGCGAACCACCTCTGCCTTCGGCAAGGTCATGTCCTGTCTCCCATATCCGGGCGATCGCCCTTTCAGTAATCTTCCACGCCGGCCCAGCAGAGGTATTTCGCTTCGAGGAACTCATCGATGCCGAGATGCGAACCCTCCCGCCCAAGGCCGGATTGCTTGATCCCGCCAAACGGCGCGGTCTCGTTGGAAATGAAGCCGGTATTGATGCCGACAAGCCCGGCTTCGATCTGCTCTGCCACTGCCCAGATGCGCGATGCGTTCTGGGTGAAGAGGTACGATCCAAGGCCGAACTCGGTGTCGTTGGCCATTTCGATGACTTCCGCCTGATCGGTAAATCGGAACAGCGGCGCGACCGGGCCGAAAGTCTCCTCGCAAGCGACGAAAGCGCCCTGCGGCACATCGGCCAGAACCGTCGGCATGAAGAATTGCCCGCCAAGCTCGGACCGTTCGCCGCCGCAAAGCACGCGCGCACCCTTCGACACGGCGTCGGCAATATGTTCCTCGACCTTTGCCACCGCGCCCGGACCGATCAGCGGCCCGATGTCCGATTTCTCGTCCATGCCATCGGCCACCTTCATGGCGCGCACCCGTTCGGTGAAGCGGCGGGCAAACTCGTCGTAGACGCCGTCCTGCACATAGATGCGGTTGGCGCCGATGCACGACTGGCCGGTGTTGCGGAACTTGGCCATCATCACGCCTTCGATCGCCACATCGAGATCGGCATCGTCGAAGATGATCGCCGGCGCGTTACCGCCCAGTTCCATCGAACATTTCTTGATCGTGGCCGCCGACTGTTCCAGCAGCACACGGCCCACTCCGGTCGAGCCGGTGAAGGTCACTTTCCGCACAAGATCGTGGCCGGTCAGGCGGCCACCGATAGCGCGGGAATCGTTGCCGGTAACGACGCTGAACACGCCCTTCGGCACGCCAGCCCGCTCGGCCAGTTCGGCCAGCGCCAGCGCGGTCAGCGGCGTTTCGCCAGCCGGCTTTACCACCATCGTGCAGCCTGCCGCCAACGCGGGTGTGGCCTTGCGCGTGATCATCGCGGCGGGGAAATTCCACGGCGTGATCGCGGCGCAAACGCCGATCGGCTGGCGCAGCGTGACGATACGCTGGCTGGGCAGCTTGGCCGGTATGACGTCGCCGCGCACGCGGGTCGCTTCCTCGCTGAACCAGCGCATGAACGATGCGGCGTAGTCGATCTCGCCGCGTGCCTCGCGGATGGGCTTGCCCTCTTCCAGCGTGATCAGGCGGGCAAGGTCTTCCTTGTGCTGGATGGTCAGGTCGAACCAGCGGCGCAGGATATCGGCGCGGTGCTGGGCCGACGTGCGGCGCCAGCTGCGGAAAGCGCGCTCCGCCGCTTCAATCGCGGCGTCGGTTTCCGCCTCTTTACAGCGCGGCAATTCGGCGATGACGGCGCCATTGGCCGGATTGGTCAGCTGGTATGTACCATGCGGCGTTTCACCAACCCATGCGCCATCGATGTACGCGGCTGTCTTCCAGAGCGAACGATCGTCGAGGAGGTCCGAAGGGTGTCCTGACTGGGACATGGTATTTGCCTCTTTCAAAATGAACGTCTGCGCGCCGGATCAGGCCGGATTGCGACCGATGAAGAATTCCTCGTCAGGCGATTCCGTGGGATTGAGCCCCGCCGCCCTGGTGGCATTGCGCAGCACGGCCATGTCCTTGGCATAGACGCGCATCGTGGGATGACGGATCGGCCCGCCGTTGTAGCCTTGCAGCCATGCCTGGTATTTCCACATCAGGCGACTGGCGAGGCCCGGCCCGCCGAAGCCGATCTGGCCCACGGCGCGACGCATCGGGTCGATCTTGTAGAAGATCTTCGTGACCTCGTCGTACTTGCCTTCCTGCATCAACTTGTGCGCGCGCGGGATCGTCGGGCCGAAGAACGCGCTGTAGTTCGTGCCGCAGAACGGGATGTCGATCAGCTGCGCCATCGTCAGGTATTCGTATTCCAGCGGGGAAGCGATCACGACTTCCTGATGGAATTCGCGGTGCACCTCGATCAGCGACATCACGTAGGGCTGCCCGCCCTCGGCCTTGATCGCCACGATGTTCGGGCATTCATTGACCAGCCGGCGCAGGACCGACAGCGAGATGTCCGACGGGTCGAGCCGGGTGAAGCCCCATATCGGGATCGGGAACAGCATGACGGCAAGGTTCGTCGCGTCGCAGAACGCCTTGGTGTATTCGTAAACGTCTTCCATCGACTTGGGAAAGAAGTGCGGGGGATAGCCCAGCAGCACGAGTTCGCAGCCGTTCGCCTCGGCCCGCTGCACCATCTCGATGTTGTCTTCCAGCGTGTTGAACACCGCGTGGTGGACGACGATGAAGTCCTTGCCCGCCTCGTCGATCATGATCTTCTGGAAGATGTCGTGCTCTTCCTCCGACATCGGCACTTCGGACACGGCCAGCGAACCGATGAAGCCGTGCTCCTTGGCAAGGGCGACGTCGTGGCGGATCGCCTTTTCGTTGATACGCTTGAAGTCGTTGGTCAAAGTCGGGATCGTCACTTGCGCGACGCCGTTCAACTTCTCCCGCGCCCATGCGCGTGCTTCGGATTTCGTATAGCTGGCCATTGCCGGTTCCTGACTTAAAGATGCTTGGGGTCGAAGGTCATCGGCAGCGGCTGGGCCAGCCCCTGCTCGATCGCCTTGGTGAGGATCATTTCCGCGACGACGACATCCTGAACGCCGCCGCCGACCGACTTGTACATCGGCATTGCCGCGGCCTGCCGCTGCGCCTCGATCTGGCCGCTCAGCAACTGGTTGAGCGAGAAGGACTTGGAACGCACGTCGATGCCCGCATCCAGCGCGGCGATCATGTCGCCGGTTTCGTCAACGACTTCGTGCAGGTTGTCGCAGACGATGAAATCGGCGCGGTCGGCCACCGACACATCGATCTCGCGCTGCGACGGGACGGTCGAGCCGATGGAAACGATGGTCGCACCAGGCTTCAGCCAGTCGCCGAACAGGATCGGGACTTCGCCGCGCGAGCGTGCCGCCGACAAGACGAGATCGGCACCCTCGACTGCTTCCTCACCCGACTGCACTGCGCGGGCCGGTACGCCCAGATCGCGGGTCACCGCTTCTGCAAAGGCGGCGCGCTTTTCGGGCGTCGGGCTGTAGATCGTGACTTCGCTCAACGGCCGGACGCTGGCGAAGGCGCGGACGTGCATGGTCGCTTCCAGCCCGCTGCCGATCAAGGCCAGCCTGCCCGGCCCTTCCGGCGCGAGCCGGTCCAGCGCGGCGCCGGATGTGGCGGCCGTGCGAAAACCCGTCAGCAGATTGGCATCGACAAATCCCGCGATGCGGCTCGTGGCCCGTTCGAACAGTACGACAACATATTCGACCGACGGATCAGCCGCCTTCATATCCGCGCCCATCAGCTTCGCGCCGTAATAGCGACCGCCCGGCGGCGCAGCCGGCAGCGTACGCAGCCAGGCCCCTTCCGACTGGGCGATGCTGCGCGACGGAGCGGCCTGTTCGGTGAAGGCGTGACCATATGCGGCCTGCAGCGCGGCGATGGCATCCTTCCATTCGAACACCCGACGCACGACATCGGCGGACACGAAAACAGGGCAGTCGGGTGCAGCAGTCACCAATGTCATCCTCAAAGACTGTCGCTTGCATTCGCGACCATTACTGAACCCTTCGTATCGTTTTATGGCCTGAAGTCAATCTGCATTTTAATTTGCATCAATCTGGTAATTAATGCATTCCTGCGCCGCAGGAGACAGAGTTGACCATCGCTGACGCGCCATTTGACCGGCTTTGCCACATCATCGAGAGCCACGAGCGCGAGGGAACTATGCGCCTGCCGCCCGAAGCGCGCCTCGCCGAAACAGTGGGCGTGACGCGGGCGCGCCTGCGCACCCTGCTCAAGCGGGCGGAGCGTGACGGGCTGATCTGGCGCCACGTGGGAAAGGGCACTTTCGCCGGTTCGCGGCCCATAGTCAGTGAAGATGCCGCCCGCGCCCTTTCCGTCAGCGCGGATGACCTGTTCGACGCACGGCTCCTCCTCGAACCGCAATTGGCGGCACAGGCGGCCCTCCATTCGACCGACCGCGACATCGCGGCGATGTACGAAGTGCTCGACGCGATGGTCCGCGCAGGCTCGTTCCAGGAATGGAAGCGGCTCGATGCGCGCCTGCATCGCCTGATCGCCATGGCGACGCAGAATGCCCTGCTCCTGATGCTGCACGAATCGCTGCACGTGCCAATCCGCGTCGGGATCGAAAACCGGCTGGAGGAAGTCTTCGACGCACCGCCGGTGCCGCGCGTTTCCACCAACGAGGAACACCGCGCGATCGTCGATGCCATCGCCGGTCGCAATGCCCCGCTGGCGCAGCAGCTGATGCGCGACCATATCGGATCAGTGCGCGACCAGCTTTTCGCCACTGCCTGACGTTTCGCCGTCAGGCAGTGGCGATGACGGCCAGCGACGACGTTGCCGTCGCCAATACCTTGTCGTCCCCGTCCATCAGGCGCGCGTGGGCAAAGGCGACCCTGCGACCCATCCGTTCCACGCTCGCCTTCACGTAAAGCGTGCCGACAAAGCCGGGGCGCATCAGGTTGACGTTCAGCGAGATGGTGGAGCACGTCTGCCCGGGTTTCAGTGCCGAAAGGACAGCGACCGCCATCGCGCTGTCAAGGAACGCGGCAAGCGTGCCGCCGCTGACGACACCGTTGCCTTGGGCCGTGCCCTCGCCCGCCTCGAAAGATACCAGCACGTCGCCCGGCGTTCCCGAGACCAGTATGGCACCCATCGTTTCGAACGCGGCGTTGCAGGTCAGCGGCACGCCCGTTTTCCCGCCAGCCACAGCATCGGCAATGAAGCGGCGTGTTTCGTTGTCGGGCGCGTCGGTCAAGCGATCACGCTCCTTCCGCGACGCAGCGTATGCGCTGCGCGCCAAGCCCGTCGATCTCGCCCACCATCAGGTCGCCATCCCGCAGGAACCTGTTGTAGTGGGTGCCGTTTCCGGCCGGCGATCCGGTGCAGATGATGTCGCCGGGCATCAGCCGTGCATAGCGGGTGATATATTCGATCTGCCGGGCGATATCGAACATCATGTCGCCCGTCGTTTCGTTCTGCATCAGTTGCCCCTCTACGCTCAGCCGGATGCCGAGGTCGTAGGGATCGGGAATGAACGCGGCAGGCACGATGTAGGGGCCGAACGGCAGGAACCCGATCATGCCCTTGCCGCGCAGCCAGTCCGAACCCAGCAGCTTGTAATCGGTGCGCGGGATCAGGTCGCGGGCGCTGACGTCGTTCACCATCGCATAACCGGCAACGCAGTCCATCGCGTCCTCTACCGACACCTGATACGCTTCCTTGCCGATCACGACGGCCAGTTCCAGTTCCCAGTCGGGCTTGGTCGTGACCTTGGGCAGGACGAGCGTGTCGTTCGCCCCCGCAATGCTCGAAAACGGCTTGGTGAAGACATAGGGATCGCCATTGGCCAGGCGGTCGTCCATCATCTTCTCGGCCCACTCGCGAAGCTCGTCACCTTCCAGCCCTTGCGGCCCGGAATTGGTGTCGATGGTGAGATGAACGACGTGCGTGCGATAGTTCGCGCCCGTGCAGAAAATTTGCCGCGGTTCGGCAGGCGGGTGATAGTGCACGGCATCGGCAGCATGCCAGTCGATCCCGTTCGTCGCTTCGGCACCGGCGGCGATTGCGTCCAGTTCAGGCAGCAGCCCGCCCCAGTCTTCCAGCAACGCCATAAGCGTGGTGCCCGGCGCGATCGCCGTATTCCCTTGCGCCGCGACCAGCCTGTCCAGCGTCGCGACCTTGTCGCCAAGAACCATGGCCGCCGTCTTGGCGCCGCCATCGACCGAAATTGTTGCCAGGGCGTATCGTGTCATCGATCAGGTCTTCCGTGCCTTAAGAAGCTGCCGCAGACCGTTGTGCGACTGCGCGCAGCAACCGGTCGTCCCGCAGCGTGTTGGGATCGTCGCTTCCGCCCGGAAGGCCAAGCCTGCCGCGCTGTTCGAAAAGGATTTCAATACCCTTGGCAGAGGGTTCGAGCGTATCGGCGACAAACCCCGCCATTCGCGCGGCGATGGCGGCCGGCAGTCCATTCGCCTCCAGCAAATTCGTCGCTGCCGCCGGATCGCGACGGCACTCTGCCCGCGCCCGGTCCAGCGCGCCAAGCCAGTCGGCAAGCGCCTCTTCCTTGCTGGCAACGACATCGCCGCGCACGACGATGCCCTGGCCGGGAAACCCGGGAAATGCCTCACAAATCTCGGCCAGACGGACCATGCCCATGTCGATGCCCCGTTCCACGAAAGGCGGGCCAAGCAGGGTGGCCGCGCCATCCCCCCTCACCAATCGCTCGAACCGGTCGACTACGCCGCCGGCTTCCACCACGTCGCAAGCCGCGTAGTCGATTCCCGCATCGGCCAGAATGGCATGTAACGCGATGACGAACCCGTTCTGAGCGGAATCGACCAGCAGGCGCGATCCGGCAAGATCGGCGATGCCTTTCGTACCGGCACGCGCCATCAGCGTCAGGCCGGTGTCAGCTTCGATCTGGGCGACGATGCGCAGATCCTCGCCACCGGGCCGTCGCCGCCACATGATGACATTGTCCATCGCCGTGACGGCCGCATCGGCCTTGCCGTCACGCAAAGCCTCGAACTGCTCGTCGGAAGATTGTGTCTGCGTGCCCACGACTTCCAGCCCGGCACGGTCGAGGTATCCCTTGTGGGCGGCCACAGTCTGGATCGTCGGCGGCAGAAACCAGATAACGTTCAGGCTTGCCGGCGTTGCCCCCACGATCAGTAATCCTGCGCCAACAGCTTGAAGCTGTCGACCATGATCCGCGTACCTTCGGCGCCGTCCTTGCTTCCCTCTTTCTCGATATCGCAGATACGGCGCGAGTTGCGATAGACGATCCCGCACCGTTCCTGCCGGCGCACGCTGTAGGCGTTTAGCGCATCGTCCACATCGTCGTTGTCGCGCAGCTCCTGCGCCAGTACGACAGCATCCTCGATCGCCATGCCGCCACCGGACGTCAGCTGCGGCGTAAGCGAATGGGCGGCATCGCCCAGCAGCACGACACGCCCCTTGTGCCAGGGCGCGGGCATCAGCAACACATCGAACGGGCGATAGCTGACGTGCCAGCCTTTGTACATCAAGGGCAGGAGATCCCGAACTTCCGGTACTTCGAAAACTGACAGCCGCTCGGACAGCATGTCGGCCGCCTTGTCGGCCGAAACGCGAAGCGGCTCTGCCGTCGATTCAAGCAGGAAGTAATAGGCAAGGTCGGGCGCGAGCGGCAGGAAGCCGGTCGACTTGCCGTCGGGGTTGCGGAACATCGTGAACCCGTCCAGCGTCTTGGGCCGCGGCACCGTGAACCGCCAGACGCCCTGCCCGGCATATTCCAGCTTGTGCTCGTCGCCGAAAACCATCCGGCGGATCTGCGAATAGGCACCGTCGGCGGAAACGACCACATCGCCCCGGTCGCGCACCCCGTTGGTCAGTTCGACCGTAACGCCGGTGCCGTCCTGTTCAAGTGACGCCACTTTCGTCTGGTAGGTGATTTCCACGCCCAGCGAGAGCGCTTCCTGCGCGAGGATTTCCGCGAATGTGGTGCGCATGATGCCCATCGCGCCCGGAACGCCGGGCCGCTTGGGCCACGGCATGTCGACGCGGCTTATGATCTCGCCCGTCAGGCCATTGCGATTGGTAATCGTCTCCCACGGAAAACCCTCGGCCTTGCACTGCTCCAGCAGTCCGGCCTCCTGCAAGGCAACAAGTGCGTTGTGCTGCAGGTTGATGCCGGTGCCGAGCTGGTCCTCCCGCCGGGCCGCCTCGATCACATGGACCGCGTTGCCCTGCCGGCGCAGTGCGACGGCGGCGACCATGCCGCCGATTCCGCCACCGACAATGAGAACGCGCCTGTCATTTGCCATCGTGATCCATCCTCGTCCGTTGCGCCCTGAACGCGGCTTCAAACCGCCGGTTCGGGCATTTGCTCATCACTTAAACTATACGATGCGTTTCGTAAACCCTGCAGCTACCCGCCACGTGTCATTTTCACACCAGGAAGCGGCCGCCGTCGCAGATGATGCGGGCACCGGTAGTGGCCGTAAGGTGGGTGATGCAGGCCATCACGGTGCGGGCCACATCGTCCGGCTCGACGACGCGCTTCAGCGGTGTCTTGGCCGCAATTGCCTCAAGCGCGGTCCGGTCGCGTCCGGCGACGAAATCGGTGGCGACGGCACCGGGGGAAACGGCAAGTACCCGGATTTCAGGGCCCAGAGCGCGGGCGAGCGACAAGGTCATCGTGTCCAGTGCTCCCTTGGAAGCGCAATAACCGACGTTGCTGCCGCTACCGGTGAAGCCAGAGATCGAGGATATGTTGACGATGACCGCATCGCCGCTCGCTTTCAATGCGGGGGCGAAGGCGCGGATCGTGGCGAAAGGGCCCTGCACGTTGCTGGCCATGATCTCGTCGAGCAGGGCATCGTCCAACCCGTCGAGATCCGCATGCGGAACCGGACGGGTGGTGCCCGCGGAGTTGACGAGGATATCGGCGCGGCCATGCCCAGCCAGCACGCCTCCGGCCGCCTCGACCACTGAGTCCGGCTGGTCGACCGCGATCCGGAAGACCGAATGGCCTTCGCCCGGCAGCGATGCGCGTAGCGCTTCAGCCCGTTCCACTCCGCTGTTGTAGCCGATGGCGACTGTTGCCCCGCCGTCCGCCAGCATGCGTACGGTTGCGGCACCGATGCCACTGCTGCCGCCGACGACGATGGCGACACGTCCTTCGAGATTCATCACTGTTCCTGCTCCATGGATGTCATGCCGCCCGCGCACTATCGGCAAGACCGTGGATGACGACGATGTCACGGACCATGCGGCCTATTTCGGAAGGCGCGCTCGCCGCGCCATAGGCATAGCGGTCGGGGCGCACGATGGCGGCAGTCGCGTCATTGCGATCGAGCCATGTCCGGATCAGCCCCTCCGCGTCGGCCAGCGATCCGGCTCCGCGCGGGGCTGCGCCGTCACCGACGAGCAGCCGCACACCGCCAATGGCTTCCCAGGCTGACGTCAGTTCGGTTCCAAGCTCGAGCATTGCCGGATCGTGAGAGACGATCAGGAACTCGGGCGGAACTATGTCGTCCATTAGTGAGGTGCCGCCATCGCCGTCGCGGATCCGCGGTTGCACGAACAGGTCGCCCGCTGCTGCGGAAAGGTTGTCGAGCATGCCGCCTGCAAGGCGCGGCACGAACGCCTGCCTTTCCGTCGGCGCCGCACCCGTGCGCAACTGCTCGCCCAAAACCCTGTCCCGTTCGGCAGCCGCTGCCGGATCGAGTTCGCCGATGATCAGGCCGAATTCCTTGGCATGGCGGATGATCTGCGCAACGTGCGGCTTGCGTTCGGTCTCGTAAGTGTCGAGCAAGGCGGGATCTGCGCCGCGCAGCACGACTTGTGCCAGCTTCCAGGCCAGATTGCCCGCATCGCGCATCCCCGCGCAAAGTCCCTGCGCAAGAAACGGCGGGGTGGTGTGTGCCGCATCGCCCGCGATCAGCAGGCAACCGTTGCGCCAGCCATCGGCCACCGCCGCGCTGAAGCGATAGACCGCGCTGCGCCAGATCGACAGGGCATCGATATCGGCAAACTGCGACAGGAGTTCGCCGACGCGCGCTTCTTCGCGATAGCTCGCCGGGTCTTCACCGGGCAGCAACTTGATTTCCCAGCGCCGCAAATTGCGCGGTCCGACAACGTAAGTCGCCGGTCTTTCGGGCTGGCAATATTGGGTTGTCTTCTTCGGCAGGTCGATCTCGCCCGTCAGCCACGCGTCGAGAACGACCCACCATTCGGCAAAGTCCATCCCCTCCATCGCAAGGCCTGCGGCTTCGCGAACCATGCTGTTGGCACCGTCCGCCCCGATGACCCAGGAGGCGCGGAACGAGACTTCCTTCCCGTCGCGGTCGACACCCGCCACGGTTGCCCCATCGGCGTCCTGTGTCACACTGGCGATATTCACGCCGCGCATCGCGGTCAGCGTCGGGCACCGGTCCATCGCCCGCGCCAGCGCCTCTTCCAGTTCCGGCTGGATGAACATCACGTTCGGCGCCCAGCCGAGTTCGAACGGCGGCGCCTTCGGATCGAACAGCTTGATCAGTTGCCCGTCAACGCCGATGAAATCGGTTCCGGTATGCGGTGTCACAGTGTCGAAAAACGCCGCCTCCATGCCGCAGAACTGCAGCACGCGAAGCGCTTCGTGATCGAGCACGATCGCCCGCGGCTTGTCGAATATGGCGAGCTCGCGGTCTACGATCGCGACGCTCATTCCGGCGCGCGAACAAAGGCACGCGAGTGTCGCGCCGACCGGCCCCATCCCCACGATCACGATGTCGTACTTGCCGACCTCGGCCACTGCCATCTCTCCCCTTCCGGCCGCATCCAGCGCTCGCCCAAACTTTCGATCCGCTAAGTATCGGTATGATGGCAATATGGCAAGTCAGACAGGGTATGAGACGGACATTTTAGCTGTAGTCCAGTGCACATTTCAGCCGTTAAAGCGTATTTTCAGTAACAAAATGGCGTCCTGACGCTTCCGCCTTGTTACGAAACCATACGTCGCCTAATATCGCTGAAACCGCGAACGGTGCCGGATCCGGCAATCGATTCGACAAACCGGAGGGGGAAGACAGTCGGTGACAGGTGCCACACGGGATTTCCGCCGAGAATTCGGCGCTGGCTGGCGTTACCTGCTGGGCGCGTTCGTCGGCATTGGCGGCGGCTTCGCCTCGCTCTATTTCTATTCGGCGGGCCTGTTCATCAAGCCGCTCTCGGCTCAATTCGGATGGTCGCGTCAGGAAGCATCGCTGGTCGCGATTGCCTTCATGGTCGGCAATGTCTTCGCGCTCCCCTTTACCGGCAGGCTGGTAGACCGGTTCGGCGAAGCGAAGGTCGCTCTCTTGTCCAGCTTCGGGCTTGCCGCGACGTTCGCCATGCTTGGCCTGTTCACCAGCAACCTGGTGACGTTCCTCAGCTTCACCCTTTTGCTGACACTCGTATCGGCGGGCACGAATTCAGTGAGCTACAATCGCGTGGTCGTGCGCCATTTCGTGGCCAACCGCGGGCTGGCTCTCGGCCTTGCACTGATGGGTACGGGCGTAGGTGCCATCGTCCTGCCGCCGGTGCTCGGCCCTTACATTGCGACGCACGGCTGGCGCGCGGCCTACCTCGCGCTGGCCATGGCGACACTCGTGCTGAGCGGCATCGCGTGGCTCCTGCTGCGCGAGGCGCCGGACAAACGCAGTGCGCATACCGCGCGCGAACCGCTGCCCTTCGCAAAGATCCTGCACAACCGCTTCTTCTATTCGGTTAGCGCGCTGATCTTCCTCTCCTCTACCGCAGTGCTGGGCACGACGCTGCACCTGGTACCGATGTTGACCGACCGCGGCGTCAGTGCCGTCGAAGCCGGCGCGATCGCTTCCGTACTCGGCATGTCCGTCATCGGGGGAAGGCTTGTCGCAGGCGTTCTGCTGGATCGCTGGGACGCGGGATGGGTCACGTTTCTGCTTCTCACTTTCGCAGCGCTGGGCGCACTGATGCTACGCATCGACAGTCCGGGCCTTGCCATCGCCGGTGCGGCCCTGATCGGCTTTGGTGTAGGGACCGAAACCGACCTGCTGGCATACCTTCTGGGCCGGCGGTTCCCGATTAAAGGCTTCAGCAGCGTCTACGGCTCCATCTTCGCAGTGCACGCTTTCGGCGCCGGGATCGGCGGCATGGCTGCGGGCGCGCTGTTCGACGCGACGGGAAGTTACGAATCGTGGCTGGGCGTGGCAGCGGGCGGTCTGTTCGGTGCCGCCCTGATCGCCTTTGCGACAGAACGCGGCGCGGTTCCGGTCGTGGCGGGGTGAGCGAAAACGTGCGACGGGATGGACATTTCGATCCGTCTCGTCTACTAATTACGCAGGTCGATGGACCAGGTATGCATGCGCGCCGAACGAGCGCCCGACGAGGGATTTGCGATGACCATTCAGGACAAGATGCAGCATTCGGCAATCGTCGAAGGGTATATGAGCGGTTTCGGTAACGAGTTCGCGACCGAAGCCGTGTCGGGCGCCCTGCCGATCGGCCAGAACTCGCCCCAACGTGTCCCGCTCGGGCTCTATGCCGAACAGTTCTCCGGCACGGCATTCACCATGCCCCGCACCGAAGTCCGCCGGACGTGGTTCTACCGCATCCGTCCGTCCGCCGCGCAGTCGGCCTTTGTCCCCTTGGCTCATGCAGGGGTCGACGCGGACTATGCCAAGGCATCGCCCAATCGCATGCGCTGGGACCCGATGCCGCTGCTGCCCGGAAGCGACTTCATAGACGGCCTCGTCCCGATTGCCCGCACGATCGACGCGCCCGATTGCGGCATTTCGGCCTGGCGCTATGCCGCCGACCGGCCGATGCAGCGATCCTTCTACAGCGCGGATGGCGAAATGCTGTTCGTGCCGCACGAAGGGCAAGCCCGGTTCCGCACCGAATGTGGCACGCTGGACGTATCGCCGGGGGAGATCTGCGTCATTCCGCGCGGCATGAAGTTCGCGATCGATCCGGTGGCAGGCCCCGTACGTGGCTACATCTGCGAAAATCATGGCGCCGACTTGCGCCTGCCCGATCTTGGTCCGATCGGTTCGAACTGCCTTGCCAATCCGCGCGATTTCCTGACGCCTGTTGCCGCATATGACGAAGCGACCGGCGATCATGAACTGGTGGCCAAGTTCCAGGGCGCGCTGTGGACGACGACGCTGGACCACTCTCCGCTGGACGTAGTCGCCTGGCATGGCAACAACGTGCCGTACAAGTACGACCTGTTCCGCTTCAACGCGGTCGGAACGGTCAGCTACGACCATCCCGATCCTTCGATCTACACGGTCCTGACTTCGCCTTCTCCGGTGCGGGGTCAGGCCAACATCGATTTCGTGATCTTCCCGCCGCGCTGGATGGTCGCGGAAAATACCTTCCGCCCGCCGTGGTATCACCGCAACCTGATGAACGAGCTGATGGGGCTGGTGACGGGCGTATATGACGCAAAGGCCGAAGGTTTCACGCCGGGCGGCGTTTCGCTCCACCCCCGGATGAGCGCACATGGCCCGGACAAGGATACCACCCGCCGCGCGGAGGAAGCCGCGCTCGCTCCGCACAAGCAGGAAGGCACGATGGCCTTCATGTTCGAAACCCATGCCAACTTCGCCGCCAGCCTTGCGCCGGTCTGCGCCGCCGCACTGCAAGCGGACTATGACGATTGCTGGGCCGGTATCGAGGGGCGGTTCAGGGGCAACGCGCGATGATCGATCACACGCACGATCCGGCTGCCTCCAGTTGGGTTGAGGGTGCCGACACCCATGCCGATTTTCCCGTGCAGAACCTTCCGCTGGGGGTCTTTTCGACTGCGGGAACGGCACCGAGGACCGGCATTGCAATCGGCGATCACGTGCTGGATCCCAGCGCCGTTGCACCGCTGCTGCGCGGCAAGGGCGATGCCGCGTTGGCGGCAATCGATGGCGCGCGGACGCTGAACCCGCTGTTCGCACTCGAACCCGCCGCACGACGGGAGTTGCGCCATGCCGTGTTCGCCCTGCTGACGGACAAGGATCATGTCGCGCAATGCCAGGCCGCATTGATCCCCGCCGCACAGTGCACGATGCACTTGCCGCTGGCGGTGCGCGACTACACCGATTTCTATGCCGGGATTCACCACGCCCGCAACGTCGGTTCGCTGCTGCGCCCCGACAATCCGCTGCTTCCCAACTATCGCTACATTCCGGTCGGCTATCACGGCCGCGCCTCGTCCATCCGCGTGTCGGGCGGCGAAGTGCGTCGCCCCTCCGGCCAGTTGCGCGCGCCGGACAGCGGAGTTCCGGCGGTCGGACAGAGCCGGCGGCTCGATTACGAGGTTGAAATCGGTTTCTGGATCGGCGGGCAGTCGGAGCTTGGAGATCCGGTGCCCATCGGTCGGGCCGCATCGCGCATCGCGGGCCTGTGCCTGCTGAATGACTGGTCGGCGCGGGACATACAGGCGTGGGAATACCAGCCGCTGGGACCGTTTCTGGCCAAGAATTTCGGCACCACGGTTTCGCCCTGGGTGATCACGGCCGAAGCACTTGCCCCGTTCCGCGTGGCCCAGCCGCATCGTCCCGATGGCGACCCTTCACCCCTGCCCTACCTGAATGACGAAGGCGACCAACAGGCGGGCGCGCTGGCGCTGCGGATCGATGTCAGCCTGCGAACCCGCAAGATGCGCGATGCCGGGATCGAACCTGTACGGCTGGGCCGGACCGAGGCGACGAACCTGTACTGGACGCCCGCCCAGTTGGTGGCGCATCACACGGTCAACGGCTGCGATCTTGCTGCTGGCGACTTGCTGGGTTCGGGCACGATTTCGGGCGCAGAGGATGACGCATACGGCAGCCTGATGGAAATGAGTAGAGGCGGCACGCGATCCATCACCTTGCCGGGAGGCGAAACCCGCACGTTCCTTGAGGACGGAGACGAAGTGGTTCTGACCGGCACTGCGAACAGCAACGGCTTCCGATCGATCGGACTTGGCGAATGCCGTGCGACCATCGCGCCCGCGCGATGACCGTCAGGCGAAAGCGACGACCTTGTCGTTCTCGTCCAGGTGGATGCCGATAAGGCTCATCACCGAACGCGGATATTCGAGGATGAATTCATCGTCGATCGGCGCATGTCCCCACAGCAGCCGCATGTAGATCGGCGCGTAGAACATATCCATCAGCTGTTCGCTGCCCAGCCCTTCGGGCAAGGGATGCACCGCCTTCAGGTTTTCGATCACTTCGCGAACCACGGCGCGGCGACCGTAATGGAAGCGCTGGCGGAATTCCCGCATGATTTCAGGGTCCGACTGGCCTTCCGCCAGGATTTGCGCGACGATCCGGCCCGGAAAGCCGCGATACTGATCGGCCATCAAGCGCCAGTGCCGGATCAGCGCCTCTGCCGGATGGACGTCGTAAGGCATCGGCGTCTTGACGAGGTGGTTCTCGATGAAGGCATCGATGGCAACCGCGGTCTTCGAGCTCCACCAGCGATAGATGGTGGCCTTGCTGACCCCCGCCTCGCGCGCGATCGCTTCTACCGTGATGGATTGCAGGGATTCGTCCTGGAGCAGCGTGATCGTTGCGGAAAGGATCGACCGGCGCGTCGACTCGCTACGCGGTCGCCCGCCCCCTTTGCCTTTCCGTTCGGTCTCTTTGCCCTCCATATCGTCTCCACTACGGAGTGCCCGCGCACCGGTCAACTATATCGACCGACGAAACACACCATCCGTTTCCAAGGCAATCGAGGTTCATCCCCCGATGTGATTGTCGAGCAGTTCCGAAAGCGTGTGCGTACCGTCCATCTGCGGCAATTCGCGCGCGAGGAAATCCTCCAGCAGTTCGAGCGGGTGGCCCGCAAGCTCCTCCGCCACCGGCGTGACGAGGTCTCCGTCGCCCAGGCTGGTGGCCTTGTCGAAACTGACCAGCGTTTCGGCATGGCTGCGCGGCAGGCCAGCTGCCAGAAGGTGCACGAGGAACTCGTCAGGCGAAAGGTCGACCGTGATGATTTCGCGCGCCATCACATCGCCGGCAATCCGGGCGATATCGGGATAGGAATATGTGCGCGGGCCGGTGATATCGAGCACTGTGTTTTTCAGCCGGTCCGCCGCAAGCATTGCGCCTGCATCGGCATCGGCGCAGTCGCTGCGGGACAGGAAGGCATTGCGACCGCCCTGCGATGCACTGTGCCAGATGCCGGCCTGCACCGGCCCCGCCAGCATCAGCAGCACGTTTTCGGAATAGAGGAAATTGCGCAGGATCGTGTAGGTCATCCCGCTGGCGATGATGCGGCGCTCCATCGCGGCGTGTTCGGGCGCGACGGCAGATACCGACGTATCTGGGAACGAGTGCGAGGTGTAGAAGATATGCTCCACCCCAGCCGCCTTGGCAGCATCCAGCGCCGCAGCATGCTGCTCGACGCGCGCGCCCACCGATTGGGTGCTGATGAGCAGCATGTGCGTTGCGCCCGAAAATGCCTCGACCAGCCCTTCGGCATCGTCGAAGTCGGCCTTGCGAACCTCGACCCCCGCGGCGGCAAGGTCGGCAAGCGATGCCGGTGATCGCGTCGTTGCGATCACGCGCTTCGCACCGCGCCGCAACAGCGATTGCACCACCAGCCGGCCAAGGTTGCCCGACGCTCCGGTGACGAGATAAGTGGGTTCGTTCATCGGGCGATCTCCCGCTTTGAAAAGATGTGTCGGGCGCGGCGACGGCTGGCCCTGCGGCTGGCCCCGCCGCACCCGACCGGAAATCAGAACTTATAACCGGCGCGCAGGCCGTAAGTCCGCGGTGCCTGAAGGCGGACGAACAGCTGCCCCCCGGCGAAGTTATGCGGCTGGGAGAAGCCGACCGTCGCGTTATCCTCGATATTGTCGACGAAGCCGGCAATGTTGAAACGCCCATCGGCCGTGGTGAAGCGGACTTGCGCGCCAGAGGTGAAGAAGCCCGACTGGTACTGCGAAGGCAGAAGTTCGATGCCGGTATAGCTGCCGCTTTCGTACCGCGTGTTGAGGCTGACCGTGATGTCGCCGCTTTCGCCCAGCGGGATGCGCTGGTCGATACCGCCCTGCAGCGTCCATACCGGGGCCTTGGCCGGCCGGTTGCCGGTGCAGTCGACATAGAACGGCGCCCCGCCAGGCCCGCCGAACCCGCTGGCGCAGCCGGTATTGGGCGGCGTGGCGCTGCCGTACAGGAATTCCGTGTTGCGCGCGTCGAGATACTGGACGGTGCCGTTCACTTCGGTGTTCGACATGACCTGCGCCCTCATTTCGAGTTCCACGCCGCGGAAGCGCGACTTGCCGATATTCTCGGTCGCGAAGACGGGTGCGCCAAACACGGTGATGAAGTGGCTGACCTGCTGGTCCTTGTACTCCCACCAGAACGCCTCGAGATTCAGCTGAAGGCGATTGTCGAGGAACCGGTTCTTCGAACCGATGGTAAAGGCCGTGATCGTTTCCGGCTGGAACGAGTTGTTGGCCTGATCGGGCGTGTTGAAGAAACCGCCCGCCTTGTAGCCGGTTTCCACCGAGGCATAGAGCAGAGAGCGCGGCGCGACATCGTATTCCACCGCAGCGCGCCACGTCAGCTTCTTGAACGTTTCCTTGCCCCTGTTGGGGTTGGTCGTGATGGCCAGGAACGAGCCGTTCACCCCCTCGTACGCCAGCGGATCGCTGACATCGAAGGACACCGGCAAAGTCGGCGTTCCAACGCAGGTCGTTGCCGGACCGCCCTCGTAATTGTCGAAGAAGCCGGGGCAATAGACGTTCTCGACGACGTTGAGGTCGTTCGTCGACTTCTTGTCGATCGTGTAACGCAGTCCGCCGCTGATCCGCAGTTCGGGCGTAATGCTGTAGGTCAGGCGCGAATAGGCGGCATAACTGTCCACTTTCGGCGCAATCTCCGCATGGAACGAGGTATATTCGAAGTTGAAGTTATTCAGCGAATTCACCCGTTCGTTGAAGTAGAACAGGCCAAAGATGTACTGCAGGCGGTTCTCGCTGGGTGAAACCAGCCGCAGCTCGGCCGAAGTCTGCTTATCCTTTTCCTCCGTCAGGATGATCGGGCTGATCGGCGACAGGAAATCGAGGCTTGCCTCGCGGTATGAAGGAATGAACGAAACCGTGCCGAGCGAGGTTTCGAGGTCTGCCTGAAGGCGGACGCCCCAGAACTCGTTGTCCTGATAGGTATCGATTCCCTCGATCTCGTTGAAGGGCTGCAGGATTGCGCCGGGCAGCGCCGCGAAGCCCGCGACGTTAAAGGGGTAGGGCGCAGGGTTGATGACCCGTTCGTAAACGTTGGCCCCGGCGCGATCGTCCATCACGCCGATGCGATCGTCGTAATTCAGCCCTTCGACCGTCGAACCCGGCCCTTTACCGCCCTGGTGGGCGTAGTCGAAGCTGGCCGACAGGGTGAAGGTGTCGGAAACCTCGCTCGCCATCGTGACGCGGAACGCGCCCAGATCCTCATCGCCGGTACCGTCGGAGTAATATCCGTCACGGTTGGAAATAAGCCCCGCAATACGGACCGCCGTATTGTCGGAGACTGGCAGGTTGATCGCGCCATCGACCTTCCCGGCATTGTAGTTGCCATACGATGCGGTGATCGAACCCGATGTCTCGCCGATCTTCGGCTGTGCGGTGATCACGTTCACCGCGCCGCCGGTCGCGTTACGTCCATACAGGGTACCCTGCGGCCCCTTGAGCACTTCGACGCGCTCCAGATCGAAGAACATCCCCTGCACGCCAGTGGGGCGAGCGAGCGGTACACCGTCGATATTCACCACGACCGCAGGATCGCTCGATGCGTTGAGCACGAGGTTCCCCACGCCGCGAACGTAGAAGTTGGCAGCAGGCCCATAGACGGAATCGATATGGAGAGCAGGCGCGAGATTGGTCAGCTGTTGCGCGTCGGTCACGCCGGCACGGGAAAGGTCCTCGCTCGATACGGCGGTAATCGCGACCGCCGCCTTTTGCGAACTTTCGGCTCGCTTCTGGGCGGTAACGATGATTTCGGTCAGGCCGCCGGCATTGAATTGCCCCTCATCGTCAGCCGATTGCGCATGGGCTGGCATGGTGGCGACCATCGCCACCGAAGCCAAAGCCGTGGAGCACTTCAAGACAAATCGAACGTCGAATAGCGAGTTCATGCTCATCCTCCTCGTGTTGTACGCCCGACCGACATAGACACATCGTAGCCGGCGCTTTTTATTTGCGATGCATATACGACACGTCGAGTTTCGTTGTCAATTCGGATAACGATGCAAGCTCGAGGTCTTTTGCAAAATGCCTTACATTACATGTGTTTCCGTTGTTTTTTGTGCAAGCGCACAACGCAATCGCCCGATAAATCGGTACCGGATCAGCGATTGAGGCAAACCGTTATTGCACTTTTCGATCCTTGACGTACACTAATTTAATTCCTGCGCACGGAACAGAGTCGATGCGGGTCCGCAAGATCCGACACGGCCCCTTGCAGGAGAGGCGGGAAGGAGCGCAAAAGCATGCAATTTCAGGAAGTGCGTCGATACGTCCGGACCGAGACGACATTCAGCACGATCGGTTCGACTGTCGTGGGAATGGTGGTTTTCATGTTCGTCTTCGGCGTGTTCGAACCCGTACCCACACGCGGCATCGGCGCCTACGCATTCGATTTCCTGCCACAGGGGTTCATGACCGCGCTGATCTGCGCGGTGGCCGGTGGCGGCGTGACAAGGGTGCGCATCCGAAAGGGCGCGATCGCGCCGATGGCCGGACCTGTGCCGCGTATTTCATCCATCTGGGGCCGGGGCATAATCTACGGCCTCGCCGCGCTGACGTTGGGATCATTGCCGGTCGCAGCCGTGATCATGGCATCGGGCATCGACATGATGGACTGGTCGCTGGCCGTGACCGGCAAGATCGTGTTCGGCGCGGCCGTCGCCATGATCGTCACGCCGCGGGCGTTGCGCGACGCGCTGCGCGAACCCGCTCTGCAATCCGTCGACTGACGACAAGCCAATTCATCTATCAGGGACAATTTCACATGACCGATGCAACCAGCCTGACAGACAAGGTGGCCATCATCACCGGCGGTGCCGGCGGGATCGGCAGCGAAACGGCGCGGCTGATGGCCCGTCGGGGTGCCAAGGTGGCCGTAGCGGACATCAACCTTGCCGGCGCCCAGGAAGTCGCTGATGCAATCGGCGAACAGGCCATTGCCGTAGAACTGGATCTGGGGAGCGAAACCTCCATCCGGGATGCCGTGGCCAAAGTCGTCGAAGCCTTCGGCAAGATCGACATCCTGCACAACAATGCCGCGCTGGCCGGCCGTACCCTCGCCCTTGACGGTAGCATCGGCGACATGCCGACAGAGGTCTGGGACCAGATCTTTGCCGTCAACTGCCGCGGCACGATGTTGATGACCCGCGAATGCCTGCCCCACCTGATCGCGACGCAGGGTTCGATCGTGAACACCGTGTCGGGACTGGGCCTGCAGGGGCACGTAAGGCAGGCTGCCTATAGCGCGACGAAAGCGGCCATCATGCAGATGACGCGATCGATCGCCACGGCCTATGGCCCCAAGGGCGTACGCTGCAATGCGGTTGCGCCCGGCCTGATCCTGACGCCCACCACGGCCAAGGATTTCCCCGACCACTGGCGCCGCAATGTCGAGGCGGAAACGCCGCGCGGCATCGTGGGCGCGCCCGAGGATATCGCTGAACCGGTCGCGTTCCTTGCATCGGACGCGGCACGCAACATCACCGGCCAGACGCTCGCATCCGATGGCGGCGTCTCGATCCATGTCCCCGGATTCTCGTCCTATGCCAAGACGGCCTGGGACTGAGCGGAGGCAGTCGGCAAACCGGCTTGACTTTCGATACGACTAGTTCACTAATTGTAGCCCGCGCCGTCAGATGCGCAGGAGAGGAACCGTCATGGCAGACCAAGAACGCAACATCCTGAGCACGCCTTTCGTCCTGAACGGGCGGACGCTGGCCAACAGGATGGTCATGGGACCGATGGCCGCCAATTCCCCACGCGAAGACGGTGGCCCCAGCGAACAGACCATCGCCTTTTTCGAGGCGCGGGCGAAGGGCGGGGTCGGCATGATCATCGTCGGCGGCATGGTCGGCGCAGCCCGCGGCGTGGCCGAATGTCCGGTGGCAAGCGTGCTGCAGATGCAGGACCCCAAACACGTCGCCGATTTCCGCCGCATGACCGATGCGGTGCACCGCTACGACGTACCCATCGTGGCGGAAATCATGCCCGGCTTCGGCGTGATGGGCGTGCCCGCTGCCGACCGTCCCAATATCTCGGCCAGCGCACGCAGCGTGACCATTCCGGAAAAGGAGTTCCCGCGCGGCTTCATCGTTCCCGGCGGTCGCACAACCCCCATGGCGGTCGAAGCCACGATCGAGCAGATCAGGGCGTACGAACAGGAACTGATCGAAACCGCCGTCCTGACCGTCGAGTCCGGCTTCGACGGCGTCGAGGTTGCCGCTCACATGAGCTATTTCCTCTCCTCGTTCCTGTCTGCCCGTACCAACTGGCGAACCGACGAATATGGCGGCAGCGCCGAAAATCGCGCGCGCATGCTGGTCAACATCGTGGCGGGTATTCGCGCACGTGTTCCCGCGGATTTCATCGTCGGCCTGCGCATTACCGCCAATGACTACATGCCCGATGGTCAGGGCGCTCGCGGCTTTGCCGAAATCGCCAAACTGGTCGAAGCAGCGGGACTGGATTACGTCGCGCTATCCTGCGGCTGCTACGAAGCGATGAAGGCCAGCGCGCCCTCGGTCGACGGCGATCTGGTCGACAGCGGCGACGCGCGTATCTTCAAGGACCTGCTTTCGGTGCCCGTCCTGATCCAGGGCATCCACGATCCCGAACGCGCCGGAAAGGCGGTTGCCGAAGGGCACGGCGATCTTGTCATGCTGGCCCGCCCGATGCTGGCCGACCCGGACTATGCCCGCAAGGTCTGTGAAAACCGCCCTGAAGACATCGCGAAGTGCGTGCGCGACAACTTGTGCATGCGCCGAATGGTGTTCGGCATGCCGGTCCGCTGCGAAGTGAACCCCGACATGGGGCGCGAGGCACGCAAGGGCCTCCCGCCGGTAAACCGGATGCTCAAGGCACCGATCGAAAAGGCCGTCCTCGGCCTGACCGGATCGCCGTGGTTCATGGGCCTCGTCGGCAAGGTGATGCCCAAGTCCGACTGAGCCTTCGTTGTTCCGGATCGGGTGCATTACAATCAAAAGGAGCGCCGGATGAACGAGGCAAAGGAACTCGCGCAGGCCGATGCGGGCTTTGCAAAGCCCCGCCTGCCGATCGGCCCGGTCATGCCGGATGCCAAGGCCGATGCGGCGATGGGGCCGATGATATTCTCGGCATGGTATGTCATCGCGAAAAGCACTGACGTGGGCGATACCTTGACCCCGATCAGGGTGCTGGGCGAACCGCTGGTTCATTACCGCAAGGCCGACGGCACGCCTGTCGTCCTCGACGATCGCTGCGCTCACCGCCGGTATCCGCTGTCACGCGGCAGGCGTGTCGGCGATACCATCGAATGCGGCTATCACGGCTTTACCTATGAAAACAGCGGCAAGTGCATCTGGGCGCCGGGTGCCCCTGCCGATGCGAGCCTGAATTTCGGCGTCCGGGCCTATCCCTGCGCGGAACGGGGGCCATGGCTCTGGGTGTGGATGGGGCCACCGGAACAGGCCGACCCGCAGCAGATCCCGATGCCGGACGTGCTCGACCGGCCGGACGACACGGTCTGCGGCTACAAACTCAATCCCTGCAACTACCTGATGCTGATCGAGAATCTGCTAGATCTCAGCCATCTGCATTTCGTCCACGATGCGGCGGACCGCGACAGCGTATCCGTCGTCCCCGAAGAAGCGCCCGCGCCGCCCAACGGCGTGGCTTGGCGCAAGGTCGTGGAAGAAGCCGAGGTGCTGCTTGCCGCGCATTTCGCAGGCGGCGACCCGAAGCGCCGCGTACGGCAGGAAGACGGCACGACGCAGTTCGGCCCATCCCTCTGCTTCGGTTATCAGCGTCGGGACCCTTTGCCGGATGACGACACGCCGGTCGTACCCGCCCTCATCCAGATTGCCCATGCCGTTACCCCGCTGGACGAGAGGCAGACCCACCAGTTCTTCATGACGGTGATCAGCGACCCGCTCGTCGTCGAACCCGCGCAGATGCTGCACCTGTTGCAGGAAATCGTCTTCGAACAGGATGTCGAAGTCGTCGCCCAAGTTCAGGCCAATGTCGATGCAGACCGCCGACAGGGCCGCACCGAAGTGAACATGCCTTACGACCGGTTCGGCCTGCGCATGAGGCGCATCCTTGCCGACATGAAAGCGCGCGAGATCGACTACGCCGCTTCTTCGCATCCCGGAAACAGGATTTGACACGCCATGTACAAGTTCGACATCGACAGCTTCCGTCGCAACTTCCTGACGCAGCACGACCGGCCCGACCTGCCGTTCGGGCAGGAACGCCCGCCGGTTTTCACCTCTGCCGCCGCCGCGCAGGACAAGGTGAATGCCAGCCGCATCTGGCGGCGCTGGGGCGATACCTTCATCGCATGGCAATACGGCGAGTGGGTGGATGAAGCCTCCGCCGTGCATCGCACCGCGTTTCTGGGCGACTGGAGCGCGATTTCGAAAGTAATCTTGCGCGGCAAGGATGCGACCCGCTTCCTGATGCACATCGGCGTGGCCGATCTCACCCGCTTTCCCGTCGGTCGCCTGCGGCATTTCGTGATGACCGACGCGAGCGGCAAGGTCGCAACCGAAGGCGTGCTGGGCCGCATAGCCGAGGACGAATACTATTACACAGCCGGCGGCGGCGAATGGATCGTCTATCAGGCAGCGCAAGGCGACTGGGATGTCAGCGCACAGCTCGTCACGCCCGACTGGTTCATCTACGAACTGCAGGGCCCCGGCTCGCTCGACATTCTCGAACGCGCGATGGGCACGCGCCTGCGCGAGCTGGAATTCAACCACTGGTGCGCCGGGCGGATCGCGGGCGCGGATGTCCGCATCCTGCGCACAGGGATCAGCGGCGAACTGGGCTACGAAATCCACGGCTCCACCCTCCACGGAGCGGACGTGTGGGAGACGATACTCGAAGCCGGACTGCCCGCCGGTATGGAGCCGCTGGGCATGCGCTGCCAGGTTCTTTCGCATATCGAAGCGGGCATCGCGACGGCGGGTTTCGACTACATGCCGGCATCGATCGGCGGACCGGGCGGCTCGAACATCTCGGTTTCGGGCGGCGGCCAGCGGATTCTGGGCACTTATCGCTTCAACGGGGTGGAGGACCTGTTCCGCTCTCCGTTCGAACTCAACTGGTGTTCGCCCAAGGTCGTCGCACGCTGCGACTTCATCGGGGCAGAAGCGCTGCGGGCCGAACTCGACGCTGGCGGGCCGGCGCGGCGGCTGGTGGGGCTCGTCTGGGATACCCGAGACGTCATGGACGTATATGCCTCGCTGTTCGAAGATGGCGAGATCGCACCGCAGATGGACATGCCGCGGCGCTACGCGGCCGAATATCTGGCCGTTCATGCCGATGGCGCTCTGGCCGGTTGCGCAACGTCGCGGGTCTATAGTCCGAAATTGCGCCGGATGATCTCGCTCGCCGCGATCGATCGCGAGGCAGCAGCGCCCGGCACGGATGTCGAGGTTCTGTGGGGCACTTCGCCCGACAACCAGCGGATCGTGCGCGCGAGCACCATCGAACTCCCGTTCAAGCCGGACAATCGCCGCACGGACGTCAAGGCGCTGTGAAAACGGTCTATGTCCTCTCGCTGTCTTGCGACGATCGTCCCGGCCTTGTCGCCGGTGTCTCGACCGCCCTGTTCGAGGCCGGATGCAACATCCTGGAGGCGCAGCAGTTCGACGATGCGTCGACCGGCCGTTTCTTCATGCGCATCGCGTTCGAGGCGGAAATTGCGCGAAACGAACTGGAGGTGGTGCTGCAATCGCTGGCGACGCGGGATAGCTGGGAATGGGAACTGCGCGCACGGGATGAACGGCGCAAGGTGCTCATCCTCGTATCGAAGTTCGACCACTGCCTTGGTGACCTGCTCTATCGCACGCGGATCGGCGAACTGGCGATGGATATCATCGGCATCGTCTGCAACCATCCGCTCGAAGCGTTGCCGATCAGGGATTTCGGCACCATTCCCTTCCATCACCTGCCCGTGACGAAAGAAACCAAGGCGCAGCAGGAGGCACGCATCAAGGCGATCGTGGAAGAGACCGGCGCTGAACTGGTCATCCTCGCCCGCTACATGCAGATTCTTTCCGACGATCTTGCCCAGTGGCTGTCAGGCCGGTGCATCAACATCCATCACAGCTTCCTGCCCAGCTTCAAGGGTGCACGCCCCTATCACCAGGCCCATGCCCGCGGCGTTAAAGTGATCGGGGCGACGGCACATTACGTGACTGCCGATCTCGATGAAGGGCCGATCATCGCCCAGAACGTGGAACACGTCAGCCATGCCGACACGCCTGAAGATCTCGTCCGCAAGGGCCGCGACATCGAACGCCGCGTCCTCGCCGCGGCAGTCGGCAGCCACCTTCAGCAGCGCGTGCTGCTTAACGGAGCGACGACAGTCGTTTTCGGAGACTGACCGGTGACCCAAGCCATTGCCTCGCCCCCGCCCGGTGTACCGGTTCTGGATATCGACCCGTTCGACTATCCATTCTTCGACGATCCTTACCCCCGGATGGAGGAGATGCGCGAAGCAGGCCCGGTCGTCTGGCTGTCGCGCTACGGCTGCATGGCGCTGGCCCGCCATGCTGAGGTATACGAAGTCCTGCGCGACTGGGAGCGGTTCACCTCGGCACGCGGCGTCGGCCTTGTCGACTATGCCAAGGATGCGCGCTTCCGACCCAAAAGCCTGATCCTCGAAATCGACCCGCCGATCCATACGCGCACGCGTTCGGCCATGATGAAGGTGCTGTCGCCGCGCGTGATGCGCCAGTTGCGCGAAAACTTCGCGGTGCAGGCGGAGCTGTTGGTCGACCGCCTGATAGAAATGGGCAGTTTTGACGGCGTTACCGACCTCGCCGAGCAGTTCCCGCTTACCGTGTTTCCCGATGCACTGGGCATGAAGCGGGAGGGGCGCGACAACCTGCTGCCGGTGGGCGCGCTGGTGTTCAACTCCTACGGCCCGGAGAACGAGATTTTCCTCGCCTCCAAACCGCTCGCGGAGAAGGGGTTCGCGTGGCTGGAAATGCAGTGCAAGCGCGAGAACCTATGCGAAGGCGGGTTCGGCAAGGCGATGTTCGACCTTGTCGATCAGGGGCAGCTGGATGAGCGCGAAGGCGAAGTCACGGTTCGCGCGATGCTGATGGCGGGCGTCGATACCACGGTAAACGGTATCGGCGGTGCGATTTATGCCCTGTGCAGCAACCCCGAACAGTACGACCTGCTCCATGCCGACCCGACGCTTGCGCGCAGCGCATTCGAAGAAGCCGTTCGCTGGATGTCGCCTGCGCAGTCATTCTTCCGCACCAGCGCGGTCGATACCGAAATTTCCGGAGTACCGGTGGCAGAAGGAACGAAAGTGTTTACGCTGATGGCGTCGGCCAATCGCGACCCGCGCCGCTGGGACGAACCAGACCGCTACGACATCCGCCGCAACAGCGTCGGCCATCTCGGGTTCGGTTCTGGAATCCACATGTGCGTCGGCCAGAACCTCGCCCGGTTGGAAGGCGAACTGGTGCTGGCGGCCCTTGCACGCAGGGTGAGGGCAATGGAACTGACAGCACTGCCGACGCTGCGCTATAACAACACATTGCGAGGGTACGCTACAATGCCGATGCGGATCATTTCGAAATGAACACGCAGAAATCGCTACTGGCCGACCGCTATACTCCGCTGATCCGGAATTGCTGGTATGTCCTGGGTTTTGCCGCAGAGGCGGACCGGCAGTTGCGTTCGCGCAATATCGCCGGGATCGCAGTCGTCTATTTCCGCCGCCTCGACGGTTCAATTGCCGTCCTGCGCGACCGATGCCCCCACCGCTCGTTTCCTTTGAGCAAGGGCATTCTGGACGGTGACCGGCTGACTTGCCTCTATCACGGGCTGACGTTCGACCCCGATGGCCTGTGCGTGGCCAAACCCACCAACCCCGACAATGCTGCCGAAATTCGCGCCGGCAGCTTCCCCGTGGTTGAACGGCAGGGTGTGATCTGGATCTGGCCCGGCGATCCGAAGCTTGCCGATGAAGCCGAAATCCCGGAGCTGCCGTGGCTGGACCAACCGGGATGGGACCACGTCAGCGGCTATCTCAATTTTCCTTCCAATTACATTGCGCTTCACGAAAACCTGATGGATTTGTCGCATTTCGCGTTCCTCCATGCAGGGAATATCGGCACGCCCGAATACGCCGACGCGCCGTTCCGCGTGCGGGTCGAGGATGGGCGCATAAACCTGCGCCGCGTGCTGGAGGACAGTCCCCTGCCCTCCCTCCTCTCGGTACCGACCGATCTGGGCGACAAGCGGGTAACGCGCGAAACCGATACCTGGTGGATGTCACCGGCCCTGAACCTGACCCACTCCAATGTTCACGATTCCACGCCGGATGCGGGGAAGCCCGGTCTGTATTCATTCAAGGTGATCCACTTCATCACACCCGAAACGCAGCATACGACCCATAACTTCTGGGCAGTCGCACGCGATTTCAGGCTGGACGACCCGGCCATCCCGGCACACACGCATGCCTCGTTCAAGGTGGCGTTCGAGGAGGACCGCGAGGCACTGGACTGGATCGAACAGCGTCAGCGCCGCGAAGGACTGGAATTCGGCGAAGTGCACCTGTCCTCCGACAAGGGCGGCATTCTGATGCGCCGCCGGATGAAGAAGCTAGCCTTGGCCGAAGCCGAGCGCCCGCCGTCCAGCTCCTGACGACTTTGCGGGCCCCGCGTTCAGAAATATGACTATATCCTGTCAAAACCGGCGCGCCGACCAGCGATCGCGCCGACCAAGGCGTGTGCCACTGACGGGTTCAGGCGTCCTGCCACGGCAATATTATTGAACGTGACGGTTGCAAAACCTCTCACATCCTAGTAACGAAACGCATCGTATCTCTATTAACGCTGGGAAAGGAATTCCTCATGAAATTTGGACGCATCTTGCGTGACAGTCCGGATGGCAAGATCGCACGGCTCGTCGTCGTCGAACCGGAGAAGGGCCGGGTAATCGACCTCGCCCGCGCGGCCGCCCTTCATTACGTGGCCACGCGCAATGCGACGACGGACGCGGCCCGCGCATTCGCCAATGCCGCCTATCCCGGCAGCATGGCGCTGGCCCTCTCTATGGGCAATTACCTCACCGACCATACACCCGGCATCGTGGCCTCCACTGGCGACGACGCATCGCTGGACATGAACGAGGTCGAATGGCTGCCGGCATCCGATCCGCCGGTGCTGCGCGACGGCCTCAACTTCCTGGGCCACATCACGGGTTGGAGTGCCAAGATGGGCCGCACCGTTCCCGATGCGATGGAACGCGTGGTGCCCTACTGCCAGAACTCGCCCGCGATGGTGATCGGCAACAATGCCACCGTTCCGTGGCCGGGCTACATCAACCACATGGACTACGAGCTTGAACTGGGCTGGGTCATCGGCCGCAAGGTGAAGAATCTGACCCCCGAGAACGCGCTCGACGCGGTGTTCGGCGTCACCATGTACAACGACTTCAGCGGCCGCGACTTGCAGCAGGACGAAGTCGCCATCGGCATGGGCGGAACGAAGGCGAAGAACTTCGCCCACGGCATCGGCCCGTGGATCACGACGATGGACGAGTTCAAAGACCCCTATTCGATCGAGATGGAAGTCCGCCTGAACGGCGAAACCAAGGGCAAGGGCGTGAGTTCCGACGTCCTCTGGCGGGTCGAGGAAGTGCTGTCGTTCGTATCGCAGGGCGAATACCTGCAGCCCGGCGAAGTCATCGGCTCGGGCACGCTGGAAAAGGGCTCCGCCCTCGAACACGGCATCAAGCTGAAGCCCGGCGACGTCGTCGAACTGGAAGCCAAGAACATCGGCATCCTGCGCAACGTGCTTGGCGAACCAGAACAGGGCATGTGGTGGCCGACCGCCCAGCCCGGCAAGCTGGTCCCGACATCCTAACAATCCATCTCTGCGCCGCTCTTTCGGGAACGGCGCAGACCCCTTGCTTATACCCCCATCTGCGCGGTGATGCCGATGGCGATAGCGCGAAGCCCGGCCTCGAAATCGGCTTCGACATCCAGGTTTTCACCCATGAACCGCACCATCTCCGGCTGCTGTTCATAGTGGACCCAGCCCAGCACGTAGGAATTGAGCACGGCGGCAAGGTACACCACCTGCCTGCGGTCCAACCCTTCGATCCGGCTCAACATCTCGGTAAACTGCACATCCATCGTCGGGTTGATCGTGGCTTCGGCAAACAGGCGGACCGAATCGCGGATCGCGTGCAGTATCTGGCGGAACGCTATGCCGCGCGCCAGAATCCAGTCCCCGGTCTCGCCCCGCGTCATCGGAACCGGCGCAACGGGCACCCGATCCTGCAATTCCGTCACCATCGCTTCCAGCAGCGCCGCGCGATCGGCGAAGTGCCAGTACAGTGCAGGCGCCTGCACGCCCAGCCGCGCCGCCAGTTTGCGCAAGGTCAGGGCCTCGTACCCATCATCGTTCAGCAGCCCGATGGCGCTTTCCACGATCCCGGCTTTCTCAAGCCTCGGACGGCCTTTCGCCGTTTGCATCGACATCACCTTTGACAACTTCAAGATCTTTGACACTGCAACTTAACACCGTTAAGTTAGGTGCAATAATTTGGGAGAGCACTTATGCACTATGCGCGCAACACCTGGTACGTCGCGGCGTGGACGGCGGACCTCGACATGTCGAAACCGACTGGGCTGAGAATCCTCGGCGAAAGGATCGTCCTGTTCCGCACCGAAAGCGGCAAGCTTGTCGCTCTGGAAGATCGTTGCGTGCATCGGTTGGCCCCCTTGTCGCTGGGCCGCTGCGAGGGCGAGCGGCTGCGCTGCATGTACCATGGCATCCTGTTCGATAGCGATGGTGCCGTTTCGGAAATTCCTGGGCAGGACGTCATCCCGCGTGACGCGAAAGTGCGCGCCTATCCGGTGGTCGACCGCCACGGCTGGGTCTGGGTGTGGATGGGCGATCCGGCACTGGCGTACGAGGCGACAATCCCCGCCACGATCGGCACCGATAATCCCGACTATCTGATGGGGCACGGCTTTCTCGACTATGATTGCGCCGCTCATCTCATCAGCGAAAACCTGCTCGATTTCAGCCATATCGGCTATGTCCACGCCGACAGCTTCCCGCAGGGCGACCAGATGGCCAAGACCCACGCCGACATCCGCCCGATCGATCAAGGCATACGCTATCGCCGCTGGGTGGAGAACCTGGCTTCCGATGCAGCGGGCTTCCCGGCAGAGCCGCTCGACCACTACATGGAATATGACTACGTAATTCCGGGCATTCTCATGATGCACATCGCCGGCTTTCCTCTCGGCACCGCGAAGAGTCTTGAATTCGGTTCGCCCGATCTGGCCAACGCGGTTCGCGACCTTACCTTCACCGGGCAAGCGGTAACGCCGATTGACGAACACACGACCCGCTACTTCTTCTGCTATGGCATGCATCGCGATTTCGGAACGGAACAGATGATCGAACCGATGATGCAACTGGTGCGCAAGGCCTTTGCCGAAGACAAGGTGATGATCGAGGCGCAGCAGAAGGTGATCGATGAGACGCCCGATCCCCGGATGATCCCGACTTCGCACGACCGTAGCATCACGATGTACAACCGCATGCTCGACAAGATGATCCGCGACGAGACCGAGCGTCAGGCCGTGGCCTGATCGCCTGACAGACGGTCAGTTGTACATCTGGGGAATGCCCTGTCGCGGCTCGCATCGCCGGTGCGGGATGAGCTCGATCAGCTTGCTTGCCGCATAGGGCATGACTCCACTGTTGCGAGAGTAGATGAAGAACTTGCGTTGACTCGTCAGCGCCGCGTTCGGCACCGTGGCGATGAGGCCGTAGCGGAGCGGCAGTTCAATAAGCGAATACGGCCAATCATCCGATCAGGCCGGAATCGAGGACGCTCGATACGCACAACTCTGGCGACTGTCCGAGTCTGGCCGCGATCCCGTCCGAACCCAAAAGCTCCTGTACGCGCCGCGCCCGGTCCGCACGGGGATCGAGCCATGCCGAACGGAGCCCGACATTCGCCGAGGCGTAGATCGTTTCCTGTTCGCCCTCGCCCGGCCGCCAGGGGTTGAGCACGTCGGTACCAATGCAGCGCCAGCGACCGGCCCAATCCGGCACCGGCGATGACATGCCCCATGCCGAGCGCGCGATATCCCGAGAGCGGCAGTTCTCCGCGTTCGCGCAGCGGTTCTCGGGCTGATCCGCCGATCTTCGAAATCTCGATCAGCGGGGCATCCGCCAGAACCTCCTTGTATTGTCGCTCTTCCAGAAATTCGGGAAGGCTGCGCACCATGGGCATGACGATGCCAGCCTCCTCGCCGGCAGCCTCAAGCTCAAGCCCGTTCCATTTGCCGAGCGCCCCCATCACCGCCGGCCATGTGAGCGGGATGCCAAGCAGATCCTGCGCCCGCTGGCGCAGATTGGGGTACATCGCCTGAGGCAGCACCCAGCGCACGTTCCCAGTGACGGGAACGCGACCCTAATATTAACAGGGGACAGTTGAACAAAGAAAGCGCGCGGACCGGCGGGCCCCGCGCCTTCTTGTTTTCACAGACCGATCCCGTTTTCGCGTGAAACCACTCGCTTTACCCATCTCCACGCGAGGTGGAGCGGGTCACTTCTCCTGCGTCAGCAAGGTGACCGGTCCGATCAGACCTGAAGGTTGCAAGGGCGCGTCGGCACGGTAGGTCGGCAAGGCCGTCCAGGTCACCTTGGACGCGCCCGGCTGGGCATCGCCAGTCAGACGATTGACCCACTTGTTGGCGACGCGGACCACGAGCGTGTTGCTGCCGGGCTTCACCGCCGACGAAATGTCGAGCCGGTACGGAGCGTGCCACACTGTCCTAACATCCTCGCCGTTGACGATAACCTGCGCGACGTCGTGCACTTCGCCGAGGTCGAGCCAGAGCGGCTGACCGGGTTTCCAGACCTTGGGCGTGCTGAAACTCTGAGTATAGGTGGCGATGCCCGAAAAGTACTTGATGCCCTCGGTACCGCTATCGTTAAGCGGCTTGAGGGTATCGAAGGTCGCTTTGGCCGGAGCACCCCGGCCTTCCTGGAAGGCGACCGTCCACGGCCCGGCAATGGTCGCGCGCGACTTCAGGGCCGGATTCTTCACGGTGAGTGATGTTGCCCTGGCATCGTTGCGGAACACGACGAAAACAGCATCGTCCGGCTGGAGCGAGAGCGGCACCACGGTTTCACCGTTCTCGATACGGTAGCTCACCGGTTCGCTCTCGCCAGTTTCCGGATGCCAAAGTTCGGGCTGCTTGCCGGTTACCCGGAAACGAGCCTCTATGTCCTGGCCATTCGTCTGCGGACTGGTGAGATAGTAGATATCCCCCCTGTCGTCGCGGCGATGGACGAACGGAATTCTTACGTCGGCCCCGGCGCCGGTGAAGGTGAAGTCGGGGGCAACACCGATCCTCCCGAGCGCCGGCTCGACGTTATCGCTCGCGATCACCCGCCCCTTGCCGATCTTGACATCATCGCTGCCGGGCCAGAGTTTCGCGACGAGCGTAGACCATTCGGCGCCCTCGCCCACTGCCTGTCCCGCAAGGCTGGGTGTCGTGACCGGCGCCTTGCCGATCACTGTCGCTCCGCCCTCGACGAGTGTCGCAAACTTTTTCAACGCCGCCAGCGTCATGCGCTGCGAGGACCCGCCGAGGTAGATCGCCCGGTAGCGCGCTCCGCTCGGCGTGACGACGTCGGACCCATCATTGGTCAGCAGATTCACCAGGGCGTCGTAGCTCAGGAAATCGTAGGCATAGGACACCGGCGCATCGGCCACCGGCTTGTCGCCATAGAGCCCGGTCAGCGGCGCTTCCTCGCCGTAGAAATAGGCGACATCGGCGACATTGCGCCCTTCCTGCAGCAGGAGAGACGTGCGAGCGATGTAGTCGACCCAGGGCTTGGCCATCTCCGCCCAAGTCTCGTTGCGGTTGAAGTACTGGCCAAATATGAACAGCGAGAGACCGGGCTTCCTGTCATCTGTCGGTACATGCACGGAAGTGTGGATCACCGGACGGTTGACGCCGTTGACGAATTCCAGGTCGATGATCCGCTTGAGGTCCTTCGGCGCAAAGGCCCAAGGCGACATCGCGGCGGTCATCGATTCCGCCGCGACCAGGTTCTGCCCGTAGAGATGCGCCACCGATGCGGCGCCCTTGATGTCGGTAAGGTAAGTGGGCTTGGGCCCTTTCTCCCGGCTGTGCGTCCACATTGCGGCCATGGGGACATCGGCAGCCTTGCGCATCGTCATGTCATCGCCAAGCGAAGGCCGATGATCCTCCAGCGCCTCGCCATAGACCTTCAGATCGTTCTCGTGCGCAACCTCGGCAACCGTACCGTAGTGCTCGCTCGCCATGAGATCGGCAAGCGTGCGGCGGTAATCGTAAAGGAACCGGTCGCTGTCCTCGCGACTGCCGATCAGCGTTCCGGTGAGCGCAGGGAGCCAGGGCGTGGGGTCATAGCCGCGCAGCTTCGTGAACTGCTCGATCATCTTCGGCGTCCAGTTGGCTGCGCCGACCTCGATCGAGTCGGTCAGGATAGCGCGCACACCGCGCTCGCCGACCATGTTCGCGCCGGCCGCATCCCGGTACATGCCGATATAGTGCTCCATGTAGCGGCGCACCGCGACACCGTCGAACTTGTCCACCTCAAGGCCGGTCGCCTCCGGAGGCGCGGGATGATTGGTCGTGCCGACCAGCGAATAGCCCATCCGGAGCACCCGCCACTTGCCCTTTGGCGGAGTCCAGTCGAGCGTGCCGTCGGCACGCATCCGCCCGGTCAGATCGATCACCTGCGCGGCGTCGGGCCCCTTGGCACCGTCGCCGCGTTCGCCCAGCGAGTAATAGTCCAGGGCTATTGCATAGCCTGCCTTGGCCTGGAACTGGTCGATCGCCGGCTCGGACGAAAGGCGCAGCTCGGCCACCCGGAACGGCTTGTTTCCACCACCCGCGGCAACAGCGCCCATAGCGAATGCCACGCCCGGCGCTGCAGTACCCAGATCCGGCACCGACGGCACCTGAGGCATCACGACGAGGCGGAAGATGCGGGCAGTGACCGGGGCAAAGGAGATGGAAGTGGGAACCAGCTCGATCGGCACGTCGGCAACCTTGCGCCAGGTCCTGCCATCGTCGCTGGCCTCCAGCACCGGCGCGACCGAGGGCCCGCCGAACATGAGCCGCGTTCCGGGCATGGACAGCAAGGCGGACCGTATCGTCTGCGGCCGATCATAGGTGAGCACGATGGCCGTGGGATTGTCCCTGCTACCATGCGGTACGTCTATCCCGGTAGTGAAGGCGCCGTCGCCGAGTGCACCGGCATCTATGGCAGCGCCATCACCGAGCCTGACACGCGGTATGGCGGCGGATGTTTCCATCTGCGGCACGGCCAGAACGGCAACCTCCTTGTAGAACTGCGGCACAGGCTTTTTCGCCGATGTGCCCGAGATCATCTCGGCAACGCTCGGCGCGAGCGGCAGATCCTGATAAGGCCCGACCGTGCGGGGCGGCAAAGGCAGTTTGCCGGAGAAGCGCTTGCCTCCCGTCAGTTCTGTCTCGCTCCAGACCAGCTTCTTGAGGCCGTCCTCAGGCGCGACCCAGGGGCCACCGGTTTCCGACCAGCCCGGAGAAGATGCTATCGCGAGTTCCAGACCCAGCCGGTCCGCCTCGCTGACGGCATAACGAAAGGCGTCCTTCCATTCGGGCGTCATGTACACGAGACGACGATCTACGATCTTCGGCGTCATCAGGTTCGCATCGAAATTCTGCAGGCCGCCGATGCCCACGCGCTTCATCCATGCGAGATCCTTTGCGATCCCGTCCTTGGTCACATTGCCGTTCATCCAGTGCCACCAGACGCGCGGCCGGGCTGAACTCGGAGGATCGCGGAATGCTTCTTCCAGAGATGGAGTCGATTTCGGCGCTGCTGCACCGATCGCATCGGCTTGCTTTTGCTTGTCCTGCGCCAGCGCAGGCAAGGCGCCAATCGCGGTTGCCAGACACAGCAAGGTTCTGAATTTCCGGATCGCCATCGAACCATTCTCTCCCATCGCCTGTTTTCTTGTTTTTTTGGCCGACCGGGATCAGGCGTTCCGGGCCGGAGCATTTCTCCCGGGATCGGCGATCCCGGGAGCAGGCAGGTCCGTGCGGATTAGACGATCCCAGCGCCGAGACCCGCTGGCTTGCGTTCCTGCGCCTTGCGCTCGCGCCACTTGCTTTCACGGTAGGCGCGCAGCGCGTCGATGGCGCCGCCGGCTTCCAGCCTCGCCTTCGCAAGGATCGGGCCGACATCGACGTTGTAGGCCCGGCGCAGGGCCTGAAAGGCCATCATCGTATCATTGGCTTCTTGCGCCAGGTGCAGCGCCTCGCGGTCGACGAGGAGCGCCTTGGCGAAACACGCGCCGATCGTCTCCGCGGACGAGATCATGGATTCGATCGGATCGGTGACGTTGTGCGACTGGTCGATCATGTAGCTGGGATTGAAGCCGTCGCGCGGGTTCAGTTCGGCTTCGACGAGTTCGTTGAACACCAGGAACAGCTGGTGCGGGTTGATCGAGCCGGAATCGAGGTCGTCGTCGCCGTACTTGCTGTCGTTGAAATGGAAGCCGCCCAGCTTTCCGAAGCGATGCAGGCGTGCGACGATCTGCTCGATGTTGGTGTTCGGCGCATGATGGCCAAGGTCGACGAGGCACTTGGCCTTGGGGCCGAGTTCCTGCGCGGCCAGAATCGAGGAGCCCCAGTCGCTGATGACCGTCGAGTAGAACGCCGGCTCGAACATCTTGTGCTCGATCAGCATGCGCCAGTCACCGGGCAGCGCGGCGTAGATCTCGGCAGCAGCTTCAAGGTACCGGTCGAGGCTTCGGGCAAGGTCCTGCTGACCGGGAAAGTTGGTGCCGTCACCGACCCACACGGTCAGGTCCGTCGAACCGAGCTGCCGGCCGAACTCGATGCACTCGATGTTGTGCTCGACCGCCTGCCGGCGCGTCGCCGCGACCGTCGAGGCGAGCGAGCCCGTGGCATAACTCTGCACCTGTCCGGGCTGGTCCTGGAAGGTGTTGGAATTCACCGCATCGAAGCCGAGGCCGAGTTCCGCGGCCTCTTCCCGCAGCGCCTTGTAGTCGGAGACCGTGTCCCACGGGAAATGCGGACTGACGCGCGGTGTCATGCGGCTCAGCTGGTTGATGACCGCGCAGTCCTCCAGCTTCTCATGGATGTTGGTCGGCTCACCGGGGACCGGGAACTTGGCGAAGCGTGTGCCGCCGCGCCCCGCACCCCAGGTCGGCACGGCGACCGAGAAGCCAGCGACCCGGTCCTTTACCGCGTCGATTGCGATACCGCTGCGCTCCAGCTTGCGACCCAGAGCTGCGTATTCGTCTTCGAGGGCGTTAATCTCGCGGGCATTGGCCCCTGCGATCAGCTCTTCGGAAACGGGCAGTGTCATTTGGCTTCCTTCCTGGAAAGCAGGCCCTGCATGTCCATCCATGCCAGGAACTCATCAATCATCAACGTGGTCGTAGTGTTCGGCTTGCCAAGACCGAAGCCATGGCCGCCCTTCTGATAGACGTGAAGCTCGACTGGCCGCTTCGCCTGCTGCCATGCGGTAGCGATAGAAAAGTCCCCGCCGCCGAACAGCGGATCGTCCATGGCCAGCGCCGCGAACATCGGCGGGGCCTCCGTCGGCACCGCGACCGTCTTCATCGGTCCGTAGATATAGCCGAAGAAGTCCGGCGCCCGGGTACCAGGATCCATGTCCTTCGAAGCTCCCAGCACTGCCTCGAGCGTAGCCATAGCGCCGGCGGAGAACCCGATCATGCCCACGCGGCGGGGATCGACATTCCACTCCGAGGCCCGGCTGCGAACGACCTGCAAAGCTGCTAGCGCATCCTGGGTAGCGGCGGGATTGCGGATCTCGGGCCTTTCGGCTGCCTTGCCGCCAGGCGCGAACAGCCGCATCACGCCGGCCCTGAATTCGCCTTCGTCCTCGGGTGTGGGATTGAGTCGGTATTTGAGGACAAACGCGGTAACGCCCTTGTCTGCGAGCGCCTGCGCCACACGCCAGCCTTCGTTCTGCATCGACAGGATCATGAAACCGCCACCGGGCGCGACAATCACCGCCGCGCCGTTCGCCTTGGCGGGATCGGGCTTGACGACCGTCAGCGTCGGATAAGTGATGTTGCGAAGCACCGCCTCGCGGCCCATGAAGCGCGTCGAAATCTCGTCCGACGGGCTTCCCGGCGTCGCTTTGCCGTAGAGCGGGATCACTTGCGAGCCTTTCGGCGCCTCGGTCGCTCCTCCGATCGGCGCCGCCTCTCCGCTCCCCTGAGCCATCGTCGCTACGGGCAGACAGGCCATGGCGAGCGCCATGGTGAACCTAGCAATTCGCTTCACGCCTTACCTCTCCTCCAGAAGCCAGCCCTTATCTTGTGAAGGCCTGGGCGTTACCTGCATCGACGTTGATCATGTTGCCGGTGGACTTGGCGGACATGTCGCTGGCCAGAAAATACACCGCCTCGGCAATGTCGGACGGCAGCACGTCGCGCCCCAGCATCGAACGCTGGCGATAGTGTTCCTCGAGTTCGGTGCCCGAGTCGATACCATAGGCCCCTGCGCGCTCCTTGCGCCAGTCGCCGTCCCAGATCCGGCTGCCCTTGATGACGGCGTCCGGATTCACGACGTTGACGCGAATGCCATGCGGCGCCCCTTCCAGCGCCAGGCAGCGGGCGAGATGGTTCGCGGCGGCCTTGGCCGAGGCGTAGGCGCTGGCGTTGGTAGCGGCGGCGACCGCGTTCTTCGAACCGATGAACACGACCGAGGAACCACCCTGCTCTTTCATCCGCCGGAGCAGCGGCCAGGCGGCGCGCATCGTGAGGAAGTAGCCCTGCGCCAGCACGTCGTAGTTGCGGTCCCACAGCTCGATCGTGGTTTCCTCGATTGGCGCCGAGGACGCAATGCCGGCATTGGCGACAAGGATGTCGAGACCGCCGAACTCGCGCGCGCAGGCCGCGAAGGCATCCGAGACTTGCGCTTCGCTGGTGACGTCGCAGACGACCGAGCGCACGACGTCCTTGCCGAACTGCTTCGCGAAGCCGTCGCGAACTTTCTCGACCGCATTTTCGTCGCGGTCAGCCAGCATGACGCAGGCGCCGTCGGCCATCAGGCGAGCGGCCGTCGCCGCGCCGATGCCACCCGCCCCGCCGGTGACGAGCGCGATGCGGCCGACGAGAGGCTTAGGCGCAGGCATGCGCTGGAGCTTGGCTTCCTCGAGCATCCAGTATTCGATGTCGAAGGCTTCCTGCTCGTCGAGCGCGATGTAGTCGCCGATCGCCTCGGCGCCGCGCATGACATTGATGGCATTGCCGTAGAACTCGCCAGCAAGGCGCGCGGTGGTCTTGTCGGTGGCGAACGTTATGCGGCCGAGGCCCGGCACCAGCACCACGACCGGATTGGAATCGCGCATCGCGGGCGAGTTGGGTCGCTTGCATCGCTTGTAATAGGCGGCATAGAGATCGCGGTAGCCTGCGATCGTCTGCGCCAGGTACCCATCGTCCTGCAGCTTGGCCGGATCGAGGGTGAGCGGCGCGATCTTGGTGCGCAGGAAGTGATCGGGGCACGAGGTTCCCAGCGCGGCGAGGCGCTCGAAATCGGCCGAGTTCACAAATTCCAGCGCTTCGGCATCATCCGAAAAATGGCCGACCTTACGCCGCGCCCCGGTCATCAGACCGCGCAGGCGTGGCATAAGGTCGGCGGCAGTTGCGGCGCGGTCCATGGAGGGGGAGAGAGCGTGGACCGCACCGCCGAAAGCAGGCTTTTCGGAAAGCTTCGAATTCAGGTGATTCGCGGCATCGGCAATAAGGGCGATGGTGTGCTCGTAACAGGCCTTCGCGCTGCCCGCCCAGCAGATGATGCCATGCCCGGCAAGCATCACGCCCTCGACCTGCGGATTGGCCTTGACGTAATCGAGCAACTGGACGCCGAGCGTGTAGCCAGGGCGCTTCCAGGGCAACCAGCCGATCTTGCCGCCCCAGATTTCTTGCGTCGCCGTTTCGCCACCCGAGGAGGCGGCCAGCGCGATGATCGCATCGGGATGGACGTGGTCGACATGCGCAAAAGGCAGCAGCGAGTGCAGCGGTGTATCGATCGAGGCCGCGCGCGCATTCAGGTTGAACGTGCAGTGGGGCAGATAGCCGACCATCCTGTCGTCGTCATCCGGCCCGCCATAATGCCTTTGGAGACCGAGCAGCTTGTCCTGGTAGAGCGTTGCGAAGCCGTCGAGCTTCATCGAACCAATGTCACCGCCCGAGCCCTTCACCCACAGGACTTCCACTTCATTGCCAGTGAGGGGGTCGAGCTCGGTCAGCTTGGCCGAGGTATTGCCGCCGCCGAAGTTGGTGACCGTCAGATCGGAACCGAGCAAGTTCGAGCGATAGAGCAGCAGCTCCGCCGGAGAGAGCGTCGCAGCGACTGCATCGTCCCAGCGGCTGACCGGGACGGCGAAGGGAATGGCGGCAACAGGTGCGGGGGCAGTAGTGATCGTCATGATGCGATCCCTCTAACATTACCTCTTTTCTTGTTCAATCTATTTCGATAGATATCGATCATATTTGATCGAACTACAATTTCCACGGGGGAGCATGTCGAAGTCCGGAGCATATGTCGTCGTCGACGTGGGCAAGACGCTCAGCAAGGTCACGCTCTGGACCCGCGACGGCCGCATGCTCGATCGCCGGGTGCGCGCCAATGAACCCGTGCAGGAGGACGGCATCAGGCGGCTTGACGCGGAAGGCATCGAGACCTGGCTTCCCGCGGCCCTGAGAGAGTTCTCGGGCCACCCGATCGAGGCGATCGTTCCCGTGGGGCATGGTGCTGCTGTCGTAGCAATCCACGGATGCAATGCCGCGTTCGCGCCTTTCGATTATGAACAACAGCTTCCTGCGGACATCGCCGCGACGTATAGCGACGAGCGGGATCCTTTCGCCCTTACGGGATCTCCCGCGCTGCCCTGTGGCCTTAACCTGGGCGCGCAGCTCTACTGGATGGATCGCCTTCACCCGGAGACGATGGCCGAATCCACACTTCTTCCCTGGGCGCAGTACTGGGCCTGGTTCCTCTGCGGTGTAGCCCGGAGCGAAATCACGAGCATGGGCTGCCATACTGATCTCTGGGCGCCCAAAGAAGCCGGGTTCTCCCCCATGGCGCAACGCATGGGCTGGGCGGAGCGCTTCGCGCCCCTGGCAAAGGCAGCGGAGGTGATCGGCACGCTGCGCCCCGAAATCGCGGCGGCCACAGGGCTGTCGAAGGATATCAAGGTCCTTGCCGGCATCCACGATTCCAACGCGGCCCTGCTTGCCGCGCGCGGTTTCTCCGAAATCGCCCGCAAGGAAGCAACGATCCTCTCGACCGGCACCTGGTTCGTCGCCATGCGCCTGCCGGGAGAGACTTTCGCGATGGGCCAGCTTGCTACAGAACGCGACACGCTCGTCAACGTCGACGCTTATGGCCGGCCCGTGCCCTCGGCACGCTTCATGGGCGGACGCGAGATCGAGACGGTTATCGAGCTCGACACGCGGCGAGTCGACATCAAACCCGATCAGCCCAGGCTGCTTGAGACCGTACCGGCCCTGCTCGATCGCGGCACCATGATGCTGCCGACGCTCGCCCCCGGCTTCGGCCCGTTCCCCAATGGCGAGGCCCGCTGGCTCAACCCGCCGGACGAGTGGGCGGGGACGTGGCATGCCCGCCGCGCCGCGATCTGCCTTTATGCCGCGCTCGTCGCCGATACCGCGCTCGACCTCATCGGCTCCAAGGAGCGGCTGCTGATCGAAGGCCGCTTCGCCGAGGCCGAGGTGTTCGTGCGCGGGCTGGCGGCACTGCGCCCGGGGATGGAAATCTACGTCGCCAATGCGCACAACGACGTCTCGTTCGGCGCGCTGCGCCTGATCAATCCGCTGCTCAAGCCGCAGGGCGGTCTGCGGCGCATCAGCCCGCTGGAAGGCGATCTTTCGGCCTACCGCGCCACATGGCGCGAAGCCGTGGCGAAGGCCGCCGCATGATCGTCGCCTCCGTCCCCGATTTCCGCGAAGCGGCGCGCCGCCGCCTGCCGCGCTTCCTGTTCGAATATATCGACGGCGGTTCCTATGCCGAGGCGACCCTGCGCCGCAATGTCGAGGACCTTGCCGGTCTCGCGCTGCGCCAGCGGGTGCTGCGCGATGTCTCGGCGCTCGATCTCGGGACCGAGTTGTTCGGCCAGAAGCTCGCCCTGCCCCTGGCGCTTGCGCCGATCGGGCTTGCGGGTCTCAGTTCCCGGCGCGGCGAATGCCAGGCCGTGCGCGCGGCGGAAAAGGCGGGCGTGCCCTTCACTCTCTCAACCGTCGGCGCCTGCCCGCTGGACGAAGTCTCGCGCGCTGCCAGCAAGCCGTTCTGGTTCCAGCTCTACATGATCCGCGACCGAGGATTCATGCGCGACCTGCTGGCGCAAGCGGCGGAAGCGCGCTGCTCGGCGCTGGTCTTCACAGTCGACATGCCGGTGCCCGGCAGCCGCTATCGCGACTATCACACAGGCCTTGCCGGAGCCGCCGGGCTCAAGGGTACGCTCCGGCGTTTCGCGCAGGCGGCGGTCAGGCCCGGCTGGGCGTGGGACGTGGGCCTGCACGGCCGGCCGCACACGCTCGGCAATGTCGCCCCGGTGCTGAAGGGCAAGACCGGCATCGAGGATTTCTTCGCCTGGATGCGGAACAACTTCGACCCGTCGATCAACTGGCACGATCTCGACTTCCTGCGCGCCGAGTGGACGGGGCCGCTCATCATCAAGGGCATTCTCGATCCCGAGGACGCGAGGGAAGCGGCCGAACTGGGCGCGGACGGCATCGTCGTGTCCAACCACGGCGGCCGCCAACTCGATGGGGTCCTGTCGAGCGCGCGCGCCCTGCCCCCGATCGCCGAGGCAGTGGGGGAGCGGCTGACGGTGCTCGCCGACGGCGGGATCCGTTCGGGCCTCGACGTCGTGCGCATGCTCGCTCTCGGCGCGAAGGGCGTGCTGTTGGGACGCGCCTGGGTCTGGGCACTCGCGGCAGGGGGCGAGGCCGGAGTCACGAAAATGCTGCAACTGATCGAAGCGGAAATGCGCGTCGCCATGGCGCTCACCGGGACCACCCACATTGCCGAGATCGACCAAACCATTCTCGCGGGAGAACAAGGAACATGAGCACCGCCACAGGTAAAAAGGACGACTGGCGCAACACCATCCTGGCCGGCCTTGCCAACTACATCGATTCCGGCTCCATCGTCGCCGGCTCCGCCGCGCTGGCGCTCTGGCAGGAGTCCTACAGCCTTTCCAATGACTTCGTCGGCGCGATCGCTGCCTTCGGTCCCAATGCCATCGGCGCGGGCATCGGTGCCTTCATCGGCGGCTTCCTGTGCGACAAGCTGGGCCGCAAGAAGATCTACCAGTGGGACATGCTGATCTACGCGGCCGGCATGTCGATGCTCGTCTTCGCGGTGGCGCCCTGGATGATCGTCGTCGGATTCCTCATCGTCGGCCTGGCGGTCGGCGCGGACATTCCTGCAAGCTGGTCGCTGATCGCCGAGCAGGCGCCCGACAACCGGCGCGGCCTGCACTCGGGCGTGGCACAGATGCTGTGGTACCTTGGTCCCGTTATCGTATTGCTCATGAGCCTTGCCTTGACGGGCCTGGGCGAACTTGGCGCACGCATCGTCTTTGCCCATCTTGTCGTGATCGCGCTGGCCCTTACGCTTCTGCGTTCGCGCATGAAGGAGTCGCAGCGCTGGGAGGAAACCCGCAAGGCGAAATTCAAGCGGATGCCCGTCTCCACGCTGTTCCAGGGCAAGTATCTCAAGTCGATCCTCGCCTTGGTCGGCATGTATGGCTTCTGGAACCTTTGGGCCGGCGTCAACGGCTTCTTCTTCCCCTACATCCTGCGTACCGTGGGCGCGGCCACACAGGCCGAAAGCGTCGCCATCCAGGCGCTGAACTTCGGTCTCGGGATCCTGAGCATCTTCTTCATCTTCATGAAGCTGTCGGACAAGGTGAACCAGCGCCTGCTGTTCACCGTCTCGGCTGCGATTCAGGTGGTCGGCATGTCCCTGCTCGCGATCTTCCCGCTGACCATCCCCGTCGCCCTGACACACGTGGTGCTGATGGCGTTTGCCGTCGGCTTCGGCGCGCAGAGCTTCTTTCAGCTCTGGAGCGCGGAGATGTTTCCCACCGAGCTGCGCTCGACCGCCCAGGGCGTGTGCTTTGCCATCGTGCGCATTGCATTGGGCTTCTTCAGCTTTTTTGTGCCAATGCTCACGGCCACGGGCTTTACGAACCTTGCCTGGATACTTACCGGCTTTCTTGCCATCAGCGGAGTGATCGGCGCACTCTGGGCTCCGCGCAACGAAGGCAAGTCGCTCGAACAACTCGAGGCCGAACGCCAGGCCGCTGCGAAGGAGATTGGAGGCTCATGCACGCCGAGCAACGTGAACGTCTGATCCTGGATGCCATCGCCGGGACCGGCTTCATAAGCTACCGCGATCTCGAGGCGCGTCTCGATGCCTCGCCGGCGACGATCCGGCGCGACCTGACCCGCCTTGAGGAGGCGGGTCACATCCTGCGTGTGCATGGCGGAGCTAAGCTTCCGGACAGGCCCCAGAGCCTGGCCGGAACGCCGTTCGTGCAATCGATCACCCAGCACCTGCCGGCCAAACGGGCAATCGGGCGCGCCGCGGCGGCGCTTTGCGCACCGGGCGAAGGGATCATGGTCGACGGCGGCACGACCACGCTGCAGATGTGCCAGCACCTCGACGGTAAGGACCTTCAGGTTCTCACCAACTCGCTCCACATCGTCAACGCGCTGCTGCCGCAGGTCGGCACGCGCGTGCTCCTGCCATCGGGCACCGTGTTCCGCGAGCAGAACATCGTGCTCGCTCCGACGGGCGAGGATTCGATGCCACGCTTCCATGCGCCGAAACTGTTCATGGGTGCGGCCGCAGTGGGGCTGCAGGGCGTGATGCAGCCGGACGTCATTCTCGTTGCTGCAGAGCGCCGGCTGATCGACCGCGCCGAGACCGTCATCCTGCTGGTCGACAGCTCCAAGTTCCGCCTGTCGTCAGGTGCAATCGTCTGCGGGCTCGACGAGGTCGACGTGCTTGTCACCGATCCCGGTATTCCCGATGACATGCGCGCCGTCCTCGATGCGAAAGCCGTGCGGCTGATTATCGCTAAGACAGACTGACGCCAGCTTCGCTGGGTTCCATCGCCCGATCCGGAAGGCACCTTCGACTTAGCACGGCGCGAGCGTAAAACGGTGCCGTCCTGACCCAAGGAGAGCGGGCGCCTGAGCTCCCGAATCCTCCGGTGCCCACCCCTGCGGGACTTGAAAGTGGGCCTGCGCGCCGGGAGGAATCTCCAAGTCAAGGTGAAGCTTGGTGTCGTTCCGTACCCACCGGATGGCTGCCGGACCAAACGGGGATTCGATGCGCGCCCGGGCCCGCGTGATACCTCCGCCGGGCTGGGGTGCGAAGTGGATGAGCCGGTAACCAGGCTTCGCCTCATCCGGAGCGATGCCCGCCAGCGAGCGATAAAGCCATGCCCCCACTGCCCCGTAAGCATAGTGATTGAAGCTGGTCATGCACTCGGCATCATCGGCCGCCATGATTCCGCGATTGATCGAACCGTCAGGCAGAATCGCGTCCCACCTTTCCCACATAGTGGTTGCCCCGTTCACGACCTGATAGAGCCACCCCGGCGCTTGCTCATTAAGCAGCAGGCGGAAAGTCGCATCGTGCTGTCCGGCAAGGGTGAGCGCGGGAAGCACCAGCGGCGTGCCGAGAAATCCGGTCGCGATCCGGCCCTCAGACCTTTCGACAAGCGTCGCCAGACGCCTTCCAATCCCGGAAATCTCCTCCTCCGGTGCGATGCCAAAGGCGATCAGGATAGCGCAGCCGGCCTGGGTCTTCTGCGCGGCCGATTGCCAGTGTCTCCAGGTCGCCTCGGCTACACGACAGGCGAGATCGCGGTAATGCTGCGCAGTATCCTCATGCCCCAGAAGCCGGGCTGCGGCTGCGACTTTGCCGGCGCTGAATGCCAGATAGGAAGAGGCAATGAAATCCCGATCGGTGGTTGCATCCTGAGGCCGATCGGGCGGAGCTCCTGGATCAAGCCAGTCGCCAAGGTGGAAATCTCCCACCCATGTGCCCGCCTCGTCCAGCCGGGAACTCCCCCAGTCCACCCAACCGCGCATGCTGTCGAACTGACGCTCGAGGACCACTTTCGACCCATACGCTTCATGGAGCGCCCAGGGCACCAATGTCGCGGCGTCGCCCCACCCGATGCCGCCGAACTCGAATTCATGCCCTTGAATGACGTTCGGAACGGTGCTCGGCACCTGGCCGTCCGAGGCTTGCTCGCAAGCAAGATCTGCCAGCCAGCTTTCAAGGAAAGCACGGGAATCGAAATTGGTGCAGGCGGTCGGCGCGAAGACCTGAATGTCACCGGTCCATCCGAGGCGTTCATCGCGCTGCGGGCAGTCGGTCGGAATTGCCAGGAAATTGCCACGCTGCGACCAGCGAACGTTGGAGTCCAACTGGTTGAGCCGGTCGTCGGAACATTCGAAACTGCCTATCTCGGCCAGATCTGACGCAACGACGCAGACCTGCACTGCATCCAGACTGACCCCATCGGGCAGGTGCAGTTCCGCGTAGCGGAATCCATGATAAGTAAACGACGGGCTGAGATCGAAATCGCCGGGACCGATATGATAGGTATCGGTAGCCTTGGCGGAGCGCAGAGCCGCCGTTTGCAGGCTGCCGTCGGCTTCCAGCACTTCGGCATGACGCACGACGATCGTCCCACCGCTGTCAGCCTTTCCGGCGAGGCGCAGGTAACCGGTGAGGTTCTGCCTCGCGTCGACGATTAGACGCCCTTCACCATCTCGCTCAGGTCGCGCCCCAAATTGCCGGATTACGCGAACTGGCGGAGCACTGCGCTGTTCGAGCCGGCCGGGCAACGGTATGGGCACGACATCTTCCCAGCCGCTGTCATCGAAGCCGGGCTCACGCCAGCCTGGCTGTTCACGCGACAGGTCGATCTCGCAGCCGTTGTAGAAGTCGGCCGCCAACATGGACCCGGTCGAGCCGCGCCAGAACCCGTCGGTTGCAATCACCGCGCGCGAGCCATCGTGGTATTTGATCTCCATCTGCGCCAGAAGAGCCGTCGTATCGCCGTAGATCGCCCGCCGCCCCATCCACGTCAGGTTGCCGCGCCACCAACCGTCGCCAATCGCCGCCGAAAGCACGTTCTCGCCTTCGTGGAGCAGATCCGAGACATCATAGGAGGCGAACAGATGCCGCGAACGATACGCTGTCCAACCCGGCTCAAACAGCTCTGAGGAAACAGGCCGTCCATTGACCCAGCACTCGAAAATACCCAGAGCCGTAACGTAGAGACGGGCCTGCAAGACAGTTTTGTCAACGCCGAAGCTACGCCGCAAAAGAGGCACGGCGACCGTCCCGGACCGCCCGACGTTCGAGCGGGGACTCACCGGGCGGGCCACCCAGTCTTTTTGCTCAAGCAGCGTGCCTTCCAGGCGCAGTGGGGCACTCCAGCCCGTCACGCCCCGGTCAGTCCAGACCCGCGCACGGCACCAAGTCACTTCACGGCTTGCCAGAGCCGCGCCGGGCCACTGTCCATCGAAGGGCATCTCGGAAGGCACTCTTCCCGTGGAGACCACCCCCGTCGAAAAACCGGGGTCGGCCGCCCTTTCGATCTCGTAGGCATGCTGGAGCACGCCTTCCCGATCCGACTGCAGCCCCCAGCGCAGGCTCGGCACCGGTTTCGCGCAGCACGCAAGGCCGGAATCATCGTCCGTGCACAGGTCAACCGGACACACTGACAAGTCAGGCTCTGGCACCAGGTATTCTCCGGGTTCGCATTGCACATGAGGGCGATCATCTTTCGGGGCCGGTCGCCGCCCGATTGAGACGTTCTGGATTACTTCACCTCCGTACGCACACGGCCGAGGTTCAGTCATAATCACCGGCCTGCACCTTGATCTTTAACGAGTACAAGCGATCAACCTCAATCGCCACGGCGAGTGATACCGCCAACACTCTCTCGCGGCCGGCTGTCAACATAAAATTGGTCAACCTGCTTTGTGCACCGGATTTCGGCACATGATGATCGATGCGATTGTCAGGCTGCGCGACAAAGGCTGGAGCATATCGGCCATCGCGCACGAAACCGGTCGTGATCGTAAGACCATCCGCCAGTGGCTTCTCGACAAGCGGCCTGGAACCTGGGAACGGGCATCGCGTCATCCTGCGAATACCTTTGAAGCATATCTGCGCTCGCGCTGGGACGAAGGCTGTCGCAACGCAAACCCAACTTTATCGAGAGGTGTGCGAGCGCGGCTATCACGGCGAAGCGCGCAGCTTTCGGCGCTGGGTCAAGGCTCGGCTGCGCGATGGCCTGTCACAGGCCGCAGCTCCCCTTGCCGTGCATCCAAGCTGGAAATCACCATCGTCGCGCCAGGCGGTCAGGCTCCTTGCGACGCCCAGCGAAACGCTCCGCAAAGACGACGCGCGGTTTGTCGAGGCGGTACGCGCCGCCTCGCCCCTGATCGCGGAAGCGGCAGACCTGGCGCGGCGGTTCCACGACATACTGGTCGGACGTGAAGCCACCGAGCTTGACCGTTGGCTCGACCAGGCACTTGGGAGCGCCATCGCCTCTTTCGCACGAGGCCTCCGGCGCGATATCGACGCGGTGCGCGCCGCATTGACGTTGCCTTGGAGCACGGGACCGGTCGAAAGCAAGATCAACAAGCTCAAGCTCATCAAGCGTTCCATGTACGGCCGGGCCGGCCTCGACTTACTCCGGACACGGATCATGGCATGACCCCTGCACCGAAATTGCGGGAGAACCCACTTCTGGGGCATTTTACTCCGCCATCAACAGGAGATCACGCAACGCGTCGAGCAGGCCGCTTCAATGCGCGACAAGCAACTGCAGCGCGCCCGGTACGAGGCCGAACTTGCTCGTCGTCGCTATCTTGTCATGCGAACTGACAAAATGCCCTCCGGTGTCAACTCCAATTCGATTGACATATCTGAAGGTCGATTCCGACAACCGGCTTGTCGCCGATGCACTCGAAGCGGACTGGAACGGCAAGCTCCGCGATCTCGATGCGCTTCAGCGCGACAATGAGCCGTAGCAGAACGAAACTGGCTTCCGGGGTGCGTGATCTTCTCAGATTGCCGCCAGTTGATCCAGGGCAGCCTCCACCGCGGTGACGATACCGGCCTCCACCCGCAACAACGGTAGCGGCGGATCGCCAACGTCGAGCGAGAGCCGGTCGGCGATCGCGTACATGATCCGCAGGCTGCCATGTGTGCGGAACAGCGCCCACAGCGATTCGAACGCCGCATCAACCATTGCCGCATCGTCGATAAGCCCTGCTTGCGCCGCCTGCGTCAGGCGCAGCGCAGGTTCGGGCAACAGACCGGCGACCACGCTGTACCAAGCATCTGCGCCCGCCAGCAGCGATGGCGCGGCGCCCCAGTCGCCGCTGTAGCCGATAGCGAATGCCTCAGGCGTCACGCCGCGTAGCTGCGCCAGCTCGCCTGCATAGTCCTCGTCGGCCGGAAGTGGTATCTTGATCGCGGTGATGTTTGGCACCGCAGCCAGCTCCGCGAGCAGCCGGTCAGAGAAGGTGAAGTTGGTCGTACCCGGGTTGCTGTAAATGCATAGCGGCAGCGATGTCGCGCCGGCCACGGCACGGTAGTGCTGCGCCGCTTCCCCGTCGGTCAGCGAGGTGTAGGACATGGGCGCGAGAAGCAGGCCGCTCGCACCAGCACGCTCGGCATCGCCGGCGAGTTGCTGCGCCCAGCTCGTGCGGAGCGCTCCGACCCCCACGATCAGCGGGACGCGTCCCGCCGCGGCCTCGACCGCGGCCGCTACGGCGCGCAGACGCTCGGCCCGGTCGAGATAGGCGTAGATGCCGGTGCTGCCGAGCAGGCCGATAGAATCGACGCCCTCACTCGCAAGCCGATCGACCAGTACGCCGAGCGCGGCGGTGTCGACAGCGCCATCCGTATCGGCAGGGGTCAGGGGGAAGGCGGAGAGCCCGTTGAAGATCGAAGTCATGGTCGTATCCCTCATCATCAATGCGCCGAGATCAGCCGCAGTCCGGCATCCCCTATGTCATCGCCGCTGACAACCCCGGCCCCAGCGCCATGGCGCGCACCACAAGCGAAGCCGCCAAACCCAGCATGACGACGCCGACGAAGGCGTCGAGGGCGCGCCACGCTGCGGGACGGGCGAACACCGGCTTGAGGAAGCGGGCACCATAGCCGAGCGCCGCGAACCAAGTGAAGCTGGCAGTGGCGGCACCCGCGACGAAGAGGGGGCGCAGCGCAGCGGGCTGCGCCGATCCAGCGGTGCCCATCAGCAGCACGGTATCGAGATAGACGTGCGGGTTGAGCAGCGTAAAGCCAGCTGTCGCGGCCAATGCCCGGCCGAGCGTCACGCTCACACCGTCTCCCGCGATCATCGCGTCGGGCGCCATCATCCGTTTGAGCGCCTTGATTCCGTACCATCCGAGAAAGGCCGCGCCGCCAAGCGCGAGGGCGGTCGTCAGCTGGGGGATCGCCGACAGGAAGGTTCCGACCCCCGCTACCCCCGCGATGATGAGTAGCGCATCGGCGCTGGCGCATAACAGCACCACGGGGCCGACATGCTCCTGCTTCAGGCCTTGGCGTAGGACAAAGAGGTTCTGGGCGCCAATCGCCATGATGAGCGCGGCAGATAGCAAGAAGCCGGTCAAGAAGGGCATCACGGAGTCGATCATGGCGGCGCTGCTGCCAGTCTTGAAGGCGTGAGTAAAACTTGTTCTCCTAACGCAGATGAAGCATAGCTTCATCATGCTCGACTATCCGTCAATCACAGCGGTTGCTGCCGTCATTCGGGAGGGCACGTTCGAGCGGGGAGCTGCCACCCTGGGCATTACGCCGTCGGCCATATCGCAGCGTATCCGGGGGCTGGAGGAACGGCTTGGCGCGATCCTGATCGTGCGGGGCAACCCCTGCGAGCCGACCGAGCTGGGCCGCACGCTCTGCGCCCACCTGGACCGAGTCAGACTGCTGGAGCACGACATAGCCCCGCAACTCGGCCGTGACGGTGCTAACACCGGTGCGCCCATCACGGTCCGGGTTGCGGTGAACGCCGACAGTCTCGCAACCTGGTTTCCCGCCGCGGTCGCAGCGTTCGCCCGTCAGACCGGCGTCACGCTTGACCTCACGCTGGAGGACGAGTCACGAACGGCCGAGAAGCTGCGGTCCGGCGAAGTGCTGGCAGCCGTGACCGCCGACGCCGAACCGGTGCAGGGCTGCAAGACGAGTACGCTCGGCGCGTTTCGCTATGCTGCGTGCGCGAGCCAGGCATTTATCGACCGTCATTTTCCAGCGGGAGTTGATGGACCAGCCTTGGCGACGGCACCCTATCTGCGGTTCGACCGTCGCGACGCCCTGCAGCACCGATGGGCGAAGGAGGTGTACGGCGTCGAGCTGATCGGTCCCACCCACTGGATCCCGTCTACCCATGCCTTCGCCGATCTCACGCTTCAGGGTGTTGGCTGGGGCTTACAGCCCCTGAGTCTGGTCGAGCGGTACCTTGCGGAAAAACGCCTCGTCGAGCTGATGCCCGGACGGCACATGGACGTGCGGCTCTACTGGACCGTCGCGCGTCTGCATGCGGCGTCCTTGCGACGCCTGTCCGACGAGGTGCGCGAGGCTGGCAGGCGGTTGCTTGCGAGCTGACTGGGCGACGCTGAAGCGGTGCTTCACGACCGTTAGAAAAATGCGCTTCCACCCACTACATCGGCGCCCCCAATTCTTCTGGCGAGCTGGGCCGATGACTATTCGCGGTTCGGCGTCAAGCGCCATCGCACGCTGGACTCGGCCAGGGCTCCGAATCCAAGTTAGCGGATTTTGGTATCGAGGATTGAGGCGAGGTATTCGAGATTCCATCCGGCGTGTTTGCCGCGCAGGCCGGAGCGGGGGATGCACCGGCTTCTTCCGAGATCGCCGTCCACATAGGAAGGTTCCGTCTGCCAAAGACCCATCGTGCGGCGGCTCATGCCGACCGCGAAGACGACCCTGAAGCCGGCATACGGTCAGCTCAAAATCTGCTTGCATGATGGGCCGCGATTAGACGACCCATCAGCTCTGATCAGATATACATTCCGCCGTTCACTGCCAAAACCTGGCCGGTGATATAGCTCGCCTCGTCGGATGCCAGGAATGCGCACGCCGCAGCGATTTCATCGGGGGTGCCTGCCCGCGAGATCGGAATCATCGGAAGAATCGCTTCGAGAGGAAACTGCCCTGCGGCGATCGCGCGGTTCATCTGTGGACTTTCGCAGACGGACGGCGCGATCGTGTTCACCGTGGTCCCCCGAGCCGCCAGTTCGCGAGCGAGGCCTCTGGTGAGGCTTATGACCCCACCCTTTGAGGCGGAGTAGTGAGCCATGTTGAACCCGCCCGATTGGCCAGCATGTGAGGAGATCGACACGATCCGGCCCCACTTGGCTTCGATCAGGTCTGCCACGCCGGCCTGGATAGTATGGAAGACACCCGTCAGGTTGATGTCGATCACCAGTTGCCATTGTTCGACGGTCATTTCGGTGAAAGGCACCATCGGCGCGATGCCGGCGTTGGGAACGATGATTGCAATCGGGCCCAACTCGCGCCGAATATCCGTGTAGGCTCCGTCGATTTGCGATCGGTTGGTCACGTCGACCTTGCGCGTGAAGATCTTGGCCCCAGCGCTGCGCAAGGCCTCGGCTTCCTGCTCAAGAAGCTCCTCCTGGACGTCGAGCATGGCGGTGGGATAGCCATCGCGGGCAAACCGCTGGGCGATCCCGAGGCCGATGCCGCCGGCCGCACCCGTCACGATAACGACGCGATCCTTACTCATGTCACTTCTCCGTTTCCGATGGTGGTTCAAATTTGCTTCGAGGATGACGATGGCCGCCTGATCGGCGCTCCCAGTTCAGATCGTTTCGCCCGCATCGACCATCAGCACGCTGCCGGTCATGAACAGCGACATATCCGAGGCCGCGAAAAGGACGGCGCGGGCGATGTCGTCGGGCACGCCAACTCGGCCGAGCTTGCTCGTGAGCATCGAGGGGATATCCATGGCGGCCGCTTCGGCGCGGCTGGGGTCGGCCTGCATCATGGCGAGATTGCCTTCGGTGACGATGAAGGTGGGAGCCACCGCAAGGACCCGGATGTTCTCCGGCGCGAGTTCGAGAGCCATTTGCTTCGTAAGCCCGACGACGGCGTGCTTCGATCCCACGTAGGCGGAAAGGCCCGGTGCGATGCCGCGCACGCCGGCCAACGAAGCGATATTGACGATGACGCCGCCGCAGCCCGCCTCCACCATCGTACGTGCCGCCTCGCGCGATCCGACGAAAGTTCCACGCGCGTTCACGGCGTTGACCCGGTCCCACAGTTCGTCGGTCATATCGAGCAGCGGCATGTTGGGGAAAACGCCGGCGTTGTTCACCCAGATTTCGATGCCGCCGAACCGTTCCCGCATCGACGCTACCGCCGCGGAGATGGAGCTGCTCAGCGAGACGTCCATCTGCACTCCAACCACGCGGCCGGGAAACTCCGTGTCGAGGCTGGCGGCGGCGGCGGCGGCGCGTTCACCGTCGATGTCGCCGATCAGGACATTCGCCCCGGCCTCTGCCAGGCGCCGGGCAATGCCCTTGCCCAGGCCCTGTCCACCACCGGTCACGACCGCGTTACGCCCAGCGAGCGAAACGAGTTCGGCGATGGACTTGTCAGAAACGTCTCGAACGGGCTTCATCGCAATGTCTCCTTGAAATGTGAGGCGCCCCCTTCGCGCAAGCGCTCGTCGGGATGCTACGGCATGTCGGTTATTTCGGAGCCGTCATCGACGAGCCGTTTACAAAGCAGCTCGGGCGGAACGGTCGGGTTATTCCGCAGTGCAGGCGAAACCGCCCCCGGCAAGTCGCGGTCTCGGCGTACCAAAATAGCTCGTCATCGCGCGAGCCGGGGCAATATCTGCGGAAGGTCCACCGAGGTGACGATGCCCGGTTTCGCGGCGCAGACCATGGGAATGGCATTGACCGGACGATGTGCCGTCACGTTGGGCATGATTTTCGACCTCGTCTCGGGATCGTTGCCGATGGGAAACCTGATGGTAATGTCCAGGGGAGCATCGCCTTCCACCCTGATGCGCCAACCATCCTCGCGCAAATCCCACGCAGGATCGAGCTCGGTCGTGACGAACCAGTTGGAGCGAAAGCGGAGCGCGGGCCTTCCCTTGTGGAGCCCCGTCACGGTATGACGTTGGCCACCGATGCTGCCTGCAGCGATCGTCGCCTGGTGCAGCTTGACCGGCCGGACGGTGATCGCGAATTCACTGGTCACCTCTATCGCGTCGAACGGAAGGCCGATCGCGGTTGCGATAACCCCGAGCGAATGTCCGAACACCGTGTCACGCTCAGTGAACTCAGTCGCCGCGAAAGTCTCGGGCGAAGCGCCGAAGCCCATGACGTTGAGCAGCATGTCCTCGGAGCAAGTATCGATGCAGTCCGCAAATTCGTCGATCTCGACGAGATCGAGGTTGCGCTGCAGCGATAGTAGCGGTGCAAGCAGCGCCTCCGTGACGAAGCCGGGGCTGCTTCCGCTCGCGTGGATCGATGTGCCGCCTGCGTGGCATGCCGCCTCCACCCGTTCGCGAAGGGCTGGTTCCATCGCGCTGGGATTGAAGAAGTCGGCGCGGGTCGTGACGATGTTCGCGCCGCTCGCAAGTATCTGGCAGACCTCTTCGATGTCGGTCCTGTCGGGCATGTAGATGACACAGTCGGGCCGGAGCGCGAGCAACCGGTCGGGATCGCGGGTCGCAATCACTCCCGTTGCGGGAAGTCCGCAAATCTCTCCGGCATCGAGGCCATCCTTGGACGAAGAGAAGACGCGGACGCCAACGAGTTCCAGGGTCGGATGGAGGATTGCCGCGCGCAGCGCGCTCTTTCCCACCGTCCCCGTAGCCCATTGCACCACGCGATGCCCGCCAGCGGCTCGGTTCTCTGTACCCATTCCTGCACTCCCATTTTCTTGATTGGTGATCCAGCCGGCTCCGGACACGTGCCGGAAAGTCGCTACTGGGCCTGACCCCAGGCGCGCACCGGAGCCGAACAACTACCTCCGCAGCATCCGCCTCCTCGTCGCACCGCTTGCGCGGGCTACAGCGCCGCGCCGGATCGCCAGGCTCGCGGTGTGCAGTCGCTTCCAGGGCGTTGCGTTCGCAAAGCTGCGTGTCGCCGCTCGGCGCATCCCGCAGATGAAGGCCGAGCGGCACGCGCACAGACTAGGCCGGGGATTTGGCCGAGCGCGTCAACGTCAGATGAAGCTCCGAGAGCCCTCGAACGATGAAGCTCGGCTCGAAATCGAGACGCCGCTGGGCGGATGTACCGTGCTGAGCCTGGCTCAGGTCGATGTTGGATGTGTACTCGATAAACTTCTCGAGCAGCACCTTAACCTCGACGCGCGCAAGCGGAGCACCTGCGCAAGTGTGGGCTCCCCGACCGAAGGACAGATGCTCCTTGATGCGCGGCCGATTGAGAATGAACGTGTTCGGATCGCCCCACCGGCGAGGGTCGCGATTGATTGCCGCCAAGGCGATCATGACCTTCGAGCCAGCCGGGATTTCCACATCGCCGATCCGCGTGTCGCGACGGGCAAGCCGAGTCGTCGCCTTGGAGGATCCCTCGAGACGCAGTACTTCCTCGATCATGGCCGGGATAAGCGAGCGGTCGGCGCGAAGCTGGTCCTGGAGCCCGGGTTGATCGACGATATAGCGCATAGCATTGCCGATCAGCTTGGCGCTGGTGTCCTGACCGGCCCCGAACATGAATGTCGAGAGACTGACGATCGCTTCGATGGACGGCTTGCTTCCGTCCGGATAGGCCGCGTTCGCCACTTCGCTCAGAATGTCGTCGCGCGGATTCTGCTGCCGGTCCGCGACATAGCGGTAGAAGTAGTTGCCCATCACGACCATGGGGTGAGTCTCGCTCGAGAAGTCGTTCTCGCTCGCGTCGAGACTGCCCGGCGGAGGCGCGGCCTCGATTGCGTCCATGAACAGCTTTCGGTCCTCGACGGGCACGCCAAGCAGGTCAGCGATCACCATCGTCACGAACGGCGTCGAGATGTCCTTGATCAGCTCGCAGCCGCCGCGCGCCACGGCATCGCGGACGAGTTTATCGGAATATTCCGCGATGAACTCCTCGTTCGACTTCAATCGCGACGGCGTGAAGAGGCGATTAACGAGAGCCCGAAGGTTCGCGTGCGACTTGTCGTCGAGATCGACCAGCAGATCGCCCCCCAAAATCTGTCCACGGTGCGCCTCGATCTGCTCGCTGATGTCCGAGCCCGTCGGTTGGAAGGGCAACGGCGCGGCAGCGCCCTGCAGGGCGATCGAAGATGAAAAGTCGGCGGTGTTGCGGAATACCTCGACCGCCTCGTCGAAGCCGGTCACGACGAAGTAGTCCTTGCCAGGCGGCTGATAAACGGGACCGTGGGCCCGAAGCGCCTCGAAGTAGATATAGGGATCTACGAGGATTTCATGATCCGTATAGAAATCTCGCTCTTCAAGCCTCTTCATTCCCAAATCTTTCAACACTTATCCGATCGCGGCCGCAGGCTCAGTCGACGTGCCGCATGCGGCACCGTCGCTTTCCGAACCGCAGGACGAAAGCGGGGGACACGCGGCCCCAGCCTTTTGCCAGGCTGACACATTGACCGCGATCTCCGCCGAGGGCCAGTTAGCTCCACTTATCCGACTGATGGCTGCGTAAATTCCACAAGGCGAGAAGTCAATGGTTATGCGACAACTAGTCGCATAAAGTGCGTAAGCTCTGCCCCAGCCACTCCGTCAGCCGATCGGGATTTCTTGAGGACCTTATCGCCGCCCAAAGTCTATCGACGGCGTGCTTGGCTTATTTGGTGTACAGCCGAACCGGGCCGATTAGACCCGAGGGCCTGAGAGGCGCCTTGGCCGTATATGTTGGGGTGGCGGTCCAGGTTATTTTCTGCGCGCCCGGTTGGGCATCACCGACAAGGCGGTTGACCCAAGGGTTCGCAATACGGACCTGGAGGGTGTTTCTTCCGGGTTTTGCAAAGCGGCTCACGTCGAGGCGGTACGGCGCGTGCCAGACCGAGCCGGCGGGCTGAGCTCAGACGCCGGTTGTAATGATGAGCTTGCGGCTCTCGCTCCAGAAGCGGGCAACTGCGTCTGGATCGTCCGCCTGGGAGTGCGGTTTGCGCGGTGCGCGGTTCTGCCAGTAACCGCCGGTGCTCCGTCCCGGTTCCTCCGCTGTGGCGAGCCAGATCAGCGTATCGGCGCCCTGGGCCTCGGTCAGCTTGGGCAGGTCACGGACGTGCTCCAGCGTTTCCTTCGGCGCGTAGTCGAAGAAGCGCGACGCGACCGGGCCGGGCGCCGCTGCGTGAGCGACGATCCCGGTGCCTTCGAGCCTTGCGGCAAGTGCGCGGGTGAACAGCATGTTGGCGAGCTTCACCGAGCAATAGGCCAATCCGGGCTGGAAATTCCGCAGTCCCTGCATGTCGTCGAAGTCCATCGGCGGAGCCGCTTCGCTCGCGCCCGACGAGGTCATCAGTATCCGCACTGCGCCGGAGGGCGCTTGCTCGGCTGTCTTTCGTATCAGGGGAAGCAGTCGGTCGGTCAGCAGGAACGGCCCTAGGTGGTTGCTTGCGAAGCTGGCCTCGATCCCTTCGCTGGTCAGTTCCAGGCGATCGGTCATGCCGCCCGCATTGTTCACCAGCAGGTCGATCCGACCGGTCAGGTTCGCGATCCGGTCTGCAAGCTCGGACGTCTCGCGCATCGACGACAGGTCGGCACGCAGCATCTGAACGCGTGCGCCATCTGGAGAGCACTGACGTATATCGTCCCCGGACTCCTCGGTCCGCTGCGGATCGCGGCCAACGCCAATTATCTGCCAGCCTTGGCTGGCCAGCGCCTTGGCTACCGCGTGGCCGATTCCGGAACTCGCTCCGGTCACCACCGCCACGCGACCCGATCCCACGGCTTTAGCCGTGTCCGCGCCGGTAGCGCTCATCCTTCATCGCAGTTGGATTTGGCTGTCAACTTTTCGACCACCTCTTTCAGTGTTCCGGGAACCCCGACACCGTCATCCCCGAGGAACGAGATGAACATTCCATTGCCGTCAACCCGAGGACGGACAAGGGCGACCTTCGCCACGTTGACGGCGACCTGCCCGCCTTCCGTAGCGTCGAAGATGATGAATTGGTTTGTAGACATTGTTAATTCTCCTTCAAGTATTGGCCGCGCCGTTGGCCGGAATCGTGCCGTCCGAAACCCAGCGACCCTCTTCCCGACGGGAGGAACGTGACGATCGAGGCGATCTCGCTCGCCTTGCCGAAGATGTATTGCGCGGTTTTTTTTCATCGGCGCCGAAGTCTTCGGTGGTTATCACCCCGCTGTTGTTCACGACGATGTCAAGCACGGCGGGGTTCGGCCGCAAAAAGCATTGTCCGTTGCGCATGTTCACCCTCCCCGAGCTCGCGGGCTTTTCACGATGGGATCGGCGCCCGCGAAGGTCACCGATCCTCCCGCATCGTCAATGGCAAGACCGACGCTGCGCAGCACTTCCTGCAGCGCCCCGGCCAGATCGAACTCCGCCGTAGTGAGGCGACGCCCAGCTATGTCCACGAGTTGTCCCGCAAACGCCGGCATGGTTATCGCTCCCGCCCGGACTCTACCGCCCCAGCCATTTGTCGAACCAGTGCGCGACATAGCGCATCGCGGCTTGCGACTCCGGGGTCTCGGGTGCCGTGCTGTAGCTGCTGTGCCAGCCGCCTTCGATCACATATAGCTGGGACTCCACGCCCTTCTTGAGCAGGCTTGCATGCCCCGTGGCCGCTCCGCTCATTTCAGGCGCGCGCGTTCCGACCAGCCAGAGCGTAGGTGGGTAGTACCCCAGCGTCTCGGGTGTGACATTGGGAACCCAATCGGTCCGCGGCCTGTTGCCGAAGTAGCCGCCCGTGGAAACCAGCGTGGTTCCAGGCCTGGAGAAGCCGCCGCTGAAGTTCCAGATCGACGAATCCCCCACCGCGGTCTGAAATCCGCAGGCAAGTGGTGCGATCGCACCCGGAAGCGGGAGGCCCTGCTCCTTAAACCAAGGGACAGACTGGAGCGTGATGACGCCGCCGGCCGATCCGCCGAAAATGCCGACATTCTTCGGATCGTGAGTCTTGATGATTTCCTTGTAGACGGCGGTCAGATCCTCAAGCGCGGCGGGATGGACGGCTTCCGGATAAAGCCGGTAGTTGATCGTGACTACTTCGATGCCGCTGAGCGCGGCGAGCGGGATGGCGTCAAGCAAGGCGACCGATGGCCAGCCGACCACGAAGGCACCGCCGTGCAGGTTCAGAAGAATGCGCTTCCTGTTCTTCTTCTCGACACCGCCCTTCGGACGCACCCGAATAACTTCGACGCCGGCGATGGTCTCTTTCGACATTTCGACGGGATAGCGTTGCTCCACCCACGGGATCACCTTTTCGAACTGCGCTTCGACATGCGAGCGCATCATCGCGATGATCTTCGGGTTGTTCGGAACGGAAATCGTCCCGTCCCCCGGCGTGGCCAGCGACCGGACATATGCGCGCTTCTGCTCGGCGCTGATCAAATCAGAAGGCGGATAGCTGAATGCCGGCACCTCGATGGTGCCAATTTCTTTGTCGTACGCGGGAGGAAGGGCCTCATCCCGGGCCTGCGCGCCCTCCATTGCGGTCATCATGAACAGTGTCGCGACAATCGGCCGCACGCCAACTCTTTGTCCCCATTTCAACATGCTTCCTGTCCTTCCATTTTCTGGTGGATGGTCTTGGAATTTGCCGTCAGCTCACCTGGAAAACATAACCTTGTCGGACGGTTTCCTGGCCCGATACGCCGTTAACGAATCGTCACCCATGTCATTATGCGACATAGAGTCGCACAGAAGTTGTCTTCTGGAAAGATCCTCTCGGTAGTCCGCCGCGCGCCGGTACCCCGGCACAGTCGCCACCGCGAGGATGCAGGTCGGCGAAGTCCGGGCTTCCATCCGCGCCGACAGGCGCAGCCCACGCCGGGCCGGGGTCGCGATCGGCGACGCCGCACGGTCATCGGCTTTCCTCCGCCAGCCTCAGATCATCCTCGGCCGGCCGGGTAACCAGCCTCGCCAGCCTGGGGATCGCGCGCTGCTCGAAGCCGTCGATGATTTCGTAGATCACCGGAACGAGCACGAGTGACAAGGCCGTGGAGGAAACGATACCACCGATGACGGCGATGGCCATCGGCTGACGGGATTCCGAGCCCTCGCTGATGGCCAGCGCCGTCGGCAGCATGCCCGCGATCATTGCCATCGACGTCATGATGATCGGCCGCGTGCGCTGCGCACATGCTTCCAGCAAAGCGTCGCGCACGGACTGGCCGTCCCGTTCCGCCTCGATGGCGAATTCCACCAGCAGAATCGAGTTCTTGGCGCAAAGGCCCATGAGCATGAGCAGGCCGATCAGCACCGGCATGTCGATCGGAAAGCCGAGAAGGCGCAGGGCGGCGAAAGCGCCCAGCAGGCAGAGCGGCAGCGCCCCCAAGATCACCACGGGCTTGAAGAACCCCCGGAACAGCAACACGAGCACCGTGAAGGTAAGGCCGATGCCGGCGAACAGCGCCAACACGAAGCCGACGAAAAGATCGGCAATAAGTTGCGTCTGGCCCTCCTGCGCCTGATGGATGCCGGTGGGAAGATTGCGCATCGCCGGCAGGTCTCGCACCTGCTGCAGTGCCGTCCCCACTGCCTTGCCGACAGCGAGATCGGCCTCGACCGCCACGCGTCGTTCGCGGTTGAAGCGCACGATCTTGCCGGGGCCGGCGTCAAATCCGATGTCGGCCACGCCGGAGACAGGCGTGGTGTTGCCATCGCGTGTCGGCACGCGCAGGGCCGCAATCGTGTCCAGGTCGTTACGGGCGCTTTCGGGCAGCCGCACCCGGATCGGCAGTCGCTGTTCGCCTTCGGAATACTTGGCGGAAGCCGCGTCGATCTCGCCGATAGTTGCGACACGCAAGGCGTTGGCGATTGCCGTCGTGTCCACATTCAGCCGGGCTGCCTCGGCGGGCCTCGGCTTGACGACCAGTTCCGGTCCGGGCGCTGCGGGACTGGGCCGAGGGTCGCTGATGGACGGGAGCGCACGCATTTCGCGCAGCAGTTTCGTCTGCGTGCGTTCCAGTTCCTTACCGTCGGAACCGGCAAGGACGATCGAGACGGCCGCCTGCCCGAAATTGCCCTGGTTGTAGAACCGCGCGGAGGGAATTGACCGCAACAAAGGCCCGAGTTCGGCCTGAAACTCCTCCGATGTCCGGGAACGGTCGTGCGACAGGATCACTGTGATCGTTCCAGTACGCATGTCGGCGCCGCCGGTCGTGAACGTGCCCCCCGTGGAACCGACCTGGGCGAAGACACGCTCGACGTCCGGTTGTTTCATGATTACGCGCGTGGCGTCCTGCACCGCCTCGCTCATGTCCGCTCGTGTGGCGCCAGGCGCTCCTTCAACCGAAATGTAAACGTAGTTGCGGTTCGGCGTGGCCTGAAAGCCGATTTGAAGGGTCGCAGCTATCACCAGCGCCAGGACGAAGAAACCCGCCCCGATCCCCGCGCTCAGCCAAGGCCTGGCCAGCGTCCATTCCAGTGCTCGGCGATGAAGCGGATGAAGCCTGCCACCCGCAACCATCGATTTGCGCGCGTCATGCGGCAGCAAGAAGTAGGCCGCCATAAGCGGCGTAAGCAGCCGCGCGACGATCAGCGAGAAAGTAACCGCCGCCGCGACCGTGAGGCCGAACTCCTTGAAGAACTGGCCCGCCTCGCCCGGCATCAGCGAAACCGGCGCGAAGACCGCTATGATGGTCGCGGTCGTGGCAATGACGGCAAGGCCTATGGCGTCCGCGCCGATCAGCGCGGCCCGGTAGGGACTCTCCCCCTTCTCGATGCGCTTCTCGATATTTTCGATTTCGACGATCGCGTCGTCGACGAGAATGCCGATAACCAGCGTCAGGGCCAGCAGCGTAATGCCATTGAGGCTGAATCCCATGCCGGCCATGAAGATGAAGGTGGGAATCAGTGAGAGCGGCATCGCCGTCGCCGCGATCGCGGTGGCGCGCCAGTCGCGCAGGAACAGGAAGACGACTAGGATAGCCAGGATCACACCCTCGATCAGGACGTCGACGGTTGCATGGAAGCTGCTGCGGGTAAGCTCGGCGGTGGAAACGATCTTGGTAAACGTGACGCCGGGGTACGCGCGGGAAAGTTCGGCAACCCCTTCGTCCACTTCATCGACTACGCTCACATCGCTGGCGGCGCTGGTCTTGGAAATTTGCACGGCGACCACCGGGCGGCCGTTGAGGCGCGCGAAGCCGCGTACCTCGCCCTGCCCGTCACCCACTTCGGCGATGTCCGAAAGGCGCACGTAGCGGCCCTGCACAGGAATTGTCAGGTCGCGAATCTGGGAGACCTGCCCGGCCGATCCCAGGACGCGGATCGTCTGTTCGGTGCCGCCCACATCAGCCAGTCCTCCGGGGGAATCGACGTGAAAGGAGGCAAGCGCATTGTTGATCTGCGCCGCCGTCACACCTACTGCCGCCATGCGCTCTGGATCGAGGATGACGGCGATCTCGCGCTCGGCCCCGCCGATGCGGCTGACCTGACCAACGCCGCTGCGCGCCTGAAGCGCCCGGGTAACTTCGTTGTCTATGAACCAGGCCAGTTGCGTATTGCCCATGGCGGGCGCGATTATCGCGTAAGTCACGACGGGGGCACTATCGAGGTCGAGGCGTTGCACCGTTGGCGGGTCGATGCCCTGTGGCAGTTCCACGCGCGTGCGTTCGATCACAGTTCGAACGTCGTCGATCGCCTTTTGCAGTTCAGTGCCGAGTTCGAACTCGACCGTTGTGGTCGAGGCGCCCAGCACGACCGTCGAGCCGATGTTCTTGATACCGGCGACCCCGGTCAGCGCATTCTCGATGGGGCGCGTGACCTGGTTCTCCATCTCTGAGGGCGCGGTCCCGTTTTGCGTGACGGTCACGGTGACGATCGGCAGGGCGACGTTCGGAAACATCTGGATCGGCATCCGCATGAACGCGACCGCGCCCGACACCGTCAGAAGGATGAAAAGCAGTGTGACTGGAATGGGATTGCGAATAGCCCAGGCGGAAATGCGCATCGTCAGCGCTCCGTTCCGCCTACGACTTTCACCACGTCGCCCTCAAGCGTGAAGGCCGCGCCCTTTACCGCTACGCGGCTGCCGGCCGGCGGCCCCTGCCGAAGCTCGACATGGCCGTCCGCATGATCGCCGGTCGATACCCGAACCCGGCGCACCCGGTTATCCTTGTCGATCACCATCACCGAAGCGCCGTCCGCGTCGTAATGCACTGCCTTTTCGGGCAGGGCCAGCACCGACTTGTCTCCCGAGAACCGGGCCTTGGCAAAACCGCCCGAGCGCAATTCAGAATCGACGGGAAGCGCGACGCGGGCGATGACGACACCCGTGGTCTGATCGATGCGCTCGCCGATCAAGCGGACATGGCCTTCGAGCGTGTGGCCGGACGAAAGTGTTACCCGCGCCGGATCACCCATACGAACGCGCGCCGCATCGGCTTCGGGCAGCTCGGCGTAGAGTTCGATCAGGTTGCCGCGCGCCATTCGAAACATCACGGTGCCGGCGCTCGAGGTGTCGCCTGGGCGCACCACGCGCTCGATGACCTTCCCGCTTGCCGGCGCGCGGATCACCAGATGGCTACGCCTGACCAGCAGATCGTCGAGCTGGGCGCGCGTCGCCGCCACCGAAGCAGCGCTGGTGCGGGCCGCGAAGCGCCGCTGGGCTATTGCCTCGTTCGACAGGACACCCTGGTTTTCCAGACCCTCCACCCGGACCGCCTGGTCCCGCGCCTGCTCGGCGGAGACCTGCTGCTGCGCCAACTGTGCCTCCATCTGGCTGATCTGCGACCTGAGAAGGCTGTCATCGAGGATTGCCAGCGGCTGCCCCGCTTTTGCAAATGCGCCTTCCTCCACCAGGACCCGCGCGACGCGAAATCCCGAAAGATCGGCGGCCACCGCCATCTCCTCACGCGGGAGAAGCCGGCCCGACGCGGTAATCCCGCCGGAAATCTGGCGCTCGGCGACGACGGCCACGGTCACCGCCTGCGGTGGCGTGCGGGCTTCCTTGCCCTGCTCGCCGCTGGAGCAGGCGGACAGAGGAACCAGCGCGCCAAGCATGAGGACCGCGGCACGGAGGGACGATTTACGGATGGGCATTGAGCGACTCATGGCTGTGATCCGTCGGATTTCGGGGCCACGGCATCCGGCATCCCGTCTTCGCTCCAGCCGCCGCCGAGCGCGCGCACGGCGGATACCGTTCCGGTGAGCACGGCCAACCGCCCCTGGTTGCGCGCGGACCGCACCTGGAGCCAGGTGCGTTGGGTCTGGAGCAGCGTGGTGAGATCGGTGAGCCCGGCGCGGTAGCCTCTGGTGGCGATTTCATAAGCGGTGCGGGACCGTTCCTCCGCGCGTTCGAGCTGTTGCGTCCGCCCTTTGGCGGCCTGAAGGCGCACGAGCGCGTTCTCCGCCTCGCCGAAGGCGGTCTGCACCGCCCTTTCGTAATTGACGACGGCCTCCTCTCCGCGTGCCTCGCTCAGGCGGAACTGGGCCAGCAGCCGCGCGCGGTCCAGCACCGGAAGTGTGAGATTGCCGGCAAGCGACCAGAACCCGGTCCCGCCGGCGCCGGGCGCGCCGTTGGCGTTCAGGCCCAGTCCGGGCTGGATTGCGAAGCGGGGAAACAATGCGAGGCGATCGATCCGCGTGTCGAGGATCGCCGATTGCAGCGCGAGCCCCGCGGAAAGCACATCCGGCCTGCGTGCGAGAAGAATTCCCGGAGTCGCTCCCGGCAGTTCGGGCGGAGCTTCCAGTTCGGCGGCGACATCCAGGCTTGCCGTAGGCGCATCGGGCGTGCCTACGAGGATCAGCAACGAACGCTTCGCCGCCTGGAGTTCTCCTTCGAGACGCGTCACTTCCGCCGCCGCGCTCGCGGCGTCGGCCTCCAGCCGCGCAAGGTCCTGCCCCGATGTCAGCCCCCTTTCCACGCCGATCCGCGCGGCCCGCGCGAGTTGGCCGGTGATCTCGCGCGTTTCCCGCGCGTTCTGCAGATCAACGGCGATTCCCCGCGCCTGGAACAGCGAGCTGGCGACGTCGGCCGCCAACGCCAACCGCGCCGCGTGGAAATCGTAAGTTGCCGCCGCGCTGCCGACATCGGCCTGTTCGCGGATGGCGGCCAGACGCCCGAACAGGTCAAGCTCCCAACTCGGAACAAAATTGGCTGAATAGCTTTCCTGCCCGGAAGCCGAGATGCCCGTCCCCCACAGGCTTTCGCGCCCCTGCTCCGTCGCGCTTGCGCTGATCGAGCCGCTGGGCAACGTACCCGCCCGCGACAGGGCGCGGCTCGCCCGCGCCTGCTCAAGTCGCGCCAGCGCGATCCGCGCCGTCGTGCTGCCCTTGAGCGCTCCCTGAACCAGCGCTGTCAACTGCAGGTCGTTGAAGGTCAGCCACCAGCGATCAAGCACAAGCGTTTCAGCTCCGGGCGCCGCGCGAATTTCAAACCGGGCGGGCAACGTCGTGACCGGATCCGGAACTCGCACCGATGGCGCGCAGCCGGCAACGGCGAAGGCGAGCACCGATAGACCGCCGAGAAGAGGAAAGGTTCTGCCGATGCGCACTTTGGGGGACTTGTTCCTGTGGAGACAAGCCGTCCCTACCAATGAATCATAAAATATACAACAGTGTTTATTTTATGATTTTCTCGCCCCGTTCATCGCGCTATGGAAGCTGTAAGGAGGAACTCGTGACCGCGAAGGGGAAAGATCGACCAGAGCTGCGCTCGAAGGGGAGGCCAAGCGTGGAGGAGGCAGCCCGCATCGACCGCACCATTCTGGAAGCGGCGCGAAAGGTGCTGCTGCAACACGGGGAGGCCGCATCGCTCAATGCCGTCGCCCAAGAAGCGGGGCTTTCGCGCAAGTCCGTCTATGCCCGTTACGCGAACCGGGAAGACCTCTTCGTCGCCGCGGTTCGCCTGACCCTTCGGGACGTGGAGCCTGTCCGGTTCGCTTATGCAGACAGCTTCGAGGAAACCCTGCGCAACTACGTGGAGGCCGCCCTCGATCTTGTCTCGAGCAGCGCGGCGGTCGCGTTCCAGCAGGCACTTGCGACCAACGTACACATCGTGCCCCAAATGCGCGGCGAGATGATGGACGCTTCGCACCGGATCTTCTTCACCCCTTTGCTCGATCTGCTCCAGAATGCCCGCGCCAGCGCAGAGATCGTACCGGACAATACGCCGCTGACGGCGCTGATGATCTTCAACGCGACAGTCGCCTACGCGACGACCTGCAAGGAGGACGAGCCGGGACGGAAGCCCTGCTCGTCGAACGCGGATTACGCCCGGCTCCTGGCCCGAACCGTTGCCCACGGCCTTATCGCACGCTGATTGCCCGATCCCGTCATACGTCAGTCCGGCTGGAGGTCACTGCGCCTGATCCGAAGGTGTGCCAGCACTACCGCGCGGTTGCACCTGTTGGCCTCGAACCGCGCTAACGCCGGGTCGTTGGCAAGGATCGCGGCAATGATGCGCCGGCGCCCTTCCTGCCAGACCTCGATCCCTTCGACCGCCGAGTGGATCGGCGGCGTCGGCCGGCTGGAGGAATAGTGGAGCGTGACGCGGGTCAGCATTTCGAAAAGCGGCCGGCGCACCATCTGGAACAGCTGTTCCTGGAACTCAATTTCGAACTCCCCGAACTCCGCCATCGTTCGGCACATGGACGCCCGCTCCGCGAGAACGCCCAGCCGCGCACGCAGAGTCTCGTCGGTGCATCCCGCCGCCGCCGTGACCAGCTCGGTAAACAGCAGCGAGGTCATGTCCAGCGCCTCCTCGAATGAGGCGGGGTTCATCCGCATGTAGGCATCGAGCGCCCGTTCGAGCGCCGCTTCGTCGGGGCGGATACCATAGTAACCGCCGCCCGGCCCGCGCCGCACTTCCAGTAGTCCCTCGTGCTCCAGCACGCGCGCCACCTGCTGCAACGTCACGATGCCGACGTCGAGCGAACGGGCAAGGTCGTTGAGCGATCCGATCAATGTACCGGGCTCGCAGGCAAAGATCCGCTCGCGCAGCGTCTCGGTCGTCCGCGCGACAAGATTGCCCGCCCTGCGCCGCCCTTTCGAACCGCCCACACTTCGTTTCATTATACGCCTATAATGTACAGTTTTACTACGAAACAGCGCTCATATCGGTCAATTCAAGTCAATTGACCACCGATATTTTGGGGGTCTAACATTTGTGCAGATTCGAAGCGGCGTGCGCGCCGAGGCAGACAGGAGCGGACAGGATGGGCTTCCAGCATCCGGATATTTCGAAATTTCCCCAGTACGCCAATGTAATCGGCGAGGACAAGGAAACCGGCGGCAGCGGTGAGGCCTGGGCGCACGTCTATCCCGCCACCGGCAAGGTCACGCGCGAGATCAAGCTGGCTAGCCCGGCGGATGTCGATCGCGCGGCAGCGGCGGCAAAGGCCGCGCAGCCGGCATGGCGGGCGCTGCCCGGCGACAAGCGCCGCGACCTGATGTTCAAACTGGCTTCGGTGATCGAGGCCAACGCCGCGGAAATGACCCCGCTGCTAACCGCCGAAAGCGGCGCCATCATTCTCTCCGGCCCGCACATGAGCGCCGACGCCGCGCAGAAGTTCCGCTACTACGGCGGCTGGGCGGACAAGATCGAGGGACGCACCGTAAAGACCTGGGGCGGCCCGGCACATGATTATGTCGCCTATGAGCCTTACGGCACCATCGGCGTGATCGTGCCGTGGAACGGGCCGCTCTTTGCCGCCACCATGGTCATTGCCCCCGCACTCGCCGCCGGCAACTGCGTGGTGCTCAAGGCGCCGGAAATCGCGCCCTGGTCGCTGATGAAATTCATGGAACTGGTCCAGCAGGCGGGCTTCCCGCCGGGTGTGGTCAATCTCGTCACCGGTGGCGCGGACGTCGGCGCCTCGATGGTCGACCATCCGGGCATCGACAAGATCGAGTTCATCGGCAGCGGTGCTACGGCGAAGAAAATCCTCGCCAGCGCGTCGCAATTACTCAAGCCGGTCGGGCTTGAACTCGGCGGCAAGTCGGCCGTGGTGGTATTCGCCGACGCCAATCTCCAGTCCGCGGCCAAGCGCGGCCTCACCGGCGCGGTCAGCGCTGCCGGGCAGGGCTGTGTCAACGGCACGCGTTTGCTGGTCGAGCGTACGATCTACGAGCCCTATCTGGAGATGCTGCAGGTGATGGCCGGCCACATCAAAATTGGCGATCCCTTCGCCGCCGACACCATCATGGGACCGGTTATTTCTGAATCCGCACTCAACCGCATCCACGGCATGGTGGAGCGCGGGGCAAAGGTCGGCGGCCGCGTCTTGCTGGGCGGCGAGCGCCTGGGCGGCGACCATGCCCAGGGCTACTATTACCCGATCACGATCCTGGCCGACGTGACCCAGGACACCGAGATCGCGCAGACCGAGGTCTTCGGCCCGGTTCTGGCCGTCACTCCCTTCGACAGCGAAGAGGAGGCGATCTTGCTGGCCAACGGCACCGACTACGGTCTCGGGGCCTATGTCCACACCAACAACGTCGCGCGCGCGCACCGCGTTGCCGGGCAGATGATGGCGGGCCAGGTCCAGGTAAACGGATCGGGTGAAGCGATGACGCCCTGCGTGCCCTTCGGCGGCATGAAGCATTCGGGCCATGGCCGTCTGGGCGGCATCGAGGGCCTGCGCGAATTCCAGCAGGTGCGCAACGTTTGGGTAAACCTGCAGGACTGATAGCCTGCCCCACAAGGAGAGAGGATATGGCCCTTCTGGACCCCAGGGACCGCATTGCGACCGGCCTTACCACCGAAGCCGAAGTAACCGGGCGGCCGGCGAATACCCCCACGACCTTGCTTGAGGAATCCTGGCGCGACTTCGTTTTTGCCGAAGTCTGGAGCCGTCCCGGCCTGCCGCGCCGTCCGCGCTTTCTTGTCGCGATATCTACCGCCACTACCTGCGGCCTCGAAGACCGCCAGATCGGCGACTTCGTTCGCGGCGCCCTCACTAGCGAGGCGCTGAGCCTTGCCGAACTGCGCGAGGCAGCGCTGCACCTTGCCGTCTATTCGGGCTGGGGCAACGGTGGTCGGCTTGACCGCGTCGTCACTCGGGTCGCCGACGAACTCGGCCTCCCGCCCGCAGAGGTACCTCCGATCCGGTCGGAACCCTGGGATCCGGAGGAACGCATCCGGCAGGGGCATGAGGAATTCGACAAGGTCATGACCTTCCCGCCGGGGCCGCCTGCGACCCCCTATCTGCTGGGGATCAACAATTTCGTGTTTGGCGAAATGTGGCGCCGCCGGGGACTGGACGAGCCCTCCCGCCGCTGGATCACGCTGGTGGGCGTGTGCGAATCCGGGGCCGAGATCCCGATCCGCAGTCACATCCACGCCGCCATGGCGAGCGGCAACTGCACGGACGAGGAAATGCTCGAGTTCTGCCTGCAGTACGGAACCCACGCTGGCTGGCCCAAGGCCTCGCGCATGCAGAGCGTGGTGCTGGAAATGATCGACAAGGTGAAGAATGGGCTCCCCTGGCATGGCTGACACGGCAACAAAAACACGATCGGTCGGCTTCATCGGCCTGGGCTCGCAAGGCGCGCCCATCGCCGAGCGGATGATGCAGGCGGGACATAAACTGACGGTCTGGACTCGCCGCCCCGACGCCGCCGCCGATCTGGTGGCCTTGGGCGCAGCGCCGGCGGGCTCGATCGCCGAACTTGGCGTGGCATGCGACTATGTGGGCGTCTGCGTGATCGACGATACGGGCGTGGTCGAAGTCTGCGACCAGTTGCTGCCGGCGATGAAGCCCGGCAGCCTGCTTGTCATCCACTCGACCATCCTCCCGCAGACCTGCGAGATACTCGTCGCGTGCGCGGCAGAAAAGGGCTTGGAGCTGCTCGACGCTCCGGTCAGTGGCGGCGGCCCGACCGCTGCCGCCGGCACGCTCACTGTCATGTGTGGCGGAACCGAAAGCGCGTTCGAAAACGCGAAGGCGGTTCTGGAAACGTTCGCTACCAAGATCGTACTGCTCGGGCCCGCCGGCGCCGGACAGCGCGCCAAACTTGTCAACAATGCGCTGATGGCCGCCAACATGGGGCTGGCCTATGCGGCACTCGACATGGCCGGGGAACTGGGCGTGGACCGCGCGGCGCTCGCCGACCTCATCAAGCATTCGAGCGGACGCAGCTTCGGCTTCGAGGTCTTCGCCCGCCTGCCCAGGCCCGAAGCCTTCGCGCATGGGGCGAAATTGCTGCTGAAGGACGTGAAGCTGCTGGCCTCGATCCTGCCCGGAGACCGTGAAACCAATTCGCTGGCAATTGCCGCTGGTCCCTTCCTCGACGCCGCCGGCGTCACCAATGAGAGCTGATTGTCATGAGTGGGATTTTCCAGAACTTCAATCTCGAGGGCAAGACCGCCGTCGTCACGGGGGCGGCATCAGGCCTGGGACGCGAGACCGCACTGAAGCTCGCATCGGTGGGTGCCAACCTGTGGCTGGTCGACGTCAACGCCGAGGCGCTGGCCGAAACCGTCGAACTGCTCGCCCCCAGCGGCCGCGAGGTCGGCAGCGAGACGGCGGACCTTGCCAGCCCTGCCGCCTGTCACGCGGTGATCGCCCACGTCGTCGAGCGGTTCGGCCGACTGGACGCGCTCTGCAATATCGCCGGCCTGATCTACCTGGCCAATACGCCGCAGATGCCGCTCGAACAGTATCAACGGACCATCGACGTCAACCTCAACGCGCCCTTCCTGCTTTCGCAGGCAGCGATTCCGCACTTGCTGGAAACCAGCGGCGCGATTGTCAACGTCGCTTCCTCGGCCTCCTACATCGGCGAAGCCTATGCCGCCGCCTATTGCGCCAGCAAGTGGGGCATCGTCGGCATGACCAAGGCCCTGGCGATGGAATTCCAGAAAAAGCCGATCCGCATCAACGCTGTCGCTCCGGGTGGCATGGTGACCAACATCGCGGCGAATTTCATACCGCCGGAAGATTGCGATTTCGAGTTGCTGAAGCGCTTCTCGGGCATGCGCGGCACAGTCGAGATTGAGGACGTGGCCGACATGATCGTCCTGCTCGCCTCCGACGCCGGCCGGGGCTTCCATGGCGCCTGCCTGTCAATCGACGCTGGCATCACCGCGGGCTGAATTTCCGGCGCTTCGGAGCCGGCTTCTCAAGATCAAAGGAACTCACAGTGGCATTTACTCTCGATCAATTCCGCCTCGACGGCAAGGTCGCGGTCGTCACCGGCGCCGGCGGGCGCGGCAATTCCATCGGCCGGGCCTATGCGTTGGGGCTGGCCAACGCGGGCGCCTCGGTCGTCGTCGCCGACCTCAACGGCGATGGCGCAAAGGCCGTCGCTGAAGAAATAGTCGCGGCGGGGGGCAAGGCCGCCGGGGTTCAGGTCGACGTTTCCGACGAAGCCTCGACACTCGCCATGGGCGCTGCGGCGGCGGAGGCCTTCGGCGGCGTCGACATCCTCGTCAACAACGCCGCCCTGATGGTCGACATCAGCTACGACAACTGCGAAACCGTGAGCATGGATGCCTGGAACAAGGCATTTGCCGTCAACCTCAACGGCGCCCTGCTCTGCGCCCGCGCCGTGATCCCCTCGATGCGCGAGCGTGGCGGCGGGCGGATCATCAACCAGACGTCGGGCGGCGCATTCCCGGCGACCGGTCTCTACGGCATTTCCAAGCTCGCACTCGTTGGCCTGACGACTACGCTCGCGAAGCAGTTCGGCAAGGAGAACATCACCTGCAATGCCATCGCGCCGGGCAATGTGACTTCGGACGCCGGCAAGATGCTGGTGCCCGACGATTCACCATTCATCCAGTTCCTCAACATGACCTGCGCGATGCGCCCGCGCGGCGGGCCTGATGAACTGGTCGGCACCGCCCTGCTTCTCTGCTCCGAAGCCGGCGCCTGGATCACCGGCCAGACCATCCACGTCGACGGCGGCTGGGTGCTACGCCCCTGAGCGGTCAGGATGCGGCTTGGTATTGCGCGGGTCGACAAGACGGCTCGCGTAACCGCGCCGAAACGTCATGGCGCAATAGCCAACCCGTCGGCGCCTTTGCCCGCCGCGATCCGCCGCAAGACCTTGCCCGTGGCAAGATCGACTTCCGCGATCGTGTTCCGGCCGGTCTCGGCCACATAGACGCTCTTTCCGTCACGTGAGAAAACCGCAGTCACCTGGATGGCGTCCCTTGCGCCGCTGACGGTAATCGTGCGTAGCGGCTTGCGCGTGGCGACATCGAACACCGAAAGTGTGCCCACACCGATGTTGGACGTAATCGCGGTTTTCCCGTCCGGGCTGATGGCAACGCGGATCGGAACCGGGTCGGTCGGCAAGGTATCCACGACCATACCCGTCGCGACATCGACGACACGCAGGCGAGGCGCCGAATTGTCCCCTACCCAAAGCTGGGTCCCGTCGCGGGTGATCGCCAGGCCTTCCGGCATCCCGCCTACCGCGATGTCGGAGAGCTTCTTTCCGCGGACAAGGTCAACCACGCTGATCGTGCCGGCTCCGACGTTGGCCGTGTAAGCTCGGCGCCCCATGGGGCCGACAACCAGCATATGTACGCCCTTCTGGCCCAGGTTGACCGATCGAAACGATCCGGTAGACGGGTTCACAATCACCAGGGACTGGCTTTTTTCCGCTACCAGTACCAGCCTGTTCTTCGCCGCCCACACGGCGCCATGCGGTGCGGCATTGGGCGAAATGTCAATCGTGCGAACGCGTTTTGCGTCGCGCACATCGAAGATGTCCACGCTCGCGGCGCCATAGGACACGACGGCCGCGAACCTGTAATCTGGCGAAATCGCAACTTCATGCGGCGCGCGTCCCGTCTCGAGACGAACCCTCTCCTCGCCGCTGCCAAGATCGACGAAGCTCACGGTGTCCTCACCTTTGTTGCCGATCACAAGCGTCCCGGCGGACGCCGCGGCACTCAGGACGAGAGCAGCGACGGCGGACAGCGCCATCCGCGTCCGGACGCGGGCGGGGCTCAAAGCGCAGTTCTTTCTGTCACGGAAGCGTACCCTTCCCAAATCATTCCGGGGCCTCAAGCAAGGACAATATGTTGCATTGCGGACGGCATTATCTAAACATCGCCGCAATGACCGGTACACCAAAACGCAGGCGCAAAGAAAGCGACACGGCAGCGCATAGTGGAAAACCCCTTTCATCGGCAAAGTCGAAGGACGCGCGGGCCCTGAGGTCCGCGCGCGCCTTGCAGGACGCACTCCTCAGCCTTCTGCAGCGCAGGTCCTTTGATCAAATCACCGTTCGAGACATCTGCGCGGAGGCCGAGGTCCACTACGCTACGTTCTTTCGCCATCATCAATCCAAGGAAGAACTCCTGGACGCCATTGCCAAGGACCAGATTGCGCATCTTAATCAGCTGACCTTGGCCATTCGCGACACCGACACTTACCTCGCGGGTTTTCGCGCCCTCTGCCTCTATGTGGATAATCATCGAGACCTCTGGTCGATCCTGCTGAACGGAGGCGCGGGCGCCGCCATGCGCGAGGAATGGCTGCGGCAAGCCACGATGGTGGCCGAAGCCGAAAAGCCGGCGAACGCGTGGCTTCCGGCGGAACTTGGCACGATCTGTGCCTCGACGCTAATCGCGGAAACCTTGGCCTGGTGGGTTGCGCAACCGCGCGATGCCTATGACGTGGAGTACATCGCCCAACTCCTCTTTCGTCTTATCAGCGGGGCAATTCTTGCATCTGACCCCTCTCCTCAGATTGACCAATCCAATCCCGAGGATTTGGGCTGACACCTGCGATTTTTCAGTCTGGACATTATGTGCGACAGAGTGTAGCGTAACCTGATAATCCGGTTTCCAACGATCGACCGGGAAAATGGGGAGGGAACTACATGAACGCATTGCGCGTAATCGTGCTCGGCAGCACAAGCCTCTTTGCACTGTCAACTCCTGCCTTAGCGCAGGACGTTTCGGCCGATGCTGGAGTGGCCACCGCCGAAAACGTCATCATCGTCGAAGCCCGTCGCCGCGGCGAAAATCTCCAGGACGTGCCTCTGACCGTCAACGCCGTCACCTCGGAAACCCTCGAGAAGCTTAACATCCGCAATTTCACCGAGGTGGCGAGCGTGGTGCCAGGGCTGGCGCTGGAGCCGGGCCTTGGTACCGTCAGTTCGTCGGCCTCCCTGCGCGGCGTAGCGGTCGACACGAATACCAGCGGCGGTAACCCTACCGTCGAATTCTACATGAACGACGCACCGATCGGCATCAACACGGTCCTGCAGTCGATGTATGATATCGGCCAGATCGAAGTCCTGCGCGGGCCGCAGGGTACGCTGCGTGGACGCGCGTCCCCATCGGGTTCGATCACTGTCACCTCGCGCCGTCCCGACATGCAGGACTGGGGTGGCTATGTGATGGGCACGGTGACCGATCTGGATACGGTCAACGTCAACGGTGCGATCAACATGCCGATCGACCCGGGCGTGTTCGCTCTTCGCGTTGCCGGCGTTTTCGAGGATACCGAAGCGAACCGTGTACGCAGTATCAACGCTCCCGAGATCGAGCCCAAAAGCGAAACGCGCGCCTTTCGCGTTTCGGCCCGTTTTACGCCAGATTCAAATCTGGAAATAGATGGCAGCTATTCACGCTTGGAAAGGGACAGCACCCTTTTTGACCAGGTAGAATCGGCCTATCTTGCAGATAGCGGACGCCCGGTTGCCGGCACTGAGATCACGGCCGATGATCGTTTTGCGGTGATGAACGCTCCGCGCGATAACCATGCCACCTACGACGTGATCAACTTGCAGGCCCGATGGTCTTTTTCCGGCCATCGACTCGACTACGTGGGCAGCCACGTTAAGGCGTTCAGCACCTCTCACGAGCCATCCGACAAGGGCGATTTCTGGGGACCAAGCTTCCCTGGCGATCCCGCCGCGTCGGGCGATAACCTGCAGAACTACGGATCGACTCCCCGCACTGAATCCTGGCAGGACAGTCATGAACTTCGCCTCTCATCCGAAGAGCGCGTGGCGGGGATGTTCGACTATGTTGTCGGCGGGTTCATCAACAAGGCCCGTGCGGATGTTAACTTCACCTCCAGAACGCCGCTGTTCTTCGCCGCCCCGCTTCCAGCCACTTTCGTGTTCGTCAATCCCATCACTACTCTTCGCCCCGGGAGAGCGCTTGAACAGGCGGTCTTCGGAAACATAACGGCCCATATAGGCCAAGGCACCGAAATATCGGGCGGCGCGCGCCACATCTGGTACAAGGACACGTCTTCGACCAATATCGTCGGGATCCGGGATTTCGGATCGTCAACCCTCAAGCATCGGGCCTGGATATGGACGGCGTCCGTCAAGCACCGCTTCAATGAGAACCTCATGGCCTACGCGACGGCGGGCAGCTCTTGGCGCGTCGGTGTCGATACCAGCGCCATCATCCTGTTCGGCGCCGGCAACAACGGCATCACCGACCCGAATCTGCTTGCTCTCACGATACCCACGCCAGAAAAATCCAAGTCCTACGAAATCGGCGTTCGTACGAACTGGCTGGACGACCGGTTGACCGTCAATGTGTCCGCGTTTCACCAGGACTTCGACAATTACCTGACCTCCATCGGATCGACGTTCTTCGCCGCGTATGATGGATCGGGCAACACGGCGGCGGATTACAGCGTCAAGACGGTCTCAAGCCTTGGCGTACCGGTTCCGGCCAAGGTTGACGGTGTCGAAGCGGAATTCGCGTTCCGACCTTCCGGCAACTTCAACCTCAGCGGCAACGTCGCTTATGCCCGTGGCCGGATCAAGAACGGTTCCATCCCGTGCAGCCCGGCGGGCAACCCGCCGCCACTGTCGAGCTGGGATGTCGCCAATGGCCAGCAGCTCCTCTTCTGCACCGTCAACCAGCGGGCCAGCAAGCTGGCGCCGTTCAGCGCATCGCTCCAGGCGGAATACGCGCGTGAAATCTTTGACGGCAAGGAAGCCTTCCTGCGCGGCCTGATGACCTACAAGGGCAAGTCGCAGAACGAGCAGGCCAACCTGTTCGACGACGTGAAGGACTATGCTCTCGTCAATCTGTTCGCGGGCGTGCGCGCGGCAGATGGCAGCTGGGAACTGACCGGGTTCGTCAAGAACGTGACCAACGAAAAAATCGTCCTAAGCCGCGAAGCAACGCCGTTTACGGCAAGTTTTCTGCTTCTGCCGACTTTCACTTCCGGCACGGGCTTCTCGAACTACCGCGGCGTGACGATGACCGCACCGCGCGAATTCGGCCTGACGTTCCGATACGCCTTCGGCTCGCGCTGACGCCGGGCGATAGTGTTGTGGCCGGCGGTCTTCGCCGGCCACAATCTTTCTTGCCCCGCCTTCCAACGGGAATGTCTGACATGCTGGAAATCAATCGCCGTTCGTTGCTGACCGCAATGGGTGCAACGGCATTCACCTCCATGCTTCCGGGAACGACACTGGCCGCGACCCGCAGGAATTTCTTCGAACGGGTCGGCCTTCCGATCGGCCTGCAGATCTACACCCTCGGTCCCGACGCGGGGAAGGACATCGACGCGACGTTCGCGCAGGTGGCGCGGATCGGCTACCGCGAGATCGAACTGCCCGCCCTGCTTGGCCGCCAGCCCGCCGAGCTAGCCGCCGCCGCAAAGCGGGCAGGTCTCACCATCGGCAGCATCCATCTGCCGCTGCTCGGGATGGGCGGGCCGGCCGGCCTCTCGATGACGAGCGATCCCGCCAGGATCGCGGATGATCTGGGAACGCTGGGCGCGCGGTGGGCCGTCGCCCCGATCATGCTCATTCCCGGCGACTTTCGCCCCCAGCCCGGCGAGACCATGGAGGCCGCCATTTCCCGCACGGTCGCCGCCGCCGGCGAGGACATCTGGAAGAAGACCGCGGCAACCCTCAACGAGAAAGCCAGCGCGCTGAAACCGCTGGGCATCAAAGTCGGCTATCACAACCACAACGTCGAGTTCGCGCCGATCGGGAAGACGACCGGCTGGGACATTCTCTGGAAGGAGACCGATCCGGACCTCGTGAAGTTCGAAGTGGACGTCGGCTGGATCGCGACAGCCGGCCTCGACCCGATCGCATTCCTGAAGCGCGCGGCCGGGCGCGTAAGCCTGCTCCACGTCAAGGACGTGGCCGTGGGCAATCCGCAGAGCTTCCGGATTTCCATGAAGCCGGCCGAGGTCGGATCGGGAACGCTGCCCTGGGACAAGCTCCTCCCGGCCGCCTATCGCGCCGGCGTAAGGCACTTCCTCGTTGAGCAGGAGCCTCCTTTCGTCATCCCGAGGATCGAGGCCGCTATCCGCTCCTATGCGTTCCTGTCGAAGCTCAAGGCGTGAAGGACAGCCAGAGAACATGCGCATGAAAATGATCCACCGGGCGCTGGCAGCGGTCGGCTGTCTGGCAGTTGTGCCGATGCTCCCGGCACCTTCCCTTGCGCAAACAACCGAGCCGGAGTTGCAGCTCCAGGACGCAATCGAGCTGACGCCTTTTGGCGGCCGCGCCGCCTTCTCGTCGGACGGGAAGAAGATCGTCTTCGTCGATAGGACCTACGGAGATGCCTACGAGATCGACGTCGCGACTCGCCAGGTACGCAATCTGACGGCCCATTTGCCGCATCAGGGCATCATGCGTATCCAGTACCTCGCCAGCGGCGACTTCCTGGTAACTGCGCCGCGAGTCCGTTCAGGCCCCAACACCCGTGCCCATCTCGAAATGTGGGTCCTGGACAAGACGCTCAAGCACGGGCTGCAGCCGCTGGGCCAGCAGGTGTTCGAAGGCATCGCCGTTTCGCGCCAGACGAACCTGATCGCGTGGACAGTGATCGACCCTGAACTGAAGCCGAAGGAAAGCTGGCAGCTGGCCTTCGTGCGCCCCACGAAGCGCTATGTGGCGGAAGTGACGTACCACAATGGCGTCCCCGCCCTTTCCGGCAAGCGCGAGATCATGCCGGCACTGCCAAAGGAATGCGGTTTCATCGAACCGCAGGACTTCCGTGATAACGATACCGAAGTGGTCTATTCGTGCATGGAGCCGATGCAGAGCGGAGCCTTCACGATCTCGGTGATGGGCAGCAGGTTCGCCGAGGACCGCAACATTACATATCGCCGCGACGTAGGCGCCTACAATGAAGTCGAAGGGCTCGCGCCGGCTGGTGACTGGGCGACCGTCGAGTGCGGAAAACAGGATAAGCCCGGTTTGCCGCCGCTCGACATCTGCCGCCTGCAGTTGACCCCAAACGGGAAGATGACCTTGCTGGTGCGCGGCACGACTTCCGGCGCGACCGGCGATATCAGCAACCCGATCGTCAGTCCCGATGGCAAATGGCTGGTCTTCCAGAGATCCGACAGCGCATCCGGCGAAATCGGTGAAGGCTACGGCCTCTACATGCTGCGCCTTCCCGGCTAGTACGTCGACAGGCCGCTCCCGACGCCCGTGCCACATCATTGCCTCTTGACGCAGGCGTCGACCGCCTGTTATGCGACACTGTATCTCGTAACTTGAGCATCTGGAGAAACTGCGCCCGGTCGGAGTTGGCGATTTCATATTGCTACGCATGCGCATCCGAAGTGGATGCGTGACGTGCCTTTTTAACTGGCCCAGGTCCGACGCTATCGCAACACAGGGTTGAATCTGCCTTCGGGCAGTCACGAACACACGGGAGATTCTGATGCAGCCGCTGATCGAACGCGATTACTTCACCGACTATGAGATCCTGAAGGATCCCTATGCTTATTTCGAAGCGGTGCGGCAGCACGGTCCCGTCTTCCAGCCGCCCGGCAAGGACTATCTCGTCGTCACCGGGTTCGAGGAAACCTTGGAGATCCTGCGCAACAACGAGGATTTCTCGGCGATTATCGGCTTGCAGGGCGCGGCTCTGCCGCTGCCCTTTGAACCGCATGGCTCCGACATCACCGACCAGATCGAGGCCCATCGCGGCGAGATCATCGGCGGCGACCTGCTGGTGAATCTCGATGACGACAAGCACACGCAGATGCGTTCGCTCGTCAACAGACTGTTCACGCCCTCGAAGCTCAAGAAGAATGAAGAGTTCATCGCCGCATATTCGGACGAGTTGGTCCGCAACGCTGTGGCCGACGGCGGTTGCGAGTTGATCAAGACGATCGCGACGCCGTTCGTCACGCTCGTCATCGCTGACCTGCTCGGCGTGCCAGCGGACGATCGCCAGCGTTTCATGGACGCCATCGCCGCCGCGCCGCCGCCGGGCAGCCTGGAAGGCAACGAGCAGTTGGCGGAAAATCATCCGTTCATGATCATGGCCGGCTACTTCGTCGACTACATCAACGATCGCCGCGCGAGGCCTCGCGAGGATATCCTTACCGAATTCGCGCAGGCCAAGTACCCCAACGGCGAGGAACCGGAGCTGATGGACCTAGTCCAGACCGCGACCTTCCTGTTCGGCGCCGGGCAGGACACCAGCGCAAAGCTGCTGGGAACGTCAATGAAGTACATCACCGAAGTGCCCGGCCTTCAGGTCAAGCTGCGTGCAGATCCCTCGCTTATTCCGGATTTCCTCGAGGAAGTTCTGCGCCTCGAAGGTTCGACCAAGCAGACCGCGCGCCTCGCCCGGCACGACACCAGGATCGGCGATCTGCATGTTCCGGCCGGCACCAAGGTACTGGTGGCGCTGTCCGCCGCCAATCGCGATTCCGCGCGCTGGGTAGAGCCTGTGGACCTCAAGCTCGATCGTCCGAAGTCCAAGGAACATGTCGGTTTCGGACGCGGTAAGCATGTTTGCGCCGGCGCTCCACTCGCCCGTGTCGAAGTACGCGTGATTCTGGAGCGCTTCTTCGAGCACACCTCCAACATCGATCTTGACGAGACCAAGCACGGCCCGCGCGGCAACCGCGAGCTAGACTACGAGCCAAGTTTCATCATCCGCGGACTTTCCGAATTGCACGTCAAGCTCACGCCTTCGTCGAACTTCCCGGGCCGTCCCGAGAACTCGCTCGTCGGCACCGACGCCGAAGCCACGCCGGAACAAGCCGCCGCGCCGGCCGAGGCACGTTTCTCGGTCGAGAGTTCAACCATCGCCGAACTGCTCGCCGACCCGGCGGCGGCGGCGGTGCTCGACCGCCACTTCCCCGGCGTGACGACCGACAAACGCATCGGCATGGCCAAGCGCATGACGCTCAAGGCTGTACAGAAGTTCGCGCCGGGACAGTTCTCCGATGAAAGCCTGGCCGCGCTGAACAAGTCGCTGGCGGAAATCGGTTGAAACCGGCCGCACGCATCCTCCGGCGCTGAGCCCAGGTAGCCGGGGCGGCCAAGTCCATCGCTGATCGCTCATGGAAGGCCGTGCCCAGGGATCATCGTTGTTGACAGGGCAGTTCCAAGGGGCTCGGGCGATGGCCGCCCTCGTCCCAAGGAAGCCGCGGACTATCATAGAGCCATCGTCGATAGGCTAAGGCGGGCATTCGGCACTCTCGACGGGTAGCCAGGCGCAAGGGAAAGCATGATGCGCGGCCCGATCAAACGGAGATGCAATCATGAAATTTAAAGAGTGTTCGGCTCTTGTCACCGGCGGCGCGGGCGGCCTGGGCGGCGCAACGACCCGCCGCCTGTTCGAGCTGGGTGTGGGAGTCGTGATTTTCGAGCCCGAGTTCGAACGCGCGAAGGCCCTGGCGGACGAACTCGGCGGCCGCGCCGCGCCTTTTGCCGGAGATCATAACAGCGAGGACGATGTACTTGCCGCGATCGAGGAGACGAAGAAGCTCGGCGTCTTTTCGATCAACGTCAATTCAGCCGGAGTCGCGATCGAGACACCGGCAACCGCGACGGCAGACGGCACCCCGCACGACATGGGGACGTTCCGCGAAATGCTCGACCTGCATCTGATGGGTCCATTCAACGTGTGCCGCCTAAGCGCCGCCGCATTCGCCGCCAATGCGCCCGATGAGGATGACCAGCGCGGCGTCATCGTGAACACCTCGTCCACCGCCGCCTTCGACGGACAGGGCCGGCAGGCGGCCTATGCCGCCGCCAAGGCGGGCATCGCGGCCCTGACTCTGACGATGGCGCGCGATCTCGCGCCGATCGGCGTACGCGCCTGCGCCATTGCGCCGGGCCCGATCTGGACGCCGCGCCTCGCTGGGGCACCACAGTCCCTGCTCGACGAACTGACCAGCAACATCGCCTTCCCCAAACGCTTCGGAAATCCGGAGGAGTTCGCCTCGCTCGTCGAGGCGATCTTACGCACCCCGTTCCTCAACGGGCAGACAATCCGCCTTGACGGCGCGCTTTCGACACCGCTTACGCAGTTCGCCGCTAAGTCCGCGGGTTGAATAGCGAGACACCGCCCACGTATCCAAAGGGGCGCGGTGCCAACCGAAAAAGGGCTGCGGAACCCGCGTTCCGCAGCCCTTCCATTTGACTGCATTCCAGCCGTCAGCGCGAGCCGAAGGCCATGCGGAAGGTGACCCCGAATTCACGCGGCGGCGTCACGGAAACGCCGGTATAACGGCTGTTGTAAACCGTCGAACCGATACCCGCGACGCTGAAAGTCGGCGGCGCCAGGAATACGTCCGTGACCGTTGTGAATTGCGGCAGGTCGTCCTGGTTGACCAGCTTCGTCATGTCGAAGATGTTCTTCGCATAGACAGAAACCTCCCACGCGCCGCCCCAATCGCGCAAGCCGCCGTAGAGGTTGAGGATGCCATAGGCCCCGACATCGTCGAAACGGTTGTTGGGATCGGTTTCCGACATTCCGCGCCAGCTAAGGAGGCCCCGCAAGTACCCCTCCATCGCCGCCGTGAGGGGGCGATTGTATTCCCCCTGAACGACGCCGCTCCACTTTGGCTGGAACGTGGCGCTCTGTTTGCCGCCGGGGCAAATCGCAAGGCGCTCGCCGTTATAAGCGTCAACCATGTTCTGCAGGCTCGGACTGCTCGTATCCGGAATGCCGTCCGAACCCACCGCACCGGTCTGGTTATTGAGCGCGTCGGTGCAGGCAAGCAGCGCCTCGCCGATCTTGCTCTTGGCATAGTTGACGCTGGCGCCGAAGCTGAAGTTCGACGAAGGAGCGAAGGACAGCTCCGCCTCAACGCCGTTGACCTCGACCGGGACCGCGCTGACGAAGTTGAAGTTGGCGATCGAACGCGCACCGGCGGTATTGATGTTGATGTACTGGATTCCCGCGCCGCCTGCTCGGTAAGGGTAGTTTTTGTACTTCTGGTGGTAGCCGGTCAGGTTGAAAATCAGTTTGCGATCGAGCCACTCGGTCTTGATGCCGGCTTCATAGGACTTCGAGGTTTCCGAGGGCAGCGAAATGTGCGCCACTTCGTTGGGAGTATAGTCGGCGTTGGTGAAGTTGCCGATCGCCACGACCGGCGGACGCCACGAACTGCCCGTGGCCGCATAAGCCATGATGTGGTCGTTGAAGCGGTGCTTGATGCTCGCGCTGTAGATCGTCGCGTTTTCCTTGACGTCCGACTGCGTACCATTCTGGCGGGCGCATGAACCGGCCTCATAGCCTGCCGGTGTGCAATTGATGAACAAGCCGTCGCGGAAGTCCTTGAAGTGCAGGCGGCGCAGACCGCTCGAGATTTCGGTAGCTTCGCCCAGATGCAGAGTGACGTTGCCGAAGAACGACTCTTCGGTCGGATTTCCGGGCGGCAGGTAGATGGGCACTGCGGTCACGCTCGGCGGCCCGAGCGGGATACCCAGGCCGGCAAGACGGAGTTGCGTGATGCTCTTGTCGCTCAGGACCGTGCGCGACGGCACCGAATAGCGGAAGTAACCGATCACGTAGTCGAACAGGTCTGCGATGCGGTCCATGTTCTGAAGGCGCACTTCATGGCTGCTGGCCGTTCCGCGCGTATCCGCAGCCTGGGAGATCTCCAGATCGGGGAAGAAGTTCGCGAGGTCGCGCACGCCATCGCTCGTGTAGTGCTGGAAGGTGCGCGAACCGGCGTAGATCAACCTCTGGCCGAGGATGTCGGCTTCCGCGTTCCAGTTGTAGAATTTGAAGGTCTGGCCCGTCAGGCTCGGCCGCGCCTGCACCGACAGGTAGTCATCCAGCGCAATGCGCCCATAATCGGGAGCATTACTCGACGGCACATAAGCAGGGTTGTAGTCGCCAACCGAGCGAATCTGGTCGAAGCGGCGGCCCTCGTTGCGCATGCCTTCATAGAGAAAGCCGAAGCGCAGCCAGTCGGTGGGCTCGAAACGAACCGTGGCGCGGATCGCCTCGGTCTCGCTATGCGGATCGATATCGCTGTTTACGCTGCCAACGCGGTTGAGGCGGTCGTACCTGTAAAGACCGGCTATGCGAACGGCGAACACGTTATCGATGACCGGGATGTTCATTGCACCGTTCAGGTTAGCGACAGCCCCTGAACCGAAAGTGCCGGCGACGTATCCGCCGACCTCGGAAAGGTCGGGGCGCCGGGTGGTGATCGTGATGGAGCCGGACGGCGTGGCGCGGCCGCGCAGCGTGCCCTGCGGCCCGCGCAGTACCTCAATCTGGCCAACGTCGTACATCGTCTGGAAAACGAAGCTGGACGGGACCGGAGCATCGTTGCGGTAGTACTGGATCGTGCCGTTTTCAGCACTCACATTGACATCATGATTGACGCCGCGGATCGATGACGATGTCCCGATGCCATTGGCGTTCGGTGTCAGTTGCAGGCCCGGCACGATCGAGCCGATTTCGCTGAAACTGCGAATGTTGAGCTTGTTTATCGTGTCTGCGGTGACCGCATTGACGACCATCGGGACGTCCTGAAGACTTTCGTCGCGCCGACGGGCCTGAACGATGATCTCGTTCGTCGTCTCGGCTTCCGACGTGGCCTCGGGCACTTGCTCACTGGCCTCCTGCGCCAGGGCTGGCGCCGCAAATGCCGCCAGGCTAATGCCGGCAAACGCAATGGATTTCTGAAATCTCAACTGAATTCCTCCCAAATGTACAATTTAAGCGAGCCACACAGCACAAGGCCCCACTGGCGAAGCCGGAACTACGAGATTGGATGGAGCCGTACGTGGCGGACCTAATGTTCCCCGATCGCCCGCCCGAAAATTGACCCGGCGCCGGACCGTCAGTCTTCGGGCGCGATTGTCACGCGCAGACCTTCGAGTTCCGGAGTGACCGGCAATTGACAGGACAGTCGCGAGCGCCCGTCGCGTTTGCTCGAGGAATCGAGCAGATCATCCTCATCGGAGGTCATTTCCCCGAGACGATCGGCAAACTCCAGATCAACATAAACATGGCAGGTAGCGCATGAGCAGCATCCCCCGCAGAGTGAAAGCAATTCATCAAAACCAGCGTCACGAATAACTTCCATTATCGTCTGCCCCGGCTTTGCCCTAACCGATACTTCGTTTCCAGACGTTCCGATCACCACAATATTCGTCACAATACTTATCCTTCACTCCCATTGGAAAACCGTTCACGCATTTTTCTTGCATTTACCGACCGATGCCTGCTTCCCGAACCGGATTCGAGCAAACCGCGAAAGCGAATCTCATTTTACGCAATATAGTGGCGCATAATTGTAGTCCGCGCCGAGCGTCAAGCCTCAAACGTGCCAGGGCCAACTGCTGGGCGTCAGTCTGCCGAGGTTTGGTCAGACCAAATCGGTCCAAACCTGCTTGACTGTGCCCGGGATGCACGTTATGCGCCATTGTATCGCACATATAATGCGATGGGAGAGAACGGATATCGGCATTTCGTGCAGGTCCGTCCGTACATCGACAAACAAGGTTGTGAACGGCGATTGCGAAACATGGACACAAACCGAACACTCGGAACAGGTCTGCTGTGGTTGAAGCTGCTGGTCTCGACCGCAGCGCTTTGCGAAGTCGCCGCCTTCGCCGAAACCCGCCCTGAATCGCCCGATCCCCGTCCAGCATCTGATCTTGCGACGGCCTTCCGCGATCCGCCGCCGGAAGCGCGGCCGCGCGTCTGGTGGCACTGGATCAACGGGAACATTACCGCTGACGGACTGATCAAGGACCTTCAGTGGATGAAGCGCGTCGGCATCGGGGGGGTGCAGTCCTTCGACGCGGACCTTAAGAGTCCGCAGATCGTCGACAAGCGCCTCATTTACATGACGCCGGAGTGGAAAGCGGCCTTCCGGACCGCCGCGCAAACCGCCGACCGACTGGACCTCGAACTGGCAATCGCGTCTTCACCGGGCTGGTCCGAAACGGGCGGGCCTTGGGTGGCGCCGCAGGACGGGATGAAGAAGCTCGTCTGGAGCGAGACCGCCGTAATGGGCGGGCGCAGGCTCAGCATCGTGCTTCCGCAGCCGCCCGCCACAATCGGCCTCTATCAGTCGATCACCGCCGAATCCGGAAACGATTCCAACATCAACGACAAGAGTCCTGACCTGCCCGCGCCCTACTACAGGGACGTCGCCGTGCTGGCATTCCCGGCGCCTCCAGCGCGGCCGATGGCCCGGCCCGTGGCGACGGACACCGCGGGACAGCCCATCAATTCCGCGCTGCTGCTTGACGACGACCTTCGGACCGCCGTCGAACTCCCCAAGTCCAAAAATGGCGCCGCCACGCTAGAACTCGCCTATCCCACCGCCCAGACGGCTCGGTCCGTGACGCTGTTCGTGCCCGACGCGGCGAACCAGTTTGCCGGCGCGAACCTGCGCGCGAAGCTGGAAGCACAGCGCGGCGACGGCAGTTGGAAAGCCGTCCGCGATATTCCATTGACCCGCGTCCCGACCACGATCGAGTTCGCGCCGGTTACCGCGCGCAAGTTCCGCATCTCCTTCACCCCCTCTAGCAGCCTGCCGGACTTCGTAATGCCCCCTCCAGGCATTGATCTAACGACGCTGGCCTCGGGTTTTTCGAGACCAAAGCAGTCCAAGGACATTCTCGTCGCCGATCTCCAGTTAACCTCACAGACGCGCATCGACCGGGCGGAAGCCAAGGCGGGGTATGACGTGGTGCGGGATTACTATGCACTGAGCCAGGGGCTCGACGACACGCCGGGCGTAAATCAGGCCTCGGTCATCGACATTACCGGCCACATGCGCGCCGACGGCACGCTCGACTGGCGCGCGCCGGGGGGGCAGTGGCGCATCCTGCGCCTTGGATACTCGCTGACGGGCACCATGAACCACCCCGCCCCGCGCGAAGCGACCGGGCTGGAAGTGGACAAATACGATGCCGAAGCCGTACGGCGCTACATGGAACATTACATTGCAATGTATCGCGACGCCGCCGGAGCCGACATGGTCGGCCAGGATGGTGTCCGGGCGATCCTGAACGACAGCATCGAAGTGGGCGCCGCCAACTGGACGCCGGGCATGATCGGCCATTTCAAGCGCCTGCGCGGCTATGACCCAACGCCCTGGCTGCCCACGCTGACCGGCACCATCATAGGTTCGCGCGAGGAGAGCGACCGCTTTCTGTTCGATTTCCGCCGGACACTGGCCGACCTCCTTGCCGATGCGCACTATGGCACTGTCGCCAGGGTCGCGCACGAGAACGGCCTCAAGGTTTACAGCGAAGCGCTGGAAGACAATCGCCCGCAGATCGGCGACGATCTGCAGATGCGCCGCCATGCCGACGTGCCGATGGCGGCGATGTGGTACTTTCCTCTTGGGGAGGATCCCAAGCAGACCTACATCGCGGACATCAAGGGCGCCGCCTCCGTCGCCAACATTTACGGCAGGCCTTATGTCGCCGCCGAATCGATGACTTCGATGCTCGCGCCCTGGGCTTATGGGCCGCGTGATCTCAAGCACGTGATCGACCTTGAATTCGCGACCGGCATCAACCGCCCGGTGATACACACCTCGGTCCATGTTCCGACCGAGGACCACAAGCCGGGATTGCGGCTGTCGATCTTCGGGCAGGACTTCAACCGGAACGAAGCCTGGGCGGAACTGGCGCGCCCGTGGGTGGACTATATCGCGCGCAATTCGCTGATGCTACAGCAGGGTCGCAACGTGGCCGACATCGCCTACTTCTATGGCGAGGAAGCGCCCGTCACCGGGCTTTACGGCGAGAAGCCTGTATCGGGCATCCCGAAGGCCAACGCTTTTGACTTCGTGAACGCCGACGCCCTGTTGGAGGCGTTCCGCAACAACGGCAATGATCTCGTCACATCGGGCGGAGCGCAATACCGCGTGCTCTACCTTGGCGGCTCTTCGCACCGAATGAGCCTCAAGGTGCTGCGCAAGATCGTGGCGCTTGCCGAAGGCGGAGCAACGGTGGTCGGTCTGCGCCCCCAGGGCGATCCCGGCATCGTCGCCGATCAGGCTGAATACGATGCACTCGTGAACAGGCTCTGGCCGGGCACGCCGACAACAGAAGTCGGAAGGGGACGGGTCATCGCGACCGACGATCTGGACGCGGCACTCGCCCAGGCCGGCGTAGCGCCGGACTTCGCCTATGCGGCAAAGCAGGAAGGCAGCGTCCTGCCTTTCGTGCATCGTCGTCTGGACCACGGCGACATCTACTTCATTTCCAATCAGAAGGACCGCGTCGAAACGATCGAGGCGCGCTTCCGGGTCACTGGCAAGGCCGCCGAGCTCTGGCGCGCGGAAACCGGCACCCACGAGCAGGTCAGCTATTCGATCCGCGACCGGGAAACCGTCGTTCCGCTGACCCTGCAACCCGGCCAGTCCGTGCATGTCGTCTTCCGCAAGCCCGCAACAGGCAGTGACGTCGTCATTCACAAGGCCGCGCTCCGGGAAGTCGCGACGCTTCGGGGGCCATGGAAAGTGAAATTCGAACCCGGACACGGCGCGCCTTCCGACGCCGAACTGCCTGCCCTTATACCGCTCAATGAACACGAAAGCCCCGGCATCAAGTATTTTTCCGGCATCGCGACCTACACCAGGGATTTCCAGGCGCCGCGAGGCTGGAAACCGGGCCACCCTCTCATTCTCGATCTCGGTGAAGCTCGCGAAATCGCGGAAGTGACGGTGAATGGAAAGCTTGCCGGCCATGCCTGGCACGCACCGTATCGGGTCGAAATCGGCGCGTTCGTGAAGCCCGGCCGGAACCGGCTGCAGGTCCGCGTCGCCAATTTGTGGGTGAATAGGCTGATCGGCGATGCCCAGCCAGATGCGGAGAAGGTGACATGGACGGCTTCTCGCACCTATCGGAAAGACGGACCGCTGCGCCCGTCCGGGCTGATCGGCCCCCTGCGGCTTCTTGGTGAAGAGCGAGAAGACTGATGTCTCCAATGGGGCGGGTGCAAGGTGCGCGCAAAGGCAATAATGGGGGCAAAGCCCACCTCTTCCCGGCCCGCCTTTACAAGCGCGGCGCCCGGCACATCATCGATCTGCTTCGCGACAAGGCTTTTGAAATCGGCCAGCGCATTCCCACCGAATGGGAACCGCCAATGGGCCTGTTCATCCCAGGGTCGTTGGACAGGCTGCCTATCTTCAATGTCCCATGCCGGCTCCTACTCAGCCCGGCAAATTGATGGAGAGTAACATTATGCGTACCTATTTCGCGAGCTTGCTCGTCGCTGCCGCAGGACTGACCGGCATGACGGCTCATGCGGACGATTCCGCCGTGGCGGCGCCGACTGCCAAGGCAGCCTACAACACGGCTGAAACGCCGCTCGGCGATCTTCTCGACGATCCCGCGGCCAAGGCCGTTCTCCAGAAACATCTGCCGGACCTCATCAGCGGCGACGGCATCGCCATGGCCCGCGGCATGACACTGAAGGCCCTGCAGGGCTATGCGGCCGATCAGGTCACTGACGAAAAGCTGGCGGCCATCGACGCCGACCTGCAGAAGCTCGCCGGCAAGTAGCGGCGCGCGCCCGGAACCAAGGGAGGGGAGGCACGTGCCGCCCCCTTTTGTCTTGTGTGGTCGCGGACAGCCGAGGAGGTCCCGCCGCCCCCGAAGGCAATGGCCGAATCGAGCCGCGCCGCGTTTCCGCCCGGCAAGACCGAAGCGGCGAATTGCTCAAAAACGGTGGTCGCCCACTCAGGGCGAGGAATGCTGGAGAGGAACGAAAATGATGACGAAGGCCGATCGCCCAGCCAGGATCCGCATTGTTCTCGCCGCGGGCGCGCTGGCCCTGTCACCCGGGCTCGCGTCATCCTCATACGCAGAGGACGCAGGGAGCCCCAAGCACACTTTGTCCTGGATGTCGGCCAGAATCGTTGCCGAACAGGCCGCCGCCGTGGACGATGCCGCGAAGGAGGCCGTCGCAAACCGCCGGGCGAAGCAACTCATCGCGGCAATGACGCTACCGCAGAAAATGCAGCAGCTTACCGGCAGCAAGGCCGAGATCCTTCCCGAGTTGCCGCAATGCTATGGCGCGCGGCATGTGAGCGGAATTGCATCGCTCGCCATCCCGACTTTCCGAATCACGAACGGGCCGGTTGGCGTCGGCCAGAATGACTGCGTCGCACGCAGCGTATATGAAGCGGTCAAGGACAATCCCAATCCTTACGCCAGCTACGTGGCCTACACCCACCCGACGTCTGCGAAGGCAACGGCGCTGCCTTCGGCGATGGCCGTCGCCGCCTCGTTCGACCCGGCGGTCGCCACGACATTCGGGGAAGTCATCGCCACCGAGATGAACAACCTGGCGCTGCACGTCTTCGAAGCGCCGGGCGTCAATCTGGCCAGGCTGCCGATCCTGGGCCGTAACTTCGAATACTTTGGAGAAGATCCCTATCTCACTGGCACGATGGCCGTCGCCGAGACCAAGGTGGTGCAGGATCACGGCATCATCGCGATGGTCAAGCACTACGTCGCCAACGAACAGGAGACCAACCGCCAAACGATTCAGGAGAGCGTCGATCAGCAGACCCTGCGCGAACTTTACCTGCTGCCGTTCGAGATGGCGCTCAAGGACGGCAAGGCGGGGGCGGTGATGTGCGCCTACAATTACGTCAACGGCGCCTCATCCTGCGAAAGCGAGCATCTGCTGACAGACGTCCTGCGCGAGGACTGGGGCTTTACCGGCTACGTGCAGTCGGACTTCTTCGCGATGAAGAGCACGGCGTCCACGCTGACGACCGGCATGGACCACGAGATGCCGACGCCGCTGCACTGGGCGCCGGACAAGCTGCAGCCCGCGCTCGACAAGGGCGAGATCACCGTCGGCGACATCGACACCGCGCTGGAGCGTCGCTTCACGCAGATGTTCAAGGCCGGCGTTTTCGACCGCCCGCTGGTACAGACGCCGATCGATTTCGCGGCGGGCGGCCGCAAGGCCCGCGAGGTCGGAACCGAAGGGGCCGTTCTGCTGCAGAACAACGGTGTGCTGCCCTTCTCGCCCGACGTGCGCTCGGTCGTGCTCATCGGCAAGGCCACACAGGTCTATGCCCAGCAAGCGGTCGCCGGCGGATCGATGACGGGTAAGCCCATGGGCGCGGGCGGCGGCAGTTCCGACGTCGTACCGGAATACACTGTCACTCCGATCCAAGGTTTGCGCCAGACGCTTCGGGAACGTGGCAACGGTCAGGCAAGCGTCAAGCTGGTCCTGGTCGACGACACGAACACCTCGGCGACCGTCGACGGCACGCAGACGACTTTCGCCGCCGCACTCGACGAAGCAGCCGGCGCCGACGCGGTGGTAGTGATGGCCGGCACCGTGTCGGAGGAAGGTGCCGACCGCGCCACTTTCGACGGCCTCGGCGGCCAGAAGCTCGCCGCGAGCGCTGCGGCGGGAACCAGCCTCGACTGGTATGCGGAGAAGCCGAACATCATGGCCACCAACCGTCCCAACGACAACCCGGCCATGGACAGCCGGACCGTGGCGATGATCGAGGCGGTCATGGCGACCACGTCAAAGACCGGGATGGCGATGGCGCGGAAGACGGCACTCGTCCTCAAGGACAACGCCGGCGTGGCAATGACGCCCTCGCTCGTCGGCACCGACGGGCCGGCGATCCTCGAGGTCTGGTTCCCTGGACAGGAGGACGGCAACATCGTGGCTGACGTCGTGTTCGGACGCACAAATCCTTCGGGCAAGCTGCCAGTGACATTCCCCTACGCCGGCAAGGGCTTCCTTGATCACATCACGCCGGAACAGTTCCCCGGCGTTGCAGCCACGGGCTCCGGCGACCAGACGGTCGAATATTCCGAGAAGCTCAACATAGGCTACAGGTGGTACGATGCCAACGTCAGCGGCGAGTGCGCGCCGGTCAAGGGTGTGAATCCTTGCGTCGCCTTTCCGTTCGGCCACGGTCTTTCCTATACGACCTTCAAGCTCGGCAAAGCGCGCCTGTCCTTCGATAAGGCAAGCAAGACTTACAGCGCCAGCGTGAAAGTGACCAACACCGGCAAACGCCCGGGCGCCGAAGTAATCCAAGTTTATATCTCGCTTCCCGAAAGCGCCAGCGAGGTCGGCGCCAGGCAGCCGCCCAAGCGACTGGTCGGCTTCGACAAGGTGCGACTGGAGTCGGGCCGCTCCGCGACCGTGGAGATTTCCATCGACCCCGCCGCAAGCAACCATCCCTTCAGCGTCTGGAGCGAGACAGCTCAGAACTGGATCACTCCGGCGGGCAGTCACACGATTTGGGTGGGACGTTCATCTTCGCCTCGCGATCTGGCCAAGGCTGGCAGCGTGAGCTTCTGAGACAGGCCCACCCTTTCCACGAAACTAGCCGCGAATTGAGATGCAACTTGGCTTGTCTTGTTTGGTTCATTCAGCCTCCCGCAAGGACGGAGCACGGCTCGCGATTAGCGGATAGAGGCCATGTTCATCCTTGCTATTCCAATAATAGAACGACATCGTTCGATTTAATGTTCGGCAACTGGCTCATGGGAGAGACGTTTTGAAAGCTCGTGTTTGTTGGGCAGCGGCAGCCCTCGCCATGTGCGTTCCAGTTTATGCGAATGCTGCGCCGCCGGCTCCGGACGGTGCCGTGGTGTTCCGTCAGCGCTGCCAGGCCTGCCACACCGAGGAAGCCGGAAAGCCTGCCAGGGTCGGTCCCAATCTCGCCGGAGTTGTGGGACGCAAGGCGGCGGCGACCGATTTCAACTATTCGGCTGCGCTGAAAGGCTCTGGCCTGACCTGGAACAGAGAAAACCTCGACAGGTATCTCGCGGCTCCCTCGAAGGTCATACCCGGCACACGCATGGTGATCGCCTTGACGGACCCGGCACAGCGCAAGGCCCTGATCGACTATCTCGCAAAAAAGCGCTGACTCGCGACGAGGGCTAGACCATGCTGCGCAAGATCCTGAAAATCGTTCTCTGGGCGCTGCTTGCCCTCGTCCTCTTCCTTGCCTTCAGCGCCTGGCGCAACTGGGATACGGTCCAGCGTGTG
>NZ_BMHK01000010.1 GCF_014640675.1 Novosphingobium endophyticum | reverse complement strand
GCGTCATTAATCAACCACGATCTGGCTTCTACCCGGCCGGGATCAAATCGGAATGATGGCCGGGATCAGATTGGAATAGCCGACCGGGATCGTCGGAATCCGCAGTACATCATAGTGAAATCAATTTTGATAGGTTGACAATATGCGGAATTTGGATGCAGCATCATGTCGAGAATCCTCTCGTTAGAGGAGACGGAAACGGGGAGGTGGGTATGGTACGCGGGACACTTGCTGGGCGCCCTTGCCTCACCGGGCGCGGTTAGCGGTGCCGCGTCCGAGTCGATCTCTCGATAGGCTAGCGTCCAAAGTCGCTATCGTTACTGGCGGCGGCGGGATCGTCGCGCCAGACGCGCCGGGCATAGGCGAAGCGATCGCCTTGTTGTTCGGGTCCGAGGGGGCAAAGCTTTGCGTTGTCGATCGGGACCGCGCCCGCGCGAACCATACGGTCGACGCGATCACGCAGGCTGGAGGTATGGCGATCTCGGTTGAAGCGGACATCAGCTCCGCAAGCGGCTGCGAAACAGCGGTCGCGGACACGATACAAGCTTTTGGACGGGTGGATGTCCTCGTCAACAATGCCGCCATCCGGGAACGCGCGTCATCGAACGACACGCTCGATCAAGTGGGTTGGGAACAGGCCATCGCCGTAAATTTGACGGGGGCATGGCTGATGAGCCGTGCGGCTATTGCGGCGATGGCGACTTCGGATGGAGGTGTGATCGTCAACATTGCATCGGTTGCGGCGCTGCGCGCGCACGGATCGAACTTCGCCTACAGCAGTTCGAAGGCTGCGCTCCTCGCGCTTACGCGCGACCTCGCGGTCGCGCAGGGAAGGGCCGGAATACGCGTGAACGCGGTTTGTCCCGGTCATATGTTTACCCCGATCGTTGCCGACATGGATGCCGCCGCGCGAGCGCGCCGCGCCGCAATCTCACCGATCCGTGGCCCCGGCGACGCTTGGGATATCGCATCGGCATGCCTCTTTCTTGCCAGCGACGAGGCGCGCTTCATCTCGGGTACGACGCTCACTGTGGACGGTGGCGTCTCCTCGCTGGCGCCACTCCGTGCGGTGGATCTCATAATGGAGGACGAACAATGATAATGATCTCGTCGGATCGAGCCAGCGCGCGGTCAACCGGTCGATGAGCGGCGAAGATCGTCTCACGCGTGGCATCAGAACCTATCAGCGATTGCGCGGAAAGGAAGTAGCAAAGCCGCTCATCAACGCGGCCGAGGGCGATGATGCCGCAGCTGTGCGCGCCCGCTACGCGCTCGAGGCCTGCTTCGGGGATATATGGGACCGGTCCGGTCTGTGCCTGCGATCGCGCAGTTTGGTGACCTTGGGCATCTTGATTGCGCGTGCTTTGCCTGAAGAGCTCAAAAATCACTTCCGGATCGCTTTGCGAAATGGACTCACGCCGGATGAATTGTCCGAAGTGGTGCTGCATGCCACGCCCTATGTGGGATTCCCCGAGAGCGCCTTTGCCGTGCGCTGCCTGGAAGATGTGCTTCGTGAGCCTGTCGAGGGTAATGGCTCATGACCATGTCTGCCGTCCCGACTATCGACCCAAATGCAATCGAACCGCGAGGCATGCTGCGTGACAGTATGCCTGACATCGACGACAAGGCGGTGATCGATGCACGATATCGCGAAGATGGCTATCTGTTTCTCAAAGGGCTGTTACCCGTCGACGCAGTTGCGGCCGCGCGTGCGCGGATGTCCGCTCCGCTGGTCGCACGCGGCCTGGCCCGGATCGAGGGAGATCAGGTCTATTGGACCGGCGGTGACGCTCCAAGCCTTGCCGATGATGACGCCTCCTTCCAAGGCGTGTGCCAGACGTTGTTTGCCTGGCCCGGTGTCTTGGCAGCCTTTGAGCGCCTTCTGGGCGAACGCATGAGCGTCATTCCTATGGTCCAGTATCGTGCTTACCGTCCCGGCGGCCCACTCGGACGGGTCCATCAGGATGGCTTTTTCAGTCCCGGCATTCAGGGCTACCGGCCGCTGTGGATTCCGCTTGCACCCATCGATGCCGCCGTCGGCGGTCTGGCGGTTGCGGCAGGATTGACCGGCAAAGGCTATTTCCACCTCACGGACATGCCGCCAGCCTTCGACATTCCGGCGGATTGTGTGCCTGACACGGCGTGGCTGAGCGCGGACTATGTCCCGGGGGACGTCTTGGTGATTCACCCCGAGACACCGCATGTCGGCCTGCCCAATCGCTCCGACCGCGTTCGGCTGTCTCTGGACACGCGGATCCAATCGGCCGCCAACCCTTCGGTTCTGATTGGGGAGATACAGGCGATGGATATGGAAACGGTAACCCTTCGGTGTGAAGACGGCTCACCACGAACACTGCGGATCGACGCCAGCAGCTATCTGCGCACAGCCTATCCGTTGTCCCGGCGAATGACGCCTGAAGAGTTCGTTGCCGAAACGCCCGCCGGACTTCTGGTGCTTGCCTCATGCCAGGGCGACACGGCGCTGATGGTCCGCCGCGCGCAACCCGGTTGAGCAATTTATTCGGCCGCGTGGACCAGATCCAGTGCGCGCTGCAGATAGACCAGGTCCAGTTCACCCTTTTCGTCGGCGTTGGCTGCCGCAGCGTTTCCTGCAGCAGCGCGCTGGCGGATGCCGTGGAAGATGCCGGCGGTGCGCAGATGCGCGAAGACGAGATGGAACCGGGTCAGCCTGCGACCGTGCGTCGCCGCGGCGTCATAATCGGCGACGAATTCCTCGAACGTCGGAAGACCAAGAGCAGTCAAGTCGAGCCCGCGAAGGCCGCCATACTCATTGGGTGCGGTGTCCCACACAAACGACCAGATATGTGCCAGGTCCGATAGCGGATCGCCGATCGTGCATAGCTCCCAGTCGAACACGCCGGCTATTTTCGGTTCTTCCGCGCGGTAGATCACGTTGGTCAGCTTGTAGTCGCCATGGACGATCGAGAGCGTGTCGTCGGCGGGCAGTGCGTCCTCAAGCCAGGCGACTACGGCTGCAACCTTGTCTTGGGCCAGCGTCCAGCCGCGGCCCCACCGCGACACCTGTCGGGCAAGAAAGCTACCCGGACGGGCCATGGAAACAAGCTCCGTCGACTGCCAATCCACCGCATGAATGGCGGCGAGCACCTTGGCTAGCTCCCGATAATAACCACGACGCTGGTCGAGCGGAATGTTCGGCAGCGTTGCATCGTGGAACACCTCGCCATCGAGCCGCCCCATCATGTAAAATGCAGTGCCGACAACGGCGTCGTCATCCCGATAGGCAATCGGCTCGGGCAACGGAACGTCAGTCCCGTAAAGCGCTCGCAGGATGCGAAATTCCCGGCCGACGTCATGCGCTCCAGGCGCCAGCGTGCCGCCCGGCCGCTTGCGCAGCACCATCCGTCTCGCGCCCGCGGTGACAAAATATGTCGGGTTGGACTGACCGCCGCCAACGCGTTCAATGGTGACCCCGTTGGCACCGATACCCATAGTCTCCACAAGCCATGCTTGCAGCCGGGCCGGATCAAAATCGATTTCGGTCAGACCAGTGGCGGTATCCGTCATAAAAATCTCTCGTCTGAATGTGATCAGTTGGACCGCGTGTCGGCGTCGTGGGGATTGGCGGCCTTCCAATCGCGCTTTATCTTCTTGGCTAGAGACCATTTATGGACTTCGGTGGGACCATCGTAGATCCGAAATGCGCGGACTTCGCGGAACACCTGTTCGACGATGCTATCCTGCGAAACGCCCGATCCGCCCATTACCTGCACGCATCGGTCTGCGATCCGCATCAAGGCTTCGGACACCGCCACCTTCGTCATTGAACTCTCCGCGGTTCCAAGCGAGCCACTGTCGAGAACATCGGCGCACCAGTCGATCATCAGTTCCGCCTGTTGAAGATCGATCAGATTTTCGGCGAGCATGAAGCCGACGCCTTCATGATCGATGAGCGGCTTGCCGAACGCGTGACGCCAGTTCGCATAATCGGTCGCGATCTCCTGCGCCCGCGTGACTGCGCCAAGCCAGCGCATGCAGTGCGACAGCCGGGCAGGACTGAGGCGTATCTGAGCGTAGTGGAAGCCTTCGCCGCTGTTGCCGAGCATTTGGTTGGCCGGGACGCGAAGACCCCCAATCCGCACGATCGCATGTCCACCAGGCATCGAGCTGTCTATCGTGTTGGGTACGCGCTCGATCTGGATGGCGGGGTTGGGCAAGTCCACCAGGAAAAGGCAAGCGCCGTCTTCAGACTTGGCCATGATGATGCCGACGGCCGCGCCCTGCGCGCCGGTGATGAACGCCTTGCGACCGTCGATCACCCAATGGTTGCCGTCGCGCCGACATGTCGTCTTCATCATGGAAGGATCCGAGCCTGCACCGCCGTCGTGTGCCGGCTCGGTCATGAAGAAGGCCGATCGAGCGCGTCCCGAGACGAGCGGTTCGAGGAAGCGCTTTTGAAGTTCCGGCGTCCCGACCTTGCCGAGCAGGTACATATTGCCTTCGTCAGGCGCTGCGACGTTCACTGCGAGCGGGCCAAGTGGCGACAGGCCTGATTTTCGCAGGACTAGAGCCGTCTCCCGCTGGGTCAGGTGAGAGCCGTCGGGCAGGATATGCGGGGTCAGCACTCCCGCCGCGCGCGCCTTATCTCGCAACTCGGTTACGATTTCATCAGTCGGCGCACCATGATCGTCGCGGCGCGGATCCTTTTCATATGGAATGACGACGGTGCGGACGAATTTTTCTACTCGTCCCGCAATCTGCGCGGCCCGCCCGAGACCAATTCCCGTCACTGTGGCAACCTGGTCGTGAAATTACACATTTAAATCATACCTCTATATTTTATGCCCGATTAGTGTCACTAGTTGATGAAGTCGCTCGGTAGTAGTCGAGCGCTGGCAAGCGCCGTAGTCTAAGTATCGGAATCAGCGCCAAGACGAACATGGCCAGTGTTGACCACACCATCACCTCGTATGATCCGAATGCGTCGTAGCTGAAACTGCCGGCGACGGGGCCGATGCTGCTGGCAAGCGCCCAGCCGCCGGTAATAATCCCGAACAACCGGCCGAAACTCTTCAGGCCAAAAAAACGCGTGGCAAGATAGCCAACCACATCCACTTCCGACCCGGACGACAGCCCTAAAAGTATGGCGACGACGATTGCCAAAGCCGGGTAAGTGGGCAGCAGTATCAGCGTGCCTGACGCGAAAATCGGCAACATGAATGCACCAATCGCGATCATGAGCGGGTTGAACCGGTCGATGAGAACACCCGCGCTCACGCGGCCCACGACCATGCTGATCCCGATCATTATCGCCATGCCAGCAGCCTCTTGCGTCGTCCAGCCACTACCCATGAGGATCGGCACGAAATGAATGTGCAGCGCCGTGATTGCGAGCGTGAACAAGAAGGTCGCGATCAACAATCGTCGGTAATTTGCCGAACGCACGCCCTCTGGGAACGACACTCCGGATAGCGGTACAATTGTTTCGGTCGGATCGCCCGCGACATCAGCGCGGTGGATTCGGAAAAACAGGAACAGGACGGGCAGCACAATCAACAGGCCAAACGATGCAAGGCCCACATATGCCATGCGCCAACCGAACGCCTCGATCATCAGCCCGGCTGTTAATGGATAAACTCCGGACGCGATCGCCGTTCCGCTCAACGCGATTGCTATAGCCAGTCCGCGGTGCCGGCTAAATGCTGCTCCGATCGCCGTGCTCCAGACCGTGGCTGTGAGGCAAGAGCCGCCGGCGGCGAGGAATGCCCATCGCATCCACCAGCCCCAGATATTCCCGTCGGCTGTGGCGAGGGACGCCAATCCGGCGGAATACAAGATGGCACCGACAAGGGCGACGCGGCGCGGTCCCACCCGGTCCACAAAGGTGCCGACCACCACTGAGCCCACTGTGGTCAATATGCTGTAGATCGCGAAGCCGCCCGTGATTTGCGCGCGCGTCCAGCCGAATTCCCTCTGAATCGGCTCAAGGAATACGCCAAGCGAGTAGAAATGCACGACTGACAGCGCAACGCCGAGTACCGACGTCGCTACGACCGGCCACCCGTTCCGCCATTCGCCGTGCGGAAGGGGCGGGTGGCGGTCCTTCATGGCCCGTGCCGTCACCGCTTCGGCCTCGCAACTCGATTCAGCACTCACAGCCGCCCAGCAACGTCCGCCACTTCCTCGTACATGACGGCAGGCGTTCTCAGGGTGTCGAGGGCGTTGATCTGCTCAAGGTGTTCGATCACACTCTCACCCGAGACCACCTCATCGCTCGGCGCCAGCCATCCTTCGGTCACACCAACGACAACGCGCGCGTAGCGTCCCGCGCATATGGAAAAGGCTTCGCCGGTTAGCTCGCAGGCAGGGCTGGCCAAATACAGCATCATCGGCGAGACGCGCTCCGGCTCTCGATTGGCGCCTGCGAGCTTCGCACCAAGTTCTGCATCGATATAACGCGCATATTCATCGGCAATGTTCGGGATCGGATCTTGGTCGGTTATGGCACTTGCCGCGTAGGGAAGCAGGGCATTGACCCGGATGCCGTAAGACGCGCCTTCATAGGAAAGCGCCTTCATCAATCCGAAGGTACCCGCCTTGGCGGCGCAATAGTTGGCCTGACCCTGCAGACCGAACATCGCCGCACTCGAGCTGGTGAGCACCACGCGTCCATATTGCTGCGCCTTCATTGTCTTCCAGGCGGCCTGCGTAACGTAAATTGATCCCATCAGATGGACGTCGAGGACTTGCCGGAGTTGGTCGTCGCTCATGTCTTCGAACAGGGCAGGGCGCAAGAAACCGGCATTATTGACCACGATTTCAATGCCGCCCAGTTCATCGATGGCGCGGGTGACAATCTCTTCACCCGCGGCTCTGGTCCCGACCGGCGTGTAGCTCGCGACCGCTGTACCGCCGCCTTCCACGATCTGCGCAACGACCGAATCGGCCGAGGCCCGGTCAACGTCGTTGACGACCACCGCTGCGCCACGTCCCGCGAGTTCGAGCGCGTGCGCGCGACCAATGCCGCGACCTGCGCCGGTTACGATCGCCCGATGTCCATGGAGGGATAGTTCTGTCATCGTTGTCTCCTCTCACCCTGGGTCGCTGTCACGCCCGTCCCCTTCAAGGACATATAATCGGTTGAAAGACTTTTTCACATATTGCATAAACTGTCTAGTGAAACTGAGCGTGCGGAGGTTGGAGAGCGAAATGAAGGGCGAGACGGAAACGATAAGCGACGCGAAGATCGATACCACTCCTGTCCAAGCGGCGATGGACCATGCGATTGCGTCCGGCGCCGAGACTGGATTGCAAGTTTGCGCCTATCACCGTGGCCGCAAAGTCATCGATCTTTGGGGCGGCATCGCCGATCCGGCAACCGGGCGGAAAGTCGAATCCGACACACTTTTCAACGTCTATTCCGTGACGAAAGCGCTCACCGCAACCGCGCTGCACATTCAGGCGGAACGCGGGCTGGTTGATTATGACGCGCCGATCGCACAATATTGGCCTGAATTCGCCGCACATGGAAAGGAAAGAGCGACGGTCCGCGACGGATTGACGCACCGCGCCGGCGTACCGCAGATGCCGGCCGGCGTTACTCCCGAGATGATGTGCGATTGGGACGCTATGGTCGACGCTATTGCCGCGCTCGAGCCTCTCGCGACGCCTGGCGAAAAGACGCTGTATCAGTCCATGACATTTGGCTGGATTATCGGAGAGATCGTGCGCCGGAGTGATCCGGCGCAGCGTTCATTCCGCCAGTTCGTGCTCGACGAGATTGCGGCGCCACTTGGACTTTCCGATCTCTGGCTCGGTATTCCCGATGAGGCCGAGCCCCGGGTGGCGGTGATGACCAACCGCAATGCCGGCGATCCCCTGCCGGATGGTACGTCACTCTATATTCAGTCGATGCCATTGGCGGTTGCGCTGGTGCCCGAGGTATTTTCGAGGCCCGATGTTCGACGGGCGGCTATCCCGGGCGTTGGCGGAATCTTCAGCGCGCGCGATGAGGCTCGGTTCTGGGCGATGCTGGCAGAGGGTGGCGAACTTGACGGCGTACGCTTCCTGTCACCAGAACGGGTCGCTTCCTTCTCGGCCCCGCGATCGAATAGCGAGGAGCCCGATCCCGTCATGTTCGGCGTGCCGATTCCGATCAGCGCAGGAGGCTATTGGCTCGGCGGCCATCGCGTTACGAGCGATCGGGCGATTTGGCATCCCGGTGCGGGCGGATCAATTGGCTGGGCCGATCCCGACAATCGCCTCGCGGTAGCGATCTGCCATAATCGGATGTTCAACACGCGCGATCCCGCGCAGGACCCAATCTTGCCGATCACCCGTGCTATCGGGGTGGCGCTGGGGCTGGAAAGGACTGTGGCATGAAGCGCTGGATGTGCATGAGCTGCGGCTGGATCTACGATCAGGAAATCGGTGATCCCATGGGCGATATTCCTCCCGGCACCGCCTGGGAGGATATTCCGGACGATTGGAAATGCCCCGATTGCGGTGCGACCAAGGATTCTTTCGAAATGGTGGAGATCTGATCGGGTCACCGGGCGGCGTGAGCCGCCTGGTTGTTGAAGGTCCGGCCGCACGCTTTGCGAGTTCAGGCCGGATCGAACAACACGTGCAGATGCTCGGGCACCCGCATCATGCAACCGCGAATATCGGGTTCCGGCTTGTCGGGGTCGAGCCTCAGGTTAGGCAGACCGTCCAGGATCGCATTGACGGCGCGGGTCATTTCCAACCGGGCGAGGTGCTGCCCAATGCAGACGTGCGGCCCGGTTGCAAAGCCCAGGTGGCGATATTTGCCTTGCGGGCGCATAATGTCGAATTGGTCCGGGTTATCGAACTTGCTCGGATCACGATTGGCCGAGCCCAAGACCACATTGATGACGGAGTGCGCCGGGATCTTCGTGCCCTCGATTTCGGTGTCCTGCGTCGTCATCCGGAAGGTGTTGGTCACGGGACCGTCCCAGCGCAGCGCCTCATCAATCGCACGCGGAAGGAGCGCGCGATCTTCGCGCAGGGCAGCAAGCTGGTCGGGATTCCGCAGCAGGCCTGTCAGAAGGATGCTCGTCGCGCGGAAAGTCGTGTCCCCGCCTGCATTTACGAGTTGGCGAAGGAACGAAACGACGATTTCGTCGGGCAGCTTCTCGCCGTCGACCTCGACCGACGAGAGATGCGTGACGATGTCGATATCGGAGTTCTTCCTGCGATAGTCGACAAGCTTTTGAAAATATACGCCGAGTTTCTCGGTCGCTTCGAACCCCTGTTCGATTCCGACCTGCGAAAGCGTCTGTGCTACGGCCAATTTGTGGAACACGGGCGCCTCCGCGGGCGGGAGCCCGAGTTGCGCGTAGATCACCTGGAAGGGGTAATGGACCGTGAACTCCTGCACGAGGTCGGCCGACCCGCGATGGGCAAAATTGGCCATGAGCTTATCGACCACCGGGCTGACCACCTCGTCGCCCCATTTGGCGACGACCTGGGGTAGGAAGGCCTTCTGAAAAATCCGCCGGTATCGGGAATGCTCGGGTGGATCCATCGTCGAAATGCTTCGGCCGAACGACTTGCCCAGCGTCTCCTTGAAGGCTTCGTTGCTGAAAACCTCAGGCATAAGCAGCAGTTTGGCAATGGGGTCATAGCCGAAGACCGAGAAGTGCTTTTCCTGGCTATGTCCGGTGAAAGGCACGACATCGAAGATCGCGCGGTAATTGACCTCATGTACCGGCGCCTCGCGGCTCATCTGCGCGATCTTGGGATAGGGATCACGCACATCGCCGTCGCGGGGAGTCGTAAACGGATCCCAGTCGGGGTCGTCCAGGTCAATGATAGATGGCATCGGGTCCATAACAACAATCTCCTAAGTAGTTTGGCCCATGCGCGACGGGCGGCAATGCCTGGGGACGGCCATCATCGCCTCTCTGCGAGGATGATGTCGCTTGCGCGCCACGCCATCGCCATTGCTGGAGCATTTGTATTACCCGATACAAGCGTTGGCATGATCGAGATATCGGCGATCCTGAGGCCCTTGAAACCCCGTACCCGCAATTGCGGGTCCACGACGGACCGTGGGTCGCTGCCCATGCGGCAGGTACCCGCGGCATGCTGGCCGCTGCGGCCGATCCGGTGAAACGCGTCGATAATCTCATCGTCGCTCGAAACTTCCTGTGGTCCCGGATAGGTTTCGCTAACGACAAACGGGGCGAGCGCGGGCTGGGCGAAAAGACGACGCAGCATCCGGAACAGCCGGACCGACGCCGCTGCATCCTCTTCGGCGCTTAGATAGTTGGGATCGATCAGCAGCGGCGCTGCCGGATCCTTACTGGTAACTTCCAGCGATCCGGCGCTCTGGGGTCTCATCACATAACCGCCGCAAAGTGCGCCAGGATGTGGCTCCGTGCGATAACCGGCGAACTCGCGGTCGATCGACATCGGTCCCATGCCGAACTGTGCGTCGGGGCGCGCGAGATCGGGACGAGATTTTGCGAACGCCCCAACCTCGAACGCTGCCGAAGCGATCGGCCCATTTCGGAAGAGCGCGTAGCGGGCCACGCTCAAGGCGAGACCGAAACCGGAGAAAGCATGGTTTTCACTGCCGGTGCGCACGCGGAACTGAGCGTTGAGTAGCCTATGATCCCTGAGGTTTCTGCCGACATCGGGGCTATCTTGCACGACTTCGATGCCGACGGAGCGAAGGAGCGGGGCAGGGCCGATGCCGGACAACTGCAGGAGCTTGGGTGTGTTCAGCGCGCCGGCGCATAGCACCACTTCGCCGTGGCAGCGCCACTCGCGAAGGCCGGCAGTGCCGCGCGTCCGTACACCGCTTGCCCGTTTGCCCTCGAACAGAATGCCAGTAGCTTCCTCGCCCGTCACGACACGCAAATTGGGCCGCCGCCGGGCGGGACGCAGGAACGCGGTGACGGCACTTTGGCGGCGACCTTTCCAGATCGTCCTGGGCTGATAGCCCATTCCTTCGCCATCAAGTTCGTTAAGGTCCTCGACTGTCGACAGACCGATCTCGCGGCCTGCGGCTATCATCGCTTCGCACAACGGCTGTCGGGTCGGATGTAGAGTGACTTTCAGCGGACCGCCGACGCCGCGACCTCCGCCTGGCCCCAGCGCATGGTCCTCCATTTCGGCGAAGCACCGTCCAAGATCACTCCAGCCCCAGCCATCGCAGCCCAGCGCTTCCCATTCGTCATAGTCACTTGGGAGCCCGCGCACATAAACCATGCCGTTGACTGAACTCGATCCTCCCAGCACGCGCCCGCGCAGCCAGGTTTCGGGATCCTTATAGTCGCCAGTCTTGACCGGCTGATAGCTCCACAGGAGGCGACCATTGGTGAGCGTTTTACCGAAACCCCGCGGGACATGGATCAGGGGGTTGCGGTCGGGACCGCCCCCCTCGATGAGCAGCACCGACACGCGCGGGTCTTCCGACAGCCGGTATGCCATCACGCAGCCCGACGATCCCGCGCCGATAATGATGTAATCAAAACTTTCCAGGCGACGCTCGCGAATCATAGGGGTTTAACAATGCAGCAATCTCTATTGCCATATTTCACTATGATGAAGATAATTTCAAGGGGCTGATGTGCTTGAGCTTCGGCCGGGCAGACGGGCTCGGCCTTGCAGGCCAGCTTGCCGAACACGGTCGGTCATGATGCGTCATTAACGGCTATTGGCTCAAATCGCTCTCCAATTGGGGCGTTGGCACCGCTCAGATGGCGAGCGACGATATATCCAAAGACGGCCGATGCACCGATGCTTGCCCCGGCCCCCGGGTAGTGGCGTCCGAAGACCGGTGCAGTGCAGTTTCCCGCGGCGAACAGCCCAGGGATGATCGACCCATCGGCCCGCTTCACACGGCCGAGCTCATCGGCCACTAACCCGCCCGCTGTGCCGACATCCCCTAGCTGGATTGGGGTGGCGTAGAACGGTGCCTTGTCAATGGGCGCGAGGCAAGGGTTTGGGCTGTGCGTCGAATCGGCATAGTAGCGGTCGTAATGGCGGTCGCCGCGACGAAAGTCCGCGTCGCTACCCGTCGCGGCGAAACCGTTGAATCGATCCACCGTTTGTCGCAGCGTCGCTGCCGGCACCTTACACTGCGCCGCGAGCGCTTCGATCGTTTTGGCTGTCTTGAAATAGCCGCCTTGCTTCCATGATTTCGGGGTCTGGAAAGACAAGAGGCCGCCCCATGCATAATGAGCGCGCGCGCGATGATCGAGGATCGCCCAGCTGGGAATGGCTGCGACCGACTTGTTCCGCTCCACCATGCGGCGCCCGATTTCCATATAGGAACCCGACTCGTTCACGAAGCGGTGCCCCTCCTGATCGACCAGAATCACGCCGGGCTTGGCAAGATCGGCGACATGGATCAGCGGCTTGCCACTGGGATCCTTGCTCATCGGGACCCACCAGGCCTCGTCCATGACGTCGACCGCGGCGCCAAGCGCCACAGCTTGTTCGATCACTTCGCCTGTGTCGCCCGGATTGGCGATCGTAAAATCCGCGCTGCCACCGTCCGGCTGATGACGCTTGCGCATCGCATTGTTGCGGGAAAAGCCGCCCGCGCACAGCAGGACGCCTCGCTTCGCACTAATCCGGGTAGTCCTGCCCACGCGCCGAGCCCGGACACCCGCAACGCGTCCGTCCTCCATGATGAGATCCGTTACCTCGGTGTCGGGCAGGATGGGAATCTTGCGATGAAGGCACGCGAGAAGGATGTAGCTCTGCATACCCGCTCCAGCCCCCAGCCAGGTCTTTCCGAGCACCCGCTGAAGCGCCATTCGGAAGGCCAGTCGCACGAGCGCCACTTTGCCCGACAGTGCGGCTTGCGCTAGCAGGATGTGCCGCAGCTCGGTTCCGCGCATCGGATACCGGTAGCCGCTGCCTTGCAGCCGGGGCAACCAGGTGCCGAGCCTGCCTCCGTCAAACAGGTCGACTTCCAGGGACCGGCCCCCGGCTTTACCGCCCGGAAGCTCGTCGTAATAGTCAGAGCGGTTATCGCAATGCCGCCAGCGGACACCGGCATCCTGAAGGAAGGTGACTACCTCCGAAACAGAATTCACATACGCGCGCTGCCGTTCCTGCGTGGCACCAGCGCCGCCGTTGCCATCCTCGAGCGCGCGCAAATACTGCAGTGCTTCTTCCGGAGAATCCGACACACCTGCGGCTTGTTGGACAGGATTCGCCGGTGCCCAGATCTGCCCGCCTGACATCGCGGTCGATCCTCCGACCTGCGACTGCTTCTCCAGAACCACGACTCGCAGTCCGTCCGCATGGGCTCGGAGCGCGGCAACGAGGCCACCAGCGCCGCTGCCAACAACAACCAGATCCACCTCCTCGATCGCCACTTCAGTCAAGCCCATTCTCCATCACGAGCCCTATACCCGCTTGCCACAAGCTGAAACATCATTCACGATAATGCAACATATTATGCCTTGCCTCAGGCCATGAGTGGCACTCAACGGGGATTTGGAGATGGGTCTTGAAGTTCGATGATTCACGGTTCGCAGAGTTTGGTTTGATCGCCCCTTCAGCGCGATGTCCCGTACCCCAAGGTCCGCAGACACTGGCTGAAATCCTTGACGCGGCGGTTCGCCATTCACCCGACAGCGAAGCACTTGTCGGGCGGCACGCACGGCTAAGCTATGCGGAACTCGACCGCATGGTCGATGCCGCAGCAGCCGGTTTCATCGCTGCCGGCATCGCACCGCTGGACCGGATTGCGGCCACCGGGCCAAACGGGCCGGACCTTGTCATCGCATTTCTCGCATGCATGCGCATCGGCGCCATTTGGGTTGGTATGAATGCCGCTCTCGCGCCGCCGGAAAAAAGTGCGCTGCTTCGCGCCTCGCAAGCGCGATTGTTGCTTGCGGATGCCGCCACCATCGCGGGTGTTGCTGCGCTTGGATCTGCGCCGGCCACCGTTGTGATGAATGCCGATGGCGGGCCGGATGCATGGTCCGATCTCCTGCGAACGCATAATGGGGCCCCCCGCCAAACCATTGCGATCGATCCATGGGCGCCTGCGATTATCGCATATACAAGTGGCACGACGGGCGAGCCCAAAGGTGTCGTCCACAGCCAGCACAACTTCATCACGGTTTGTGCAAACGCCATTGACCGTGGCCAACGGGGGCTGTCGGGGCGTCGCGCTGCGGGCCTCCCCATGACCATACCAAATGTGATGCTACGCGGCCCCCTTCTGTCCCTCTATACCGGTGGGACCTATGTGTGCGTTGATGCGGCGCACGCGCATGGGATCGCCGATTGGATCGATCGCGAGAAGATTGAGTCGATCGCGATTGTCGCCACTGTGCTTCATGATCTGCTGTTCGATCCCACAGTGGATCCAAACCAACTCCGGACACTGGCCTACCCGATCATTGGCGGCGGCAGTCTGCCAGAACGCCTGCAGGAAGCCTATCAAGAGCGGTTCGGTAAGAACGTCCAGTTCACCTATGGCCTTACCGAAGCGCCAACAGTCGTGACGGAAACCGATCCTGATGTACCGATCCGGCGAGGGGCCTCCGGCAAGCCCTTGCCGCACATCGATCTCGCCATCCTTGACGAGGCCGGATCGCCGTTACCTGCTGGTGGGGAAGGCGAGATATGCTTGCGTGCCGTTCGAGCCGGACCTTGGGCAGGCGTCTACACGCCGGCGCTCGGTTACTGGATGCAGCCCGAGAAATCGGCCGCGCTATGCCATGATGGATGGATGCATACCGGCGATATCGGCAGCCTGGACGGCGACGGTAATCTGTTCGTACTCGATCGGCGCGGAGATCTCATCGTGCGCGGCGGGGGCAATGTTTATCCAGCGGACGTCGAACGTGTGCTGGTAGCGCTCGACGCCGTCACTACCGCCGCGGTGATCGGCGTGCCGGACGACCGCCTTGGCGAGCGCGTCGCGGCCGTGGTGGAACTGGCTCCCGGCGTCCCTGCCACTGCCGCGACCATTATCAATCTGCGCGATGCCTGCACTGAGGAACTCGCGAAGTACAAGGTGCCGTCAGACTGGTTTGTCGTCGATGAGATGCCACGCAATCCCATGCGCAAGATCGTTAAGCCGCGCCTCGCGGCCATGATACAGGAAGGGGTACTTCGAAGCATTGCGGTGCCCAAATCCGTGCGGGCCGGTGAGGGCTCGCAGAAAGAGGGCGGTCGGTGAGCACTGTCGCCCAGGCCGCGCGCTCGCCGTTGGCCGGTGTAGGCTGGATGCTCGCGGCCGCGGTGACGTTCACACTCGCCATGTCGCTCGTGCGCACGCTCGGCGAAGATTATAGTCCGGCGGTGCAGGCCTTCTACCGCCAGTTGGCGGCGTGCATTGTCCTACTGCCTCTCGTCCTTCGGGGCGGCTGGCGCAAGACCATGAGCGTTCCCCGCCCGGGGCGACTATTCTGGCGCTCTGCGCTAGCCTCGCTGGCACTGATTCTGACCTTCTATTCCTATCAGATGCTTCCGCTGGCAGAAGCAAATGCCCTCTCGTTCACCCGAACCTTGTGGGTGGTGCCGCTGGCGGCGCTGTTTCTCAAGGAAACGCTGGGCTTTTCGCGTGTCGGTGCCGTTGCGGTCGGTTTTGGGGGCGTGCTCGTCATACTGGATCCCGCGCATTTTACTCTCGGCCTGCCGCAGGTGGCGGCACTTGCAGCTTCGCTCATGTTCGCCATCACGATCCTGGAAATGAAGCGGTTGTCGCGGGATCACGAGCCGCTCACCATCCTGGCGTGGTCGGCCATGATCGCGCTGCTGTTCACCCTCCCGATTGCCTTGTTGGAATGGCGTTGGCCTTCGTGGGGCGACCTGGCGCAATTGTTCGCAATGGGCGCGCTTGGGGCGGTGACGCAGGGCCTGTATTTGCGAGGGCTCTCGTCCGGTGATGCGGTAGTACTCGTTCCGGTAGATTATTCCCGCCTCGTGTTCGCCGCCATTTTTGGGTATCTGTTTTTCGGCGAGATCATAAGCCTGCAGACGCTGGTGGGCGCGACGATCATCATCGGATCAACCTTGTTCCTTTCCTGGGATGAGCATCGCGTCGCTCGGGCTTCAGTCGTAACAGAAGGCACGGTTGTGTAGCCAGGAAGGCTCTGACACAACGCAAGTTTGACGCGACTTCCAATGGGTAGAAAAAGATTATATAGGGTTGAATTCGGCTTCACGAGATGGCGACGCTCCGCCGCTCCAGCCCACCCATCAATAGGATGCGTATAATGACAAACATTTCCGCTGAGACCGAACAGGGGAATTTCGAGCCGGTTGAGAGCTATCAGGATATTCTGGATCGGGACACGCGCCCCGTGCCCGAAATCTTTCGCGAAGTTACGCACGCCGATGCGGGCTGCGGGCCGATTCCGGCGTCGCGCTACACTTCGGCAGACTTCTTTCAGCTCGAAGTCGAAAAAGTATGGCTCAAAACCTGGCAGTTCGCCTGTCTTGAAGATGATCTGCCGGACGCAGGCGATACCTATGTCTATGATCTGGTCGGACGCTCGGCGATCGTCATTAGGCAAGCCGATGGATCGATCCGGGCCTTTCTAAACGCCTGCCGCCACCGCGGGCGTAAGCTGGTTACGGAGAATGGTTGCCGAGGCATGGTGCGCTGCCCTTATCACGGGCTTACCTGGAACACCGATGGCTCCTTTAAGGTCAACCCGTTCAAATGGGATTTTCTGCATGTCGACGATTCCGACTTTGGCCTGTTCCCGGTCCGCTGCGAGTCGTGGGCCGGCTTCGTCTTCATTAATTTCGACGCAGACGCGGCACCGCTGCTGGATCTGATCGCCCCGATTCCGAAGCACTTCGAACGGTGGCGCATCCAAGATTGTTACAAATCTGCGCACGTCGGCAAGGTCATGCCGGCGAACTGGAAGGCCTGTGCGGAGGCCTTCCTCGAATCCTATCATGTGCTTGCCACTCACCCACAGGCGGCGCCATTCGTGTCGAGCGAGGGCGGGCAATACGACGTGCTTTCCGACCATGTCACCCGCTTTCTTTCGCCGACCGCGGTCGCCAGCGTGCTTGCCGGAACCGGTCTGGATGAGCGCGGCAGGATCGAGGCGATGACGACGGTGGGATCGCGCGCGGGCACGGGCGCCCAGCGAGAGGTTCTCGACGGCATCACCGCGCGCCAATATGTCGCTGATCAAGCCCGCGAGTTGGTGGCGTCCAAGACGGGTATCGACTTCGATCAAGCCTCCGATGCTGAGATGATCGACGGCATTGCCTACGACTTCTTTCCCAGCTTTCATTTGTGGGGCGGCTTTGCGCAGAAGATTTGTTACCGCTTCCGGCCCGACGGCACGAACCATGAGCGGACGCTCATGGAAGTTATGCTGTTCGAACTCGCACCCCAGGGGCAACCTAAACCGACGCCCGCACCATATCGGCTGCTCGGGCCAGAGGATGATTGGGCGCTTGCCACGGAACTCAACTATTTGTCCGGCATCTACGGGCAGGACGAATCCAACCTTGGACCGGTTCAGGAAGGGTTGAGGGCGCTTGGCGATGGCGACCTGCAGTTCAGCCGGTATGGGGATCTGCGATGCCGGCACCTCCATCGCATGATCGATCGGTATCTGGCGGCGTGAGCCAGTCGGCCGCCGGCCGGACCCTTATCTTACCGCCGGCAGCTTGGGCCGAAGGGGCGCGGTAGCCCCAGGCCCGGCCCCGTAGAGCGCATCATTTCGCCGGAGCAGACTTCCTGGACGGCGTAGTTGTCGCCTTTCGAGCGCGCGGCTTGGCGGTCGTCGCGGATGCAGGGAGCGAACGGCTCGAATATTTTTTGACAAGCGGCAACAAGCGTTCCGCCAGTTTGGCCGCATTGGGCTCAATTCGCTGGCTTGGACCCATGATGGTGACGGCATAGGCTGAATTGTCGATCAAAAGCGGGACGGAGACAGCGGCAAGATCGGGATAGGATTCGCCGAAGCCGAAGAACCAGCCCAATTCGCTCGACGTCTCAATCTCCCGCACGAGCTTGCTGCGGGAGGTGATCGTCCTGCGCGTGTTCTTTTCGAGAGGCGCCTGCATCAGCAAGGCATCGATCTCCTCGGGATTCAGGAGGCTCAGTAGCGCCTTGCCCGTGGCGGTCGCGTGAAGCGGGCGGATTCTGCCGACGCGCACCGTGGCTCGCACCGGCTGACTCGATTCGGCGACACTGAGATAGATCAGGTTGGCGCCCTGCCTTTTTGCCAAGGTAACAGTTTCAGAGGTTTCATCGCGCAGCTTTTCGATATCGGAGTTCAGCCGCATCGCTACAAAATCTTGTTCGCCGATCATGTTGCAGATCTCACGCATCCGACCGGTCGGATAATAGAGATTGCGACCTTCTTCGAACAAATAACCCTGGTTCAGCAATGTGCGAATTATCAGTAGACAACTCGACGCTGGTACCCGAATCTTCGACGCAAGCTCGGAAAGTGTCAGGGGGTGTTTGGTGTCGGCGAACACCTCGAAGACCCGTAAAGTGCGAACAGTCGTTTTTACGTCAGACATCAATCTGCCTTGAATTTTCGCCCATGTGGCCCACGAATGAGAATGCCAAATCGCATAACCAACTGCGTGAGCCGCGGAACAGCATCAGAGCGTCCTAAGCCATAGGACGAGTTGTTCGCAATGATGTATTTCTGCGCGGCCCACTGAATGACGCTCAGACCGGGTCCCAAGCGAAGATATCGCTTGAGACTTGCAGAGGAATAAGGCTCGGGCGGATGGCCGGGAGTAGCTCGTCGGCGAGGGAACCGACCGTCCAGCCATCCGACCGATGCAGCGAGCGGATCGGGCGGGGGAGTGAGAAAAGGAAAATCTCATTCTTGCGCACGCAGAATATCTGGCCGTTCACCTCGTCAGCAGCGTCCGAGCAGAGAAAGGCAACCATCGGTGCGACCTTGTCGGGCGTCATGGTCTTGAGCCGTTCCACCCGCTGTTTTTGATCTTCGGTTTCGGCGGGAATGCTCTCGGTCATTCGGCTCCAGGCGAATGGTGCAACGCAGTTCGACCTCACGCCGAAACTACGCATGTCGAGCGCGATCGAGGTCGATAGTCCGACAATCCCCATTTTTGCGGCGGCATAGTTGGCTTGCCCGACATTACCGATCAGTCCCGACGTGGATGTCATGTGAACGAACGCGCCGCTGCCCTGCGCGCGAAAGTGGGGCGCCGCGGCCCGGGCGAGATGGTAGCTGCCGTCCAGGTGCACATCGACGACCGCTTGCCAATCGTCGGCGCTCATCTTGTGGAAGATCCGGTCGCGCGAAACGCCGGCATTGTTCACGACACCGTCGATGCGACCGAACGCGTCGAGCGCTGACTGGACTATCGAGGCCGCGCCATCCGGATCAGCTACGCTGGCGAGGTTTGCCACTGCCTGGCCGCAAGCGCTTGTGATCTGGGCGCACACATCGCCGGCCGGGCCGGCGTCGCCGCCATCGCCGCTCAACGAGCCGCCAAAGTCGTTGACGACCACGGCCGCCCCTTCGCGCGCACATAGCAGAGCGATTTCCCGGCCAATTCCCCGGCCGCCGCCGGTAACAGCGATCACTTTGCCCTCAAGCATTTTCGCTTGTGTCATCCTGGTGTTCCTTTCGTTGATCACATGTCATTTCGAATTGCGGACCATTCCGCATCCAGCATGGCGCGCCATTCCGGCGCGGCGATGGAGATCAGTGCGGCCGCGCGATCGTCGATCGCCAGGCCGCGCAGATCGGCGGCGCCATGCTCGGTAATCACAAGTTCAACCTCCGATCGAGGCAACGATACGGTTGGCGTCCGAAGCCGGGGCACGATACGCGAGATCGTTCCGCCCTTCGCCGTGGCGGGGAGCAGGATCAACGAGCGGCCGCCGGCCGACAACTGCGCGGCCCGCGCGAAATCCGGTGCCCCGCCAACGCCGCTCGAGAGTCGCCCGCCCTGCCATTCAAGATTGGCCTGGCCGAGGAGATCGACCTCGATCGCCGAGTTGATCGCAGTGAAACGCTCGAATGAGGCCAGGCGCGGAAGGTGATGCGTGATCGAAGTAGGTGCAAGCGTTATCCGGCCGCTGGCGGACAACCATTCGTAGAAAGTGCGCGATCCATAGGCGATGCCGGCAACATGCTGAAGGTCGGGGGCCAAGGCGCCCGATTCTTCAAGTAGCCTGACGCCATCGGTGGCCATGCCTGACTGGAGCTGAAGATTTCGATGTGAGGACAATCGCTGCCAGATTGCGCCGGGCGTTCCACCAATACCGACCTGAATAGTAGCGCCGTCGGGGACATACTCCGCAGCAATCTGCGCGATAGAGTCCTGATGCTGATTGTCGGTTGCCGCTGCAGCCTGAATGACAGGTCCCGCCATCTCGACGACGAGGTCAGCATCGGCAAGATCGATCTTCGGTCCGGCAATATCTGGCATATCCGGGTTGACGAGGGCGACACGCACGCGTGCGTTGTCCCAGGCGATCGAAGTGAAATCGGCGGCGATTCCCAGCGACGCTCGCCCATCCGCGCAAGGTGGCGCGACATGGGCGATCGCGACGTCGAGTTGCGGTCCGCTCGCCAACTGGCGAGCAATGGCACTGTAGGACATGGGTATCGTGCTCACCCGCCCTGCCTCGAAAGAGCCTCGAAGGGCAGGGGGCAGTAGGAAGGTCGTCACCCGGGCTTCGTCATCGAGCGCAGCGTAATCGAAGCTGTTCATGCCAGGGAGCAGGCAACTCACCAGGTTGACGCCCCGCATGCGTCCCGGGTCGGCCTTTAGCGCGTCGATAAGAGCGAGTGACTCGCCGGACGCTCCGGGCAGGTATATCGTGCGGCCAGGCCTGAACAGATCGAGCAGCGGTTCGATCATGGAGCTTCGAATACCGCTGCGATACCCTGACCGCCGCCGATGCACATTGTCTCCAGACCGTAGCGCGCCCCGCGCCTGCGCATTTCATAAAGCATGGTCGTCATCATGCGGACACCGGTGGCGCCGATGGGGTGGCCGAGCGATATGCCTGAACCGTTGACGTTGATTTTGGACAGATCGTCAAACTGCCAGCCTTTCAACACTGCCAGCACCTGGACTGCGAACGCTTCGTTGATTTCGACAAGGTCGATCCGGTCCCAGTCGAAGCCAATCCGGTTGAAGAGTTTCGCAACGGCCGGCACCGGCCCGATTCCCATCCTTGACGGATCGCAGCCCGCCGCGGCCCAGCCCACCAGGTAACCCAGCGGTTCAAGGCCCAGCGAATCAAGCTTGTCCTCGCCCACGATCAGGCACGCAGCGGCCGCATCATTCTGCTGACTGCTGTTCCCCGCAGTCACTGTGCCGCCCTTCATGAGCGGTCGCAGTGCCGCGAGGCTTTCGACGGTCGTTTCACTGCGCACACCTTCATCGCGATCGATAATGATCGGGTCGCCGCGCTTCTGCGGCACAGGCACGGGTACGACCTCCTCGGAGAACCGCCCATCGGCCCAGGCAGCCGTCGCCCGCTGCTGGCTGGTGGCGGCGAAAGCATCAGCCATCTCACGCGTGATGCCATAGTCATTCGCGAGGTTTTCGGCGGTTTCGATCATGCCGCTGATGACCCCGAACCGCTCCGCTGGTTGGGATCGTTCGCGGCCGCGATCGAGGCGATCGTAAAGCTGCACTGTCCCCGCGCGCGCGCCCTGCCGCATCGAAGTCGTGTAATATTCGATGTTCGACATGCTCTCGACGCCGCCTGCGAGCACCACGTCGGCAACTCCGGTCTGGACCATCATCGCGGCATTGGCGATGGCCTGTAGGCCACCTCCGCAGCGCCGATCCACCTGCGAGCCCGGAACTTCGATCGGAAGCCCGGCAGCCAACGCTGCCCAGCGCCCAATGCAAGGCGCTTCGGAATTGGCGTAGCTCTGTGCGAAGACGACGTCGTCGATCTGTCCAGGATCGATTTTGCTGCGTTCGACAACTGCCGCGATAATGTGCGCGGCAAGACGCTCTGCGAGTAGGGGGGAGAGTCCGCCGAGAAAGCGCCCCACAGGGGTTCGCAACGGGGAAACTATAGCGGCACGTCTCATGTTCGCTCCTGATGCAGTGCAGGGGGTCAGTTGCCCTCAAACTTTGGGGTGTCCTTCTCGGTGAAGGCTACGGCTGCGCGGTAATGGTCCTTGCTCAGATAGGTCTGGGTCTCGAAGCCGAGATGGGCCTCGATCACGCCTTCCAGCATCTTCCGCAGCAGCAGGTTGATTGATGCCTTGGTCCCATTGATCGCGGCAGGCGCGCTGTCCAGGAGCCGGTTCACCAGGGCATCCACCTTGGCGTCAAGCGCCTCGACCGTGGGCGCGCTGTCGTGGATGAGGCCCATTTCGGCGGCCTCTTTTCCGGTCATCGCATCGCCGGTCATCAGATAATGTCGCGCCCGAGCAAAGCCGATCAGGATTGGCCACATGAGTGCGCCGCCGTCACCGGCGGTGAGGCCGACCTTGACGTGGGTGTCGGCAATTTTCGCCGAATCGAGCATGAACCCGAAGTCGGAAAGCACTGCGAGAGTGGCGCCCAGGCCCATGGCATGACCGTTGATCCGTGCAATCAGCGGTCGCTCGAGCCGAAGCAGACCATAAACGATCTCCTTGGCTTCCCGCATGCTGCCCACCCATTCGTGATGAGCGCCCTCTTCGATGCGGGTCCGCATCCGCTGGATGTCGCCGCCAGCAGAAAAAGCCCTTGTTCCCGCGCCCGTAATTACAACCACCGCCACCTCCGGATCGCGGTTGATGTCTTGGAACAGGCGCGCCAACTCTGCGTGCATCGGACGGGAGATCGCGTTCATCGGCGGATTGTCGAGGGTGATGGTCAACACCCGTTCATGCCGCTCAATGCGCAGTGCCTCGTAACTTCCGTAGTCCATGCTCTCGTCTCCCTTCACGCTGCGACAGTGCTGCTGCGGTTTGGCGCCTCGGCCCTTTGCGATGAAACCAAAATCAACCTCATCGCACCTTCGCTTTATGCTAAATGATGAAACTGGTTTGCACCAGATGAATTCCCTACTATGAGACTCGGGATGGAAAATGCAATGGCGACGATAAAGGGAACTCGCGAGTGACTGAAGTGCGGCTACTTGCAAACGGTATGGTCGGGAACGGCTTTTCGTACCGCGGATTCGAGGCGGGGCTTGCGCGAATGCCGCATATGATCGGGTGCGACGCGGGCACGTCCGACTATGGTCCGGGCCCATTGGGCGGCGGCAGGAGTATCAAACCGGCTTCAAGTGTCCGGCGCGATATGGACATCATGTTGCGCGGCGCGCGCAAGCTGAACATCCCGCTCATTTTTGGCAGCTGCGGGGTGGCAGGTGCGGCGCCGCACCTCGAAGAAACCTGTGCGATCATGAAGGATGTTGCCCGTGAAGCCGGCCTGAACTTCCGCATGGCGATTATCCATTCCGACCAGAGCAAGGAAAGCGTCAAATCCGCGCTTGATCGTGGCGACGTCCGTCCGCTTGGCAATTTCTCGCACCTGACGGCGGAGCGGGTTGACCAAAGCGCGCATATCGTGGCCATGGCGGGCGCAGCTCCATTCATGGACGCACTGGAGGCGGGCGCTGACGTTATACTGGCGGGACGCGCCACCGACCCGGCAATATTCGCCTGCGTCGCGTTGCGCGCCGGCATTCCGCCGGGAGTTGCGTGGCATGCGGCACGCAGCATCGACAAGGGCAGCTTAGCGACGACCGATGTCGGCGGCGGCAGCCCGGTGCTGGCGACAGTCACCGATGATGGCTTCATTATCGAGCCAACGAAGATTGGCTCCGTCTGTACGGTGAAAAGCGTATCGGCCCTCACCATGTACGAAAATCCCGACCCCTGGTCGATTCATCAGCCTTCAGGCGCGATCTCGACCCAGTTCGCCAACTTCGAGCAATTGGACGAGCGGCGGGTGCGGGTGACCGGCAGCCAGTTCACACCGGCGCCACGTCCGACGGTGAAGCTCGAAGGCGCGCGCATTGTCGGCTATCGCTGCTCCAGCATCGTGGGCATTCGCGATCCACGCCTGTTGGCGGCCCTCGACGACTTTCTGGATCGACTGCGCGATCTTACGAACCGCGGAGCCCACAGCGTTGGCATCTCGCAGGACGAATATTCTCTGACGTTTCGTGTGTATGGGCGAAACGCGGTGATGGGCGACCGGGAGCCGATGCGTGACGCGCCGATCCACGAGGTTGGATTGCTGATCGACGTCGTCGCGCGGACCGAGGCGCAATCAGAGACGCTACTGCAGCGTTGTCTCTCCTCCGGTGCCAAGCTCGAACCCGTCGTCGGCATCCCGGCGGGCGGCAATTTTGCGGCACCTTTCTCGCCAAACCTGCTGCGCCTTGGTCCCGTGTTCGAGTGGAGTGCATGGCACCTGCTGGAGGTCGACGATGAACGCCAGCCGTTCAAGCTCGAGATTGTGGAGATTTGAAAGACATGCCGATTCGACTTGGGGACTTGGCGCCGGGCCTGAAGTGTCGCAATGCCGGGGCGAGCTGGCTGACCTTCGATATTCCCTTTAGCACGCTTGAAGATCTGGAGCTGGTCATTCGTTCCGGAGCGATCAATGAGCGGATGATCGCGGAGATTTATGGCGTCCCCTTTGAGCACGTGAGTATCTACGTCTACAAACCTGCCGTGGCGATTAAGGTTACACTCCCGCGTGCAAGCGCGGCGGGCGGTGTTGACGAATCCGATTTCGACGGTGCGCAACAATTTGCGCCGTTGCTTGATGTCGAGATCGCCTGAGGCGACCATCGAGCTGGGAGGCGAAATGGACTTCGAAACAATCAAACTCGACTGTGACGGCGGAGTCGCCCGGTTGACGTTCAATCGCCCTGAGCGACGCAATGCGTTCATCGTCAGGATGCATGAAGAGATTCATCTGGCGCTTGATGCAGCACTGGCGGACCCTGCCACTCGACTTCTCACGATCACGGGCGCTGGAAGCGCCTTTTGCGCTGGACAAGATCTTGCGGAACGCGATGCGGGCGCGGCCGAGATCGATCTCGGTGCGAACATCGAGCAATATTATAATCCGTTGATCACCCGGCTGGTTTCGCTGCCGGTGCCGTATTTGTGCGCCATGAACGGCGTCGCCGCGGGCGCGGGAGTCGGCATTGCGCTGGCGGCGGATCTTTGCATCGCCCGCCGCAGTGCTCGCTTCGTCCAGGCATTTTCCACGATTGGCCTGGTGCCGGACGCCGGTTCGTCATGGCATCTTCCAAGAAGCGTAGGTATGGCTCGCGCAATGGGCTTCACTCTTCTCGGCGAACCTCTGAGCGCTGACCTCGCTGCGGACTGGGGTATGATCTGGCGCGCAGTCGACGACGACCAGTTCGATACCGAAGTGCACCGTATCGAACAACAACTCGCGACCGGACCTACGCGTGGGCTGGTGCTGGCGAAGCAGGCACTGCGCGCCGCGACGTCCCAACCGCTTGCAAGCCAGCTCGAGATGGAGCGCGACGGTCAACGCGCGGCAGGCCGGACGCAGGATTATCGCGAAGGCGTGACCGCGTTCAAGGAGAAGCGCCAAGCCGGCTTCATCGGGCGGTGAACACCGACCGCCCCATGGGGCCTTCTTCCCAAGAACCAGTCGAGCCTCGGTCGGGCACGGTCCATGTGCCCGGGATCACCTTGCGTTATGTTGACTGGGGTGGTGACCATCTGCCGCCGTTGGTGTTGATCCACGGTGGCGGCGATCATTCCCGCAGTTGGGATTGGGTGGCGCGACGACTGTGCGCGCGCTGGCATGTGATCGCGGTCGATTTGCGCGGGCATGGGGACAGCGACTGGTCCCCGGAAGGAAATTACGGCGAAGGTGTGCTGGTCCGTGATTTGCTGCTGCTGCTCGACGCCCTGGCGATCCGGCGGGCTACCATTATCGCCCACTCGCTCGGCGCCAACATCGCCATGCGGTTCGCCGCAGTCTTTCCGGAGCGGATGAACCGGCTGGTGTCGATCGAAGGTCTGCTCGCGTCACCTGACCGCCTGGTGCTGGTGGACAACACGCCGATGCGAACTCGTTTGCGAACGTGGTTGGAGGAAACGGAGCGCATTCGCATGCGTGTGCCGCGCCATTTTCGGTCGATGGACGAAGCGACAGCCCGGATGAAGGAGCGCAACCCGCATCTCGCCGGCGAGCGCCTGCATCATCTGACACATCACGCAGTGCGTTTGGGCGACGATGGCTTCTATCGTTGGAAGGTCGATCCAATGATCCGCAAACGTCCCCCTGATATGAGCAATGACGCGCTCAACGACCTGTGGAGGGCGCTGACCTGCCCCATACTGTTGCTTTACGGCGCTGAAAGCTGGGCATCCAATCCCGGAATGGACGGCCGCCTCGGCCTCTTTGCGAATGCGCGGCTGCGGGTGATCGAGGAGGCGGGGCATTGGGTGCACCATGACCGGTTCGAGGAGACGATGCGTGAGATTGACGCGTTCCTGAGCGAAACTGCGACGGTGCCGGACCAAGGTTGAACGTGGGGTCACCGCTGATCGCCGGTCCCTGGCTCCTTCTATATCCCCGCCCATTCTAATGCATCCTCGGCAAGCGCTGCCGCGACGGTGCGCGTGAACCGGGCCGCTTCCACGCCATTGACGACGCGATGATCGTAGCTGAGCGACAGCGGGATCACTTTGCGCGGCAGGAAGGTCGCCCCGTCCCATACCGGTTGGACGCGCGTGCGACAAAGGCCCAGTATAGCCACATCGGGGGAATTGATGATGGGGGTGAAACCGGTCCCGCCGATGCCGCCAAGCGAGCTGATGGAAAAGTTTCCACCGGTCATCTCGCTGAGCGGCAGGCCCTTGTCACGTGCGCGAGCGCTGACTTCCGAAATTTCGCTTGCGATCTCAATTACGCTCTTGCCGTCGCATCCCCGCAGTACCGGTACGAGCAGGCCGTGCGGGGTGTCCATGGCCACGCCTATGTTGAAATAGTTCTTGAGGACAAGCCGGCCACCCTCAGCGTCCAGGCTGCTGTTAAGGCGCGGGTGGGCGCGTAACGCGGCGACCACGGCCTTGACCACGAACGCCAGAGGGGAGATCACTCGTCCATCCGCGGCAAGCCGCGCGCGCGCTTCTTCCACCGTGGTCATGTCGGCCTCGTCATGATGGGTCACGTGCGGGATGGTCGCCGCGTTGCGAGCCATCGTTTTGGCGACGACCTTTTCGATTCGATTGAGCGGGACGACTTCGACATCGCCGAAGGCTGCGAATGAATCTTCGAAGGCGGTTGATGACGGAGGGGGCTGGTTCATGGGTTATCTCGCAGTGATGTAGTGGATTGCAGGGGAGGGCGGCATTGCGGAGTGGGTGCCGTCATCAGGGGGGAAGCGGCCGCCTTTGCCCTTTCGCCACAGGGATGCGGGTTCTGCCTCCCTGTGGCGCGGTGCTGCTCTTCAATAGGACCGCGGCATGTCAAGGACATGCTCGGCCAAATAGGACAGGATCAGGTTCGTCGAGATCGGAGCGACTTGATAGAGGCGCGTCTCGCGATATTTGCGCTCGATGTCGTACTCGCTAGCGAATCCGAAGCCGCCGTGGGTCTGCAGGCACGCCTCACCGGCCGCCCAGCTGGCGTCCGCCGCCAGCATCTTGGCCATATTCGCTTCAGCGCCGGCATTGCCGCCCGCTTCATAGACGCGCAGGGCTTCCGCAACCATCAATTCGGCCGCGCGCATCTGCGCGTAAGCCCGCGCGATCGGGAACTGGATGCCCTGATTCTGGCCGATCGGCCGCCCAAACACCTGCCGCTCACGCGCATAGGCGGATGCGCGCTCGATGAACCAACGGGCATCGCCGATGCATTCTGCCGCAATCAGGATCCGCTCTGCGTTCATGCCCGAGAGGATGTATCGAAAGCCCTGGCCTTCCTCGCCGATGCGACTGGCGACCGGGACACGCAGATCGTTAAAGAATATTTCGGTCGTTGCGTGATTCATCATCGTCTCGATCGGACGAATGGTCAGGCCGTTGTCGAGTGCTTCGCGCATGTCCACCAGGATCACCGAAAGGCCTTCTGTGCGCTTGCTCACCTGGTTCGCCGGTGTCGTACGGACCAGCAAGATCATCAGGTCGGAATGCTCGGCCCGCGACGTCCAGACTTTCTGGCCGTTGATGACATAATCATCTCCATCACGCCGCGCGGTTGTCTTGAGCGAAAGCGTATCGGTACCGCTGGTCGGCTCGGTGACGCCGAACGCCTGTAGTCTGAGCGCGCCGCTGGCAATCTGGGGAAGATACTGGGCCTTTTGCTCATCCGACCCATGACGCAGCAATGTACCCATCGTGTACATCTGGGCGTGGCAGGCGCCGCCATTGCAACCGGAAGCCTGGATCTCCTCGAGGATGGCGGCGCCGCCTGAAAGCGGCAGGCCAGCGCCGCCATATTCCTCGGGAATAAGCGCGGCAAGATACCCTGCGGCGGTCAGAGACGCGACGAATTCATCGGGGTAGAGTCGGTCACGATCCTTCTTGCGCCAATATTCTCCGGGGAACTCGGCGCAGAGCTTGCGGATTTCGCCACGGATGTCGTCATAATCGGGTATCATTTGCCCTGGCTCCTTCGGGTTCTGTGTGCGTCGTCGACGCAGTCATCTTGTTGGGACGGTCCGCCAAACTCGGCGAGGCCATTAGTGAGCGCGATCACGCCGCGCTCCTCAACGAGGGTCTGGAAGGCCACGCGCTCCTTCCCTTCGATCCAGATGCGGGTCAGCAGCGTCTCGCCCGGAAAGACGGGCGTCGAAAAGCGGGCGCCGAGCCGAGACAGGCGTGAGGCATCCCCGCCGGCTTGACCCTCGATCAACGCGCGCCCGGCGAAGCCGAAGGTACAGAGACCGTGCAGAATGGGCTTGTCGAACCCCATAGCCTGCGCTCGCGCCGGATCGATGTGGAGCGGATTGTAATCACCCGACAAGCGATAAATGGCGGCCTGATTCTCTCGTGTGGGCGTGCGGACTTCCTTGTCCGCCGGGCGGTCGGGTATCGGATGCGGACGCCGTCCGTTGGTCGTGATGCCACCGAAGCCGCCCCCGCCGCGCAGGAATAGCCCGGTATCCACGGTGGCGATCAGAGAGTCGTCGGCAACGTCGTGTATGCTGCGCGTGAGGTTCACCACTGCGCCCTTCGCGCCCTTGTCCAATATGTCTGTGATTGTCGTGACGCCCCGAACCGTACCCGCCGCCGGCATCATGCGATGGAGGCGAATTGATTGCTCGCCGTGCAGCACTTGGCGAGGCGTGACGCCATATTCGGGCTCAGGAGCGAAAAAGCCGGGATATGCGGCGATGACGCTCATCATCGGATAAGCAATCAGCCCGTCTTCATAGATGTGCGCCAGCCGTTCCGCGCCTATTCCGAGCGCGTAGAGGATCGTGTCTCGCGTCGTAAAGGTGTGGATCGTCTCGCGCGGCGGCATCCGTATGAGACGCTCATAATCGAGAGGCATTCGTCATCTCCCTTCTCCATCCACATGCGGCTCTCCGGGGAGCGATTGCGATCCGCGAATATGGCGCGCAATCGTTTCCCGAAGGCCGTCCCGAACCCCGCCATTGCAACATCTAGAAAAATGTTGCAACATTAGGAAGGAAAATGAGCATCGGCGGGCGGGTTTTTGTTGATGAAAATGGTTTCATCATATAGAAATCATTTCAGGATGTGGAAATCGGCGTCACTGTTTGGCGCGGCGCCGATCGGCGCGATGGTTCAAGGAGAGGCATTTTTATGGCGACCGACGTTCTCTTGCCCAGCCTGGCATTTGGCATGGAGGCAGGAATGCTCACCGAGTGGCTGGTTTCCGATGGCGCCAGCGTCACCGAGGGCGAAATGATCTACGCTCTGGAGAGTGAAAAGTCAGTGCAGGAGATCGAGAGCCCCGCAAGCGGCATCATCTCAATCAAGGCGCAGCCCGGCCAGGAATATCCCGTGGGGCAGGTACTGGCGAGCATCGCCTGAACTTGCTGATTTCGACTGAAAACGAAAAGGATCGACCCTTGGAGAGATTGAACGGCCCGGACGGGGCAACGCTCCTGAACATCTATGGTAAGGTGTCGCTCATCAAGCAGTGCGATGAGCGGCTGATCCGCCTGATCCGCTCGGGCAGGCTTGCTGCACCATATTACTCCCCTCGCGGTCAGGAAGTGATCCCCGCGGCGATTTCGGTGTTATTGAACGACGATGATTACGTCGTGACAATCTACCGCGGCCTGCACGATCACCTTGCCAAGGGCGTGCCGTTGAAAGGGCTTCTAGCAGAATATTTCGGACGCGCCGCCGGCCACTGTAAGGGTAAGGGCGGTCCTATGCACATTACCCACCCCGCATCGGGGGTGGTGATGACGACCGGAATTGTCGGCAGCGGCATCCCCATCGCCAATGGCTTGGGCTGGGCCTCTCAGTTGCGCGGCGACGGTCGTATCGCGGTCACGAATTTTGGCGACGGCGCTTCCAATATCGGCGCTTTCCACGAGGGGCTGAACCTGGCCGCGGTGTGGAAGCTTCCCGTGATTTTCGTCTGTCAGAACAATCAATGGGCCGAGCACACCTCGCTTGCTGGCGGTACCTCGGTGACTGACATCGCAAACCGCGGCGCTGCCTATGATATGCCCTCGATCCTGGTCGACGGGAACGACGCGCGCGCGATGTGGGGGGCGGCGCGTGAAGCGGTTGAGCGTGCGAGAAACGGCGGCGGTCCGACGCTGATCGAGGCGAAGACATTCCGCTTCAACGGTCACAACCTCGGCGATCCGGCGCATTATATTCCCGAGGAAGAATTGGCGGCCTGGCAACTGCGCGACCCGCATCCGGCGTTGCGAGCCCTGCTGATTGCCGAAGGGCATGCGACCGAAGCTGAAATAGCGGCAATCGAGGAATCGATCGCTGCTGAGATCGAGGACGCAGTCGCTTACGCGATGGAGCAGCCCTATCCCGACGAGAGCGAGGGTAGGCTGGACATTTATGACGAAGAGATCGCGATATGACCACTGGAACCGAGAACCGCGCTGACGAGCGCACAGTAACCTGCGCCGACGCTGTGCAGGAGGCATTGGCCGAAGCGATGGAGCGCGACGACAGTGTGATCGTCCTGGGCGAAGATGTTGCCGATCTCCAGGGTGGTGGCATTCGTGGATGCACCCAAGGTCTGTCGACACGTTTTGGCGACGGCAGAGTCCGTTCGACGCCCATCTCCGAACAGGCGATCATCGGCGCTGCGGTGGGCGCAGCCATTGCCGGGATGCGGCCGGTCGCCGAGATCATGTTGATGAACTTCATCACCGTCGCAATGGACCAGATCGTCAATCATGCGGCCAAGACCCGCTATATGTCGGGCGGTCAGGCCAGTGTTCCGCTGACGATTCGCACGATGACGGGCGCGGGCGCGGGCACTGGTGGCCAACATTCCGACATGCTCGAGGCGTGGCTTGCCCATGTGCCCGGCTTGAAGATCGCGGTGCCATCCACCGCGGCCGATTACAAGGCGCTGCTGACGGCCTGCATTTTCGACGACAATCCGTGTATCTTCATCGAGAACACCCTGCAGCTCAAGTCCAAGGGTTCGCTGATCGCGAACGAGAAGCCGCTGCCATTGGGCAAGGCCCGGATCGTTCGGTCCGGCAGTGACGTCACGCTCATCAGCTATGGCCGGCCGATGATCGACGCGGAAAAGGTGGCGGCGTCCTTGGGCGATCAGGGCTTGTCGGTCGAACTGATCGACTTGCGGACCATCGTGCCATTCGACGAGGAAACCATCCTCAACTCGGTTGCGAAAACCGGCCGGGCAGTTGTCCTGCATGAGGCGGTCAAGCGGTTTGGCGTCGGCGCTGAAATAGCCAGCAGAATCCACGAGGAGCTGTTTGCCGATCTGAAAAAGCCGGTCCTGCGCCTCGGCATGCCGTACACTCCCGTGCCCTTCTCGTCGGCGCTGGAAAAACCCATCCTGTGGAACGCCGATAAGATCGAGGCGGCAATCCGCAGCCTGATGTAACCCGCCGGCAATCACGGCACGGCGAACCAGGAACCGGGGTGGCAATGTACGATCTGAAGGACAAGCGTGCGCTCGTTACGGGTGCTTCATCGGGCCTCGGTGCCCATTTCGCAGGCGTGCTGGGAAGGGCGGGTGCGCGTGTCGTGCTCGCCGCCCGCCGACAGGCGGCGCTGGACGAGGTGGCGGCTCGGCTGGCGGCCGACGGAATCGCGGCCGAGACCCTGGTCATGGATGTAACTGCGGCTTCAGCTGCTCGCGACGCGATCGAGCAGGCGGGCGCGTTCGACATCGTCGTCAACAATGCGGGCATCGTTCGCAGCAATCCGGCGCTCCAGCAGAGCGAGGAAGACTGGGACGACGTCATCGACACCAACCTCAAAGGCATGTTTATTGTCGCGCAGGCGGCAGCAAATGCAATGCAGCGGGCTGGCGCGGGCGGGTCGATCGTCAATGTGGCCTCGATCCTGGGCCTGCGTCAGGCCGGCGCGGTTCTGCCCTATGCCGTGTCCAAGGCGGGCGTGATCCAGATGACGAAGGCGCTTGCGCTCGAGGTCGCCCGCTACGGTATTCGGGTCAACGCGCTGGCGCCAGGTTATCTCGCAACTGATCTCAATCGTGACTTCTTTTCATCCCCGGCAGGACAGGACATGATCCACAGAATCCCTCAACGTCGCCTTGGCGAACTCGGCGATCTCGAAGGCCCGCTGTTGCTCCTCGCGTCGGACGCCTCCCGCTACATGACCGGTTCGGTGCTCGTCGTCGACGGCGGTCACCTCGTCAGCTCGCTTTAGGAGGACGCATGGTCGACAAGGTCTATGACGATGCCGTGGCCGCACTGGATGGGTTGCTCTTCGATGGCATGACCATCGCAGCGGGCGGCTTCGGCCTGTGCGGAATCCCCGAGACATTGATTGCGGCGATCGAGCAATCGGGGGTGCGCGACCTTACGCTGGTCTCGAACAATGCGGGCGTGGACGACTTTGGCTTGGGCAAGCTGCTGCGGGCTGGGCAGGTTACCCGGATGGTCAGCTCCTATGTCGGCGAGAACAAGGAATTCGAACGGCAGTACCTTGCAGGCGAGCTCCAGATCGAATTCTGTCCCCAGGGCACGCTCGCGGAAAGGATGCGCGCTGGCGGGGCCGGAATAGCGGGCTTCTATACGCGCACAGGCGTCGGGACACTCATTGCCGAGGGTAAGGAAACCAAGATGTTCGGCGGCGAGCCCTACCTGCTGGAGACTGGAATCGTGGCCGACCTAGCCATTGTCAAGGCATGGCGTGCCGACCCCTACTGCAACCTTATCTACCGAAAGTCGGCGCGCAATTTCAATCCGATGGCGGCGACATGCGGCAAGATCACAGTAGCGGAGGTCGAGGCGATGGTGGGGCCAGGAACGATTGATCCCGACCAGGTCCATACGCCCGGCATATTCGTGAAGCGGCTTATCCGGGCGGCATCCAACGAAAAGCGGATCGAGAAGCGCACAGTTAGCGCGGGGGCAGTATGATGGGCTGGACCAGGGACCAGATGGCGGCGATTGCCGCGCGCGAGCTTGCCGACGGCTTTTATGTGAACCTGGGCATCGGTATCCCGACGCTCGTCGCCAATCAAATCGATCCGGCAATCGACGTGACGCTTCAATCCGAGAACGGCATGCTTGGGCTTGGCCCGTTCCCAGCCGAGGCCGATGTCGACCCCGACATCATCAACGCTGGCAAACAGACGATCACGGAGCTCGATCGGACCAGCTATGTTTCGTCGGCCGACAGCTTCGGCATGATCCGTGGCGGGCATATAGATGCGTCGATCCTGGGCGCGATGGAAGTTGCCGAGAATGGTGACCTCGCCAATTGGATGGTGCCCGGAAAGATGGTCAAGGGCCCGGGCGGTGCGATGGATCTGGTTGCCGGTGTGCGTCGGATCATCGTCCTGATGGATCACGTCGACAAGGTGGGACAACCGAAGTTCCGCAAGGCTTGCTCGCTGCCCCTCACGGGAACGAACGTGGTCGACATGCTCGTGACTGATCGCGCGATCTTTCGCCGGGAAAACAGGCAGTCGCCGTTCTGCCTGACCAGGTTGGCTCCAGGGGTTTCGATTGACGAACTACGAGCAGTTACCGAAGCGGATTTCAACGACACGCGTTGAAGAGGAGGCCAGCCGCAAACCCGCGTAGTCGAGCGGTAGCGTCACGACTTGCGCGTAGAGCCGCTCGGCGCGAACGCCGAGCCCCAAGCGGTGGCATTCAGCCCAGCGCTCGCAAACCCATGCGTGACAGATCGGCGGTCAGCGGACGGTCATAAGATGGGTCGGTCCGGTCCCGGCGCGGCGCCGCGCCGCTGTTCTGGGCCTTTCGCGCAGCTTCGGGCAGGGCGAGCTCGCCTGGCCGGCCATGCCATTCGATGAGGCATTTTCGCAGCGCTATTGCCCATTTGCCATCGCGCCGTTCGAACCGGTCGACATACCGGCCACCGCGCAGCGTCAGCGGTGTGCCTGAAACGTTCATCGCAGCCGACATCCAATATGTCTCGGTATGCGCCGTATCGCCATCAAGCTCGCAGAAATGGTTGGTGATGATATGCTGCGTCGCGGTCTGGTTGGTCGAATGATAGGCAAACACCCAATCGGCAAACTCTTCGGGCGTTCCAACGAAGAGGCCGTGGTCATCGATTCCGTCGTTATGATATGTCGACAGAAGAAGTTCTCGGTCGAGCCGGTCCACGCCTCTGCAATAGGCGATGAGTTTGTCATGGATACTTTGGCGGTCATAGAGTTCGCGAACCATAGCGACGACGTCTTCGCTCATTTTCCTCGTCCTTTCGTCGATTTCGGCGTTGCATGCATTTCACCATCGATCGGCTGAATGTCCTGACGCGTGTGTAGCCGGCAATGATGGGGCCTGAAAAGGTGTTGCATCATACAGAAATGGTATGCATGGTTTAGAAAATATGCGTGCGTATTGCAACTGGCAAGAGCGCGCTGTGCCGCCCCGGTAGCCGGGACAGCACGGAAAAGGAGAGCGGGATGTTCGGTCTTGGGCAGGTCTATCAGACTGGCTTCGTAGTCGCGGATATGAATGCGGCACTGGATCGCTGGACGGCGTGCGGCGTCGGGCCTTTCTTCCTGCGCACGCTCGCGCTGGGCGGGTCGATGGACGGATCTCCCGTCAACTTTACCGCCCGGATCGCGCTTGGCTTTTCCGACGATATGCAAATTGAGCTTATCCAGGTGGTTGGCGGTGATGGGTCACCTTATCCTGCTCCCCCTCGGGGCGAAGCACAGTACCTCCACCACCTCGCCTTCCAGACGCAGGACGTTCGCGGGGAAACCGATCGCCTCGTTCGCCGAGGCATGCGGGTGCATTATGAGCTTAACGTTGCTGGGGGGGATTATGCCTATCTGGCCTTCGAACCAGGCGGTGGTTCTGGCCTGGTGGAGCTGCTGCCGGTCAGGTCGGAGAGCACGCGGAGAGACTCGATCTATAAGGAAGCTGCAGCCAATTGGCAGGGCGAAGACCCGGTCCGGACCCCGCAAGGAGAACAAGCGTGATCACGGGGGATGAGCAGACCGCGCAGGCCGATGGGTTCTTCGCATCCAGTGAAGACAATTTGCACGCCAAGGCGGTTGAGGCCACCGGGCTGGAGGATTTCGGCGATCCGGCATATCGCACGGGGCTGGCCAAGCTGCTCCGCTCGTTCGACGAGGATCTTGAGCGCGACCCGGCCCGAAAAGAAGCTTGTCTTGCGCTCGCGCTTGCGCCGCTGATCGCACGCCTCTTCGTCGAAGACGGGCTGAAGCGATATGCCGGCAGCGCAGATGCCGGCGTCGTCGCTCCCGTGTTTGTCGTCGGATGTCCGCGATCGGGGACGACCGCGCTGCATAAGCTCCTCGCCTGCGACGAGCGCTTTCAAGGCCTCGAATCATGGCTTATCAAAACGCCGATGCCGCGGCCCCCCAAGCGTGAATGGGCCGACAATCCGCATTATCGCCAAGCGGTCGCGAGGTTCGAGAGTCGTCTGGCCGCGACGCCGGAACTCAAGTTCATCCACTACACCCAGCCGAACGAAGTCGACGAATGCCTTGGGATAACGGCCCAGACGTTCGTATCGAACGCTTTCGGTTCGACCGCCTATGTTCCGAGCTATGATCGATGGTTCGTTGAACAGGACGCCCGTCCGCTCTTCGCGACGCTCGAACGCAATCTTCGGCTGATCGGGGCCAACGAGAGCCATAAAAGGTGGTTGCTCAAGAATCCGAGCCATGTCCTCGACCTCGATATGCTGCTCGATCATTTCCCCGACGCGATGGTCGTCCACATCCACCGCGATCCGCTCAAATCGATGCCGTCGACCTTCAGCCTGCTTTCCAAGCTCCACCGCCAGTTCGATGGCGAGCAAGTCAATCTCCCCGCGCTTGTGGAGCGGGAGATCGGATTGTGGAGCAAGGCTCTCACCGATGCGGTCGATATCGCCGCGCGGCACCGTGATCGCGTCATCGAGGTCATGGAGCACGACATGATCGCCGCGCCGCTCGAGATCGTCCAGCGGATCTACAGCTTCGCCGGGATGGAACTGTCCGCGCAGACGAAACAGGCGATGCACACCTGGTGGGCGCAGCATCCTGTCGGCAAGCATGGAAAGCATCGCTACAGCGCCGAAGCCGTTGGCGTCACACAAGAGGCATTAGCGCAGCGGTTTGCGACCTACCGGGCTCATTATGGCTTCGACCGGCAGGACGGCGAGGGCGGACGATGAAGGCGGTCGTATTCCGGGCTCCGGGAATGCCCCTGTCGGTCGAGGAGTGCCCAGATCCGACGCCCGGCTCCAGTGAAGCAGTGCTTAAGGTCGCACGTTGCGGGATCTGCGGGACTGATCTTCACATGACCGGCGGCCATGAAGGCAGTTATTCGGCCGGAATGATCATCGGCCACGAATATGCCGGCGAAGTCGTAGCACTCGGATCGGGGGTCACGACACTCAAGGTTGGCGATCTGGTGACGTCCCTGCCCGTGCGGGGATGCGGACAGTGCGGTCCCTGTATCGCAGGTGATCCCATGCGATGCACAGGTCCCGAAAAGCAGTCGGCTTCACGCGGCTTTGCGCAATATGTTCTCGTCAACCAGCGATCGACGGTGCGATTGCCGGTGGATGTCAGTCTTGCGGACGCTGCGCTGACCGAACCGTTCAGTTGCGGTCTGCGCGGCGCGTCGCGCGCGGGTATCGTGCCCGGGGCAACGGTGTTGGTTGTCGGCGTGGGCGCGATTGGTCTTGCCGCGATCTTCTGGGCCCGGCGTATGGGCGCGGGAAAGATCGTGGCGACGGCTCGTACGGACCGTGCAGCATCCTTTGCGCAAATGCTCGGCGCGACGCATTTTATCCGTTCGAACGACCAGTTTGACGGAGAACTCATTGAGGCACTGGGAGGCCCGCCCGACATCGTCATGGAATGTTCGGGCGCGCGCGGGATGATCGATCGAAGCGTGCACTGGGCAAAGCCGGGCGGCCGAGTGGTCGTTCTTGGCTTCTGCACCGACCACGACAGCTTCGTTCCAGCTACCGCTCTGTTGAAAGAGACGGAGTTTCATTTCGTGAATACCTATACGCGTCAGCAGTTTACGCACTGCCTCGACACCTTCGGGCGGGAATCGATCGATTTTCAGAACCTTTTCGCGCCGCCTGTCTCGTTCGACGAGTTTCCCACGGTGTTCGAGCAGTTGCGCACAAAAAACAGCCACCTGAAGTTCATGCTGGACCCGTGGCTCGAACGCGGAGAAGCAAGATGACACAGCGGCAACCGTCCGATTGGGCGGATTTCCTGGATATGTTGAAGGCCGCCGCCGAGCTCATCCGGCTGACATCCCGGCCGTCTGATCCTCAGATGGAAGCGGAACTTAGCCAGCAGCTTCTGACCAACATCGCCACCGCCTATTTCATCTACTTCCTCGCGACGCCAGAGCACCCGGATTGGATTCCATTGCCAAGTCTGGCCTTCATCGTCCAGCCCAATCCCGACGACATCTACTTGCGCGCGCCGCTGCGCGGTGACCTGACTTACCGGATTGTCGGGGAACGCGGCACGGCGCGGGTGGTCACTTTGGGCATCAAGGAGGGTCTGGTCGGTACCGCCGAACCGCCCCATCCGATGCTCAACTTCTGCGACGTGGACACGCTCGAGCTGGAAGCGGATGGCAGCTTCGAGTTGCTCCTCAGCCAGGAACGGCCGCTAGGCCATGTGGGCAATTGGCTCTATCTCGATCCTCGGGCGACGACGATCCAGGCGCGCTTCCGGTTCTATGATTGGGCGAAGGAGCGCGATGGACGTCTTGCGATCGAGTGCCTTGACAGCCCGGTCGAGAAGCCCGTGGCAACCAGGGCCGAGATCGCAGAGCGGCTTGGTGCCACCGCACGCTACGTCGAACGTTATGCCAGGACGTGGATGGACTATCAGCAGGGGCTGCGCGATCGGGGTATGATCAATACCCTTGAGTTCACCGCTTTTGCCGAGCTCGGTGGTCTCGATCCGAAGCTCGCGGCGGCGGCCGTCCCACAGCATTACTGGAGCGGCATTTTCGAACTTGGTGCCGACGAGGCGCTGATTCTCGAAACGGCGTTGCCCGATCCGATCCGGTACTGGAATGTGCAACTTAACGACCCGCTGTTCAATGCGGTCGATTATGTGAACCGGCAGAGCAGCCTCAACGGGAGTCAGGCGCGGCTCGACGAGGATGGACTGTTTCGCGCGGTGATCTCGGCAGTGGATCCGGGGGTGCCCAACTGGCTCGACACCGCTGGCTTCTCGCATGGAACCCTGATCGGACGCTGGTTTGGCTGCGGGGAAGGGCCGCTGCCTTCGCTAACCAAAGTTCCGCTGGCAGCCGTGCGCGACTTCCTGCCCAAAGATACCCCCGTCATGGCGCGAGAAGATCGCGCTGGAGTGATCTCGGCGCGCCGCCGCGCGGCGCAGATGCGGCGTCACTGGTAATCGAATCCTCATTTTGACCGCCGTTCCTGCCAGCCAGCGCCGTTTTCCGGGCGCCGGGCAAGTTTATCCGGGAACAGAAAGAAGGCACGCGAGCGATGGCCCAGACAACCTTCGATTATGTGATCATCGGGGGAGGGACCGCTGGTTGCGTACTCGCCAATCGCCTGAGCGAGGACGGGCGCAGTTCGGTCCTTCTGATCGAGGGCGGGCACAAGGGCGAGGGGTTTCTCAATCGCGTGCCGGCATCCAGCTTCATGCTGATCGGCAATCCCCGGTTTGACTGGATATTTCCGGTAGCCCCCGATCCCACCATCAACGACCAGGTAAAGACCTGGAGCGGCGGCAAGCTCCTCGGCGGCTCCAGCAGCATCAACGGTATGGTGTACTTGCGCGGATTGAAGTCCGACTTCGACGACTGGGCCGGCGATGGCGCTGAAGGTTGGGATTGGGCCGCCCTTCACCCATATTTCCTGAAAAGCGAGAATTATACCGGGCCCGATCTGCCCAGTCACGCGCGCGGCGGTCCGCTCACCGTATCGCCGAGCACGGAGGTTCATCCCCTTGCACATGCGTTTATCCGCTCGTGCGGCGCGTTGGGAATGAGCAAGCTGGATGATTATTGTGCAGGCGAAATGTTCGGCAGTTTCCTCAACCTGTCGACCACGCGCAACGGAGTTCGCGTCAGCGCGCGAACGGCCTATCTGGCGCCGGTGCGTCGCCGACGAAATCTCACAGTTCGGACCGGCGTCCTGGTCGACCGGATCCTGATGGACGGCACTCGTGCGAGGGGCGTCGAAACGTGCGGGCCAAACGGCCGGGAACGGGTCAGCGCGGGCCGGGAGATCATTCTGTCTGCGGGAACCTTGGCCTCCCCGCCAATCCTCATGCGATCGGGCATCGGGCCAGCCGACCATCTCCGCCCATACGGGATCGATGTTGTCGCAGACCTGCCGGGCGTAGGCGCCAACCTCCAGGAGCACACCGCACTCGCTGTATGTCACGAGGTCGATGTGCCCACCTATAATAACATGACCGGGCCGGTCTCGCTCGCCTCTGCCGGGTTGCGGTGGCTGCTTACCGGCAAGGGGCCGCTCGCCTCGATCGCGGTCCACGCGATGGCGTATGGACGATCGAGCCTGTCGGACGGACGGGCCGACATCATCTTCAGCTTCATCCCCATCGCCGTGGATCACGGGCCGAAGGGCATTACACCGCACAAGCGGTCGGGCGTGACCATCGGGTCGAACGTCGCTCGTCCGCATAGCCGCGGTGTGATCCACCTGGAGACAAGAGACCCCTACACCCGTCCCAACATCGCGCACCCGCTGTTCGATGATGAGCGGGACATCGTGGCGGCAATCGACGCGGTAAAGATGTCCGAGGCGATGTTTCGCGCGCCTGGCCTTCGCGACCATTTCAACGGGCGGATCAACCCGCCAAGTTTGCCGCTCAATGAGGACGAATGGGTCGCCTATCTCCGCGAGACAGCCAGCAGCGGCTATCATCCTGTAGGCACCTGCCGAATTGGCAGCGACGACCGATCCGTCGTGAACGAACGCCTGCAGGTGCGCGGGATCCGCGGCCTCAGGGTGGTGGATGCGTCCGTCATGCCACGACTGGTCTCGGGTAACACACAGGCAGCAACGTACGCCGTTGCGGAGCGGGGAGCCGACCTTATCCGCGAAGATCGAGACGCACTCTAATCGAGACGCACTCTAGGTGTCGGGCCCTCCTAACTTGGCCATAAGCGACATGTCTCGCACCGCTCGCACAACGAAGGAAAGTCAATTATGTCCAGTGACGACTATCTTGGCCGCTTTCACTGCATACGCTTCGAGAAATGCGGCAACGGCGTACTGGAAATGGCGCTGCATACGCGTGACGGGGAGGCACTATGGGGAACATCGGAGAAGAGCCTCCATGCTGAGCTTGGCGCGGCATTTCTCGACATCGCGCGCGATCGCGATGTCAAGGTCCTGCTACTGACGGGCACGGGCGACAGTTTCGTCGCGGCGATGGACAGCGTGGAGGTTAAGCCGGAGAAAGACGCAGCGAGCGCGTGGCGACGCCTTCACGAAGAGGGTACGGCGCTGCTCGAGAACTTTCTGGCTATTCCAGTCCCGATCATCTCGGCAGTGAATGGGCCGGCGCTGATCCACGCCGAGCTGCCGGTGCTGGCGGACATTGTGCTTGCCGCGGAGCATGCCGAGTTCGCCGACATCGCGCATGTCCCGAACGGGGTTGTGCCAGGCGATGGAGTGCAGGTTGTGTGGCCCATGCTGCTGGGCCCCAATCGCGGCCGCTATTTCCTGCTTACAGGAGAGCGTATCGGTGCCGAAGAGGCGAAACGGCTAGGCATCGTCGGTGAGGTGCTGGCAAAAGATGGCCTTTTGCCTCGTGCGCGGGAGCTGGCCGCGCGTCTCGCCAAACTGCCGTCGCCCACGCTCAGGTATACGCGAATGCTTCTGAACCGCGAACTGCGTCGACGGATGATCGACGAGCTTGGTGGCGGGCTCGCTTACGAGGCGTTAGCGCTGATATATCCGGACGGATGATGGCTGCCGGAAATTGGGGCGCATCTCGCCAAGCCGTGGCACGAATGTGCCTACCGGGTCAGCGCTCGCGCCTCTGGTTCTGCAGGACCCGCACACCGCCTGCCTGGTGGACGCCGGCTACTGATCCCCCGTCGACCAGAATGTCCGTACCGGTGATGTAGCTCGCCGAGGAAGATGCGAGAAAGGACACGACCGCCGCGATTTCTTCGGGTCGACCGGTACGTCCGGCCGGCGTGACGTCAATCATTCGCGCCATTTCGGGGCCGGCGTTATTCTCGAGAGCCCCCATGGGCGTGTCAATGATACCGGGAGACAGCGATACGATCCGGGCGCCGACCGCGCCGAAGCGCGGCGCCATGGACTGTGCGTAAAGCTGGACCCCTCGTTTGGAAAGCGGATATGCCGTTCGAGAGCTGCGCATCAGCAGGTTCGAAATGAGCGAGCGCCGTCCAGCGAGAAGATTTCTGATGGCCTTGTCGAGCATCGGCCGCGCCAGTAGATGACCGGAATTCGAGGCGATCAGGATCGCCGCACCATCCGGCGCCATGGCTGGCAGCACGGCTTCCACAAGCCTTCTCGTCGCAAACAGATTGATGTCCACAATGCGTCGTCCGTCGGCCATCGAGGGCGAAACGCCTGCGGCATGGACGAGGGCGCCGATCTTGCGCGTTCCGAGTGCGGCGATAATTTGCCCAGGCAGGCTCGTGTCGGCGATGTCCCCTGCAATCAGGCTGATCTCGGCGTCGTCCCGGAGGGATTTCGCGAGGTTTTCGAGTGGTTCTTCCCTTAAGTCGCTGAGTATCAGGGCGTGCCCCTCCTCGGCGAACGATCGGGCTATGGCTGCACCCATGCCGCCGCAGGCGCCGGTCACGATAACGACGTCGTTGTGAGTTTGTTGCATCCGCGGCAGGCCTTTCAATGGCGGAAACTCGTTCGAATGCGAGTTCGACAATTCCGCAAAATCTCGCGGCCGATACATTAGAAGTCTGTCAGCTGCCAAGTGATGGAACGAGACGGCCCAAGTTGTTTTGGGATGAGATTTCGCGCTTCCTGTTGCGATTTTCAAAGGAAGCCCGCGCTTGAAATCGTCCTGACAAACTCTGCAACGCAGGCGGTGATGGCTGCTCAGTGTGCTTCTATCGGGGCCACCTTGCGGGCAATGTTGAAGAAGCGCAGTCTGAAAATCAGACGGCATCCGTTCTCAATGGGGCAAACACATATACCCTCTGGAGCGACGCAACATCCGGGATATGCGGTAAACGCCGGGGGTGCAAACATGCGAAGGTATTCCAGGTATGACCCTGCTGATGGCTGACCATTTCGGCGAGGGTCGCGACGACAATCCCTACTGGAATGAGAGCGTCTGGTTCTCTTTCTCGATCCCCGAGCGCCGTATCCACGGTTCGATCCAGTACTATTTTCGGCCGAACATGGGCATGCTTAACGGCGGCCCGGTGATGTGGGATCCGTCGGGCAGGTTTCAGTGGAACTGCCTGTATTATAACTGGAGCCACCTCCAGGCGATGCCGAAGGGGGCGCAGAAGTTCGACATGCAGGCGCGCAACTCGCTTCGCGTGAAGATGCTCGAACCGCTGAAGCGCTATAAGATCGGTTACGACAAGGAAGGCTTCCAAATGGACCTCGTGTGGGAGGCGCTCGGCCCCTGCCACGAGCTCAAGACCGGTGATCCAGGCCAGACGGCGACCGCCAAGTTCCACATCGAGCAACCCGGACGGATGAAGGGCACGGTGCGCCGTCACGGCGAGACGTTCGCGATCGACTGCTTCTCGATGCGAGACACCTCGTATGGCGCACGCGATTACGAATCGCTGGCGCTGGGCGGCTATTTCTGGGGCATTGCTGCCGACAGCAGCTTCCACGCACTATGTATGGGGGAAGGCCGCGAGGCCAAGTGCATCGGCGGCTACATCTTTAAGGATGGCGAGATGGCCAGCCTGGCATCCGGCAAGCGCACGATCCTGGAATACGGTCAGTTCGGCCCATCCAAGGTGCTGTTCGAGGGCACCGACAAGCTCGGCCGCTCGATGCAGGCCACCGGCTCGATCGATCCCGGACTGATCTTCACCGGCTATACCGACCACACGGTGGTCTGGTCACTGGCCGAATGGGACTGGGACGGGCTGACTCACTGGGGCGACAATCAGGAATTCGCCCCGTCCGAATGGTTCCGCCAGATGGCACGCGGTGAAATCAAACTAGGCGAGGCGACAGCATGACCAAACCCGGCCAGATCATCATTGTCAACGGCACTTCCGGCTCGGGCAAGTCAACTGCCGCCGAACGTTTTCAGAAGCGGTCGGACGACTATTGGCTGCTTTACGGGATCGACCACTTCTTCGCCGGCACCCAGCCCTCGCAGTACGGCCACCATGGGCCGAAATCGCGTGAGGGCATCCATGCCGAGCCGGTCGATCCCGCGAATCCGGACGGGCCGCTCAAGTGGACGATCGGGCCAAAGGGCGTGCAGGCTTTCGCCACGCTGCATGAATGGATCGCCTCGGCCTCGCGCCAGGGGTGCAACATCATCTTCGACCACTTGCTGATGACCGATACGCCGGTGCTGACCGACTGCATCTGGCGGCTCGAAGGCCTGCCGGTGCTGCTGGTGACGTTGAAGCCGCCGCTCGACGTGCTGGAGAAGCGCGTTGCCGAACGGCAGATGGACAAGAAGCTGCCGATCGACCTGCTCGGCGAGGATGCCGCGAGGAAGATCGTCGATCGACTGGCACGGCTGCGTCCATGGTTCACCGAGACGGTCTATGCCAACGAGATCGCCGACCTGACGATCGACACGGCGGCGCACGGCGTGGACGAGGTCTGCGCGATGATTGAAGCGCGCCTGGCCGAAGGACCGGGGACAGCGTTTTCACGATTGCGCGAGAAATTTCCCAGGTAGCGCTCGAAACCGACAACGCCGCCGCTTTATGAAAGCGGCCCGTTGTTCACTTCGCCCAAGGGGTCAAATCTCCGGTTCGTTTGACAACAACACTCGCCGGAATGTGCAGTCCTGGCGGGAAGATACACCCAGCGCACAGCCGCAATGACGGCGGCCGAAGAATGGAAATGGCCGCCGCCGGGGAGAAACGCCGAACGGTGCTCGCTCTTGAGCATTGGCCACCGTTTCTCTCCGTCGTACGAGTCTGGACTGTGCCAGCTTCCTCTCATCCTACTGGAGGAATTTTCCGCAACACGGTTGATACGCGATCGACGCCGGGCCGTTTCCTCGTCTACATCCGGAATGCCTTGGCATGCGCTCCCCGGCGTTCGGCGGCCGCGAGGTCGGCATCGGCTACGGCATCTTCCTGCTCCGGGAGAATTGAGCAATGAGTAGGCGGGGGCGGCGAAGGCCTCGCGATAAGCACTATCAAGGAAGGGCTGCCATGCCAAAATCGACGACCTCCTGGAGTATGGCCGCCATCACAGGCGTGGCTCTGGTGCTGGGAGCACGCGCCGCCGCGCAGCCCGATTCCGCCGAGCGTCCGCCAGTCCAGCCCGAGCTCGGCGCGCGCTCGGCGCCGATCATCATGTCCGACGGGCTGCGCTTCCGCGATCTCGACCGCAATGGACGACTGACTCCCTACGAGGATTGGCGGCTGACGCCTCTGGTGCGTGCTCGAGATCTTGTCTCACGCATGACACTGGAGGAAAAGGCCGGGGCGATGGTTCATCCAGCCCTCACCAACGCCGATCAAGTCCGGCGATTCAAGCTGACCTCGGTTCTGACCAGATCGCCTAGCGCGCCGGCGGTGATAGCCGCAGAGAACAACAGCCTGCAGCAGGCGGCCGAAGACACACGCCTCGGCATTCCGATGACCATCAGTTCAGATCCCCGGCACGGGATGAGCGAGGTCGAAGGGGCGAGCGTTTTGGCCGAAGGCTTTCCCAAGTGGCCGGATGCCCTCGGTTTTGGTTCGATCGGAGATCCTGCAGTGACCCGCCATTTTGCAGAGACGGTGGCGGCGGAATACCGCGCCGTGGGGATCACAATGGCGTTGTCGCCCCAGGCCGACGTCGCCACAGAGCCCCGCTGGTCGCGCATCTCGGGGACGTTCGGTGAGGACTTCGACACCGTCGCCAGGCACTCCGCCGCGTATATCGAAGGAATTCAAGGAAATCCCCGCGGTCTGGCGCGCGGCGGCGTCGCTGCGATCGTCAAGCACTTCGCCGGCTACGGCGCGCAAGACGATGGCTGGGATAGTCACAACTATTATGGCCGCTACTCGGTCTTTCCGGGAAAAATGCTCGAACGACACATCGCTGTATACCGGCCGTCGTTCGCCGCCGGCGTCGCGGGAGTGATGCCGACCTATTCGATCATCAAGACTCCGGATTTCGAGCCGGTTGGTGGCGCGTTCAGCAAGCATCTGCTCGATGACCTCCTCCGCAAGCGGGAGCATTATAGCGGGCTCGTCCTCTCCGATTTCGGTGTGACCGAGAATTGCACCCTGTCCTGCATCACCGGCGACCTCAGCGGCGGGGTGGGCGAGGTCTACGGCAAGCCATGGGGCATGGAGACGGCGAGCAAGGAAGACCGTTTCGTCGCCGCCATCAATGCAGGCGTCGATCAAGTCGGCGGAGCCGAAGACGGAGCCCCGATCGTCTCCGCGGTGCGAAGCGGACGTCTGTCGATGCCACGGATCGACGAAGCCGTTACCCGCATCATGGTGCTCAAGTTCGAGCAGGGGCTGTTCGAGAACCCTTACGTCGACCTCAGCAGGGTTTCGCAAGTCGTCGGGCAGCCGGCGTTCCAGACGGCTGCGCTCGAGGCGCAGCAACGGTCGCTCGTCCTGCTGAGCAACCGCAAGGCGACCCTGCCGGTGCGCCCCATGGGGGTCAAAGTCTTCCTGCGCGGAGTCGATCCGACGATGGCGGCGCAGGCCGGGTTCACCCCGGTTGAGACGCTCGAAGAGGCCGATCTTGCGATTATGCGCGTAGCGGCCCCTTGGCGTAGCGAGCATCCCGGATGGATCATGGGACGCTCGCAGCATGAGGGCGATCTGTCCTTTCCGCCCGACAGCGAGGCGCTGCGTGAGATCGAGGCGGCCGCCCGCCGGGTGCCGACGATCGTCAGCATCTATCTTGACCGGCCGGCCATCGTCACCCCGCTGCGTGACAAGGCGGCGGCGTTGATCGGCGATTTCGGCGTCAGCGACCAGGCGCTGCTGCGCGCCATCACCGGCCAGTCGAGCATTTCCGGGCGGTTGCCGATCGAGTTGCCGTCGAGCATGGCGGCGGTAGAGGCGCAGCGCGAGGACGTGCCGCGCGATTCGGCCAGGCCGTTGTACCCCTATGGCTTCGGCCTGAGGCTGCCCGCGCTCGCCGGGCGGCCGCCCGTGCCGGCCGAGGTTCCTGCGTGGGCCAAGGCGCTGGCGCAGCGCGCGCGGCAGTACTCGACCGCGACCACGCCGATCGCCGACTTGATGGCCAATCCTGACGCGCGCGAGATTCTCATGCGGCACCTTCCAGCCGTGGTCCAGTCGGGCAACATCGAGCGCATGGGCGCACTCACCCTGGGCCGGCTGCAGGGCATGGCGCCGCAGATGGTTCCGGACGCAGCGCTGTCGGCGATCGACGCCGAGCTGGCGCGTCTCGCCCCGCCTGAATAGGGGAACTTGGCCGTGGCAGGTTGAACTGCCGCGGCCGAAACGACGCGAGGGAGATGGTGATTCAACAAGTCGCGAGCGGCTGCAGGCGCGAGGGTGTTCGCGTCGACAGCGCCAGCGCTCGCGGCGCTACATGACATCATCATCCGGCATTTCGATCGCCATACCCACAAGATGGCTTCCGCCCCTCCGCATGATTCTACCGGCGTCAGCCGGTCAGTCATTCAGCGCAACCTCGACTATCCTCTCCGTTCGCTACCAACCGTCTTCGGCTTCGCTGCACGCCGCCGTTCGATTTCAAAGCGTGGCAGCCGCATCCCCTTTGTGCGGCTTGTCAGGTGGAACTGCCGGCAAAGCGCGCAGCGATAGGGGCGCAGGGTGAACGGGGCTTTCTCGGCCACCATGAGCGCGGCGGCCTCGGTCGGGTACCGAGACTTTCGCTGGCAGATTCCCGGCCGGGTGCGCACCGGGGTCAGCCCAAAAGCTTCGGGCCGAGCAGCATCAGCATCTTCACGTCAATGGCAAAGCCCCCGTCGCGGAACCGCGCTATCGCCTCGTCGATTCCGGATAGCGGCACGCGGTGAACGACGATGTCCTCATGATCGACGCCGCCGCCGTCGCCGACCTTCTCCAGATCGTGCGCGCGGAACAGGGTGAAGCTTTCGCTGACCATTCCGGGCGAGGAATAGAACTCGCCGATCTTCTCCATCCGCCCGGCGCGGTAGCCGGTTTCCTCTTCCAGTTCGCGCGCCGCGGCAATGGCGGCGTCCTCGCCAACCGTGTGGTCGTGATCGCCGACAAGGCCGGCGGGCAGCTCTATGCAGCGACGGCCGAGCGGAACGCGGTATTGATCGACGAGAATCACGTGGTCTCCGTCGTTTCCGGTATCGTCGACGGCCAGGATAACCGCCGCATGGATGCCGCGCGCCCGGCCGACATATTCCCATCGCCCGCGCTTCTTCGCGGTGATGAACCGCCCCTCCCACATGATTTCCTCGGGAGCGTGTGCGTCTGCCGTCATACTTCGATCAGCCTGTCGGGAAGTTCGTTCACGTCGTCGTCCGTGCGCGGGAAGTGCGGGGCGAGGATCGCGCCGACCTTGTCCACCGCCGCGCACATGCCGTCGGCGATACGGCCTTCGCGTACATGGGCCAGCATGGCTTGCATGGCATCGCCCCAGACGTCGGGATCGACTTTGCCGGCGATGGCCTCGTCGGCGACGATTTCGGCGCGGTGCTCGCGCATGGAAAGGTAGATGAGCACGCCGGTGCGCCCGGTGGTGCGGCGCTCGGCGCCGATGCGAAAGGCCCGGATCGCCCGCTCGTGGACGCGCATGGTCTTTACCTGCGGAGGGATGAGCGCGAACTTGAGCGGCCGCCAGAACTGCAGCAGGAACACGCCGCCGAACTTCAGCGCGGCGAATACCGCCGCCAGCGAGATGATCGCGCGGGGCGTCCACTCGTGGCCCCAGCCGGCGAAGAGGCGATCGTAAAGACCGAGGTAGAAATCAGGCACAATGACCAGCGCGCACAAGGCCAGCAGCGAGGCGGCGGCCGACCAGGCGAGTTGGACATCGGTATAGCCGTCGGAACGGTCGGCCAGGATCGTGACGATCTCGCCCGAACTCTGCAGCTCCGCCTGCGCGACGGCAGCGCTGATCCGCGCGTGATCTTCCCGGGTGAGATAAGTGCGGGAGGGCATGTTCGTCTCCTCTACCAGCTTCCGCTCGAGCCGCCGCCGCCGAAGCTGCCGCCGCCGCCCGAGAAGCCGCCACCGCCGAAGCCGCCACCACCACCGCCGAAGCCGCCGCCACCACCGCCACCGAAGCCGCCGGGTATCCAGACGATCGGCCCCGCGCCGTAGCGCCGCCGCCGACCGCCGCCGCGCGCCTCGTTTATCATCGGCATGACGACGAAGAACACGATGATGAGGATGAAGACGATTACGCCCAGCGGAATGCCGCCGCCTCTCTCGCGCTGCTGGTCGGCCTGTGCGGCGATCTTCTGCGCTTCTTCCGGCGGGAGGGTGAGCTGCTGGACGATCGCATCGACCCCGGCCTCGATCCCCCCGGCCATGTCATCTTCCTTGAAGCGGGGGACGATAGCCTTGTTGATGATGAGGAAGCTCATCCCGTCGGTCAGTACCGGTTCGAGGCCATAACCCACCTCGATCCGCACTTTGCGCTCATTGGGCGCGACGATCAGCAGGGCGCCGTTGTCGTCGTCCTTCTGGCCGATGCCCCACGCGCGTCCGAGCTGATACCCGTAGTCGGAAATGTCGTAGCCCTGCAGGTCCGGGATGGTCGCGACGACGAGCTGGCGCCGTGACTGCCGCTCGAGCACTTCAAGCTTCTGCGTCAGCCGCGCTTCCTCGGCATCGGGGATGATCCCCGCCGCATCGACTACTCGCCCGGTGAGCTTGGGGAACTCCTGCGCCGTGCCCGCCTGGGGGGCAAGCAGGGCGCAGAAAGCCAGAAACAGGGCAAGGAATGGCCGGAAACGCGTCACCGGATCACATCTTGCCTTCGAGGCTGGGCGCGACTTCTGCGCCCGGCGTCACCGCCTGGTAAGGCACCAGTGGGTCCGCGCCGCGCAGCGCAGCGCCGATCATCGTCGGGAAAGTGCGGACCTCGGTATTATAGTCCTGCACCGCCGCGTTGTAGTCGCGCACGGAGATGCGGATGCGGTTTTCCTGGCCCTCGAGCTGGCTTTGCAGCATCTGATAGTTGGTGATCGACTTGAGATCGGGATAGGCCTCGAAGCTGGCGAGCAGTCGGCCCAGGTTGGCGCCGAGGTTCGCCTGCGCCTGCTGGAACTGCGCCATCTTTGCCGGATCGTCGAGATCCTCGGCATTGATCTGGATGGAGGTTGCCTTGGCGCGCGCCTCGACGACGCCGGTGAGGATTTCCTTCTCCTGCTCGGCCGCGCCCCTAGCGACGGCCGCGAGGTTGGGCACGAGGTTGGCGCGCTCCTGGAACGCGGCCTGCACATCGGCCCACTTGGCCTTGGCGGCCTCCTGCTTGGTGGGCACCGAGTTGAAGCCGCAGGCGGCAAGGCTCATCGCCGCGAGTGTCACGAGCGCATAGCGGCCCAGGCGCGACATGAAACGGGCGGACGGGTTCGAAGCTGTCACGTTCGAAGCTGACATGGGATATTCCTACTCCTCATCGGCCGCGCCGCGGCCTTCGCGGCGAATGTAGCGGGGTACATTGATGGTTCAAGGACTTGACCGCCGTAATGCCCGGTTGCGATGAAATGCGTGTGGCGCGAGGCCGCACTCAGGAGGGCGGAATGTTCCAGGAGTTCAAGAAATTCATCGCCAAGGGCAATGTCATGGACCTTGCCGTCGGCGTCATAATCGGTACCGCATTCGGGGCGATCGTCAAGTCGCTGACCGATGAGGTCATCATGCCCGCGGTCGGCGAGATTTTCGGTGGGGCGGACTTCTCGAACCATTTCGTGCTGCTGAGCACGCCCGAGGGGTTCACCGGCGCGATGGACGATTATGCCGCGCTCAAGGAAGCGGGCGCGGCGATGATCGGCTACGGGGCTTTTGCCACCGCGATCGTCAATTTCCTGATCCTCGCCTTCGTCATTTTCCTGATGGTTCGTTATGTGAACAGGCTGATGGAAGCCGTTGAGAAAAAAGAGGAAGCGGCGGCAGCGACACCCGCCGGCCCCAGCGAGATCGAGCTGCTGACGGAAATCCGCGACGAGCTCAAGAAGCGGTGACGGGCGATGCGCGCCGCCGGATTTTTCGCCGGCGCGCTCACTTCACATTCACGATTGATCGCCTATATGGGTCAGTGCCGGTTTTGGCCGGCTATGACGATAAACTGCGCCGTGTAATAGGCACAGCGGACCCGGGGGCGGTACCCGGCGGCTCCACCATCACCTTGTCCCGGAAGGGGCAACCCTGTTGTCGCAGGGGTGTTGATGGGGCCGAACTAGGATCGACGTGTGTTAAAAGACGGTGTTTTCGTCCGGGCTGAGTAACCCGTTAAAGGCTCAAAACTCATAAGTGCCAACGACAACGAAGCACTTGCTCTCGCTGCGTAATTCTAGGGGCTAACGCCCTGAAGTTACAAAGTTAGAACGCGGTTGGACCCACCGGGCAACAGAAGCGGATTCCAGGGGCCCGGGGCGAGCCTGACAACAGAATCGCCCCACTTTGCCGAATTGTCGATATCTCTCGCGAACGTGCCTGGGCCTCAGGCTGCTTTGCGCTGCTCCCGCGCCGCGTCGGCCTCCTGACGTTCCCGGTTCGCCTTTTCGTATTTCAGGCAATCGAGGATCTTGGCGCCGGCCATGAACACCGCGCCGGTGCAGGCCAGGAACAGCAGCTTGCCCCCAAGGCCGGGAAACCGCGTGAGATAGACGCTGCCCCGCTCGACCGCGCCGAGCGCCAGGGCGTAGATGATCAGGTACGCTTCCCAGCGCGTCTTGATCATGAAGAGGCGGGCGATTTTCCTGAGCATTGTTGTCCTCTCGTATCGACCTTCCTCTTAGCAACCATCGTGCCAGTCGAGGCTTTTTACCGATTCCCGTACCCGACGTTAGCTAAAGTGTAAGTCATTCCGACGCGGAACGTAAAGCGGCGTGATAGCAGCCGTCCCGGAGGGCGACAGTCTGGGCGGTTGCCATTCCCCTTGCCTTGCGTCATAGGGCTCACCATCCTTCCCCGGGACAGTTTTGGTATCAATGATGGCGCTTGCGCGACAGTTCGCGCCTGCGCGTCTGATCGTGCGCGAGGAATGATGACTGACAGGGTTGAACGTTCGGGTCTCCGGGTTGACGCGGGGCTGGCGAAATTTGTCGAAGAGCAGGTTCTTGCCCCCATCGGGCAGGACGTGGCCGCGTTTTGGGCCGGCTTCGCGGACCTGCTGGGGAGGTTCGTCCCCCGCAATAGGGCGCTGCTCGCAAGGCGCGACGATTTGCAGGCCCAGATCGACGCCTGGCACACGGCGCGGGCCGGCAAGCCGATAGAGCAGGGCGAGTATCATGCGTTCCTGAAGGAAATCGGCTATCTGGTTCCCGAACCGGGCGAATTCACCATCGGTACCCGCAACGTCGACCACGAGATCGCGGCCATGGCCGGGCCTCAACTCGTCGTGCCGGTGCTCAACGCGCGTTTCCTGCTCAATGCCGCCAATGCGCGCTGGGGCAGCCTTTACGACGCCCTGTATGGCACCGACGCGCTCGACGCGCCGCCGGCGAAAGGACCGGGGTATGACGCGGAGCGCGGCGCGGCGGTCATCGCGGCCGGCCGCCGGTTTCTCGACCAGGTGCTGCCGCTGGCCTCGGGAAGCTGGGCCGACGTGGAAACCGTCGAAGTTCCGCTCGCCGATCTCGAGCAGTACGTTGGCGGGACCAGGGACGGGTTCCTGTTCAGGTCGAACGGCCTGCACATCGAGATCGTCATCGACCCGTCGAGCGAGGTTGGTGCCACCGACAAGGCGGGCATCGCGGACATTCGCCTCGAATCGGCGCTGACCACCATCGTCGATCTTGAGGATTCGGTCGCGGCGGTCGATGCCGAGGACAAGGTGCTGGCCTATTCGAACTGGCTCGGCGTGATCCGCGGTGACCTGACCGACACTTTCGAGAAGGGCGGCAGGACCATGACCCGCGCGCTGGCGGACAACAAGGTCGTCACCACGCTCACCGGCGAGGCGCAGGAACTGCCGGGCCGCAGCCTGCTGTTCGTGCGCAACGTCGGCCATCTCATGACAAACCCGGCGATCCTCCTGCCCGATGGCAGCGAGATACCCGAGGGCATCCTGGATGCCGTGATCACCAGCGCGATCTCGGCGCAGGACGTGAAGGGCCTGACGAAATACGGCAACAGCCGCGAAGGCAGCATCTACATCGTCAAGCCAAAGATGCATGGCCCCGAAGAATGCGCCTTTACCAATGACTTGTTCGATGCCGTTGAGCATCTGCTTGAGCTGCCGCACAACACCGTCAAAGTTGGCGTCATGGACGAGGAGCGCCGCACTTCGGCCAATCTTGCCGCCTGCATCCATGCCGTGAAGGACCGCATCGTCTTCATCAACACCGGCTTCCTCGACCGCACCGGCGACGAGATCCACACTTCGATGCGTGCGGGAGCGATGATCCGCAAGAACGACATGAAGGGTTCGGCCTGGATCGCCGCCTACGAGAAGCGCAATGTCGCGATCGGCCTGTGCCACGGCCTTTCGGGCGTCGCCCAGATCGGTAAGGGCATGTGGGCCGCGCCGGACAAGATGCGCGACATGATGGAACAGAAGATCGGTCATCCGAAGACCGGCGCCAACACCGCCTGGGTCCCGTCTCCCGCCGCCGCCACGCTCCATGCGATGCACTATCACGAGGTCGACGTTTTTGCCCTGCGCAAGGACATGGAAGGCGCCGAGGTGCCCGGTCTCGACCTGCTGTTGCAGGTGCCGCTCGCCGACCGGGTGAACTGGTCGGAGGACGAGGTTCGCGAGGAGCTGGACAACAACGCACAGGGCCTTCTCGGCTATGTCGTGCGCTGGATCGACCAGGGGGTTGGTTGCTCCAAGGTTCCCGACATCAACGACGTCGGGCTGATGGAAGACCGCGCGACACTGCGCATTTCCAGCCAGCACATGGCCAACTGGCTGTTCCACGGCGTGTGCAGCAAGGAGCAGGTCATGGCTTCGCTGAAGCGCATGGCAGCGAAGGTCGACGCGCAGAACGCGGGCGACCCGCTCTACGAACCGATGGCTGGCAACTGGGATACGAGCTTCGCGTTCCAGGCTGCCTGCGACCTCGTGTTCAAGGGTGTCGAGCAGCCCAGCGGATACACCGAACCGCTGCTGCACGCCTGGCGCCTCAAAAAGAAGGCGGCGGCCTCGGCCTAGCGACGCATGATCGAATGTCCGGCATCCCGGGCTCGCTCCGGGATGTCGGTCAGCTCAAGACCCGTCCGATCGAGACGAACTCGTCGACGCTGAGCGTTTCCGCGCGGCGCTGGGGGTCGATGCCGAGCGTTTCCAGCGTGTCGAGCCCGCCGGGAACGCCCTTGAGGCTCTGACGCAGCATCTTGCGGCGCTGACCGAAGGCGGCTTCGGTCACCCGTTCCAGCACACGCATCGATACGCCTTGCGGCGCCTCCGCCGGTGTGATTTGGACGATGGCCGACATGACCTTGGGCGGCGGGGTGAAGGCGCTCCGGTGGACCTTCATCGCCAGTTTCGCGCGGGAACGCCACTGCGCCAGAATGGCAAGCCGGCCATAGGCGGAGGTGCCGGGCTCGGCGACGATGCGGCGTGCGACTTCCTCCTGGAACATGAGCGTCAGGGAACGCCACTGCGGCGGCCATTCCTCGCCCGAAAGCCAGCCGGTGAACAGCGCCGTGCCGACATTGTAGGGCAGGTTGGCGACGATATGATACGCCCCCTCGAACAGCGTTGCGGGGGCAATCTTCATCGCGTCGCCCTCGATCACGCGCAGCTTGCCGGGAAAGATCTCCTCCAGCTCGGCCAGCGGGGGAAGGCAGCGCCGGTCCATCTCGATCGCGGTGACCTGCGCGCCCGCGCGCAGCAGGGCGCGGGTAAGGCCACCCGGGCCGGGGCCGACTTCAAGCACCTGCTGCCCTTCGAGCGCGCCGGGAATGGCGGCGATGCGGTCGAGCAGCTGTTCGTCGAAGAGGAAGTTCTGCCCGAGCGCCTTGGACGCCGAAAGGCCATGCTTCGCGATGACTTCGCGTAGTGGGGGGAGGGATGGTTCGACGGTGTTCACCGGGCTTCCCTAGCCGCTCGTGTCGAGCGAAGTCGAGACACGAAGGGGATCAGAGGGCCTCTACCCGCCGTGCCGCACACTCGCCGGCCATGCGGAGGGCTGCAATCATCGCGCCCGCGCTTGCCACGCCCTTGCCGGCGATGGCGAAGGCCGTCCCGTGATCGGGCGAAGTGCGCACGATAGGCAGGCCGAGCGTGACGTTCACGCCCTGGTCGAAATCGAGCGTCTTGATCGGGATCAGCGCCTGGTCGTGGTACATGCACAGCGCCACGTCGTACTTTCCGCGCTCGTGTGCCGCGAACAGCGCATCGGCGGGGTGCGGGCCGGTGACCGTGAGCCCTTCGGCCCGAAGCGCCTGAATCGCGGGCATGATGATCCGCTGCTCCTCGCTGCCCATGCGCCCGTCCTCTCCGGCGTGAGGGTTGAGGCCGGTGACCGCGAGGCGAGGGGTTTTCAGGCCAAAGTCGCGGGCGAGCGAGCGGGCGACGATGCGCGCGCGATGGACGATCAGCTCCTGCGACAGCATCCCCGGAACCTGTGCCAGCGCCGTATGGACCGTCAGCGGCACGGTTCGCAGCGAGGGGCCGGCCAGCATCATCACCGCGTCTTCATGCGGCAGCTCGCAGGCGTCAGCGAGGAATTCGGTCTGTCCGGGCTGGGTAAAGCCGACTTCTGCGAGCTTCGATTTGGCGATGGGGCCGGTGACGACAGCGCCCGCCGCGCCGGACAAGGCAAGCGCGGTGGCACGGCTCAACGAATGGAGCGCCAGTTCCGCGCCCGCCCGGTTGGGGGCGCCAAACGTGGGATCGCAATCCTCGCCTCCCAGGACCGGAAGGCCGCTCTGGAAAGCCGCCGCCGCTTCGGCGGGATCGGCGATCCTGACGGTCGAAAGATCGATGCCCCGGCTGCGGGCTGCCGCGAGGAGAACGCCCGCGCCACCGACGGCGAAGAACGGTGCCAGCCCGGCACTCTCGCGTCGCGCCCAGGCCTGCGCGATCACTTCCGGGCCGATCCCCGCGGGATCGCCCAGCGATACGGCGAGCGGGGCCGCTTTCGCCATGTCAGCGGCTCCCTTCGAGGTCAGTTGTATTCGATGATCGCGTCACGCCTGAGGTCGCGCAGGTACATCTGCGCGCGCTTGTTGATGCGGTCATCCTCCATCTGCGCCATGAGCTGGTCGAAGCTCGGCCCGCCGTCGACCTGCGGATCGTCGCGACCGCAGAGCATCAGTACGCGCACGCCCTCATCGACCGAACCGAAGGGCGGCAGCGTCTCCCCCGGCGAGAGCTGGAGCACCGCGTTCTGGATCGGGCCGGGCAGGTCGCGGGCGCGGACCTGATCGTTGGCTACGACCTGGGCGCCGATGCTGGCGGCCACGTTGTCAACGTCGCCGCAGCCCTTGGCGGTCTGGATCGTCTTGGCGAACTGCTCCGCCCTGGCGCTGGCCTGTGCCTCGGTGATGCCCTTGGGGAAGTTGATGGAGATCTGCTTGAGCGCGAGCAGGGCGTCGCGCGGGTCGGCGGTGAGCACCTGGCGCTTGTCGATCAGATAGAGAATGTCGAAACCGCCGGGGACCTCGATCGGGCCGACCAACTGGCCGGGCTGCATCTCGCGCGCGGCGGTGGCGAGCTCGCCGGGAAGCTGGGCCAGACGGATCCAGCCCAGATCGCCGCCGACCGCGGCTGTCGAGGCCTGCGAATACTGGCGGGCGTAGGCGGCGAAGCTGCCGCCTTCGCGCAGTTGCTGCACGATCTGCGACGCGTTGTTGTGGACCTGATCGCGCGTTTCCGGCGTGGCGGCCAGGTAGATCTCGCCCAGTCGGAACTCGTCGGTGCCCTTGGAGGCCTTGAGGCGCGCGATGACCTCGTTCACTTCATCGTCGGAGATGTTGATGAACGGCGCCACATTGCGCTGGAGCAGGCGCTGCCATGAAAGCTCTCCGCGGATCTGCTGCTTCAGCGACTCCGGCGAGGAACCGACGCGCTTGAGGTAGGCGTCCATCGCGCCGACGTTCTGGTTGAAGTTCTGCGCTGCCACGCGGGCATAGGACTGTTCTACCTCGGCCTGCGAAACCTCGATGTCAGAAGCCTTGGCTTCCTGGATCTGCAGCGTTTCGTCGATGAGGTTGCGCAGGACCTGCAGGCGCAGGCGCTGCCTCTCCTCATCGCTGATCTGGCCCTGGTTGGCGGCAAGGATCAGAGCAAGGCGCTGGTCGACATCGGTGCCGGTAATCACCGAGCCGTTCACCACGGCAGTGGCGCGGCGCACGTTGGGATTGTCGTTGCCGAAGATCTTCACGTCGTCTGGAATGACGATCGCTCCCTGCGGCGCGGACTGGGCGTAGGCTGCCGTGCCCGCAACACCGCCCGAGAGAGCGACGATGGCGCCGAACGCGTGGAACGCCCGCTTGATGAACTTGCTGCGATTGACTGCTTGCACCGTGATATAGATCCCGTTTTCGACCGGCCTCAACCGGATTGGCCCGGGCAGGAAAGGCGCAACGCCCTTGAGCGTCGCACATGCCTGCCGCAGCTGTATTTGTTCCTGCCGTGCTGCGGCTTAACCGAAAATGAGCACACCCGATAGCGGCTTTGACCGGGCGTGCCAACGGCTGGGGGCCGGCAAGGCAGCGCTATTCCCGCCGGCCCCCTGCGCCCGATGTCGCCGAGAGGGTCCGTCCTCACTTCAGGCCGATGTTCTTGAGGCTGAAACGCAGCTGGAAGGAGTTGCCCTTGCGCGCGTCGCCTGTAGCCTCGTAATCGCGGCGCCAGGTCAACGCGATCTGCATGCAGTCGTCCTCATATGCTGCGCCGATACGCGTGCGCAGCGGCTGGAATCCGTCCGAGCCGAAGACCGGGTCCTCCGACCGGTCGGTCAGGTTGACGACGGCGGAGCCGAACAGCGACCAGTATCTGGCGAAAGCGACACGCCCGGCCGCGCGCACTTCCTCGCGGTCCTGAAGATCCTCGATGTCGCTGGCGATGTCGCGGTTGAGCTTGATGTAGCCCAGTTCGAGGTAGGTCCGGTTGTTGCCCACGACCGCGTCGAACTCGTTGCGGCGCACCGCCAGGCTGTTCTGGTCGACGCGATAGCGGTGAATGACCTTGATGAAGTTGCGATAGCGCACCTCGGTGCGCCCGACGATGTCGGAGGCCTTGTTGGTGAGTCCGGTCCCGTCGGGAAACAGCGTCGGCTTGTCGCTCAGCCGGATCGACTGGCCGACGCTCGTCTTGATCCGCCAGCGCGGCCGTTCGAACTGCCAGTCCACCCCGTAGGTGAACCGCACGCCGTCCTCGATGCGGTCGTAGCCGGGAAAGCGGTTGAGCGAGAACAGGTTGCTGTCCTCCAGCTCAAGCGCGCGCGAATCCTCGTTGGGAATCGACAGGTTCTTCAAATTGGGGCTGGCGACGAGCTGCACGCGCGGGGTGAGCACCTGGGTGCCGCCGAAGATCTGGCCGACCAACGGCCACTTCACGTCTATGGCGGCCGTGGCGATGCCGCGTTCCTGCCAGCCCGGATCGCCCCTGTAGATCAGGGTACTCGTCGCCGCGTTCTCGTCCGAGTGATAGACGTCGCCGCGCACGAGCCCGGTCAGCGTCACTTCCTGTCCCAGCGGCGTCAGCTTGCGCAGCGACCACTGCGCGCTGGCGAAGGCGCGCTGCGTATCCTGCCCATCGGTGCGGGTTATGCCCAGGGTATTGAGCTGCGTTTCGATCTTGCCGCCGAAGATCGGATCCTCGTAGCGGTGGCGGTAGTCCATCACCGGGAAAGCGACCGGGATCAGGCCCTGGTTGCGATCCGCCTGCAGCGTCTGCGTGGCATAGCCGGCGAAAGAGAAGTAACTGTCCTGATCGATCCGCTCGACCGCGACCATCGAGCGCAGGCGGTCATCGCGGCTGATGTCGTAGCGGCGCAGGAAGGTGCGGTCCGTAGCGCGGCGGATGGAGCCGCTGACGCTCCAGTTCTCATCCAGCTGGAACCGGCCGTTGGCGAAGACATAGCCGCGAAACGCGTTTTCGCCGCCGTTGCCTGACGAACCGAAGATGGGAATGCGGTTACTGGCCGTGGCGTACCCGGTGATCTGGTATGCCCCGCTTCCTGTGAGGGCGCGATACTCCAGCGAGGCCATCGGCGCGGCCTTGGTATAGGCATAGGCCGTCGCGGCCAGATCGCGATTCTCGGCGATCTTCCAGTAATAGGTTTCGCTGATCTCGACGCCGTTCGACGGCGAGAGGCGGAAATCGGGCACCAGGAAGCCGGAAACGGACTGCCCGACCGTGCTCACCGTAAGGCCCAGCAGCGGCAACTGGATCGCGCCGAACAGCTCCAGCCGCGCGCCCCTGAAGCTGATGCGCTTGCGGTCTTCGCTGTAGATCACCTGCTTGGCGGTGATCCGCCAGCTCGGCTTCTTGGGGCAGCCTTCGCTATCGACCACGTCGCAGCCGGTATAGGCGGCCTTGTTGAGGATGACGTCGCCATTGGGCAGGCGTTCGCCGTCGGCCGCCGCGAGCCGTCCGCCTTCGCGCAGGGCCAGCAGCATGTTCTCCATAGCGCCGGTCTTGAGCTCGTCGGTCAGCTCTATGCGGTCGGTGAAGAGCTGGTTGCCGTCCCGGTCGAGGACGCGCACATCGCCGGTGGCGACGATCTGGCCGGTGCCGCGATTCCAGGTGACGGTATCCGCGCGCACCGACTGCCCGTCGCGTCGCAACACGACGTTGCCGCTGGCGGTGACCGAATCATTATTCTGATCGTATTCCAGCGTATCCGCCTCGAAGGCGATCGGAAGTCTCTCTTCCGCCGCGGGCGGGGTGTTTTGGGTCGCAGCGGAAACGTCCTGCGCCAATGCCCCTTCGGAAATGGCCAGGATCGCGAAGCCTGCGGCTGCAATGCTCATCGGGATTGGACGCAAGCGGCGGGAACAGGCTTGCTGCAAGGGCGGCACGGCGGGGAGCATCACTTGCCTATCGCACCGCCGGTGCCTAACTGCAATCCAGTCATGCGGCGAAGCGCACAGCTTGTGCCTTTACCGGCTTTCCAGATCGGCTGAAGCCAGGAGAATCCATGAATATCCAGTTCCTAGAAGCGGCAGCTCCCAATTCCCAACGTCTCGTCGCCCGTCTGGTCAACCAGGATGCTATGCCCGCCGATCTGGAACCGGTGCTGACCGAAGGCGCGAAGCAGTCGCGCTTTTCGGGCAAGGCTGGGCAGGTTTTCGAAGGCTTTGTCGAACGGGACGGCAAGGTCGTGCGCGTCGTGCTCGCCGGGATCGGCGCGCCTTCGGCCAAGGACCGCAGGGCGGCGATCGAGAAGGCCGGCGCCGCCGTGGTCGCCAGGTACCTGACTTCGGGCGAGACCGCGCTGGCGCTGGACGTGACCGGGGCCGGGCTCTCGGCGGAGGACGTCGCCGGCGCGCTGCTCGGCGCGGTGCTGCGCTCGTGGCGTCACGACGTCTATCGCACAAAGCAGGCCGATGACGCGAAGCCGACGCTTTCGGGCATTTCGGTAATCGGTGCGCCCGCGGACGCGTCCGACCAATGGGCGATCGAAATGGCAGTGGCCGAGGGCGTCGCTTTCACGCGGGAACTGGTCACCGAGCCGGCCAACACAATCTATCCGGAAAGTTTCGTCGAACGCTGCGAAAAGCGCATGGCCGGCACCGGCATCAGGCTTCGCGTGCTGGACGACAAGGAAATGGCCGAACTCGGCATGGGCGCGCTGCTCGGCGTGGCGCAGGGCTCGGACCGTCCGGGCCGGTTGCTGGTGATGGAATGGATGGGTGGGGACAAGGGCGAAAAGCCCGTCGCTTTCGTCGGCAAGGGCGTCACGTTCGATACCGGCGGAATCAGCATCAAGCCTGCGGCGGGCATGGAGGACATGAAGTGGGACATGGGCGGCGCGGGCGCCGTGGCCGGCGCCATGCTCGCGCTCGCGCTGCGCAAGGCGCGGGCCAACGTGGTCGGCGTTTGTGGCCTGGTCGAGAACATGCCGGGCAGCAATGCTCAGCGTCCGGGGGACGTGGTGACGTCGCTGTCCGGCCAGACCATCGAAGTCATCAATACCGACGCCGAAGGGCGGCTCGTGCTGTGCGATGCAATCACATGGGTGCAGCGTGAATACGCCCCGGCGAAGATCGTCGACCTCGCGACGCTGACGGGGGCGATCATCGCCGCGCTGGCGCATGAATATGCGGGGCTCTTTTCGAACAATGACGAGCTTGCCGCCGCGCTTTCGGCCGCCGGCGACGCGTCGGGCGACAGGCTCTGGCGCTTCCCGATGGGGCCGGCCTACGACAAGCAGCTCGACAGCCCGATTGCCGACATGAAAAATATCGGCACCCGTTTCGGAGGTTCGATCACGGCGGCGCAGTTCCTCCAGCGCTTCGTCGAGAACGAAACGCCCTGGGCGCATCTCGACATCGCGGGCATGGTCTGGGCCGACAAGCCGGGCGCGACCTGGGACAAGGGGGCCACCGGCTTCGGCGTGCGTCTGCTCGACCGCTTCGTGCGCGACACTCTCGAAGGTTAAGGGGGGGGGGGCGCGGCCGATGCGGGTCGATTTCTACCAGCTCAGCCGCGATCCCGCCGAAGTGGCCCTACCGCTGATCGCGGGCAAGGTGATCGCCTCGGGCGAGCGGCTGCTCGTCGTCTCGGCCGACGGCGAGCAGCGCCAGCGGATTCGGCAGGCGTTGTGGTCCGCGGGCGCCGAGGCCTTTCTTGCCAACGGCGAGGCCGGCGAAGGGCAGGAAGAGCGCCAGCCGATCCTGCTCTCCGACCGGGCCGAACCCGCCAATGGCGCGCGGTTCCTTGCCATTGCAGATGGCCAGTGGCGCGAAGGGGACACGCCTTTCGCGCGTACGTTCTATCTGTTCGGCGATGCCACCGTGCAGCAGGCGCGCGGGGTCTGGCGCGATCTGCGCGGCCGTGAGGGCGTCGAACACTTTTACTGGAAGCAGGAAGGCGGCCGCTGGGTCCAGGCCGGCTGATGCCCGGTGCTTGCGGTCCGGAGCGTTCCCGGCTAGGGGCGCGCCCGACTTCGCATAACACAATTCGCAAGGAACAATGAGCCATGGCGGTTACCCGCACCTTTTCGATCATCAAGCCCGACGCCACCCGCCGCAACCTGACCGGCGCCGTCACCAAGATGCTGGAAGAGGCGGGCCTGCGCGTCGTCGCATCCAAGCGCATCCAGATGAGCAAGGAACAGGCCGAGGGTTTCTACGAGGTCCACAAGGAGCGGCCCTTCTTCAACGATCTCGTTTCTTTCATGGTCTCCGGCCCGGTTGTGGTGCAGGTGCTTGAGGGCGAGGACGCGGTGAAGCGCAACCGCGACGTGATGGGCGCCACCAACCCGGCCGATGCCGCCGAGGGCACGATCCGCAAGTCCTATGCCGAATCGATCGAGGCGAACTCGGTCCACGGTTCGGATTCGGATGAGAACGCCGCGATCGAAATCGCCTACTTCTTCAAGCCGGAAGAGATCGTCGGCTGAATTTGGGTTAATTCTTGTTAAGAATGCCGGAGGCCGCCCGTTTGGGCGGCCTTTTCTTTTGCAGCCCGGCGCCGGTCATGGCTAACTGACGGTCAGTGGTCGCCCATCGCATGACATTTCAATCGAGGATGGGAGTTCTTCATGAACGGGAAGACATTCGTGATCGCTGCAGGGGTATCATTCATCGCGGCCCTGCTGACTTCGGGGATGGCGCGTGTCGAGGTGCCGAGCGCACCTTTGCATTTGATCGAGCACGTTTCATTGCGCTAGACTCCCTCGCGAGGGAGACGTTCAATGCAAGACATGGGTGAGGCGGGAGAAGCCTGTCCGTTCGAGTTCAACTTCGACGAGAAGACGTTCAAGGTCGGCGATACCGTGAGCTTTCGCGTCAATGGCAGCCTCGAAGGGTTCCCCTTCGTCGGCACCCTGGTCGAAGTCCACGACGACCATGTGATGATCGCCGGCGATCCGAACGATCCGGACAAGCACTATCGCGGCACGCGCGAAAGCCGGCCGCTGGTCGACTATTCCGAGGTCTGATCAGAACCCGTCGGCAGCATCCATCAGCGCGGTCAGCCGCCGCGGCGCCACTGACCGCCAGCTTCGCGCGAGGCGCTCGCCGATGAGATCCCAGTCGGTCCCCTCGATGTCGAGCCGAATGCCTATCCAGCCGTCGCCGAAGTATGCGGGGCGGAAGTAACGCCGCTCGTCCTGCTCGATGAGCATGATCTGCTCGTCGACGCCGCTGATCTTGACCAGCAGCGCGATCCGGCCGTCGCCGTGGTGGTCGCGGCTGAAATAGGCGAACTTCTTGCCCTTGACGATGCCGAAGCAGGGCATTCCGTGACTGAGGGTTTCGTCCGCCTCAGGCATGGCCATGGCCTTTTCGCGCACGCGCTCCAGTAGCCATTCCGGGCTCTTTTCACGCGTCACCAGTTTGGCGAGGCAGCGCGAATAAAGCTGGTGCTCGGCGATCAGCACGCGCGCGGCGAGGCTCTCGGGCGTGTCGCCGGAAACGATCGCCACGGGAATCTGGCCGAGAATCGGGCCGTCATCGAGTTCGGACGTGACGAGATGGACGGTCGCGCCGCCTTGCAGGTCGCCGGCGTCAAGAGCGCGCTGGTGCGTATGGAGTCCGGTGTACCTGGGTAGCAGCGAGGGGTGGATGTTGACCATGCGGCCTTCCCACGCGGCCACGAACTCGGGCGTCAGGATGCGCATGTAACCGGCGAGCGCGATCCATTGCGCACCCGATTCGCGGATCGCCCTATCCATTGCAGTGTCATGCGCGGCGCGCGTCATGCCCTTGTGCGAGAGGGCGAAAGTCGAAACGCCTTCGGCTTCGGCAAGCGCGAGACCTTTGGCCGCCGGGTCGTTGGACGCCACCAGCACGATCTCGTAGGGGCAGGACTCGTCGCGGCTGGCGTAGAGCAGCGCCGCCATGTTGGTGCCGCTGCCGGAGATGAGGACGGCGACTTTTGCCCGGTCAGGCAAGGTGGACCGCCTCCCAGTTTTCCCGCGCGGACCAGACCTCGGCCTTGCCCTGCACGGTGCAGCCCTTTTCGCCCGGTTCGATGGCGCCGATCACGAAAACCGTCTCGCCCGCGGCTTCAAGCTCGCCCTGCAGCGCGGCGGCATCGTCGGCTCTGACGGCCAGGACCATGCCGATGCCGCAGTTGAAGGTGCGCGCCATCTCGGCCGGCTCGATGTGGCCCTGGGCCTGGAGGAAGGCCATCAGGCGCGGCTGGAGCCAGGCGCTTGCCTCGATGCGCGCGTGGAGGCCATCGGGCAGGACGCGCGGGATGTTCTCGAGTAACCCGCCGCCGGTGATGTGGGCGAGTGCGTGGATTCGTCCCGAGCGGATGAAGGGCAGCAGGCTCTTCACGTAGATTCGCGTGGGCGCGATCAGCGCGTCGATCAGCAGCACTTCGGGATCGAACAGGGCCGGGCGGTCGAGCTTCCAGCCCTTGTCCTCGGCAAGGCGCCGCACCAGCGAATAGCCGTTGGAGTGAACGCCGGAGGAGGCAAGGCCAAGCAGCACGTCGCCGCTCGAAACCTTGTCGCCGGTAAGCTGCTCGCCGCGCTCCACGGCGCCGACGCAGAATCCCGCGAGGTCATAGTCGCCGGCGGCGTACATGCCCGGCATTTCCGCCGTCTCGCCACCGATCAGCGCGCAGCCCGACATCTTGCAGCCCTCGGCAATGCCGGCCACGACGCGCTCGGCGACGCCGTTCTCCAGCTTGCCGGTGGCGAAGTAGTCGAGGAAGAACAGGGGCTCGGCGCCCTGGACGATAAGGTCGTTCACGCACATCGCGACGAGGTCGATACCGATGTGGTCGTGCCGGTCATGGTCTATGGCGAGCTTGACCTTGGTGCCGACGCCGTCGTTGGCGGCCACCAGCAGCGGGTCCTTGTACCCGGCCGCGCGCGGATCGAAGAAGCCGCCGAAGCCGCCGAGGTCCGCGTCGGCGCCGGGGCGCGCGGTCGCTTTCGCCAGCGGGGCGATGGCCTTGACGAGGGCATTGCCGGCGGCGATCGACACGCCGGCCTGCTCATACGAATAGCTCTTATCGTCGGACATTGCGCGCCCCTATCGCTTTACGACTTGGATTTCCATCGCCGTTTGGGCAAAAGGCCCCGGCTTTGACAATGGCGATGACAACCTCCCACAGATTTTGGCGGCTCGGCCGCGTCGGTTCGCTTCCTGGCACGGCGAGGCGCAGGGGCCTTGTGCTGGCAGGCCTGGCCGCGTTGGCGCTTGCCGTGGTCGGCGGAACCGCGCTCGTGGCGCAGATAGAGGGCGATCGCGGTATCGCGCCGCTCGCCAATTCCGAGGACATCCAGGTCAACGGGATCAAGGTCAACGTCACCGGCAAGACCGGGGCCGAAGCGCGCATCGCCGGCTGGAAACAGGCCCAGAAGGAAGCCTGGAAGAAGCTGGGCGGGCCGGACATGCCGCTCGAATCGATCGACGCGATGGTTTCCTCCATTGTCATCGAGCGCGAGCAGATCGGTGAGCATCGCTATATCGCGACGCTCGGCGTGATCTTCGACAAGGCGAAGGCGGGGCAGTTCGTCGGCGGTGGCGGCGCGGCGATTCGCTCGGCTCCGCTCCTGGTGATCCCGGTGCTCTATTCCGGCGGCGTGCGCCAGGTCTTCGAAGTGCGCGGCCCGTGGCAGCGCGCCTGGGCCGAGTTTCAGGCGGCGCAGAGCACGATCGATTACGTGCGGCCGGTGGGCGCGGGCGGCGAATCGCTGATTCTCACGGCCGGACAGCCAGGGCGGCGCAGCCGCCTGTGGTGGCGCAACGTGCTCAACCAGTTTGAGGCGGCCGACGTCGTGATCCCTGTCGCGCGACTGGAGCGGCAGTGGCCGGGAGGCCCGGTCAGGGGCACTTTCACTGCCCGCCACGGCCCCGACAACACGTTTCTCGCCAGCTTCGTTCTCACCGCCCCCAGCGAGGAGCAGGTGCCGGCGATGCTCGAACAGGCGGTCAGCCGCATCGACGGTATCTATCGCGACGGGCTCGAGCGGGGCCTGCTGCGGCCCGATCCGACTCTCCAGGCCGCGGGCGCCGCGCTGGACAGCGCCTTCGAGGAACTGCGCCGGAAGATGGTCCCGCAGGGCGTGCCGACGGTGGCCGCGACGCCGCAGGCGCCCCCCACGGTTGCGACCGAGGGCGCCGTTTCCGGCGTGGTCGAAACCGTGTCGGTGCAGTTCGCCACGCCCAATGCTGCCGCCGTCGATGCCGCGCTGGCGGCAGTTCGCGGCGTGCCCGGTGTCCGCGGTGCGGCGACGGTCAGCCTCGCAATCGGCGGTACTTCGGTGATGCGCGTGTCGGTGGCGGGCGGAACCGAGAGGCTGGCGGCTGCGTTGAAAGGTCAGGGCTGGGACGTTTCGAGCGCCAATGGCACCCTGAGGATCAGCCGCTAGGCAGGGCACTCGCCATGAGGCAGATCGCACTACCGCTTTCCCCCGCGAGCGACAGTCCGCCGCGCATTGTCGTGGGCAATGCCAATGCGGCGGTGCTCGATGCCTTGTCCGAACCGGGGCAATGGCCTTTCCGCACCGCGATCCTCACCGGCCCGGCGCGCTCGGGCAAGTCGCTGCTGGCGCGCTGGTTCGTGGATACGGGACTCGGCGACGCGGTCGACAATGCCGAGCGCGCGGGCGAGGACGACCTGTTCCACCGCTGGAACCGCGCGCAGGAGACGGGCCAGCCGCTGCTGATCGTCAGCAACCGGCGGCTTGGGAGCGGCGAGGGCGACTGGCGCATCGCCCTGCCGGACCTGCGCTCCCGCCTGGGCGCCGCGCTCGATCTCGAAATCGGGGAGCCGGACGACGAGATGCTGGCGGCGCTGATGGAAATCCACGCGGAAATGCGCGGCCTCGTTCTTGACCATTCCGCAACCGATTATCTTGTACCCCGGTGCGAACGTAGCCATCTGGGGGTTGAACGGCTGGTTGAAACGGTCGACCGGCTCAGTCTGGAGCGTAAACAGGCACCGACAATGGCCATCTGGCGCGACGCCCTGATCGAGACTAAAGGCGGCGCGCAGAAGGATTTAGACAATTAGCTTCGCCTCGCGGAGCTTGCCTTTCGGGCCTTTTGATGGGAGATTCGGACAATGCTGGGTAAACTTGTCCGCTATCTGGATTCCGTGGTGGCGCGCGACCCCGCGCCGCGTTCGCGCTGGGAAGTGCTGCTCTATCCCGGTGTCTGGGCGCTGTTTTGGCACCGGGTCGCGAATCGCCTGTTCAGGGCGCGGCTGTTCTTTCTGGCGCGCGCGGTAAACCACCTCTCGCGTTTTCTGACCGCAATCGACATTCATCCCGGCGCCACGATCGGCAGGAATTTCTTCATCGACCACGGTTTCACCGTGATCGGCGAGACGGCCGAGATCGGCGACAACGTGACGATCTACCAGTGCGTCACGCTGGGCGGATCGAACCCGACCAATGGCAAGGGCGGCAAGCGCCACCCGACGCTGGAGGACAACGTCATCGTCGGTTCGGGCGCGCAGATCATCGGCCCCGTCACGATCGGCAAGCGCGCGCGTATCGGCGCCAGCGCGGTCGTGACCGAGAACGTGCCCGAAGGCGCGACGATGATCGGCGTCAAGGCCCGCTCGACGTTGGTCGGGGCCGAAACCTATGCCAAGGAATTTATGCCTTACGGCACGCCCTGCAAGGAACCGTGCGAACCGGCTCCCAACCAGCGCGTCGACGAACTGGAAGAGCAGATCGAGGTTCTGCGCGCGCAGGTGGAGGCGCTGATGGCGGAGCGTGAGGCCGCCAAGTCGTCCGAGCCTGCCTGCAAGGGCGTCTGACCTGGATGGCGGCGGGTCCGGCAGGATCGAATTCGCTTCCCGGCAGTGTCGTAGCGTTCCCCCGGCGCGGGCTGCTGCAGGTCGGCTTTGACCGGCTGGAACTGACGCGCATTCTCGATCTCTACGGCCGCATGGTCGCCGCTGGGATGTGGCGCGACTATGCGATGGACTTCGGCAAGGATGCCGCCAGCTTCTGCGCCTTCCGACGCGCTGCCGAACGCCCCCACGCCCGCGTAGAAAAACGCCCCTCGCTGCGGGGCAAGCAGGGCATGTGGACGCTGTTCGGCGAGGCCGGGCAGATACTCAAGCGCGGCCACGAACTGGCCGGGGTGCTGAGCCCGCTCGAGCGCAGGCTGCTGAAGGTGGTCGAGGGGTGATCAGGCGAACGTCAGTCGTTCATCCGCGAGCGATTGTTGAGCCTTGGTGATCTTGCCGATTATGCGGAACAGAAACAGCGCGGAGATACACCACAGCGAAACTCCGGTCAGTTCAAGTGCTGGGTTGACACCGACCGGCGTCACGATTCCGGCGTTCGTGAAGATATTAAATAGCGAGATGCAGGTCACAAAGCTGACCAGCAGCGTTCCCGCGAGGTAGCATGTCCACCAGATCGTGATCTCGCTGACACTCGCCTTGGCCTGCCATTCGTCCTCGCCGTGGCTCCGATTCCAGAGTTCTCGCATGGCAAGAAATGGTACGAACAGGTTTGCCACCGGGACGAAGAAACTGCCGACGGACCACCCGGGACGAACCGAAAGTCCGGAAAGGCCCGCGTCGTGCAAGTTGGCAAGGCTCTTGTGAAACCAGGCAAGGATCGGAGGTACGCTGGCGACGAAGAAGAGAATGCCGATCCCCATCGCAACGCTGCGCACACCAAAGGCGATGTACCACGCCTGACCATACGGTTCGGTCATGACGATGCTCAACATCCAGCCGCTTATGGCGGCCACGACAATCCAGACCAGAATGTAAATAGCAATCGATACCTGCGCGACGCGCGACAATGTCGTTAGCCGTGCGCTGTCGCGCTTAGCAAGATAGCTAGACATACTTGGAGATTCCCCTACGCGCCAAGTGAAGCTTGGCCGGACGAGGCATTCGCGTCAATCCGCCTTGCCAGAGTTTAGCCCTGCGATTTCAACAGCATCGACAGCGCGTGGTGCGATTGCTCCATGCCGTTCTCCAGCACACGATCACCGCGCCGGTCGCGGATGCGGTCCCACGCCTTGGCGAAGCCTTCCACCGTGCGTTCGCCCTCCGGTAGCAGCACGCCTTCGTTCATGGTGATAAAGGCGCTCTGGAACACGCCGCCGCCGGCCGCGACGATTGCGTCGCTGGGCGCGTCCTTCGAGACAAGGAACAGGGCGGCGGGGACCACCGCTTCGGGTTCGAAGGCCTTGTAGGCCTCGTCCGGAAAGATGTCGGCGGTCATGCGGGTGCCGGCGGTCGGTGCGATGCAGTTGACGCGGATGTCGTGCTTGGCGCCTTCCATCCGGAGCGTGCGGGCAAGCCCGAGCACGCCCGCCTTGGCCGCGCCGTAGTTGGCCTGGCCGAAATTGCCGCCGAGCCCCGAAGCGGACGTCGTCATCAGCACGCGGCCGTATCCCTGCTCGCGCATGGTTTCCCACACCGCCTTGGTGGCGAAGGCGCTGCCGATGAGGTGGACGCGTACGACCAGCTCGAAATCGGCCGGGTCCATCTTGGCGAACGTGCGGTCGCGCAGGATGCCGGCATTGTTGATCAGGATATGGACGGCGCCCCATTGCTCCTTCGCGCGCGCCGCCATCGCTTCCATCTGCGCAAAGTCCGAAACGTCGCCGCCATCGGGCACAGCTTCACCGCCGGCGGCGCGGATTTCCTCGACCACGGACAAGGCCGCGTCGGACTGGCCCGTTCCGTCGCGCGTGCCGCCGATGTCGTTGACCACGACTTTCGCACCGCGCCGCGCGAGTTCGAGCGCGTAGGCGCGGCCGAGGCCATTGCCGGCACCGGTCACGATTGCGACCTGTCCTTCGAAGGAGATAGTCATGTCGCGGCACTCCGGCTTGGCGCGTTTTCCGATGAACGTCAGGCGAAATGGCAGGTTCGTCGGTGCGGTTCAATTGCAAAGCGCGATGCACCATATGGCGCTCTGCCGCTTGCTCCCGCGCGCTCCCGGCGCCATAGGCGGTGCGAAACGAATCCGGCGAGTCTCGATGACCGCCTTGACCAGACCGCCCAAGCGAAAGGCCTTCCGCGATGAAAGTCCGCGTCCACGTCAGCCTCAAGCCCGGTGTCCTCGATCCGCAGGGTCGGGCGATCCACCATTCGCTCGAAGGACTCGGCTTCTCGGGCGTCAACGAAGTGCGGGCAGGGCGCCTGATCGAACTCGATGTGGCGGACAGCGTCACCGATGAGGCGCTCGACGACATGTGCCGCAAGCTGCTCGCCAACATGGTGATCGAGAACTACCGCATCGAAAAGGTCGCCACATGACCTTCTGCTGCGCCGTCGTCACTTTTCCCGGCTCCAATTGCGACCGCGACATGGCGGTGGCGCTGGAGAAGGTTTCCGGCACCGCGCCGCTTCGCGTCTGGCACGGCGACGCCGACCTGCCCGAGGGGCTCGACTTCATCGCGCTGCCGGGCGGCTTTTCCTACGGCGACTATCTGCGCTGCGGCGCGATCGCCTCGCGCTCGCCGATCATGCGCGCCGTGGTGGAAGCCGCCAACCGCGGTGTGCCCGTGCTGGGTGTCTGCAACGGCTTTCAGGTCCTGACCGAGAGCGGTCTGCTGCCGGGAGCGTTGCTGCGCAATTCGGTGATCCGCTTCGTCTGCCGCGACGTGAAGCTCAGGGTCGAGAATGCGCAGTCGCTGTTTACCAGCGGTTATGAGGCCGGGCAGGAAATCCTGATTCCCGTCGCCCACCATGACGGAAACTACTTCGCCGACGAAGCGACGCTCGACCGCCTCGAAGGCGAGGGCCGGGTGGCCTTCCGCTACGCGGAGGACGTCAACGGTTCGTCGCGCCAGATCGCGGGTGTGCTCAACGGTGCCGGAAACGTGCTCGGCATGATGCCGCACCCTGAGCGGGCGATCGAAGCGACGCATGGCGGCACGGACGGCCGGGCGCTGTTCGAAAGTGCGATGAAAGCGCTGGTCGGGGCCTAGGCCGCGGTTTGGTTCGTAAGCCGGGTTGAATCGCGGAACAGTGCCAGGGCATCGGCTGCCGACATCGGGCGACCGAAGAAATATCCCTGGATCTTGCGGCAGCCGAGCTGGCGGATGATGTCGACCTCCGCTTGCGTTTCCGCGCCTTCGGCGGTGGTCGACATGCCCAGGCTGTCGGCCATGGCGACGACGGCGCGGATGATGGCCAGACTTTCCGGATTGCCCGTCGCGGCGCCCTGAACGAACATTCGGTCGACCTTGATCGTCGAGAACCGCAGCTTGCGCAGGTAGCCGAGCGAGGAATAGCCCGTCCCGAAATCGTCGAGCGCGACGCTGCAGCCCAGTGCCATCACTTGCTCCAGCGCGGCATTGGCCTTGGCCGTATCGCGCAGGAAGATGCTTTCGGTGACCTCCACCTCGAGGCGGCTGGCCTTGAGGCCGCTTTGCGTCAGGGCGGAGACGACGCGGGCAACGAAGTTCTGCTCCAGCAACTGCTCGCCTGAAACGTTGACTGCCACACGCACATGCTCGGGCCAGTTCATCGCTTCCCGGCATGCCTGGTGCAGGACCCATTCGCCGATGGGCACGATCAGGCGCGTGTCCTCGGCCAGCGGAATGAACTTCACCGGAGACACGCTTCCGTGTTCCTTGCTGTTCCAGCGCAGCAGGGCCTCGAAGCTCACGACGCCTTCCGTGTCAGCGGCGACGACGGGCTGGTAGACCAGCTCGAATTCCTTGCGCTCGAGCGCGTGGCGCAGCGCGACTTCGAGCTTGCGGCGTTCCTCGGCATGGGCGTGGAGGGCGGGTTCGAAGGTGCAATGCGCGTTGCCGCCGGTGTCCTTGGAGCGGTAGAGCGCAAGGTCCGCGTTGCGCATCAGCGTCTCTACCGTGGAGCCGTCACGCGGCCCGATCGCCGAACCGACTGAAGCGCCGACGTAGAGTGTATGGTGATCGACCTCATAGGGCTGTGAAAGCCGCTGGATCACGCGCTCCGCAACGCACTCGACATGTTGCAGGTCGCTGGCATCGCGAATGACGATGGCGAATTCGTCACCGCCCAGACGGCCGCACAGTTCGTTGTCGGTCATCAGTTCCTTGAGCCGCTCCGAGACGCGCGCCAGCAACTGGTCGCCGACGAGGTGGCCGAGCGAATCGTTGACCGACTTGAAGCGATCGAGATCTATCATCAGGAGGGCGCAGCGGGTGCGCCACTTCTCGGCATAAGTCAGGGCTTCGCCCAAGGTCTCGGTCAGCATCAGGCGGTTGGGGAGTCCGGTCAGCGTATCGTACCGTGCGAGCCAGGCGATCTTGTCCGAATTCTCGCGGGCTTCGGTCACATCCGAGCCGACGCCGCGAAAGCCGTCGAAATTGCCGTTCTCGTCGAACTTTGGCGTGCCCGACAGTTCCCACCAGCGCGACCGTCCGTGAATCGTCACGCGTACCAGTAGGTTGGAGAAGTTCTCGCGCTGCTTGAGACGCTCGGCAAGGTCGCGCAGGCTGCTGGAAAACTGTCCGCTTTCCCACGCCGAGCCGGCGATGAGCTGGATGAGGGGCATCCCCTCGATCTCCGCTGTCTCCATGCCCAGGGCAAAGGCAAAGCGCGGCGAGGCGGAGCGGACACGGCGCGAGGTGTCGATCTGCCAGAGCCAGTCGGCTTCTCCCTCCTCGAATTCGCGAAGGAGCATGGAGACGACTTCGTCTTTCTCGATAATCCCGGCTTCCGCGACCTTGGTGGTGATGTGACGCCGCGCGCTTTCTATGGCCGCGGCGATCACGATGCCGGAAAACACGACGCTGACGGCGACCATGTCGAACATGCCGGAAGAGAGGAAGAATACGATCGCAGACCCGCCGGCAATGCAGGTGAATAGCAACGTTCCCAGCGGTACAGCGGGTAGCAGGACCGCCGAGGCTGTCATCAGCGTGGCCAGCACCACCCAGAGTTTCACCTGCGTTTCGGTGTCGACGAAGAACCCGAAGGCGCCGAGCGGGACCGACCATGCCAGACCGTTGAGGACGGAGCAGATCATCTGGGCATTGACTTCATCCCGTGAAATGCGCCTGCGATCCGCATCGATCAGCGACCGGTCTATCCTGACGCCGCGCCACAGCGTTGTAGCGGCAATCACCGCCCAGGCGGCGACGATGACCGGGTGGACCTGCCCCAGGACGAGGGCGGCCACGGCCAGCATCGCGGCAACCTGCGTGGCGATCCGCGCGAAAGTCGAGTGGCCGAGGCAGGAATACTGGATGCCCCGCAGCCGTGCCCAGTCGCCTTCGTCTGGATCGGTCAGGCCCAGGACGGCAGGGATGGGCAGCTCTTTGGGCAGAGCGCTGGCGGTGGATGGTTTCTTCACGCCGCCGCTATAACCGACTGAGGGTTATTACGGAGTAAAGCACCGGCGAACACAGATGCAAATACGGCCGGCCTTGTCTGAATTGAAGACCCGGGCCGCTATTCGACGGTCACGCTCTTCGCAAGGTTGCGTGGCTGGTCGACGTCGGTGCCTTTCACGCAGGCGACGTGGTAGGCGAGCAGTTGCACCGGCACGGCATAGACTAGCGGTGCGATCAGCGGGTGGACCTTGGGCATCTCGATGGTCGCGATGCAGCCGTCTCCGGCCTCATCGATACCGTCCCGGTCCGAGATCAGCACGACCTTGCCGCCGCGCGCGCGCACTTCCTGCATGTTGCTGACGGTCTTCTCGAAGAGCGGACCCGAGGGCGCGATGACCACGACTGGAACCGCATCGTCGATCAGCGCGATAGGGCCGTGCTTCATTTCGCCCGAGGCGTAGCCCTCCGCGTGAATATAGCTGATTTCCTTGAGCTTGAGCGCACCCTCCAGCGCCAGCGGATAGTCCGGGCCGCGGCCCAGGTAGAGCACGTCGCGAGCCGGAGCGATGAGGTGGGCCATCTCGGCGATATCCTCGTCGTAGGCGAGCGCGGCGTTGAGGCAGGCCGGCGCTTCGAGGAGATGCTTGACGATTTCGGTCTCTTCGGCGCGGTCCATGTGTCCACGCTTGACGGCGAGATGCGCGGCCAGGGCGGCGAGCACCGCGAGCTGGCAGGTGAAGGCCTTGGTCGAGGCGACGCCGATCTCCGGCCCGGCGTGGGTGGGCAGCAGCAGGTCCGCCTCGCGCGCCATGGTGCTGGTCGGCACGTTGACCACAACGGCTATCTTCTGCCCCGCGTCCTTGCAGTGGCGCAGCGCCGCGAGTGTGTCGGCGGTTTCGCCCGATTGCGAGATGAACAGGGCAAGCCCGCCCGGTTCGAGCACCGGCTCGCGGTAGCGAAACTCGCTTGCTACGTCTATGTCGACCGGCAGGCGCGCGAAGTGCTCGATCCAGTACTTGGCGACCATGCCGGCATAGAAGCTGGTGCCGCAGGCGACGATAGTTATGCGGCTCACGCCGGTAACGTCGAAATCGATCTGGGGCAGGGCGACCGACTGGTCCACCTGCCGGATGTAGCTGCGCAGGGTCTGAGCCACCACGGTCGGCTGCTCGAAGATCTCCTTCTGCATGAAGTGGCGATAATTGCCCTTCTCGATCGCCACGGCAGAGGCGCCCGAGGTCACCACCTCGCGCTCGACGGGATTGTTGTCGGCATCGTGGATGCGCGCACCTTCGCGGGTGATGACGACCCAGTCGCCTTCCTCCAGATACGAGATCTTCTGCGTCAGCGGGGCGAGGGCGAGCGCGTCCGAGCCCAGATATGTCTCGCCGTCGCCGTAGCCGACGACGAGCGGCGAGCCGAGGCGGGCGCCGATCAGCATGTCGGGGTAGCGGCGGAAAGCTATGGCAAGCGCGAAGGCGCCGCGAAGCTGCGGCAGGACCGCTTTCACCGCGTCCTCGGGCGACAGGCCTGCCTCGACCTGTTCGGAGACGAGATGGGCGACGACTTCGGTGTCGGTCTGGCTCTCGAACGTGCGGCCCCGCGCCTCGAGCCCTTCGCGCAAGGGGCGGAAGTTCTCGATGATGCCATTGTGCACGAGCGCGAGTTCTTCGGTCGCGTGGGGATGGGCGTTGGCGGCGGTGGGTGCGCCGTGCGTCGCCCAGCGCGTGTGGGCGATGCCGATCAGGCCCGGCGCGGGGTTCTGCGCCAGTTCCCTCACGAGGTTGAGCAGCTTGCCCTCGGCGCGGCGGCGGACGAGCCGGCCATCTTCCACCGTGCATACGCCGGCGCTGTCATAGCCGCGGTATTCCATGCGTCTGAGGCCGTCGACCAAGCGCTCTGCGACTTCTTCCTTGCCGACGATGCCGATAATTCCACACATGAGAGAGAACGCTGCCCCTGTAGTCTGCCGATGGCCGGCTGTTGCAGCACGCGGCCAACGGTACAAGTGAGAAAATCGTACTAATCCGGCCCGGAAAGACCCTGAAAGGCCCTAATCGCCGTCGAGCATGTTGCCGAAGCCGCCGAGAATAGAGCCTTCGCCCCGGTTCTGTCCGCCGCGCGAGCCGGCCGCCGCCAGCATGCGTCCGGCAAGCCGCGAGAAGGGTAGCGACTGTATCCAGACCTTGCCGGGACCGCGCAGGCGGGCGAAGAACACGCCTTCGCCGCCGAAGATCATCGATTTGACGGAGCCGGCGCGGATCACGTCGAAATCAATGCCGGACGTATAGGCCGCGACGCAGCCGGTATCGATGTGCAGTTCCTCGCCGGGGGCGAGTTCGCGCTCGACCACGGTTCCGCCCATCTGCACGAAGACCCAGCCATCGCCTTCCAGCTTCTGCATGATGAAGCCTTCGCCGCCGAACAGCCCGGTCATGATCCGTTGCTGGAAATGAATGCCGATCGAAACGCCGCGCGCGGCGGCAAGGAAGGCGTCCTTCTGGCAGATCAGGCGGCCGCCGACATCGTCCAGCTTGATCGGAAGGATCGCGCCCGGCACCGGGGCGGCGAAGGCGACGCGCGCCTTGCCTTGCCCTTGATGGGTAAAAACGGTGGTGAACAGGCTTTCGCCGGTGACGAGGCGCTTTCCGGCACCGAGCAGCTTGCCCATGAAGCCGCTCCCCTGACCGCCGGAACCGTCGCCGAATACCGTCGACATCTCGATCGTGGCGTCCTTCCAGACCATCGCTCCGGCCTCGGCCACCGCGCTCTCGCCCGGATCGAGTTCGATTTCGACGAACTGGAGTTCCTGTCCCTTGATCTCGAAATCGACGTCGTCGGAAACCGACGAACTGCGGGTGTGGCTCCAGGGGCTGCTTGCCATGATGACTCCGTCGTGGTGAAAAGCGTGGGCGCCGCCGTGCAGGCCGGCGCGCCGCTGGACTTTACTTGTCTTGTTCGGCCTTCTTCTTTTTCATGGCGTCGTGGAACCGGTCTGCCCAGCCGGGTTTCACGAGCTGGTCCCCGCGCACCATGCGAAGTTCTCCGTCGGCCACGTCGCGTGTCACCGCGCTTCCGGCGGCGACGATGGCGTCCGCGCCGATCTTCACCGGCGCAACGAGGGCGCTGTTCGAGCCGATGAAGGCGCGCTCGCCGATTATGGTCTTGTGCTTGAAGTAGCCGTCGTAGTTGCAGGTAATCGTACCCGCGCCGATGTTGGCGCCGGCACCGATCTCGGCATCGCCGAGGTACGTCAGGTGATTGGCCTTGGCCCCTTCGCCCAGCACCGCCTTCTTGACTTCGACGAAATTGCCGACCTTCGATTTCGACTTGAGCACCGCGCCGGGGCGCAGGCGGGCGTAAGGCCCGACCTCGACACCACTTTCCAGGGTCGCGCCAGCGAGGTGCGAGAAGGCATGAATGACGACATCGTCGGCAACCGTGACGCCGGGGCCGAAGACGACGTTGGGTTCGATGGTGACGTCGCGGCCGAGCTGCGTGTCCCAGGCGAAGAATACGGTTTCCGGCGCGATCAGCGTCGCACCGTCGGCCATGGCCTGCACGCGGCGCTTTTTCTGCCAGCGTGCCTCGGCCTCGGCGAGTTCGCCGCGGCTGTTGATGCCGCCCACCTCGTCGGGATCGTCGGTGGTGATGACGGCGCAGTGCCGGCCTTCCAGCGTGGCGATGTTGACGACATCGACCAGGTAGTATTCGCCCTGGGCATTGTCGTTGCCCACCTTGGCAAGCATGCTGAACAGGTCGGCCGACTTCACCGCCATCAGCCCCGAATTGCACAGGCGGCAGGCGCGCTGCTCCTTGCTGGCATCCTTGTATTCGACCATCATCGCGATACGCCCGTCGTCGTGCGCGAGGATGCGCCCGTATTGCAGCGGATCTTCCGGCTCGAAGCCGAGCACGACCACGGCGGGCGCATCGTCCGAATGGAGCCGCTCGATCATGGCGCGCATGGTCCCGGCGCGGACGAAAGGCACGTCGCCGTAGAGGATCAGCACGTCGCCCTCGAAGCCGGCCAGCGCTGCCTCGGCCTGCTGGACGGCGTGGCCGGTGCCCAGTTGCGGCTCCTGCACCGCTATCGCCGCGTGCGCGCCCAGCGCCTTTTCGAGCTGTTCGCGCCCGTGCCCCGCGACGACGACCTGCCGTTCCGGCGTCAGTTCCCGCGCGCTTGCCATCAGGTGGTCGATCATGGGTCTGCCCGCGATCGGATGGAGCACCTTGTGCAGGTCGCTCTTCATGCGGGTGCCTTTGCCGGCGGCGAGGACGATGATGGCAAGCGGTGTACTGGCGGTAGTCATGGCGACCATGTGCCAGCAAATTGTTGCGGTTTCCACACCAAGTCTTAACTGAGGGGCACATGACTTCATTTCCCTTCGAAATCGTGGGTTTTGACCTCGACGGAACCCTCCTCGACAGCCACGGCGACCTCGCGGCCGCGCTGAACCACGCGATTGCGTTCGAGGGCCGCCCCGGCATCCCCGCTTCACAAGTGCGCGCCCTCATCGGCGGCGGCGCGAAGCGAATGCTCGTCAAGGCGCTCGAGGTGACGGGCGGCGGTGTCGGCGCGCAGCGTCTGGATGAGTTGCACGGCATTCTGCTCAGGTTCTACGAGGCGAACGTCGCGGTCGAGACGCGGCTGTTTCCCGGCGGAGAGGCGATGCTGGACGGGCTTGCCGCGCGCGGCGTGAAGCTTGCGGTCGTGACCAACAAGCTGGAGCGCCTGGCCGTGCGGATATTCGATGAACTCGGCCTTTCCGATCGTTTCTATACCGTGATAGGCGGCGACACGCTGGGGCCGGGCAGGGCCAAGCCGAAGCCTGACCTGCTGTTCGAAATGCTCGATCGCGCAGGCGTTCCGCGCGAGGGCGCACGTGCTGCCTATGTCGGTGATACGACGTATGACACGGGCGCGGCCGCCGCGGCAGGGATGCCTTGCATAGCGGTCAGCTTCGGCTTCTGCGACAGGCCGGTCCGCGAACTGGGCGCCAGTGCCGTGATCGATCACTTCGACGAGCTGATCCCGGTGCTCGAATCAGTCGGCGCCGTTTCAGCCACTTAAGCGCCCCAACGATAACAGAAGCGACCGCCGCGAGAGGGAGCGCCGCCGTCTTGCCTCGTTGCCGCTATCGTGCAAGCCCTCATCTGGACGACCAGAGGGAGACGAGACGATGCCGACACCTGGAGAAAAGCTGCGTGCGCTGATCGAGAGCGGCGAGCATTTCGTTGCCGCCGAAGCCTATTCGGCACTGACCGGGCGGATTGTCGAGCATGTCGGGTTCAAGGCGGCCTACCTCGGCGGCCACGCCTGCTCCGCGTTCCACTATGCCGTTCCGGACAACGGCATCTTCAGCCAGATCGAGCAGATCGACCAGGCCGGGCGCATCGCCCAGGCCATGAACATTCCGCTCGTCGCCGACGCCGATACCCTCGGCGAGACGGTGGCCGATGCCTACCGCTTCACCAAGATGTACGTTGCCGCCGGAATCGCCGGCTATCACGTCGAGGACGAGGTGAACCCCAAGCACTCCAAGCACGCCAACGGGCTGTGCCCGATTGAGGAGATGCAGTGCCGGATCGAGGCGGGGGTGAAGGCGCGAGGCGATTCGGGCCTCGTCATCATCGCCCGCTGCGATGAGCTCTACACCAGCGAGAACGGCGGCGGCGGTACCGGGTCGATTGATGAGGCCATCAGGCGCGGCAAGGCCTATGCCGAGGCGGGGGCGGACGCCATCGTCTTCGCCAGCGCGCCGCCCGAACAGCAGATGGAAGTCATTCCGCACATGACCATCCCGGTCTGCACGCTCGGGTTCAACCTGCCCGATACGCAGTTCACGCTCTCGACGGGCTGGGGCTGGGTCTCGGCGGCAGTGGGCCATCTCAAGATGGCGCGCGAACTGATGGAGACGGGATCTGTCGCGAGCGCCATGGACGCGTTCCGCAACTTCCCCGAAAAGTACGATCTGATCGACCAGAACCTCTACGACGAGCTGATCGTCGACTGGGCCGAACGAATGGGCAAGCCGACCCGGCCCAATCACGCGCGCTGAGCGGATCGCGATGGCAAGGTCGCGCGGAGAATTTCTGACATCAATGCAGGCGACGGTTTTTCAAGATTCTAATTCGAAAGCGGTCTTTCCGGGGCCGCCGACAAAACGGACGTTGCCGATCCTCCCCCACCGGGGGAGGGGGACCGCCCGCAGGGCGGTGGAGGGGGTTTGCACACGCCAGCATTGCGCCCGACCGCGCCCCCTCCGTCAGTCACTTCGTGACAGCCACCTCCCCCGGAAGGGGAGGATTTCAAGTTACCGCACCCCCCCCCACCCACCGGCCTCGCCGGTAGCGGGCATTCCTCCAGGTCGGAACTTGTCTGCGCACCCCGGACCAGAGGCCCTGTCCTCGCGTGATCGTCAGCCGGTCAGGATGCCGGCAGTTCCGCGCTTTCCGGCAGGACGAGCACTTCGATACCTTCCGCCGGGCCGAGGTAGCGCTGCGCCATGGCCTGAACATCGGATGCGGTCAGCGCCTCCAGTCGTCCCGTGGCCTTGAGATAGCGATCGATGCGCTCGCTTTCGGTCTGGGCGCGGTCGACCAGCGAGAGCCATCCGGCGTTGGACTTGAGGCCGTTCTGGAGACTTTCGAGCATAGGCTGACGGGCGCGTTGCAACAGGTCTTCGCTGACCGGCGCCGAGCGCAGCGACTGCACCACCTGGCCGATCGCCTTGCCCGTCGCCGCAACGTCGGCGACGTCGACCGAGGCGTTGATCGAGAACACGCCGTACCCCTTCCAGTGACGCGAGAGCGAGCTGCTGGCCGAGGGTGAATAGGCTTTTCCGAGCGCTTCGCGCAGTTCGTCGGTCAGTTCGATACGGATGACCCGTTCGAGCAGTTCGAGCTTGAGCGTCTCGACCGGATCGCTGTCGTCGCGGGTCGGCCAGGTCAGGCGCAGCAGGGCCTGATCGGGGGCGCCGCCGTGGCGGATCAGACGCGGGTCGCGGTCGTTGGTGAAGGGACGGGGGGGCTGATCGGCATAATCGCGAAACGAGGTTTCGCGCGGGGGCAGGGCGCCCAGCGTCCGGGCGACCTGCGCTATCGCCTGATCCTCGTCGAAGTCGCCGACGATGCCCACTTCGATGGCGCCGTGGGCGAGCCTGTCGCCGATTTCCTGCCCGAGTTTCGCGTAAGTGAGCCGGCGATAGGTCTCCACCGGCTGCAGGCTGAAGCGCGGATCGCCACCGGAAAGGATCGCCCCCAGATCGGCCTGCAGGGCAGAGTCGGGGGTGGCGCGCAATCGGGCGAAGTAGTTGTTGATCTGCTGGCGGTATTGCACCTGTCCTTCCGACCGATAGCCGGGATCGGTGATGAGCGCGGCGATCAGTTCGAGCTGCAGTTGCAGGTCGCGCGGCGTGGTCCGGTAGAGGCCGTCGAAGCTCGCTTCGTCGCTGCGCAGTCCGAAGCCGACCGTTCGCCCCGCGAGGATCGTTTCGAGGTCGTCCCGGCTGTGCTTGCCGAGGCCGCCTTCGTCGAGATAGCTCACCATTTCGGTCGCGAGCGGATCGCTCGGGGTATCGAGCATGTCGCCCCCGTCGATGCTGACGCTGACGCGCACTTTGTCCTGTTCGATGTCGGTGCGCTTGAGATTGAGCATGACGCCGTTGGCGAAACGCACTTCGCGGATACCGAGGCGCGGATCGACCCGGTCGCTCACGACCTTTCCGGCCGGCCCGAAATCGGTGTAGCCGAAGGCGCTTGCGTCAGCAGCGAGCTCGCGATCTATCGCCGCTTTCGTGGCTTCTTTCCACGTCTTGCGCAGTGCCTTTTCTCCGCCTTCGGGGGCAAAGCGGCCTTCGAAGCGGATCAGCGGCTTCCTGAGGGGGATCACCTCCCGCTTGAGCGCGGCCAGCACCGCTTTGGGCGTGATCCGCGGAGCGAAGGCCTCGAACCGCTGGAGCACGGTCTGCGGCGTGGACGGCACCGTCCTGTCGGTGACGAGGGCGAGAGCGGAACCGGCCAGCGTCGCGTTGGATCGCGTGTCGGCCGAACCCGCCGCGTTGACCAGCGCGTTGCGGATCGAGGCAACCTGCTCGGCCACTTCGGATGCCGCGAAACCGTAGGCGAGGGCGCGGCGGTATTCGACTGCGGCGGCCAGCAGGCCGGCTCGCCAGTGCCGGTCCACGGTATCGACGATCAGCCGTGTCGAGCGGGCCGTCTCGAAGACATCACCGGTGCCGAAGCCCGCGCCCCGGAATGGCGGATTGGCCTGCCGCGAAAGCCTCTGCAGGCGGCGGTTGACGATGTCGTAGCCGATCGAGCGCAGCAGGTTTTCCTGGCGCTGCGCCACGCTGTCGGGCTCCTCGAGCCAGCGGCCGGTGCGCACCACGCTGACCCGTTCCGACAGGGCGGGATCCACGTAGATGTCGGTTCGCCCCTTGTCCTTGCGCGCGATCGGCCCGGCATCGGGTTGCGGTTCGGACGGCGCTGCCGGCCAGTGGCCAAAATGGCGCTGGATGCCGGTGACGATCTGGGCCACGTCGAAGTCGCCGACGACCACGAGCGTCACGTGCGCGGGCACGTATTCGCGCTCATAGAATGCCCGCAGGCTTGCGGCGCTTGCCGCGTTGAGCGTTTCGGCCGTGCCGATCGGCATGCGCAGCAGATAGCGCGATCCCGGGTAGAAGAATTCGATGCTGTCCATCGTGTTGCGAAGGCTGAAGGTATTGCGGTCGCGCATTTCGGACAGGATCACGCCGCGTTCGCGATCGACCGCCTCTTGCGAGATACTCAGCTCGCTGGCCGTTTCCCGCATCAGCATGAGCGCGGTATCGAGCAGCGCGGGATCGCTACGCGGCAGGTCCAGCTTGTAGACGGTGCGTTCGAAGCTAGTCGAGGCGTTGGTGTCGGCGCCGAAGGCCAGGCCGTTGCGTTCCAGCAACGCCACCATCTGCCCTTCGGGGACGCGTTTGCTGCCGTTGAAGGCCATGTGCTCCACGAAGTGGGCATAGCCCCGTTCGCTGTCACTTTCGTCGAGCGAGCCGGTCTCGACGAGCATCCGCACCACGGCGGTGCCCGCCGGCGTTGCATTGCTGCGCACGATGTAGCGCATCCCGTTGTCGAGACGGCCGAAGCGGAACGCCGGATCGACGGGGATGTCGCTGGTTTCGAAAGCCCAGGAATGGTCTTCGGCGGGGGGCGCGGCCTCCCTGGCGACCAGCGGAGCCGGCAGCACCAGCAGGAGGAGCGCGATCAGGAATGCTCTCATCGCCCCAAGACCTGCCGCAGCCGGCCGGATATAACAAGGGGCGGGATCGCCTTTTCCTTGCGATCCCGCCCCCTGGCCTCGTTCGGTGAGAGTTTACTTGCCGCGAAGCTTGCGGTGCTTGGAAAGATCGAAGACCTCGCTCGGGCCGTTGTCGTCCTGCAGCAGGCCGAGACGGCGGGCGACTTCCTGATAGGCCTCTTCTTCGCCGCCAAGGTCACGGCGGAACCGGTCCTTGTCGAGCTTTTCGCCGGTCGCCATGTCCCACAGGCGGCAGCCATCGGGGCTGATCTCGTCGGCGAGGATCACCCGGCTGTATTCGCCGTCCCATACGCGGCCGAATTCCAGCTTGAAGTCTATCAGGCGGATGTTGATCGCCGCGAACATGCCGCACATGAAGTCGTTCACGCGGATCGCCATCGAGGAGATGTCCTGCATCTCTTCGTTGTTGGCCCAGCCGAAGCAGGCGATGTGCTCTTCGGCGATCAGCGGATCGCCCAGCGCGTCGTCCTTGTAGTAATATTCGATCAGCGTGTGCGGCAGCGGCTCGCCCTCGGGAATGCCGAGGCGCTTGGAGATCGAGCCGGCGGCGACATTGCGAACCACGACCTCGATCGGGATAATCTCCACCTGCCGAACGAGTTGCTCGCGCATGTTGAGGCGGCGGATGAAGTGGTTGGGCACGCCGATGTGGTTGAGGCGGGTGAAAACATACTCGCTGATGCGGTTGTTGATCACGCCCTTGCCCTGGATCGTGCCTTTCTTCTGCGCGTTGAACGCAGTGGCGTCGTCCTTGAAATACTGGATCAGGGTACCGGGTTCAGGGCCTTCGTAGAGGATCTTGGCCTTGCCCTCGTAGATCTGGCGGCGACGGGACATCATATTCGTCCTTGCAAGGGTAAAAGAGCAAGCCCCGGCACGATGGCGTCGCGTGAACGACTGCGCGGCCGGGGCGTTCGAGCGGGCATATAGTCCAAGCCGGCGCAAAAGCAAACGGGGGCACATTCCCCTCCGCAGTGCAACGGTGTTTTGCCGTCCGGGGGATAGGCGAGCGCGGCGGCAGGCGGTACTCCGGCCGGTATCGTCAGTTTTGCATGAGGTATCCGATGAGCCGCCAACAGACCCTCGACCTGATCCGGCGCTATTACGCCGCTTTCAATGCCGGCGATGGGCAGGGCATGCTCGATTGCCTTGCCGAGCACGTGGCGCACGACATCAATCAGGGCGGCCGCCACGACGGGAAGGACGCGTTTCGCGCGTTCCTGGGGCACATGGCCCGTTGCTACCGCGAAAGGCTGGACGATGTCGTCGTCATGGCGAGCGAGGATGGCGCGCGCGCGGCGGCGGAATTCGTGGTGCATGGCGAATACCTGGCAACAGATGAAGGTCTGCCGGAGGCGCATGGACAGAAGTACATTCTGCCGGCTGGCGCCTTCTTCGACGTGGTGGACGGCCGGATCGCGCGCGTCAGCGTCTACTACAACCTTGCCGATTGGACGGCGCAGGTTTCGGCATGAACCTCTCGATCCGTGCCCTGACCGGGGACGAGATTCTGGCGGCCGTCGATGACCTCGCGGCGCTGCGCATGACGGTCTTCGCCGCGTGGCCCTACCTCTATGATGGCGACGAGGTCTACGAGCGGGAATACCTGCACGAATTCATGCAGGCACCGGACGGCATTCTCGTTGCCGCCTGCGATGGCGACCGGATCGTCGGGGCGGCCACGGCATCGCCGATGGCGGCCCAGAAGGCCGAGTTCCGCGCGCCTTTCGAAGCGCGGGGGCTGGACGTTTCGCGCCTGTTCTATTTCGGCGAATCCGTCCTGCTGCCCGAATATCGCGGGCAGGGGATCGGTCACGCCTTCTTCGATCACCGCGAGGGACGGGCGGTGAGGTGCGGGGCGACGGCGGCCACTTTCGCCGCGGTGATACGTCCGGTCGACCACCCGGATCGCCCTGTGGATTACGTGCCGCTCGACGGCTTCTGGCGCAAGCGCGGCTACGAGCCCGTGGAGGGTTTCGTCACGCAACTCGCGTGGAAGGACCACCGCGACGCGGGTGAAACGCCCAAGCCGATGCAATACTGGCTGCGCAGGTTCCAGAGCGAATGATGATGAGCGCGACCGTCCTCTGAGTCAGCTCACCGGCTGCGGGTGGTTCGGCACGAGGATCAGCGTCTTTCCCTCCACTCGCCAACTGGAGAGGCGCGAGAGGAAATTCATGCCGAGGACGTTGGCGTCGCCCAGCCCCGGCGCGACCACGGCGTCGAGATCGCGGGCGACGATATTGCCGAAGCGCAGTTCCGCCACGGTCGCCACTTCGGCCCTGATGACGCCGTTGGCGGTGCGCATGGCAACGGTCTGGCGGACGGGCTTGGGCTGCACGTCGGACTGGTCGGCCGTACCGGGCGAGATCGCGGTGATCGTTGCTCCGGTATCCACGAGGAATGGCTGTTCGACGCCGTTGACTTCGGCCGTGACCCAGAAATGGCCGTCGTCGTGGAGCGGCACGCGGGTCTCGTTGCCCTCAACCGTCTGGCGGGGCAGGCCGAACTGGGGCAGGGCGAGGTCCTGATCGGTGGTGAAGCGGGCCACCTGCGCGATGGTGAGAAGAAGCGCGGCGACGAGACCGAGGTTGCTCACGCCGCGCAGCAGCCCGCCCAGCCTTGGAGTGCTCCGCCTCAGCATGCCGCCGAGGACGCCGACGAAGATCGCGACGATGGCCAGAGCCAGCAGCGGCTGGCCGGCGAGGAATGTTGTGAGGTCGGAGATGTATTGCTTCAATTCCATCATGCGCTGGGTCCTGGCACCGGCAATGTTGACCGGCGCTGACTTTGAAATGCGTCCGATTCTCGCTTTTTCCAGAGCAAAAGCGAAGGAGGGCTATCGAAGCCGGTCCGCCAGTTCGGCATCGAGGATCGCCGTGACGCGTTCCCTGTCCGGAAACCCCTCGGCAATCCACCGATCCTCTACCCGGCGCAGGATGCGGGCGACCTCTGGACCGGCGCCGACGCCGCGCGCGACGATCTCGCCGCCCTTGAGAGGGAACCGCGGAATCTCCCAGCCGGTCAGGCTCGAGGCATCGGCCCCGGCGATCAGCAGGCGGTCGAGCGCGCCGTCCATGCCCAGACGATAGGCAAGCGCCCGAGGTTCGCCGCATTCGTCCCCGCGCGCCGCCGCCGTGGCCAGGCGCTTCTTCTGCGCGCCGGACATGCGAAAGCGCGCGGCGACCTGTTCGGCGAGTGGCACTTGCGGCGGGAGCAGGGCGGCGAGGCGGCGGATCGGATCGGGCGCGATGCCCTGCCGCTTCTCGGCCGCGACCAGCGCGGAGAGAGCCTGCGGATCGGCCTCGGGCAGGATCACGGCCAGCACGCCCAGTTCCGCCATGCGGTGGACGGTGGGTGCCGGGTCGGGCAGCCCGAGCAGGTTCAATGTCTCCATGCCGACGCGTTCGCGCGAAAGGCCCTTGAGCGTCGCGGCGAGTTCGGTGCAGGCTTCTTCTGATGTTTTGTCAGCAGGTTGCGTTCCAAACCTCGCCTGAAACCGGAAATATCGCAGGATGCGCAGGTGATCCTCGCGGATACGCTGGCGTGCATCGCCGATGAAGCGCACGGTTCGCCCGGCAAGGTCGGGAAGGCCGCCGAAATAGTCGAACACCTCGCCGCTTTCGGGATCGGCATAAAGCGCGTTGATCGTGAAGTCGCGCCGGGCGGCATCCTCCCGCCAATCGCTGGCGAAGGCGATGGTCGCGCGCCGCCCGTCGGTGCTGACGTCATGACGCAGGGTGGTGATTTCGACCGAACCGGAGGGCAGGATTGCCGTCACGGTGCCATGATCGAGCCCGGTCGGTACGTTGCGGATGCCCGCGGCGTCGAGGCGGGCGATGACCGCATCCGGCAGCAGCGTGGTTGCCATGTCGATGTCCTTGACCGGCAGCCCCAGCAGCGTGTCGCGCACGGCGCCGCCGACAAAGCGCGCGTTTTCGGGGCCGAGCGTGGCGATCAGCCTCCGGATTTCCGGACGGCGTAGCCAGTCGGCGTCGAGGCGCTCAGTCATGCCAGTTCAGCCTGCGCGAGAGGTTGTGGATGATCGCGCCGGTGACGCCCCAGATCACGTGGTTCTGCCCGCGTTCCGGCCAGATGATCTCGACGAAGCTGTGCCTGCGGCCTTCGTAATCGATCGTGCGGGTCTGCTGGTTCAGGGGATCGAGCACGTAATCGACGGGCGCCTCGAACCATTGCGCCACTTCGGCCGGGTTGGGGTGGATCTCGATGTCGGATGGCACGATGCCCAGGACGGGCGTGATTTCATAGCCGCTGCCGGTGCGGTAGCGGTCGCTGGTGCCGATCACGCGCACATCATCCGGGTCGATGCCAAGTTCTTCGTTGGCCTCGCGCAGGGCGGCTTCCACGGCCGTCTCGCCAGCATCGAGGCGGCCGCCAGGAAAGGCGATCTGGCCCGGATGGGCGCGCATGCTGGACGGACGGTGGAGCAGAAGCATGCCCGGCCGTTCGCGCTCGGTCATGGCGATGAGCACCGCGGCGGGCTTGAACGCGTCTATCTCGTGGATGCGCGGATCGATCCACATCTCGGGTGGAGCGGCCGCATGCCCTGCCTCGAAGCGGCGGACGACGAGATCGTAGAGCGCGCTCACGCCGGGATCAGCGGGAATGTGGCGCCAAGGCTCGACACGGTGAAACCCCCGCCCGCCAGCGCGATCTCCGCAAGCTGTGCGTAAGTGCTGCGGTTGAGCCGCGCTTCGGTGCCATTGCGAACGGCGAGATAGATCGCCGGGGTATCGGGATCCCCCTCGCTACGGATCGGATGCTCCGGCCCGGCTATCACGAGATCGTCGGTGTTGAGGCGAAAGGCGAGCCCTCCTGCGTCCTGCCTGACGTCGACGGCGATGAAGGCGGCGTCCTCTACTTCGATCGAGAGCTTCTGGGTCGGCGTGACCAGCCAGTGCCGGCCATCGGCGTCGCGGCGCAGGATCGAGGCGAAGGCGCGCACCATGGCCGGCCGGCGTATTTCATCGCCTTCATGAAACCAGCGCCCGTCGGCGGCGATGCACATGTGGCTTTCACCGATGGTTTCCGGCTCCCACTGCGCGACGGGCGGCAGCTTGCGGGACGCCGCCAGTTCGGCGACTTCGGCAAGCGAAAGGCCCGCAAGTTCGGGAGGCGGTTCGTAAGGCATCGCAGTTCCGATGCCAGATAGGGCTTCCCGCGCCAAGGGCCGGTGTTCAGGCGGGGCTGAATTCCCGCGCGTCGACAAGCTCGTCCGGAGAGTGGCATTCCATGCTCGAGCACAGGGCGACCCGGCAGCCCCCCGGTGATACGCTGTAATCGTACCGCGCATTCGCCTGCTGCGCGAACGCCCTCATCAGGTTCTGCCCCAAGCCGGACGGATTGGCATGTTTCGGGTCGGCTTCCCCCACGCCGTTATCCGTTACGCTCACTTCCCAGCCCTGGTCGCTACCGGTAAACTCGACGCGAATGTTCCCTTGCTCTCCATTGGGAAAGGCATACTTGACGCAGTTCGTCAGTGCCTCGTTGAGAAACAGGCCGATGGCGACCGCGACCTGCTGGGGCAGGACGCATTCGCCGGCTTCGACCTTTACCGAAATGTGATCGGGAATGATCGATGCCGATATCCGCTTTACCACGTCGCGCACATAGTGCTGCATCGGCATTTCACTGTCGCCTCCCGCGATAAGGGCGAGATTGTCGTATGCCTGTGCGAAAGTGCGGATCCGGCCGATCGCCTGATCGAGAGCCGCCGCCACGGCGGGATCGCCTTGGTCGCGGGCCTGAAGGGACAGCAGGCTTGCCACCAGCGCGAAGTTGTTCTTGGTGCGATGTTCCATCTCCGCCATCAGTATGCCGCGCCTTTCGATCTCGACGTCGCGATCGTGACTCGCCATGCGAACGGCGCGCCTGAAGACTTCGGCCAGACCCAGTACTATCGCCGCGCACAGGGCATTGATGGCGACCCGCGCCGGATCGGTCGGAACTTCGAACGTAAACGACTGCGCTGCGGGCAACACGTTCCACCAGGCCCAGGCGAAGCTCAGGAGGTATGCGGTCACCCCTGCGCTGGCGTGACCGTAGAGCGTCGCGATCAGGACCGTCGGGTAGACGATGGCGAATGGCCCCGCAGTCGGCGCCCAGACGTCGAGGGCGGTGCGTACTGCAATACCGGTGAGCGCGCACAGGGCGCCGAAGAGGACGTGGACCAGAATGCCGTATTTTCCGCCTTGCCAGTCGGTAACATCGTAGTTCGCAAGATAGTGCATCCGATATCCTCTCATTGCGATGCGGCGGACGACATGGCCGTTTCATGATCGGCGGGGCACATTGGCGGTAGAGTTCGCAGTTTACATGGAAACACGTGGTGTGTCTTTAAGCATTACTGTGTGCATCTCCGGGAACAGGCAAAATCGCCGGTGTCTGGAACCATCCCGAAGCCAACCGGTTGCAGACCTGAGCGCGCCTTTTCGCCCTTCGTGCGAATGGGCCAACCGAAGGATGGGACAGGAGGTGCCGGATGGCCCAGGCGACGGTCGATGTGCTCGGCGATTTCGGTCGGGCGTCCGTGGCTGGCCTGTCTCAACCCCGAAAAACCGTGGCGGCGCGCTATTTCTACGATGATCGCGGCTCCCGCCTGTTCGATGAGATTACGCGCCTTCCGGAATATTACCTCACGCGCACGGAAACCGCGCTGCTGGACGAACATGCAGCCGCCATTGCCCGGCTGACCGGCCACGGACGGCCCGTCGTGGAGTTCGGCGCCGGATCGGCTGCAAAGACGCCGATGCTGCTGCGCGCCACCCACGCGCCCGTCTATGTGCCGATCGACATATCGGGCGAGTTTCTTCACGAGAGCATGGCGGCGTTGGGCAGGACGGTGCCCGGCTTGCGGATCATTCCGCTCACAGGCGACTTTACGAAACCCTTGCGGTTGCCGCCGGTCGACGGTCCTGTGACGGGCTTTTTCCCCGGATCGACGATCGGCAATTTCGACCACCGCAGCGCGCTCGACCTGCTTCGCCTCCTTCGCAACATGCTGGGGGAGGGCGCGCATCTCGTGATCGGCATCGACACCCGCAAGGATCCGCGTCTGCTGGAAGCCGCCTACGATGACGGAGCCGGCGTGACCGCCGCGTTCAACCTCAATCTGCTTGAGCGGATGAACCGCGAACTGGGCGGCACGATACCCGTCGATGCCTTCGAGCATCGGGCCGTATGGCATGACGGGCTGGGGCGGATCGAGATGCATCTGGTGGCTACCCGCAGCATGAGCTTCCGGGTGGCCGGGCGGAGTTTCTCGATGGCGGAGGGCGAGACGATTCACACCGAGAACAGCTACAAGTACACGCTCGAGGAGGCCCGCCTGCTGGCCCGCGCCTCGGGCTGGGAACCGCTTGCCTGCTGGAGCGACGCAGACCACCGCTTCGGCATTCATGTCTGGGCCGCCATGCCTGACGAGATGCAGCCATGACCAGCGCTTCGCCGGACTCCGCCGCCGAACCGGACGCGGTCCTGGAGCGGTATCGCGAGGTGCGGGCGGCAACGATCGCGCTGACCGCGCCGCTTTCCGCCGAGGACTGCCAGCTTCAGTCAATGCCCGATGCGAGTCCGGCCAAATGGCACCTCGCGCACACCACCTGGTTTTTCGAGACTTTCGTGCTTCTGCCGCACCTGCGCGGCTATCGGCCGTTCCATCCGGCCTATGCGGTATTGTTCAATTCTTACTATGTGCGCGTTGGCGATCGCCACGCCCGCGCCGAGCGCGGCATGCTCTCGCGACCGTCGCTGGAAGAGGTCCATTCCTATCGTCGCCACGTCGATGCCGGAATCGAGCGTCTCGTCGGCGACGCGGCGGGAACGGTATGGGGGGACTTGCTCGAACTTGGCCTGCATCACGAGCAGCAGCACCAGGAACTCATCCTGATGGACATCCAGCATGCCTTCAGCCGCAACCCGCTGGAACCCGCCTATCGGGCCGACCAAGCGGTGAACCGCGCGCCGGGCGAAGCGGAATGGATGAGCCTTCCCGGCGGGCTCCACGCTCTGGGGCACGAGGGAGCGGGCTTCGCGTTCGACAACGAGGGACCGCGACACAAGGTCTGGCTCGAACCCTTCACGATCGCCGACCGGCTCGTGACCAATGCCGAGTACCTGGCGTTCGTGGAGGACGGCGGCTATCGGCGGCCGGAGCTCTGGCTGTCCGACGGCTGGGCGACAGTCGAAGCGGAATGGTGGACGGCGCCGCTGTACTGGCGCCGTGAGGACGGTATGTGGACGCGCTTCTCGCTTGCGGGGCGGCACGAACTGCGTGGCGATGAGCCGGTGCTGCATGCGAGCTATTACGAGGCCGAAGCCTATGCCCGATGGGCGGGTGCGCGCCTGCCGACCGAAGCCGAATGGGAAGTGGCGGGGCGCCATTGCCCGCTGCGCCAGCGCGACGACGTCGCCTGGCAGTGGACGGCTTCGCCCTATATCGCCTATCCCGGCTTCGTCGCCAGCGAGAGCGCCGTGGGCGAATACAACGGCAAGTTCATGGTCAACCAGTTCGTGCTGCGCGGCGGTTCACTGGCCACCCCCGCCGGCCATGCACGGCTTACCTATCGCAACTTCTTCCCGCCCTCGGCGCGCTGGGCCTTCAGCGGAATTCGGCTCGCCGGCACATGACCCAGCCCGCACGGGCAATGGTCAGCTTCCGATGACCACGCCGCCGTTGGGATGCAGGACCTGGCCGCTCATGTAGCTGGCATCCTCGCAGGCCAGGAACAGGAACGACGGCGCCACCTCGTTGGGCTGGCCGGCACGCCCCATGGGGGTCCCTTCACCGAAATGTTCGATCTTCTCTTTCGGCGCGCCGCCGCAGGGGTTGAGCGGGGTCCAGATCGGCCCCGGAGCGACCGCGTTCACCCGGATGCCGTCACCGATCAGGTTTTCCGACAATGAGCGCGTGAACGCGGTGATCGCGCCCTTGGTGGAACTGTAGTCGAGCAGGCCGCCGCTGCCCTTGTACATCGTCACGCTGGTACAGTTGATGATGCTCGCGCCTTGCCCGAGATGTGGACGGGCGGCCTGGACCATGAAGAACATGCCGAAGATGTTGGTCTGGAAAGTCCGGCGAAGCTGTTCCTCGGTGATGTCGGTAATGTCCTCGTCCGGGTGCTGCTCACCGGCGTTGTTGACCAGGATGTCGATCTTTCCGAACGCGTCGAGCGTTTGCTCGACCACGCGGTCGCACATCTTGCGCGATCCCACGTCCGCCTTGATGGTGATGGCGCGGCGGCCCTCTTCCTCGACGATGCGCCTTGTCTCTTGCGCGTCGTCATCCTCGAGCAGGTAGACGATCGCCACGTCCGCCCCTTCCCGGGCGAAGAGCGCCGCCACCGCGCGGCCGATACCGCTGTCTCCGCCGGTGACGATTGCGACTTTGTCCTTCAATCGGCCCGAACCGGGGTAGCGCGGCCGCCATTCCGGCTTTGGGTCGAGCGCGCTTTCGTGACCGGGGAGGGAATCCTCGTGAATCATGTCCTGCGTTTCGGGCATGGCAATTTCTCCTCTTTGCCTCGCCAACGAAGCGCGGGACGGTTCGGTTTCAGCCGCGCAGGGGCCTGCGACGGGTTGTTCGTCACACCCGGTGGGTCGCCTGGGCGAATGTGGGCGCGGACTTGAACGTTTCGGCGTCTTCTGCGTTCACTGTCACGGGCAGGACGGCTCGGTTTTAGCGGTACTTCGATCTGGTCATGACACACGGCTACGGGGTGATGTATTCCTATGGGGACCGTGTTCCGCCGCGCGCTTCAGACAAGCCCGACGCTTGAATACGGGGGAAGGGGAGCGATGCGCTTCGGCGAACTTGTTCGGGAATTCGGCCTCATCGGCTACGGGCTGGTGGGGGCTACGGCAGCGCTGGCCTGCATTGCGATCGATCCGCGCGCGGCCCTGACCGGCTGGCTGGCGGCGGCGGTACTGTTGCAGTCGCTGCCGCTGGGAGCGCTCGTGCTGCTGGCGACGATGCGCCTCATACGTGGGCAATGGGAAGCGGAATTGCGCTCCGGTTGCGAAGCGGCGGCAGGGCTGTGGTTCCTGTCGGCGCTGGCGTTCGTTCCGGTTCTGCTCGGCCTGGGAGCGATCTATGACTGGCCTCACGCGCCGGCGCAGACCGCGTTCCTGGACGTGTGGCTGAACGTACTGCCCTTCGTGCTGCGAACGCTGCTATGGTTCTTTGCGCTCGCCGCGATCGCACGAAGCCAGGTAGGGGGGCACGCCTCGGCGAGTGCATCTGCCCTGGCGCTGATCGTCATGATCCTGGGCGCATGGCTGTTGGCGGCGGACTGGTTCATGACACTCGACATCCGGTTCCATTCATGGGCTTTCGGCCTGCAGGTCTTCGCCCTCGAAATGTGCACTGCCTACGCGGCGTTGCTGCTGCTCCGCCTGACGCGGAGGGTGCCGCCGCAGCGTCCCGCGCTGCTGGGCGCGCTGATGATCGTGTTCCTGCTGCTGTGGCTCTGCTTTCAGGCCGTGCCTTATCTCGCCATCAGGTCGGATGATCTGTCCGCCGGGGCGGAGTGGTACGCCGCCCGGGCCGAGGGCGGATGGCGCTGGGTCCTCGGTGCGATCGGTCTGCTCGGCATCGTGCCGCTCCTGGCGCTGCTGTTGCCGCTGGTTCGCCGCTCGCAGCGCGCATTGGCGTTTGCCGCCGTTTCGGTTCTCGTCGGCAAGAGCCTCGAATTCGCCTGGATCGCGATTCCGGGAAGAGGGCCGGTGGCGGTCTTGAGCTTCCTGTTCGCGCTGTGCGGCTTCGTATGCTTCGCAGCCTCGTATCTTGCGCCAGGCAGCCGCTGGCGCTTCCCCGGCCGCAGGTCCGCCGCATGACCCGGCCGTAAACTCATATGTCGCTAGCCGCGCGGCGCCCTGCGGCGGTCACGGAACCGGCTCCTCTCACCTTCGTTGCTAACGGTGGGAAAGGAGAATTCCATGGCCGCACGCGCATACTGGCAGGGCCAGATCCGGTTGGCGCTCGTGTCCATTCCGGTCGAAGTCTATCCCGCGACGAAGAGCGGTGCCTCGATCAGCTTTCGCCAGATCCACGAACCCTCTGGCAAGCCGATCAGATACGAGAAAGTCGTGCCCGGTGTCGGTCCCGTCGATCGCGATGATATCCTGAAGGGCTATCAGATCGAGAAGAACCGCTACATCCTGCTCGACGACGACGAGATCGAGGCAGTCAAGGTCGAGAGCAAGCGCACGCTGGATCTTGTCCAGTTCGTCGAGGCGGACGAGATCGACGTGCTCTATTACGAGAAACCCTATTTCGTCGTGCCGGCCGATGAACTGGCGGAAGAGGCCTATGTCGTCCTGCGCGACGCGCTCCGAAAATCGCGCAAGGTTGGCCTCGGCCAGCTTTCTGTGCGGGGGCGTGAGCATCTGGCATCGCTCAAGCCTTGCGGACGCGGGATGGTGCTCGAGCTGTTGCGCTATGCCGACGAGGTACATCGCGCGGAAGGCTATTTCCGCTCGATCGGCGATGCCAAGCCGGACAAGGAACTGCTCTCGCTGGCGACCGAGCTCATCGAAAAAAAGACCGCGCCGTTCAAAGCTACCGAATTCCATGACCGCTACGTCGAAGGGCTCAAGCGGGTCATAGACCGCAAGGCCAAGGCGAAAGGCAAGCGCGTGATCGAGGAGGAGGCGGCGCCTGCCGCGGCCGGAGGATCGAACGTGATCGACCTCATGGCGGCGCTCAAGCAGTCCGTGGCGAAAGGCGGCGAAACGGAGCCGGGCAAAAAGCGTTCCACCGCCAAGGGCTCGTCGTCCGGGCGGAAGACCGGTCAGGCGGGGCGGAAGAGGGCGTAATGGAACTGAACCCGTGGATGCCGTTCGACGCCATGGGGATGGACATCGCCGCGCGTCTGCTGACGGGGACCTGCGTGGGGATGCTGCTGGGCATCGAGCGGGAGCTGAAAGGTTTCGACGCGGGGCTCAGAACGCACGGCTTCGTCGCGCTCAGCGCGGCGCTGATGACCGTCACCGCACTGGTTCTGTTCTACCAGCTCGGCGGGCGAGATTCCCGTCTCGACCCCTTGCGCGTGATTGAGGGGATGGCTGCGGCCATCGGCATCATCGCGGCCGGCCTTATCATCGTACGGGGCGATAACGTAAAGAACCTGACGTCGGCGGCGCATATCTGGCTGACGGCTACGCTGGGGATCGCAAGCGGTGCGGGGCTTTATCCGATCGTGCTCGTGGGGGCGGCGCTCGCCCTTGCGCTCCTGATCCTGGTCCGCATCGCCGAAAAGCGCTTGCCGGGGAGGCAGAATGCCGACGAGTGATACCCTCTCGACCTACAACGCGAAGCGCGATTTCAGGCGGACGCGCGAACCGCGCGGAACGCGCGAGCGCAAGGCGGGCAACAGCTTCGTGGTGCAAAAGCATGCCGCGCGGCGCCTGCATTTCGATTTTCGTCTGGAGATCGACGGCGTCCTGAAGAGCTGGGCCGTCACGCGCGGACCCAGCCTCGATCCGCGGGACAAGCGGCTGGCGGTGCGCACCGAGGATCACCCGCTGGCCTATGGCGGGTTCGAAGGCACGATCCCGCAGGGCGAATATGGCGGCGGGACGGTGATGCTCTGGGACCACGGCACCTGGCATCCCGTGCCAGGCAAGAGCGCGAAGGATCTGAAGAAGGGGCACCTGCATTTCATCCTCGACGGCGAGCGCATGAAGGGCGAATGGCTGCTGGTGCGGATGAAGTCGCGTCCGGGCGAGAAGCGCGAGAACTGGCTGCTGCGCAAAGTCGATGACGAATTTACGGGTGGGTCGGACGACCTCGTGCGCCGTGAACTGACCAGCGTCGAGACCGGCAGGACCATGCAGGAGGTAGCGCAGGACAAGGAGGCCACGCATTCCCTCCAGGACAAGAAGGGCGCGCGGCTGGATGTGACGCTCAGGAAGGCGGCAAGCCATTCGCGCGAGGTTGCCAAACGCAAGGCCGGGCCGCGTGGGGGCAACCGCGTGCCCGGGTTTCGCAAGCCCCAGCTCGCCACGCTTGTCGATCACGTGCCGGACGGAAGCGACTGGTTTCACGAGATCAAGTTCGACGGCTATCGCTGCCTCGTGGCGGCGGCCGGAGAGAACGTGGTCATCTACACCCGTTCGGGACAGGACTGGACCGAAAAGTTTGCGCCGTTGCGCGACGCCTTCGCCGAACTGGACCTGCCGCCATGCCTGATCGACGGCGAGATCACCGCGCCAGGAGAGGACGGAAATCCGAGTTTTTCCGCGCTTCAGGAGATGCTCAAGCGCGGTCACGGCGAACAGGGTGGGAAGTACCTGGACTTCCATGCTTTCGATCTTCTCGAACTTGACGGCGAGGACCTTTCCGCGCGCGGGAATCTGGAGCGGAAGGAACGGCTGACCGGTCTTCTTTCGCATGCGAAGCCGCCGATCCGCGTGGCGGACCACGTCATCGGCGCGGGCGAAGAGCTGCTGGACGCCATGTGCGGCGCGCGTCAGGAAGGGATCATCAGCAAGCGCGCGAATGGAGCCTATCAGGGCAAGCGCAGCCGCAACTGGCTCAAGGTGAAATGCACTCGCCGTCAGGAGTTCGTGATCGTCGGCTGGCAACCCAGCAAGTCAATGGGGCGGCCTTTCGCTTCGCTGCTGCTCGCCCAGCATGAGGGCGGGAAGCTCGTCTACAAGGGCAAGGTCGGAACCGGGTTCGACAGTCGCAGCCTGGTGGAACTTGCAAGCAAGTTCGCGGCCCGCAAGCGCAAGACCCCGCCTCTCGATGCGCCGCGACCGGAAACGCGCGGTGCGCGGTGGGTGAGGGCGGACCTCGTGGCGGAAGTGGCCTTTGCCGAGTTCACCGCCGAAGGACGCGTGCGGCACGGCTCGTTCATCGCCCTGCGCCAGGACAAGGACGCGAAGGACGTGACGCCCGAACGGGTCCGGAAACCGGAGGCAGGCGACGACCCGCCCGAGATCAGGATCAGCCACCGCGAGCGCGTGGTCTTTCCGGACGCCGGCCTGACCAAGGGCGACCTCGCCGATTACTACTCCACTGTTGCCCCGATCATGCTGCCGCACCTTTCGCGGCGCCCGGTCAGTCTTGTCCGCTGCCCGCAAGGGCGCGCGAAGAAGTGCTTCTTCCAGAAGCATGACAGCGGCAGCTTTGGCGAGCACGTGCACCACGTCGGCATTCGCGAGAAGTCCGGGAAGACGGATCAGTACCTCTATGTCGACAGCGCCGAAGGCGTGCTTGGCTGCGTCCAGATGGGCACCATCGAGTTCCACGGCTGGGCCTGCCACGCCGAAGATGTCGAGCAGCCCGACCGGATGATTTTCGATCTCGATCCGGATGTGGCCCTGGACTTTGCCGATGTGAAACGCGCGGCGCGTGATCTGCAAAAGCATCTCGCCGATATCGGCCTTGTCAGCTTTGCGATGCTTTCCGGCGGCAAGGGGGTGCATGTCGTGGTGCCTCTGCGGCCGGGGCACGACTGGGAAACGCACAAGGACTTCGCGCGGCGCTTTGCCGAAGCGCTGAGCACGGCCGAACCGGAACGCTTCGTCGCCACGATGTCGAAGGCCAGGCGCAAGGGGCGGATATTCATCGACTGGCTGCGCAACCAGCGCGGCGCAACCGCCGTCGTGCCCTATTCCGCACGCGCACGGTCCGGCGCGCCCGTGGCGGCGCCGGTTACATGGGCGGAGCTGAAGGACATCGATACGCCTGCCGCATTCTCGATTTCAAACGCGGACAAATTGCTGAAGCGGGCGTCGAGCGTCGGTTTACAGGGATGGGGTTTTGCCGACCAGGCGCTCCCTGAGCTGTGAACTCGCGGCTCGTCGCCGGATCGCTCCAATCATGAGGCCCGCGCGCCGCGCCGGAACAAGCGCTGCGTGCAGACGCTGTAGCTGGGATCCGCCTCGCGCTGTCCGTGCGTACCGCCGCCGACGAAGGGGCGGCGCAGCTTGAAGTCGTAGGTGACCACGCGCTTTGAGAACCGCCATTTGCCGTCGGGGCAGCGGCGATAATTGTCGATATAGCGCACGGCCATGAAGTCTTCTTCCTGCCCCCCCTCGCGCGTCGGGATGAGGTGATAGGCCAAGGCATAGACTTCGCCGCAGGCCGCGTCGCCGTCGACCGCGATCAGGTGATTGCAGACGTGATGGCCGGAGTAGGGCATGTAGGGGAAGGAGCCGGCGATGAACTTGCAGTAGTCCTGCGCCGAACCGTCGAAGCTGTCACCGTGCGTGTCCGTGGCGTCCTCGGTGTAGAGGTCCTTCAGCAGTTCGATGTCCTGCCGGTCTATCGCGCGCGAATAGAGCAGCACGAGTTCGCGGATTGCTTCCTTGTCGATCACCGTCTGCAGTGCGGCTTCGTCGATCGCCATGTTCGTTTTCCTCCCGGTTGGTTCAGAGCAGGGCGCCACCGTCGATCGGGTAGACCTGCCCGGTGATGAAACTCGCCCGCGTCGAGGCGAGAAAGAGCACCATGCCCGACATTTCTTCGGGAGAGGCAAAGGGCTTGCCGACGAAGGTGCGGCGCTGCCGGATGGCGCGATCTTCCTCGCGCACGCTGGCGGCGCCCTTGCTGAACAGCCCGGAATCGGGATGGAACCGGCTGCCCTTGCTGAAGGCGGCGGGATCGGTGGAAATTGTCGCGTAGGGGGCAATCGCGTTCACGCGCACGCCGTGCTGTCCCACTTCCTTGGCAAGGACGACGGTGAAGCTGTGCACCGCGCCCTTGGCGGCCGAATAGACCGGCAGCATGTAGTCGCCAACGATTGCGGCGGTCGAACCGACGTTGACGATCGCGCCCGACTTGCGCTCGATCATGCCGGGCAGAACCGCATGAGTCATGCGCAGCACGGTGCCAAAGTTGATGTCGATGTCTGCCATCCACTTGTCGGGATCGGAATCGACAAAGAATCCCTGATCGACATTGCCGCCGATGTTGTTGACGAGAATGTCGATCGAACCCAGCGTATCCGCGGCTTCCAGAACCCGTGTCGGAGAGGCGGGATCGAGCACGTCGGCGGCGACGAAGACGGCGCCGCAAGCGCCGGCGTCCGTGCAGTCTGCAACCAGTCGCGCGCCGGCTTCCTCGTCTCGGCCGACGAGCACCACCTTCGCGCCTTCCCGCGCGAAATCGAGCGAAACGGCCCGGCCGATGTTCGCGGTTGCTCCGGTGACGACCGCAACCTTGTCTCGCAGGTCGAGCTCCATGCTCCGTTCTCCCAACGTCTTGCTAGATCAGGAGCTAGGTCGGCCCGCACCGGGAGGCAAACCGTGGGAGCGATCAGCGAAGATGCGGTCTAATAATCGCGCGAGGTCAAGACGCAGCGCATGCCGGTTTCCTTGCCCTGATCGTCGAGCTGGCGCAGAAATCCGCTCGATACGCGGATGAACTTCAGGCCCTTCAGCTTGCCTCCTGTCATCACCACGCGGTCGCTGGTGTAGAGATAGCTGCCGCGTATTCCATCCGCCTTGTAGTTGGAGGCGTTGACGACCTCGAAGGCGTATTCCGGCAGCACTTTTCCAACCGGCCCTCCCGCTTCGCCCGGAAGCTCGCACGTATAGTTGCCGAGCATCAGCGTGCCGATCTGGCCACCCGGAACCGGGGGCGGCGGTGTTCCGTCCGTGGAACAGCCCGTGAGGACGACAGCCGCGCAGAGTGCGGCGGCGGGAAGATGAGCGCGCGTCATGGCAACCGGCTAGCATTGGCGCGAGGCAATTGCCACAAGCGACGAGCTTCGCTAAGGGCGCAACCTTCGCGGCCACGTCGGCCGGCCAGGTTCTTTCCCATCGAAGGCATCAACCCATGAAGATCAGCGGCGTCGACATCCGCCCCGGCAACATCCTCGAATACGAAAACGGCATCTGGAAAGTCGCCAAGACGCAGCACACCCAGCCGGGCAAGGGCGGCGCATTCATGCAGGTCGAGATGAAGAACCTGATCGATGGCCGCAAGACCAATGTTCGCTTCCGCAGCGCCGACACGGTCGAGAAGGTGCGCCTCGATACCAAGGACTTCCAGTTCCTCTATGCCGAGGGCGATAGCCTCGTGTTCATGGACATCGAGACCTACGAGCAGATCCAGCTTCCCGCCGACCTGCTCGGCGATGCCGCCGCTTTCCTGCAGGACGGCATGCAGGTGCTGCTCGAGCTCTGGGAAGAGCGCCCGATCTCGGTACAGCTTCCCGAGCAGGTCGAGGCCACCATCGTTGAGGCCGACGCCGTGGTGAAGGGCCAGACCGCCTCGTCCAGCTACAAGCCCGCCGTGCTCGACAACGGCGTGCGCGTGATGGTGCCGCCGCACATCGAGAGCGGAACCCGCATCGTCGTCGACGTTTACGAGAAGGCGTACGTCCGCAAGGCGGACTGATTCCTTCCAGCAAGTACAGGGTAATATCACGATGGCCGCTATTTCCGGTCTCATCCGCGTCATGGAAAAGGCCGCTCGCAAGGCCGGCGGCCGCCTGCGCCGCGATTTCGGCGAGATCGAGCACCTGCAGGTGAGCCGAAAGGGGCCGGCGGACTTCGTCTCCAAGGCCGACCAGGCCGCCGAGCGCACGATCTGGGACGAACTCAAGGTCGCGCGACCGGGCTGGGGTTTCCTGTTCGAGGAAGCCGGCGAGATCGAAGGCGATCCGGGCATGCCGCGCTTCATCGTCGACCCGCTCGACGGGACTACCAACTTTCTCCACGGCATGCCGCATTTCGCGATTTCGATCGCGGTGCAGGAGCCGCGTCTCGACGGGAAGGGCTGGGGCGAAGTGATCGCGGGTCTGGTCTATCAGCCGATCACCGACGAGAGCTTCTGGGCGGAAAAGTCGCGCGGCGCCTGGCTGCAAGACCGCCGCCTGCGCGTCTCCTCGCGCCGCCACCTCGACGAAAGCCTGATCGCAACGGGTATTCCTTTCGCGGGCAAGGGCGATGCGGGGCAATGGATGAAGATCTACGGCGGGCTTGCGCCGCAGGTCGCGGGAATCCGGCGCTTCGGTTCGGCCGCGCTTGATCTCGCGTGGGTCGCGGCGGGACGCTATGAGGGCTTCTGGGAAGCCGATCTCAGCCCTTGGGACACGGCGGCCGGCTGCCTCCTCGTGCGTGAGGCGGGCGGTTTCGTCTCCGACTGGAAAGGCCGCTCGCAGCCGATCTGCGACGTGGAAGTTCTCGCGGGCAACGATGCATTGCACACGCGCCTGCACAAGATATTGGTGACCGCGCTCAAGGACTGACTTGAGCAGATTGGACGGTGCGGTTAAGTCAGCCGCGCCGATCCCGTGCCCCTGTGGCGGAATGGTAGACGCGAACGACTCAAAATCGTTTGTCGCAAGACGTGCCCGTTCGAGTCGGGCCAGGGGCACCATTCTCCGTGAAAAGCGCTCGTCAGCGCAGGTTCGCGCGAACCCGATCAGGCCAAGTCGGCGGCGCGGACCGCTTCGATCGCCGCGTTGATGGCGATGATGCGCACGCTGACGCTGACGGCGCTGCCTCTTTTATGGCAAAATGACGCCTTCGGGCTGAGGCGGGGCCGCTTCCGGCGGAATCATGCCCTGCGGCATGGCCGAAGATGGCGGCACGCCGTTTGCTTCGAACTCCACCGGGCTGCCGGCGCGTATCTCGGCTTCACGGGGGCCGGCTTCGGTAAACTCCTCGGGAGCCTCGGCGCCGAAGAACTGCTGGGTCGGGGGCATTCCCTCCATGCGGGCAGGCTCGCTGCCGGAAGCGGGGCGGGATTCCTCAGGCGCCTTGCTGCGGGTGTCGGTCAGGCCCGGGATGACTTCGCTTTCGGTAGCGAAGCCAAAGCAGGCCGCGACGATAAGCGTCCCGACGGCAAAACTGCCGTAGATTGTGACCAGCGGCCTGGGCCGGTTGTCCGAACCATCCCTCATGGCCGACAATATCCCCGGTGCAGGTTAATTTTATGGTCGCAGGAACTGGTTGCGACAAACTTACCGCGACCGTGGTTGCGGCTGCCTCTACACCTTCTCGCAGCCGGCGAACCTGTAATCCAGTCCGACACCGCCGAAATCCGCGATCCGGTTTTTCGCGAATCTCGCGCATTCGCGCCGAAATTGGCTTTTCAGAGCCGCTGTCAGTTTTACCGACATTTTACGCCTTGGCCCTAAGCAGGCCCTCGAAGCCGGGAACGGCCTATTAAGGTGGCTGATGCGACGATGATTCGTCTGTTCAAACATTATATTCCCCATTCGGTCGTGCTTTTGTGGCTGGTGGATGTCCTGCTGCTGCTGGGCGCCAACGAGTTGTCGTGGCGTCTGCGGGCAGAGCAGATCGGCATCGAGCCGGGAGAGCTGGTCGACCGGCTCGGGGCGCACGGTGCCTTCGCGGCGACGATTGTGCTCTCGATGATCTCCGTCGGGGTCTACGGGCCTGACGCCCTGCGCTCGCTACGCTTTGCGGCCGCGCGCCTGCTCGTGGCGATCTCGCTGGGCGTGATTGCCTTGTCCTTCGTCGATTTCCTTATCGCCGGTCAGCATTTCTGGCGTTCGACGCTTGCCTACGCGATGGCCTTCGCGATCGTCCTGCTGATCCTCAATCGCATCTTCCTGAGCGGGTTTCTGGGCACCTCGGCCTTTCGCCGCCGCGTGCTCGTGCTCGGCGCCGGCCAGCGGGCACAGCGCCTGCGCGCGCTTGGCGACCGTCCGGAGAGCGGCTTCGTCATCGTCGGCTATATCGCCATGAGCGAGGCGCATCCGGTGGTCGAGGAGGCGATTGCCCGCAGCGCCATCCACAATGTGACCCGTTACGTGGAGAATCTCGGCGTCAGTGAAGTCGTGCTGGCGCTTGAGGAACGCCGCAATGCGCTGCCGCTCAAGGACCTGCTGCGCATCAAGACCGCCGGCGTCCATGTCAACGAGTTTTCCAGCTTCCTTGAGCGCGAGACCGGCCGGGTCGATCTCGACACGTTGAATCCAAGCTGGCTGATCTTTTCCGACGGCTTCTCTTCCGGCCGGATGCTTTCGAGCGCGGCCAAGCGGATGTTCGATATTGCCGCCAGCATTCTGTTGCTGGTGCTGACCGCGCCGGTCATCCTGCTCTTTGCGCTGATCGTGAAAGTCGACAGCAAGGGGCCGGCCTTCTACCGGCAGCCGCGCGTCGGCCTCTATGGGCAGAGTTTCGACGTCATCAAGCTGCGCTCCATGCGCACCGATGCAGAGGCTGCGGGCGCGCAGTGGGCGTCCAAGGACGATCCGCGCATCACGCGCGTAGGCAAGTTCATCCGCATGGTTCGCATCGACGAACTGCCGCAGGCCTGGACCGTTCTCAAGGGAGAGATGAGTTTCGTGGGGCCGCGCCCCGAACGCCCGCAATTCGTGGCCGAACTTGAAGACCAGCTTCCGTTCTATGCCGAGCGCCACATGGTCAAGCCCGGCATCACCGGATGGGCGCAGATCAATTACCCCTATGGCGCCTCGATCGAGGATTCGCGCAACAAGCTGGAATACGATCTCTACTACGCGAAGAACTATACGCCCTTCCTCGACCTGCTGATCATTCTCCAGACCCTGCGCGTGGTGCTCTGGCCGGAAGGCGCCCGGTGATGGGTACGAGCGGCGTCGAAAACTGGGCCTTGTTCAGTATCGGCCTGGACCTTACGGCCGCGATCGCCGTCGTCAGCCTGGCGATCTGGCTATGGCCGCGCAGGGACCGCTTCGGCAGCGCAGGCGGCGTGATCGTCGCGGCCCTGCTGCTGACGGCGGGATGGTCGCTTGCGGTGGCTGCATCCACTGCATCGAGACCGGACTTTACGCCTTCTCTGGCGGAGAGCATGCGCAATCTGGGATGGCTATTCGTCATCTATCGGCTCTTCGCCAGCGACGGCCGCCATGCCAGCCTGGCTCCGATCCGTCCGGTTATCCTGGCGCTTGCTTTCGTCGAACTGCTGCACCTGTCGGTTACTTTTGCTCTGTCCACAGCGGTGCTCGCCCCGGACGTGCCTCGCGCCGTCTTCGATTTCAACGTGATGTTTCGCCTCCTGGTGACGGTGGGAGGTCTCGTGCTCACGCACAATCTCTATGCCGGGGCCTCGCGTGAGACGCGACCGGGGCTGCGCTGGCCTACCTCGGGCCTCGCCTTTCTCTGGGCCTTCGATCTGAATCTCTACACGATCGCCTATCTGGCGGGCACCTGGCCGGTGGAGATAGCGGCTTTTCGCGGCCTGGCGACGCTGCTGCTGGCGGGTTCGTTCGCATTGGCGGCGTCGAAAAGTCGCGACGAACTGCGATTCCGACCGTCGCGGGCTGTCACCTTTCAGACGTTCTCGCTGCTGGTGATCGGCGTCTATCTGGTCGCCATGGTCGCGGTGGCGCAGTGGCTTTCCTATGCCGGGGGCGATTTCGCGCGGCTGATCGAACTTGCCTTCCTCACGCTGGCGAGCGCGGTTGCCCTGGTCGTGCTGCCCTCGCGCCGGGTTCGTGGATGGCTCAAGGTCACGCTGGCAAAGCATTTCTTCCAGCATCGCTACGACTACCGCGAGGAATGGCTGCGCTTCACCCGCACCATCGGCAGCGGCGGCATGGAGGCCAAGCCGCTGGGTGAACGCGCGGTGCAGTCCATCGCCGATGTCACCGACAGCCCCGCCGGATTGCTGTTGACGCCGGGGGATCAGGGAGAGCTGACGCTCGCCTCGCGCTGGAACTGGAGCGAGATCGAGGTTCCCGCGGAGGCCTTTCCCTTACGCTCGCTGGAAGTCTTCCAACGCACCGGATTCATTACCGATCTAGATGATATCCGCGCCGGAAGCGGGACTTCCGGGCCGGAGCTCGACGTTCCACAATGGCTGCTCGACGACGGGCGTGCCTGGGCGCTGGTGCCGCTTGTCCATTACGAGCGACTCGTCGGCATGGTGGTGCTGGCCCGGCCGCAGATCGCGCGCAAGTTCGACTGGGAGGACTTCGATCTTCTGCGCGTCGTCGGCCAGCAGGTCGCCAGCTATCTGGCCGAGCACGCCAGCCAAGAGGCGCTAGCCGAATCGAGCCGCTTCGAGGATTTTCACCGCCGCATGGCCTTCGTGATGCACGACATCAAGAACCTCGCCAGTCAGTTCAGCCTGCTCGCCCGCAATGCCGAGCTTCATGCCGACAAGAAGGAGTTCCGTGATGACATGCTTGTCACCCTGCGCAATTCCTCAGAGAAGCTGAACGCTCTGATCGCCCGGCTCTCGCGCTACGGCACCGGCGGCGTCGAACGGCTCGAAAAGGTCGGGACGGCCGAGGTGGTCGGCACCGTGATCGAGCGCTTCAGGGGCAATCCCCAGGTCGTGGTAGCCGAGATGCAGCAACTGGCGGTCACCGCCAATCGCCATTCGCTGGAACAGGTGCTCGTACACCTCGTCCAGAACGGGCTCGATGCCAGCCGTCCTGAGAACCCGGTATTCCTCTCGGTGGTCGCCGATGGCCTCAACGCCCGCTTCGAGGTGCTCGATTCGGGCTGCGGTATGTCTTCGGAATTCGTCCGCAACGGCCTGTTCAAACCTTTCGTTTCGACCAAGAGCGGCGGCTTTGGCATCGGCGCGTTCGAGGCCCGTGAACTGGTGCAGGCGATGCGCGGCCGGCTCGATGTCGAATCGCGCGAGGGGTTGGGCTCGCGATTCATTGTCCGCCTGCCGCTCGCGGCGGCGACGGACCTCTACGAGAATATCGCCAACAAGGATCAGAGAGTAGCCTGATGACCGACACCCGACCCAAGCTGCTCGTTGTCGAGGATGACGCGGGCCTTCAGGCCCAGCTCAAGTGGGCCTACGAGGATTTCGAGGTGCTGATCGCGGGCGACCGGCAATCGGCGCTGGCGACCTTGCGCGCGGAAATGCCCGACGTCGTCACGCTCGATCTTGGACTTCCGCCCGACCCCGACGGGGTGACCGAGGGCTTTGCGGTGCTCGACGAGATCATGGCGCTCAAGCCTGATACCAAGGTGATCGTTGCCAGCGGCCACAACGCGCAGGAATCCGCGCTGCAGGCAATCGCGCGCGGGGCCTATGACTTCTACCGCAAGCCGGTCGACATCGACGTGCTCGGCCTCATCGTGCGCCGCGCCCTCCAGCTTCACAAGCTCGAGGAGGAGAACCGCCGCCTCGCCGCGAAGGTCGAAAAGGACGAGAAAGTCCTTGGCCGCATGATTACCGCCGCGCCGGAAATGGTCCGCGTCGCACGGACCATCGAGCGTGTCGCCAACACCAACGTCTCGGTCATGCTGCTGGGAGCGAGCGGCACCGGCAAGGAGCTGCTGGCGCGCGGCCTCCACGATGCCAGCGACCGCGCCAAGGGGCAGTTTGTTGCCATCAACTGCGCCGCGATCCCGGAAAACCTGCTGGAAAGCGAGCTGTTCGGGCATGAGAAGGGTGCTTTCACCGGCGCGGTCAAGACCACGCAGGGCAAGATCGAGCAGGCCGGTGGAGGCACCTTGTTCCTTGATGAGGTGGGCGACATCCCGCTCCAGCTCCAGGTCAAGCTGCTGCGCTTCCTGCAGGAGCGGGTGATCGAGCGCGTCGGTTCGCGCGAATCGATTCCGGTCGACACCCGCATTGTCTGTGCCACGCATCAGGATCTTGAAGCGATGATTGCCGACGGCCGCTTTCGCGAGGACCTCTACTACCGCCTTGCCGAGATCGTCGTGAAGATCCCCAGCCTTGCCGAAAGACCGGGCGATGCGCCGCTGCTGGCAAAGGCCTTCCTCCACCGCTTCGCCAAGGAGATGAACCCGCGCGTGCGCGGCTTGGCCGCCGATGCCCTGGCCGCGATCGACGCATGGGGCTGGCCCGGCAATGTCCGCGAGCTGGAAAACCGCGTGAAGCGCGCGGTAATCATGGCCGACGAAAAGCTCGTTTCCGCAGCCGACCTCGACCTGATTCAGCCCGACGATGAGGTGATCAACGCGCTCAACCTCAAGACCGCGCGAGAGCAGGCCGATCGGAAGGTCATCCGCCATGCGCTCGCACGGAGCGAGGGCAATATTTCGAGTACCGCCAAGATGCTGGGTATCAGCCGGCCCACGCTCTATGACCTGCTCAAGCAGTACGATCTCCAAACCTGACCGACGGCCACCGCCGGAATGGCGCGTGCGGTGGAGGCTGGCACTCCTGCCGGTCTTTCTTGCCGCGCCACTCGCGCTCGCGCCGGTGCTGGGCGAGGGGAGCGGAACGCAGGCGCTAATCGATCAGGCCCGCGATGCCATCACGCGCGGGGACGGCATCGATGCGGAAATGAAGCTTCGCACGGCGCTCGATCGCGGGGCCGCTCGCGCCGACGTCGCGGCGTGGATGGGCGAGGCCTACCTCACCCAGAACGATCGCGACAAGGCGCGCTGGTGGTTGAAAGGCGGAAACTTCGCGCCGGGCAGCGCGGCAAACGGCTGGCGCGCGCTGGCCGCGCTGGAACGTCTCGACGGCAATCTGGAGGCGGCCGGAGACGCTTATGACAGGGCTCTCGCGATTATCCCGGACGATGCGACGCTCTGGGTGGAGATCGGCCGCCTGACCTATGCCAGGGGACGGCATCTCCGCGCGATCGAGGCGGCCGAACATGCCCTGAAACTCGATCCCGACAATGTCCGCGCGCTTGAGTTCCGGGGACAGCTCGTGCGGGATCGCTACGGCCTTGTGGCCGCGATTCCCTGGTTCGAAACAGCGCTGATGAAGAAGCCGGACGATGTGTCGGTACTGCTGGAATACGCGGCTACGCTCGGCGACATGGGACGGGCGAGCGAATGCCTGACGGTGACGCGCCGGGTGCTGGAACTTAGCCCGAAGCACCCCCGCGCCTTCTACCTGCAGGCCGTGCTCGCCGCGCGCGCGGGCAATTACCAGCTTGCGCGCGGCCTGCTCGATCGCACCGGAGCGCAACTGGATGGCCATGCGGGCGTCCTCCTGCTGCGCGGGATCGTCGAGCTTGCCGCCGGCAATCCTTCGGCCGCGTCGGAAGTGCTTGAGCAGGTGCTCCGGGTGCGGCCCGACAGCCGCCGCGCGCAGGATCTGCTGGCCCGCGCGATCTATCTCAGCGGCGAATACCGCTATGCCACGCTGCGTTTTCGTGATCGGATCACCCGCGACGACGCTTCGCCCTACCTGCTGACGGTCGTAGCCCGCGCCTACGAAGCGCTTGGAGACCGTCAGGCGGCAGGCGAACTGCTCGACCGCGCGGCGCGTCCACGGAGTGCGGCGCTTCGTGTGCTCCCGGACGGCAGCCGTATCGGCCGCATGCTGGCGCAAGGACAGGCCTCCGCCGCAGAAGCGGCCGCAGAAGCCGCGCGCCGCGACGATCCCGGATTCTACGACAACCTGTCGCTCGCCGGGGATGTCCAACTGGCGCTCGGGCGCGCGCAGGCAGCGCAAATCCGTTATGAGGAGGCGGCCGAGATCAGGATGCCGGAGAGCCTCTTCCGGCGGCGTTTCGCGGCCTATGTCATGGCAGGCGATAGAGTCGGTGCCGGGGAACTCGTCGAGGGATACTTGCGCCAGAATCCCACCAACCGCGCGGCGCTGCGCGCTGCGGCGCGGCTTGCCACAGGCAGCGCCGACACGCGGCGGGCTCGCGCCATCCTGTCGTGGTTGCGCGACAACGGCGAGGCGCGCGACGTTCAACTGCGATCGGATCTTGCGCTCATCGAGGCGGAGGAGGGCGACATTATCGCCGCGGAGTCGAACGCGCGGGCGGCCTACCGTCTTCAGCGGTCCAGTCCGGCGGCCACTCAGGCGCTCGGTTTCGCTTACGCCGCAACCGGAAGTAGCGCCGGTGCGGCGCAGGCGCTGCTCGACAAGGCACAGATACTGCTCGGCAACACGCCGCTCATTGCCGAAGCGCGCCAGATGCTCGAGCGCCGCCGCGAGAGCTGAGGCTACTTGGGCTGGTAGGTTTGTTCGGGGCCGGGGAACGTGCGCGCGCGCACTTCCTCGGCATATTTCGCGACCGTGTCCGAGATCATTCCGGCCAGATCCGCATAGCGCTTCACGAAGCGCGGCACGCGCTCGAACATGCCCAGCATGTCCTCGGTCACGAGTACCTGGCCGTCGCACCGGGCGGAGCCGCCGATGCCGATGGTCGGGATCTCCACGCTTTGCGTAAGGGCGATGGCGATTTCCTCGATCACGCCTTCGACGACCACGGCAAAGGCACCCGCCTCGGCGACGGCCGCACCGTCGGCAAGTATCTTTGCGTGCTCTTCCTGGCTGCGCCCGCGCGCGGCGTAGCCGCCCAGTGCGTTGACCGCCTGCGGGGTCAGCCCGACATGTGCCATGACCGGAATCCCGCGCCGCGAAAGAAACTCTATGGTTTCGGCCATCACCGCCCCGCCTTCCAGCTTCACGGCGGCGCAACCGGTTTCGGCCATGACGCGGCTGGCGGTGGCGAAGGCCTGCTCCGGCGATTGCTCGTATGAGCCGAAAGGCAGGTCGACGACGACTACTGAATGATAGCTGCCGCGCACCACGGCGGCGCCGTGCGCGATCATCATGTCCAGCGTGACCGGCAGCGTCGAGGGTAATCCGTAGATCACCTGACCGAGGCTGTCTCCTACCAGCAGAATGTCGCAGTGGGGGTCGAGAATCTGCGCCTGCCGCGCCGTGTAGGCGGTCAGCATGACAAGCGGTTCTTCGGTCTTGCCTTCGACTTTGCGGCGCTGGATGGCTGGCACGGTCAGCCGCTTCATCGGCGCGGGGGTGGGGTTGGCGCGACTGGTTGCGGTGTCGAGTTGAAAGGTCGTGGACATGAAGCGACTTGTAGCGGCCCGCGCGGGTTCTGGCAAAGCTGGGGAAGCGCGCGCGGTTGGCTCTTGCCAAGCCATTGCTGGCCGCTAGCGTCGCGCCATACAAAAATTCGGGGGTCCTGCATGTTTGGACGCGTCAAGCCGCTCGATGCCATACTGGCGACGGCTGAAAAGAAAGCCCTTCATCGTTCGCTCGGCGCGGTGCAACTGACGCTGCTGGGCGTCGGCGCCATCATCGGCACCGGTATTTTCGTGCTCACATCCGAAGCGGCGCAAAAAGCCGGGCCGGGCATGATGTGGGCCTTCGTTATCGCTGCCGTCGTCTGCGGCCTTGCCGCGCTTTGCTATTCCGAGATCGCCTCGATGGTGCCGGTCTCGGGATCGGCATATACCTATACTTACGCGGTCATGGGCGAACTGCTGGCCTGGATGGTCGGTTGGGCGCTGATTCTGGAATACGCGGTCGCGGCCAGCGCGGTTTCGGTGGGCTGGTCGGGCTATTTCGTCGGCCTGCTCCACAGTTGGGGGATAGAGCTGCCCCACGCTCTCGTCGTCGGGCCTTATGCCGGCGGTATCGTCAACCTGCCAGCGCTGCTCATCGCGTTGCTGGTGACGCTCCTGCTCATGATCGGCACCACCGAAAGCGCCCGCGTCAACGCCGTGCTGGTCGCCATCAAGGTGACCGCGCTCACCGTTTTCATCGCGCTGACCTGGCCCGTGCTGAAAGGCGAGAATTTCGAGCCCTTCCTGCCCAATGGGTGGTTTGGCGCCGGTCATGGGGCAGGGCTGGGTGCGGTGGGCGCAGCTGCATCGATCTTTTTTGCCTATGTGGGCTTCGACGCCGTTTCGACCGCGGCCGAGGAAACCAAGAACCCGCAGCGCAATGTCCCGATCGGCCTGATCGGCAGCCTTGCTATCTGCACCGTTTTCTACCTGCTGGTGGCAGCCGGCGCGATCGGCGCGATGGGCGCGCAGCCGGTGTCGGGGCCGAATGGCGAGATACTCGCCCCCGGCACGCCCGAACTCGCCGCGCAGTGCCGGGCCATCGCCGCCGCCGCGACCGAACCGCTGGTCTGCTCGCGAGAGGCACTCGCCCACGTCCTGCGCTCGATCGGTTGGGCGCGCATCGGAGACCTCATCGGCGTCGCCGCCTTCCTCGCGTTGCCCTCGGTCATCCTGATCATGCTGTTCGGCCAGACCCGCATCTTCTTCGTCATGGCGCGCGACGGTCTGCTGCCGGAGAAGCTGGCGACGATCCACCCGCGCTGGAAGACGCCGCACATCGTGACGATGATCACGGGCGTGGCGGTGGCATTCTTCGCCGCCTTCCTGCCGGTGGGTCAGCTTGCCGACATTTCCAACTCGGGTACGCTCTTCGCCTTCTTCATGGTGGCGATCGCGGTGCTGATCCTGCGCAGGACGCAGCCCGACCGGCACCGGCCGTTTCGTACGCCGCTGGTATGGCTGGTCGCGCCGCTGGCGATCCTCGGCACGCTGGGGCTCTACCTCAACCTGCCGTTCGATGCGAAGATGGTGCTTCCCATCTGGGGCGGCATCGGCCTCGTCGTCTACTTCCTCTATGGCTATCGCACGAGCCACGTCGGCCTTGGCAGGATCGAGGTTCACGAGGACGACCCGGACGCTCCGCCGCAGCCGGTTCCGCCGGTGTGACGACGAGAGCAGCGAGGTGAAGGGAAGGGGGGCTTCGGGCTCCCCTTTTCTTACCTGTTATGGGCTGACTATCCCCAGCTTCTGCCCGTCTTGTCCCCCGACTTACCCACAGCCTGTGGGCACTGGGAGCAACCGGGCAGGTATGCCCGCGACACGTCGCGGCGCGTCATCCCGCAGGCCGTGCGTCGGTCCGGCGGGCTTCCCGGTTGCTGGCGCGATGGTTATCTCGCGCGATCCGGCTTGTTTGGTGCCGGACCTTTCTTGCGCGTGCCTCTGGGGGCGCCCCTGTCCTTGCCCGGACCATGGCCGTGCTTGAACGGTTTGCCTGCTGACGTTGGCGCGGCGCCACTGCGGTGGCGAGGCCGGGCGGCCTGAGATGGGGGCGGTCCATTGGCCTGCTCGATTTCGACGGCATCTTCGCCATCGGCAGTCCGGCGGATGGCGTCGAGGAAACGGGCGGCGATCGCACCGGGAACCTCGAACAGGGTTTCGCGGGCAGTGATGCGGATCGCGCCGATATCACTGCGGCCCACATGCCCCCTGCGGCACAGCAGAGGCAGTATCCAACGCGGATCGGCATTCTGGTTGCGGCCGACATTCAGCTTGAACCAGACACTGTCTTCAAAGCCAGGACGCGGACCGCGCGGTTCATGCGGTGCTTCGTTGCCCAGCAGTTCTTCGGGCTGCGGCAGGCGGGCGCGGTGGACATGAACCAGTGCGGCGGCAATGTCGCGCGGGCTGCGTTCGGCCAGCAGGCGTTCGGCCAGCGCGTGATCATCTTCGTTGAACTCTATCGGAGCAAGCAACGCGGTCAGCAGCCGTTCGCTGTCGGCCTTGCGGATGTCGGCGGCGGTGGGCGCGGCGATCCATTCGGCCGGGATGCGGGCGCCGCGCAGCATGGATTCGACCCGCTTGCGGCGGGGGTAGGGGACGATCAGCACCGCCGTGCCCTTCTTGCCGGCGCGGCCGGTGCGGCCCGAGCGATGCTGCAGCGTCTCGGCGTCGCGCGGAATCTCGACGTGCACGACCAGGCTGAGCGTAGGAAGGTCGATGCCTCGCGCAGCCACATCCGTCGCCACGCAGACGCGCGCGCGCCGGTCGCGCAGGGCCTGAAGCGCCTGGTTGCGCTCGTTCTGGCTGTGCTCGCCGGAAAGCGCCACCGCCGCGAACCCGCGCTCCAGCAGGCTGGCGTGCAGGCGGCGGACATTGTCGCGTGTGGCGCAGAACAGCATGGCGGTCTCCGCCTCGTGCAGGCGAAGCAGATTGACGACGGCGTTCTCCGTGTCGGCCGGGGCGACGGCCATCGCCTGATAGCTGATGTCGCCATGGCCCCGGTTTTCGCCGACAGTGGAAATGCGCAGCGCGTCGTGCTGATAGCGGCGGGCGAGCGCCGCGATCGGCGCGGGCATAGTGGCGGAGAACAGCAGGGTGCGCCGCTTGGACGGCGTGGCGTCGAGTATTTCCTCAAGGTCCTCGCGAAAGCCCATGTCGAGCATCTCGTCCGCTTCGTCGAGGACGACGGTGCAAAGCGCCGAGAGATCGAGCGCACCGCGTTCGAGATGGTCGCGCAGGCGCCCCGGTGTGCCCACCACGATCTGCGCCCCACGGCTCAGCGCGCGCCGCTCCTTGGACGCGTCCATGCCGCCCACGCAGGTGGCCAGGCGGGCGCCGGACCTGTCGAAAAGCCAGGCAAGTTCGCGGCTGACCTGCAGGGCAAGCTCGCGCGTGGGCGCGACGATGAGCGCCAGCGGCGCCGTTGCGGAAGGCATGTATCCGTCCGCGCCCAGAAGATCGACGGCCATGGCAAGGCCGAATGCCACGGTCTTGCCGGACCCGGTCTGGGCGGAAACGATCAGGTCGCGGCCGTGCGCTTCCTGTTCAAGGACCGCGGCCTGCACGGGCGTGGGAGCGGCATAGCCGCGTTCTGACAAGGCCTCGCCGAGCAGCGGGGGAAGATTGGAAAAGGGCATGTTTCTCGCAAATCAAAGGTCTCGCCATCCACGGCGGCGCATACGAAAGTGACCGGCTGTCGTGCTCATTGCCGGTGCAGTTTCGAATGTCCCGCTCTTGACGAGGCTATCCGGGCACGACCATCGCGCCGGGGCTTCTGACTTCCCCCATACAGACCGGACAGGCATTTGGCTCGCGTAAATTGCACAATCGACGCGAGCGCGGCCGTGACCGCATCAACTGAATTTGAGTGTATCTCGGTAAAGGTGCCAAGCGCTTGAAAAAGCTGGTGACCCCTACGGGACTCGAACCCGTGTTTCAGCCGTGAGAGGGCCGCGTCCTAGACCGCTAGACGAAGGGGCCGATAAGGCCATTTGCAAGCCTGCCTGGCGCGGCACCGGATGGTGACCCCTACGGGACTCGAACCCGTGTTTCAGCCGTGAAAGGGCCGCGTCCTAGACCGCTAGACGAAGGGGCCATTCCGTGCTGCGCCGGAGGCAGGACCGGCCCTCTAGCGGCGGGTCGCGGGAGGGTCAACCCCCGTTCTTGCGGATAATGCGAACTCTTTCTCGGGCGCGGCCGTCAGTCGGCAAAGGCGGCATCGTCAAGGTGGAGTTCGGCTTGCGGCCGGCTGCCCCAGTCGTCGATCTTCGCGCGCCCGGCCAGCCACAGACGGCGGCCCTGCGAGGCGTGGAGCAGAGCCTGGCCCATCTCCGTTTCCGCATTGCGGAATGCCATGGCCTTGAAGCGTCCGCCGTCATTCCCGCTGACGATCAGCCGCACGTGATCGGCGCCGACGATATCGGCCTTGACCACGCGAACTGGCCCCACCGCCACGCGCGGTCCCGGCCAACCCATGCCGTAAGGCCCGGCGCTTTCAAGCGTTTCCACGAGGGTCGGCGTGAGGCCGCCGGGGGCAAGCGCCAGGTCGAGCAGGACGGCCTGGTTGGTGCTGGCACGCGAAACGTCGTGGGCGAGGCGTGCATCGAGCCATTCGGACAGCGCCTCGAGCTTGCCGGGCGCGATCGTCAGGCCCGCTGCCATGGCGTGCCCTCCGCCAGCCACCAGCAACCCCGCCTCGCGCGCGGCGATGATCGCGGCGCCGAGGTCGACGCCGGAGATGGAGCGGCCCGAACCCTTGCCGTTTCCGGCCTCGTCGGCATCGAGCGCGATCACCAGTGCGGGCTTGCCTGTCTTCTCCTTGATGCGCCCCGCGACGATGCCGATGACGCCGGGATGCCAGCCCAGTCCGGCAAGGACGAGCACGGCGCGGTTGTGCTGCTGATCGACCTGCGCCTCTGCCGCCTCCTGCACTGCCTGCTCGATGCCACGGCGTTCGTCGTTTAGGCGCGAGAGCTGCGCGGCGATCTCGCGTGCTTCGTCGGGATCGGTGGTGGTCAGCAAGCGCACGCCGAGCGTCGATTCGCCGACACGCCCGCCCGCGTTGATGCGCGGCCCTAGCGCGAAGCCGAGATCGCTACAGGTGGGAGGGCGATTGAGGCGGCTCGCGTCGATCAGCGCGGCCATGCCGATATTGTCGCGCCGCGCCATGACCTTGAGGCCTTGTGCCACCAGCGCGCGGTTGAGGCCGTGCAACGCCGCAACGTCGGCCACGGTGCCCAGCGCGACGAGATCGAGCAGGGAGAAGAGGTCAGGTTCGGGTCGGCTCCCGAAATAGCCGCGCCGGCGCAGGGTCCGCACGGTGGCGACCGCCAGAAGGAATGCGACCCCCACGGCGGCAAGATGCCCGTGACTAGCGGCGATTCCGCCTTCGTCCAGCCGGTTGGGATTGACGAGCGCGGCGGCGCGCGGGAGATCGGGCGCGCACTTGTGATGATCGACGACAATAACATCGACGCCCGCGTTGTGCGCCATCTCCAGCGCCTCGTGCGCCATGGCGCCGCAATCGACGGTCACGATCAGGCTCGACCCTTCGCCGGCAATGCGCACCAGGGCCTCGCCCGAGGGGCCGTAGCCTTCCAGCAGACGATCGGGGATATAGTAGCGCGCATCGTGACCGAGGCGGCGCAGGAGCAGGATCAGCAGCGCCGCGCTGGTCGCGCCGTCGACGTCGTAATCGCCATAGATCGTGACCATCTCGCCCGTCATTACCGCCTGGGCGAGGCGGTCGGCAGCCGCGTCCATGTCGCGAAACTCCGACGGGTCGGGCAGAAAGGCGCGCAGCGAAGGCGCGCGGTGGCGGTCGAGGTCCTCGCGGGCGACGCCGCGCGAGAGCAGGAGCTGGGTGACGATATCGTCCTGAAGCCCGCCAGCCTGGTCGGAGAGGTCCATGTTTCCGCCGCGCCAACGCCAGGCCTTGCCGGTGAGCGAACGGTCGACGCCGAAAATCGAAGCAGGTCGCGAAGCCATCATGATCGAGTATACGAGCCGGACGGGCGCGAAAAGGCTTGAGCGCGCGCAGTGAAAGGCTTTCAACAGACCTGTTCGCAATTTCGGGAGATCGTGCAGCCGATGCCTTTACTATGCGCAATAGCCGTTCGCGACCGCCATGACTGAACCCGTGCTCGCGGTAATCTGGCATAGCCGAACCGGCGCCTCGCGGGCCATGGCCGAGGCAGTGGTGCAAGGCGCGGGCGATCAGGCGCGGCTGATCGCTGCTGCCGGTACCATGCCCGAACACCTGCTTTCGGCGCGCGGTTATGTCTTTGTTTGCCCGGAAAACCTTGCGAGCATGACCGGGATGATGAAGGAAATGTTCGACCGCTGCTACTATCCGGTTCTTGGCCGCATAGAGGGCAGGGCCTACGCCACAGCGATTGCGGCGGGTTCCGATGGAGCTGGCGCGCAGGCCCAGATCGACCGAATCGTCACCGGCTGGCGCTTGAAGCGCGTTGCCGAACCGATCATCGTCAACCTTGCCGCGCAGACGCCCGAAGCGATCCTTGCCCCCAAGACGGTGCCGGCCAAGTGGCTGGACGAATGCCGGAATTTGGGTGCTGCAATGGTTGAGGGGCTGGAGCTTGGAATATTCTGAACTGCCCGCTGTGCTTCTTCCAATTTCTTAACAGACTCGACGTTCGCAAGTATTTCGTGCCTAGTATCCGGCGTGGAGAACCGGGCTTTGAATAATCGCGAATTGCTGTTGGAGGAGCAGCCGCCCGGAGGGCGAGGCCTGAGGGTCTCGTTGCTGTTTGCGCCTGGCTCACGTCCGACCTCGGCCATGATGCAGCAGTTGTTCGCGTCGAACGAAATGGCCGGCATTTCCGGGCAGATCAGTTACTCGCCGGACGAAAGCGAAGGCTGGCTGGAGATCCTCGCAAGCGGCCTGACGTTTGATCTTCGCGGACTTGCGCCGGCGGACCCCGCCGAACCGTGCGTCCCCGGTCAGAATTACGGTTTTGCCGAGGACGCGGCCGATAAGCCGCTCGAGGCGATTGACCTCGTTCCGGGCGGCCATATCGCGGCAGGCGGCGGGCTGCAGCCGGTCGTCAGGGCTTTGGCCGGGCTCGCCGCGAACCTTGTGCTGAACCTTCCGGTTGCCGCCGTGGTCTGGCACACAGCCGGTACCCGCATGGAACCGCGCTATTTCGCGCGCAGCGTGCTCGACTGGCTGTCGGGCGGGGCGTTCCCGGCGCTGGGCCTGACAGCTTTGCTCCCCTCCAGCGACGGCAGCGTCGCAAGCCATGGCCTTGCTCACTTTACAGGGCAGGAGATCCAGATGGCCGGAGCACCCGGAGAAACCCATGCGGACACGGTGAAGCTGGCTCTGCGCGTCATCGACTATCTTGTGCGCAAGGGCCGCCTGACGCAGGCGCAGGAGATATCCGGCCCCGGCATCACGCTTCTCGCCGAACCGTCGCAGTACAGCAATCGCGTGTGGATCTGGCGCAAGGAATGAAGCCTGCCGGGGCGAGGCCGAGACCATTCCTGCCCTTCCGCGCCGTCAACCGGAAAGGGCGCGCCGGCTACGACGCGGGGCTTCAGCTGCACCATCTCCTGCCGCGCCAGTTGCGGGTAGCGCGGGAGTTCTCGCGCATGTTCGCGGCAATCGGCAATGAGCGCTGCCGTTTCGAGAATTTCCGCGAAAACGGACTGCTGCTGCCCTGCGATGAGCGCACCGCCCTGCGGATGGCCATGCCGCTCCATCGCGGACCGCATCGCCATTACAGCGAGTTGGTGATCGACCGCGTCGGCCAGATCGAGGCCGACTGGTCGGTCCGGAGCTTGCGCGATCGGGAAGCGGCGAGGGTGCAGGCGCACATGCGCCTCGGCCTGCTCCAGCGGGCATTGAGGCGCTATCTGCTCGGTTCGGGCAGGCGGCGGCTCACGCTCAATCGCCAGGACCCGTTCGGAACCGGTGCCGATTTTTCCGAACTGGACGCCCTTGCGGACGCGCTTTGGGGCGCGACGGCGGCTTCGGTTCAGCCCATGCCGGTGCGCGAACGCAGTTCGGCTTTGGCGGCCTGATACTGCGCAAGCAGCGCCTTGACCCGATCCGCGACCGGCTCGATCGCCTTGATCGCGCCGATTCCCTGGCCGGCGCCCCAAATATCCTTCCATGCCTTGGCCGCCGAACTGCCGCCGGAGCCGAAGTCCATCTGGCTCTTGTCTCCGTCGGGAAGGTCGTCGGGATCCATACCCGCCGCGAGAATCGAAGGACGCAGGTAATTGCCATGCACGCCCGTGAACAGGTTGGAATAGATGATGTCGGAAGCGTGGCTTTCGACGATGGCCTGCTTGTAGCCTTCGGCGGCGTTGGCCTCCGGCGTGGCGATCCAGGGCGATCCCATGTAGGCGAAGTCGGCTCCCATGGCCTGGGCGGCCAGGATCGAGCGGCCGCAGGCTATCGCGCCAGACAAGGCGAGCGGTCCGGAGAACCACTCGCGGATTTCCTGTACCAGAGCGAAGGGTGACTGCACGCCGGCATGACCGCCAGCCCCGGCCGCGACGGCGATCAGCCCGTCGGCGCCTTTCTCGATCGCCTTGCGAGCAAAGCTGTTGTCGATGACGTCATGAAGCACCTTGCCGCCCCAGTCATGAACGGCGGCGTTTACATCCTCGCGGGCACCGAGCGAGGTAATGACGAGCGGCACTTTCCATTTGGCACATGCCGCAAGGTCTTCCTCGAGTCGGCTGTTGGTCCGGTGCACGATCAGGTTTACTGCGAATGGCGCGGCGCAACCTGCTGTTTCCTCGCAAATCCGGTGAAGCCACTCGTCGAGCTGGCTCGCGGGGCGCGCATTGAGTGCTGGAAAGCTGCCGACGATCCCCGAACGGACCTGGGCAATCACCAGTTCCGGGTTGGAAATGATGAACATCGGCGCTGCGATGACAGGAAGACGCAGATTCTCGAAAGGCACGGGCAGGGGCATGTCTCATCCGTTCAGGCGATCAAGGCGAGCCATAATGTGGCAGGCCGGGCCTGTCGAGGGCGCGGCGGCATGCCACCCTTACGGTGCCCATAGCCTCGCGGCCAGCAGGCGCGCTTGCCTTCCGGGGTCATCCCGTGCTCGCCAACGGGGCGCACACGGGTCTGGATGCCCCGCGCAAGAGTTCCCCCTACGCGGCGTTTGCTGCGCTGAGCACGGCCCTTACGCTGGCGGTGGCCACGTCCTCGTCGATGCCCACGCCCCAGATGGTCTGCCCATCCGCCGTCACGCATTCGACATAGGCAGCCGCACGGGCATCGGAGCTGTGGCCCATCGAGTGCTCGGCATAGTCGTGCACTTCAAGCTGGACATCGAATGTCCCGGCCAGTGTCGCCACGATCGATGAGATTAGGCCGTTGCCGCGACCGGAGACGGACTGTTCCTTACCGTCGACGCCGATCCTGCCGGCGAACACGCGGCTGCCATCCGGCCCCTTGGCCTCGTCCCAGTCGATCAGCTGGAAATGCTGCGGCTCGTCGAGGCGGTAGACCTTGCGGAACACTTCCCAGATGTCGCTCGCCTGCAGTTCGCGGCCGAGTTCGTCGGCGAGGTCCTGCACATGTCGCGAGAAGTGCGCCTGCATCCGCTTGGGCAGCTTAAGACCCTGATCCTGCTCGATCACCCAGGCGAAGCCGCCCTTGCCCGACTGCGAGTTGACCCGGATCACCGCTTCGTAGCTGCGACCCAGGTCCGCCGGGTCGATCGGCAGATAAGGCACGGCCCAGAGCTCGTCGTTGCGCTTTTCCTGCGCGGTGAAGCCTTTCTTGATCGCGTCCTGATGGCTGCCGGAGAATGCAGTGAAGACCAGTTCACCGCCATAAGGATGACGTTCGGGCACCTTGAGCTGGTTGCAGTACTCGACGGTCTGGATGACGTTGTCGATGTCAGAGAAATCCAGCCTGGGATCAATCCCTTGCGTGTACATGTTGAGGGCAACTGTCACCAGGCAGCAGTTGCCGGTACGCTCGCCGTTTCCGAACAGGCAGCCCTCGACGCGGTCGGCGCCGGCCATCAGGCCCAGTTCCGCCGCCGCAACTCCGGTGCCGCGATCGTTGTGGGTGTGCAGCGAGATGACGGCCGATTCCCGGTTCGGCAGGTTGCGGCAGAAATACTCGATCTGGTCGGCATAGACGTTGGGCGTTGCCGCCTCGACCGTTGCCGGCAGGTTGAGGATGATCGGGTTTTCTGGCGTGGGCCGGAGTATTTCCATCACCGCCTCGCAGCACTCGATCGAGAAATCCAGTTCAGCGGTAGAGAAGGTTTCGGGCGAGTACTCGAAGTGCCACCTGGTCTGCGGGTACTTCGCCGCCTGATCGCGCAGGACCTTGGCGCCGTTGACCGCGATCTGGCGGACTTCCGACTGCTCCATGCCGAAGACGACCTGACGCCACAGCGGCGAGACCGCGTTGTAGAGGTGGACGATGGCGGCATGCACGCCCGCCAGGCTTTCGAACGAACGCTCTATCAGGTCCTGGCGCGACTGGGTAAGCACCTGGACCAGCACATCCTCGGGAATCCGGCCCGAATCGACCAGCCCCCGGATGAAATCGAACTCGGTCGCGCCCGCGCTCGGAAAGCCGACCTCGATTTCCTTGACCCCGACCTTGACGAGCAGATCGAAGAAACGCGTCTTCTTTTCTGCACCCATCGGATCGATGAGGGCCTGGTTGCCGTCGCGCAGGTCGGTGGAAAGCCAGCGCGGCGCCTCGGTGATGACATTTGACGGCCAGCGGCGATCCGGCAGGTCGATCTGCGGGAAGGGGCGGTACTTGACCGAAGGGTCTTTCAGCATGGTCATGAGTTTACGTCTCGCTCGGGAATTCTGCTCTTCAGATGTTGTCGTCTCTGATCCCTTGGGCGCCGAGCGCGCCGACCAGAACGACGCACTGCATCACGCCCAAGGGCGGGTAAGTCGCAGAATAAGGCCAAGCCGGACAGTCATGCTTATGCCTATGGGGATGGGTTTGTGCGATGTAAAGGGGAAAACGCGATGCCGTCCGGCGCCGGGATGGAGCGCCATCGAGGCGACGGATCGCCGATTCTCAGGGGGCGAAGGCCGGGATTCGCTACCCGCCCAAGTGCCTTGCGCTCATGCGCCGATCAGTTGCACTTGAACTCTTCGATCCGGCCCTGTTCGTCGAGAAAGATATTGAGGCGGCCGGGGCGGTAATCCATCGTCATGGCAGAGCCGGGCTTCAGCACCCGTACCGGATTGTCACCGCGCCATTCGCGGATGCGGGAAAGGACTTCTTCGGTTCCGGACTGGCCCACGTAGGCCCCAAGCTGTTCCGCGCCGCATCCCTGCTGCGTGGGCGGTGGCGGCATCGTTTCGGAGGCAGGCGTTTCGGCCGAGCAGCCAGCCTGCGCGAGCAGGATGCCGCAAAGTCCGGTCAACGTCGCCGTCTGCACTGATGCCCGCATGTCAGTTTTCTCCCGATGGGTTGTCGCCGGTATCCTTGATGAAGGCCGCGGCGATCCTGAGGTCGACTCTGTCCGAAACCAGCGGGATTGAGAAGTCCATCCCGAAATCGCTGCGCTTGAACGTGCCGGTGGCTTCGAAGCCGATCACTTCGCCGCCGCCCATGGCTTTCGGCATGGTGCCGGCGCCATGAAAACGCACGTCGAGGGTGACGGGATTGGTAATTCCGTTGAGCGTGAGATTGCCGGTCATCTCCGCCTGATCCTCGCCGGTGGTCCTGACCATCGTCGAGACGAAGCGGGCATCTTCAGGGGCGGGGCCGAAGAAGTCCGGCTTTCCGCCTTCGGTCCGGGGAGGCTTGAGCAGGTGCTGCTTGAGGCCGGGGCTGACGACGGTCACGCTGGAGACCGGGATCGTTACCGCGACGCGGGCCTGTTCCGGGCGCTGGGGTTCGAGATGAAGCGTACCCGTAACATCGCCGAAGAGTCCGAAATAGGGTGAGAAGCCCAGGTGATCGACGCTCCATTCGACGAGCGTGTGATCGGGATCTGCCTTGTACAGGCCACCGCTGACGAGCGAGGAATCGGGGCGGCCCGGCGGCGATGCGGCGACCTTGGGCCGGGGCGTTTCGCTGTCCTGGGCGGGCAGGGAAGTGGACATTGCAAAAGCCGCGGCAAATGCCAGCGCTGGCGGCAGTACACATGCCGTGCCCAGCAAACGGTTCATCTGACAATCTCCCCCTGGTTTCGTTCATGGTTGAACGACGGTTGGGGAGCGTTGGTTCCCTCCGGGCGAGCAAAAACTGCTCGCCCGAGGTACTACGAAAGGCTCAGTTCTTCGACTTGTCGACGAGCTGGTTGGCTGCGATCCAGGGCATCATCGCGCGCAGCTTGGCGCCGGTTTCCTCGATCGGGTGGCGCAGAGCGGCCTTGCGGGACGCCTTGAGCTCGGGTTGGCCGGCACGGTTGTCCATCACGAAGTCCTTCACGAAACGGCCCGACTGGATGTCTTCCAGCACGCGCTTCATTTCCTTCTTGGTCTCTTCGGTGATGATGCGCGGGCCGGTCTTGATGTCGCCGTATTCGGCGGTGTTCGAGATCGAGTAACGCATGTTGGCGATGCCGCCTTCATAGAGCAGGTCCACGATCAGCTTCAGTTCGTGGAGACACTCGAAATAGGCCATTTCGGGCGCGTAGCCGGCTTCGACCAGCGTTTCGAAACCCGCCTGGATGAGGGCGGTGGTGCCGCCGCAGAGCACGGCCTGTTCGCCGAACAGGTCGGTTTCGCATTCCTCGCGGAAATTGGTCTCGATGATGCCCGAACGGCCGCCGCCGACGCCCGAGGCATAGGCGAGGGCGATGTCATGCGCGTTGCCGGTGACGTCCTGGTGCACGGCCACGAGGCAGGGCACGCCGCCGCCGCGCTGGTATTCACTGCGCACGGTATGGCCGGGACCCTTGGGGGCGATCATGATTACGTCGATGTCGGCGCGCGGCTCGATCAGGCCGAAGTGGACGTTGAGGCCGTGAGCGAAAGCGATCGCCGCGCCGGGCTTCATGTTGGCGTGGAGGTCCTCGGCGTAGATCGCGGCCTGATGCTCGTCGGGCGCGAGGATCATGAGGATGTCGGCCCACTTGGCGGCCTCGGCATTCGAAAGCACCTTGAAGCCGGTGCCCTCGGCCTTCTTGGCGGTGGCCGATCCTTCGCGCAGGGCGATGGCGACTTCCTTGACTCCGCTGTCACGCAGGTTCTGGGCATGGGCGTGGCCCTGGCTGCCGTAACCCAGCACGGCGATCTTCTTGCCGGTGATCAGGTTGATGTCGCAATCGGCGTCGTAATAGACTTTCATTCGTCTTTCCTTCTCGTCGTCCCGGACCTGATCCGGGACCGCTGTCGATCATGCGCCGCGCTGGTGGCCAGCGGTCCCGGATCGGTCCGGGACGACGCAAACTTAAATTCAGGCCTCTTCCGCACCCCGGATCATGCCGACGACCCCGGTGCGGCCGACCTCGACCAGGCCGAGTTCGCGCATGATGGCGACGAAGCTGTCGATCTTGTCCGGCGCGCCGGTCAGCTCGAAGACAAAGCTGGAGGTGGTTGTATCCACCGTCTTGGCACGGAACACGTCCGCGACGCGCAGCGCCTCAACGCGCTTCTCGCCCGTACCGGAGACCTTCACCAGCGCCAGTTCGCGTTGGACGAAGGGGCCGACTTCGGTGAGGTCGACGACCTTGTGTACCGGGACAAGCCTCTCGAGCTGGGCGTGGATCTGATCGATCTGGCTCGGCGGGCCGTGCGTGACGATAGTGATCCGGCTCACCGCGTGGTTCTCGGTGATGTCGGCCACGGTCAGGCTGTCGATGTTATAGCCGCGCGCGGTGAACAGGCCGGCGATCTTGGCGAGGATGCCGGCCTCGTTGTCGACCGTAACGGTCAGGACGTGCCGTTCCTCGGCCTCGTGCTTGATGTGCATCATCGTGTTTTCCTTCGTGACCGGATCAGACGAGCGCTTTGGCTTCGTCGTCCATGGTTCCGGCCACGGCATCGCCGTAGAGGAGCATTTCGGTGTGTGCCGCGCCCGAGGGGATCATCGGGAAGCAGTTCGCCTCGTTATGGACCCTGCAATCGACGATCACGGGCCCCTGGTAGTCGATCATCTCCTGGATGCCGGCGTCGAGTTCGCTTTCGCTGGCGATGCGGATGCCCTTCCAGCCATAGGCCTCGGCCAGCCTCACGAAATCGGGCAGGCTGTCCGAATAGGAGTTCGAATAGCGGCTCTCGTAGGTCAGTTCCTGCCACTGGCGGACCATGCCCATCCACTCGTTGTTGAGGATGAAGATCTTGACCGGCAGACGGTACTGCGTGGCGGTGCCCATCTCCTGGATGTTCATCTGGATCGAGGCGTCGCCTGCGATGTCGATGACAAGGCTGTCCGGATTGCCGCATTGCGCGCCGATCGCGGCGGGCAGTCCATAGCCCATCGTGCCGAGGCCGCCCGAGGTCAGCCACTTGTTCGGACCGAAAAAGTGAAAGTGCTGCGCGGCCCACATCTGATGTTGGCCGACTTCGGTGGTGATGATCGGGTCCTTGTCTTTGGTCAGCTCAAAAAGCCGCTGGATCGCGAGCTGCGGCATGATCGCCTTCGCGTTCGCCGGGAACGAGAGGCTTTTCTTCTCGCGCCAGGTATCGACCCGGGCTTTCCACGCTGTCAGGTCCTGCGGCTTGCGGCTGCCCCAGGCGTCGAGGATCTGCTCCATCACCTGCGCGCAGTCGCCTATGATCGGCAGGTCGACGCGGACTGTCTTGTTGATCGAGGAGCGGTCGATATCGATGTGGATCTTCTTCGAATTCGGCGCGAAAGCATCGAGGCGGCCGGTCACGCGGTCGTCGAAGCGGGCGCCGACGCAGACGATCAGGTCCGCCTGGTTCATTGCCATGTTGGCTTCATAGGTGCCGTGCATGCCCAGCATGCCGAGCCAGTCGCCATGGTCGGCCGGGAAGGCGCCCAGACCCATCAGCGTGGACGTGACGGGCGCACCGGTCTTCGTCTGAAGATCGCGCAGAAGCGCCGTGGCGCGCGGGCCTGAGTTGATGACACCGCCGCCAGTATAGAGAATCGGCGCCTTGGCGGCGGCGATCATCGCGACGGCCTGTTCAATTTCCTCGGTCGCGCCCCGTGTGCGCGGAGCATAGCGCTGTCGGCGCTGGACCGGGGCGTCGTTCCACGCAGCCGTTGCGATCTGCACGTCCTTGGGAATGTCGATCAGGACCGGGCCGGGACGGCCGGTGGTGGCGATCTCGAACGCTTCGTCGATCACCCCGGCCAGATCGGCAGGGTCCTTCACGAGATAGTTGTGCTTCGTGCAGTGGCGCGAGATGCCGACCGTGTCAGCTTCCTGGAACGCATCCGAACCGATCAGTCCGGTAGGGACCTGGCCAGTGATGACCACCAGCGGAATCGAATCCATGAAGGCATCGGCAATGCCGGTGACGGCATTTGTCGCACCGGGACCGGAGGTGACGAGCACGACGCCGGGCTTGCCGGTCGAACGGGCATAACCCTCCGCCGCGTGGGCGGCGCCAGCCTCGTGACGCACGAGAATGTGACGGATGCGCTCCTCGCCGAAAAGGGCGTCATAGATGGGCAGCACGGCACCGCCGGGGTAGCCGAAAACGAATTCGACACCCTGCCTGATCAGGCTTTCGACCAGGATGTTCGCGCCGCTGCGCTCTTCACTCACAACACATTCCTTCTTCGATTCGATGCCCCGAACACGCGGGATGCATCCGAAAGCGCGCATCCATAGTGGGCTTGTCTCCGGAAACAAGCGTTTCGGAGTGCACGGCGCTCTCTAATGAAACCGACCCGACACGACAATGGTCGTGCCGGGTCATCCTCTCCTCCCTGCATTACTTCCATCAGCAGGTGTTGCTGCCCACTAAGGGAACGTAAATGTTACGTCAAGCCAAATTTGCGTAATAAAAGGTCGGAAATGAGGCGTTCATTAAAACTATCAAACTCGATCCTGGCCCAGTGCCGGGGAGGCTGGTGCCGAAGCCAGGTAAACTGACGCTTCGCGTAATTCCGGGTTGCCTGCGCGCCCCGGGCAATGGCTTCGTCCAGATCCCATGCTTCCTGTAGCACGCCGGACAGTTCGGGAACCCCGATGGCGCGCATGACAGGCAGCGAGGGGTCGAGTTCGCGGGCGAGAAGCACCCTTACTTCGTCAAGGGCGCCCAGTTCGATCATGCGCTCGAAGCGAAGGTCGCAGCGCCGATAGAGCGCTTGCCTGTCGGGAAGCAGGATGGCCGGAAACAGGGACACCTGATCGCCAATGCCGCCGGTCGTCTCGGCTTGCCATTGGGTCAGCGTCCTGCCGCTGGAGCGGACGACCTCCAGCGCGCGCGCAATGCGCGTGCCGTCCGCAGGAGCGAGGCGGGCGGCGCGTTCAGGATCTTCCGTCTTGAGCGCGGCATAGGCCTCCGTTACCGGCAGGGCGCGGACGGCGTCGCGGATCGCGGGGTCTATCGGGGGGACAGGCGCGATGCCTTCCAGCAAGGTCCTTATATATAAGCCGGTACCGCCGACGAGGATCGGCACCGCGCCCTCGCGGTGAAGCCGGCCGATGGTTTCGCGTGCGGCGTTGGCCCAGTCCGCCGCCGAACAGCCCTGCGCGCCGTCCCATCTCCCGAAAAGGCGATGCTCGATGCCGCCCATTTCTTCGGGCGACGGGCGGGCGCTGAGAACCGACAGGTCGGCATAGACCTGCGAGCTGTCGGCATTGACGATGACGCCGCGTTTCCCGCGTTTTTCGAGGTGCTGTGCCAGCATGACCGCACAATCGCTCTTGCCGCTCGCGGTCGGCCCTGCGATGAGCGCCAGCGGCGGCCGGTTTCCGGCTTCGAGATCGTAAGGCGCATCAAGGGAATTCGCAGTGCTCATTGCCCGGCTGATAGCAGAACCGGACCACCTCTCGGCAAGAATTGACGCAGCGCGCGCCGACATGGAAAAACGGGGCATCCGGCTTGCCGAGGCGGCCATGCTCGACTTCTGCGGCCAGACCATGCAGATCGAATCGCCAGATGACGATGCGGCGGCGCTTCGCAGCTCGCTCGATGCGCACTTTTCGCCGACCGACGGCCTCGTCTGTTCCCATGAGCCAATCGTTCCGGCCGTTTTCATTTCCGACATGGACTCGACCATGATCGGGCAGGAATGCATAGACGAGCTGGCGGATTTCGCCGGTCTCAAGGACAGGATCGCCGCCATCACTGAGCGTGCCATGCAGGGCGAGCTGGATTTCGAACAGGCCCTGCGGGAGCGCGTCGGCCTGCTTTCGGGGCTCTCCATCGATGCCATCGACCAGTGCCTGGCCGGGCGTATCCGGCCGATGCCTGGCGCGAAAACCGTGGTCGGGACGCTCAAGAAGCTGGGGTGCCGCACCGTGCTGGTGACGGGAGGATTCCATCATTTCGCCGATCCCGTCGCGGAATCGCTTGGTTTCGAGCAGGTCATCGGCAATCGTCTCGAGGTTTCGGGGCGCAAGCTGACCGGTGGGCTCGTCGGCGGAATCGTGGACAGCGCGGTGAAGAAGGGCACGCTCCTCTCGATCATGGCCGAGGAGAGCGAAGGGGCGACCAGCCTTGCCACCGGCGACGGTGCCAACGACATCCCCATGCTCCAGGCCGCGACGTACGGCATCGCCTATCACGCCAAACCCAAGGCCCGCGCCGCCGCCAATGGCTGGATCGACCGGGGGGATCTGACCTCGGTGCTGCGCCTTCTGGGGATTCCCGAAAAGGACTGGGTGAAGGGCTGATACAGGAGTTTAACTTCCCTCCAATCCTCCCCGTTGCGAAGCGATGGGGAGGGGGAAGTTCATGCCGCCACCGATCGCAACAATTCGCAAGGCCCGCCGCCTCCGCCGCGAAATGACCTTGCCCGAGGTGCTGATCTGGCAACGGCTCCGGCAGTCACCGCTTGGCATCAAGTTCCGCCGCCAGCATCCGCTTGGCCCTTACGTATTCGATTTCTATTGCCCTGCGGCCAAGTCAGTGATCGAAATTGACGGCATCGCGCACGACATGGGAGATAATCCGGGTCGTGACGTCGCGCGGGATGCGTGGGTTGAGGCAAAGGGAATCCGGGTGATTCGCATTCCCGCGAGCGAAGTTTTGCGCTCGGTGGACGAAGCGGTGGAAGCCATCGTCCGCGCTTGCGGTGGGCGCTGATACCCCTCCGTCATTCGCTGCGCGAATGCCACCTCCCCATTTTGCCATGCAAAACAGGGAGGAGTCCGAGGAACCAAAATCCTCCCCGTTGCGAAGCAATGGGGAGGGGGACCGCCCGCGAAGCGGGTGGTGGAGGGGTTATCCTTCCATCCAGTCGCGGAAGAATGCTTCACTTTTCTCGCGCAGCGCCGAAATCTCGACACCGGCCACCGTGCTTCCGCCAACCGTGCCGATCCTGATCGCGCCGGGAAGCTCGGTACCGGCAGGCGCCGTCACCACGTAGCGCCCCTGATCCTCACCGAAGGCTTCCGCCGTCGTAAGGGTGCCATCGAGAAGGCAGCCCTTGCCGCTGGCCAGCGCCATCTCCGCAAGCGCGACCAGCAGACCGCCATCGCTGATGTCATGGACCGCCGTGACCTTGTTGTCCGCGATCCAGTCTCGCACCGTAGCGCCGTTGGCGCATTCGGCCTTGAGATCGACGCGGGGAGGCTCGCCGGCTTCCTTGCCCGCAATCTCGCGCAGCCAGATCGATTGGCCGAGATGCGTTCCGGGGCCGCCCAAAACGAAGATTTCATCGCCCTCGTTCTTGAAGGCGACGGTCGCCATCCTGCCGTGATCCGTGAGCAGACCGACCCCGCCGATTGCTGGCGTCGGCAGGATCGCGCTTCCGCCGCCGGTGGCCTTGCTCTCGTTATAGAGCGAGACGTTGCCGCTCACGATCGGATAGTCCAGCGCGCGGCAGGCATCGCCCATGCCGTTCAGGCAACCGACGATCTGCGCCATGATCTGCGGGCGCTGCGGGTTGGCGAAGTTGAGGCAGTTGGTGATCGCCAGCGGCAATCCGCCAACCGCGCTGATGTTGCGATAAGTTTCCGCCACCGCCTGCTTGCCGCCTTCGTAGGGATCGGCGTAGCAGTAGCGCGGGGTGCAGTCGGTGCTGATCGCCAGCGCCTTGTTCGTCCCGTGAACGCGTACCACGGCAGCATCGCCGCCCGACTTCTGCATCGTGTCCGCGCCGACCTGGCTGTCGTACTGTTCCCATATCCAGCGGCGCGAGGCGAGATCGGGCGAGCCCATCAGCTTGAGCAGGTCCGCGCCCAGATCCACGCTTTCCGGCACGTCGGCAAGTTCGGGTACCTTGGCCCAGGCCTTGTATTCCTCGGGACTGACGTAAGGCCGTTCATATTCGGGCGCATCGTCCGCAAGCGGCCCGAGAGGAATGTCGCACACGACCTCGCCATTGAACTCAAGCACCATGTGCCCGGTATCGGTCACTTCGCCGATCACCGCGAAATCGAGTTCCCACTTGGTGAAGATCGCCTCGGCCATGGCTTCCTTGCCCGGCTTGAGCACCATGAGCATGCGCTCCTGGCTCTCGCTCAGCATCATCTCGTAAGGCGTCATGCCTTCTTCGCGGCACGGCACCTTGTTCATGTCGAGCCGAATGCCGGCGCCGCCCTTGCTGGCCATCTCCACCGAGCTTGAGGTCAGGCCCGCCGCGCCCATGTCCTGAATGGCAACGATGGCGTCGGTCGCCATCAGCTCCAGGCAGGCCTCGATCAGCAGTTTTTCGGTGAAGGGGTCGCCCACCTGCACGGTCGGGCGCTTTTCATCGCTGTTCTCGTCGAAGTCGGCGCTGGCCATGGTGGCGCCGTGGATGCCGTCGCGCCCGGTCTTGGAGCCGACATAGACGATCGGGTTCCCCAGGCCGGTGGCGGCGCAGTAGAAAATCTTGTCGGTATCGGCCACGCCCACGGTCATCGCGTTGACGAGGATGTTGCCGTCATAGGCCTTGTGGAAGTTCGTCTCGCCGCCGACGGTCGGCACGCCCACGCAGTTGCCGTAGCCGCCGATGCCGGCGACCACGCCCTGCACGAGGTGCTTCATCTTGGGATGGTCGGGCCGTCCGAAGCGCAGCGCGTTCATGTTCGCCACGGGCCGCGCGCCCATGGTGAAGACGTCGCGCAAAATGCCGCCCACGCCCGTCGCCGCACCCTGATAGGGCTCGATATAGCTGGGGTGGTTGTGGCTCTCCATCTTGAAAATCGCGGCCTGGCCGTCACCGATGTCGATCACGCCCGCGTTCTCGCCGGGGCCGCAGATCACCCAGGGCGCCTCGGTCGGCAGCTTCTTGAGGTGGAAGCGGCTCGACTTGTACGAGCAATGCTCCGACCACATGACCGAGAAAATGCCGAGTTCGACAAGGTTGGGTTCCCGACCCAGCGCGTGCAGGACGCGCTCGTATTCCTCGGGGTTGAGGCCGTGGGCCTCGACGACGTCAGGGGTGATTCCGCTCATGCGACGCGCCTTAGCCATGTCCTCGCGCGCGCGCTAGCCCGGTTCACGCCCGGTAGCCCCGTTACCGGGATTCTCCGGTTCATACCCTTGACCGGTCGACAGGACGCGGCCATTGCATGAGCCATGGACGGAGAGACACCGAACATCGCGAACCTGAGCTTCGAAGACGCCCTGCGCGCTCTGGAAGATGTGGTGCGACGGCTCGAAAGCGGCGATGTGCCGCTGGAGGATTCGATCACGCTTTACGAACGCGGTGAGGAATTGCGCAAGCATTGCCAGAAGCGGCTCGATGCCGCGCAGGCGCGGATCGAGAAGATCGTGGCCGGCCCCGACGGAACGCCGGCGGCCACGCAGCCTTTCGACGCCCCGGACCGCTGAGCCGTGAGCCAGACAGGCGTGATCGACTCGCTGCTCGCGGACGCCCTTGCCCGCATCGCGGCCGAGATCGACGGTGCGTTCGATGCGCTGCTTCCGGTCCCCAGGGACGCCCGGGCGCGGCTCGTGGAAGCGATGCGCTATGCCGCTATCGGGGGCGGCAAGCGACTGCGGCCGCTGCTTCTGACGTCGGTGGCGGAAATGTACGGCGTCGATCGCGGGGCGGCGGTCCGTGCCGCCGTCGCGATCGAGGCGATACACGTCTATTCGCTGATCCACGACGACCTGCCCTGCATGGACAACGACGCCATGCGTCATGGCAAGCCCACCGTGCATGTCGCTTTCGATGAGGCGACCGCCGTGCTTGCCGGCGACTCGCTGCATGTCTTCGCATTCGAGATCCTGGCCGATCCCGCGACCAGCGCGGATCCTTTCACGCGCATCGAACTGGTGCAGGCGCTTGGGCACGCCAGCGGCTCGAAGGGCATGGCAGGGGGGCAGATGATGGACCTCGTCGCCGAGATGAGCGAGTTCGACCTGCAGACCGTCACCCGGCTGCAGCAGCTCAAGACCGGGGCGCTGCTTGCCGCCGCCGTCGAGATGGGGGCCATCCTCGGGCGCGTGGTGCCAGAGGGGCGCACGCACTTGCGCGGATATGCACGGGACATAGGCCTTGCCTTCCAGATCGCCGACGACCTTATCGATCACGAAGGCGACGCCCGGGTCGCGGGCAAGGCCGTGGGGAAGGATGCGCGGGCCGGCAAACAGACCTTTGTTTCGCTGCTTGGCGCCGAACGTGCGCGCGAACAGGCGCGTTTATTGGTCGACCAGGCGATTTCGCATCTTTCCCATCACGGCAAGGAAGCCGACCTCCTGCGCGCCGTGGCGCGGTATATCGTCGAAAGGGATCATTGATGAAGCGGGGTGAGCGCATCGGGGTTTATCCCGGAACATTCGATCCGATCACGCGGGGGCACGCCGACATCATCCGGCGCGGCGCCAAGCTGGTGGACCGGTTGATCATCGGCGTCACCACCAACATGTCGAAGAACCCGCTGTTCACTGCCGTAGAACGCATCGCCATGGTCGAGCGCGAAGTGGCGAATCTCGAGATCGAGAACGTTTCGGTTGTCGGCTTCAACGCCCTGCTGATGAAGTTCGCTGAAAAGCAGGAGGCCACGTTGATCGTGCGCGGCCTGCGCGCGGTCGCGGACTTTGAATACGAATACCAGATGGCGGGAATGAATCAGCAGCTCAATCCGAGCATCGAGACCGTGTTCCTGATGGCCGACGTCAGCCTGCAGCCGATCGCCTCCAAGCTGGTGAAGGAGATCGCGACGTTCGGCGGCGATATCTCCAAATTCGTCAGTCCGGCGGTGCGTGACGAGGTCGTCGCGCGGATCGCCGAGAATGGCATCCAGGGCGACTACTGAATTGGCCTGCGTCGTTTCGTTCATTGTCACGTCAGCGCAGGGGCATTATCGCCCCGGTGGTGACTGGTTTTTCAGCTTGTGAGTATTCGATGAAGTTTCGCCTGCCATTGACCGTGACGATGATCGGGCTTGCATTCGCGGCCACGCCTGTGCTGGCGAAGGACAAGGAACCGGCCGCACCCGCCGCTCCGGCACTTTCGCCCGTGGTGGACACCGATCCCGCCCACGATCCCGATAACGTCCTCTATCTCGACTTGTCCGACGGAGGCCGCGTGGCGATCCGGCTCATGCCGCAATGGGCGCCGAATCATGTCGAGCGTATCAAGACGCTGGCTCGGCAGGGCTTCTATGACGGCGTGATCTTTCACCGCGTGATCGATGGCTTCATGGCCCAGACCGGCGACCCGACCGGGACCGGGCAGGGCGGTTCGCAGCTGCCGGACCTCAACGCGGAATTCAATTCGATGCCGCACTTGCGCGGCACGGTGTCAATGGCACGCACGAATGATCCGAACAGCGCCAACAGCCAGTTCTTCATCATGTTCTACCCGCGCTTCTCGCTCGATCACAAATATACGGTGCTCGGCCGCGTGATCTCCGGGATGCAGTACGTCGACAAGGTTCAGCGCGGCGAACCGCCGCAGAACCCGACGCGGGTAGTACAGGCATCGCTCGCATCCCAGCACGAGGCGCCGCCTGCGGCGGCTGCAACCGCGATTCCCGCGGCCTCGATTACCGCAGGCGATCTGAGCAACTCCTCGTCCGACTGAGTTTCAGGCTCGGGCCGAGCTTGTCGAAGGCTGAACTCTGTTCTAGCGGGCCGCCATGCGCGTTGAGCTTTTCGACTTCAATCTGCCGCCCGAACGCATCGCCCTGCGGCCCGCGAAGCCGCGCGATGCGGCACGCATGCTCGTGGCGGACGGCGATGCGCCCTTCGCGGATCGCCATGTGCGCGACCTGCCGGATCTGCTGCGCGCCGGAGACGTGCTGGTCTTCAACAATACCCGCGTGATTCCCGCTCAGCTCGAAGGCCGGCGCGGTGATGCGGGGATCGGCGCCACGCTCCACAAGCGTGTCGATCTGCGCCGCTGGCAGGCCTTCGTGCGCAACGCCAAGCGTCTGAAGCCCGGCGATCGCATCGCCTTTCCCGCCGGCGTCGCGGCCTTCGCCGAGGAGCGGCACCCGGATGGAAGCTGGACGCTGGCCTTCGAAGGCGACGAGCCGGTCGAAGTCCTGCTCGAAAGGGCAGGGCGCATGCCGCTACCGCCCTATATCGCGGGCAAGCGCGAAACCGACGAGGCGGATCGCAGCGACTACCAGACCATGTTCGCGTGCGAGCAGGGCGCGGTAGCCGCGCCGACGGCAGCGCTGCATTTCACGCCCGACCTCGTCGAACGGCTCGATGCGGCGGGGGTCGCGCGCGAGACTCTGACGCTCCATGTAGGGGCGGGCACGTTCCTGCCGGTCAAGGTGGAGGACACCGCCGAGCACCGCATGCATGCTGAATGGGGGAGAATTGACGAAGATACGGCCGATCGTCTCAATGCGGCAAGAGCAGCGGGTGGGCGCATCATCGCCGTGGGCACGACATCGCTGCGGCTACTGGAGAGCGCTGCGGGCGAGGACAAGATCATACGGCCTTTCGAGGGCGATACCGCGATCTTCATCACGCCCGGCTATCGCTTCAAGGCGATCGACGGATTGATGACCAACTTTCACCTGCCGAAATCAACGCTGTTCATGCTGGTCTCTGCGCTGATGGGGCTGGAGCGGATGCAGGCCGTCTATGCCCATGCCATCGCGGAGGAATACCGCTTCTATTCCTATGGCGATTCCAGCCTGCTGATTCCCTGAGGAGGCGGCCGCCCTGGCGAAAGCAACTCGCCTGTGGGAATTGCATCTTATTTGCAGCGACGTGGACTTGGAACTGACACCGCAATCGCCCATCAAGGCGACATGGACTCCATTCTCGAAATTCGCGGGCTGACCAAAGTCTATCCAGGCGGTCTCACCGCGCTTCAGGGTGTCGATCTGGACATCAGGAAGGGTGAGATATTCGCGCTTCTCGGGCCGAACGGCGCGGGCAAGACCACGTTGATCGGTGCCGTGTGCGGCCTGGTGCGCCCCACCTCCGGCACGATCCGTGCGTTTGGCGAGGACATGCGGACGCACTGGCGCAGCTTGCGCGCGCGTATCGGGCTGGTTCCGCAGGAACTCGCCACGGACATGTTCGAGAAGGTGATTCACTCGGTCAACTATTCGCGGGGGCTGTTCGGCCTTGCGCCTGACCCCGCGAAGATCGAGGAGATTCTTCGCGCACTGAGTCTTTGGGACAAGCGCGATGAGCAGATCCGGGCGCTGTCCGGCGGCATGAAACGCCGCCTGCTCATCGCAAAGGCCCTCGCGCATGAGCCGGAACTGCTGTTCCTGGACGAGCCCACCGCCGGCGTCGACGTCGAGCTGCGGCGCGGCATGTGGCAGCAGATCGCAAAGCTGCGGGAACTGGGAACGACCGTCATCCTCACCACCCACTACATCGAGGAAGCCGAGGAAATGGCTGACCGGGTGGGGATCATTCAGGCCGGCCGCATCCGCATGGTCGAGCAGAAGGCGGTAATGATGAAGCAGCTCGGCCGCACCGAGGCCCGCATCACCCTTGCCCGGCCGCTGGCGCAGTTGCCCGGCACATTGAACGGCTTTTCCGTTTCCTTGACCGATGGCGGCAGCGAACTTTCCTACCGCGGCGGCGACGGAGCAGGCGGGGGCAAGGCTGAAGTCGCCGATCTGACCAAGGCGCTCATCGCCGCCGGGATCGACTACACTTCCCTCGACATCCGCGAGTCCAGCCTCGAGGAAATCTTCGTCGATCTTCTGGATGGAGCGGAACAATGATCGTTTTCAACGTCCGCAGCACCTGGACCATCTACAAGCGCGAGGTCATGCGCGCGCTGCGCACGGCCATGCAGTCCATCCTCGGCCCCGTTCTGACGACGATGCTCTATTTCGTCGTCTTCGGCGCGGCGATCGGTGGGCGGCTGGATTCCGGCATGGCCGGGGTCAACTACGGCGCGTTCATCGTGCCGGGCCTGCTGCTGCTCACGCTTCTCACGGAAAGCACGTCAAACGGCAGCTTCGGCATCTACATGCCGCGCTTCACCGGTGCGATCTATGAGCCGCTCTCCGCGCCTGTCGGCGTGGGCGAGACGCTGGTCGGTTTCGTAGGCGCGGCCGCGACCAAGTCCCTTATTCTCGCCGCAATCATTCTCGTCACAGCGACATTCTTCGTCGACTACACCATCATCCATCCGCTCTATGCGCTTGGCTTCATTCTGCTGGTTTCCGCGAGCTTCTCGCTCTTCGGATTCATTCTGGGAATCTGGGCGGACAGCTTCGAGAAACTCGGGGTCGTTCCGGTCCTGATCCTCGTGCCGCTGACGTTCCTCGGCGGGACGTTCTATTCGATCGACATGCTGCCCGAACCGTGGCGCACCATCGCCATGGTCAATCCGGTGGTGTATCTGGTCAACGGCCTGCGCTGGTGCTTTTACGGCAGTTCTGATGTTTCCATCGGCGTTTCGCTGGCCATGACGCTGGTGTTCCTCGCGATTTGCGTCGGGTTCATCGCGTGGATATTCAAGACGGGCTGGCGCCTTCGAACCTGATTGAGTAGTCCTGCCCCGGTCATGCCAATGAAGCAGTTTCTCCCGGCCGCGCTTCCGCTCGTCCTTGTCGCCATTCCGGCGCAGGCTGGGCAGCTCATTCACCAGCCCGTGGTGCAGGATATTCCGGCCGAGCCGGAGCCGCCGGAGCCTCTTGTGCTGATCTTGCCCGACTACGTCTATCCGCCGCCGTTCATTCCGGTGGAGCCGCCACGTCTTCCCAGGAACGTACGCGCGATGATCGAAGCGGCGATCCGCACCGACGATTCCAACACCGTCGCGGCGGTGGTGAAGATGGCGATCGAGACCCAGCCATACGACAAGGACGAGATCCGCTCGATGCATCGCGCCTTCCTCGACCAGAAGGCCGAGGCGCTCGCCGCGAAGACCGAGGCCGAACTTCAGCGCATTCGCAGTTCGGGCGTGCTCGACCTGTGGACCGGTAAGGTCGAACTCGGTGCCTTCAGGGGCACGGGCAATACCAGCAACTTCGGGGTGACCGGTTCGCTCAAGCTGAATCGCAAGGGGATCGACTGGGAACACACGGTCCTGGCCAGCGCGGATTACCAGAAGGATTCGGGATCGATCACCCGCGAACAGTACGGCGCGAGCTATCAGCCGCGCTATACCCTCAGCGACGACATCTTCACGTTTGGCCGACTGCAATACGAAAAGGACGAGATCCAGGGGTACCGGGACCGGTACTCGTTATCAGTCGGATTCGGTTACCGGGTCCTCCAGCGCCGCGACCTGTCGCTCTCGCTGGAAGGGGGGCCGGCGGTGCGGCGAACCCGCTTTGTCGCCCAACCTTCCGAAACGACCTGGACGACGCTGACGTCGATTGACTTCGACTGGAAGATAAACGGCGCGCTGAAGTTCACCGAAGATGCCTCGAGCTATGTCGGATCGGACAACAGCACGTTCACGTCGCTGACCGGGATCGAGGCGGGCATGGCCAAGGGGCTCAAGGCCAGACTGTCCTACTCCATCGAGCATGAAACTTCGCCGCCCGACGGATCGGTGAAGACCGACACGATCTCCCGCTTCGCTCTGGTCTACGGGTTCTGACCGGTCTAACGGACGCGGTCATGAACCCGCGTTTCGAATTCACCCTCCATGCTACCGACGGCAAGGCGCGCACAGGCGTCATCCGGATGCGTCGCGGAGAGATCCGCACACCCGCCTTCATGCCGGTGGGAACCGCAGCCACCGTAAAGGCGATGAAGCCGGAAAGCGTACGCGCGGCCGGGGCGGACATCATTCTGGGCAATACCTATCACCTGATGCTTCGCCCCGGCGGGGAGCGCGTGGCGCGTCTCGGCGGGTTGCACAAGTTCATGAACTGGGGGCGCCCGATCCTTACCGACAGTGGCGGCTATCAGGTGATGAGCCTGTCCGACTTGCGCAAGATCACCGAGGAAGGCGTGACTTTCGCCAGCCATCTGGACGGTTCGCGCCACCTGCTCACCCCCGAGCGCTCGATGGAGATCCAGCGCCTGCTCGGTTCGGACATCGTCATGTGCTTCGACGAATGCCCGAAAATCGATCAGGGGCGCGACCAGATTGCACGTTCAATGGAAATGTCGATGCGCTGGGCGAGGCGTAGCCGCGACGGTTTCGACAGCGGCGGTGAGCATGCGGAAAACGCCGCGCTCTTCGGCATCCAGCAGGGCGCGCTCGATGAGGGCCTCCGCAAGGCTTCGGCCGACGCGCTCCACGACATCGGTTTCGACGGCTATGCCATCGGCGGGCTTGCCGTGGGTGAGGGGCAGGAGGCGATGTTCGCCACGCTCGACTTCGCGCCTGGTCAGCTTCCCGCCGACCGTCCGCGCTACCTGATGGGCGTGGGAAAGCCCGACGATCTGGTTGGCGCGGTCGAACGCGGGGTCGATATGTTCGATTGCGTGCTGCCGACCCGCTCGGGGCGCAACGGCCAGGCTTTCACCTGGAGTGGCCCGCTCAATATGCGCAATGCCCGTCATGCCGAAGATACCAGCCCGATCGACGAGCGCTGCGCCTGTCCGACGTGCCACACCTACAGCCGCGCCTACGTGCACCACCTGATCAGGTCAGGCGAAATCCTGGGCGCCATGCTGCTGACCGAGCATAACGTCTCATTCTACCAGCAACTCATGCAGGCCATGCGCGACGTTATCGCGGAGAGCCGCTTTCAGGCATTCGCGCGCGATTTCCGGCGCGATTACCTGCGAAAGTAGTCAGGCGGGAAGCAGCCTTCGCGCACTGCCACCCGTGGCCGGACCGATCTCCAGCACCGTGCCGACGTAAGCTACGAAGCGGCCGGTTCGGGAATCGAGGAAACCGGCGCCGATCTGGGAGGCAAAGCGCTTTGCGGTTTCAAGGTCGGGATACCATTTTCCGGCACGGCGAGGGGTCACAAAGCGGTAGCAAGTCATGATGCAGCCGCATTGCCCGAAGCCTGTGTCAGTTTCCTTACAGGATCTTCGGACCGTGCAAATTTGTGGATGGCACTCGCCGATGCGAAAAGGGCGGCCCCGAAGGACCGCCCTTTTGCGAAATCATGTGCGTCCGTTCCCTTTGCATTCGCAGGGAGCGGCCCCTCTTAACGCGAGTAGAACTCGACGACGAGGTTCGGTTCCATCTTTACCGGATAGGGCACTTCGTCGAGCGACGGAACGCGCACGAAAGTGACCTTGTCGGTGCCGTCCGGCGCCACGTAGTCGGGGACTTCACGCTCGGGCAGGCCCTGGGCTTCGATGATCAGCGCCATTTCCTTGGCCTTGTTGCCCAGGCTGATGACGTCACCCACCTTGATCCGGCGCGAGGCGATGTTGCACTTCACGCCGTTCACGCGGATGTGACCGTGCGAAACGATCTGGCGGGCGGCGAAGATGGTCGGCGCGAACTTGGCGCGGTAGACGACCATGTCGAGGCGCTGTTCGAGAAGACCGATCAGGTTCTGACCGGTGTCGCCCTTCATGCTCGACGCTTCCTGGTAGGTGCGCTTGAACTGCTTCTCAGTCACGTCGCCGTAGTAGCCCTTGAGCTTCTGCTTGGCGCGGAGCTGGATGCCGTAGTCGGACACCTTGCTCTTGCGGCGCTGGCCGTGCTGGCCGGGGCCGTAGCTGCGGCGGTTGACCGAGCTCTTCGGACGGCCCCAGATGTTCTCGCCCATGCGGCGGTCGAGTTTGTACTTGGCGCTCTTGCGCTTCGACATAAGTCTTCTTCCGTTCTGCTTGCCGTGCCGCCACCGTGGCCGCACGATCCATAAGTCCCGGGGAGCACCACCTGGCCTAGCGCGCCGGGTGCGGCCGCCGCTTCACCGGGGTGCGGGGCCGAATGGACGAACCTTGCCGAAAGGGCAGGCGCCATGTGAAGGGGTGGCCCTTACGGGCTTGGTCGGGAAAGTCAAGCGGCGAGCGCCTGCAAACCAGGGCTATCGCATTTGGCCGATGATGGATCGAGCGAAGTCGTTGGACCAGCCTGAGCGTTTGCGCTTGCGTCTGATGGAGATTTCGGGTCGTGCGGTTCGCAGG
>NZ_BMHK01000009.1 GCF_014640675.1 Novosphingobium endophyticum | reverse complement strand
TGTCCCACTCGTCCATGTGCGCCTCCCAAATAGCGCGCACACAGATTCAGCCTTCGCTCAAATCGTAAAGACCCTTTTTTCCGTTAACCTGAGTTCGGAGCCCTGACCGGTCAGGTGTAGCGCTTGACTACATTGTAGTGATACACTACATGAGGTGCATGAAGTCCGTCACCTATACGCGCTCCGCTCTGAGGGCACTTCGCCGAATGCCCAGAAATACAGCGGAACGCGTCATGGGCAAGGTGGACGCCTATGCCGCGGACCCCGCGTCGCAGGCCAACAACGTCAAGGCCCTGAAGGGACGGGAAGGCATCCGCCTGCGGGTCGGTGACTGGCGCGTCATCATGGATGACGGTGTTGTTCTGGCCGTGCTGGAAATTGCCCCGCGCGGCGGCGTGTACGATTGAAAGGAGGCTACCATGGGTGAAATGGTCACGATCCCGATCGAGGAATACAAGGCGCTTCGCGTGGCCTCCGAAGAACTGGCGGACCTGCGTGCCTATGATCGGGCAAAGGACGCCCTGGCTCGCGGCGCGGAAGAGCAGGTGCCCGCCGAAGTGGCCCGGCACATGGTTGCGGGCGAAAGCCCCCTGCGCGTGTGGCGCGAGTTCCGGGGGCTGACCCAACAGGCGCTGGCCGAGGCATCCGGCGTCAACCGCGTGCAGATTGCCGACATCGAGTCGGGCAAGGGTAGCGGTTCAGTGGCCACCTTGGTCAAGCTGGCCTCGGCGCTGGATGTGACGGTTGACGATTTGATTTAACGGGGTTCGCCTTTGTCGTTGACTTCAGACTTTCGGTGACGAAGCGCAACTTTCCAGTCATTGGCGGCCGCTTTGCGGCTCTCTGATAGCGGACGGTCCGATCTTGCTGGGAACGGCAAAAAGGGCACATTCGCTCGCGGGCCGGTTTATGCGCCCTTCATTTTCTTCTGATCGATCAGGACCGCCTGTTGCCATCGGCTTGGCGCCTTGTCGGTGCGATGGATGCAACCTGCCCAACAGCAGGGCCGCTTCTTTCCCTCCAACAGTTCGTCACCGGTTCGTTGGATGCGGCGCTGGCGCGTTGCTGGCTGTTTTGCGTCATCGACCCAGCAGATGAATTCATTCCGACCGAGCGGCGTCAGGCTTGCCCACAGCCCAAAGACTTTCGGATCCGATTGCAATGCTGCTTGAAGGTCTTCACGTGCTTCGTGGACAGTACCTTGAGGAAAAGAGTTTGCCACGAAACCTCCATGCATGCCGTCCGACAGTCGATTTCATCAACACCGCATAGAACGGCGGCTTCTGAGTTTGACCGCTGGATAACGAAATGTCCACAATTGGTCCAAGCCGACATGACGCTGTCCATGCGGTCCTAAACAGCGGCTCTGCGCAACATCCACGTCACTCGGCGCGGCAATGCGAATTGGGGACAGCTAGCGGGCCTAGAGATTCATGAAGTTGGCCGCCGCCTTCATCGCCATTTTTGCTTCCTCCGTGATTAAAAGACGCTCCTCATCAATTGTGTTGTTAAGATGCTCGTATGCCAAGCCATATTCGTTGTGATCGATGAAATACTGAACGATCTCAGCATCTTTTGACGGAATGCGGTTGCGTTTCGCGTCCAGCGCCGAGGTGAGCAATGCTGCCAACTGGCGCCAATGATCATGCTTATCCATACGGCGATGTTTGCACGAGGGCCCGACGTTCGCAATTGGGGCGTGTCCGGAACGGCCGGTTCTGGTGTATTGAAGCAAGCCTTGAGCAGATCATTTGCCTTGTTATGATGCCCGGATGATCCTGAACTTATTCAATGAGCAGTTCAAGATTGGCCAAAGCCATCGGGTTGTCTGCGTCGCCCCCCTTGAACAAATGGAGCCGGTTTGGCCCCTTGATGCGATCAGCGCCGAATTCGGCGGGCACATCATGTACGAAAACGCATTCAAGCAACGATTTGTGGGGGTTTGGGGCCGGAGGAACACCGATCGATTTCGTCATCAGCTTACTGAGCGCGGATTCGTGATCGATGTGATCGAAAGTCCGCCGGACAATGCGCGCCTACTGGTGAGAGCGGTTCGACGTGTTTGAATAGCTAACCTCGCGTTTGCCCCCAGCTGACCTATTTGCGGCAATGGCCGCTTTCTTCGATCTCCCGCCAATTCCTGCCGTTCCGGACCCGGCAACGAACCTGTCACCCCGCCAACCCGCTTTCCTACATCGCGGCCGTCTGGGATAAGCGCCCCGCTCTTTCCCATCGTCGGCTCCGCTGTCCTTCCGAACCCGCGGCCCCTCGCACGTCGGGAGGGGGCTTTTCGCGCCCGGTCGGGGAGGGGGAGTTTCTTGCTTCAGGACTGTGTAAACCGTGTAAACCTGACCGCCACCTTGCGGCCTATCCCGCACTTCCCATCGCCGGCGCCGCCCGTTAGGTATCGCCCCGGGGCAACGCGGCGAAAGCGCAGGGGGCAATTCCACAGATGACCCAGGGCAAGTTCCCGGCGTGGTTCGGGGCGATCTTCCTGCTGGTGGCGCTGGCCTTGCGGGCGAGCACGTTTGGCGATCCCAATCTCCATGTCGACGAGACGTTCTACCAGACCGTCGGCATCGCCATGCATGAGCAGCATGCGGTGCCCTATGTCGATGTCTGGGACCGCAAGCCCTGGGGGCTGTTCTTTCTCTATTACCTGATCGCCGCGATCTCTTACGCGCCGATTGCCTATCAGCTGGTGGCGACATGCTTCGCGGCGGCGACGGCGTGGGTGATCGGGCGCATCGCCTGCGTCTGGAACCGCACGCAGGGCGGCCTTCTGGCCGGTATCGCCTATCTGCTCTGGCTGGAGCAGGAACAGGGTTTCGGCGCTCAGGCGCCGATCTTCTACAATCTCTTCGTCGCGGTGGCGGTGCTGCTGGTGCTGCGCGCCTTGCCCGAGTTGCGCGCGGGGCGGGCAGGGGCGTCGACCTTTGTGGCGATGCTGCTGTGCGGCTGCGCGATCACCATCAAGCAGACCAGCCTGTTCGAAGGGGCGTTCCTGGGGCTCTACGCTGCCTTCACCCTGTGGCGATCGCCCATGCCGCGCCGACCCGCGCTGGCGACCATCGCCGCGTGGGCGCTGATCGGGGCATTGCCGACGCTGGCTATCGCGGCGTGGTACTGGTGGGAGGGATACTGGAGCATCTATTGGCACGCGATGGTCACCTCGAACCTCGCCAAGCCGAAGATCTGGCTGGTGGCGGGGATTCGCCTGATCCTGATGTTCATCCGCCTCGCGCCGTTCATGGTCCTGGCGGTGCTGAGCCTGCCCGACATGGAGCGCGAACAGCGCCGGTTCCTCTCGTGGTGGCTGTTCGCGGCGACGCTGGGGCTGCTTTCGGTGCCCAATTTCTACGTCCACTACGCGCTGCCGATGCTGCTGCCGCTGATCGTGGCCAGCGCCGGCATCCTGCAACGGCGCATCGCGGGGCCGGTGGCGATGGCGGTGCTGGCGGTGCTGGCCTTCCGCGAGACGTCCATGCTCGACTTCGATCACGCCCGCCGCTCGCGCGCGGCGATGGAGGAACTGGCGGCGGCGGTGCGCGCCCATGACGACGGCGGGCCGCTGTTCGTCTACGACGGGCCGTACCAGCTCTATCATATGACCGGGCACCGCTTCGTCACGCCGCTGGTGTTCTCGCACCACCTCGCGCAGACGATCGAGAAGGATGTCAGCCACCTCTCGACCGCGGGGGAGGTGCGCCGCGTGCTCGCCGAGCGGCCGAGCACGGTGGTGCTGGCGCCCAAGCCCCGGCAGGACCCGATCAACTGGGAGACCCTGCGCCCGGTCAGGATTTATATCCATGCCAACTGCCGCCTCGTCGCGCGCGTGGAAACGCCAGAATGGCTGCTGTCGAGCAAGATCGACGTCTGGGCCGACTGCAACCGCCGTCACCAGCAGTGATGAGGGAGTCTCTTCCGCTACGGCGCGGCTGTGCTAAGGGCGCGAGCCTGCCCGTTCGCCAATTGGGGGATGCCTTGGTCTACCGGACCTTCGCCGTTTCGATCCTGACGCTCGCTCTTCTGGGAACCGCCGCCTGCGACCCGCGCTGGGACAAGGGCGAAAAGGCCCTCCAGGAAACGCCGGACAGCGATCAGGTCTGCCGGGATCCCCTGTCCGATCCCGAAGTCCTGCGCGAGCAGCGACTGGTGGACGAGGCCTTGCGCAAGGCGCTTCTGGCCGATGATCCTGATCCGGTCGCGGAAGCAGGCAAGGCGCTGGAGGCGGGCGATTTCCGGCTCGCCGGCGCGCTTACCGCCGGCGGGGTCTCTACATCGATCTACGGCGCGCAGTGCCGGATGCGGGGAGGGGTGGCCTCCCGGACGGTGCGCGTGGTGGCTTTCATCGACGAAACGGCTGCCGACAAGCCGGGACCGGAACATCTCGCCAGAGCCGAGAAGTTCGCGCGCGGGTATAACGCGGCGGTGCTTGCCGACGAACGCTATCCTTATGCGGATGTCTGCCGCCCGTTCGAGGGTGAGGTCGATCTGGCGCCGCCGGTGGAGGAGGAACGCAAGGAGCCGTTGTGGTCCGATCGCCCGTTCGGCTTTGCCGACCTCGATCCGCTTCCACCTTCGCCGACGCTGGCCGAAGTCGTGCGCCGGGGGTCGGTGGCGCGGCTCGACCGGATGCTGCGCACCGGCAAGTACGACGTGAACGCGCCGGACCTGTTCGGCATGACGCCGCTGGCGTGGGCGATTGCCTATCGCCGGCGCGGCTCGGCCGACCTGCTGCTTCGCGCCGACGCGAACCCGAACGGTGCGGCATGCCAGACGATCTTCGATCGCTATTCGCCGATGCAGGTGGCCCGCGCCCAGCAATGGATCGGAATGCTGCGGCGCATGCAGCCGCTCGTGTCCGAGGATGACTTCAACAGCCTGCAGGAGCTGCCGCGCCTGTCCGCCGGGGACATCGACCGGTTCAACCAGGGGCTCGACGACCTCAACAAGCGCTTCGAAGAGCAATTCCGCGGCAACAGGTACCTCACCAAGCACCGGATCTATTTCACCGTCGATGCGCAAGGCAACGCGACAGCCTGCCGGATCGAGCCCTCGACCACTTACGAGGACTATGACAAGCAGATTTGCGAGCTGGGTCTGGAGGAGTTGAACTGGAAGCCCGCGCGCGGGGTGTTCGGCAATGTCATCGCGGGCGAGTCCTCGCTGTTCGTGGGGGTCAGGACGCGGTAGCGGATCTCGGTGCGCGTGCATTTACGGGGTGACATCCGTGCCCGCATCCCCTATGGGGCCGCCTTTCCGTCAAGCGCGACCTAAAGCGAAAGCGAGTGCATACTATGAAACTGAACGATCTTCGCGACAATTCGGGTGCCCGTCACCGCCGCATGCGCATCGGGCGCGGCATCGGCTCGGGCAAGGGCAAGACCGGCGGCAGGGGCCAGAAGGGTGCCAAGGCGCGCTCGGGCGTCTCGATCGCCGGCTTCGAGGGCGGCCAGATGCCGCTCCACATGCGCCTGCCGAAGCGCGGCTTCAGCAACAAGAAGTTCGCCAAGGATTATGCCGAAGTGAACCTCGGCCTGGTCCAGAAGGCGATCGACGCCGGCAAGCTCGACATCTCGGGAACCGTGGATCACGGTGTCCTGAAGTCGGCGGGCCTTGCCCGTGGCGGCAAGGACGGTGTGCGTCTGCTCGCCAAGGGTGAGCTGACCGCCAAGGTGGTTTTCAACGTCGCCGGTGCCTCGAAGAGCGCCGTGGCCGCGGTCGAGAAGGCCGGCGGTTCGGTGACGCTTCCCGCCAAGGAAGCCGCTGAAGCCTGAGGTGGCGCGATCGTGATCGAATAAAGCGGAGGGGGCGGGCGCCAGGGCGCTTCGCCCCCTCTTGCTGTTCGATCCGGTTTTTTTGGAGCGGGGCGGGTTTTCGCCGTCGTCCCACAGACTATATAGCCAGTTCCGTTCCGGGGTTCGACAAGTCGCCATGCACCGGCTAAGGGCGAATCCGATAATCCGATACAGAGCATTCGAGGTCTCCCACCCGTCATGGCTTCACGCGCCGACAACATTGCCAGCTCGCTGAGTCTGGCCAATTTTTCCAAGGCCACCGAGCTGAAGAAACGCATCTGGTTCACTCTCGGTGCGCTGGTCATCTTCCGCTTCCTGAGCTTCGTGCCCCTGCCGGGAGTGAACCCGCTGATCCTGGAGTCGCTCTACGACCAGACGCGTGGCGGCATCCTGGATCTCTTCAACACCTTTTCGGGCGGCAGCCTTGAACGCATGAGCCTCATCGCGCTCGGCGTCATGCCCTACATCACCGCCTCGATCGTGGTGCAGCTGGCCGCTTCGCTCCATCCGGCGCTGATCGCGCTCAAGAAGGAAGGCGAGGCGGGGCGCAAGAAGCTGAACCAGTACACGCGCTATGGCACGGTGGGCCTCTGCGCGATCCAGGGGTATTTCCTCGCCGTGAGCCTCGAGGCCTATGGCGCGCAGAGCGGCATGCAGGCGGTCGTCGATCCGGGCTACCTGTTCCGCGTCGGCGCGGTGGTTTCGCTGGTCGGCGGCACGATGTTCCTGCTGTGGCTGGGCGAGCAGATCACCTCGCGCGGCATCGGCAATGGCGTTTCGCTCATCATCATGGCCGGTATCGTCGCCCAGATGCCGACTTTCGTCGGCAACCTCGGGCAGGCCTACAGCGCCGGCGACACGGGTTCGGTGCTCATCATCGCGTTGATTGCGCTGATCGTGGCGATGATCCTGATGATCTGCTTCATGGAGCGTGCGCAGCGCCGCCTGCTGATCCAGTATCCCAAGCGTGCCACGCAGCGCGGCATGATGCAGGCCGACCGCAGCCACCTGCCGCTCAAGGTCAATACCGCGGGCGTGATCCCGCCGATCTTCGCCAGTTCGCTGCTGCTGCTGCCGCTGACCATCACCCAGTTCGCCGGCAATTCGCTGACGCCTGAATCGACCTGGGGGCAGATTGTCGTCTCGCTCAACCAGTACCTTGGTCACGGCAAGCCGCTCTACATGCTGCTCTATGCTGCCGGCATCATATTCTTCTGCTTCTTCTACACCGCCGTCGTCTTCAATCCGGAAGAGACCGCGGATAACCTGAAGAAGAACGGGGGGTTCATCCCCGGCATCCGTCCCGGCAAGAACACCGCGACCTATCTCGACTACGTTCTCACGCGCGTGACTGTAATCGGTGCGATCTACCTGACCCTCGTCTGCACGGTTCCCGAGTATTTCCTTTCGATGACCGGTTTGCCGTTGCTGTTCATGGGTGGCACGAGTTTGCTGATCGTCGTCAACGTGACGGTGGATACGATCACCCAGATTCAATCGCACCTGCTGGCGCACCAGTACGGCGATCTCATCAAGAAGGCGAAACTGAAAGGCCGTCTCCGCTGAGCGGACGCCAGGCAACAGATTTTGAGGGGTAAGGCGTGAATATCATTCTGCTGGGGCCGCCGGGGGCGGGCAAGGGAACCCAGGCACAGCGTCTTGTGGAACGGCACGGAATGCGTCAGCTCTCGACCGGCGACATGCTTCGTGCGGCCGTGAAGGCAGGTACGCCCACGGGCCTCGATGCGAAGGCGGTGATGGAGCGCGGCGAGCTGGTTTCCGACGCCATCGTCTCCGCGCTGATCGGCGAGGAACTCGACGCGATGGGGCCAGGCGTGGGCGCCATTTTTGACGGCTATCCCCGCACCGCCGCGCAGGCCGAATCGCTCGACGCCATCCTCGCGGAGCGGGGGCGCAAACTCGACCACGTGATCGAACTGGTCGTCGACGAGGAGGCACTGGTCGAGCGGATCACCGGCCGCTTCACTTGCGCGTCGTGCGGCAAGGGCTACCACGACAAGTTCGAGCAGCCGAAGATCCCCGGTACTTGCGACAAGTGCGGGGGAACGGAGTTCAAGCGCCGGCCTGACGACAATGCGGAGACCGTCCGCACGCGCCTGGCCGAGTATCGCGCCAAGACTGCGCCGATTCTGCCGATTTATGAGGCGCGCGGGATCGTCGCGAAGATCGACGGCATGGCGGACATGGATGACGTGACCGTCGCGATCGAGGGCGTTCTGGCGTCCTGAGGGCGGTTTGAGCGGCGGTGTCGACCGACGAACTGGTGTGGGGAGGCAAGAGATGAGATCGCTTCTTGCATGCGCTTTGGCCCTGGCTGCCTTCGCTTCCGGGCCGGTTGCGGCGAAAGTCGTCGAAGTCTCGGATCGCGGCTTCGTCGTGCGCCATGTGGCCGAGGTTCCCGCCGATGCGGCAGAGAGCTGGGATGTGCTGCTCGAGCCTTCGCAGTGGTGGGATTCGGAGCACACCTGGTCGGGATCGGCGGCGAACCTGTCGATCGATCCGCGTGCCGGCGGTTGCTTTTGTGAAGTCCTGCCCAACAAGGAATCTCCCAGGGCAGCGCCTCGCGGCTCGGTGGAGCACATGCGGGTCGTCTTCGTCGAGCAAGGCCGCGCGCTGCGCATGGCGGGCGCGCTGGGGCCGCTTCAGGCAGACGCTGCCGAGGGTACGATGACTGTCCTGCTCAAGCCTGCGGCCGACGGCAAGGGAGCCCGGATCCAGCTCGAATATATCGTGGGCGGATATGTCCGCCCCTCATACGAAGCGCTGGCGCCGGCGGTGGACGGTGTTCTCGGCAATCAGGTCAAGCGTCTCGCCGGCAAGCTGGGCGGGAGGATCGCGGAAACCTCGCCGGAGCAGGGGGCGGACTCCGGCTCGGGTGGCGAGGAATCCGGAGAGGCGGCTTCCGAGATGATCGGCCGCTGAGCGGGGCCGGCCAGGCGGCGTTTTTTGACTGAACGTCGCGGATGCGATATTAGCATGGCCAGGGATCGCAGATTGCCGCCAGCCTTGGTCGGGCAAAGTGTTTCTGATCGTCCTGCGGGCGTTGACAGGTGCTGCGAATCGTTTTAAGCGCGCCCTTCACTCGAAAACCATGGTAAGTCCGGATGGCCAAAACCACGCGTGTTTCAGGCATCGTGTGTGTCGCCTACCGGGCCGTTGCCATTTCCTGTTGTTTGGGTGTTGAGCGTTGAGATGGGGCGCGCGCCAGCGTTCCCTGTGGAGCATGGAGATTTAAGTGGCTCGTATTGCCGGGGTGAACATCCCCACCAACAAGCGCGTGATTATCGCGCTTACCTATATCCACGGTATCGGTCGTACCAAGGCCCTGGCGATCGCCGACAAGCTCGGTATCGATCACAGCCGCCGTATTCAGGATCTTTCGGATGCCGAAGTGCTCCAGATCCGTGAATCCATCGACGCCGATCACATGGTCGAGGGTGACCTTCGTCGTGAGACGGCGATGAACATCAAGCGCCTGATGGATCTCGCCTGCTATCGCGGCCTGCGTCATCGCAAGGGGCTTCCCGTTCGTGGCCAGCGCACGCACACCAATGCGCGCACCCGCAAGGGCAAGGCCAAGCCGATCGCCGGCAAGAAGAAGTAAGCCGCCGAACCGGTATACGGTTCCCGCAGCGATTTATCGACAGGATACACGGACATGGCACGCGAACCCCAGCGCATCAAGCGCCGCGAACGCAAGAACATCACTAGCGGCATCGCGCATGTGAATGCCAGCTTCAACAACACGATGGTGACCATCACCGACGCTCAGGGCAATGCGATCAGCTGGTCCTCGGCCGGCATGATGGGCTTCAAGGGCAGCCGCAAGTCGACTCCCTACGCCGCGCAGGTCGCCGCCGACGATGCCGGCAAGAAGGCAGCCGAGCACGGCGTGCGCACGCTCGAAGTCGAGGTCAAGGGCCCGGGATCGGGCCGCGAGAGCGCCCTGCGGGCCTTGCAGGCCGTGGGCTTCACCATTACCTCGATCCGCGACGTGACGCCGATCCCGCACAACGGCGTCCGCCCCTCAAAGCGCCGCCGCGTCTGATCGAGCCCAACGGGCGACGAACCGGTCGTCGTCTGCTTCCGGATCGTCCCAGGCCTTTCCAACCGGCCTTGGGGCGTAACCGCCATCGAAATCCCAGGGGAAGTCCATGACTGTCAACATCAAGAACTGGCAGGAACTCAAGAAGCCGAACAGCCTTGAGATCAAGCCGGGACCAGACCCCAAGCTGAAGGCGACGTTCGTTGCCGAACCTCTCGAGCGCGGCTTCGGCCTGACGCTCGGTAACGCGCTGCGCCGCGTGCTGCTCTCCTCGCTCCAGGGCGCGGCCATCACCTCGATCAAGATCGAGAACGTCCTGCACGAGTTCAGCTCGCTTGCCGGCGTGCGCGAGGACGTCACCGACATCGTCCTCAACGTGAAGCAGATCGCGCTCAAGATGCAGGGCGAGGGGCCGAAGCGCCTCCAGCTTTCCGTTACTGGCCCGGCCGAGGTCAAGGCCGGCGACATCGCCGTCTCGGGCGATATCGAGGTCATGAACAAGAACCTCGTAATCTGCCACCTCGACGAGGGTGCGACGCTCAACATGGAACTGACCGCCGATACCGGCAAGGGCTATGTTCCGGCCGTGTCGAACCGTCCGGTCGATGCGCCGATCGGTCTGATCCCGGTCGACTCGCTCTACTCGCCGGTACGCCAGGTCAGCTACAAGGTCGAGAATGCCCGCATCGGTCAGGAGCTTGACTTCGACAAGCTCAACCTCACGGTCGAGACCGACGGCACCGTCACCCCTGAAGATGCCGTGGCCTATGCCGCGCGCATCCTTCAGGACCAGCTCGCGCTGTTCGTCCACTTCGAGGACATCGCCCCGGTCGGCGCGCCGCAGATGATCGGCATGGCCGCGGCCGCGCCGGAAGAGAGCGACACCAACCAGCTCAACCGTTACCTGCTCAAGAAGGTCGACGAGCTGGAGTTGTCGGTGCGTTCGGCGAACTGCCTCAAGAACGACAACATCATCTACATCGGCGATCTCGTGCAGAAGACCGAGGCCGAGATGCTCCGTACGCCGAACTTCGGTCGCAAGTCGCTCAACGAGATCAAGGAAGTTCTTTCCTCGATGGGCCTGCGCCTCGGCATGGACATCCCGGGCTGGCCGCCCGAGAACATCGAAGAGATGGCCAAGAAGCTCGAGCAGGAACTGCTGGGCTAAGCATTACGTCATCCCGGCGAAAGCCGGGACCGCTGGCGGTCTTTAGACGCGAGGCCGTGCGTAGACACCGCCAGCGGTCCCGGATCAAGTCCGGGATGACGAGGTTTTGGGTAAACGGTGGGACCCTCAACAACCACCAGGACCGGGGTACCTGATACGGCCCCCTTACGAACGGAGTACAAGAAATGCGTCATAAAATGGGTGGCCGCAAACTGCAGCGCAAATCCGGCCACCGCGCCGCGCTGCTGCGCAACATGGCCGCCGCGCTCATCAAGCACGAGCAAATCCAGACCACCACGCCCAAGGCGAAGGAACTGCGCCCCTACATCGAGAAGCTGATTACGCTGGCCAAGCGTGGGGGCCTGTCGAATCGCCGTCTCGCGCATTCGCGCCTGATGGACGAGACGCAGGAAAAGAAGCTCTTCGAGGTTCTCGCCGAACGTTATGCCGGCCGCAACGGCGGTTACACGCGCATCATCAAGGCAGGCATCCGCGCTTCGGACGCGGCTCCGATCGCGATCATCGAACTCGTCGACCGCGACGTCGATGCCAAGGGTCAGGATTCCGGCCCGGTGATGAACGAGGCGGAGGAATACGCAGAGGCCTGAGCCACAGCTGGCCATCGCAAACATTGCACGAGCGGTCGCGAGTGATAGACTCGCGGCCGTTTTTGCGTCCGGGATTGGGAGATAACGCATGCGGCGCCTGAAGGCGTGTGTCGCTTTGATCGCGGGGGGCTTGTCGCTCGCGTCGGCAACGTCCATCTGCGGTGCGACCATGCCTGACCTGACTTACCCCGAATCCCGCCGCGACTCGATCGTCGAAGATCACTTCGGCGAGAAGGTCCCCGATCCCTACCGCTGGCTTGAGGCGGATGTGCGCAATTCCCCCGAGGTGGCCGACTGGATCGCGCGGGAGAACGCCGTCACCGATGCCTATCTCGACAGTCTGCCGTATCGCGCTCGCTTGGCCAATCGCATCCGCGCCTTCATGGACTACGAGCGCTTTGGCCTGCCGGAGAAGGCCGGCGGCCGCTACTTCTACACGCGCAACACGGGGCTGCAGCCGCAGGCACAGCTTTTCGTTCGCAAGGGCCTCGACGGCGAGGCGAAGCTGCTGCTCGATCCCAACACATGGGCGAAGGACGGCGCCACCGCGCTCGATGCCTGGGAGCCTTCGCGGAAGGGCCGATATCTTCTCTACAGCGTGCAGGACGGCGGCACCGACTGGCGCATCCTGCGTGTGCTCGATGTGCGCACCGGAAAGCCGCTAGCCGACGAGATCCGCTGGGCCAAGTTCACCGGCTTGTCCTGGATTGGCGAGGAGGGTTTTCTCTACTCGCGCTTTCCCGAGCCGGACGAGGGAGCGGCCTTCCAGGGACTGAACTACAACCACACCGTCTATTTCCACCGGCTCGGCACGCCGCAGAGCGAGGACGAGGTGGTCTTCGCGACGCCCGATCACCCGGAATACAATCACTTCGCGCAAGTGACACAGGACGGGCGGCTTGCGGTGATCACGACCTCCGTTGGCACCGACGCCCGGTATGAAGTCGCGGTGATCGATCTCGCCCGGCGTGAGAGGCACGAATGGAAGGCGCGCCAGATCGTCGCGGGATTCAGGGACGACTGGAAGCTCGTCGAAGGTTCAGGGCAGCATCTCTGGTTCGTGACCAACAAGGATGCGCCGAGATACCGGCTGGTGGGTATCGATCTCGCTGACCGTAATCCCGATTGGAACGAAGTCGTCGCGCAGCGCACGGATATTCTCGAAAGGGCCGGGATCGTCGGCGACCAACTCGTGCTCAACTATATGCGCGACGCGGCCAGTCACGCCGAGGTCGTCGGTCTCGACGGAAGGCCGGCCCGCACCATCACCCTGAACGGAATCGGCACGGCCTCGGGCTTTCGCGGCAGGCCGGGGGATCCCGAAACCTTCTACGCGTTCTCCAGCTTCAACTGCCCTGCCGCGATCTACCGCATGGACATCGCCTCGGGGCAGACCCAGCCTTTCGCGGAACCGAAGCTGTGCTTCAATTCCAGCGACTACGTGGTTGAGCAACACTTCTATGCCTCGAAGGATGGCACTCGCGTGCCGATGTTCATTGTACGCGGCAGAAAAGTGGCGGAGGCAGGCAAGCCGGTGCCGACGCTGCTTTACGGCTACGGCGGTTTCGACATAGCGCTTACCCCGAGTTTCTCGGCGGTCAGGATGGCATGGCTCGAGGCCGGCGGGGCCTTCGCGCTCGCCAACCTGCGCGGCGGCGGCGAGTATGGGCGCGAGTGGCACGATGCCGGCCGGCGCGCGAACAAGCAGAACGTCTTCGATGATTTCATTGCTGCCAGCGAATACCTGATCGGCCAGGGCATCGCGAAGAAGGACGGCCTCGCAATCCAGGGCGGGTCGAACGGCGGCCTGCTTGTCGGCGCGGTCGTGAACCAGCGACCAGACCTCTATGCCGCCGCAGTTGCCCAGGTGGGCGTGATGGACATGCTGCGCTTCGATCGCTTCACCGCGGGGCGTTATTGGGTGGATGACTACGGTTATCCGGATCGGGAGGAGGATTTTCGCATCCTTCGGTCCTATTCGCCCTATCACAATATCCGCCATGGGGCGGACTATCCGGCGATCCTGGTGACGACGGCGGACACCGACGACCGCGTCGTGCCCGGCCACTCGTTCAAGTACACGGCGGCGCTGCAGGCGGCCGAAATCGGCGACAGGCCGCATCTGATTCGTATCGAGACCCGCGCGGGCCACGGCTCGGGAAAACCTACGGACAAGGTGATCGAAGAAGGTGCGGACATTCTGGCTTTCCTCGCGCAGTGGACCGGACTGGCGATTCAGTCTCCGGATTAATTGTTCATAAAAACTCGACATTACCTGAATGGCGACTGTCGGCAGGGTTCAGGCTCGTCTCATGGCCGCCCGCGTAGAACATCCTCAATGGCCGGACACGATCGTTCGGCGGAATAAGGATGTGAAAGCCATGGAAAAGCTCACCAGGATCATGGTCGGAACCTTGGCTGCCGGTGCCATGGCGGCCTCGACGGCCACCCCGGCAATTGCGCGGGATCACGGTAACGGCATCGACGCGGGCGACGTGATCGCGGGCGCGCTGGTCATTGGCGGCATTGCCGCGGTGGCGGCCGCCGCAAGCCGCGACAACGACCGCTATGATTATCGTTACGGCCGGGATTATCGGGCGCGCTACGACTACGGTCGTTCCGGCGACGGGCGCGGCGTGGGTTCCCGCGATGCGGTCGAACGGTGCGTGCGCGCTGCTGAGCAGACCGCCAGCCGTTACAGCTACGGCGCGCGCGCGAAGGTGACCGACGTTCGCGATATCGACCGCAAGCGGTACGGCTACCGCGTCAAGGGCCGCATCGCGGTCAATGCCATGGGGCGTGACTGGCGTTCGGGCGACGGCTACTACGGTCGAGGCTGGGGCCGCGACTATCGCGGCTGGAACAGCTCGCTACGCGGCTATGACGCCGGTTCTTTCGAGTGCAAGGTCGACTGGCGCGGCCGCGTCGCGGATCTCGACTTCAAGGGCATTCGCGGTCTCTAGAAGCAGGTGGGGGCGGATGGGCGGTTCATGCCGAGGCAAGCATGAACCGTCTATCGAACATTAGTATCGGGCGCGTGCGCGCCGGGTGTGGGATTTGCCTGCCATGAACAAGTTTCGTTCGCGTGCCGCCGTTTCGATTGCCGCTCTGGCGGCGTTTTCCATGACCGCAGCCCCGGCGCTCGCGCGCGGCCATGGGGACTGGAGCCGCCACCGTCACCACCACCGCGACCGGATCGACGGAGGCGACGTGCTGGCCGGCCTGCTCATCATCGGCGGGATCGCCGCGATCGCCAGTGTGGCCAGCAAGTCTTCCACGGACCGAAACACCGATGATCGCTACCGCTATCCGGGCGGTCCGGAATACGGCGAGAGCGACGATCGCGGCTATGATGATGCCGATCGCGGCGCGCGCCCGGATTATCCGGGCGCAGGTGCGCCAGGCAGCTTTGACGAGGCGGTGGAACGCTGCGCGGACGAGATCGAAAATGGCGATCGCCGGATCGCGACCGTCGACAACGTGGGCCGCATGGGCGATCGCTACAGCGTCGAAGGGCGCCTGGAGGATGATCGCGGCTTTGCCTGCAGAGTCGACGAGGATGGCCGAGTGCGATCCGTTTCCGTCGACGGCCGTGCCATGCTGTAAACCTTTTCTGCCCTTGAATCGTCGGGGTTTGAGCACGATGTGCTATTCTTGAGCAGCGTTGCCCTGGGTAGGCTGACACGGCGCTGATTGACAGGAAACACGCATGACGACGGCCCACATCAATGCGATCGGCACCGCCGTGCCGCCGCATCAGGTTCACGATGCCTTTCTCGGTTTCGTGCGCCAGATGGTGGACGATCCCCGAAAGCTGCGGCTGTTCGACCGGATGGCATCGCTTTCCGGCATCGAGCGGCGTTTTTCCTTCATAGAGCCCGACGTTCTTGAAGATGGTCTGGTCACCGACCGAGATCGGTTTTACGGCCCCGGCGACTGGCCCTCGACCGGTGCGCGCATGGCGCGGTACGAGAAGCATGCTCCCGAACTCGCGCTGGAAGCCATTGGAGCGCTCACACCCGACATTGCCGGAGAGGGCGTTACCCACCTCATCGTGGCTTCCTGTACGGGCTTCATCGCGCCGGGGCTGGACCAGCTTATCGTCGCGGCGACCGGGATCGACCCGTCGGTGGAACGTACCGTGGTCGGCTTCATGGGCTGCTACGCTGCCGTCAACTCACTGCGGCTGGCGCATCACATCGTGCGGTCGGAGCCGGACGCGCGCGTGCTGGTGGTCAATGTGGAGCTGTGCACACTCCATTTCCAGCGCACGCAGGATATCGAAAGGCTCCTGTCCATGCTGCTGTTCGGCGACGCGGCAAGCGCGGCACTGGTTACAGCCGAGCCTTCCGGCATTGCCCTCACCGACTTTCGTGCCGGCGCGATACCCGGCTCGGCGGAAGCGATCACCTGGCGGATCGCCGACCAGGGCTTCGACATGCATCTGGACGGGAGAGTCCCGGCCCTGATCGCGGAAGCGTTGCGGCTGGAACGTGATCGCAACGATACGCAAGGCATACTGCGCGGGCAGGCGCCGTCCGACGTCGACCTCTGGGCCGTTCACGCCGGCGGGCGCACGGTGCTGGACGCGGTGGAGCGCGCGCTGGAGCTTCCCGCCGACGCATTGCAGCCCTCGCGCGATGTCTTGCGCCAGTTTGGCAACGTATCCTCGGCGACGCTGATGTTTGTGCTCGGAGCGATGCTCGCGCGCCGCGAAGCGGGTGACGGGGGCTCGAATGGCGAAGGGGGCTCGAATGGCCTCGCTATGGCTTTCGGGCCGGGGCTTGCGGCTGAGACCTTCCGCTTCAGGATGCTCTAGGCACCGTGGTCAATCTTCGCCATCGACGCCATGAACCGGAACTGATGGATGGCGAAGACGTCTCACAGCAGGAATTCGCCGCCTGCATCGAGGATCTGGCGCGGGTCAACACAATCACGCGGGCCCGGCCGCCCACGCTCGACTTTATCCGCCGGGCGCTGAAGGCAACCCCGGAAAGCCGCATCCTTACCATTGTCGATGTAGGTTACGGCGCAGGAGACATGCTTCAGGCGATCTCGTGGCTCGCGGCGAAGGAAGGGCGGGGCGTGAGGCTGATCGGTTTCGACATCAATCCACGCAGCGAACCCGTCGCCCGGCGGCTGGCGACGGCTGACATGAAGATCGACTTTCGCACGGGAGACGCCTTCACGATGGCCGCGCATGAGCCGGTCGACATCGTCATCAGCTCCCTCGTGACGCACCACATGGAAGACGGTGATATCGTCCGTTTCCTGCAATGGATGGAAGCGCGCGCGCGGCTGGGATGGTTCGTGAACGACCTGCACCGGCACTGGCTTTCCTATCACGGCTTCCGGGTTCTGGCGGCCGCGATGCGCTGGCATCGCTTCGTGCGGCACGACGGACCGCTTTCGATCGCGCGGGCCTTCCGCAAGGACGACTGGAATCGCCTGTTGCGGGAAGCGGGGCTCCCCAGGGCGCGGCTGCGGTGGAAATTCCCTTTCCGTTACTGCGTCGAGCGAGCGCAATGGTGAGCGAGGTGCTGATCCTGGGCGGGGGGCTGGCCGGTGCATCCGCCGCGCTGGAACTGGCGCGAGCCGATGTCCCGGTGCGGCTGCTCGAACGGGAAACAGGTCCGCATCACAAGGTCTGCGGGGAATTTCTCTCCATCGAAGCCCAGCACGACTTGCGCCGGCTGGGCCTCGATCCCGTCCGGCTCGGCGCCGTTCCCGTCGATCGGGTCAGGCTGGTGAGCGGCGGAACCCGGATCGAAGCGGCCTTGCCCTTTCAGGCGCTCGGTCTCAGCCGCAAATGTCTGGACGAGGCCTTGCTGGAGGCTGCCCAAAGCGAGGGCGCGCAAGTCGAACGCGGCGTGAAGGTGATCGCGCTTGAGGAGGGCAAGATCGCCACCAGCACCGGTTCGCGCACCGCAGAGCGCGTATTTCTCGCCACGGGAAAGCATGAGATTCGGGGAGCAAGGCGGGATGCCGGCTCGGGCGCAGACTACATCGGCTTCAAGATGCACTGGCGCCTGGCCCCCCGCCGGATGTCGGAAGTCGGAAGCGCGATAGAACTGGCTCCGTTCGATGGCGGCTACGCCGGCCTGCAATGCGTCGCGCACGATGTGCTGAACTTGTGCCTGCTCGTGCGGCGAGAGCGATTCGCGCGGCTCGGTGGACATTGGGAGGATCTTCTGGCCGAACTCATGCGGGCGCCTCATCTTGAGCGCCTGCTCGGCGATGCGGAGGCCGTGTTCTCGCGCCCGCTGACGATCGCCAACCTTCCCTACGGCTATGTTTGCGATCCGGTCTCTCCGCTGCCGCCGGGGGTATTCCGTCTGGGCGACCAGGCCGCGATCACCGCCCCGCTTACCGGTGACGGCATGGCCATCGCCACGCGCAGCGCCCGGCTTGCCGTAGCGTGCCTGAGAGCCGGCAGCGGCCCGGCGGAATACCATGGGAAATTGCAGGAGCTGGTCCGCTCGCAAGTCACGCGTGCCATGCTGCTTCAGCGAGCGGTCGAATTGCCGCTGGCGATTCGGTGCGTTGCCGGACTGCTGGGCCTGTGGCCGGGCGTGCTGGGAAGGTTGGCCGGCATGACGCGCCTTGCGCAAGTGCCCCCGATGTAGGGCCGCTTGCGGTGCGCGAAGAAAAATGTCTGGTAGCCAGGAACGGAACGGGCCTTGTGCTGTTATCGCCAGTGAAGGCCGGCGTGGCATCGCCCACCCCCTCCCGCTGCTGCGCTGGCCGACTTTTTCCCTGAAATTCAGGAAGCGGGCGCCGCGTCCGGAAGGTGCTCTTCGCTACGGACTATTCGGACCGGAGGGCGAGGACGACGCGGCCGTGTCCGGCGCGGACAAGGCCGATCTGTTCGGCGGCGGCTTCGCTCAGGTCGATCACACGGTTGCCGTGGAAGGGGCCACGGTCGTTGATGGTGACGATCACCGATTCGCCGGTCTTCTCATACGTCACACGCACTTTGCTGCCGAAGGGCAGGGTGCGGTGCGCGGCGGTAAGGGCATCGGGATCGAAGCGCTCACCGCTGGCGGTACGGTTTCCGGCGAGTTCGTCGCCATAGTAGCTTGCCACGCCCGATCCAATCGGATCGAAAGTCGGCGCAGATTCGATGGGGCGCGCGGGCGCGATTTCGGCAAGGGCCGGTGCGGTGTCCGCAATGGCGATGTCCTCGGCGAGCACGGGGCCTGTAAGCGGGAGCGTGACCAGCGCCGCGACGGCGGCGAAAAGGCCTGCTCTCCGGTTGCCCGGTCTGACTGCTGCCAAGATGTCCCACTCCGTCCCGTTGCGGCGTGGGCGGACTCCTACACATCGATTGCGGGCCTGGGCACCCATGCGGAAGCGGCCCGTCGCGCTTTGGCAACGGGCCGCCGGAATGCGTTAAGTGTTTGAGACGACTCAGGAAGCGTCGCGCTGCGCCAGCAGGCGCAGGCGCAGGGCATTGAGCTTGATGAAGCCTGCCGCGTCCTTCTGGTCGTAGGCGCCGGCATCGTCTTCGAACGTGACGTGCCGTTCCGAGTAGAGCGAATCGGGTGATTTGCGGCCAACCACCGAGGCCATGCCCTTGTAGAGCTTGAGCCGGACAGTGCCGTTGACGCGTTGCTGGCTGTGGTCGATCGCGGCCTGCAGCATCTCGCGCTCCGGAGCGAACCAGAAGCCGTTGTAGATGAGTTCGGCATACTTCGGCATCAGCTCGTCCTTGAGGTGCGCCGCGCCGCGATCGAGCGTGATCTGCTCGATCCCGCGGTGGGCGGCGGCGTAGATCGTGCCGCCCGGCGTCTCGTACACTCCGCGCGACTTCATGCCGACGAAGCGGTTCTCGACAAGGTCCAGCCGGCCGATGCCGTGCTTGCGACCCAGCTCGTTGAGCGCCGTGAGCAGGGTGGCGGGGCTCATCGCCTCGCCGTTCAGGGCAACGCCGTCGCCCTTCGCGAAGTCGATGGTGATGTATTCGGGCTGGTCAGGCGCGTCCTCGGGATTGACGGTGCGCGAATAGACGTAGTCCGGCGTTTCTTCCCACGGATCTTCCAGCACCTTGCCCTCCGAGGAGGTGTGCAGAAGGTTGGCGTCGGTGGAGAAGGGGCTTTCGCCGCGCTTGTCCTTGGGGACGGGGATCTGGTGCGATTCTGCCCAGGCGATGAGCGCGGTGCGGCTGGTCAGCTCCCATTCGCGCCACGGGGCGATGACCTTGATGTTCGGGTCGAGCGCGTAGGCCGACAGCTCGAAGCGGACCTGGTCGTTGCCCTTGCCCGTCGCGCCATGCGCGACAGCATCCGCGCCGGTCTCATGCGCGATCTCGATCAGACGCTTGGAGATCAGCGGGCGGGCGATCGAGGTGCCGAGCAGGTAGTCGCCCTCGTAGCGGGCATTGGCGCGGAACATGGGGAAGACGAAATCGCGCACGAATTCCTCGCGCAGGTCGTCGATGTAGATGTGCTTGTCCGGCACGCCCATCAGCTTGGCCTTCGCGCGCGCGGGCTCCAGCTCCTCGCCCTGGCCGAGGTCGGCGGTGAACGTCACCACCTCGCAATTATAGGTGACTTGCAGCCACTTGAGGATGACGCTGGTATCGAGACCGCCTGAATAGGCGAGGACGACCTTCTTGATCTCGGACATGAGGCTGGCGTGCTCCGCTGGAATCGACGCTGGAATTGCGACGCGCGCCTAACAGCACAGGGCCTACTTCGCAATGGCGGGATGCGATTGACCGGGCAACAGCTCCGCCTCGCGCTGCGCCATGTAGCCCCGCGTCAGCGGAAGCGCGCGTCGGCTGCGAATGTACTGGATCTGATAGTTGCACATGCTGCCGCTCTCGAACGCGGCGGTCGCGCCGGCAAGGTAGAATGTCCACATGCGGTAGAATCGAACGCCGTAGAGCGAGATAATCTCATCCTTTTGGGCCACGCATCGCTTGTACCATTCGCGCAAGGTCATCGCGTAATGCAGGCGCAGGTTCTCGACGTCGGCGGCGATCAGCCGCGAGCGTTCGCTGGCGGCGAGGGTTTCGCTGAGCGCCGGGATGTAGCCGCCGGGAAAGATGTACCTGCGGGTAAAGGCGTCGGTCGCGCCCGGCCCGCCCATCCGTCCGATCGTGTGGAGCAGCATGACGCCCTGGTCCACGAGCATCGCGGCGCAATCGCGGAAGAAGCGATTGAACTGCGCCTGCCCGACATGCTCGAACATGCCCACCGAGACGATCCGGTCGAACTTCTCGCCGCGCGCGGCAAGGTCCCGGTAGTCGACCAGCTCGAAGCGGACGCGATCGGAAACGCCTGCCGCGTGGGCGCGCTGGCGGGCCAGGGCGAGCTGTTCCTCGCTCAAGGTGATGCCAAGCACTTCCGACCCGAAATGGCGCGCGATGTAGATCGCCATGCCGCCCCAGCCGCATCCGATGTCCAGTACGCGCTGGCCGGCCGCCAGCGCGAGCTTGGACGTGATGTGCGCAAGCTTGGCTTCCTGCGCCTCCTCGAGCGTCATATCCTCGCCCTTGTCCGCTCCGGGCCAGTAGGCGCAGCTATACTGCATGTGCTCGCCGTCGAGGAACAGCGTGTAAAGATCGTTGCCGATGTCGTAGTGGCGCGCGATGTTCGCCTTGGCCCGCGCGGCCCGGTTTATCCCGTCGATCACGGTCATCGCGCGCGCGGCCAACCGCGCGAGCCGGGAGCCTTCACCGAACCGCCCGCCACGATCCCAAGGTCGGTTGGCCCGCAGCAACTCGACCAGTTGCATGATATCGCCGCGTTCGATCACCAGGCGGCCGTCCATGAAGGCTTCGGCCGCGCCGAGCCGGGGGTCCATCACCACCTTGCGCTGTGCCGCCGCGCTGAGGAAACGCACCGCGACTTCGGGGAAACCCGGCATCGGCGTTCCGAACAGGCGACGGTTGCCGTCCGCGAAGTGAACCTCCAGAACGCCCTTGCGCACGGCTCTGCCAAGAAACCTTTCCAGCAATTTCTTAGACATATGCGTCTGACCTCTCTTGGGAACCCAAATCCCGGATTGATCAGGAGCCGGCTTTGTTAACCGTGTTCCAGCAGTTCTGCGATGCTATACCCGATCATTCTGGGACTATTTGCTCTTTGAGATCAACCTACAAGGTCATTGCCGCGCCAGAAACAGTACGTCGCGCGGCTGTGCGAGCAGGTGTTGCCCGGAATCGACGAAGACGGTCTCGCCGCTCGCGAGCCAGCCTTCGGCGAGAAACAGAGCGGTGCCGGCAATGTCCTGCGGCGTCGTCCTGCGGCCCAGCAGGTTCATCCGGTGCGAGATTTCGGTCTCCGCCTCGGTCTGGTCATGGCTGGCGAGGATCGCGCCGGGCGCGATGGCGTAGATGCGGTCGCGCGGATCGGCCCGCGCCATGGAGAGCATCGGTACCGTGGCTGACATTGCGTGCTTGCTCATCGTGTAGGAAAAGAAGTCCGGGTTCGGATTGCGCAGCTTCTGGTCGGTGACGTGGATCACGCGGCGTCCACCGCCAACGCGAGCATGTTCCAGAAAGTTTTGTGCAAGACGGGCGGGGGTGGCGGCATTGACCCGCATGGCGCGTTCGAACGTGGCCGGATCGAGCGCCTGCGCTGTGTCGAGATCGAACATGGCGGCGCAATTGACCAGCGCGCGCCAGTCCTCCAGCCGCCCGGCCAGCTCTCGGACCATGGCCGGCCCCGCGTCCCAGTCGCCGAGTTCGCAATTGACGGTTTCGGCCGAGGGCAGTTCGTCCGCCAGCGCCTCGGCCTGCGCACGCGATTTGCCGTAGTGAATCACCACATGCCATCCCGCCTTGCCGAAAGCACGCGACATGGCCGCGCCGATTCGCTTGGCGCCGCCTGTGACGAGTATCGCGGGCCGCGTGCTCACAGGCGGCTCGCCACTTCGAACGCAGGTTTACAAGGTTTACATTGTCGAGGAGAAGGAAATCGGGGCCGCTCACCCGTCGGGCCCGCCGACGCCGGACGGTCGGGGCGTTCAACAAAATTGGTCACTTCGCGCATGCCGCCATTGGAGCATAGCGCGGCGTCGTAGGAAAGGGCCGGGCAAGTACTTCGCGTATGCGATCCCGCGCGGCCGGACGATCGCCGCGCCATTCATCCACGAGGCATCGTTTCCCTCCGACCCGTGACGGCGGACCACGCCGGAGCGGTACTTTCAAAAGCAATTTCATAGATTTAAATAAATATTTGATTTTGCGTGACGTTTCGACCGGCATTGATAATATATACTTAATTTCACTTGAATGAATGCACGATGATTCGGGAGATTGACATGAAAATTGCTTCCGTTGGTCGTTTTCTTGTTCTTCTGTGTGACGGCAAAGCGCGCTTTCATGCTTACAGGGCGGTGCTTCAGTATCGCAGCTCGCCGGAACGCAATTGCCCGATCTGCGGCTTTCACGGCCGCTTTGTCGCTGCCGGCCATAAAATGCGCTTTGACTGCCGCTGTCCCCGATGCCGGTCCGTGGAACGCCACCGACTGTTTGCGCTTGCGGTCCAACGGAACGTCATTTCCTTCCGCGATGCCGATGTACTGCATTTCGCGCCAGACCCGTTCGTCACCAGGCTTATCGAGGGCGACGAACCACGATCACACCTGACCTGCGACCTCAAGCCCGGGCGGGCGGACGTCGTCCAGAATATTGAAAAACTTGAGTTCGACAGCGACAGCTTTGATCGGATTGTCTGTTCGCACGTACTCGAGCATGTCGATGACCGTGCCGCACTAGCGGAACTGTACCGTGTACTCCGCCCGGGCGGGTTGGCAATATTGTCGGTACCCATCATCGAGGGATGGGCGCAGTCCTATGAGGATTCCTCGATAGTCAGCGAACAGGAACGGTCTCTGCACTTTGGCCAGTGCGATCACGTGCGTTACTACGGATCGGACTTTCGGGACCGCGTCAGAGAGGCCGGCTTCTCCCTCGATGAATTTACCTCGCATGGAAAAGACTGCGCGCGATACGGGCTGACGCCCGGCGGAAAGCTGTTTCTGGGCACCAAGTAACGGCTCGGATTCCCGAAGCTACTGGCGGGGCGGGCGGAAGGTCGGGCTCATCCGCGCGATGACGGCCAGGGATGTCGGCATACTTGTGCTGACTTGATCCCTGACCGCCGGCGGCCGGAAAATGCGCGGGGGCCTAGCGGCAGCGGGGGCGCGAGTTGTTTCGGTCGACCTCGCGGCCGAGCAGGGCGCCGGCCGCCGCGCCTACGATCGTGCCCGTAGCGCGGTCGCCGCGGGTGTCGATCGCACGGCCGACCAGCGCTCCGGCTACGCCGCCTATCAGGAGCCCGGTCGTGCCGTCGGACTTGCGGCAGTAATAGCGGCCGTTGTCGCCGCGCCAGTAGCGGATACCATTGTCGGTCTTGTGATAATGGTGGCGCGAATGCCGGTCATGGGCCTGGGCGGGGGTGACCGCCACGACGGTGGCCGGGACGGCGAGGGCCGCCATGGTGGCGGCGATAATGGCGTTGCGCATGTTGTGACCCTGATCCTTTTGCTGTTGATGTGGCGCTTGGCGCTCGTTCTTTGTTCACCGCTCCACAACGGAAGATGAACGAATTAGCGGGCCGGGGAATTCACGCCGAATGGAGGCGCGGCAGCGGTGAACCGGTGCGCTACCTCAGGTCCGAAAACGGGGCAGTCCGCCTGAAAATCAGCGGCAGCGAAGGTCGCCCCGGTCGATCGCTCGGCCCAGCAGGCCGCCGGCCACCCCGCCAAGGATCGCGCCGAGCGTTCTGTCTCCGTTTCCGGCGAGTTCATGCCCCGCCAGCGCGCCCACGCCGGCGCCGATGATCAGGCCGGTCGTGCCATTGTCGCGGCGGCAGTAATAGCGCCCGTCCCGTCCCCGCCAGACACGGTCGCGGTAGGTGATGCGGCGCGGCTCCAGATAGCGGCCGCGCGAATCGTAGAGCCGGTGCCGTTCCTTATCGCGATAGCCGTGGGCCGGCGCCCAGGGCGGCGGCTCGGCGGCGGCCGGCGCGGCCGGCAGCGTGAGCGTGGCGGCCGCCAGTGCCAGAAGGGTCTTCTTCATGTCTGGTCCTCCTGCATATGACTGAACCCAAGGAGATAACACTGGTTCGTCATTGCCAAACGCCGGATGAACCATTCGTTGCGTTGCGGCGAAGGGAGACAGAAGGAACGTATCCTGCGATGAAGTGGGCCACAACGGTGAAAGGAAGCGGCGAGTGAAGGTCGATCTGGTCGATGTTTTCGGCTCCGAGCCACTGAGCGGTAATCCGCTTGCCGTCGTTCACGGCGGTGAAGGGCTGGACGACAGGGCCATGCAGCGGTTGACCCGCTGGCTTGGTTTTTCCGAAACGACCTTTCTTCTGCCGCCCGGCGATCCCGAGGCCGATTACCGCGTACGCATCTTTTATCCGGCAGGCGAACTGCCGTTTGCGGGCCATCCCACGCTGGGCACGGCCCACGCCTGGCTGGCGGCGGGCGGTGTGCCGAAGCAGCCCGGCCGGGTTATGCAGGAATGCGCCGTCGGCCTTATCGAAGTGCGCCAGGAGGGTGAGCAGATGGCATTCCGTGCTCCGCCGCTCTTGCGCTCGGGACCGCTTGACATTGACGACCGGGGCGCGGCGATCCGGCTGACGGGAGTGGATGAGGCGCAGGTCATCGCAGCTGTTCATGCCTGCAACGGTCCCGACTGGAAGCTGCTGCACTTGCGTTCGGCGCGGGACGTGCTTGCCGCCGATCCGGCGGCGCGCGTGCCGGTCCCGACCGAACTCGCCTTGCTGGGTCCTTGCGCGCCGGGTGAGGCCGCGCAGTGGGAAGTGCGCGCCTTTTTCGCCGATCCGACCGGCAAGCTGGTCGAGGATCCGGTTACGGGAAGCCTCAACGCGGCGGTGGCGCAGTACCTGTTCGGCGCCGGGCTTGCGCAGGGCAGCTACCTTGCCGCTCAAGGTCGCAAGGTCGGTGCAGACGGGCTGGTCCATTGCACGCAGGATGCGGATGGCGGCGTGTGGATTGCCGGGCGAGTGGAGACCGTGTCACGCGGAGGGGAGCTTCAGGGGTGGGGGTGGGCCTGACCCGGAGCGCCCGCACAGAAAAAGGCCCTCCCGCAAGCGGGAGGGCCACGAAACTTGCCGAACCGCGGACGAGGATCGTCGCGGCGGGGCAGGGCCGCGCTAGCCTGCCTTCTTCGGCAGCGCGATTTCGGCCACGCCCAGGCACATCTTCACGCCCTTCTGGTTCTGCATGAGGTGCTTGACCTGAACGAGATGGCGGCCTTCGTCGTCGACCATCTTGTCGACCACTTCGGCAGTCTGGATGGTGATGTCGCCCGTCAGTGCGGGGCCGCGGTAGTTCGCGGTGGAATGCACGACCATGCCGTGCTCGCCCGCCCAGCCGGAAAGGAAGTCGGTCACCCATGAGCCCATCGAGGCGCCGTAGCCATAGCCGCGCGGCATGCCAATGCGGCGGGCGTATTTGGGGAACAGGTGCCCGCGCGACGGGCCGTAATAGGCGCCATCGGTGAGGAAGGGGTTCACCTTCATCATGTCGGGGTCATTCTCGTAGCCGGCCATTTCGCGCGTAAAGCCCAATGCCTCGAGGTCATTCTTGCGAAAGGCGATCGCGCCCCAGGTGTTCATGATATAGGCGCGCCACTCGGTCGCGAAGCTGGCGAGCGAGTGCGGGCCGAAGACGCGTTCGGGAAGCTGGTCGCCGACATTCACGTCGTCCCACCAGCGTTCCTTGTGGCCCAGGTCATGAAGCATCTGCACCCAGGCGAAGACCCGCTGTTCTACGTCGTGCAGTTCCTCGTCCGTCCACTCGGGATCGTTGAAGTCCGCCTCGTTGACGGAGGCGCCGCCGGCATGAGCGTTATAGCGCAGCGCGGTGGAGCGCTGCTTGGCGATCGGGTCGCCGTCCTGGTTGTAGTAGTTGTTGTCGCCGCGCTGGAAGCAGGTCGGGCCGAATCCGGTTTCCTTGACGGTATAGTCGAAAGGAATGCGCTCGTTGCGGACGACGTCTCCTGCCTTGATGCGCGTGTCGTGGAACCACCATTCGTCTCCGGCGAAGAGCAGGTGCGAATTGGGAATGCAGCCCACGCAGGCCGGCGCGGCGCCGTGGCCATCGTCGGTCGCGATGGAAAAGCTTTGCGGCGCGACGAGCCCGCCCCAGCGGCTCGCGGCGGCATAATCCGGGTCGAAGTGCAGCAGGTTGGCGTAGTGCATGGCGTGGACCCAGCGCCGGATATCGTTGTTGGCGATGGGCTCGCGCAGGGGCGAGAAGTCCATGACCTTGCCCAGGTACTGGTCGATGTCGGAGCAATCGAAAACGGCGTCGCTCATCTCAGCTGGTATCCTCTTTCGTGTCGGTGCCGTTCATGCCGACCGCACGGAGCCTTGTGCAAGGCACAACTACGCTGTCCGGCACGTACATCGCGCGGGCGTTGCTGCACGGCGTCCCCCCTCGCGCACCGGATCAGGCGGGCGACAGGCTCAGGCGTTGAGGCGCTGGTCCGGCTGCGCGCCGCCTCTCTGTGCCATCCAGCCCAGCACATCCTCATAGGGCATCGGCCGGCAGATGCCATAGCCCTGTCCGGCGTTGCACCCCAGAGACGTCAGCATCTGCTGGACCTCCGGCGTTTCCACGCCCTCGGCCACGAGCCCGATGCCCAGGCTCTCGCACAGCACGACGAGGCTGTTCACCAGCGACTGATCGAAGCGGCTTTCGGTGAAGCGGGTGATGAAGGACCGGTCGATCTTGATCTCGCTGATGGCGAATTCGCGCAAGTAGCCGAACGAGGTGAAGCCCGATCCGAAGTCGTCGATGGAAAGCCGGATGCCGCGTTCCCTCAGCCGTTCGATCACGCGCTGCGCCTGCGCCGGATTGGCGATCAGCGCGGTTTCGGTGAGTTCCAGCGTGACCCGCTCGGGATCGACATGGTGACGGGCAATCACTTCGTGCAGGTTGTCGACGAAGTTCGACCGTTCGAGCATGCGCGCGGAGATGTTGATGGAGATCGAGGCTCCGTCGATCCGGTCCTGTATCCGTGCGAACTGCCCGAGCACCTTGTTGAGACAGTGCGTGGTGAAAGGTTCGAGCAGGGGCGATTGCTCGATCGTGTCGATCAACTGGTCAGCCGGTACCGGCTGGTCGCCCGGATGGCGCCAGCGTACCAGCACTTCGAAGCCGAGCACGCGGCCGCTGCTCATGTCGACCTTGGGTTGCCAGTGCCAGTCGATCGAATCGCGGGCCATGGCGCGTTCCAGGTCCTCGAGCATGCCCTTGCGGTCGAGCGACTTCATCCGCCTGATGGTGCTGTCGTTCGCCAGAACCAGCTTGTCGATGCCGCGCTTGGCCTCGTACATCGCATCGTCGGCGGCCGAGAGCAGCGCAGGGGGAGAGCAGTCCAGCTCTGGACACAGCGCGATCCCGATCGACGCGCCGACGCTCAGCATGCGGCTCCCGCAGAGGATGGGCTGCTCGATCAGGCCGATAAGCTTCGCGCCCATCTGCAGTGCCAGTTCATTCGTGTCGATGTTCTGAAGCAGAACCGCGAATTCATCTCCGCCCAGACGCGCAACGGTATCGACTTCGCGCAGGTTCGTGCGCAGGCGGTGGGCGATCGTGGTCAACGTCATGTCGCCGGTGGCATGGCCGAAGCTGTCGTTGATCTCCTTGAAGCGGTCGAGATCCAGCATCAGCACCGCGAAGGGATCGCCATGGCGCTTGGCGCGCGCGCAGCTCTGGCCGAGGCGGTCGAAGAACAGGGTGCGGTTGGGTAGGTCAGTGAGCGGGTCGTGGAGGCTGCGGTAGGTCAGCTCCTCTTCGGCGCGGCGCAGTTCGTGCCGGTACTTGCGCCACGCCAGCCCTTCCTCGAGCGAGGCGAGCACCTGCCCTTCGGAGAGCTGGCGCTTGGCGAGGAACTCGGTCATGCCGGATTTGATGGAGGCCGCGGCGACCTGTTCGCTGCCGTTGCCGGTCACCGCGACGATCGGACAGTCCGGGTCGATCTCGGCGCGGATCATCGGCACGAGATCGCGTCCGTCCCCGTCCTGCAGGCCGAAGTCGAGAAAAACGATGTCGAAATGGCTCGCCGGACTGCGGATAACGCGCAGTGCCTCGGCGTGCGAGGCAGCTTCGGTGATCTGGATCGGGCGCGGACTCTGCCGCAGCATTCGGATCAGGCGTTCGCGGTCCACGTCGTCGTCATCGACGATCAGGACCGACAGGGCCCGGGTGCCGTCTTGCGGGATATCCGTGGCAGGGTGCCTCGGCGGGGAGAGGTGCCGGCCCGTCACGGCAGTTTCTGGGTCCGGGCGTAGTCGGTCATGAACTCGGAGAGCAGGGCGAACTGCGGGCCGACGGCCGACTTGACCATGTAGCCCGCCACCTGCTCATCGTAGGCGCGGAAGCGGTCCTGATCGCGCGCGGAAGTGGTCAGGACGAAAACCACGGTTCGCCTGAGCGCACAATCGGCGCGCAGGGCCTCGAGGAACTGGAAACCGTCCATGCCGGGCATGTTGAGGTCGAGCAGGACGACGACGGGCGTTTCCAGCCGCTTGGCGGGATGCGTTCCGCGCAGGATCGCGAGCGCTTCCTCGCCGTCGCCGGCGGTCAGCGTCCGGCAGGGGACCTCGTGCTTGCGAAAGCTGCGGAGAACGCCTTCGAGCGCGACGTCGTCGTCGACCACCAGGACCGTGCAGCCTCCCGTACGGCTGTCATTCATCGTCGACCTCCCTCAGCAGGATGCGCGGCCAGTGGATTTCGAAGCAGGCGCCGCTGAGCGTGCCGCGCCCGGTGCCTTCACCCTGGACTACCGTGATCATACCGCCGTGGGCATTGATCACGCGCTGGGTGATGGCGAGGCCCACCCCGTCACCCTCCGTGCCCGGGGAGGCGCGGTGGAACAGCTTGAAGATGCGCTTCTCGCTGCCCGGCGTGATGCCCTGACCGTCGTCTTCGACAGTGAAGACGGCAAACCGGCCCTCCTCGCGCATGGCGACACGGATTTTGCCCGAACGGGCGCCGTGGTGTTTGACCGAATTGCCGATCAGGTTACGCAGCGAAGTGGAAAGCGGCGCGCGCGGGGCGGTGATGTCACTGCCGACGACGTCGACTTCGACAGTGAAGCTTTCCGGGAGCATGGCCATGGCGATGGCTTCCGCGATCAGGTCCTGCGGGTCGATGCGTTCCATGGCGGTGTCGCGCGTTCCGGCGCGGGCATAGTCGAGCAGGTCGTCGATCATCTGTTCGGCGCGTGCGATGCGAAGCGCGATGCGGTCAAAGTTATGGCGCACGTCCTCGGGCAGGTTGTCCTCGCCCAGGTCCTCGCGAATCCAGCTTACCAGATCGCCGATGCCGCGCAGCGGAGAGCGCAAGTCGTGGCTGGCGACGTACGTGAATTCCTCCAGTTGCGCGTTGGTCTGCTGTAGCGCGCTTTCCGCGCCCTTGCGCTGGGAGATATTGCTGACCGTCGCCATGAACAGCGGCTTGCTGGCCGTTTCCAGCTTGCTGAGGGCGATCTCGACCGGGATCTCCTGGCCCGAGCTGTGCAGCCCGGTAAGATCCCGGCCCGAACCCATCATCCGCGAGGTGGGGTCGGCCAGATAGCCTTCGACATGATGGCCATGCGCTTCGCGGTACCGGTCCGGAAGCAGCATTTCCAGCGGCTGGCCGACGAGGTCCTCGTATTCATAGCCGAATTCGGTCGCCAGGGTGCGGTTGGCCTGGACGATGCGCTGGCGGCTGTCGACGACGAGGAGGGCGAGCGGAAGGTTCTCGAATATCTGCGTGAAACGCCTTTCCGCGATGATCTGGCGGGTGAGACTCTGGACGTAGATGATGGCGGACTGTTCGTATTCCTCGGACAGCGTGGCGATCGTCATCTCGACGGTCTGGCTCGCTCCGTCGAGCCCGAACAGCGTGAATTGACGCACCCACCCCGACCGGGCTTCGTCCGGGGCGGCGAAATGGAGGTCGAGCATCTGCCGGAGCGTGTCCGCCTCGTCCTCGCCCAGCCAGGTGTAGACCAGCGAATGGCGCAGCGAGGCAGGGTCGGACTCCGCCAGAAGCGTGGCAAGCGCGGAGTTCGCCCAGGAGACGACGCCCGCGGCGTCGACCACCATCGCGCCGACCGGCGCCTGCGCGAGCGCGGCATGAACGTCGGCCCTGATATGCGTTTCGGCCGTCACCGGTGCTTCCCTTGCCAGTGAGGGGTGGAAGGCCCTTTGCCTTTACCCCCTCGTTCCCGGCCAAGGAGTCGCCCCGAATTTGCCCTTGAGGGAAGAGGTAACTGATCCGATCCGGAAGATCAGATTTCGACGAAGGTCCCCGCCTCGCGGTCTTTGCGGACCTTGAGACCGTCGAAAACGGAGCCATTCATGGTGATCCACACCCCGGGCGCGGCCGTCTGGCAGCAGGCGAAGGCCATGCCGAGGTTGAACGCGGCATCGCTTTCGGCAAAGCGCGCCGGGGCAAGGGCGCCGGCGAAGACCACGGTCTTGCCCGGGATGTGGGCAAGGGTCTTCGCGGTTTCGGCCATGGTATCCGTCCCATGGGTGATGACCACGCGCCTTTCGGGCGCGTTCGCGACGGTCGCCGCGATCAGGGCGCGATCATCGTCGGTCAGTTCGAGGCTGTCCTTGCGCATCAGTTCGATGACGCGGAAAGGGTGGGTAACGCGCGCCGTCGCCAGCAGCTTTTCGATCACGCTCTCGGTAATCTGGTATTCGCTGAGGGCGTCGAAGTACTGCTTGTCGATCGTGCCGCCGGTAGTGACGATGAGGATGGGGGAGCGGTCCATGTGCGTCTTCCAGGTGCTGGAGGAGGGGTATGTTCAATGCCCGGCCGGCTCGATGCCGTCGAGCCGCAGCCGGGCGATCAGCATGTCGACGAAGTGTTCGCGGTCCGAAGTCTTCGGGCGGATCGGATTGACGAGGACTTCCGAGCGAAAGCCGACGAGGGCGGTAATGACGAGTCGCGAGAGTTCCGAGGCGTCCGGTTCCTCGAAATGAGTCGCGAAGAACCGGTGGATACGCGAGCGCAGCCTCGCCGGGCCGAGCCTGAAGTAGGCTTCGACGATCTCCGGAAACCGCTCGCCTTCGCTGACCACGAGCCGGTAGAGCGGCGAAGCGCTGCTGTCGATCAACTGCTGGATCAGTCGCAGGCAGAGCTTTCGCAGCGTCGACGTGCTGAAGTGATTGATGTCGAGAGTGCGTTCGAGGTCCTGAGCGAAACATTCGACCTGCCAATCGACCACGGCCACGAACAGTTCCTCCTTCGAGGAAAAGTGCGACCATAGCGTCGTCTTCGATCCGCCGAGTTCGTCGGCGATCGCCGACATGCTCGTCGCCCCGTAGCCGTGTTCGCAGAACCAGCGGCTGGCGATGGCAACGATTTCGGCGCGCTTCTTCGCCTTGTTGAGCTCTCGTTTTCCGGTTTTCTCTCCCATATGCGTACCAGCAAGTACACTTTTTGGTTGACAGGCGCAAGTCGCGCTTCAATAAAAAGTGTACGCATGAGTACGGTAATAACATCACGAGTCGCGACGATGTCGCTGCTTGCCCTCGCCCTTCCGCTTTCCGCATGTATGGCGCCCGATCTCGGCGCTCGTCCGGAAATGCGCCCTCCCGCCGGTCTGGAAAGCGGCCGCTCGCTGCCGGCTGCGGACATTGCCGCGCATTGGCCGCAGGAACGCTGGTGGACCGCCTACGGCGATTCCCAGCTCAACGAGCTGGTGGATGAGGCGCTGGCCCGATCGCCGAGCGTCGCCATGGCCGAGGCGCGGATACGGCAGGCGCGCGGCGCCGTGCAAGCGGCGGGCGCGCAAGGCCTGCCCCGCGTCGGCGGCCAGGCTTCGGCCGGCGTGACCAAGCAGAGCTATAACGCGGGCGTGCCTCCCGAGGTGGTCCCGCGCGGCTGGAAGAGCACCGGGACGCTGGCGCTGACGGGCGAGTTCGATCTGGACCTGTGGGGCAAGGCCCGAAACGGGCTTGCCGCCGCCACGTCGGAGGAAATGGCGGCCGAAGCCGATGCCCGGCAGGCAGCCCTCATGCTCGCGGCGAACGTGGTCGCTTCCTATTTCGATCTTGCCCGTCTCACCGAGCGCGGCAAGGCGCTGGAGGAGGCGCTTCATGCGCGCGAGAGCACGGTTGAGCTGACTCGCCAGCGGGTGGAGCAGGGGCTCGACAACGAAGGCCCGCTTCGCCTGGCCGAAGCCGCTGCCGCAGGTGCCCGGGCCGATCTGTCGGCCAATGCCGAGCAGGTGCTGCTTCGCCGCCACGCGCTGGCCGCGCTGCTGGGCGCCGGCCCCGACCGGGGGCTCGCCATCGCGCCGCCATCGCTGGCGGCGATACCGGAGACCCCGCTGCCGGCCGATGCCGGGATCGCTCTCGCTGGCCGGCGGCCGGACATCGTCGCCGCGCGCCTGCGGGCAGAGGCGGCGGCGTCCCGCATCGAGGAGGCAAGGGCGGCATTCATGCCGGATGTCTCGCTCAGCGGACTGATCGGCGTCACCTCACTGGGACTCTCGAAGCTCGTCGACAGCGGTTCGACCTATGGCGATGCGGGTGGCGCAATCAGCCTGCCGATCTTTCTGGGAGGGCGGCTCAAGGGGCAGTTCACGCAGGCCCGGGGGGACTACGATGCCGCCGTCGCGGACTACAACAGGGCCGTCGTCGGAGCGCTCCAGGACGTCGCTGACGCGCTTGCCAGCCGGGATGCGGCCGCCGCCCGCGAAAGTGACGTAATCGAGGCGCGGGACAGGTCCGCGGCCGGTTATGACATCGCGCTCAGTCGCTACCGCGGCGGGCTTTCCAGCTACCTCGAAGTCCTGACCGCCGAGACCGCCGCTCTTGAAGCGCGCGAAGCCGCGATCGACGCCCGTTTCCGGACCCTGGCTCTTGAAGTCGCGCTGAGGCGTGCGCTGGGCGGCGGGTTCGAAGACAAATCCAGTGAAAAGGCTCCCAAAAATGACTGACGAAGTGCAGGATGTGCCTGCGGGAAACGAAGGCGAGCCGGAGGCGGCCAGTGTCATCAAGGGGGAACGCCGCAAGCCGCTGCTCATTGGGCTCCTGATCGCGGTCGGAGCGATAGCGGGGCTCTATTTCCTCTACGACACCTTTATCGGCAGCCGATCGGTTTCGACAGACAATGCCTATGTCGCGGGAGATACGGCGCAGGTTACGCCGCTTACCAGCGGCAAGGTGGCAGAAGTGCTGGTCACCGATACGCAGCCGGTGAAACGGGGCCAGCTCCTGTTCCGCCTGGATGATTCCGACCAGAAGATCGCGCTCGCCGAGGCAGAGGCGGATCTGGCGAGCGCGGAGCGCCGGTACAGGCAGTCCCTTGCCAACAATGGGGCGCTGGGCGCGGCGGCCGATGCCGATGCCGCGCAGGTCGCTTCGGCCAGGGCGCGCCTTGCCTCGGCCGAAGCCGCGCTCGCCCGGGCGCAGACTGACTATGAGCGCCGGGCCGCGCTGGCCGGGAGCGGCGCCGTTTCCGCAGAGGAACTGACCACTGCGCGCGAGGCGCTGGCTTCGGCCCGGGCGGCGACGCGCGAGGCGCGCGCGGCGGTCGCGCAGGCACGTTCCGGCGCGATCAGCGCGCGGCGGCAGGAAGAGGCCTCGGAGGCGCTGACTGCCGGCACGACCGCCGAGACCGCGCCCGAAATCCAGCTTGCGAGGGCGCGGCTCGCACAGGCCCGGCTCGATCTCGAGCGAACGATCGTCCGGGCACTGGTCGACGGTATCGTTGCCAAGCGTTCGATCCAGGTCGGCCAGAAGGTCGAGGATGGCTCGGTCGCCATGGTTATCGTTCCGGTGGGGCAGCTCTACGTCAACGCCAACTTCAAGGAAGACCAGCTCGGCAAGGTCCACTCCGGCCAGAAGGTCACGCTCACGTCCGACTTCTACGGCGGGGACGTGACGTATCACGGCAGGGTGGCCGGCTTTTCAGGCGGCACCGGATCGGCCTTTTCCCTGATCCCGGCACAGAATGCGACCGGCAACTGGATCAAGGTCGTACAGCGCCTGCCGGTGCGTATCGAACTCGATTCCAGCGAATTGAAGGAGCATCCGCTTCGCATCGGATTGTCGATGGAGGCCGAGATCGACCTGACAGGCTCCGACTGATGGCAGGTGCGGCGACCGTTTCGGCGGCAGCGGAAATGCGCGGCGACGAAGGCCGTCCGATCAGGGGCGTGCGGCTGGTTCTGGCGGGCGTCGTGCTCGCGTTGGCTAACTTCATCGTCGTGCTCGATCTCACCATCGCCAACGTGTCGGTGCCGCACATCGCCGGCGGGCTGGCGGTATCGGTCTCGAGCGGAACCTGGGTCATTACCTCCTACGCGGTGGCGGAGGCGATCTGCGTGCCGCTCACCGGCTGGCTCTCGGGGCGTTTCGGAACCTTGCGGGTGTTCACCGTCTCGCTCGCGGGGTTTGGCCTGTTCTCGGCACTTTGCGGCATGGCGGACACGCTTGGCGCGCTCGTCCTGTTCCGGATCGGGCAGGGCTTTTGCGGCGGCCCGCTGATGCCGCTGACGCAAACCCTTCTGCTGCGGATATTTCCGCGCGAATTACATGCCAAGGCCATGGCGCTATGGGCCATGACCGTGGTCACGGCGCCGATCATCGGCCCGATCGCGGGCGGCTGGATCAGCGACAACTGGTCATGGCACTGGATATTCTTCATCAACGTGCCGATCGTCATCCTGCTCCTCTTTGGCGTACTCGCGCTCCTGCGCGGGGCCGAAACGCCTACCAGGAAACTGCCGATCGACGGGATCGGTCTGGTGCTGCTGGTGATCTGGGTCGGCGCGCTTCAGATGATGATCGACCTTGGCCGCGAGGAAGATTGGTTCAGCTCCGAAAAGATCGTCGCGCTGGCCTGTATCGCGGCGGTCTTCTTCGCGGCGTTCGTCATATGGGAGCTGACCGAGAAGCACCCCATCGTCGACCTCAAGGTTTTCCGGCACGCCGGTTTTTCCGCTTCGACGCTCTCGCTCATCCTGGCCTTCGGAACGTACTTTTCCTCGGTGGTGATCATTCCGCAGTGGCTGCAGACGTCGATGGGATACACGGCCACACAGGCGGGCTATGCCATGGCCTTTGCCGGCGTCCTGGCCGTCGCGGTTTCGCCGGTCGTCCCCCGGCTGATGCAGAAGTTCGATCCGCGCCTGCTGGTCTTTGTCGGTGTCTCTTGGCTCGGCGCGTGTTCCTTCCTGCGCAGTTGGTGGTCGAGCGATTCGACCTTCTGGATGATTGCGATGCCGCAACTGCTGCAGGGTGCGGGCGTGGCGCTGTTCATGGTCCCGCTCACGACGATCAGCCTCAACGCGGTGACACCGGAGGAAACCGCGTCAGCGGCAGGCATCGCCAATTTTGGCAGGACGCTTGCCGGCGCCATCGCGACGGCGGTGGTCACCACTGCCTGGAGCAACATGTCGACCGGCCAGGGCGCGGAACTGGCCGCCTCGCTCAACGACGCGGACCGGGTCACGCAGGCGCTGCAGGAGCAGGGCCTTTCAGCGGATCAGGCCAGAGGCGTCATCGCTCAACTCGTCGCGGAGCAGGGCTCGGCGCTCGGCACCACGCACCTCTTCGCGATCGCGGCGCTTGTCCTGGTCGCGGCGGCCTCGGCGATATGGATCGCACCGCGCCCGCGTGGTGACGCCAAGCCGGAGGCCGGGCATTGACGCATTATAGTCCGGCGCCTGGTCGTGTGAGGAATGTCTTGCACAATTTGCGAGAGCCTCACCCACGCGCCTGAAATGAGGGGCGATGGAAAAGCGGCCGTGACCGCGATGCCGTTCTGAGCCGCAGGCCGGGGTGCCGGCCGCAGGCCGGGGTGCCGGTGATGCCGGCAGGGACACCGACGCTCGATTTCCGGTCGGCGAGGATAACGGGAATGGCATTTTTGCTCGGCCGGAAACAATTCGTAACGGACGGGAAGGAACGAGGACACGAACAGGCTCCAAGTGCTGGACGCACCAAATTTCAGATTGGAGTGAACAATGATATCCGCCGTCCTTTTCGCGATCTCGACTCTGACGGGGCCGGTCGCTGCGTGTTCGCCTGCGGCAATTTCCTGTGCCGCGCCTGACGCAGCTTATTCCGACCGGCCTATCCTCAGGGCCAAGGGCGTGGCCGGGGCAAAGGGGCAGAGTGGATCTGGTGCCGGCGCTGACGATCGGGCCGCCACGGCCTGCCATCCGCATCCAACCAGGAACCCCACCTGCCGTCATCGCCAGACCAGCGCGCGTATCGAGGCGATGCAGTCCAAATTCGCGCTGGAAGAAGCGCACGAGGTTCACGCCCGATGAATGGGATCCGAACTACACTACTTGCACTGGTCGGCGCCGCACTGATGTGCGGCACGGCCGGTGCCGCCTACGACAAGCTCCCCAAAGGATTGGCGCGGCTGACGCCGGAAGAAGTCTCACGACGGATCGAAGTCACGGATGACCCACTAGAGCCGTACATCCTGGTCTCGACGCGGGGGGCATGGGCGCGGGGACGCTCAATCGATGGCGCCCATGCAAATGATGTTCACCTGCGTGCTTTGGTGGATCGTGGCTCCGGCGCCGTACAGTGGCAGGTCTGGCACGAACTCGTGTCTGGCAGGGTCATGCGTGACATGACCGAAGTGAGCTACCGTGTCGGCGGTCGGCCACAGAAGGCCGACGTGCTGGTCATGAAACGCTGGTCTGCTGATTGCCCTTCAGTCGACGCGATCCACACTGCCTGCAACCAATATGCTCGTCTCGTCTTCGAACTCCCTGGCAGCGTGGTCCAAGAGATTGCGGACGCTTACAGTCCGGGTCACCGTGCTGCGTGGCGGCTGCGTTTCACGGACGCGCGTGGCGCCACCATTGCCGGCGGGTTGGCACCTGCCGAGGCGTCCGGGCTGGTCGAGGCGGTGACAAGAGTGCGCCACCAGCATCTGACGCCGGTCAACTGATCGCTAAAACGACTGGTCTTTCCGGCCAGTGCGGTTTGTTTAACCGCGCTGGCAGCTCTATATGCGGGAAGATATACGGGAAGGCATGCACGAGACGATGACCATCGCTCCGAGATTAAAGTCCTCCGACAATATGACACTTGCAGCCCCAACCATTCTTCTCGTCGAGGACGACGGTGCCCTGCGTACGCTTACGGCGCGGGCGCTGCGTCAGAACGGGTTCAACGTGCTGACCGCGGCGACTGGTGCCGAGATGTGGGTGAGTTTGCGCACAAGCGTCGTCCACCTTATCATTCTCGACATCATGCTGCCCGGTGCCAGCGGTTTTGACCTGTTTCGCCGGCTTCGCCGTGAAAGCAATATTCCCATCATCTTCATCAGCGCCCGCGGCAGTGAGGAGGATCGGGTTCTCGGCCTTGAGCTTGGGGCAGACGATTATGTCGCCAAGCCCTTCAGTACTCGCGAACTGGCGGCGCGGGTCAGCGCTGTGTTGCGCCGGGGTGGATTCGAGGGGGCGGCGGAAGGCATCGCCGACGGCCACGTGCCCGAAGTGCTCTGTTTCGATGGCTGGCAGGTCTCGCTGACCCGGCGCGAACTTCGTGCGCCGAGCGGGGCCATCGTCGACCTGACGGGGGCAGAGTTCGACCTGCTGTCCACGTTTCTAAGCCATCCGCAGCGGGTCCTGGGGCGGGAGCGCCTTATGGAGCTGTCGCGTTCACGCATCGGCGATAGTTCAGACCGCAGCATCGATGTCCTCGTCAGTCGTCTGCGGCGCAAGCTGCAGGCTAGCGGTAGCGAACCGCCGATCGTCACGGTCCGCGGCGTAGGTTACATGTTCAGGGTGGAAGTGTCCCGCGCCTGATGCTCGCGCTAGGTTTGCGACTGTTCAGACGGATGGGCCTTCCCGAGCGGTTGCTGGCCATTCTGTTGCTGGTCGTGCTCGTGGAGATCATTGCCAACGCGGTTCTGTTCGAACGCGCCAATTCGTTCGAGCTGCGTCGGGACGACGCTGAGCGCATTGCCGAGAATCTCGTACTCGCCTCGCGGGCGGTGGCGCAGGCGCCGCCCGATTCACGCGCACAAGTCGCCGCCGCGCTCGGCACGAAGCGTTTTTCGCTGAAGTGGCTACCGCCCACGAATCGAAATCGCGGATCGCTTGGCCTGGCCAACCTGCGCGCCCAGATCATTGAAATCGAACCGGACCTCGCGCTTGCCGACCTGGAACTGCACCTCGAGGAATTGCCGGGCAAGGGCAACATCGGTGGATCGCTCCAGCTTCCCGACCGCAGCGTGCTGAAATTTCATACGCATGCCAACGCCGCATGGAAGCTGACGGCGGGCCGGGTGGTAAGCCTTGTCTTTCCCACACTGCTGCTTGTGGCGCTGGCATGGGTATTGCTGCGCGCGACGCTCAAGCCGCTGCGCGCGGTAATCGGGGCCACGCGGCATCTCGGCTCGGGGCCGCCTCGGCCGGTACCGGAAGGCGGCCCCGACGAACTGCGGCAGTTGATCCGCGCTCTGAATGACATGCAAGAACGTATTCACCAGTCCCTGGTCGAACGTACTCAAACAATGCTGGCTATCGGGCACGACCTCAAGACTCCGCTCGCCCGAATGCGGCTGCGGCTCGACGAAGGCGAGGTCGAATCCGAAATACGCGAGGGAATTTCGCGGGACATCGAGGAAATGCGGCTGCTGATCGAGTCGATCCAGGCCTACGTCGACAACGGCGGCGAGGCCATTCCGGCCGAACGGATCGACATCGCCGTAATGGCGGAAACCCTGGTCGATACAGCCGCAGACCGCGGCGCCGATGCGACCTACGAGGGAGCGTCCAGCGTCGTGGTGTGTGCAAGGCCGGTGGCGATTCGGCGGGCGCTGTCCAACCTCATCGAGAACGCCATCCATTACGGCGGCAACGCGCGCGTAAGCGTGCGTCGCGACGGTGATGGCGCGGAAATCGTTATTGAGGATGACGGGCCGGGTATTGCCGAGGAGCGCATTGCCGACGCCCTGCAACCTTTCGTGCGGCTCGACACGGCTCGGTCGCGCGATACCGCCGGCATGGGGCTAGGCCTGCCGATCGTCCAGAAGGCGGTGCGCATGGAGAATGGCACACTGGATTTGCGCAACCGGCCGGAGGGCGGCCTGCGCGCGACGATCAGGCTTCCGCTCGAGACGAAATAGTCCTCTGCTGCACTGCGGCAAAACTTCGTAACATTCGTGAAGTTTGGTAGACAAGTCCGTCGTCTAGCTCGTGGAGACATCCCTGCGGTCAAACGCTGCGGGAGAACATCCTCCAGAGAAAGGTGACGAACGTGAACGAATTGATTGGTCGCGTTTTCAGTTTCGAGAAGACGATCTTCCCGGCAAGCAGCGAGCTCTTCGGCAAGCTGGCTACTCACGGACAGGCGCCCAAGGCGCTGATGATTTCCTGCGCGGATTCGCGCATCGTGCCCGAACAGATCATGCAGGCTCAGCCCGGTGACCTGTTCGTCTGCCGCAATGCCGGCAACATGGTCCCGCCGTTTGCGACGATGAACGGCGGCGTATCATCCACCGTTGAATATGCCGTGATGGCACTGGGCGTGCGCGACATCATTATCTGCGGCCATTCCGATTGCGGCGCGATGAAGGCGCTGAGCAATCCCGTTGGCCTCGAAAAAATGCCCAACGTCGCGGCGTGGCTGCGCCACGGTTCGGCGGCAGAGCACATCGTCAGCACCTGCCAGCCCCATCTCGAGGACCATGAACGCGTCCGCGCGGTGAGCCTCGAAAACGTAATCGCGCAGATCGCTCACTTGCGGACGCACACTTCGGTGGCGGCAGCGATGGCACGCGGCGAAATGGCACTGCACGGCTGGTTCGTGGACATCCACGCGGGGCAAGTGCTGGGTCTCGATGGCAATACCGGACAGTTCGTGCCGCTGCGCGAGGACAGCCCGCTGCCCGTCGCGCATGCCGCACGGGCGCGCATCGCCACCCAGATCGCGGAGGCTGCGGAATGAGTGCGATCTCTTCCGAGCCTACAGGTCCCTTCGCCCACTTCACGCGCGATTTCACCGCTTCGATAGTCGTGTTCCTGGTGGCAATGCCCCTGTGCATGGGCATTGCCATCGCGTCGGGCGTGCCGCCGGAGAGGGGGCTGGTCACCGGCATCATCGGCGGGCTTGTCGTCGGACTCTTCGCGGGATCGCCGCTGCAGGTCAGCGGCCCGGCAGCGGGCCTGGCCGTCATCGTCTTCGAATTTGTCCGCGAGCACGGTCTGGAGGTGCTCGGGCCGGTGCTGCTGCTGGCGGGGGTGCTGCAGCTCGCCGCGGGTGCGCTGAAACTCGGCGGCCTGTTTCGTGCGATCAGCCCGGCAGTGGTCCATGGCATGCTCGCCGGCATCGGCGCGTTGATCGTCATCGGACAGTTCCACATCCTGTTCGACGAGAAGCCGCTTTCCAGCGGGCTCGAGAACATTGCGATGATGCCCGCGCGCTTTATCGGCCTCGATCCCTTCGATCTGTCGGGCACTGAACTGGCGCTGGCGCTGGGCGTCCTGACCATCGCCGTCATGCTGGGCTGGGAAAAGCTCCGCCCGAAGTCGATGGCGCTCGTTCCGGGAGCACTGCTGGGGGTTGTCGCGGCGACGATGATCGCCTGGTCCCTGAGCCTCGGCGTTGCCCGCATCGACGTACCCGCCTCAATAAGCGCGGCCTTCGTGCTTCCCACCAGCGTCGGGTGGTTCGCGCCGCTGGCCAGCCCCGCGCTGATCATGGCCGCCGTCGCCATCGCTTTCATCGCCAGTGCCGAGACACTGCTTTCGGCCGCCGCGGTAGACCGGATGCACGACGGCGTGCGGACTGAGTACAACAAGGAACTGCGTGCGCAGGGCATCGGCAATTTCCTGTGCGGCCTGTTTGGCGCGTTGCCGATGACCGGCGTGATCGTGCGCAGCTCGGCCAATGTTCAGGCCGGCGCCAAGACGCGTCTTTCGACGATCCTGCATGGCGCGTGGATTCTGGGCTTCGTCGCTCTATTGCCATGGCTGCTGGCGGAAGTGCCGATGGCGGCGCTGGGCGGCGTGTTGGTGGTGACCGGATGGCGCCTGGTCAGCCTCAAGCATGTACGTCATCTGCTCGAGGCGCATGGATACCTGCCTGCTGCGATCTGGGCCACGACATTCGTCCTGGTGATCGCGACCGATCTGCTCACCGGCGTTCTGGTCGGCCTGGCGCTCTCGCTCGTCGAGATTCTGCCGCACGCCCGCAACTGGCGTCTCAATGTCCACGAGCATGACGAAGGAACGGCGACGCGTCTGGAACTGCACGGTGCCGCGACCTTCATCGGCCTCACGCGGCTCAATGCGGTGCTTGAGAAGCTGCCCGCTGATCGCCCGGTGCACCTTGATCTCGGCAACGTGCGGGCCATGGACCACACGACCGCCGAAACCGTTCGCGAGTGGCTGTCCCGTCGGCGCCAGCGCGGACACGAGGACCGCGTCACCGGTCCGGAAACGATCCTTCGGCCGCTACCGCTCACGGCCTGATCGAACGGTCACCTGCGGGCAGGACACCCTCACGTTCTGCCCTGTAAACTTCCGGGCGGATGCGCGAGCCGCGCGTCCGCCCGGTTTTGTTGACGCGCGGCTCGCGCTGATTGCCTGTGCAATGATTTGTCACAAACAGGCAAATCTCGGGACAAGCAGCCTGCATAATCTGCTCGGGTCATTGCGACACGGATGCGCCATGCAGCGACATTCGACGTGGTGACCGCAGGAAGGAACACACAAACAGTAACATGAGGGTGTTCCATATATGAAAATTCGTCTTCTAGCCGGCGCGGCCAGTCTGGCCGCCGCATGCCTTGCCGTCGCCACCCCCGCAGTGGCGCAGGACATTCCCGGTGAGATCACCGTTTCTGGCAGCGCGACGCTCGTCTCCGACTACCGCTTCCGCGGCGTGTCGCAGACCGACAAGGAAATGGCCGTACAGGGCGGCGTTTCCGTCAGCCATGAAAGCGGCATCTATGTCGGTACCTGGGCGTCGAACCTTGCCGGATGGGGCACCTTCGGCGGCTCGAACATGGAGCTCGACATCTACGGCGGCTACGCGACCGAGATCGCGAGCGGCGTTACGCTCGATGTCGGTCTGACCTGGTACATGTATCCCGGCGGCGCGGACACCACCGACTTCGCCGAGCCCTACGTCAAGCTCTCGGGCACCTTCGGCCCCGCTGAAGTGCTTGTCGGCGCGGCTTACGCCCCCAAGCAGGAGGCGCTTGCCAATGTTTCCAACACGCCTCAGAGCAACGGCCAGAAGCAGGACAATCTCTACCTGTGGACCGATGCCAGCGCGGGGATTCCCGGTACGCCTCTGACGGTCAAGGGCCACCTCGGCTACTCGGACGGCAATCCCGGCCTTGGCCCCAACGGCACGAGCATCGCGCCGACGGGCAAGTATCTCGACTGGCTTCTCGGTGCCGACCTGGCGCTGGGTCCGGTGACGCTGGGCGTCGCCTATGTCGACACCGATATCTCGAAGTCGGAATCGGCATACCTGCTGCCGAATTTCTCCTCGACGAAGAATGGCTCGTCGATCGCCGGGTCGACCGTCGTATTCTCGCTTTCCGCGGGCTTCTGACGATCTGAATCGCGTTCCCGCCCGGATCTCCAATGTGATCCGGGCGGGAGCTTGCTACCCTGAAGCGGTGACGTTCCCCCGGATCAGGCGGCGGGCACACTCAGCCGTGCTATCAAGCCGCCCGCTGCCGAACGGGCGAAGGAAAGCCCGCCGTTGAACCGCATCATCAACCTGTGCGCGGTAGGAATGCCCAGGCCGAATCCTTTGGTGTCGCGCTGCCTTGCTTCATCCATGCGGAAGAAGGGATCGAGGATGGCGTCGAAGTAATCCGGCGGAATTCCGGGGCCGTCGTCTTCGACGGCGATTTCCCAACCGCCGTCGTTGCGCTGAAGGGAGAGCCTTGCCTTATCACCGAACTGGATCGCGTTTTCGACGAGCGCCAGAACGGCGAGAGCAAGCGGCTCGCGGAAGGTGCGAACGGCAGGCTCGCTGCCGGCTGCAAATTCCACTTTCTCTCCAAACTCGGCCACGACATCCCGGAGGAACGGAACAAGCTCGACCTTCTCAGGGGAAGCGGAAAGGTGCTGGGCGCGGAGAAACTTCTGCAGCGACGCCAGCAAGGCCTCCATCTCGTCGACGCTGGCAAGGATCATGCCGGCGAGTTCCTCGTCGTCGATCAACTCGGCCGCCACCTTTTGTCGTGACAAGGGCGTGCGCAGATCGTGGCTTATCGCTTCGAATGTCTTGGCCTGATCCTGCAACAGCCGGGCAATCCGCTCCTGCATGACGTTCATGGCGTGAGCCAGCTCGCGCAGATCCCGGGAGCCGCGTTCGTTGATCGACACATAGCGGCCCTGGCCGATCGCCTCGGCCGCATCGGCAATTCGGCGCAAGGGCTGTGCCATCAGGTGGAGCACGACCAGGCCCACGGTCAGACACGCGACCGCGGTAGCAAAGGTCAGTGCGGTTGCCCGCAAGGCCACCGGCCACATCGATGTAAAGTCCTCGGACCGAAAGTTCAGCCAGTTCCCGTCGGTCAGCCTGATCGAGCCGATCAGGTCCTTTTCCCCGGCCGGCGTGGTGGCTGCGGCAAGTCGGAGCGAACGGTTCGAAAGAGACGGCTCCCACTCGACGATCTTGCTCGCAATCCCCTTGAGCGTATCATCCGTCGGGAGTGTCCGCACGGACGGGCGTGACGCCACTTCGGCGGTAAGATGGCGCGTGCTCATGATCGGGCTTGTCCGGGCGGGGGTGAGTGCATGTACCCTGTCACTGACGACAAGCAACTCGGCCACGCGCCGCGCATGGTCTTCTCTCAGCGTCTGTCGGTCTATGGACTGATAGAAGATCAGGCTTGCGGCGAGTTGCACGCTTCCCAGGACCAGAAAGATAATCGCCACGTGAACCGCGAAGCGGCGGGGAATTGGACGTCCCACTGATCCTGTGCCTCTCTCGCTTGTCGCATGGTGCGATAGTCGCCTGAACCCTCGGTACCGATTTCACCTCATTCGTGCCCGGTCAACCGAAACGCGCAGCGGGCAACAGTTTGAAAGGTGCGGCGCGATGCCGAAGATCATGGGGTAGGGAGGGAATGCTTCCGGGCGGATCCATCGGGGACTGTGGCCTCGTCGCGTCCCTTCTTTCCCGTCTTGGGCGAAAGTGAACCGGAACATCGCGTTCAATTTCAAACGCTTCCTCAACCGGGAAAGCTGCCCGGACGGCCGTTCGCGGCGCAAAGGCTTGCCCAGCTCTCGGCTTGCCAGCCCGCGTTCCTGCCCCTAATGCCATGGACATAATCCTGCTACGATCAGAGACGGACCCACCGCTTGATCCTTTCTCCCTTCGAATGGACCATCGCCAAGCGCTACATGCTGCCCGGCAAGGGTGAGCGTTTCATCGCGCTCGTCGCCGGCATCAGCCTGGCCGCGGTCATGCTGGGCGTTGCCGCGCTGGTCATCGTCATGAGCGTAATGAACGGCTTTCGCGCCGAGCTGTTCGACAAGATCGTGGGCCTCAACGGCCATGCGATCATCCAGGCCTATGGCGGCCGGCTGGACAACTGGCAGCAGGTTCTCAGGGACGTGCGAGAGACACCCGGTGTCACGCGCGCCTCGCCGCTGATCGAACAGCCGCTGCTCGCCAGCTTCAACGGCCGGGTCGAGGCGATTCTGGTGCGCGGCAATACGGCGGAGGACATCGGCCGCCTGCGCAACAAGGTGAAGGCGGGGAGCCTCGCTGAACTGCGCCCAGATGCCAACAACGTCGCGATAGGCTCTCAGCTTGCGCAGAATCTCGGCGCCCAGATCGGCGACATGATCACGGTCATCAACCCGCAAGGGCGCTCGACCCCTTTCGGCACCGTGCCACGCCAGATCGCCTACCGCGTCGCCGCGATCTTCGAGATCGGGGTCTACGACTACGACAAGGCTTTCGTGGTCATGCCGATGAAGGACGCACAGACGCTGCTGCTGACGGGCGATACGGTGGGCATGATCGAGCTGACCACAACCGACCCCGACCGCGTCGACCAGATTCTGGCCCCGCTCGAACGCAAGCTGGCCGGGCAGGCGGTGGTCACCGACTGGAAGACGATCAATTCAACGCTGTTCGAGGCGCTGGCGGTGGAACGCGTGGCGATGTTCGTGGTGCTCTCGATCATTGTTCTTGTCGCGGTGTTCAACATCCTGTCCTCGCTGATTATGCTGGTGCGTGCCAAGACGCGCGACATCGCGATCCTGCGCACCATGGGCGCGACGCGCCGCTCGTTGCTCAAGGTCTTCGTGACGACCGGCTTCTGCATCGGGGCGCTGGGCACCGTGGCGGGGCTGATCCTGGGGTTCGTGTTCCTGTACTTCCGGCAGCCGATCGTCCGCCTGGTCGAGATCGTTACCGGCCAGAACCTGTGGGATCCCTCGATCCGCTTCCTCACCGAACTGCCGGCGCGCTCTGACCCCGTGGAGATAACCGTGATCAGCGTGATGGCGCTCGTCTTCAGCTTCCTCGCCACGCTCTATCCCGCCTTCAAGGCGGCGAGCACCGATCCCGTGCAGGTCCTGCGCTATGAGTGAAACCGGCCCCGCCATCGTGGAACCCGCCGTCATCGACCCCGTGGTGCGCCTCGAAAAGCTTACCCGCAGTTTCGAACAGGGCGGCGTCACCATCGACGTCCTGCGCGGCGTGGATCTTGTCGTTCATCCCGGTGAGATCGTCGCGCTGCTGGGTCCTTCGGGTTCGGGCAAGTCGACCATGCTGCAGGCGATCGGGCTGCTCGAAGGCGGTTTCGGCGGATTGATCGAGATCGCCGGGGTCGACGCCTCGAAACTGGGCAAGGACCAGCGCGCGGCGGTGCGGCGCGACCACATCGGCTTCGTCTACCAGTTCCACCACCTGCTGCCGGACTTCAACGCCATCGAGAACGTAGTCCTGCCGCAGCTCATCACCGGCAAGCCGCGCGCCGACTGCGAAGCGCGGGCGAAGGAACTGCTCGACGCGCTTGGCCTGGGCGAGCGACTCGAACACCGGCCGAGCAAGCTTTCCGGCGGAGAACAGCAGCGCGTCGCTGTCGCCCGCGCGCTTGCCAACCGCCCGCGTCTGGTGCTGGCGGACGAGCCCACCGGGAACCTGGACGAAGCCACCGCCGACAAGGTCTTCGCCCAGTTCCTCGAACTCGTGCGGGGGGAGGGCAGCGCCGCGCTCGTCGCCACCCATAACGAGCGGCTGGCCCTGGCGATGGACCGCGTCGTGCGGCTTCACGACGGCGTGCTCTAGTTTGCGGCCCGACCAGGAACGCGCGCGGGAACCTCGTTGATTTCGGGGCGGTAAATGCCCAAGTTGGAAACGAGACGAGGAACTGCGAAAGGACCACGCAATGAGCGACAACCCCTCCACGTTTCACGGCGAACCGGGTGCTGCGTCGGGCTATGGCTGGAACGATACCGCGGAATTGCACAAATGCGCCGACGGAGGCGGCCTGTTCCACCGGTTCAAGACCATCCGCCGCGGGACGCTGGCCGAACTGGTCGATTTCGTGATGGACCTGCCCGAAGAGAAACAGGTGGACTATGCCATCCAGAAGGGCGGCGATCACCGGCTCACCGTCGGCGAGATCCGCGCCCTGTTCCGCCGTTCCGACTTCCCCGGCAACGCCGCGGGCTGAACCTGGCGGGAGTCCCATGAAGACTATCGCCGATTTTCGGGCGACGCTGCCCAGTGGCGAGCGCGTCAGTCTTGCCGACAGGGCGGGCAAAGTGCTGCTTGTCGTCAACACCGCCAGCAAGTGCGGCTTCACGCCGCAGTACCGGGGCCTGGAGACGCTCTGGCGCAAGTACCGCGACCGGGGCTTTGAAGTGATCGCCTTTCCCTGCAACCAGTTCGGCGGCCAGGAGCCGGGAAGCGCCGGGGAGATCGCGGAATTCTGCGAAGTGAACTTCGGGTTGAGCTTTCCCCTGATGGGCAAGATCGAGGTCAACGGTCCCGACGCCGATCCGCTTTACGAATGGCTCAAGGCCGAGGCGCCGGGCATTCTCGGCACGCAACGGATCAAGTGGAACTTCACCAAGTTCCTGATCGGCCGCGATGGGAAGGTGATCCGCCGCTATGCCCCCACGGACAAGCCCGAACATATCGAGAGCGACATCGAGGCGCTGCTTTAGGAACTGCGCAGGTTGCGCCGGGGCAAATCAACGCATTCTCGGACAATCGAATGGTAAAATGGTCGGGGAGAGAGGATTCGAACCTCCGGCCCCTGCCTCCCGAAGACAGTGCTCTACCAGGCTGAGCTACTCCCCGACCGGTCGCGCCGCCGTGAAAGCGGCCCGAGGCAGGAGCGCGCCTATAGAGAGCGATTCAGGAGGTGGCAAGGGGCCAATCGGAGTTTCATGCGGTATATTGTCGGCGGTGTGTCGCGAGTATCCGCTCCTCGTCATTCAAACCAATTCGGTAGCATTTTCAGGACGCCGATGTTGCGGATGTCATTGGACCGGTTGGAGGGTATCCACGCCGGCGGTCTTATCCGTTTCTCCCGCCGGGGGTGCCACGCCTCTGTCGCGGTAGGACGGCAGGGCCGGTGCGCCTTCCGGCACCGGGCGCTTCTCCAGTCTGGCGATCATGCGCTTCATCTCCGCGATCTCGCGGACTTGCGCATCGATGATCCTGTCGGCAAGTCGGCGAACCTGGGGATCCCGGATGTGCGCGCGCTCACTGGTCATGATGGCGATCGAATGGTGCGGGATCATCGCTTTCATGTAACTGACGTCCTCGACCGTCTCCTGGCTTCTTACCAGCCAGAGCGCGCCGGCGAACACGAGGGCCGTGCCCGCAAGGATGCCCACATTCGCGCGGCGGTTCGGGTACATGCGCCACATGAACGCGATCATGATGAACGCCATGGAGGCGCCCATGACCAAGGCCATCCAGGCGCGCGTCTGACTGTACTCAGCGTGATCCAGCGCATAGGTGTTCAGGTACATCACCCCGAACATCGCCAACACCGAGGTAGCGATCATCGCGGAAAATCGCGCATAGCTCATGATGTTCCTCCTGCACGAGTCACCAACCAGTCCGACGCCGTATGGTTGCACGAGGACGATACCCCCAAATTTCCCATCCTTCGGGAGTTCCAGCGGGCTGCCGCCCAAAGTGGAGGCCGTTCGCTCCGAAGGTGTCCACCCAACCTTGCAGGTCGGCAACCACAGGTATTCCCGCAGGGTTCTTCCCGTTCGTGCCTGGCGGGGCTAGGTTTCGCCGCATGACCGCGACTCTGCCTGGATACCCTTCGATTGCCCCCGGCCGCGACCACTGGGAATGGCAATATCTCGACCTCATGCGCCATATCTGGGAGCAAGGAGACGAGCGGGTTGACCGTACCGGCGTCGGCACGCGCTCGGTCTTCGGGGCGACGATCCGTTTCGATCTTGCGGGCGGAGCCATGCCCCTGCTCACGACCAAGCGGGTCTACTGGAAGACGGCGACGCGCGAACTGTTGTGGTTCCTGACCGGGGACACCAACATTCGCTCCCTCTGCGCGCAGGGCGTGCAGATCTGGACGGACTGGCCGCTCGACCGCTACCGGCGCGAGACAGGCGAGTCGATTTCGCGCGAGGAATTCTCCGACCGTATCGTCGCGGATGCGGAATTCGCGGCCCGATGGGGCGATCTGGGGCCGGTCTATGGCAAGCAGTGGGTCGACTGGCCGGTATATGAAGCGGCGGGCGATGGGCTGTTCCGCCGCCGCGAGAAAGGGATCGACCAGGTTGCAGAAGTCGTCGGGAGCCTCAAGGCGAACCCCGGCAGCCGCCGCCATATCATCGAGGGCTGGAACGTCGCCGAACTCGACGCCATGGCGCTGCCGCCGTGCCACAAGACCTATCAGTTCCACGTCGCGAACGGACGGCTCTCGGGTCTGCTCTATCAGCGCAGTTGCGATCTGGGGCTCGGCTTTGCCTTCAACATGTGGTCGCTCGCGCTGTTGACGCGCATGTTCGCGCAGCAATGCAACCTCGAACCGGGTGAGGCCGTTTGGACCGGGGGAGATGTCCATCTCTACCTGAACCACGGGGCGCTCGTCGAAGAACAGCTGTCGCGGGTGCCGGAAGGCGAGGCGCGCCTGGGGATCGTCCGCCGGCCCGAAACGATCTTCGATTACCGGATCGAGGACTTCGAGGTTTCCGGATACGCCCCCCAGGCGCATATCGCCGCACCCGTGGCGGTGTGATTGACATTACCGAATTGAGAAATAAAATGACCGAACCGTAGAATTTTTATCCGCATCCGATCCGGATGGCGTAGAGTTCTCACGGCCCGAAACTGGCGGGAGAGAACATGGAGATGGGCGAAGGTCCAGTCCGAACCGGAAAGCCGCGCGGCAACCTGCCGCCGCTGGAGCTTTACGTCCCCGAACCGAGGTACCGGCCCGGCGACACGGTGGATTACTCGCACCTCGATATACCCGAAGCCGGCAGGCAGCCGCGCCCCGACGAAGCCTGTGAGGCGCGGGAGACCTGGCCGCTCACGACCGACCTGATCCGCGTTCTGGACGATGAGGGTAGCGCAGTCGGCCCGTGGAATCCGAATCTTGATCCGGAAACGCTGCGCCGCATGCTGCGCACCATGGCGCTCACTCGCGCGTTCGACGATCGCATGTATCGCGGCCAGCGACAGGGCAAGACCAGCTTTTACATGAAGTCCACCGGCGAGGAGGCGATCTCGGTCGCCTGCGCCCATGCCCTTGCCGACGACGACATGGTCTTTCCCAGCTATCGCCAGCAGGGCATCCTGATCGCGCGCGGATATCCGCTCGTCGACATGATCAACCAGATCTATTCCAATCGCGCCGACCGGCTGAAGGGCCGCCAGCTTCCGATCATGTATTCGGCCCGCGACTATGGTTTCTTCACCATCTCCGGCAACTTGGCCACCCAGTTCCCCCAGGCGGTCGGCTGGTCGATGGCGAGCGCGATCAAGGGGGACACGCGCATCGCGACCAGTTTCATCGGTGAAGGATCGAGCGCGGAAGGCGATTTTCACGCGGCGATGACTTTCGCCGCGGTCTACAACGCGCCGGTCGTGCTCAACATCGTCAACAACCAGTGGGCGATCTCGAGCTTCTCCGGCTTTGCGGGGGGCGAGCGCACGACCTTTGCCGCGCGCGCCGTCGGCTATGGCATTGCCGGCCTGCGCGTCGACGGCAACGACACGCTGGCCGTCTATGCCGCGATGGAATGGGCGGCCAACCGTGCCCGTGCCAACCTGGGGCCGACCCTCATCGAGCATTTCACCTATCGCGCCGAGGGGCATTCGACCTCCGATGATCCGGCCGCCTACCGCTCGGCGCAGGAGCGCGAGGAATGGCCGCTGGGTGACCCGATCTCGCGTCTCAAGGCGCACCTGATCGCGCTGGGTGAATGGTCGGATGACCGTCATGCCGAAATGGACCGCGAACTGGCCGAGGAAGTCAGGGCGGCAACCAAGGAGGCGGAGAAGAACGGCATTCTCGGCCACGGCTTCCACCATCCGTTCCACACCATGTTCGAGGACGTCTTCGAGGAGCTTCCCTGGCATCTGCAGGAGCAGGCCGAACAGGCCATCCGCGAGCGCCAGACGAAATGGCCCGAGTGGAAGGAGTAGGGGCAATGCTCGAAGAAGAACCCGTAAGCCTTCACGATGCGCCCACCCGTTCGATCAATATGATCGAGGCGATCAACGAGGCGCTCGACACGATGATGGCGCGCGATCCGGACGTGGTGATCCTGGGCGAGGACGTAGGTTATTTCGGCGGCGTGTTCCGCGCCACTGCCGGGCTGCAGGACAAGTACGGCAAAAACCGCGTGTTCGATTCGCCGATCAACGAATGCGGCATCGTCGGCGCGGCGGTGGGAATGGCCGCCTATGGCCTGAGGCCTGTGCCCGAAATCCAGTTCGCGGACTATATCTATCCGGGGCTCGATCAGCTCATTTCCGAAGCGGCGCGGCTGCGCTATCGCTCTGCCGGCGAGTTCACCGCACCGATCACCCTCCGCTCGCCCTTCGGCGGCGGCATCTTCGGGGGGCAGACTCACAGCCAGAGCCCGGAGGCCTTGTTCACGCATGTGGCAGGCCTGAAAACGGTGATCCCGTCAACGCCGCACGATGCCAAGGGTCTGCTGATCGCCGCGATCGAGGACAACGATCCGGTCATCTTCTTCGAGCCCAAGCGCATCTACAATGGCCCCTTCGACGGCTACTACGACAACCCCTCGAAGACCTGGAAGAACCATCCCGGCGGCAAGGTGCCGGAGGGTTACTATTCGATTCCCTTGGGCAAGGCGCGGATCGTGCGGGAGGGTTCCGCGATGACCGTGCTCGCCTACGGTACAATGATCCATGTCGTGGAGGCGGTGCTGGAGCAGAAGGGTATCGATGCCGAGATCATCGATTTGCGAACGCTCGTACCGCTCGACATCGAGGCTGTGGAAAAGTCCGTGGAGAAGACGGGCAAATGTCTCATCGTCCATGAGGCGACCCGCACATCGGGCTTTGGCGCCGAATTGTCCGCGCTCGTGCAGGAGCATTGCTTCTATCATCTCGAGGCGCCGATCGAACGCGTCACCGGCTTCGACACGCCCTATCCGCACAGCCTCGAATGGGCCTATTTTCCCGGTCCCGTCCGCATCGGCGAGGCGGTCGACCGGCTGATGAAGGGTTATTGATCCGATGGGGCGCTATACGTTCCGCCTGCCCGATATCGGGGAAGGCATCGCCGAGGCCGAGATCGTCGCCTGGCATGTGAAGGTCGGCGATACGGTCGAGGAAGACGGCCGGCTTGCCGACATGATGACCGACAAGGCCACGGTCGAGATGGAAAGTCCCGTCGCGGGCAAGGTGATCGAGGTCGCGGGCGAAGAGGGCGATGTCGTCGCCATCGGCTCGCCGCTGGTGGTGATCGAGGTTGAGGGCGAGGGCAATGAACGCGACAGGGCGCCCGCGCCCAGAACCGAAGTCGTCGACGAGCGGATCGAATCCGAAACGCCCGATGCCGGCGATGTGGAGCGCGCGCTAGAGCGGGCTTCGACAAGCCCTGCACGGGCGGCGCCCTCACCCGCACCCACTCAGGCCGAGCCCGTCGAAGCCCCGCCCCCGACCTCCGTTCGTCCCGAGTCTGCCGAGGAACCCGCGCGCAGCCACGCCAAGGTCATGGCCAGCCCCGCGGTGCGCAAGCGCGCCGCCGATCTGGGCATAGACTTGTCCGAAGTGCGTCCTGTCGGGGACGGCCGCGTGCGCCATTCCGATCTTGACGCCTTCCTTGCCTACAATTCGGCGGGCGGCTTCCTTCCCGCCGGGCACAAGGGCAGGGACGAGCAGGTCCGCGTCATCGGCCTCCGGCGCCGCATTGCCGAGAACATGGCGGCTTCCAAGCGCAACATTCCGCACTTTGCCTATGTGGAGGAGTATGACGTCACCGCGCTGGAGGAGATGCGCGCGCAGCTCAACCAGGGGCGGGGAGACCGGCCCAAGCTGACGATGCTGCCGTTCCTCATCACCGCGATCTGCCGTCTGATGCCCCGGTATCCGATGCTGAATGCGCACTACGATGACGAAGCGGGCGTGGTGACGCGCTATGGTGCGGTGCATCTGGGCCTGGCGGCACAGACGCCGGCGGGCCTGATGGTTCCGGTGATCCGCGATGCGCAGGATCGAAATCTGTGGCAACTCGCGTCCGAGATCGCGCGCCTCGCGCAGGCGGCGCGCGATGGCTCGGCAAAGCCGTCGGAACTTTCCGGCTCTACTATGACGATCACCTCGCTCGGGCCGATGGGCGGGGTGGCGACGACGCCGGTCATCAACCGTCCCGAAGTGGCGATCATCGGCCCAAACCGTATCGTCGAGCGCCCGATGTTCGTGCGCGGCGCCGACGGCGCGGAGCGCGTCGAAAAGCGAAAGCTGATGAATATCTCGATGAGCTGCGATCACCGCGTGGTGGATGGCTGGGATGCCGCCAGCTTCGCGCAGGACCTCAGGAAGTTGATCGAGGCGCCGGCACTGATACTCGCCGCTTAAAGCATCGTGCGCTTAATCTGCATCGGACCTGACTCTGATTTTGCCCAATTAGCTATAGCTTGGGCGGTCAGCGCACGGTCCCGCTATAGGCGATCTCGCCCCTGCCGCGCGCGGCGGTGCCCGGCGGGATGCGCCAGCGGACATGGGTGACGTCCTCCGGTGCCGCGAGGCGATTGCCGATGCGCAGGGTTCCGAGATGCCCCCAGGTTCGCCCGCCGTCCACGGAAACGTCCTGCCGGTCGCTGGCGCTGTCTTCGTAGGCGAGGCCGGCGGGCAGGGGATTGGTGATGACGAACCCGCCGTCGCCGCCCATGCGATACCAGGTGACGACCGTGACGACCTTGTCGCCCCGCGAAAGCCGGACGGCCGGCTCAAGGCGGCTGCTCGAATCGGGCATCACGCGTTCGACGAATACCGCACTGTCGGTCGCGACCGCGGGCCGCGCCTGCGCCCGCTCCGCAAGTAGCGGCGGCGCGGCCAGCGCAAGCGAAATTGCAACGACAATCCTGCACGACATACGAACTGACAGCCCCCGCCGATCTGCTTGCGAAACGGGAGGACACTGCCGGAAAAGTCGCCAATATATGGTTAACGCCGTCTGACCAAGACCTGCCTCTGGCCGATCACTCGCAAAATTTCCGGATCGCGGCTCAATGCAGTTGACAGGGTGAAGAGGCTGTCTTAGTGGCGCGGCTCCCAAGCGGACGCACTGCGAAGTATGCGGGTGTAGCTCAGTTGGTTAGAGTGCCGGCCTGTCACGCCGGAGGTCGCGGGTTCGAGCCCCGTCACTCGCGCCACTTGGGATTTCTCCGGGAAACCGGTAGGAAGAGGTCGGATTGTTCCGGCCTTTTTCGTTTCTGCGCGGGTGTAGCTCAGTTGGTTAGAGTGCCGGCCTGTCACGCCGGAGGTCGCGGGTTCGAGCCCCGTCACTCGCGCCATTCATCGAATGGTGTGCATCAAGCGCGAACGATGAAGAGCGCGAACGATTTAGGCCGGGGTCAGCCCCAGCGGCCGGTTTCCATCCAGATCAGGAACCGCCGCAAGGGCAGGATCCACACCACGCCGAGCAGGACATAGACCGGCATCTGCAACAGCGCGTGCCATTCTCCGATCAGCGGCGCGACGAAGCTGGCAACCAGAATGCCGTATACTGCCAGCGCGACGCAGAGCCCGAGAACGCCGATCGGTATCCGCCAGGTCGGGGTCTCGCGCATCTCAGAGGCTTCCTTCGTAGATCCGGGTCGGTGTCACCACGGCGGCCAGGTGCCGGTCGTGATCTTCCACCGGCAGCGCATCGGCGATCTGGCAGTCCCATGCAAGCCCGATCGCGGGGACCAGCGGGTTGGCGTCCAGCCAGCGGTCGTAGTGCCCACCGCCCTGGCCGAGCCTTTCCCCCCGCGCCGTGAAGGCGACAAGCGGCACCACCACCAGATCGGGGATCACCCGTGCTCCCGGATGGGAAGGCTGCAACGCGCCCCAGGGACAGACCGTCAGGCCCTCCTCGTCGAAGGGATTGGTCCACTCGCGAAATTCCATTGTGCTTTCGCGCGAGGCGAAGCCGGGCAGGGCGACGCGGCGGCCGTTCTCCGCCAGCCAGCGCGCCCATCCGAGCGTCGGCGCCTCTGCTCCGACCGGATAGTAGAGGCCGACCGTGGCGCCCTCGGGCATCATGTCCACGATCGGGGCCGGCGGGCGGTTGAGGATCAGGGCGCGCAGGCCTTCCGGCAGGCTGGCCACGTGCTCGCGGCGCCAGGCGCGGTACTCCTTGCGCAGCCGGGCCTTGTGGTCAGTCGGGAACATGGGGGGTGACGGGTCCACCGTGGGTCGTTTTCCTAGAAATCCTCTGACGCCTCAACGTCAGGTGGGGACCATATGTGCCGGACCAGGATCCGACCAGGGACAGCCCCCTTGGATTGCTTATAGCCTCAGGGATGTTCGAACGGTTCGTGCCGGGCAGATCCCGTCTCTCCCTAGTTAGGCGCTCGTTGTGTCGCTCTCAAGGAGGTTCGCGATATTTTCGATGCGGCCCGCGACCTGGGCGAGGCGATCCGTGAAGCCGTCGGGGAGGGCAGGGCCGCCGCCACCGCCATTTCGCAGCTCGTGCACTTCGTCTGCAAGCAGCAGCGCGGCGAACAGCAGCATGCGTGTTTCGGTCTGCCCCTGCGCCCCTGCGGCGGCAACCTTTTCGTCGATCAGGCGGCCCAGACCGGTGACGTGGGCCTCCTCGCCATCGGCGCAGGCGACCGCGAAGCTGCGAGAGCCGATCGAGAGGTTGACGTTGCTCATGCCTCGTGCCGCGCGATAAGGCCGTCGATTTCGATCAGCGACTGCTCCACCGAAGCCTTGAGCTTTTCGTGCCTCCCGCGCAGGCCCGATGTCTGCCTTGCGGCGGCCTCGATACGGGCCAGCGCTGCTTCGATCCTCTCCAGTGCCTGACAGATCGCTGCCTGTTCCATGGCAACGTGGCTATCGTAAAATCGCCAAAAGGCAAGAAATTGGCGGGGGTTGTTCACAATCATCGCGATGTGCCCGTCGCTTCGTCGGCCGCCTGTAACGGCCCGGCGAACTTGACGGGAAGCCGCCTCTCCCTAAAGGGGGGTCGCGAAATCCGAATCGCCCGCACATATCCGTTTCCGGAGCCACCTCATGACTATTGCCCCCGACCGTCTCGCGCCCATGGCAAACGCCATCCGGGCGCTTTCGATGGATGCGGTCCAGGCGGCCAACAGCGGCCATCCGGGTATGCCGATGGGCATGGCCGACGTCGCCACCGTCCTTTTTTCCAAGTTCCTCAAGTTCGATCCTGCCGCCCACCAGTGGCCCGACCGCGACCGCTTCGTGCTCTCGGCCGGCCATGGCTCGATGCTGATCTACTCGCTGCTTCACCTGACCGGGTATGAGAGCCCGACGATGGAAGACATCCGCAACTTCCGCCAGCTCGGCTCGGTCTGTGCCGGCCACCCGGAAAACTTCCTGATCCCCGGCATCGAATGCACCACCGGCCCGCTGGGACAGGGACTTGCCATGGCCGTCGGCATGGCGATGGCCGAACGCCATCTCAATGCGACGTTCGGTGACGGTCTCGTCGATCACAGGACCTGGGTCGTCGTGGGCGACGGCTGCCTCATGGAAGGCATCAATCACGAGGCGATCGGCCTTGCCGGCAATCTCAAGCTCGGCCGTCTCAAGGTGCTGTGGGATGACAACCACATCACCATCGACGGCGACACGTCGCTGTCGACCAGCGAGGACATCCCCGCACGCTTCCGTGCCGCCGGCTGGGACGTGGTCTCGTGCGATGGCCATGACTTCGCCGACATCGAGCGCGCGCTGGCAGAAGCCGCCGCCTCGGACAAGCCAACGCTGGTCGCCTGCCGCACCGTGATCGGCAAAGGCGCGCCGAACAAGCAGGGGAGTCACGACGTCCACGGCGCCGCGCTCGGCGCCGATGAAGTCGCCGCCGCCCGCGAATATCTGGGCTGGACTGCCGCTCCCTTCGAGATTCCGGCCGACATCCTCGCCGACTGGCGCTCGCTTGGCGCGGCCGGTGCCGAAGCGCGCAAGGCCTGGGAAGGCCGCCTTGCCGCGAACCCCGATGCCGCCGAATTCAACCGCCGCATGGCCGGCGATCTGCCCGAGGCCGAGGAAGCGGCCAAGACCTTTGCGTCCTGGCTCGAAGGAGACACCACGGTCGCCACGCGCAAGGCTTCGGAAAACTGCCTCAATGTCCTGGCGCCGCTGGTGCCGGAGATGATCGGCGGCTCGGCCGACCTCACCGGCTCGAACAACACCAAGGCCAAGTGCCAGGCGCCGTTCACCGCGGAAGACTACTCCGGTCGCTATGTCTATTACGGCATCCGCGAGTTCGGCATGGCCGCCGCGCTCAACGGCATGGCGCTGCATGGCGGCGTCATTCCCTATGGCGGCACCTTCCTGATCTTCTCGGACTACTGCCGCAACGCGATCCGCCTCGCGGCGCTGCAGCAGACCCGCTCGATCTTCGTCCTGACGCACGATTCCATCGGTCTGGGCGAGGATGGGCCGACCCATCAGCCGATCGAGCAGGTGATGAGCCTGCGTCTGATCCCCAACCTCAACGTGTTCCGCCCGTGCGACGTGATCGAGACGGCCGAGTGCTGGAATCTCGCGCTGCAGTCGAAGGAGACGCCTTCGGTTCTCGCACTGACCCGCCAGAACCTGCCGCAGCTTCGCAAGCAGGGCGAAATGCTATCCGCGCGCGGTGCTTACACGTTGCGCCGCGCCGCCGCCGATCGCAAGGTGATCCTGATTGCTTCCGGTTCGGAAGTGGAACTCGCCATGAAGGTTGCCAATCAGCTCGAGGCGCAGGCCATTGGCGCCGACGTCGTCTCGATGCCCTGCATGGAACTGTTCGAGGCGCAGGACGAGGCCTACAGGCACGAAGTCCTGCCGCACGATCCCTCTATCCTGCGCGTCTCGATCGAAGCGGGATCAACGCTGGGTTGGGAGCGTTATACTGCTGCGAGCCGCGATGGCGGCCTCAACATCGGCATCGACCGCTTTGGCGCTTCGGCGCCGGCCAAGGACCTGTTCGCCCGCTTCGGCTTCACCGCCGAGGCCATCGTGCCCAAGATTCTGGATAAGCTCAGCGCCTAAAGAGGAGATTTCAATATGGCGACCAAGGTTGCTATCAACGGTTTCGGACGCATCGGACGGCTTGTCGCCCGCGCCATTCTCGAGCGCCCCGACTGCGGGCTCGACCTCGTCTCGATCAACGATCTGGCCGATACCAAGTCGAACTCTCTTCTCTTCGCCTACGACAGCACCCATGGCCGCTTCCCCGGCACCGTAGAGGCCGGCGAGGGCAAGATAACTGTCAACGGCAAGGACATCGTCGTCACTGCCGAACGCGATCCCGGCAAGCTGCCGCACAAGGATCTGGGCATCGACATCGTGCTCGAATGCACGGGCTTCTTCCAGTCGAAGGAAGCCTCGGCTCCGCACCTCGCCGCCGGCGCCAAGCGCGTCCTGATCTCGGCCCCGGCCACCGGCGTCGACAACACGATCGTCTTCGGCGTGAACCACGAGACGCTGACGGCCGACCATATCGTCGTGTCGAACGCTTCGTGCACCACCAACTGCCTCGCGCCGCTGGCAAAGGTCTGCCACGACACCGTCGGCATCGAGCGCGGTTTCATGACCACGATCCACTCCTACACCAACGACCAGCGCATGCTTGACCAGATCCACAGCGATCTGCGCCGCGCCCGCGCCGGTGCGTGCAACATGATCCCGACCACGACCGGCGCCGCCCGCGCGGTCGGCCTCGTGCTGCCGGAGCTGAAGGGCAAGCTCGACGGTTCTTCGGTCCGCGTGCCGACCCCGAACGTCAGCCTCGTCGACCTGTGCTTCGTGCCGAAGCGCGACACGACGAAGGAAGAGATCAACGCCGCGCTCAAGGCCGCTTCGGAAGGCGCGCTCAAGGGCGTGCTGGCCTACACCGAAGAGCCGCTGGTCTCCTCGGACTTCAATCACTACCCCGCCAGCTCGACGGTGGACAGCCTTGAGACCACGGTCATGGAAGGCAAGTTCGTCCGCGTCGTTTCCTGGTACGACAACGAGTGGGGCTTCTCGAACCGCATGCTCGACACCGCGGGTGAGATGGCGAAGTTCCTCTGAAAGTGAACTCGGCGACGGGCATGGCCATGAAGGACCTGCAACCCGTCGCCGTCACTGCCGCCGCGGAAGTCGAACGCGACTTTCGCGGCGTCGTGGGTCGGGGGCAGACAGTCACGGCTTGCCTGGACCTCGTGACAAAGTTGAAACACTGCTCTCGCCGCTCGACACGAACGGGTATTGTGTTTCGCAGCCCTGACAAGTTTGATTTCCGAGCCACGGTAGTCGGCGATGAATTAAGGATCGAGAAATGAGCGCTTTCAAGACCCTGGACGATCTGGGCGATGTGACCGGCAAGGTGGCGCTGGTGCGCGTGGATCTCAATCTGCCGATGCAGGACGGCCACGTCACGGACGAAACCCGCATCCGCGCCGCCGCGCCGACCATTCTCGAGCTCGCGGCGAAGGGCGCCAAGGTTCTCCTGCTTGCCCACTTCGGACGTCCCAAGGGCGAACGCTCGTCCACCATGTCGCTCTCCATGGTGGTCGGCGCGGTCGAGAAGGTCCTTGGCAAGGAAGTGATGTTCGTGCCCGAGATCGCCGGCGAAGTCGTTGCCCAGTCGGTCGGCATCCTGCGCCCCGGTGACATTGCCATCCTGGAAAACACCCGCTTCTGGAAGGGCGAGGAGAAGAACGACCCCAATCTCGTCAAGGCCATTGCCGAAAACGGCGATTTCTATGTCAACGACGCCTTCTCCGCCGCTCACCGCGCCCATGCCACGACCGAGGGCCTGGCGCACGTTCTGCCCGCTTATGCCGGCCGCTCGATGCAGGCGGAGCTGGAAGCGTTGGACAAGGCGCTCGGCGCGCCTGAGAAGCCGGTCGCGGCTGTGGTCGGAGGCGCCAAGGTCTCTTCCAAGCTCGACGTGCTCAAGCACCTCGTCGGGCAGGTCGATCATCTCATTATCGGCGGCGGCATGGCCAATACGTTCCTTGCAGCCAAGGGCGTCGATGTGGGCAAGTCGCTCTGCGAACATGATCTGACGGGTACCGCGAACGAAATTCTCGAAGCGGCCGACACGTCTGGCTGCACGGTGCATCTGCCCTACGAGGTCGTCGTCTCGAAGGAGTTCGCGGCCAATCCGCCGTCCCTGCGCACCTGCAACGTCCACGAAGTCGCCGCCGACGAAATGATTCTCGACGTCGGACCGCTCGCGGTCGAGGCTCTAGGGGACGTGCTGAAGACCTGCCGGACGCTGGTCTGGAACGGCCCGATGGGCGCTTTCGAGACCACACCTTTCGATGCCGCGACGGTCGCCCTGGCGAAGACCGCAGCCGCGCTGACCGCCGAAGGTTCGCTGATCTCGGTTGCGGGCGGTGGCGATACCGTCGCGGCACTCCATCATGCGGGTGTTGCGACGGATTTCTCTTATATTTCAACGGCAGGCGGCGCCTTCCTCGAATGGATGGAGGGCAAGGAACTGCCCGGCGTCGCGGCGCTCTCGGTTTGAGGAATGGTCCGGGCCGCGCGCCCGGGCGGCGTTCACGGGCAGCGCGCCGTGGCGTGGTTGCGCACCGCCGGCGGCGCGGATAAGCGCGGATCCTGAGTTTATCGAACGTGTGAGGAGGAGACCCATGCAGTATTCACAGATGGCGGCCAAGATGGCCGATGGCGATGGATTTATCGCCGCGCTCGACCAGAGCGGCGGTTCCACCCCCAAGGCGCTCAAGGGCTATGGCATCGAGGAAGGCGCCTGGTCGAACGAAGAGGAAATGTTCGGCCTGATCCACGAGATGCGCAGCCGCATCATCTCCTCGCCGGCCTTCACGGGAGAGAAAGTCATCGGGGCGATCCTGTTCGAGCGGACCATGGACGGACAGGTCGAGGGCGTGCCGACACCGACTGCTCTGGTCAATAAGGGCATCGTGCCCTTCATCAAGATCGACAAGGGCCTCGAGGATGAGGCCAATGGCGTGCAGCTCATGAAGCCGATGCCGACGCTCGATGCTCTTCTGGAGCGTTCGAAGGCGCTCGGCGTATTCGGCACCAAGGAGCGTTCGGTGATCCAGTCGGCCAACGCCGAGGGCATTGCCGCGATCGTCAAGCAGCAGTTCGAAATAGGCCTGCAGGTGCTCGGCCACGGCATGATGCCGATCCTCGAGCCCGAGGTGAACATCAAGAGCGAGACGCGCGCCGAGTGCGACAAGATCCTGCTCGCCGAGATACTCAAGAACCTCGACGAACTGCCCGAAGGCAAGCAGGTCATGCTCAAGCTCTCGCTGCCGGTCGTACCGGGCACGTTCGATCCGCTCGTCTCGCACCCGAGGGTGCTGCGCGTGGTTGCGCTCTCGGGCGGCTACAACCGCCCCGAGGCCTGCGCCGAACTGGCGAAGAACAGGGGCGTGATCGCCAGCTTCAGCCGCGCGCTGCTCGAAGACCTGCGCGCGCAGATGACCGACGAGGAATTCAACGCCTCGCTCGCCTCGGCGATCGACGAGATCTACAAGGCCTCGACGCAGAAGGTCGGGGCCGCGTCCGCAGCCTGATCGCTATCCGGTCCGATCAAGAAAGGGCGGCGCCAGCCAGGCGCCGCCCTTTTATTTCAGTGGCGCGATGCGCGGGCCGCGCCGATCCCTGTCTCGGCCTGGACGCGCTGCGCGGGATACCCGGCACGGTCCACCGCGGCGCGGCCGCTGCGGTCGGCGCGAGAGACAAGCCAGATCGTCGCGAAGGCGATCGTCATCGAGAACAGCGCCGGGGAGCTGTACGGGAAGATCGCCTCGGCATTGCCGATCACGCTGACCCAGATCGCCGGTGACAGGATCGTCAGCACAAGCGCGGTCACGACCCCCAGGGTTCCGCCCGCAACCACGCCCTTCGTGGTGCAGCCCTTCCACAGCACCGACATCAGCAGAACGGGGAAGTTTCCGGATGCCGCGATGGAAAAGGCAAGGCTGACCATATAGGCGACGTTCTGCCTTTCAAAGGCGATGCCCAGCACGATGGCGAGCGCGGCCAGCACGGGGACGGTCCGCCGGGAAACCTTGAGCTCGGTTTCGGGGTCGGCCTGCCCGTGTTTCAGCACCGATGCGTAGATGTCGTGCGAAACGGCCGATGCACCCGACAACGTCAGGCCGGCCACGACCGCCAGGATCGTCGCAAAGGCGACCGCGCTGACGAAGCCGAGGAAGAAATCCCCTCCGATGGCGGATGAAAGATGGATCGCGGCCATGTTGCTTCCGCCCCTCAGCGTGCCATCTGGGGCGAGGAACGAAGGATCGGTCGCCACCATCGTGATCGCGCCGAAGCCGATGACGAAAGTGAGGATATAGAAATAACCGATCCATCCGGTCGCCCAGAGCACCGATTTTCGGGCCTCCTGCGCGTCGGGAACGGTGAAGAAGCGCATCAGGATGTGGGGCAGGCCGGCCGTTCCGAACATCAGCGCGAGCCCGAAGGAAATTGCCGATATCGGATCGTCGATGAAGCCGCCCGGTGCCATGATCGAAAGGCCCGATGCCGCTGCGTCGGCAGGCGAAGCGCCTTCGGCGACCGCCAGATCGCTCTTCACTTCCACGGCGCGCGCGAACATCGCTTCGGGCGAGAAGCCGAAACTCGCGAGCACCGCCAGCGCCATGAAGCTGGCGCAGCCGAGCAGGAGCACCGCCTTGATGATCTGTACCCAGGTCGTGGCGATCATGCCGCCAAACAGCACGTAGCAGGTCATCAGCACGCCGACGATCACGACGGCATAGGCATAGTCCAGTCCGAACAGCAGCTTGATGAGCTGCCCGGCGCCCACCATCTGCGCGATCAGGTAGAACGTGACCACGGCCAGCGTGCTCGCCGCCGCGAACATGCGTACCGGCGTCTGCGCGAAGCGGAAGCTCACGACATCGGCGAATGTGTAGCGCCCCAGGTTCCGCAGCCGCTCGGCCAGCAGGAACAGGATGATGGGCCAGCCCACGAGAAAACCGGTGGAATAGATGAGCCCGTCGTAGCCCGTGGCGAAGATCTGTGCGGAAATGCCCAGAAAGCTCGCCGCCGACATGTAATCGCCCGCGATTGCGAGCCCGTTCTGAAAGCCGCTGATGCCGCCGCCCGCGGTGTAGAAGTCCGAAGCCGAGGTCACGCGCCGCGCTGCCCAGCGGGTGATCCACAGCGTTCCGCCAACGAAAAGCGCGAACATGGCGATCGCCGGCCAGTTCGTCGGCTGCTGCTCGGTCTGACCTGTCAGCGCGTCTGCCAGAGCGACGGCGGGGACAAGGCAGAAAGTGAACGCCAGGGCCAGGCGTGTGGCCGGAAAGGCCCTCATGCGCCATACTCGCGCAGCAGCGCGCGCATTTCCGGATCGAAGGTCCGGTTCATGCGGACGACGTAGATGCCTGTCAGTGCGATGCCGGAGAGGATCACGGCAATACCTACCGGAATGCCCAGCGTCGTCACACCTTCGGCAATCGGGCGGGCCAGGATGTCCCGGCGGAACGCGATCAGCAGCACGTAGCCGAAATAGATGGCAAGCATGACCGCGCTGAGCAGCCATGAAAAGCGCCCCCGGCGGCGGACGAGACGCTGATATCGTGGATCGTTCGCCAGATCCGTCAGACGATTGCAGGATTGCGACCCGGCGGCATTGTCATAATTGGACATTTGTTTTCCTTATCCTCGCCCGGCAGGTTGGCTATGCGAGAGTTTGTTTTGCCGCAAGCCCCGGTTGGGGCCGGTCCTGGATTTTTTCGGGTTTTGCTGATGCGCTTGAACGGCATGGCCCGTGAATCCGCCGCGCCAGAGGCGGATATTGCCCCGGAAGAGGAGGCCTTTTCCTCGGCCGGCCGACAGGCTAGGTGCGGCCGATGTCCGATGAAATCGAACGCGAACCGACGCGGCTCTATCTGATCTCTCCACTAGAGGTGGATGGCGGCTTTCCCCGCCGGCTTGCCCGCGCGCTGGACGCCGGGCCGGTGGCGGCTTTCCAGTTCCGGGTCAAGGACGTGGACCAGCATGAGGCGGTGCGCCTTGCCGAACCTCTGCAGGCGATATGCGCCGAGCGCGAGGTGGCTTTCATCGTCAACGATTCGGTCAGCCTTGCAAGGCGCATCGGCGCCGACGGGGTCCATCTCGGACAGGAGGACGGCACGGTCGAGGAGGCGCGCAAGGTGTTGGGTCGCGATGCCCAGATCGGCGTGACCTGCCATGACAGCCGGCACCTGGCGATGGAAGCGGGTGAGGCGGGAGCGGACTATGTGGCTTTCGGCGCGTTCTTTCCGACCCTGACCAAGCAGGTGAAGCACACGGCGGGGCTCGACCTCCTCGAATGGTGGCAGGCGCTGTTCGAGATACCCTGCGTCGCCATCGGCGGGATCACGCCCGAAAACTGCGGGCCGGTGGTGCAGGCGGGGGCGGATTTCCTCGCCGTTTCCGGCGCCGTCTGGAACGGGGACGAAGTTGCCGCCGTCAGGGCATTCCACGAAACGATGGAAAAGGCTCTGGCCTAGTTTACGGCCTGGCCTTCGACCCATCGGGATCCGCGAAGCTGGGATAGGGGCCGAGCCCGATGAACAGCGTCGCACAGACCAGCATCACCGGCGCGGCGATGATCTCCAGCAGGTTATAGCTGCCGGTCACGTCGTGGACGAAGCCCGCGAAGAGGGGGCCGATGGCGGTGCCGGCCATCATCATTGAGCTGATCGTGCCGAAGATCGCGCCGAAGTTCCGAAGTCCCGCATAGCGCGAGATCAGGTAGGTGGAGATCTGAAGGCCCGCGCCCGAGGCGAAGCCGATGCACATCGCGCCAAGCAGGAGCGGCACCGAGCCGGCGAACAGGCCGATCAGCAGGAAATGCCCGAGGGCACCGACGGCAAAACCGCTGAACGGGATCAGGCTTCCCTCGACCCGGTCCAGCAGCCAGCCCACGCCGAGCTTGCCGACGAGGCCGGCAATGCCTGCCGTTGCCGCGATGTTGACCGCGTCGTCCATGGCAATGCCGTTTTCCGAGACGATGCGCACGAGATGCACCGAGACGCCTGATCCAACCATCGACATCATCAGGTTGGCGCCGGCTATCCGCAGCACGCGGCTGTCGCGCAGCGCCTGGCGGACGGTGAGGCCGGGCAGCGTTAGGGTCGCGGAAGACTTCCCGGCGCCGGTTTGCCGCGCCTTGCGCGCGCGGGCGTCGAAATAGAACGGGATCAGCAGTGCGAGCGCGAGGCCTGCCCAGCCGAGGCCGAGCCAGATATAGGCCTCGCGCCAGCCGAAGGCGGTGATCAACCGGTTGGCGGCGATGGGGGCGAAGGTCTGCCCGATCGCCACCCCGCTGAGCATGACGGCTAGGGCAAAGCTGCGCCCCCTGGTGAACACGCTGGAAATCCCCGCGCTCCAGACCGTCGATTTGATGGCCAGCGCGAAGACCCCGTAGATCACGTAGAGCGCGATCCATTGCACCATCGAACCGTCTATGAGGCTGAAGGCGGCAAAGGTGCAGCCCGACAGGGCCATGCCGGCGATCACGATCCGCCGGGTGCCGTACCTGTCCACCACCGCCCCGACGAAAGGGCCGCCAAGCATGGAGATCGCGGCGAAGATCGTCAGGCCGGAGGAAAGGGCGGTGCGGCTCCACCCGAATTCCTGTTCGAGCGGCCCCATGAATGTGCTCAGCGAATAGGTGAGAACCGTATAGAACGACATGCCCACTGTCGCCGCGAGCACCGTGGCCCAATATCGGCGCCACTCCTCGCGTGCGGTAGCAGGATCGTTCATTTGCATGGTCCCTTGCGAATCGCGAAGCGGATCAGAAATCGATCTTCGCGATCACCTCTTCGCCGAACTGGCGGGCCATGTCGCAGTATTCGCCGCGCGTTTCCGCGCAGATCGTCGCGCCGGAGGCATCGATGCCGATCGACTTCAGATGCGCGAAGTGATCGAGCGCTTCCTGCGCACTCCAACCGGCCTTCACCGAATAGGTGGAGGAAGCGATGATCCTGGGCGGCACCTCGCGGCCCACCTTGGCGCAGTGGTCCTGTATGTAGTCGATCGCGCCCTTGACGTCGTCGTCGCCTTCCATGCTGGCGGTGCGGGCGGTGTCGGTGACCGTCTTCGGCACGAAGAAGGGATGCCAGGCATCGCCCAGTTCCACCGCGCGGCGCAGCGCGCGCTTGGAATTGCCGCCGACGAGGAGCGGCGGGTGTGGCTTCTGCGCGGGCGTGGGCAGCACGCGGTTGCCGAGCGCGGTGTAGCCGGTGCCTTCGAAAGTGAAGTCCTCGCCCGTCCAGGCCAGTTTCATCGCCTTGATGTATTCGTCCATCAGGTCGTTGCGGATGTCGAAATCGACGCCCAGCGCCTTGTACTCGGCCTTGAGGTAGCCTGCGCCCATGCCGAGGATCACGCGTCCGCCGGTGAAGTGGTCAAGGCTGGAAACCGCGCGCGCAGTGATGAAGGGGTTGCGATAGGGCAGGACGATGATGTTGGTCTGCAGCCGCAGCTTGGTCGTCACCGCGCCCAGCATCGAGAGCATGACGAAAGGATCCTGCGCATAGTGCCCGCCGCTGTCGAGCCAGCGGGCGGAAGGGACCGGATGGTCGGTTACCGAGCCGGCATAAAAGCCCGCATCCTCCACCGCGCGGGCGATCTCGTGGAGCGCCTGCATCGAGACGAATTCCTCGGCCCGGTGGACGTGATCGAAAGGCAGGCTGGTGCTCAGGGTAAAGGTCATGGTCTGGCTTTCTTGATATCGGGATGGCCGGTCAGTCGATGACTTCGGGGGGAAGGATCCAGGTCTCGTTACGGTCGCGGACCCAGCCGCTCGATGCCCAGGTGCCGCCATCGACGGGTATGATCGTGCCGTTGACGTAGCTCGCCATGGGCGAAGCGAGGAACACCGCGACGCGGCCGCACTCCTCGTCGATCCCCGCGCGGCCGGCGGGGATGCGGCGGCGCACGGCGTCCATTTGCGCCTCACTGGGCTGGTACCACTTGCTCTCGTCCACCGGGCCGGTGAACTGGCCGCGTGTGCCGGGTGTGATCGTGTAGTCGGGGGCGATCGCGTTCACGCGGATGCCGTGTTCGCCGAGTTCCAGCGCCAGCGTGCGGGTGAGGTTGTTCACGCCCGCCTTGCAGGCCGCGTAAACGGCGTAGCCCGGTGCTGCGCGCGAGGCCTCGATGCTCGTGACATTGATGATCGAACCGCCGCGTCCGCCCTCGATCATCACCGGCACTGCCGCCTGCGTCGCGGCGAGATTGCTGACGAGATTGATGTCGATGTGGCGGCGCCAGTTCTTTTCCTTGAGGTCGAGGAAGTCGCGCCGGGTCACCCCACCGGCGTTGTTGATCAGGATGTCGAGCCGCCCGAACGTGTCCGCTGCGGTCGCAACCGCGTTCTGCAGGGTTTCGACGTCCATCACGTTGCCGGGAATGCACAGCGCCTTGCGCCCGCGTGCCGCGACCATTTCGGCGACCTGATCGCAGCGTTCCGGGACTGCTTCGATGATCGCGATGTCGGCGCCCATATCGGCCATGCACAGCGCGATCGCGCGCCCGATCCCGCCGCCGCCGCCCGTGACGAAGGCTACCCGGCCCGATAAGTCGATGTCGCTGGGTTCCAAGTTTTCTCTCCGCCTTTTCGTGCCGTATTCGACATCGGCTTTCAGCCTCGCATGCTAGCGCACAGGACTGAACACCTGGGCAGCATCAGACAAATCCGCGCGCTCGTCTATATCTTTCTCCAGTCCCGCGCTGTGGATCGTCTCCACGGTAAGGCCAAGTTTTTCCGCTTCGTTCCAATGTCTTGCGCGACTGTCCGTGCCGAAGTGGAAGGTGAACCTTGCCGCCTGAGGCAAGGGAAGGGACAGCGCGTTGGTGCCGGTTCCGTGGCGATCGGGGGCGATCCCCACCGTCTCCGCAGGCACGCTGGCAAGAAGATCGAGGTCGAGCGCGGTTACACAGGGAAGATCGCCGGCAACGACGAGAAGGCGTTCCGGTCCATCCGATGCAACTTGCGCCAGTGCCTTGCGGAGGGCAGCGTTCAGCCCCTTTCCGGCATCGGCCAGCAGCGGAATCGTTTCGTCGAGGCCGTGCCGCGAGGGGCCGACGAGAAGGACGCGCTCGATCAACCGGGCCTGCCGCGCGGCATCGACGACGTGAGCTAGCATGGCATCGACCAGGGCCTCGCGCTCGCCCTCGGAGAGCGCGCCGGCAAGCCGGCTCTTGCCCTGGCCCTTGCCCTTGATCGGTATGATGGCCCAGCAGGTCATGGCATCACGGGATCGGCGGCGCGTCCGTCAGGCTGGTGAAGCGGACCCCCGCGCCGTCGGCCTTGTAGGTCTTGTTCATGTAGATGAGGATGGACGTCAGAGCCTCGGCCGCGGCGGAGTTTGCGAGCGCGCCGCCCGAGAGGCCGCGCAGGCCCATGCCGGGGCACAGGTCGATCACCGTCTTGCGCGCATCGACGTCGTCGCTGAACACCAGCACATCGCAGTCGATCGTATGATCGCTGTCGAGGTGGTGGGCCGAGACGTTGTGGAACGCGGTCACGAGACGCACGTCGGGACCGAGGTGCTCGCGTGCCTGCATCGCCGCGCTGCCCTCGGCGGGAAGCTGCACGCGCATGACCTTGGGCGGCACCAGCGGCACGGTCGTATCGACCACCACGGCGTTGCCTACGCGGCCTTTGATGAGCCTGAGCGTATCGCCCTGCGAGGCATGGGGCACGGTGACGATGACCACGTCCTTGCCCTCGGCGGCGTCCTCGTTGGCGGCATAGCCGAGGCCGCCCAGTTCCTCCGCCGCCGCTTTCGCCTTTTCTGCCGAGCGCGAGCCGATGGTGACGGCTTGTCCTGCCTTTGCCAGCCGGCGCGCAATGCCCTTGCCGAGCGCTCCGGTTCCGCCGATTACCGCGATTGAGGCCATCTGTTCTGTCTCCCGGGAATTCCTGGTTGCGTCATGTCGTCATTTGCCGATAGCGGCGCTGAACAGTGGAGGAGAGGCCGAACATGATCAACCGAGGTGACGGCGACGCATGACCCGCATTCCAGAACTTTCCGTGCGTCCGCTCGCCGGATTGCCCATGTTCGCCCCCGAAATGTCGATCGCGCAAGAGATTTGCAATCTTGTCGGTGCGCAAGGGGACGCCCTACGCGACGACGATATCTGCGTGATCGCGCAGAAGATCGTTTCCAAAACGGAAGGCCGCGCTCTTGATCTGGCTTCAGTGACGGCCGGAGGGGATGCCGTGAAAATGGCCGCCGCCGCGCGGCGCGAACCGGCGGTCATGCAGGCGATCCTCGACGAAAGCAGCGAGATCCTGCGCGCGACACCCGCCGCGATCATAGCCCGCCACCGCACCGGTCATGTGCTCGCCAATGCCGGTATCGACGCCTCGAACATAGAGGGCGGGGATGCGGGCACCGTGCTGCGCTGGCCGATTGATCCCGATGCCTCCGCGCGTGCCATTCGGCAGTCGTTGCAGGAGATCGCAGGCGTGAGGCTCGCGGTGGTGATCGCCGATTCCATGGGAAGGGCCTGGCGCGTCGGGACGGTGGGAACGGCGATCGGCTGCGCCGGGTTGACCGTGGTGGAAGATCGCCGGGGCAAGGCCGTCGACCTCTACGGCCGCACCTTGCAGGCGACCATGATCGCGGTCGCGGATTCGATCGCGGCGATGGCCGCGCTGGCGATGGGCGAGGGCAACGAAGGCACGCCCGTGGCGCTGGTGCGCGGCGGGGGGCGCTGGGTCACCGACGAGGACAGCGCGGGCGCGGCGAGCGGGCTGCGGCCGATTGAACAGGATATGTTCCGATGAGCGGCAAACACGTTCTTGCCCTCAGCGGCGGCGTCGGCGGCGCAAAGCTGGCGGCAGGCCTTGCCGCCGTGCTCGCGCCGGAAGACCTGACGGTGGTCGTCAACACCGCAGACGATTTCGAGCATCTTGGTCTAACCATCTGTCCTGACATCGATTCAGTCACTTATGCGCTGGCCGGACTCAATGACGCGCAGCGCGGCTGGGGGGTAAAGGACGAGACGTGGCAGGCGATGGCCATGCTGGGCGCGCTGGGCGAGGCGGACTGGTTCAACCTGGGGGACCGCGACCTGGGCATGCACATCGCCCGAAGCTGGCGGCTGCGCGAGGGGGAGAGCCTCTCGTCCGTAACCGCCCGGTTGACCCGGGAATTGGGTATCGTGACCGCGATAGTTCCCATGAGCGACGCCCCTGTGCGCACCCAGGTTCGCACGGCCGAGGGCTGGCTGGACTTCCAGCGCTATTTCGTGGCCGAGCAATGCCGGCCGGTCGCGACGGCGATCCGCTTCAAGGGCGTTCCGGGCGCCCCGCCGTCGCCGCGCTTCGCCGAGGCCCTGGCGCGCGAGGATTTGGCCGCGATCGTCGTTTGCCCCTCGAATCCGTACCTCAGCGTCGATCCGATCCTTGCCGTCGACGGCGTCCGCGAGGCGCTGGCCGGTCGCAAGGTGCCGCTTGTCGCGGTATCGCCGCTGGTGGGGCGCGCGGCACTGAAGGGGCCGCTCGCCAAGCTTCTCGGCGAACTCGGGCAGGAGGTCGGCAACGGGGCGATTGCTGATCACTACGGCGATCTTCTCGACCATCTGATTATCGATACGGCCGATGCCGATGACGCGGAGGGCTTGCGCGCGCGCGGCCTTTGCGTCACCGTTACGGGAACAGTCATGTGCGATGCCGATGACCGGGAGCGGCTTGCGCGCGTAGCACTGTCCGCAGCCCGTATCGAAACAGGATGAAAATGGCTCGCGACGACAGGGCACTGATAACTCGACTCCTTTCCGATCCTCTAAATGACGTGCTTGCCGAAGCACGCGCGTGCCGCGATGCGCGCGGGGGAGCCGTTCCACTGGCGCGAATGACCTATTCGCCCAAGGTCTTCATTCCACTGACGCGCCTCTGCGCGGACGTGTGCCACTATTGCACCTTCGCGACGACGCCCTCGCGCGTCGACGCGCCTTTCCTCGCCGAGGATGAAGTGCTGGAAATTGCCCGAGCCGGTGCCGCCGCGGGCTGCAAGGAGGCGCTGTTCACGCTCGGCGATGCGCCCGAGCGACGCTATGCCGCCGCGCGTGAGTGGCTGGCCGAGCGCGGATTTTCCCGCACCATCGACTACGTGCGCCACTGTGCGGAACTGGTGCTGAAAGAGACGGGTCTGCTCCCGCACGTCAATGCGGGCGTGCTGGAGGAGGACGACTACCGCATGCTGCGCCCGGTCTCAGCCTCCGCCGGGCTGATGCTGGAGAGCACGTCGGAGCGCCTGCTGGAAAAGGGCATGTGCCACCACGGCTCGCCCGACAAGGTGCCGGCGGTGCGGCTTGCCTCGCTGGCAGCGGCGGGCCGGGCGCGGATGCCGATGACCAGCGGTATCCTGATCGGCATCGGCGAGACGCCCGAAGAGCGCATCGAGAGCCTGCTTGCGCTGCGCGACCTGCACCTCGAACACGGCCACCTGCAGGAAGTCATCGTCCAGAACTTCTGCCCGAAGGCGGGCACGAAGATGGCCGGAGCGCCCGAGGCCTCCGAAGCCGATTTCCTGCGCACCGTGGCGGCGGCGCGTATCGTATTGCCGGACGAGGTCTCCATCCAGGCCCCGCCCAATCTCAACGACGAACGCCTTGCCGAACTGATTGCTGCCGGCATCGACGACTGGGGAGGCATTTCGCCCGTCACGCTGGACCATGTGAATCCGGAGGCGCCCTGGCCCGAAGTCGAGCGGCTGGAGGCGATCTGCGCCCGCGCCGGCCTGCCGCTGGTCGAGCGCCTGACGATCTATCCGCGCTTCGTCGCTACCGACGACCGCTCGTGGCTCGATCCGGCGATCCGCCCTGCGGTGCTCAGGCTGGCCGATGCCGAAGGGCTGGCGCGCGACAGCCGCTGGAGTCCGGGAGTGGCCGATGGCGCGCCGGGAACGGTGCATGTCCCGCTGGGGTCACACCATGAAGGGCCGGTAGCCGCGCGGCTACACCGCATCATCGACCGGGCGGCCAGCGGAGCACAGCTCTCCGGGGACGAGATCGTCGCGCTCTTCGCGGCGCGCGGCGCGGCGGCGCGGGCGGTGGTGGAGGCAGCCGACGCGCTGCGGGCCGAAGTCAGCGGCGATACGGTGACTTATGTCGTCAACCGCAATATCAACTACACCAATATCTGCACACACGCCTGCTCGTTCTGCGCCTTTTCCAAGACCAGCATCAAGGCCGGCTTTCGCGACAAGCCTTACAACCTCGACCTGGAGGAGATCGCGCAGCGCGCGCGCGAGGCGGTCGAGCGCGGGGCGACCGAGGTCTGCCTTCAGGGCGGCATCCACCCCAGCTATACGGGCGAGACCTACCTCTCGATCCTGCGCGCGGTGAAGGATGCCTGCCCGGACCTGCACGTCCACGCCTTCTCGCCGCTGGAGGTGTCGCAGGGTGCGCGTACGCTGGACATGCCGGTGTCCGATTACCTTGCCATGCTGCGCGATGCCGGCCTCGGCTCGCTGCCGGGCACGGCGGCGGAGATCCTGTGCGACGACATCCGCGCGCAGATATGCCCGGACAAGCTGACCACGCGGGAATGGCTCGATGTCGTGGGCAGCGCACACCGCGTAGGCCTGCCGACGACGTCGACGATCATGTTCGGCCACCTCGAAGGCATCGAGCACTGGGCGCGGCATCTGCTGGCGCTGCGCGATCTGCAGCTCGATACCGGCGGGATTACCGAGTTCGTGCCGCTGCCGCTCGTCCATATGGAAGCGCCGATGTACCGGCGCGGGCAGAGCCGCAAGGGGCCGACCTGGCGCGAGGCGGTGATGATGCACGCGGTGGCGCGTCTCGCCCTCAACGGCGCGATCAACTCGATCCAGTGTTCCTGGGTGAAGCTGGGCATGGACGGCGCCGCCGCGGTGCTGGCGGCAGGCGCAAACGACCTTGGCGGCGTGTTGATGAACGAAAGCATCAGCCGCGCGGCAGGCGCGGCGCACGGGCAGGAGGTCGGCGTGGAAGAACTGCGCGCGGCGGCGGAATCGGTCGGGCGCAAGCTCAGACAGCGCACGACGCTTTACAAGGATGTCGCGCCTCTCAGAGAGATGGCCTGAAGTTCCGCTCTGAGCTTGTCTCGGGGAGGAACCGGCGCCTACATCGCCCTGATCTGGTCCCACATCGCGTCAGGCATCCAGGTGTACTCGATGTAGTGCCCGAAGACCGCGCGGGCATCGAGGTACAGGAACTTCAGGGCATCCGGATCGTCCGTTGCCGCGCGTTCCATGGCGATCGGGAACTCCTGTTGGTCGACGCGGGCGCGAAAGTCGGCCCAGTCGTCGATTCGGAAGCAGATGTGATGGAAGTGCAGCGGGCCGCCGTTCGCGAGGCAATTGGCGTAGATGCCGGCTTCGTCGATCTCGTTCTCGATCAGCTCGTATTGCAGCTCGCCGATCCAGATGAAGCAGATGCGGCCCTTCTGGCGCTTGGGGCCTTCGGGGGTCAGCACCGTCTGGTCGACGGGGATGATGATCGGTTCCCTGACGAGGCCCCGGCCCCGGAACAGGTCGATTGCCGCCTCCAGATTGTCGCAGATATAGGCATTCTGATAGTGCCGGCCTTCGAGCATGGCGTGTCTCCCATATTCCCGTCATCCCGGACTTGCTCCGGGATCGGTGGCGGTCGTTCGGCGGGGCCTCTCGGCCAAGTTGCGCGTAAACACCGCCACCGGTCCCGGCGTGCGCCGGGATGACGTTCAGCCTTCGCGCGCGATGTCGTAGCGCGAGAGGTAGCGTTCGAAGAGCGGCTCAAGCTCCGCTTTGCTCAGCCCGTACTGGGCCAGCTTGTATTCGTGCTTGCCGAACTTGTTTTGCGGGTTGTCGTCGACCCACCGCTGGATTCCCGCTTCGGCTTCGGCGGTCCACTCGTCACCCAGTTTCGCGTAGAGCTTCTTCGTTTCTCCTACGGGGTCCTCGATGAGATCGGCGTAGTGGACGTCGATGATCTTGTCCTCGCCGAACCTGTCGCGGAAGTCCATGATGCGGTTGGCATGCTCGGCGGCCTGCCAGGGATAGTCCTCGGCCAGCCATTTGGTGTCGATCCGGCCCATGTGCGCCATATGGCTCAAGGAGATGATCGAGCACAGCGAACCGGTCGCGGTGAAGGGATCGCGGTGGGTCCAGACCACGCGCGCGTCGGGATAGACCTTGAAGATCGTCTCCAGCCACAGCGCATGGCTCGGTTTCTTGACGTTCCATACACCGCCGGCATGGTGCTGGAGCACCTGCAGGAACTTCTTGTGGTACTCATAGGCGCTGGTCATGTCGCACGAGAAGATGAAGTCCTTGTAGAGCGGCAGCTTGCCCTTGGACTCGATCATCAGCGTCTTGAAATCGTGCGCCATGAAGAACACGCACTCGTTGGGATAGACGGCCGAGCCGCGATAGTACTTGCCCATCTCCGGATTGGCCTCGCGCATGGCTTTTTCCTGCGCCAGGCGGGCCTGCGCGCGCGGGTCATTGATCAGCATGTCCCCGGAGGACACGGGCGGCACCGGGTCGTCGATTTCCCATGTCAGCGGCGAACGGCGGGCGGGGTCGGCGGCGAGCAGGTTGGACATCAGCGTGGTGCCGGTGCGCGGCACACCCATGACGAAGACCGGCCTTTCGACCGGGCGATCCAGAAGCTCAGGGTTTTCACGAAGATACTGCGAGACTTTCAGGCGACCCCGGAGATAATGCAGCGTGTCAGCCGTCGCGCGGGCGAGGCCGCCTTCGGACATCCAGCTCTTCTCGATGCCCTCGTTGAACGAGGCTGTGAATGCGTCGAGCCCCTCGCGATAGGTGTCGGAGTCGAATGCGTCGATGCCGGTTTCCTTCATCGCCTGTTCGATGAGGGCGTCGGCGAGCAGTTTTTCGGCCATGAGTCCTGATCCTCTGTCCCGTGGAATACCAATCTGGCCGCCGCGCGCGGCCTGTTGCGTGCGAGATAACCCCTCCGCAGGCCCGATTGGCAATGCGGCTGACGCAGTAAAACGGGACGTTGTATAGAAATCGGGTCAGTTCTTGGACGGATGGAATGGCGCGTTCAGTGCGCGGCCCTGACGCTGCCGGAAAGTGCTGGGACTTGCTCCGACGGCGCGGCGGAAGGCAAATGTGAAGCTGGACGGTGAGGCGAAGCCCATGCGGAAGGAAATCGTCTTCACGCTTTCGCCCTCCATCAGCAAGCGCTTGGCCGCTTCCATGCGGCGTTGTTCGATGTAGTCGCCGATCGAGCATGCCCGGCTGACCCGGAACCCTCTGGTAAGCTGCCTTACTGAGAGCGAGCACAGTTGGGAAAGTTCCTTGAGCGACGGCGCGGCGAGGTCATCGGCCAGGCGTTCGTCGATCAGGCGCAGGCGCCAGCCCGCAAGACCGCCGGTGACGGGGCGCTCGGCGACTTCGTGGCAATAGCGTGCAAGCTCGATGGCAAGCTCGCCGCCGAGCAGTTCCATCATCCGCCGGGCGGCGAGGCCGGGGTGGCGGACTTCGGCGGTGATGCGGAACAGCAGGGCGCGGACATGCGCGCTGCCGATGTCCAGCGTGGCGGCAAGGCGCTGGTCGTCCCAATCCAGCGCGTGCCCGATGCCTTCGTGGACCAGGGCAGGGGCTATGTTGCAGATCAACGATGCCTGCCTGCCGCTGCCACCCTTGATGTACAGCTCTTCCCCCGGAGGCAGGAGGAAGATGTCGCCCAGCCTTTCGAAGCGGTGCGGGCCCCAGCGCTTGCGATAGCCGGCGCGCGATTGCAGCGGGCGCGGAGTGAGGCACATATTGACGTGATATCCATCCGCGGCGCTGTGCTGCGTCGCCGTGGGTTCGGGCATGTCGAAGCGGACGATCCGGGCGCTGATCCCGGGAGCCGACAATTCGGCATCGACGGTCATCGTCGGCTTCAAGGCGCCGCTGTCAGGCATCATCCGTCCTCGCAGGGGCGGGTTCGGCAAGCCGCCCGCATTGTGTCCCTGATACAATGGTTCGACCTGATATCTATGCCTCGCGGGGTTGCGGGGCAAGCCATCCGGTCCGAAACCTTGCGGACGTAACTGCGCCGCGTTCGGCGCACGATCCGGATCCGGGAGAAGCAGGATGGCCAAGGGCCTCTTCGATTGCAGTGGCAAGGTGACGGTGGTGACCGGCGGCAATGGCGGCATCGGCCTCGGGTTTGCCATGGGCGTAGCCAGGATGGGCGGCGATGTGGCGATCTGGGCGCGCAATGCCGAGAAGAACGCCAAGGCGAAGGCGGAACTCGAAGCCGCCGGCGCGCGGAAGGTGATCGCCTACCAGGTGGACGTTTCGGAAGAAGGTAACATCGTCGAAGGCTACGGCAGGGTGATGGAAGACTTCGGCCGCGTCGACTGCGTCTTTGCCAACTCCGGCGCCGCGCCCCGTTACAATTCGGTCTTCGATATGCCGGCCGAGCACTGGTATGATTTCCAGAAGACTGCGCTGCACGGCGCCTTCTTCACGCTGCGCGAAGGCGCGCGGCTGATGAAGGCGCGAGCCGAGGCGGGAGAGAAGGGCGGCAGTCTTGTGGCGTGCGGTTCGCTCTCGTTGTTCCATGGGCTGCCCGGAAAGCAGGAATATGCCGCGTCCAAATGCGCGGTGGCGGCCACCATTCGCTGTCTGGCGGTCGAGCTGGGCGAACACGGCATTCGTGCCAATGTCGTCGCGCCCGGCCTTATCATTACGCCGATGATGGGCGATCGTGGCGACGCGATAGCGCAGGCGATGGGACCGGCGATCCCGCTGAAACGCACCGGCTACCCGGCGGATTTCGAAGGCATTGGCGCCTACCTGTGCTCGGACGCGAGTTCCTTCATGACCGGCGAGACCATAACGATCGACGGCGGCTACATGGTCCGTCCGTAACGCACCGCGAGACCGGGGACGGGAAGAGAGGAGAAATGGCAATGGAACTGCTCACGATCCATGGTGCCGGCGATGTCCGACTCGATCCCTACGAGCGCCCGGTGGCAGGACCGAAGGATGTGGTGGTAAGGATGAAGTCGGTCGGCATCTGCGGATCGGACCTCAGCTACATCAGGATCGGCGGCATTCCGCCGGGCAACGTGACCGCGCTGGGCCACGAAGGCGCGGGAGAGGTGATGGAAGTGGGCGCCGAGGTCGCAGGCATCGCCGTGGGCGCGCCCGTCATCGTCAACCCCATGATGACGCCGGGCAACATTGGCTCGGGCGGACCAGAAGGCGCGTTCACCCAGGAACTGCTGGTGCGCGGCGCGCGGCTGGGGGAATCTATCCTGCCGATCCCCGAAGGCATTCCCTATGACGTGGCCGCCATGTGCGAACCGCTGGCGGTGGCCATGCACGGCGTCAACCGCGCCGAGGTGAAGCCGGGCGACAAGGTGGTGGTGTTCGGTTGCGGCCCGATCGGTCTTGGTATGCTGCTCTGGCTGGTCGATCGCGGGATTACCGATGTGGTCGCGCTCGACCTGTCGGAAGAGCGCCTCGAACGCGCGCGCGCGCTGGGCGTGCAAGCCGCGTTCGACCCCACCAGGGTGGACCTGCGCGCCGAACTGGCGAAGCTGCACGGCGAGGTGCCGAGCTATGGCCGCGTGGGCGTGGGCACCGATGCCTTTATCGACGCGGCGGGGGCGCCCAATATCCTGTCCGACGTAATCATGATGGCCAAGTTCCATTCGCGCATGGTCATCACCGCGGCGCACATGAAGCCGATCGAGTTCCCCGCGGGCCGCATGCTGACCAGCGAAATGACGATCACCACGGCCATGGGCTATCCCACCGAAATGCCCGAAGTGATCGCCGCGATGCCGCGCCTCAAGGACAAGATCGTGGCGATGATCAGCCACAGACTGCCGTTCAGGGACGTTATGAAGGGCCTCGAAATCGCGGCGACCCCGGCGTCGGCCAAGGTTATGATAGAGATGGAGGATTGAGCGTGGCGGAAACCGAGGACGCCCCATCGAAACAGGAGGGCCCCAGGCTGGCCGGCCTCGTGCGCTCGGGCGACGAGCAGACCGACGCCATCGCGATCACCGATTTCATCTTTCAGGCCAACGACATCTCGAACGCCTGTCTTGTGACCACGAGCGAAGGCGATGTGATGATCAACACCGGCTTCATGGACAATGCGGAGCGCACCAAACGCCTGTTGGCACCGCACCGCAAAGGCCCGCTGGCGTTCATTATCCTCACGCAGAGCCATGCCGACCATTACGGCGGCGTGCCCGACTTCGTGGAGGAGGGGACGCAAGTGATCGGCGGCCCCGGCTTCGACGAAGCTCTGGGCGACATGATGCGTTTGCAGCCCTTCTTCGGGCCGCGCAGCGGAAAGCTCTGGGGCTCGACGCTCAAGCGCGGCGGCACGCCCAAGCCACCGCCGGACGTGAAGCCGGATATTCTCGTCGACCGCAGGCTGATACTCGAACTAGGCGGCCGCACGTTTGAAATCATTTCCACTCCCGAAGGCGAGACCATCGACAGCCTCACGGTCTGGATGCCCAGGGAGAAGATCGCCTTCACCGGCAACGTGTTCGGCCCGGTCTGGCTGTCGATGCCGTTCCTCAACACCCTGCGCGGAGACAAGCCCCGGCTGGTGCGCAATTACCTCAAGTCGCTGGCGACGATCCGTGCTCTGGGTGCCGAGATCATCGTTACCGGCCATGGCGATGCCATTGTCGGCAAGGAGCGCATCAAGGCCGATCTCGACAAGCTGCACGAGGCTGTCAGCTATGTGCGCGACTACACGCTCGGCGGCATGAACGCGGGCAAGGACGTCCACACCCTGATGCGCGAGTTTGCCTGGCCCGAGGGACTGGAGATCGGTGAATTCCATGGCAAGGCAAGCTGGGCGGTCAAGTCGATCTGGCGCGAATATGCGGGCTGGCTGCATTACGAGGACGGCACTACCGCGCTTTACGGCGTGCCGCGTTCGAGCGTGGATGCGGATCTGGCCGAGCTGGTCGGCGGCGCGGACAGGATCGCCGAACGGGCGCGCGTCAGGCTGGATGAAGGCAAGCCACTGGAGGCACTTCACCTCGTCGACGTCGCGCTGGGCGCCGAACCGGGGAACGTGCCTGCGCTGAAAGTGCGCAAGGCGGCGAACGAAGCCTTGCTCAAGGCCAGCGGCGGCAGGAACCTGAGCGAGACCATGTGGCTACGCGCGGAGATCGCCGAATGCGAGAGGTTGTTGGGCGAGGGACCGTAAAGGCAGATCCGTTCGTGTCGAGCGAAGTCGAGACACGCTCACGCCGCGCCAGTGTGTCTCGACTTCGCTCGACACGAATGGAATCCGATGCAGATCAAGCGCACGATGCTCTACCCCGGTTTTGGCCGCTTCTTCATGCCATCACCGCCACGCTGTCGCTGACCAGGCGCACCAGTTCCGCCTGCCCGCGCACCCCCAGCTTGGCGTAAAGCCGTTTCGAATAGTTGCGCGCCGTTTCCAGGGTCAGGCCCATGCGCCCTGCCGCTTCTGCAATCGACAGACCCTCGTTGAGCGCAACCGCGAGTTCGGCCTCGCGCCGGGGAAGGTCGAACAGGCGGGCGAGGCGCTCCACGCTTTCGGCGGTGCGCGCATTGGGCAGGCGGCAGAGCACCAGCATCGAGCGGCGGGGCATGTCGGTGGTCGCGGAGAGCAGCGCCTCCAGCCGGGGATGCTCGTTCAGAAGGAGAGGGCGGGGCGGTCCGGGTTCCTCACCGGTAAAGTGGTTTGCGGCGGCCATCAGTTCCCGCTCCGTCTGGACGCCGAGGTCGCGCAGCCGTTCGCCGATGCGGGGGCTGTAGCCCAGCGTCTCCTCCATCCAGACTTCGAGTCTCGGGTCGATGAAGAGCAGCCGCGCTTCGCGGTCCATCACCAGCCAGGCCGTGGCCGACCGGGCAAGGCCCTGCACGCTGACGCTGGCCCTCACCCGGTAGCGCTCCAGCTCGATATGCGCCCGCAGCGCTTCCTCGACGTAAGGCGCGAGATTGGAGAGGAGGGCGCTGTCCGCCGCCGTGCAGGGCTGCGCGCGGGCCATCACGAGCCACGCTGTAACGTCGCCAATGTCGGGTATGCGCACCACGCGCTCGTCGGCGATGCCCAGGCCTTGCATGCGGCGTGCCCGATCGGCGCGGTAGACCGGATCGTGGTCGAAGAACTCCGACATCGAATAGACGCGCCCCGGCCGCAGGTTGTCGTAATGGAACCGGTCGAGGGCGCGAGTCTCCAGCGGATCGTCTTCCTGTGCGCGGACGCGCAAGTCTATTCCGGCGTGGAATTCGCTCACTTCGGCGTGCGGGCTGCTGCCCACGCGCTGGATCAGGCCGATGTATTCGGCGTCGGTGCGCCGCCTGAGCCGCTCCAGAAACGTCGAAAACCGCTCGTTTCCAGACAGACTCCGGAAAAGCGGCAGTAGCAGATCGGTCTCGTCGCGACTGGTTAGGGCCATATCCTCCCATATGGGAGGTTTTCGCGAAAGTCATCCCTGCAAAGAGATTCGCGACCAAGAAAAAGGGAAGCTGATGAAGACCCTGACCCACCTCGAGAGGCTGGAAGCCGAAAGCATCCATATTATCCGAGAAGTTGTCGCCGAGGCGGAAAAGCCGGTGATGCTCTACTCGGTCGGCAAGGACAGCGCCGTCATGCTGCACCTCGCCCGCAAGGCATTCTACCCCTCGCCGCCGCCGTTCCCGCTGCTCCACGTCGACACCACCTGGAAGTTCCAGGAGATGTACAAGCTGCGCGACAGGATGGCGGAGCTTTCGGGCATGGACCTGCTTGTCTACCATAACCCCGAGGCGCAGGAAAAAGGGATCAATCCCTTCGACCATGGTTCGCTCCACACCGACATGTGGAAGACCGAGGGGCTCAAGCAGGCGCTCGACAAGTACGGGTTCGACGCGGCCTTCGGCGGCGCCCGCCGCGACGAGGAAAAGAGCCGCGCCAAGGAGCGCATCTTCTCGTTCCGCACGTCCTCGCATGGCTGGGACCCGAAGAACCAGCGTCCCGAGCTGTGGAACCTCTACAATGCCAAGAAGGCCAAGGGCGAATCTATCCGCGTCTTCCCGATCTCGAACTGGACCGAGCTTGACGTGTGGCAGTACATCCACCTCAACGACATTCCGATCGTTCCCCTCTACTTCGCGGAGAAGCGTCCCACCGTCGAGCGCGACGGCATGCTGGTCATGGTCGATGACGATCGTTTCCCGCTCAAGCCCGGCGAAAAGCCGGTCATGCGTTCGGTGCGCTTCCGCACGCTGGGCTGCTATCCGTTGACCGGAGCGGTGGAAAGCACGGCCAAGACGCTCCCCGAGGTGATCCAGGAAACCCTGCTCACCACCACCTCAGAGCGGCAAGGCCGCGCTATCGACAAGGATGCCGGCGGCGCCGGCATGGAAGTCAAGAAGCAGCAGGGGTACTTCTGATGGCCCGCTTTCACACGTCGATCGTCATCCCGGCGAAAGCCGGGACCGGTGGCGGTCGTTCGGCACGACCTCACGGCGGGGCCCATTCCCATGACGTCGCGCATAAATTCAGCCAGCGGTCCCGGATCAAGTCCGGGATGACGGAGTGATCCGATGACCGACCAGACCATCACCAAAGACAAGAACGAACCCGTCTACGTCGTCGACGACCTGATCGCGAAGGACATCGACGCCTATCTCGATCAGCACGAGCACAAGACGATGCTGCGCTTCATCACCTGCGGCAGCGTCGATGACGGCAAGTCCACGCTGATTGGCCGTCTGCTCTACGATTCGAAGATGATCTTCGAGGACCAGCTCGACGCGCTGACCTCGGATTCGAAGAAGGTCGGCACGCAGGGTCAGGAAATCGACTTCGCGCTGCTGGTCGACGGTCTCGCCGCCGAGCGCGAGCAGGGCATCACCATCGACGTGGCCTACCGCTTCTTCAACACCGAAAAGCGCAAGTTCATCGTCGCCGACTGTCCGGGCCACGAGCAGTACACCCGCAACATGGTGACCGGTGCCTCGGCCGCCGATCTTGCGGTAATCCTGATCGACGCGCGCAAGGGCGTGCTCGTCCAGACCCGGCGTCACAGCTACCTGTGCCACCTGATCGGCATCAAGAACATCGTGCTCGCCGTCAACAAGATGGACCTCGTCGACTACAGCCAGGACGTCTTCGACAAGATCGTCGCCGACTACACGGAGTTCGCGGAAGGCATCGGGATCGAGAGTTTCACCGCCATGCCGATCTCGGGCTTCAAGGGCGACAACATCACGACGCTGTCCGAGAATACCCCCTGGTACAAGGGGCCGACGCTGGTCGAGCATCTCGAGACTGTCGAGGTCATCAGCTCGGTCGACGCGGACAAGCCGTTTCGCATGCCGGTGCAATGGGTCAATCGCCCGAACCTCGACTTCCGCGGTTTCTCGGGTTTGATCGCGACCGGTTCGGTCAAGCCGGGCGATGCGATCCGCGTCCTGCCTTCGGGCAAGACCAGCAAGGTCAGTCGCGTCGTCACGTTTGACGGCGATCTCGACGAGGCGGTTGCGGGACAGTCGGTCACGGTCTGCTTCGAGGACGAGATCGACTGCTCGCGCGGCTCGGTGATCTCGGTTGCCGACAACCCGCCGCAGACCGCGGATCAGTTCGAATCCACCATCGTCTGGATGGCGGACGACGCGCTGGTCCCCGGCCGCGCTTATTGGCTGAAGCTGGGCACGCAGACGGTCTCCGCCACGATCCATGCGCCCAAGTACACGGTCAACGTGAACACGATGGAGCACATGGCCGCCAAGACGCTCGAACTCAACGAGATTGGCGTCGCCGAGATCGCCACCGACAAGCAGATCGTGTTCGAGCCCTATGCCGAAAACCGCGCGCTGGGCGGGTTCATCCTGATCGACAGGATGACTAACGCCACGGTCGCGGCGGGCATGCTGCATTTCTCGCTGCGCCGTTCGCAGAACGTCCACTGGCAGGCGCTCGACATCGGCCGCAAGCAGCACGCCGACCTCAAGAACCAGCGTCCGGCGGTGCTGTGGTTCACCGGCCTCTCGGGCTCGGGCAAATCGACGATCGCCAACCTCGTCGAGAAGAAATTGTACCGGATGAACCGGCACACCTTCCTGCTCGACGGAGACAATGTGCGCCATGGCCTCAACAAGGACCTGGGCTTCACCGAGGCCGACCGTATCGAGAACATCCGCCGCGTCGGCGAAGTCTCGAAGCTGTTGGCCGACTCGGGCCTGATCGTCATCACCGCGTTCATTTCGCCGTTCCAGGCGGATCGCGAGATGGTGCGTTCGATGCTGCCCGAGGGCGAGTTTTTCGAGGTCTTCATCGACACGCCGCTGAAGGTGGCCGAGGCGCGTGACGTCAAGGGCCTCTACAAGAAGGCGCGCGCGGGTGAGCTCAAGAACTTCACCGGGATCGACAGCCCCTATGAAGCGCCGCGCGACCCCGAGATTCGGATCGACACCACCAAGATGTCGCCGGACGAGGCAGCCGAGCTCATCGTCAATACCCTGCTGGGCGACGCGTGATGGGGATGACTGACGGCAATCTCGCCGCCCATCTCGCCGATGTCGCGGGCAGGATCCTGCTTCAGGTTCGCGCCTCGGGCGTGTTCAAGGGCAAGGCGCTGGGCAAGGCGGGAGACCAGACTGCGAACCAGTTCCTCTGCCATGCACTGCGCGAGCAGCGGCCGGAGGACGGGCTGCTCTCCGAGGAGGAGAAGGACAATCCGGAACGTCTCGCCAAGGAGCGGGTGTGGATCGTCGACCCGGTTGATGGCACTCGCGAATACGGCGAGGAGCGCACCGACTGGGCGGTCCATGTCGGCATGGCGGTCAATGGTGAGCCGGTGCTGGGAGCAGTCGCGCTTCCGGGGCTCGGCTTGGTGCTGCGCTCGGATCAACCGGAAGAAGTCCCGGCGCCGCCCGAAAAACTGCGCATGGTCGTGAGCCGCACGCGCCCCGCCAGGGAAGCGACGGGCGTTGCCGAGGCGATCGGAGCCGAACTCGTTCCCATGGGTTCGGCGGGCGCCAAGGCCATGGCCATCCTGCGCGGCGAGGCGGACATCTACCTGCACTCCGGCGGACAATATGAATGGGACAGCTGCGCGCCTGCCGCCGTCGCGGCGGGCTGGGGGCTGCATGTCTCGCGCATCGACGGCAGCCCGCTGGTCTACAATCGGGAGGACGTCTATATGCCGGACCTGCTGATCTGCCGGAAGGAACACGCGGAAATGGTGCTTCGGGAAGTCAAGGCTTTCCTCTAGACGCGATCCGCACTTGCACGGGAGGCCGGCCTTTGTGGAGGGCCTCCCGTCTGCCAAATAGCCGACCGCTTCGCCGGGGCGGCCTGTGTATAGTCAACATTGTCGATTAGTTGCATCGCCGCTATGCTCCTCCGGTGGCAACGAAGGGGGAAGGCATGGAGGCGAAGGTGAAGCGCAGGGTCCGCGATCCGGCGGCGACGCGCGAGACCATTCTCGAGGCAGCCAGTAACCTGCTGGCCAAGGATGGGCTTGAGGGGGTCAGCCTTTCGGCGGTTGCCCATCTCGCGGGCGTCAACCGCGGCACTGCCTATCAGCATTTCGAAACGCGGGAAAAGCTGATCGAAGCCACGATCCAGTGGGTTTCGGACAAGCTGTTCCACGCCGTGTTCGGTGACCCTGAAACGATCGGCGAACGCCGTGTCGAGGAAGTCGACGTCGCCAGACTTACTGACCGGCTTTGCGATTTCGCGATGGAAAACCCGGAAATCTGCCGCGTCTGGCTGCAGCAGGTGCTGGCCTCGCCGGACCCCAGCCAGGATCCGTTCTGGCGCGAATATTGCGGTTCGTTGCGCCGGTTCGCCGCTACCGATCTTTCCCAGCCGGGGGTCGACGCGGAAGTCCTTTCGGTGCTCAACCTCGCCGGCGTGTTTTTCTGGCCGATTCTCGTGCGCGCGCATGCGGCCGACGATCGGGAGCGTAGTGAGCTGACCCGCCGATTCAGTCATGAAATCCTCCGTCTCTCGATGTACGGATCGATGGATTCGCGGGCTTTCCCGCAAGTTGAGGAACGTCTCAGGAAAGGGATGCGCGTGGCCGCGTCCTGACACAGGGGCCGCCTCAAGCCGGGCTTCCTGTTCGCCTCGGCGATGCCATGGCTTCGCGCCATTGACGGGCGGGGGCATTATCCGTTTCAGCATGCGGTGGATTCTAAGTCGCGGCGGGCGCCATCCCGCCGGTACGCGGCATGTTTGGTCGAAGGGCGAGGCCCTCACAGAGGAAGGAAGTTCTCCATGTTTTCCGCGATCGTGATCGACAAGACCGACGAGGGCCAGACGGTTACCCTGCAACAGCTCGATGAAAGCGCGCTGCCCGAAGGCGACGTCACCATCGACGTTGCCTATTCGACGCTCAACTTCAAGGATGGCCTCGCCATCACCGGCAGCTCGCCCGTCGTGCGCAAGTTCCCGATGGTGCCGGGCATCGACCTCGTTGGCACCGTTTCGGATAGCAGCCACGGTGACTGGAAGGCCGGCGACACGGTCGTTCTCAACGGTTGGGGCGTGGGCGAAGCCCACTGGGGCGGCCTGGCGCAGAAGGCCCGGCTCAAGGGCGACTGGCTGGTGCCGCTGCCAAGCGCATTCACCCCGGCGCAGGCCATGGCGATCGGCACGGCCGGCTACACCGCCGCGCTTTGCGTCGACGGACTGGTCGACTGGGGCGTGACCCCGGAACAGGGCGAAGTGCTCGTTACCGGCGCCACCGGCGGCGTCGGTTCGGTGGCTATAGCGCTGCTGAAGAAGCTGGGCTTCTCGGTCGCCGCGCTGACCGGCAAGCCGGGCGAGGCGGATTATCTCAAGGCGCTGGGCGCCGAGACCATCATCGACCGCGCCGAAATGTCCGAAAAGGGCAAGCCGCTGCAGAAGGAGCGCTGGGCCGGCGTGGTGGATACCGCCGGCAGCTTCACCCTCGCCAACGCCTGTGCGCAGACCCGGTATGGCGGCGCGGTCGCGGCCTGCGGCCTGGCCCAGGGCGCGGACCTGCCGGCCACGGTCATGCCTTTTATCCTGCGCGGTGTGTCGCTGCTCGGCATCGACAGCGTCATGGCGCCCAAGGCCAAGCGCCTCAAGGCCTGGGACCGTCTCGCCAGGGATCTCGATCCGGCGGCGCTAGACACCATCGGCCAGACCATTGGCCTGGGCGAGGCGATCGATGCGGCGAAGAAGTTCATGTCGGGTGACGTCAAGGGGCGTTACATCGTCGACGTGAACGCCTGAGCGGGGAGGGGCGGGTACGGGCTTGCCCGTCTCGCCCCATCGACCGTTCCAAAGCAATAATGACGAGGATGGCATGACAGGTTCGGTTAGGGTGGTAGATGACTTGTCGATCGTCCACGGCATTCCTCTTTCGGAAGAGGAGGGCATCGGCCCGCTGACGCTAGGCGGGTTCATTCGTGAAGTGACGCAGCGCCACGGCCCGTCCGAGGCGGCGGTCATTCACCTCGACGGCAAGGTCGAGCGCTGGACTTATGACGATCTCTGGGCGCGTTCGGTCGAAGTCGCGCGATCCCTGATCGCCTGCGGTGTCGGCAAGGGCACGCGCGTAGGCATCCTCACCACCAACCGCCTCGAATTTCTTTCCGGCGTTTTCGGCACCGCGCTTGCTGGCGGCGTTGCGACTACCATCAGCACGTTTTTCACGCCGGCCGAACTCGACACCGTGCTGCAGATGGGCGGCTGCTCGGTGCTTCTGCTCGAACGCAGTGTGCTCAAGAAGGACTTCGCGCAGATCCTCGTCGATCTGGAGCCGCAGATCGGCTCGGCCCAGCCCGGACGCCTTGCTTCGGCCAAGTTTCCGTTCCTGCGCCATCTGGCGGTGGTGGACAGCGACGAGGGAATGGGCGCGATCGAGGGATGGAGCACCTTCCTGGCGCGGGGCGGCAGCGTCGATCCGGCCATGGTCGCCGCCACGTCCGCTTCCGTTACTCCCGCCGATCCGGGAGTGCTGTTCTTTTCCTCGGGGTCGACCGGCAAGGCCAAGGGGATTCTTTCCGCCCATCGCGGCGTGACCTTGCAGCTCTGGCGCTGGCCGCAGTGGTACTCCATCACCGAGCCGCCACGCACCTGGTCGGCCAACGGCTTCTTTTGGTCTGGCAACTTCGCCATGGCGCTGGGCGGCACGCTGGGCTCGGGCGGGTCACTGGTGCTGCAACGCTGGTTCGATGCCGAGGAAGCGCTGGCCCTGATGGAGGCGGAGAAGGCGACGATGATCATCGCCTGGCCGCATCAGTGGGCACACCTCATGGCCGCGCCCAATTACGAGAGCGTCGATCTGTCCGCGATGCACTACCTCGATGCGCAAACGCCTTGCGCGCAGCATCCGACGATCAGCACGAACTGGCGCGAGCCGGCGCAGGCTTACGGCAATACCGAGACATTTACGCTCGTCTCCGTATACCCTTCCGGCACGCCGGATGAGATCGCCGGCAAGTCGTACGGCCAGCCCACGGCGGGATCGACGATCAAGATCGTCGATCCGTTCACTGGCGCGACGATGCCGCTGGGCGAACGCGGCGAAATCGCCGTAAAGGGGCCAACGCTGATGCTCGGCTACCTCGGAATCCCGCTTGACCAGTCGCTTGACGAGGACGGCTTCCTGCGCACGGCCGACGGAGGTTACGTCGATGAGCAGGGGCGGCTGTTCTGGGAAGGACGCCTGAACGACATCATCAAGACCGGCGGCGCGAACGTCTCGCCGATCGAGATCGACGAAGTCATTCGCGCCCATCCCCAGGTCAAGGTCTCGCAGACCGTCGGCGTGCCCGACGAATTGCTGGGCGAAATGGTCGTCACCTGCATCGTCCCGGTGGAGGGGACAAATCCGGACCCGTCGGCTATCCGCGACTACGCCCGGGGACAGCTTGCCAGCTACAAGGTGCCGCGCCGCGTCCTCTTCGTCGAGGACCGCGACCTCAAGACCACCGGCAGCTCCAAGATCAAGACCGCCGACCTTCGCAAGCTCGCAGCAGAACGGGTCGCGGCGCTGGGTGAGGACGGCGTATGAGCACGGCACCGGAATTCGCCGACTGGCTGGCAATCTGCAATCTCAAGGCTGCCTATTGCCGGCTGCTCGACACGAAGGACTGGGAGAACTGGAAGCAGCTCTTCACCGAGGACTGCGTGATCGACACGACGGGCAGCGGGGGCACGGTGGAGCGGAGTCGCGATGACTTCGTTAAGGCTGTCAGCACGTCCCTGACGAATGCCAGAACCGCGCATCACATCCACTCTCCGGAGATAACCATCGACGGCGACGTTGCCCGCGTGGTCTGGGCCATGCAGGACCGGGTTACCAAGGACGACTTCTCGCTGACCGGCTATGGGCACTATCACGAGACCTGCGTGCGCACTGCCGAGGGCTGGAAGATCGCCGAGCAGAAGCTGACGCGCCTCATCATGGAAGTGGATCGGCCTGCTGCGTGAACCCGGATCGCGCGCCCCGAGAGCGCTTCGGTGAGGATAGGAACGCCTTCTTCAAGTCCTTGAAATTGGGCGCTTCAATTCATCCGCAAGCCTGAAATGGCACCCGTTGCGGCGGGCTGCTGAAGCCTGCGCGCGAGCCTTGCGGTAACTATCGCAGTCGCGATAGGCTGGTCCTTGCCGAAGGGCTATGGTGCTGGAAATCAGACGGCTTCAAATGTTGGTCAATCGGGAGGAACTGTGGGCAAGACGATCGTGATAACCGGGGCCGGTGCAGGCCTGGGGCGCGCGCTTGCGCGGCGTTTCGCCGGCGAAGGCGAAACCGTGATCCTGCTTGGCCGGACACTGTCGAAAGTCCAGGCCGTCGCCGAGGAACTCGGCGGCAATGCCATGGCCGTCGAATGCGACGTTGCCTCCGCGGATTCCGTGCGCGGCGCTTTCGCACAGATCGCTGAACGCCATCCGAAGATTGACGTGCTCGTCAACAATGCCGCGATCTACGAACCGTTTACTGTCGCCGAAGCGACCGACCGGCAGATCGACAGTATCGTCGCCATCAATCTCAACGGGCCGATCTATTGTTGCCGCGCTGCCATCCCGATGATGGAAAAGGGTGCGCAGATCATCAATGTGGGCAGCGAATCCATCGTCGTTCCGTTCGTCATGCTATCGCTCTATCAGGCCACCAAGGCCGGGCTGGAGCGGTTCACCGAAGCGCTTGCCGAGGAACTGGAACCGCAGGGCATTCGCGTGACCACGGTCCGCGCCGGGCCGATGTACGATCAGGACAAGGAAGCGCCGGGCTGGGATCCGGATGCCGCGATGCGGTTCCACAAGGGCTGTCTGGAAAAGGGCCTGGACCTCAGGGCCCGGCCGATGTCCAACAGCAATTCGGTGACGGGCGTGTTCCGGTCGCTTCTGGACCTGCCGCCCGACGTCAAGGTTCTCCACGTTTCCGTTGGCGCGCGTCATCCCTGATTCCCGCCGTACCGACATCTTGCCAAGGAAAATACGATGACAACTCTTCCCGATGCCAAGCTCTTTATCGACGGCAAGCTGCGCGATTCGAGCGGCGGCGCGACGTTCGACGTCATCAGCCCCTGGACCGGCGAGCCGGTCTGCAAGGCGGCCGACGCCACTGCCGCCGACGTCAACGAAGCGATCGCCGCCGCGCGCAGGGCCTTTGACACCACCGACTGGTCGACCAATGTCGAAAAGCGCGTCGCGCTGCTGAAGAGGTACCGTGAACTCTTCGAAAAGAACCGCGCGCGCCTGGGTGAGCTGGCGATCCATGAAGCCGGCGCCGCCCAGGGCGCGGTGAACCGCGCCCACGTCGACATGGCGCTCGACGGCTGGGACGACTACATGGCCGTGTTCGACAAGGTCGAATGGGAAAAGGATTATGGCGAGAAGGAAACCTTCGGCCGGATGCACAAGCGTATCGGGTTGCGCGAAGCGGTCGGAGTCGTCGGCGCCATCACTCCCTGGAACGTCCCGCTCTACGTCAATATCGGCAAGGTCGTCGCGGCCCTGCTCGCAGGCTGCACCGTCATTCTCAAGCCCGCTCCCGATACGCCGGGCCTGGGCGCGATCTTCGGTGAACTGGCTCAGGAAGCAGGGTTCCCCGAAGGCGTAATCAATGTCGTCTTCGGCGCTGATCCGGCCCTTGCCGGAGAGATGCTGGTGACCGACCCTCGCGTCGATCTCATCTCCTTCACCGGCTCCACGGGCGTAGGCAAGCGGATCATGGAACAGGGCGCGGCCACGCTGAAGCGCGTGTTCCTTGAACTCGGCGGAAAGTCGGCCAAGATCGTTCTCGACGATTCCCCCAACTTCGCGATGGACGTGGCCACGGCAATGCTGGTCTTTCATGCCGGCCAGGGCTGCGCGGTGCAGTCGCGCTTGCTCGTCCCGAAGAGCCGTTACGAAGAAGCCAAGGCCATCCTCCAGGGCGCCTACGGCAAGTTCGGCGACAACTGGGGTGATGTCGACAATCCGGGGCATATCATGGGTCCGGTCATCTCCAGGCGGCAGATGGAGCGCGTGAAGAGCTATATCGATCTGGGCAAGGAAGAGGGTGCGACGCTGCTGGTGGGCGGCAATATCCGTCCCGACAAGGGCGGCGGCTACTTCATCGAGCCGACCTGCTTCGTCGATGTCACCAACGACATGCGTATTGCCCAGGAGGAGATCTTCGGTCCGGTCCTGGTGGTCATCCCTTACGAAGATGACGAAGATGCGATCCGCATCGCCAACGAAAGTTCCTATGGCCTGTCGGGCGGGGTCTCGGGCAGCCACGATCGCGCGATCAACATTGCCCGCCGCGTGCGCACCGGCTCCATGAGCGTCAACGACGGCATGTGCATTTCGGGCGACATCCCCTTCGGCGGCTGCAAGGCCAGCGGCATGGGCCGCGAATGGGGCGTCGAGGGGATCGAGGAATATACCGACGTCAAGATTCTCGCATGGCCGGTTGGGCAAGCCCAGCCGGCTTGAGTGCGGGCCGCCGCATGGCGGGTGAGGGGGACAGGCAGGACGCGCGGCATCTTGCCGCATTGTCCCCCACCCTTGCCGCGGCGGTAAGCGACGCCTGCGCGTCCGTAAGCCACAATCTCAACGGTCAGCGGCTCGGCAGGAAGGGACGGGTGACCCGCGAGCGCATTGTTGCCGCGGCCATCGAACTGTTCGGGGATAATGAAGAGCCGGTGACGCTTGGCTCGGTAGCCAGGCGCGCCGGACTGGGCCTGACTTCGCTCTACAACTACTTTCCCGACCTGACGGACCTGCTGCTCGCCGTGCTCGAACCGGTCCTGGCGACGGCCGAGAGCGGATATCTCGCGGTCCTGCGCGACCGCTGGCCGGACGAACAGTTATACGAAAACTGCTACGCTTTCGTTCGCTCCTACCATGCATTCTGGGCGCGCAATTCGCAGCTTCTTCATATGCGCAACTCGCTGGCCGACCAGCATGACGAGCGCATGATGAAACACCGGATCACCAGCACGCGGCCGATCATCGAACTGCTCGTGTGGCAGATGGGCCGGAACGTCGCTCCCGGTCAGCACAGCACGTCGATGGCAAGCATGGTGATGACCGGCATTGAAAGGTCGATCACCCTCGTCACCGATCACGAACTGCGGGCGCTCGTGGGAATTCCGCCGGAACTCAACGACGACCGTTATCTGCGGGCGGGCGCCAGTCTGCTGGAACTTGCGATCCGCGATGCGCGCGGCGACACGGCCTAGAGCGGCGTGCGGGATATCTGACCCACCGTGACGGAGCCGATTTTGGCCTGGCGCGAGGCGCGAGGAGGGAGCCATGCCAATGCATAGTGACCGACAAGCAACGCTGTGCCGGGCCAAAAGCGGCCCGCCCCGGAGGGGTTGCCCCAGGAAGCCCCTCGGACAGCGTCACCTTGCTTGTCCGGGCAACCAGCCCGACCTGCGCAAGGTTCCTTGCCGAGAGGCTTCCTGAGGCAATCACGGTGGGTCAGATATCCCGCACGCCGCTTAACCTTTGCCGCCCTTGCCGCCGATGCCCTTGAGGTACTCTTCCATGCCCTTGATGTAGTCGGGGTTGAGCATGAGTCCGCTGTTACCCATGCGTTCGACATGGCGCGCGGAATCGCGGCCGACTTCGGCGCACAGTTCGATGGCGACCTTGGCTGCGCCCATCTGCTCACCGTTTTGCCTGGCCAGGTGACGGCAGAAGTCCATGACCTCCTGCTCGAAGGTCTCGTCCTCGTAGACCTGGTGGACGAGCCCCATCGTGAAGGCCATGTCCGCCGGGGCGGGCTTGTTCGCCATGATCAGCCAGCGCGCCCAGTGCGGACCGCAGATGCGCGTCAGGCGCGATACGCCGCCCGATGCGGGCAGGACGCCGAACAGGCCTTCGGGAAAGGCATAGCCGGCGCTTTTCGCGGCAAGGCGAAAATCGCACGACAGGCTCATCTCCAGACCGCCGCCGACACACATCGCGTGATGCGCCACGACGAACGGCTTTTCGATGTGTTCCATCTCGTCCCACAACTGCTGCATGTTGTTGAGGTTGAGGCGATGGTTCTCGCGGATGCCGCGCGCGCTGCTGCTGTTGTAGACTGGCGAGACGATGTTCTGCTTGCCCCCTCGCAAGTCCGCGCCAGAGCTGAAGTAACGCCCGGCAGAGCGGATCAGCATCACCTTGAGTTCAGGGGTGTCGCGAAAACGCAGGACCGCCTCGGTGAGCAGGTCCATCATCTGCCGGCTGATCGCGTTGAGCTTGTCAGGCCGGTTGAGCGTGGCGATCAGGATGCCGTCGACGTCTTCGGTCAGCAGGTGCGGCGCTTCTTCGCTCATCGTATCTTCCCCGTTCTCAACCGCGCGTCCTGGGCAGGCCCAGGCCGCGTTCGGCGACCATCGAGCGATGCACTTCGCTGGTGCCGCCGTAGATCGTCGTGCCGGCGGCATGACGATAGCACTGGTTGAGGAAGCCGGCGGGTCCATCGCGCTTGGACAGCGAGACCGGCGCGGTCAGGTCCAGCAGGTCACGGCTGTCGCTGAGGAACTTTTCCGACGAATACATCTTCGCCATCGGGCCGAAGCCGAGATTGGGCTTCTTCTCCACGCTCGACCACTGTGCGCGGTAGGCCAGCATGTCGGAGACCCACAGATGCGCCGTGGTGCGTGCGAGGCGGCACTGGGTGCGTGTCTCGCCAAGGATGCCGAGTTCTTCGGTCAGTTTCTCGGCCGCTTCGATCATGGCCTCGATGACCTTGGAGAAACCGCCGCCGTGCTCCAGCTCGAGCGCGGCGCTCATCGTCTTCACACCGCCGTCGATGTCGCCAAGGCGCCAGGCGTCGGGGATCACCACGCCGTCGTAGAAAGTGATGTTGGTGCGCTCGTCCTGGAAGGTGTGGACGGCCTGCACCGTCACGCCCTCGGTCTTGAGGGGCACGATGAACATGGTCAGGCCCTTGTGCTTGGGCACGTCGGGGTTGGTGCGCGCCAGCAGCAGGACATAGCTGGCGAGGTTGGCGCCGCTGGTCCACATTTTGGTGCCGTCGATCCGCCATGATCCGTCGTCGAGCTGTGTCGCCTTGCACTGCGCGGCAAAGACGTCGGATCCGCAGCTCGGTTCCGAATAGCCCAGCGAGCAGAGCACGTCGCCACCGGTGATCTTCGGCAGTACATCCCGCTTGAGTTCGTCGCTGCCGTACTTGTCGATCATCATCGCAATTATGGCCGCGACGTTGGCGCCGGGCGTGTTGTAACCCTGCCGCTCCAGCTCGCCCATCGCGGCAATCCGCGCATAGGGCGGGATGCTGCGGCCCGAGAGGTGCTCTGGCAGGCCGGGGAAAAGCAGGTGGTGCTCGGCGAGCATCTTGTGCACTTCGGGCACGTAGCCCTCCCACGAATAGTGGAACCGGGCCTTCTGCTCCGGCGTCACCTTGGTGGCGAAAAGTTCGGCCAGCTCGGCGCAGACCTGACGGGCCTCATCGCCGAGGTCGAAGTCGATCGGCACGTCGCCTGCTTCGGGCAGCGACACGGTTTCGCCCGCGTAGAGACGGCGTCCGGCTTCCTCGAGCGTGAGCTGCGGGTCGCCCGCGACCAGCGGCCAGGCCTTGGCGCGCAAGTTGTAGAGATGAATGTCGTACTCGACCGACAGGCCGTAACCGCCGAACGTATGCAGGCCCTGCGCCACGGCGCGCGCCGCTGCGTCGCAGGCGTACCAGTAGGCGAGCGAGATGGTCGGAGCGGCTTCCTGTGATCCGTCGAATATGTCTTGGATCGCCTTCCAGCCGAGGAACTTGGCACCATCGATGTCACAAAGCAGGTCTGCGAGCGGATGCGAGATGCCCTGGAACGTGCCGATGAGCTGGCCGAAGGCCTTGCGCTCGCAAGCGTATTCGGACGCCAGCCTGAGCGCCTCGCGGCCAATGCCCGAAAGGCCGATCGCCACGTAGAGCTTCCACTCTTCGAGCGCGGCCGCGAACGCGGCAAGGGCTTCTTCGCCAGACCCGAGAACGGTGGCGGATGCCGCGCCGAGATCGATTTCGACGATCGGTGTCGTCGCAAGATTGGGTTCGGCCTTGCCAGCGTTTTTACCGGGCGTGACGAGCACGATATCCGCGCCGCGCCGCGCGATCACCGCCGCGGCCACGGAGCCTCCGGCGACCCACTGGACCGGCTTGTCGGCCATGTCGTGCATGGCGATCGTCGCGACAGCCTCGCCGCCGATCACGCTTTCGAGCAGTTCGTCCTGCCCGCCAAGCTGCCCCAGCAGACGGGCGGCGACGAGAGCCTCGGCGAGAGGCCCGGAAACGAGCGTGCGCCCGGCCTCTTCCATGAGCAGCGCGGCATCGAACAGCCCCAGCCCCATGCCGCCGGCCTCCTCGGGTACGCGCATGGCGAATGCGCCGAGTTCGGCGAGGCCCGCCCACAGCGCGGCATCGAACCCACCGGTTTCCTGCGCCTTGCGGACGCGGACGGTGCTCGAATTCTCGTCAAGAAACCGTGCGAAGGTTTCGCGCATCATTTCCTGTTCTTCGGTGAGGTCGAAATTCATCGCTGGCTTTCCCGAGAGATCATCGTTGTCATGAAGCCGCCTGAGGCGGGCTACCCGCTAGTTCAACACCACAGTAGGAACAGGTGTTCAATCGGTTTTTGGCGCTATCGCAGGCACGATTGGACAGGCGCGATCAGCGGCGAAAAACCGCCAGCCCCCGGCAATCGTGCCGGCGATGGCTCGCCGCGTTGGGCCGCGCGATCCATAATCGGGTGGCCGGTCGCTCCGGTGGGGGTTAGCCTGGCGCCAGCAGACCAACGTGAGCCCGGACCAGAAGGCCAGAAGTTCCATGGGTGAGTGCCAGAAGCAGGATATCGCGGCCATGCCGGGCTACCGGCGCGTGCTGCGGGTGGAGCCGGGTTACGGCACGGTCATGGCTATGCTTGAGGACGACCTACACTGCATGGCGGTTCGCCTGCGTCACGATGGCGAGAGGGTAGTGGCGGTGGAGCCGCTCACGGACCGTGCGCCGTGGAACATCTGTCCCAACGCGCAAGCCGTTCTCGTCGGCACCTTTACCGGTGTGGCCCTGTCCGAAGTAACCGCGCGGCGGGACAAGAAGCTCAACTGCACGCATCTGCACGACCTCGCCGTGCTTGCTGCCGCTCATGCGCAGGATAGCCGGCCGCTCGAATACCGTGTATACGTCAGCGACCCCGACGGCGCGAAACGCATTCTGGAAATCAGGCGGAACGGCCGGACACTGCACCGCTGGGTGGAACGTGACGGCGTGCTCGCGTCGCCGGGAGATGTTTCGGGGCTTACGCTGGTAACCTTGCGCGACTGGATTGCCAGTCTGGAAGGTGAGGAACAGGAGGCCGCCAGGCTCCTGCAGTGGGCGTCCCTCGTGGCCCATGGCCGGACCATGACCCGCGAGCAGCGCCGCGCCGCCGTCGGCGTGCTGCCAAGCTGCTACGCATTTCAGCCCGAACGGGCCGGAGACGTGGATTTCTGGCGGGAGCCTCAGGATTTCAGCGGCGACGAGCGACAGCCGCTGCAAGGCATTCGCGACAGTTTCTCGGCCGTACATGGCCAATCGGGCGGCTAGTTCTCGCCCGCGAGAAGAACCAAACCGGGAGAGCAATTATGGAAATGAACGATCTGGTGATCATCAGCGTCGATGATCACATCAGCGAACCGCCTGACATGTTCAAGAACCACCTGTCCGGCGAACTGCTCGACTCTGCGCCGAAGTTGATCAAGGACGAGAACGGCAAGGACCTGTGGGTCTATCAGGGACAGAGCTTCGCTTCGGTCGCGCTGAACGCGGTGGTCGGCCGGCCTTTCGAGGAATACGGCATGGAGCCGACCTCGCTCGACCAGCTTCGCGACGGCGTTTATGACGTGCATGCGCGTATCAAGGACATGGACGTCAACGGCGTTGCGGCCTCGCTCAACTTTGGCAGCGTGTTCGATTTCGCCGGCGGCCGCCTGCACCGGGTACCGGACAAGAAGCTCGCGGTGAAGCATGTCAGCGCCTACAACGACTGGCATATCGACGAGTGGTGCGGCGCTTATCCGGGCCGTTTCATTCCCTGCGCGATCCTGCCGACCTGGGACATGGATGCGACCATCGCCGAACTGAAGCGCGTTACGGCCAAAGGGTGCCACACCGTCTCGATCAGCGAGAATCCGACATGCCAGGGCCTGCCGAGCATTCACAACGCGTACTGGGATCCCTTCTACAAGGCGATCAACGAACTCGATATGACGATCTGCCTCCACATCGGTGGCGGCAATCCGGCGCCGCATGCCTCGATGGAAACGCCGATCGAGGCGTGGATTTCGACCATGCCGATGACGATCGCCTACGCCGCATCGGACTGGCTGCAGCTTGAAGCCCTGCACAAGTACCCGGACATGCGCATCGCCCTGTCCGAGGGATCGATCGGCTGGGTTCCCTATTTCACGGAGCGGGCCGACTTCTCGAACTCGCGCCACAAGTATTGGACGCATTCGCGCTTCCAGGACATGAAGCCGAGCGAGATGTTCAGGCGGCACTTCCTGAACTGCTTCATCGACGATGCCTTCGGCCTTCAGAACATCGAATTCATCGGCGAGGACAACATTGCCTACGAGTGCGACTATCCGCATTCCGATACGCTATGGCCGGACGTGCCTGAGCGGCTATGGCCGACGATCAGGCACCTGACCGACGCGCAGATCGAGAAGATCACCCACGGAAATGCAATGCGCTGGTTCCGCTTTGACCCCTTCCGGCACTACGCGAAGGAAGAGTTGACCGTTGGTGCGCTGCGTGAAAAGGCCAGGGCGGAAGGCGTCGACACCACGCCCAAGTCCTCGCTGGGCGAGCGCCCGCTTCCGGAAGGCGAGGTGCGTCCGGTTACATCGGGTGACATCATGAAAATGTTCGCGCGTCACGAAGACAGCGACGGTCCGTCGCGTGGGGCCACGCAGGACGCTTGATACCTGTTCGCAGGGTCATTGCCCGGCGGCCGGTGCCGCCGGGTAACCGTGTTCAGGCTGCGTGCGGGAACTGTTCCACGTTGGTGGTCGCATCCGGATCGGGCAGGCAGCTGCGCATGGCGTCGCCCATGCACTGCAACAGCGTCTCGGGGTTCACCTTGTCATCCTTGCCATAGACGATGCTGACGGCCAGCGGGTGCCCTTCGGGCTGGCGTGGAATGAGGCCGGAAACCGCCTCGACGCCGGTGTTGAACCCGGCCGCTCCAAGGATGTGGCGCGCGTCGCGACACCCGTCGATGAGGGCCATCACTTCCGAGAACTGGAATTTTGACAGGTCGTCCGCTTCGGCGTTGAGGCGGCGGACCATGCCTTCACAGCGCGGGCGGGCGATGGTTGAAAGCATGAGCAAGCCGGCAGCGTTGCGCACCAGCGGCTCCTTGACGCCGCCGGTCAGTTCGCGGGTGGCGGCCGGCGCGCGCGGGCCGTGGCGCCAGCTGACGATCTGCGCGTCGAGGCCGACCATCGCGTGCAGGGCAACCGACAGGCCGGTCTGCGCGACAAGACGGTCCATCAGCCGCACGACGCGGCCGTCACGGATCAGTTCGGGCTGACCCGACGTGCCGAGCAGGGCGGCTCGCGGTGTGAGGCTGTAGGCGCGCGAGTAGGGGTCTTTATGCAATAGACCAAGCTCGACAAGGCTCGAGAGGAGTTCCGAAGTGCTGGACTGCGGCCGGTTGTAGCGGCGGACGATGTCCATCACGGTCGCTTCACGATGGGTGTCGTCGAAGTATTCCAACACCTCGATCACGCGGCGCGCGATCTTTGCCTTGTTTGATGACGTCGTCTTGCCAGCCATGAGGTCTCTCCTCCCTCTGAGTGGTTGTGGAACTCGCTTCCGCCCCTGGGTCAGCTCTCGAAAGTGAAGCCGACTCGTTTTTTACTCAGCTTGGTTAGCATCAACAGTGCTGTTCAGCAAGGCCCTGTGTGCAGGTATACGGTGTCGGGATGATCGCAATCCGGTTTCCAGGCATGAGGCAGGCGCAGTGGGCTCGTTCGGCAGGAATGAGAGGGTTTTCTTTTTTCGGGACTGGTCAAGCGGGATCGGCCGGTTCATGGTTTTTGCGGGGCGAACGGGCAGGGCGAACCGCGCACAACGCATGATTGAAGCAGGCCTGACGATTTCTGGAGAGCAACTGGCGCTTGGCGAGTCGCCGGCCGGTCTGGATATCGGCATCGTCGATCTCGACCGGGAGCCGGATTCTCCTTCGCAGCTCGTCCTCCCTCCGTACCCGGTTATCGGCGTGGGGAATCGTGCGCACCCGATGGCGGGCGCGGTGGATACAATCGTGGAATCGCCGTACCGGATCGAAGCACTCATCGCGGCGGCTCGGGCCCAGCCCCTGGCAGCGATGACGGTTACGCAGCTCCTTCGGATGCTCCCGCGCCTCGAAGGCGCCGACGCGCTGACGGCCGAGTCGTTCGCCTATGCCATGCTTCAGGGCAGCGAGGCGCACAGGACCTGGATCGAGCGGCAGTCGTCAGCGCACTCGCAGGAGAAAGCAGGCAGGGTCGGACTGGAGCGGAACGGGGACGTCCTGACCGTGACGCTCGATCGTCCGGAGGCGGGGAACGCGATCGACCGCCCCATGCGCGACGGGCTGCACGAGGCTTTCGCGCTGGCCAACGCGGACAGGACGATCGAACGGGTCGTACTGCGCGCGGAGGGCAAGGCTTTCAGCCTGGGGGCGGATCTGGCCGAGTTCGGCACGACGTGCGACCCGGTAACGGCGCATGCGATCCGGTGCCGTACCTTGCCCGCACGCGAAGCCATTCTCTGCGCGGAGAGGCTGGAAGCGGAGATCGACGGTGCCTGCGTCGGGGCCGGTCTGGAACTCGCAGCCTTCGCCGGGCGGGTGACGGCGACGCGGCGGTCCTGGTTTCAATTGCCCGAGCTGTCCATGGGCATCCTGCCGGGCGCGGGCGGTTGCGTGTCGCTGTCGCGGCGCATCGGGCCGCAGCGGACCCTTCTGATGATACTTTCCGGCCGCCGTCTGAACGCGCGCGAGGCGCTGGACTGGGGCCTAGTCGATGCGCTGGTGGACTAGCTGCCGGCAATCAGCGTCGCGGCGACATTCGCGCTTGAGAGGCATTCCCGCGCCCGCGCCCATGGCCGGTCCAGCAGGCAAAGGTCGGCCGGTTCGCCCACCACGATCGCGCGCTGCCGTGTGAGGTCCAAGGGATCGGCAAGGTAGAGCGCAAGCGCCTCCTCGGGCGTCAGGGCTTCGCCGCCGCCGATCACCGCTCTGCTCGCCGTGCGGCGCGAAACGGCGGCGGCCATCGCCTGCCATGGATCGGCGGTGCCATAGGGCGCGTCGCTGCCGCCGGCGAGAGGCAGGCCCGCCTTGGCAAGGGTACGCAGGCGGTAAAGATCGGCCTGGTGGCGCGGCTCCACCTCGGCAAGGTAGCGGTCTCCACGCTCGGCGATGAAGTGCGGCTGCACGCAGACCTGCAAATGCAGCGCCGCCATCCGCTGGGTGAGCTCAAGGGAGGCCACGGAGGCGTGTTCGATGCGGTCCCCCCGGATCGTCCCTGCCGCCTCGAACAGGGCCAAGGTGAAGACCAGCTCCAATTCGCTCACGCAATGCACGGCGACGCCGCGCCCTTGAGCATGGGCCGAGCGGATGAATGCGAGCGCATCGTCGAAGGCGGGCAGGGCGGCTTCGTGCAAATGGAGCTTGGCAGGCCCCAGGAGCCACAAACGCGGCGGCGCCTCGATCAGCGACAGGGTGCCGGCGAGGATCAGGTTCTGGCGCAGCTTCCGTTCCCGGCGCTGCCGCCCGAAATGCTCCGCCATGACCGTGTCGTTGCGCGGAGACATGTCGGTGATGCCGGTCACGCCGAACCGCGCCAGTTCGCGGCTTGTGTCGGCCAGGTCCGGCGGCGTGCCGGCAAGTGTCCGCCGCAGCCAGGGGTCGTCGTCGAACAGGCGGCCCGTGAAGCGTCCGCCCTCACGCTCGAGTCCCGGCGAGGGTTCGGCGTTCGACAGCAGTATTTCCAGAGCCATGCTGTTGAAGAACCACATGCGCCCGGTGCTGTGCTGCATACGCAGCGGCCGGTGAGACACTATCCGGTCGAGCGTGGCGGCGTCCGGCAGGCGGCCCAGCACGCTCTCGTGAAAATCGACGCCGCGAAGCCACCCCTCTCCGGGAACGGACAAGGCCGCCGCGAGGCCGCCGGCGTCGACGACATCGGGCGGGCCGCAGGGAACCGAGTTCCTGCGCGCCGCAAGGCCGGCGAGATGGATGTGATGGTCATGCAGTCCCGGCAGCAGCGCGCCGCCGCGGGCATCGAGCACCGTTTCGCCGGGGCGCGGTTCCAGCACGCCGATCGCGGCGATCTTCCCGCCTTCGCACCGCAAGTCACCCGCGCCCACGCCGTGGATTCCGGCATTGCGGATCAGCATGGCGCAAGGTGCGGGAAGTAGCGGCGCGTATCGGCGCCGGGCTGCCGCACTTCGGCCAGCAAAGCGCGGCGCGGAATGCAGGGGAAGCGCTTGCCCGTCGCCTCGCCCCAGGCGCGCAGTTCGGCTTCCAGCAGACCGGGATCGAAGGCGCGCTCTTCGGCGAGGGCCGTGGCGACGATCGCGCTCATGGAAAGGCCGATGCGCTGTGCCTCGCCGCTCCGGTACGCGCGCAGGGCTTCGCGCGCGCCAATGATGCCGGTGAGAGGGTCGGCAATGGCATCGCCGACGAAGCCGATTTCACCGGTGATTTCGACCAGTGCGCGAGAGAGGCCGCCGGCAACCGCGCAGTCATTGCCGATGCCAACCCAGTTCGCGGGTTCTCCCGTCGCGCCGTGCCCGGTGACCGACAACCAGACCAGCCCCGGCACCTCGCGTACCAGTACGTCCGCGTCGATCCCCAGGTGCCGCAAGGCGCGGGGCCGGGAGGATTCGATCACGATGTCGGCGCGCCGGATCAGCGCTACGAGTTCGGCCTTCTGCCTAGCGTCGGCGAGGTCGATCAGGACGTTCGCCTTGCCCTGGTTGATGAGGTCGAATGTCGCGGGATCGTCGCGGCGGATCAAATCCGGCCGGGTCGGGCTTTCGACCTTCACCACGTCCATTCCGGTCTGCCAGAGAAGATGGCCGATGAGAGGGCCGGACCAGATCGCCGAAAGATCGACGACAAGCGCCTTGTGGCCAGCGGGGCGCTGGCGCGCCGCACCGCGCGTCATGATCTCGACGGCGCCGGCCTTCGGCCTTTCGTCGGAACAGGCTACCGGAAGCCCGAGCGACCTTCCGCGTTCCAGCAATTCATCCGCATCATGCCGCAGCACCGCCGCCGCAATGGCGTCCGCGTCGCGAATGTCGAGATCGGGTTCGCCGAACAGGGCGGGCAGAAGCTCACGGTCGACCTCGCGAATGATGGTGAGCGCGAACCAGCGACCATCGCGCGTGGGCAGAAGACGGCTGCCGCCCAGGCCCGCCGAAACCTTGCCGTTGATGACATAGCCGCCGTTGGAGCCGCGTTCGCCCAGCAGCGTGGGGCCATCCAGTGCGGCAAGACCGGCAGAACCGGTCTCGCGAGCCAGGGCGTCTAGCTGCCGGCTTGCCCAGCGCGCCAGCGGAATGGCCGGACCGCGCGGCCCGGCATTGCCGGCCTGGGGCTCAGTCGGCAAGAACGTCCTTGACCTTGCGGCGCAGCAGCTTGCCCATTTCGTTGTAGGGAAGCTCAGTCACGAACACGACCTTTTCCGGCACCCGGCTGGAGCGCAGGCGGGCGCGGATCAGATCCTTGATTTCGGTCTCGCAGGGACACTCGTGACCGTCGCGGGTGACTATGGCGACGCCCACGGCCTCGCCCCATTCGACCGAGGGGATCGCGCAGGCGCAGGCATCGGCCACGGCGGGATGGGTGAGCAGCACGTCCTCGATCTCACCCGGCGACATGTTCTCGCCGCCGCGCACGATCACGTCGTCGGCTCGCCCGGAAAGGAAGAGATAGCCGTCCTCGTCGATGTAACCCGCGTCGCGGGTGGGGAACCAGCCTTCGGCGTCAAGCGCGCTCTTTTCCTTGTATTCGCCGGAGACCTGCTCACCGCGCACGTAGATCTCGCCGGGTTCGCCGACGGGGACGAGCTTGCCATCCTCGCCCCGGATCTCGATCTCCACGGTGGGGATCGGCTTACCGAGCGAAGTGAGGCGCGCGCGGACCTTGGGGTCGTCGGACGCCAGGGCTTCGCGATGATCCTCGGGACCGAGCAGGGCGATGGTCGAGCTGGTCTCTGTCAGGCCATAGGCATTGGTGAAGCCGGCCGAAGGGAAGCGCTCGAGCGCTTTCTGGATGACCTCGAGCGGCATCTTGCCGCCGCCATAGGCAATGGCGCGCAGCGATGAGACATCCTTGGCGAGGCCCTTTTCCATCACATCAATGATGCGCGTCAGCATGGTCGGCACGACGAAGGCGTTGGAGATCTTCTCCGCCTCGACAAGGTTCAGCCAGCCTTCCGGGGAGAAGCTGGGCAGCATGACGATCTTGCGCAGCGAATAGATCGAGGAGAGCAGGGCGGAGATGCCGGCGATGTGGTAGGGCGGCACGACCATCAGCGCGGCGTCCTCCTCGTCGGCCGAGCCGAACTCGACCGTGCCGAGGATATAGCCCAGCAGGTTCGAGTGACGCAGGATCGCCGCCTTGGGCGCGGCGGTGGTGCCGCTGGTGAAGAGCTGGATCGCGACGCCTTCGCCCGGATCGTATTCGCGCGCATCGTCAGCCGGCACGGTCTCCTGCGCCTTGAGGCTGAACTCCTCGCGCGAATAGATCAGATGCCCCTGATCGCCCGCGATGCTTGTCACGCGCGCCTCGTCGCCGATGACGAGGGCAGGGGATATCCTGCCAAGCAGCGCCTTCAGGTCGGCATCGGGCAAGCGGTAGTTGAGCGGGCAATAGGGCACCCCGGCCAGCGCCGCGCCGAACACCGCGATCAGCGCCGCCTCGCTGCTCTCGTCCAGCAGCGCGACATATTCGGCTTGGCTCTCCTGGATCAGCTCGAAGGCGCCGCGCGCAGCGTCGAGCAGGTCGCCGTAGGTCCAGCGCTTACCGTCGCAGACGAGGCCTACGCGGTCGGGCGCGGCCTCGGCCGCCATTTCGAGAAGGAGCGCGATGTTCATCTGGTCTGCTGTGCCTCGGCGTTCGAGTTGCTGGATTCGCGGCGAAAGATCAGTCGGACGCCGGAAGCGGCTTGGCGTCCTTCACGACCAGCGCCACGCTGTCGACCGAAAGCGATCCCTTGCCCGGCTTGACGCAGAGCAACTCGTACTTGCCGTCGGCATCGACATAGCGCTTGCCCATCAGGGTGCCGGCTGAAAAATCGGCCGCGAGCGGAGCTGCCTCGGCGGGTTTGGCCTCGCCCATCGGCGCCCCGCCGCATTCAATCTGGCCGTCGGCGCAACGGATCACCATCACCTCGGTATCGCAGGCGGCGCTTTTCAGTCGGGTACCTGGCTTCATCGCAAATTCCTTGTATCGTTTGTCTCAATGTAGCGCTTTATCTCGCGGAATGTCAGGGGTTTCGAACCACGCGAGCTGGCCATTGGCATGATAGCCGCTTGACTTCGAATATCGCAACCAAAGCTTCAGGCGATGGCGCCCTTGGCCTTCCACTCCTCGATCTTGTCCCATTCGACGCCCATCTCCATGAGCACGATCTCGGTGTGTTCCGAGGCCTGGGGCGATCGTTCGGTCGCGAGCGGTTCGCCATTCCACTGAATCGGCCCTCGCACCAGCTTGAGCGGCGCGCCGCCGTCGGCGGCCTCGACTTCGACAATCATGTCGTTGGCAAGCGCCTGCTCGTCGGTCAGCAGGTCGGCAAAGCTCTGGATCGGCGCCCACTGTCCCGAGAAGGTCTTGAGGTGCTGGCGCCAATATTCGAAGGGCTTGGCCGCGAAGGCCTTGACCAGAATGTCGCTCGCCGCGCCAGCATTCTCGAACAGCGCGCGTGGCTCGGAGAAGCGTGGATCGTCCGCCGCCTCGGGTGCGCCGACATGCTCGAACAGACTGCGGATGTGCCCCGTTGGCGAGATGGTGCACAGGTTGATCGTGCCGCCGTCGGAAGTCTGGTAATTGCCCATGAAGGGATTGCGCGTTGCGCCGCCCGAGCCGGGCATCGCGTTGCGGGTGACCACGCCGGTCTCGGCGACCTGCGCGATCGACGCGCCCGAGGCCCAGGCCGCGGCGCTGAGCAGCGAAACGTCGATTTCGGTCGCTTCGCCCGTCTTTTCGCGATGATAGAGAGCAGCGGAAATGCCGCCGGCAATGAACATTCCGCCGATGGAATCGCCGAAAGCGGGAATGCCCTGGGCCAGCGGGCCTGAAAGTTCCTCCGGCGTCATCGAATAGGCGATGCCGCTGCGCGACCAGAAGCAGGTGCCGTCAAAGCCGCCGACCTCGCGCTCCGGCCCCTTGTTGCCCAGCGCCGATCCACGCGCGTAGATGATGTTCGGATTGACCGCGCGGATGTGTTCGATGTCGAACTTGTTCTTCTGGCGCACCTGTGGGAGGTAGTTGGTCAGGAAGACGTCGCACTGCCTGGCGAGCTCATAGAGCACTTCCTGACCTTCCGGCGTCGACAGGTCGATGCCGACGCTGCGCTTGCCGCGGTTGGGGTGCTCGAAAAGCGTGTGGCGCATCGGGTCGAGCTGGACGCCGCCCATGTTGAGAAAGCCGCGCTGCGTGTCGCCGCGCACCGGGTGCTCGATCTTGATGACGTCCGCGCCCCAGTCCGCGAGGATCGCGCCGGCGGCGGGCGTGAAGGTGAACTGCGCCACTTCGAGGACGCGTACGCCCTGCATGACCTTTGTCGACATCTGCTGCCAGTCCTGTGTGTTTGAAATTTCAATTACGAAACGATGAGAGACCGCAAAAAACGGGTTCACCATGCACGAATTTTGGTTTGCGCGGAATCGCAGGGGGGATCAACCGCGGACCCCATCGTGCCGACGATCAAGGACGTGACCGGGGGCGGTCACGTGGCCATGGCGAGCCGTGTTTTGCGGCGGAAACTGTCTGAGAATCACGAATCTCCGCCGATTCTGGCAGTTTGGCAATCCGCGTTAGCGCTTGCAATAATGACAATTGACACATGCGGGACCAACTACCAACCTAGGTTAGCAATTGAATAAACTTTCCCTGAGTTTGGAATTTCGGAGTCATTGCACAATGAAGAAGTTTGTCCCGCTTGCGGCTTTCGCCACCATTGCGGCCCTCCCGACCGCGGTCTTCGCCGAGACTGAGCAGTCGGCTGGTGAATCAACCCCCGAGGCTGCTGTTTCGGCCGAGATCAACGCCGGCAAGATGCTCTACAGCTCGCATGGCTACCGGATCGCGTCGATCTACCGCGTTAACCAGGAAGGTGATCCGCAGATCATCCTGAGCGGTCGCCTCGTCACGGTTCCGGCTTCGACCCTGAGCGTGGTCGACGACAAGATCACCACCTCGCTGTCCAAGAAGGAAATCGCTGCGGCGCGCTAAGCCTTCACAAGCTCTCAAGACGGGAAGGGCGGTGCCTCGGCGCCGCCCTTTCTGTTTTCGCCGCCGCGGGGGAAAGCGGCGACCCGCTTTCGACCGCTTTGTAAAAGACGCGTCCCTGTGGAGAGAGGGCCGGCTCAGCCCCGGCTGACGTTCTCGTAGATCCGGTTCATGTAATCGAGAAGTCGCTCGATCTCCTCGTCCGAAAACCCCTGGAACATCCGTTCTTCGCTCTCGTTGGCGATCTTGCCGAGCTTTTCGAGGAGCGGACCGGCGGCATCGGTGAGGTAGACCGCGCGCGCGCGCCGGTCATCGCGGCGATCGCGCCGTTCCAGCAATCCGTCCGCGCAGAGACGGTCGATCAGGCGGCCGGCCGATGCTTCCGACATCTCAAGGTATTCCGCGACCGTCCGCTGCGTCGATCCGGGGTAGCGGGCGACGACAGCGATCATCGCCCATTGGGAGCGGGTGACGTTCAGGTCCGTGACCTTGCGGTCGAAATTGTTGCGCTGGAGGCGGGCGATCACCGTCATGCGAAGGCTGACCCGGCGCCGATGGCTGAGGTCGCCCTCCATGAACGGGTCCTTCGGGCATTCTGCTGACGTCTTGTCCGCCGGGCTGGTCACACTGGCTCCTTGTCTTGGCTTTCCGAGAGCCCCACCGGCCTCGAAACGATCCCGCTTCAGATGCGCTCGATAATGATTGCCGGCGCCATGCCGCCGGCCGCGCACATGGTGATAAGGCCATAGCGTCCGCCGGTGCGTTCGAGTTCGTCCAGGGCGGTGCCGATCAGGATCGCGCCCGTTCCGGCGATGGGGTGGCCGAGTGCGATCGCCCCGCCGTTCGGATTGACCTTGGCCCGGTCAAGATCGAGATCGCGGATGAACTTTTCGACGACGACCGCAAAGGCTTCGTTGACTTCCCAGGTGTCGATGTCGTCCTTGGTCAACCCGGCCTTGGCAAGAGCCTTCCTGGCTGCCGGCACCGGTCCATTCAGCATCAGCGTCGGGCAATCGCCGGTTTCGGCCATGGCGACGATGCGCGCGCGCGGCTTCAGGCCGTGCTTCTCGGCATAATCCTTCGAGGCGAGAAGGATTGCCGAAGCCCCGTCGACCACGCCCGAGGAGATGCCGACATGGTGGATCGGCTTGATCTCGACGTCTGGATAGACCTGATTGATGAGTTCGGCGAAGGTCTTCCCGCCCGGCTCTGAAGGCATGTTGAAGAACATCTCGAACGCCGGCTTGAGCTGGGCAAGGCTTTCGAGCGTCGTGTCGGGGCGGGGATACTCCTCGTGGTCGAGAATGACGTTGCCCTCATCGTCCTTCACCGCGATCGTCGACTTGGCGAAGCGGCCCTCGGCGATGGCCCTGGCCGCCCGGCGCTGGCTTTCGACGCCCAGCTCTTCGAGCTGCTCACGCGTGATCCCTTCCATCGCCGCGATGGCATCGGCGCAAATGCCCTGGTTCGACTGCGGGTGCTTGGCCTGCAGGCGCGGGTTACCGGCGCCCATCCCGGCACTGCCGACCCCGGCTTCGCGCATCTTCATGCCCATCATGTTGGCATAGGAGAGCATGTCCATGCCGCCCGACACCATCAGGTCCGACATACCCGACTTGATCATGGCGGCGGCGAAACTGGTCGAGGTGATGCTCGATCCGCAGAACCGGTTGAGCGTTACACCGCCGGCCCTGACGTCGTAGCCCGCGTCGAGCGCTGCCATGCGGCCGATGTCGCCGGCCTGGAGGCCGAGCGCGGCCGACACGCCCCAGATCACGTCGTCGACATCTGCGGTATCAAAGCCGTTGCGATCCCTGAGAGCCGCGAGAACGGCCGCCGAAAGATGTTCCGGGTGCATTTGCGAGAGCGCGCCCTTGCCCATCTTGCCGATGCCACGGGGCGTACGGACGGTATCGATAATATAGGCCTCGGTCACGAAAAGGTCTCCTTGAAATCCCGGCTTGGCGTGCGTTCGCCGCCGTCACCGCGCGGGGTCATGCTAGGGCGCTTACTGAATTGCAATCGACCGGCGGCGTCCTATCGCAGAGGCGATTGCTTGCAACGGTTAGTATATCGGAAGCGTGGACATCCGTTTCAAACCCCCATCCTTGCGATTGCCTCGGCTTGACGAACGGGTCCTGCCGGACAAGATCGCGGCCCAGAAGCAACCGCGGGGAAGAACAGAGTATGTCCGGCGAAAAGAGTGCCGAATCCAGGGCAGCAGCCGGAGCTGGCCGCGGCGGCGCGTTCGTTCCCCTGCGGGTACCGACGTTCCGCAGCATCTGGACGGCCAGTCTGTTTTCTAACTTCGGGCAGCTGTTCCTTGGTGTTGGCGCGGCCTGGGAAATGACGCGTCTAAGTTCCGACCCGACAATGGTGGCGCTGGTCCAGAGCGCGATGATGCTGCCGCTGATGCTGGTGACGCTGCCGGCGGGGGCCATTGCCGACATGTTCGACCGGCGTCGGATCGCCATGACCGGTCTGGGTTTCAGCTCTCTCTGCGCGGCGCTGCTGACTGTTCTCGCCTTCATGGGCCTGACGACGCCGTGGATGTTGCTGCTGTTCTGCGTACTCATCGGCGCGGGCGTGGCGCTGTTCTCGCCTTCCTGGCAGGCGTCGATTCCCGAACAGGTACCGCGTGAACATCTGCCCGCTGCCGTTGCGCTGGGCACGATCAGCTACAACGTCGCGCGCAGCTTCGGGCCCGCGCTGGGGGGCGTTATCGTCGTCCTCTACGGGGCCAAGGCGGTGTTCGGGATGACCTCGCTGCTGTACCTGCCGCTGCTCACCGCGTTCTTCTTCTGGCGCCGCAAGCACGTTCCTTCCCGGCTTCCTCCCGAACGGATCGACCGGGCGATCATCAGCGGAGGACGCTATGCCCTTCATGCGCCGGCGATCCGCACCGCGCTGCTGCGCGTTCTGGCGTTCGGCCTGACGACGGCGACCGCGTCGGCGCTCGCCCCTCTCGTCGCCAAGAACCTTCTCGCCGGCGATGCCGCAACCTTCGGCATTCTGCTTGGAGCGCAAGGTGTGGGAGCCGTGGGCGGCGCGCTTTTCGTGAGCAGCATTCGTGATCGGATTTCGACTGAAGTCGCAGTGCGCCTGTTCGCCGTGTCCAGCGGGATGGCGCTTGTAATCATCGGTTTCAGCCATTCGCTGGTGCTCAGTTGCCTTGCGTTCCTGATCGTAGGGGCGGGCAATATCCTGACAATCGCCATGCTCAACGTCACCGTCCAGCTCTCGGCCCCGCGCTGGGTGACGGCAAGAGCGCTTTCGCTGTTCTCCTCCGCCATTACCGCAGGGATCGGCATCGGCGCCTGGGGCTGGGGCCTGGTCGCCGGAGCCTATGACGTGTCCTTTGCGCTCGTCGTTTCGGGCATCGCGGTGGCCTGTACCGCGCTGCTCGGTTTCATCCTGCCGCTGGCGCGGGATCAGGAGGCCGACAACTCCACCGTGGAGATCGGCCATGAACCGGAGGTCGGCATGCCGCTGACGCTGCGTTCGGGGCCGATCGTGGTCGAAGTGGAATATGACGTCGACCCGGAGCAGGCCCGGGAATTCTACGGCGTGATGATGAATATGCAGGGCGTGCGAAAGCGCATCGGCGGCTTTCAATGGTCGATCTCGCGCGACATCGCCGATCCGGCGCTGTGGATCGAGCGCTATCACTGCCCGACCTGGGGTGACTACCTGCGCATGCGCGATCGCTACAGCCAGGCCGATTTCGACATCCAGGCGGCGGCGGATTCCTACAACCGTACGCGGCCCGGGCGGAGAGTCAGGCGAAGGCTCGAGCGGCCCTTCGGTTCGGTGCGCTGGAAGGCCGAATCTTACGATCCGCGGCAGGATACGCTCGACTGGATCGGGCCTTGATCGGCGGCGCGTTGTTTAACAACTTGTTGCGGCAACTTGTTGCTCGCGGTATTTGAACGCTTGTACAGTCAAAAGACTGGCACCGCGCGCGCTTCATTCGAAGGGCCGCGAAAGGTCAAAGGGAGGGAAATTATGAGATTTGGTAGGACATCAGCGTCCGTCTTCGGGCTGGTAGGTCTGGCGGCGCTGGCACCGGCGCCGGTCTTCGCCCAGCAGGTCGGCGAGGCCGCCAGCGATAGCAGCGTGATTATCGTCACCGCGCAGCGCCGCTCGGAAGCGCAGGTCGACGTGCCGATCACCATCACCAGCCTGAGCAGCGAGGCCCTGGCAACCGCCAATGTTGCGCAGCTCTCCGACATCGGCAAGATGACCCCGGCGCTGCGTTTCGACTTTTCCGGCGGGTTCTTCCAGCCGACGATCCGTGGCATCGGTACGGCGGTGATAACCTCCGGCGGCGGCGGCAATGTCGGTATTTATGTCGATGGCTTCTATTCGCCCAACCCGCTGGCGGCCGACTTCGATCTCATCAGTGTCGAGGGGATTCAGGTTCTGAAGGGACCGCAGGGCACGCTGTTCGGCCGCAATACGACAGGCGGCGCGATTCTGGTCTCGACCAGAGAGCCTTCCACCGCCGGCAATTCGTTTGAAGGCCGGGCCAGGTACGGCCGCTACAACGAGGCCGCGGTCGAGGGGCTTGCGAACTATGTTATCTCCGACCGTGTCGCGCTCGGCATCGAGGGGCAGTACCGGCGCGGCGACGGCTGGCTGCACGACATCTCGAACAACGACAAGCGCGTTGGCGACTACGAGAACTGGTCGGTACGCCTGAGCATGAAGGCCGAGCTGACGGACAGCGTCGAAGTGCTGCTGCGTTACAAGCACGGGCAGGTCGACGATCCCTCGTCCACGCTGGCCGCGACCTTCGAGAACGACGAGTTTGGTCTCGGAGCGCCCTTCGGCGGAATCCCGGGGACGTTCACCACCGCCAAGAACAAGATCGCATCGGGCTCCGTGCCCGAGTTCTTCCGCTCGAACACCGACGTCCTGCAAGGTACGATCAAGGCCGACCTTGGTTTCGCCGACCTGACGTCCTATTCGCAGTATCGCAATGAGAAGGTCAATTCCTCGCTCGATCTCGATTATTCGGGAGCCGACATTTTCCAGCTCGGCCTGCCGAACAACAACGAGACCTGGAGCCAGGAAATCCTGTTGACGTCCAAGCCGGGAACCCGGCTGCAATGGACCGCTGGCCTGTTCTATTTCCAGAACAAGGACCAGTATATCACATTTATCGACAATGCCGGGAGCGGTCCTGGCGAGCGGATCCGGTTTGGCGGGTCGAGCACGACGGTCAAGAGCTATGCCGCGTTCCTCGACGCAACGTACGAAATCGTCCCCGACCGCCTGTTCGTGACGGCCGGCGCGCGCTACGCGCGTGACAAGGTGGACGATGCCTATTTCAATACCCGTTTCCTGGCGCCGTTCCTTGATCTCAACGGAAACGGTATCTTCGATATGGGGACGGAGCCCGAGGCGCCCGGCGGCCGCGTCTATATATCGGAGTTTCAACCCGAAGCGGCGGAGTTTGCGAAAGACGACCGCATTACGCCTCGCTTCGTGATCCGCTACAAGCCGACCGACCGGACCAGCATCTATGCGTCCTACACCAAGGGGTACAAGGCGGCGATCATCGACGTCGGCGGATCGTGCCAGAATGCTCCCTTCGAATGCGCCCAGGTGAAGCCCGAGACGATCAATGCCTACGAGGTCGGTTTCAAGTATGAAAGCGCCGGTCTCTCGCTGGAGGGCGCGGGCTTCTACTATGACTACAAGGACCTGCAAATCTCGCTCTTCGAGGCGGGCACGGCGAGCATCGTCAATGCCGCCAAATCGGAAATCTACGGTCTGGAAGGCCAGCTTCGCTACAACTTCAGTCCGGCGTTCCAGTTTTCGGCGGGCGCCTCCTGGGTGCATGCGCGGTACAAGGAGTTCAACAATGCTCCGATCTACACCCGGTGCTCCGACTTCGGGCAGGATTTCTTCAATGCCAACTGCGCGCCCAACGGCGTAACCTTCCTTGTGATTGGACAGGATCTCGAGAACGTCACCATGCAGCGCACGCCGGAGTTCACCGGGTTCGTCGGCGCGCGCTACACGACCGAGATTGGCGGGGGCGAACTCGCGCTGTCGGGTAACCTTTCCTATTCGTCGAGCTTCTTCTTCGGCCCCTCCGGTATCCAGTTCCGTCAGGGCGGGTACGAGACCCTGTCGCTGCGCGCGCAGTGGACCGCGCCGGACGATCGCTGGTACATTGCGGCCTACGGCGACAATGTCACCGACAGCCGCTATCGCACGGCGGTCCAGTATTCGAACTTCGGCATCGGGACGAACTGGTCGAAGCCGGTCACGTTCGGCGGGGAAGTCGGCGTCAAGTTCTGACAGCCCTCCGCGCTGGCGTCCCCAATAGGGGATTGCCGGTGCTGTTCGCCTCTGACCTAATGCGGCAAGGCAACGCCGGTTCGGGAATGCCCCGAGCCGGCGTTGATTGCGACAGGGCTAGGGAGAAATGCGATGCCGGAAGGCAAGACCTGGAGAGTGATCCAGTGGGCGACGGGCAATGTCGGCAGCCGCGCGCTGCGCACGGTCATCGAGCATCCGCGGATGGAGCTGGTCGGGCTCTGGGTGAGTTCGCCCGAGAAGGTCGGCAAGGATGCCGGCGCGCTTTGCGGCTTGCCCGAAACGGGAATCAAGGCGACCAATTCGGCCGAGGAACTGATCGCTCTTGATGCCGATTGCGTGCTCTACATGCGCCAGGGCACCGATTACGATGAACTCTGCGCCCTGCTGGCCTCGGGCAAGAACGTGGTCACGACACGCGGTGATTTTCACTACCCGCCGATGATGGACCCGGTGAACCGCGCGAGGATCGAGGAAGCCTGCGCGAAAGGCGGCACCTCTATCTACAGCACGGGTTCCAGCCCCGGCTTCAGCACCGAGGCGTTGGCGATCCCGCTTCTCTCTCTGCAGCGCCGCCACGGCCTGCTGACGATTGACGAATATGCTGACGTATCGAGCCGCAATTCACCGGACATGCTGTTTCGGATCATGGGTTTCGCCGCTCCGATGGCGCCGTTCGACCAGCGCCGCGCCGAACACCTCAAGGGCGATTTCGGCAGTTCGCTCTCGCAGATCGCCGCAGCCATCGACCTGCCGGCGGACGAGATCGAGGCCGTAGGCGAGCTTTCGGCGACGAAATCCGACATCGAGATCGCCGCCGGCAAGGTTCCCGCCGGCACGGTCGGCGCAATGCGCACGACGATCACATGCAAGCACAAGGGCCAGCCCGTGCTACGCTTTCGGGCCAACTGGTATGTCACTACCGACGTGGAGGACGACTGGAACCTGCGCGAATCCGGTTGGAGGATAACCACCGAGGGCGACACGCCGGTGAAGGTCGACATCTATTTCCCCGTTTCCGATGAGGACTATGCGGCATATACGCCGGGGCTGACCGCGCATCGCCCGGTCAACGCCGTACCCGCCGTCTGCGCGGCCGAACCGGGCATCCGCACGACGGTCGATCTGCCGCAGATCGTGCCGATCTTCTCGTGACCGGCCGCGCGCCCGGGTCTGCCTCGCTCGCCTGATCGCCGTGCGGGCAAGCCGCACGGCGACTTGGGCCTTGCGTGCAGCGTAGGGACTACGCTGTGCGTCGAGGTTGTCGGGAAGCTGCCGATCCTTCCGCGTTCGATCAGATACGCACGCCTTGGATGGCGGCACCCCAGGTGGTGCGCCAGCGCTTCTTGACCGAGCTAAGGCCTGCCAGCGCGATCAGCGCCAATCCGGCGAAGATCAGGAATCCGGCCGCGGGCGAACCCGTCCATTGCTTGGCGAGGCCTAGCGAGGATGCGAGGTAGAAGCCGCCGACGCCGCCGCCGAACCCGACGAGGCCGGTCATGACGCCGATCTCGTTACGGAAGCGCTGCGGGACGAGCTGGAACACCGCGCCGTTGCCGATGCCCAGCACGCCCATCACCGCGAAGAACAGCGGGAACATGACCAGGAAGCTCACCGGGGCGAAGCTGATGACGGCGAGCAGCAGCGCGGATATGGCATAGACGAGCGAGAGCGTCCGGATCCCGCCTATACGGTCGGCCATGGCGCCGCCGACGGGGCGGACGAGCGAGCCGACGAACACGCAGGCGGCGGTCGCGTAGCCGGCCTGGATCGGCGTCATGGAGAGCTCGCCGGTGAACCAGCTGGGAAGCGAGCCGGCAAGTCCGACGAAGCCGCCGAAGGTCACGCCATAGAACAGGATGAACCACCAGGCATCGCCCTCGCCCAGCATGCGGAAATAGCCCCGGACATATTCGCCCATGGTCTTGGCGGGCGGCTGGTCGGCGCTGTCCTTGACCAGCAGCATATAGGCGATGAAGACCAGCACGAGCGGGATCAGCGCGAGGCCGAAGACGTTGTTCCAGCCGAAAGCGTGCGCAAGCAGCGGGGCGAAGAGGGCTGCCAGCACCGTTCCCGAATTACCCATGCCGGCAATGCCCATCGCCTTGCCCTGATGCTCGGGCGGATACCAGCGCGATGCAAGCGGGAGCGCCACGGCAAAGGACGCACCGGCAAAGCCGAGGATCACGCCGACGGCGATGACGCCCTCAAGGCTCGACACGCCGAACCACCAGGCAACGAAGAGTCCGGCGATCACGATCAGCTGGCCGATCGCTCCCGTCACCTTCTGGCCGATCCGGTCGACCAGGAAGCCGTTGACGAGCCGCAGCACCGCGCCGGCCAGCGTCGGCACGGCGATGATCAGCCCCTTCTGCGCGGGGTTGAGGCCGAGTTCGCCGGCGATGATCGGCGCAAGCGGACCCAGCAGGTTCCACACCATGAAGGCGACGTCGAAGTAGAGGAACGCCATGATGAGCGTCGGCCGGTGGCCAGACTCCCAGAACGATTTCCCAGTCATGCGGGATGCTTCCTTTTCTCGATTGAATTTGCTTGACGAGCACGTATCGACGCCGCTCCCCTCGCATGCGTATGCGAAGGGCGGGAATGGGGGCGTCGATGGTGCGACCGGAAGGACGATTGCTGGTTCTCGGCGGCTTCGCCTGTGAAAAGGGCGCCAGGGCCGAAAACCAGGATTTCACGGGGATCTACACGGCGACCGAACTGGAGCGCACGCATCACGGCATGATCGCCGCGGTCGCCGACGGCGTGAGCGGGGCGCGAGGCGGACGGATCGCTGCGGAACTGGCCGTGCGGGCGCTGATCGAGGGCTTCTATCACCAGCCCGACACGATCGGCGTGCCTGCGGCGGCCCATCGCGTGATGGCGCCCTACAACCGCTGGCTGGCCGCCATGGGCCGATCCGAGACAATGGCCCATGCGGCAACGACCTTCACCGCTTTCGTGCTCAAGGGACGCAAGGGCCATGTGCTCCACGTGGGCGATACGCGTGCCTGGCATTTCCGCGACGGCCGGCTGACGCTGCTGACTCAGGATCACACGCTTTCCCACCCTGATCAGCGGCATATCCTCTACCGCGCGATCGGTATCGAGGATCGCTTGCGGCTCGATCATCATGAGGTGCCGCTGGCGGTTCATGACCGGCTGCTGCTGACATCCGACGGTGTCCACGCCACGCTTTCCGCAAGGAGGCTGGAGAAGCTGCTGGCGGTGCGCAACTCCGGCGATGCCGACGCCCGTGCGATCGTCGAGGCGGCGCTCTCCGCCGGAAGCCAGGACAATGCCAGCGCGATCGTGCTCGATGTCGTCAGCCTGCCGGCTGTGGGCCACGACAGCGTGGCCGGAGACGTGGGTAGGCTCCCCATCCTCGATCCGCCCTCGCAGGGGGAAAGCGTGGACGGATTCCGGCTGGATCAGCTGCTTTCCGACGGACGCTATACCCGCCTGTTCCGCGCCACCGATACCGCCACCGGCAAGACCGTGGTGGTCAAGTTCCCCAAGCCGGCCCTGCTTTCCGAGCAGGGCGCGCGCCTGGCCTTCACGCGGGAAATTCTGGTGGGCAGCCGTGTCACCAGTCCCTTCGTCGGCGAAGTCATCGCCGTCCCGCAGGAGCGGCAGACGCGGCTCTACGGCGTCCAGCCCTACTATGGCGGGCAGACGCTGGAAGATCGCCTCCAGTCGCACATGAGCCTGGCCGACGGTCTGGCGATCGCCATCAAGCTCACCCGCGCGGTGGCCGCGCTGCACCGGCTCGACGTGATCCACCGCGACATCAAGCCCGAGAACGTGATCCTGCTGCCCGACGGCGGGTTGAAGCTGATCGACCTGGGCGTTGCCCGCCTGCCGCGCGTGGACGAATTCGAGGCCAAGGAAATCCCCGGCACGCCGAGCTATCTGGCGCCCGAAATGTTCAACGGAAATCTCGGGGACGAAGCCACCGATCTGTTCGCGCTCGGCGTCACGCTCTGGCGCATCTTCACGCGCAGCTACCCCTACGGCGAGGTCGAGGCTTTCAGCCGCCCGCGCTTTCGCAAGCTCGAGGCGCCCAGCAAGCTTCGCGCGGAACTGCCTGCCTGGCTCGACGTCACGATGATGCGCGCGGTAGCGGTCGACCCTGACGAGCGCTTCGGTGACGCTGTGGAACTCTTGCGCGCGCTGGAGGGCGGGGCGGCGGTAGAGCGGGTGGACATGCGGTATGTCCCGCTGATCGAGCGCGATCCGGTGCGCTTCTGGCAGATCGTTTCCGCCGGCCTGTTCATCGCACTGATCGCGGCCATTGCCCTGCGTTAAGGCGAAGCACTGGGACGCAGCCGATGCAACTGCGCCCTGGCGCAGACCGTCCTTCCCCTCGTCGTTCGTGCCGCGCATTGCCGTTCCAACACAAAAAAACCGCGCATCCCGAATCCCCTGAGGGATTGAGCCGCGCGGCGCCGTTGCCACCGATTCGTCTGCTTTTGCTTGCAGCTTCAACATGTTGAGCCGCGTCGATTCCAGCGGGACTTCATCGCCCCGATAGTTCGAACCGCCTAATGCTGCACAATGTGCGCTGTTTCAACCACAATTCTGCATTGCGCAATCGCATGTGCGCGGACGCTGTTCGCGTCCGTCAGCCCGTCGCCCCTGCCTTCATGGCGAGGGGCGACGGGATGCGGAAACGGCAGGATTCCATCATATTCGGGATACGGTTACGAATAGTCTGGAAGAGTGCACCATCTCTCCTGCCGTCTGCGCTATGCTTCGATCAGTATTCTGACCTGGGAAGGGTCGACACCTATGAGATCCGCGATTTCAGCTTTCTTGACGGCGATCATTCCGTCCGGCTTCTGTAAGGGGGCAACGCGGGGTTGCTCGCGCCGACCGTTCGGGTGCTGACTGCCGTAAATGAGTTCCCTTTCGGGCACGCCAAGTACGCGGGCGACAACCTGGACCATGTCCTGGCGCGGGAAGACACTGCCTTTCTCCCATTTCCAGAGCGTTGGTCTGCTGACGCCGATACGACTGGCAAGGTGGACCATGCTGTAGCCGCGCTTGCGCCGTAGCCGTCTGATACGCTCTCCCAGCGTTTCCCCTGGAGCCTCATCCGTGAGCATGTGGTCTTTCTCGTTGTCGGCGCGACGTTCGGGCGGGCTTTGGAGCTGGATCCTCTTGATGGACGCGGTGCTGAGAGCCTTTCCGAACTCGCAGGCGAAAATGGACTCGTTCGCCCACACCACGATCGCCGAACACGAGTCTTCTTCCGGAAGCAGAATCCGCAGTTGTTCGCCCACGGACAGTGGGGCTGCGGTTTCCAGCAGCATTCCGGTCCGAGACAGGTTGTTGACATACACGGCGTCGTTGCCGCCCTTGAACGAGGCAGTCTTACCCTCCAGGCTCAGCTTCCTGGTTGGTTCGCCCCGCATGACGCCCATGCGGCTCCGTAGGTTGATTTGCCCCATCACCGTCATCTGAACAACTCCGCACCGGACGCCCGCTAGCCACTCAAACGGTTACGCTACGAGGAAGGATTCGCAATATCCAAAGATATAAGCTGTTAGATAATGACACAAGCTCGCAAATATAGCTAGTCCGTTGTCGCCATGGGAAATGCGCGTTTCTTTGCGAAATCGGCGTAGGGGCTGATGCGATTTCGGATCGGTGGACACGCGGAGCGGATCGCGGATTTACACCGATGTTATTGATTAGGTGCGCCCATGCGATTGACGTAGCCTGCCAGGCCTTGCAAGAATTGCGCCGGGCATGGATCGGGCGTCAAAACAGATGGGTGTCTGCTCGTCCGGCCTGTTGTCACTGGGCAGGAAGTTCTGATTGTGTCGCGAATTCTGGTAGCCGACGATCATCCATTCTTTCGCCTGGGCGTCGACGCCGTGTTGAAAATGGGCGGGCATGAAGTGGTCGCGATGACCGGAGACGGCGATGCGACGCTCGCCGCCATCGAACGCGAAGATCCGGACATTGTCCTTCTCGATGTGCGGATGCCCTGCCGGGACGGCATATCAACGCTGCAGGCGCTGCGCGGCAGCGGCGATGACCGGCCGATAATCATCCTGACGGTCGAGATGGATGATGACCAGCTTTTGGCGGCCATTCGCGCCAAAGTGAATGGCATTGTCTTCAAACACGACGCGGAGGAAAGTCTTCTGAAGGCGATCGCGGCGGTGGAAAACGGCTTGCGATACGTGGATGGCGAACTGATCGAACAGGCCATCGCTCACGCCAGCACCACAAGTCTCCCGTCTCGTCTGGCAACGCTCACTCCCAAGGAACTCGACGTCGCGCAACATGTCGCGCGTGGGTTGCGCAACCGGGAGATCGCGTCGCTCATGGCGACAACGGAAGGAACGGTGAAGGTCTATCTTCACAGCATCTACACCAAGCTGGGCATCTCGAATCGCACGGAACTGGCAATGATTACGCGCAGCGAAACGAAGAAATGACCTGGCGATTCGCGAGGTAGCGCGCGTCTTGTACGGGATATTGCACTACGATGATGTCTCGCGCGAGGTATCGCTGTCCATGTGATTGGGGCTTTTCCTGGGGGCGTTGTCAGTGTCGATCTCCGGTAGAATAAGCCTCTTTCCGAAAGGCATCTGAACGACCTCGAACTCCGCCGGGATGAATACCCCATCAGTAGAAATTGACTAACCGATGATATAATTTTAGCCTTATCAAGAGGCAGCTATTGCGCTTGTCTTGCGCTATGCGACTGCGCCCGGTTTGTATTTTCCGGCGAACATGTCGCAGTGAGCCCGGAGCAGAATTCGAGCTATCAAGCGCGGGCTTTGCACGCAATGTACAACGGGAGGAGGAGGGTCCGGATGTATCTTGCGTTCATCGCATCCTCGTGCGCGCCGGGCGATCGGCTGATCCGTGTTTCCCATGAATGACTCTGTCCGAGGTGTGAGCTCGGTGTCGGTGGGGGGTATTCCGAAGGGGTCGCTCCGACGAGACATCATCGGACGCCTGAGCAATCTGTCGCAACTGGGCTACTTCGCGTATTCCAATCTCGTGATCGCCGCCAGCCGGACGATCTGCGCCTTCGTTCTGCTGCTTTTCGTACTGACGGAAGCGCCCGTAACGGCCTTCCGGTTCGATTTCCACGACATGATCGCGATGGCCTATGCCGGTTTCGCCGTCCTTACCCTGATCATGTCCTTCAAGAGCTGGTATCTCGATTTTACGCTGTCCGGGACGTTTATCGTCATCGACATCGTGACGTTTGTCATTCTCATAGCGTCGCGCGCGGCGTTGGATGCAAGTACCGTCATACTGGCGCTATGGTTCATGGCTCATGTCCTGGCGGGCAGCGTGCTGCGCTGGCGGTCCGGCGCCGTCCTGGCGGTCGCCGTGTCGGTCAATATCTTCTGGATCGCAGACATTGTTCTGTTCGAGTTGCCGCGCGGGACCGTGGGTGAGGCAGTCGCGCTTCGCTGGATATTCTTCTCCGTACTCGTGTCGCTGATCGTCGTGTGGACGAGCGCGCAGATGCTGAGGGCAAGCCTGCCTAGGTTCGCGGGCGACGCCCCTCGTGCGGGGCTTCCGCTCGCAGCTTCCGCCATTGACTATGCGATGCAGTCGACGCGTGCTTCCGGCGCCATCCTTTGCTGGATCGATCCGGAGGATCTTGGCTGCCATGCCTGCCGGGCCGAGGCGCTGGAAGGCGAGCCGCATCCCGAGAAGTTGAGTTTCGGTGCCGCCGATGCTTTCCGAAAAATGGTTCCGGTGCTGTTCGACGCGGCGCGGGGCAAGGCCATTGTGTCGGAAGACGGTGGTTTCGTCGCTCATGCCCTGGCCGATGTACCCGGATATGCCTTGTTCACCGAGCTGGGCGTGGAGGCGGGCCTCTGCATTCCGGTGGACGGTGACGAAGGGCGAAGCTGGTTGATCCTGACGGGAATTCCCGTCCTGGGGTGGGGACATCTGCGCCTGGTCCGCGCGATCTGTTCCGAGATCGAGCAAGGGATGACGTGGCAGACGGCCTCGGTGAACGCGCTTGATTCCGCGTTGTTCCGGCTCAGGCGGACAGTCGCATGCGACTTGCACGATAGCGTGGCCCATTCATTGGCCGGCGCCAGGTTTCTGCTGGGCGCGCTGCGATCGCGGGTCGGCCAGGATTCAGAGATCGGCCGGGAGATCGGCACTATCAAGGACGCTCTCGATGCGGAGCATCTCCATGTCCGCAGGCTGATAGAGCAACTGCGGGAAACCGATTCAGACCCGCGCGTCCGGAACCTTGTCGAAGATCTCGATGCAGACCGTGCGACCCTTGCATCGCGCTGGCAAATCGCGGTCGACCTGCTCGATTCCGACTTTCGTGTGGAGGTGCCTGTCTGGCTTTCGCTGGAGGTCCAGCAGCTCGTGCGCGAGGCGGTCTCCAATGGCGTGCGTCACGGCAGGGCGTCGGCGGTCACCGTCAAATGCAGAAGGCGCCTTGGCACGATCGAGATCGAAGTGAGCGACAACGGCTGCGGATTTCCCGATCCGGAGAATCCGGTCCCGCCGCATTCCATCGGTGAGAGGTTGGCGCAGCTCGGTGGATCGCTGAAAGTCCTGTCCTCTCCGGGCTCGACCAGGCTGCGGATGTATATTCCTTCGCGCGCGGCGGACTGACGCGCGCGGTTTCCTTCTTGTCGGCGCTCTCGGCGGAAATGCGAACATCGAAATTCGCGGAGTAAATGTGCGTCGCGCGCATGATGCACTCCGAATTCGGCGGCTTTGTCGTCGGTCGGACTTCCCGCTTAAGCCCTTGGGGGCACCCGTTAACCCTCGGTCGATATGCGATTGGCGAGGGCGACTGCAAGCATTCGCGCTTGCAGCATTTGTCGGGCGGCTGTATTCGTTGCGGCGCGACAGGTTCCCCGTGAGGGGATCAAAAGGGAACTCGGGTGAAAGCCCCGGACTGCCCCTGCAACTGTAAGCGGCGAGCCGATCGGCCAAATCGCCATTGGGACCGCAAGGTCCTGAGAAGGCGGCCGGACCGGCATTGACCCGCGAGCCAGGAGACCTGCCTGTCGCGGTCGTTCTTCGTTCGGACAGGGTGTGCCGGACGTTCGAGGTTCTCGCGCGCCCATCCAAGGCGAAGGCGGGTCATCCCTCGCGTAGCGACAGTCACCGCCTGCCGGGATAGCCCCGTGCGGGAGGCGTCGCGCGTGCGGCCTCGGGGCCGTTTCCGCGGGCAAGCGCCCCCGTGCGGTCCGACCGGCAGGCAATGCCGTTCGTTAGCAAGGGGGCCGCCGATGCGCCTTACCGGTTTGGAATATGTCTGTGTCCTCCTCGTCCCCCGGTGTCTGCCGCGCGCGGCTCATGCCGGGGAGGCGGTGTCTGATTCCTCAATAGTCGTCAGCGGCTACAGCGCGTTCGGCGGCACGGTCTATCTGGGCCCGAGGAGCAGGTTCTGATGCTGCGCCCGGTAGAAGCCGGGCCGGCGGTGGTGGTCTGTGCCACCTGCCGGCTCGCCGCTGAGCGGCGCGAAGATGAAGGCGGGCGGCGCGGCGGCGCGCTGCTCGCCCAGGCCATGCGCGACGTGCAGGCGGAGCAATCCGCGCTGGCTGGCGTCGCCGTGCAGGAAATGCGCTGCCTCTTCGCCTGCAAGCGCCACTGCGCGGTCCATATCCGGGCGCCGGGCCGCGTCGGCTATGTGCTGGGCGATTTTACGCCGGGCGAGGCCGCCGCCCGCGCGATACTCGAGTATGCCGTCAGCCATGCCGCGAGCGCGGAAGGTGTCGTCCCTTATGCCCAATGGCCCGAGGGCGTGAAGGGTCACTTCATTACCCGCACGCCGCCTGAAGGATTCGTCTGCGAATGATCGAGTTTGCAGAACCCGCCGCATTCGTCGCCGCGCTTTGCGGGCTTCCCTCTCCCGATGCCGCCGCGCTGTCCGCCGCACGGGAACGGCAGGGGCAGTTGACCAAGCCCGCCGGCTCGCTCGGGCGGTTGGAGGACATCGCCGTGTTCATGGCCGGTTGGCAGGGCACGTCACGCCCCGCCGCCGATCGCATCCGGGCTGCGGTATTCGCTGGCAACCATGGCGTCGCCGCGCGCGGGGTCAGCGCTTTTCCGGTCGAGGTGACCGCCCAGATGGTTGCGAACTTTCGCGCGGGCGGCGCGGCGATCAACGCGCTTGCCCGTTCCTGCGGGGCGGAACTTTCCGTGATCGCCTTCGATCTTGAGCGTCCGACCGGCGACATAGCAGTGGAGCCGGCGATGAGCGAAGCCGATTGCCTTGCCGCGCTCAACGCCGGGGCCGCTGTCGTGGCGGCGGACACCGACCTGTTGTTCGTCGGCGAAATGGGGATCGGCAACACCACGCCTGCGGCCGCGCTCTGCGCCCAGGCTTTCGGAGGCGGTGCCGCAGGATGGTGCGGCAGGGGCAGCGGGATCGATGATGGCGGCGTGCTGCGCAAGACCGATGCAGTCGCGCGCGCCCTGGCGCTTCATACCCCCCAATGCACCACGCCATTCGAAAGCCTGCGCCGGCTGGGCGGGAGGGAGATCGCCGCCATGGCGGGAGCGATCCTCGCGGCGCGGATGCTGCGCGTTCCGGTATTGCTCGACGGGTTCATCGCCTGCGCCGCGATCGCGCCGCTTGTCGCCGCCGATCCCGCATTCGCCGATCACTGCCTCGCCGCGCACTGTTCCGCAGAAGGCGGCCATGCGCGGCTGCTCGACCATTTCGGGCTGGACCCCTTGCTGCGGCTGAACATGCGCCTGGGCGAAGGGACCGGCGCGGCCGTAGCGGTGCATCTGGTACGCGCCGCGCTCGGGGCGCACAACGAGATGGCGACCTTCGCCGAAGCGGCGGTCACGGCGGCGCTGTGAGCGGCTTTCTTCTTCATCTGCTGCGCCACGGCCCGCCGCTCAGGACAGGGTTGCTGCTGGGATGCACGGACGAGCCCCCGCTTGATGCGGCCTGCCCGAAATTGCTGGCCCGCGTACATGCCCTGGCGGTGGAAAGGATCGTGACGTCCGATCTCAAGCGCGCCAGCGTTTCCGCCGAAATTCTGGCTGAGGCGCGCGGTTTGCCCCTGTCCGTCGACCCGCGCTGGCGTGAGCTGCATTTCGGGATGTGGGACGGCCTCGCGCCCGCAACGCTGCCGCGTGAGGCTCTTGAACGGTTCTGGGCCGATCCCGATGCCTGTCCGCCTCCGGGCGGTGAGCGCTGGTCCGATCTGCGGAGCCGGGTAAGTGACGCCATCGGCGGAATTTCGGACCATACGCTCGTCATCACCCATGCCGGCGCGATGCGCGCGGCACTGTCTGTGCTGACAGGCCTCGACCATCGCGGCGTCTGGGCGCTGGACTTGCCCTACGGCGCGCTGCTGACCCTGAGGGTCTGGCCCGGCGATCACCTGTCAGCGCAGGTCATCGGCCTCCGGGCGGAGGACATGGGGTGAAGCCGCTGGTGCTTGCGCTGCAGTTCATGACCCGCCTGCCGCTCCCCGCCATCGCGGCGGACGCGCATGACTTCGGCCGGGCCATCCGCTGGTTTCCGGCAGCCGGTCTGGTGGTGGGTGGGGGCATTGCCGGCGCCGCATGGCTCGGCTTGCGGCATGATCCGTGGGCGGGAGCGCTGCTGGCACTGCTCGCCTGGGCCTGGCTGACGGGGGGGCTTCATCTCGATGGCCTTGGCGACATCGCCGATGCGGCCGGCGCCGCCCATGGCGACCGCCACCGCCTTTCCGCCGTGCTTGCCGATCCGCATATCGGCAGTTTCGGCGTGATCGCGATCTGCCTGCAACTCGCGGCGAAGCTGGTGCTGCTGCGGCTTGCGCTCGAAGACCACTCTCCCTGGCCGCTGGTGCTCATACTCATGCTGGCAAGGATCGGGCCTTTGGTGTGGACGCTCATACTGCCGCCGCTCCATGAGGGCATGGGCACGACATTCCGTGCCGGAGCCAAAGTGTGGGTCGTCGCCGCGTGGCTAGCGCCGCTCGCCGCAATCACGGTGTGCGTCGAGCCTGCGATGCTGCTGGCCTTGCCGACGATCCCGCTCTGGGCCTGGTGGCTGCGCCGCCGGATCGGCGGCATATCGGGCGATGGGCACGGGGCCGGCATCGAACTGGCCGAAAGCGCTGCGCTGGCCTTCTGGGTTTTCGCCGGATGAGCGGCGGGCTTTCCGTCCACGGCGGCAGGCTGGCCGAGGCCCGCTCGCGCTTCGGGGGTGCGCGCGAGGACTGGCTTGATCTTTCCACCGGTATCAATCCTGTCGCATGGTCGGGAGGCGCGACGGCCGATATCGACTGGCGGTCCTTACCCGATCCCGGCGATCTCGCCCGCCTCGAACGACAGGCCGCGCGCTACTTCGGGGTCGACCCGGCCTTGTGCTGCGCCGTGCCCGGCAGCGAGACGGGGCTGCGGCTGATAGCTCGCATTCTCGGCGGGCGGGGGCTTCATCTGCCGCTGGCGTACAGCACGCATGCCGATGCCTTCGAACACGCCGATCCGGTCGCTTCCCTTGCGCAGCTGCCCGCCGCGCCGGGCACGCTCGTTATTGCCAATCCCAACAATCCCGACGGCGTGCTGAGGGCGACAGAGGCGTTGCTGAACCTGCTTGAGCGGCAGGAGAGCGGGAGCGGCTGGCTGATCGTCGACGAGGCTTTTGCCGACTGCCGGCCGGAGCACAGTATCGCGGGCCATGTGGCGAGCGGGCGGCGATTGATCGTGCTGCGATCGTTCGGAAAATTCTTCGGCCTTGCGGGCGTGCGACTGGGCTTCGTGGTCGCACCTACGGAACTGCTTGGCCAGCTGCGGCGCCGTCTGGGTGAATGGCCGGTCAGTGCTGCGGCGCTGGCCTTTGGTACCGAGGCATATGGTGATGCCGGATGGATCGCGGCCACGCGCCGGACCTTGCCGGAGCAGGCTTCCCGTCTCGATGCCGTGCTGAAGCGCCACGGCCTTGCCCCCCGGGGCGAATGCCCCTTGTTCCGGCTGGTCGAGACCTCCGAAGCAGGGGCGCTGTTCATCCGGCTCGCGCAGCGGCATATCCTGATCCGCCCTTTCGCGGACCACTCCCGCCTGCTGCGCTTCGGCCTGCCGAACGGCGATGCTGCGCTCGGCCGGCTCGACGCGGCCCTCGCGCATGGCTGAGCCCGTGGCCCTTGCCGCACTGGCGCTGGACGGGGCGCTGGGCTGGCCTGCATGGCTCTATCGACGGGTCGGCCATCCGGTGGGGGCTTTCGCGCGCATTATCCTCGCATGTGAGCGGGTATGGAACCGGCCGGAGCTGAGCGGCCGGCAGCGGCGCTCGTTGGGATTCCTGACCGTGGCGCTCCTGGCCGGCGGCACGGCGCTTGCCGCCCTGCTTGCCGAAATGTCCATCCGACATCTCGCCGGCCCGGCCGCCTGGCCGCTCATCGCCTTGGCCGCCTGGCCGGCTCTGGCTCAGCGCAGCCTGTACGATCATTACCTGCCGGTCCTCGCCGCCCTTGAGCGTGGCGATCTGGCCGCTGCCCGGCAGGCCGTAGGCATGATCGTGGGGCGCGACACCGGTGTGCTCGACGAGGCGGGTGTCGCGCGCGCCGCGATCGAGAGCCTGGCCGAAAGCTTCTGCGACGGCATTGTCGCGCCGCTGTTCTGGCTCGCCGTTCTCGGGCTGCCGGGCGTATGGGGCTACAAGGCGATCAATACCGCCGACAGCCTGATCGGGCATCCGGAAGAGCCCTTGCGCGCCTTTGGCTGGGCCGCGGCGCGCAGCGACGATATAGTGAACCTGATCCCGGCGCGGCTCGCCGGGGTGCTGATCTGCATTGCCGGCGGCGGCGGATGGCGGGTTCTGCGGCGCGATTGTCGCAACCACGCCTCGCCCAATGCCGGCTGGCCGGAAGCAGCCATGGCCGGCGCCCTGCGCGCGCGGCTGGCCGGGCCGGTCAGCTATGACGGCCACTTGCGCGACAAGCCATGGATCGGCGAAGGGGCCGATGCCTCGCCGGCGGCTATGCGCGGGGCGAGGAATGTGTATCTGCGGGCGTGCGGGCTCTTGTGGCTGGTGGGGGGAGGATTGGCATGGCTGGCCTGATGGTGCAGGGGACCGGCTCGGACGTCGGCAAGTCGGTGCTGGTCGCGGGCCTCTGCCGGGCGCTCGCAAACCGGGGTCTGCGCGTCCTGCCGTTCAAGCCGCAGAACATGTCGAACAATGCCGCCGTGACGGTGGACGGTGGGGAAATAGGCCGGGCGCAGGCCCTGCAGGCCATTGCCGCGCGCGCCGAGCTGCATACGGATATGAACCCCGTATTGCTGAAGCCCCAGGCGGATCGCACGTCCCAGTTGATCGTCCACGGCAAGGTACGCGGTACTCTGCACTCGGCCGGGTTCCGCGAAGGCAGGCGGAACCTGCTGCCCGAAGTGATGGACAGCTACCGGCGTCTGGCCGGTCGCTGCGACGTGGTGGTTGTCGAAGGTGCCGGCTCTCCTGCCGAAATCAACCTGCGCGAAGGTGATATAGCCAACATGGGTTTCGCCCGCGCGGCGCAAGTGCCGGTCGTGCTGGTCGGTGATATCGACCGGGGCGGCGTGATTGCCTCTCTGGCGGGCACGCGCGCGGTGCTCGACCCGGACGATGCCGCGATGATCCGGGGCTTCATCGTCAACAAGTTCCGGGGCGACCCCGCCCTGTTCGCCGATGGCTATCTCGCGATCGAGCGCCTGACCGGCTGGCCGGGGTTCGGCCTCGTGCCCTGGATGTCCGCCATCGCGCGTCTGCCGAGCGAGGACGCGGTTATTCTCGAGCGCGGTCTGGTCGCCGATCCGGGCAAAAGGCTCGTCGCCTGTCCGATCCTGCCGCGCATCGCCAATTTCGACGATCTCGATCCCCTGAAGCTCGAAGCCGATGTCGAAGTGGCGATGATCCCGCCGGGAATGCCGATCCCGGCCGGAGCAGCCATGGTCGTACTGCCAGGGTCGAAGGCGACGATCGCCGACATGGCGTTCCTGCGCGAACAGGGCTGGGACATAGACATACTGGCCCACCACCGCAGGGGCGGCGCGGTGCTGGGCATTTGCGGGGGTTACCAGATGCTGGGGCGCCGCATCTCGGACCCGCTCGGAATCGAGGGTGAGCCGCAAGAGGTCGCCGGCCTCGGGCTGCTCGACGTGGAAACCGAACTGCGCGCCGACAAGGCGCTTCACCGCGTGGCCGGCACGGCGCTTGGCGCGGCCATGGCCGGTTATGAAATGCACATGGGCGAAACGGCGGGACCGGGCACTTCCCGGCCCTTTGCGCGCCTCGACAACGAACGGGCCGACGGCGCGATCAGTCCCGACGGCCTGATACTTGGCACGTACTGCCATGGACTGTTGAGCGGGCCTGCCCTGCGCGCCGTCCTGCTGGAGCGCATCGGGGCGCGGTCCGGCGGCGTGGATCACGCTCATGCGGTCGACGCTGCACTGGAAGAACTGGCCGCCGGGCTCGAATGCCACCTCGACATCGGCAGTCTGCTGTCGCTCGCCCGGAGTTCTGCCGCATGAAGACACTGTTCGTGATCGGGGGCGCGCGCTCGGGCAAGAGCCGATATGCCCAGGCGCGCATAGAGGCCTTGCCGGGCAGGTTCGCCTATATCGCGACCGCGCAGGCGCGCGATGCGGAAATGGCCGGGCGGATCGCACGCCACCAGGCTGATCGCGGGGGCCTCTGGAGCACCATCGAGGCGCCCGTCGAGCTTGCTTCGGCGATTGCGCGGGCCTCCACGCGATACGATGCCATTCTGGTCGATTGTCTGACCTTGTGGCTGTCCAACCTCATGGAGGCGGGAGTCGCGCTTGACCGCGCGTTCGGCGAACTCAACCAGGCGATAGGTTCGTGCGGGAGCCCGCTTGCCCTCATCGCCAACGAGGTCGGCTTGGGTATCGTCCCTGACAACCCGCTCGCCCGCGCGTTTCGCGATGAAGCTGGCCGCCTGAACCAGCAAATCGCCGGCACTGTCGATGAAGTGGTGCTTGTCGCGGCAGGTTTGCCGCTCCGGCTGAAATGAATACGTCGCGCCTATTCGACGGGCCGTCCTGAATCGAGAAGATCCTTGTCGGCCTCCGGGGCTTCCCTCCGTTCCCTCTCGACCATTTCGCTGATCTCATCGTCAGGGGCCGTGCGCTCCGACGTTTCCCCGATGGCAGGCGCGGCGATTGACGGCCTTGTTTCGGCCGGAACGACCTTGTCGGTGACGTCACGCAGCGCCAGCGGAGCGCTCGAATCGAAGCGCAGACGAAAGATCGGCTCGGGCAAGGCGAAACCTGCTGCCTCGAGCGCGGCTTTCACTGCGGGGATGGCCTGGCTGCGTGCCTTGTGCCAGTCGGTCCGATCCTGATCGATCCAGCCCAGGAACTTGATGACGATATTTGAATCGCCGACGTTCTCCAACCTCGCGGCAGGAGCCGGATCGTCGAGGACAAAACCGAGTTTCCCCAGGGCATCGACACCCAATTGCCTCGCGGCGTTCGGGTCGGCCTCGCCGTCGATGCCGAGGTCGAAGTCGAAACGCCTCTGGGGGTTGCGCGTGTAGTTCAGGATAACCGCCTTGAAGACGGTGCTGTTCGGAATGCGCAAGTGATTGCCGTCAAGCGTCATGAGGATCGTGGCCCGGCTGGTGAGACGAATGACGCGGCCCTCATACTGATCGATCACGACCCAATCATTCGCGCGGAAAGGCTGGCGAACCGACAGCATGATCGAGGCCACGTAGTTCTCGATGGTGTCGCGCATCGCGAAGCCGAGTGCGATACCGATGATGCCGGCGCCGCCGAGCACCGCGCCAAGCAGAGCGCCGGCGCCGAGCATCTGCAGGGCAATGACGATGCCGCTGGCCACGAACGCGAAACGGACGGCGCTCGCGATAAGATCGCTGAGGAACGTGTTGGGTGCCACCCGCCGCCAGAACCATCTCAGCGAGCCCAGCACGTAGCCGATGCCGGCGATCACGAGAGCGACGAGAAGCGCTGCTCCGACGAGCGGCAGCATTCTCACGAAATTCGAGATATTCTGGGAGAGGCCGCCAAGCGACTGAACGCTCTCTCCTACGGAGATGTCACGCTCGATGTCGTTTTCGATGGTAACCACACCCGAAATGCGCGTGGCGATCTGCTCCGCGCGGTCGATGCCCGGACGTAGGGGAAACCTCGGGTTGCGCTTCGGAAGTGGGCAGGAGCGCCGCAGCCGCCGATACCGGGAGCGCCGCTGCCGTCAGCGCGAGCAGGAGGGTCGCCGGTGCAATGATGCCGCCGAATGTCCGTTCGGTGTGGCGCCTTCCGGGATCGGCGATGTCTGTTGTTCCCCGCACCTGCATCCTCGGCGCTGCCGCTCAAGCGACCTAGGCCGTAAACTCATAAACGGCACCATCGAGGCGCCCAAATGGCGAACATATCGGGCCAAATCGCCCGCCGGGAAGGCTGGTTGCCTTTCCAAGGGCGATTTGGTTCGAGATGGAAGCCATTTGGGCGTCGCGCAGCGATTTGACCAAAATGGCCCATCGCCGCGTCAAGAAGTCTTGAAATATCGACATATTCCTGCGTCTTCTTTCCTTGCGCTGAGCCATTTTGCTTCAAACCTCGAAGGCGCCCGTTTATGAGTTTACGGCCTAAAACTGGGACCTGGGCGTTCGGGTGTCAAATCGAATGATGCCGGTGCGATCAGCGGCGCCACGCCGCTCGTATTGAAATCGCTCGGCAAGGTCAGTTGCGCGCGGATTGTCGTCAGATTAGCGCCGGGACGGAACGGCTTGCGCTTGAACCTTGCGCCTCGCGGCATATATCCGCGAGCATGGATAGAAACGGGGCGAGCCACGGCTTGATCGAGTGGCACGGGACGACGATCGTCGGCGTGAAGAAGGGCGGCAAGACCGTCATCGCAGGCGACGGGCAGGTTTCCATGGGCAACACCGTCATGAAGCCGAACGCGCGCAAGGTGCGGCGCATCGGCGAAGACGAGAAGGTCATTGCCGGCTTCGCGGGCGCCACCGCAGATGCCTTCACCCTGTTCGAACGCCTCGAACGCAAGCTGGAGCAGTATCGCGGCCAGCTGATGCGCGCCGCAGTTGAGCTCGCCAAGGACTGGCGGACCGACAAGTACCTGCGCAACCTGGAAGCGCTGATGATCGTGGCCGATGCCGACACGATGCTGGTGCTCACCGGCAATGGCGACGTGCTCGAACCCGAAGGGGGGATCGCCGCGATCGGCTCCGGCGGGAACTACGCCCTTGCCGCCGCCCGCGCGCTCGACCCCTACGAGGAAGATGCCGAGACCGTGGCCCGCAAGGCCATGCGGGTCGCGGCGGACATCTGCGTATACACCAATGACTGCGTGACGGTTGAAGTGATTTGACCATTGACCAGTAGCCGTTCGTGTCGAGCGAAGTCGAGACACGGCGCCCGGCATGTGTCCCGGCTTCTCTCGACATGAACGGATGTTTGGAACTGAAATGAAAGAAAATCTCACCCCCAAGGCCATTGTGCGCGCGCTGGACGAGCACATCATCGGACAGATCGAGGCGAAGAAGGCGGTGGCCGTCGCGCTGCGGAATCGCTGGAGAAGGCAGAGGCTTTCGCTCGACCTGCGCGACGAGGTAACGCCCAAGAACATCCTGATGATCGGCCCCACCGGCTGCGGCAAGACCGAGATCAGCCGCCGTCTGGCCAAGCTGGCGGACGCGCCTTTCGTCAAGGTCGAGGCGACCAAGTTCACCGAAGTCGGTTATGTCGGCCGCGATGTCGAACAGATCGCGCGCGACCTAGTCGAAGAGGCGATCCGGCTGGAGAAGGACCGCCGCCGCGAAGCCGTGCGCGAGGCGGCTTCCAAGGCCGCGATGGACCGTCTGCTCAATGCCCTGGTGGGCGAGGGCGCTTCGGAGGCGACCCGCGCCTCGTTCCACCAGCGCATTATTGAAAACGCCATGAATGAGACCGAGGTCGAGATCGAGGTGGAGGACAGCCCCGCCGCGCCGATGGAGATCCCCGGCATGGGCGGCTCGGTCGGCATGATCAACCTGTCGGACATCATGGGCAAGGCCTTCGGTCAGCAGCCGTTGAAGCGCCGCAGGATGAAAGTGCCCGACGCCTGGGACAAGTTGGTCGACGAGGAATCGGAAAAGCGCATGGACCAGGACGACGTCGCCCGCGTCGCGCTGGCGCACGCGGAGACCAATGGCATCGTCTTCCTTGACGAGATCGACAAGATCGCTGTTTCCGATGTGCGCGGCGGTTCCGTCTCGCGCGAGGGGGTGCAGCGCGACCTGCTGCCGCTGATCGAAGGTACGACCGTCGCCACCAAATACGGGCCGATGAAGACCGATCACGTCCTCTTCATCGCCTCGGGCGCGTTCCATGTCGCCAAGCCGAGCGACATGCTGCCCGAATTGCAGGGGCGCCTGCCGATCCGCGTCGAACTCAAGGCGCTGACGGAGGAAGACTTCGTTCGCATCCTCAGCGAAACGCGCGCCAACCTCGTCGAACAGTACAGCGCGCTGCTCGGCACCGAGAACGTGACGGTCGAAGTGACTCCCGGCGCGATCCGCGAAGTGGCGAAGATCGCGGCGCAGGTGAACGACAGCGTTGAGAACATCGGTGCCCGCCGCCTGCAGACGGTAATGGAAAAGCTGCTCGAGGAACTCAGCTACGAGGCCGAGGACCGCGCTGGCGAGATGGTGACGATCGACGAAGCCTACGTGCGCGAGAAACTGGAAGGTCTCGCCAGCAACGCGGACCTTTCGAAGTATATCCTGTAACGCGGCGCGCGCATTTGTTCCTTGAATGTTCCGGTTTTTCAAGTAGCCTTTGCGGCGAAGGAGCCGGTATGAAAGCGCCAAGCTTCGATGACGGAACGGAGCGGTGAGATGATCACCGTTGAGACCAGGATGCATCCCCTCGTGGCATCACGACCGTATAACGGATTGCCGAACCTCCTCGGCAATGGAGATGCACCCATGTCTTATGATTATCACATTGGCGTGGATTACCACAAAGCCTACACGCACCTGGTGGTCCAGGACGGCGGCGGCAAGGTTCTGCGATCGGGCAAGGTGAAGAACGATCCGAGCTCGCTCGCCGGGTTTTTGACGCCTTATCTCAAGAACAGCCATGCGGTGATGGAAGCGAGCCGCAACTGGACGGTGATGTACGACTGGCTCGATGAGCTGTGCGACGATGTCGTCCTTGCGCATCCTCTGAAGGTGAAGGCAATCGCCGACGCCAAGGTCAAGACCGACAAGATCGACGCGACGATCCTGGCGCATCTGCTGCGGGCCGATCTGATCCCGGAATCCTACGTCCCGTGCGAGGCGGCGCGCGAATTGCGCCAGGCCCTGCGCGAGCGGATCTTCTTCGTCCGGCTGCGCACGATGGTGAAGAACCGGGTGGTGACGATCTTCGACCGCTATCCCGAGCAGACCAGGGCGCTGCGCGAGATGTCGGACCTGTTCGGCAAGATCGGGCGCGGCCAGCTGGCGCTGCTGTCGGTGTCGGCCATCGATCGCGAGCATATCGACCGCGCACTGGCCTTCATCGACGACATCAACCAGCACATCCGCGCGGCCGAAAAGACGATCCGCCGCTTCAGCACGGACAATGCTGAGGTCAGGCGTCTGAAGACGATGCCTGGCGTCGGTGAGTTCTTCGCGCGCCTGATCGCCGCCGAGATCGACGATGTCTCGCGCTTCCGCTCAGCCAAGAAGCTCGCGGCCTATGCCGGTCTTGTGCCTTCGACCTATGCAAGCGGCGGCAAATGCTGGAACGGGCGGATCATCAAGGCCGGCAACAAGTGGCTGCGCTGGGCCTTCGTGGAAGCGGCCACTCCGGCCGTGCGCGCAGAGCCTGCTCTCAAGTTCGAATACGAGCGCCTGAAGGCAACCAAGGGCGCGAACCGCGCCAAGGTGGCCGTGGCGCGCAAATTATTGACGATCGCCTACCACATGCTGCGCGACCAGCGCGACTATGAGCGCCGCGACGCGCTGGAGCGACCGTCTGCAAGTTCTCGGCTGTCCTGATGGTGATCTAGTGGGTTCCGCATCGCGGAGCCGCACTCTGAAGGAGAATGGGAAGCCGAGAGCCGAACACCGGAATGTGACCAAGCCTACACGGTAAGGTCACGGATTGGAGAATGGCTCAATGCCGATACGAGGACAGGGCGCTTGTCCTCGAAAGCTGCAACTCGTCCGTAGGGGCGCCGACGGATACAGGAACAACACCGAACCCACGAGGAAATGCGCAATTTACACGCACTCACCCTCTTGAGTTCTTTCATTGGAGAATCGCCATGACATACGAGGGTGGATGCCACTGCGGCACCGTTCGCTACAGGGTCGAAGGGGAGCCGGTGCATGCCGCGCTTTGCCATTGCAGAGATTGCCGCAAGTCCTCCGGCGCGCCCATGGTGGCGTGGGCGGCCTTCGCTTCGGACAATTTCGCCCTGACGGCCGGGGAGCCTAGCGTCTATAACGGCACGGGCCAGTCGATGCGCTATTTCTGTCCGAGTTGCGGCAGCGGCGTTTATTTCGTGAACGAGGAAGTGCTGCCGGGCCTGGTCGACATCCAGATCGCCACGCTCGATGACCCGGACGCTTTCCCGCCGCAGGCCCATATCCAGATTGCCGAGCGGATCGGCTGGATGACGGGGACGGAGGCTCTGCCGCAGTTCGAGCGTTTTCCGGGGCAATGATTTCGATTGGTGACCGGCGAGGGCAGCGCTAGACCGCGATCATGTCCGCATACCAGACCCCCGACGACCGCCCGAGCTACCGTCTGCTTACCGGCAAGGACGACCGCGCCTTCTGCGAGCGTGTGTCCGAAGCACTGGAGCAGGGCTGGCGACTCTATGGCTCACCCTCGATCTCGTGGGATACGGCCGAGAACTGCATGAAGGCGGCGCAGGCCGTCGTCTGGCATGAGGCCGACGTCGTGAAGTGACGCCGATGCCGCCTCAGTGCGGCACCGTGCCCAGTTCGAAGCCGGTCTTGTCGTGCAGGGCGAACCTGTCGACGATGTCTTTGCTCGCGCCGTTATAGCCAATCACCTTCACGTCCGCGCCCATCTTGGAGAGCTTGCCGACGATCTTGTCGAGCGCGTCAACCGAGGAGATGTCCCACAGGTGCGCATCGGTCATGTCGATGACCACGTTCGGCGCGGTTTCCTTGTCCACCTGCATCTGCTCGGTAAAGCGGTGGACCGAGGCGAAGAAGATTTCGCCCGAGATGCGGTAGGTGGCGGTGCGGCCGTCGCTGCTGGCCTCGCGCTCGACGCGGAACAGGCGCTGGACCTTCTGCGCGAAGAAGATGCCCGAAAGCAGCACGCCCGCGCCGACCCCCAGTGAGAGATCGTGCGTGGCGACCACGACCACGACGGTCGTGACCATGACCACCGAACTCTGCCACGGATGGCGCCGCAGGTTCGGGATCGAGTTCCATGAGAAGGTACCGATCGAGACCATGATCATGATCGCGACCAGCGCCGGCATCGGCACCTGGCCGACCCATGAGCCGAACAGCGCGAGCGCCACGAACAGCACGAAACCGGCGGTGAAGGTCGAAAGCCTGCCGCGTCCGCCGGAGGTCACGTTGATCACCGATTGACCGATCATGGCGCAGCCGCCCATGCCGCCGAACATGGCGGCGACCATGTTGGCGATGCCCTGGCCCCGGCACTCGTAGCGCTTGTAGGAATCGGTGCCCGTCATGTCGTCGACGATCTGCGCCGTCAGCAGCGATTCGAGCAGGCCGACCGCCGCCATGGCGAGCGAATAGGGGGCGATGATCCGCAGCGTCTCGATGGTCAGCGGCACTTGCGGTAGCGAGAAGGAAGGGAGGCCCGAAGGCAACTCGCCCATGTCCGCCACGGTATGGACCGGCAGGCCCAGCGAGATCGAGATGGCGGAGAGGATGAGGATCGAGACCAGCGGCGAAGGTACGGCGGTGGTCAGGCGCGGCAGCAGATAGATGATCGCGAGACCCGCCAGCACCATGGCGTAGGTATGCCATGTTACGTTCATCAGTTGCGGCAACTGGGCCATGAAGATCAGGATTGCCAGGGCATTGACGAAACCGGTGATGACCGAGCGCGAAACGAACTGCATCGCCAGATTGAGGCGCAGAAGGCCGGCTATGATCTGGAACACGCCCATCAGGATCGTCGCGGCGAAGAGGTATTCGACGCCGTGGTCGCGCACCAGCGGGATCACCAGCACCGCGACCGCGGCGGTCGCGGCGGAGATCATGCCCGGCCGCCCGCCGGTGAACGATATGACGATGGCTATCGCCACCGAGGCCCAGAGGCCCACAGCCGGATCGACGCCGGCGATGATCGAAAAGCCGATAGCCTCGGGTACTAGTGCCAGGGCGACGACAATGCCGGCGAGAATGTCGGCGCGGATGTTGCCAAGCCAGTCCTGGCGGAATCGGGTAAGGGTATTAGTCATGAATTATCCGCATCATGCACATGTCCATGCGCCGCGCAGCACGCGGTGTGCTATTGAACATGTATGATGTTGCCCGGCGGATCGGCGGCCGGGATAGCCACCCGGAATTGCACCGGGTCCAAGCGAGTGGCGCGGCCTTTGCCGTGTTGCGAGTACGATTGCAACCCGTGGGGTGTTACGTTCATGAAATCCCCATCCCCTGAAGCGGAGGGGCCATTCTCGCCCGCTATTCCGCCGCTTCGCCCAGTTGCTCCGCCTCGGCGGCCTGGCGCAGCCACATTTCGGCGTAGAGCCCGTCGCGGCGCAGAAGCTCCGCATGGCTGCCGCTCTCGGCAAGGCGGCCGTCGTGAAGCACCAGGATCCTGTCCGCGTCGGCGATCGTGGAGAGGCGGTGCGCGATCGAGATCGACGTGCGGTGCTCGGCCACGCGGTGCAGCGTGGCAAGGATGTCCTGCTCGGTGCGCGTGTCGAGCGCGCTGGTCGCCTCGTCTAGCACGAGGATCGGCGGGTTCTTGACCAGAGTTCGCGCGATCGCGACGCGCTGCTTCTCGCCGCCCGAGAGCTTCAGCCCGCGTTCGCCGACTTCGGTTTCGAAGCCCTGGGGCAGGCGGTCGATCAGGCCCATCAGCGCGGCCCCGCGCGCGGCGGCCTCGACCTCTTCCTGCGTGGCCCCTTCGCGGCCATAGGCGATGTTGTAGCCGATGGTGTCGTTGAACAGCACCGAGTCCTGCGGGACGATGCCGATCGCGGCGCGCAGGCTGGACTGCGTCACTTCGCTGATGTCCTGCCCGTCGATCAGAATGCGCCCGTCCTGCGGATCGTAGAAGCGGAACAGCAGGCGGGCGAGCGTGGACTTGCCCGCGCCGGAAGGGCCGACGACGGCGTAGTTCCGCCCCGCCGGCACTTCGAAGGACAGGCCGTGCAGGATCGTGCGGTCCTTCTCGTAGCCGAACATGACATTGTCGAAGACGACCGAGGGCCTGCGGATGACGAGAGCCGGAGCGCCGGGCTTGTCCGCGACCTCGACGTTCGTGTCGAGCAGGCGGAACATCTCGGCCATGTCGATCAGGCCTTGCCTGATGGTGCGGTAGACCATGCCCAGCATGTCGAGCGGCCGGAAGAGCTGCACGAGATAGGTCTGCACGAAGACGAGCTGGCCGGCGGTGTACTGCCCGCGATACCAGCCCCAGACCGTGTAGGCGAGGGCGCCCGCCATCAGCAGGTTCACCACCACGGCCTGCGCGATGTTGAGCAGGCCCAGCGAATTCTCGCTCTTTATCGCGGCCTGCGCATAGGCGCGCGTCGCCTGGGCATAGCGCCCTTCCTCTCGCGCCTCTGCCGAGAAGTACTTCACCGTCTCATAGTTGAGCAGCGAATCCACCGCGCGGGACAGCGCCTGCCCATCGAGCCGGTTCATCTGCTCGCGCAGCTTGGTGCGCCATTCGGTGATCGTGCGCGTCACCCAGATGTAGGCGACGACGGCAACGGCGGTGGCGGCGACGAGGCCCCAGCCGAAGTTGACGTAGAAGATCACCGCCACGACCGCGAGCTGGATCACCGTCGGCGCGATATTGAACAGCATGAAGTAGAGCATCGTGTCGATGCTCTTGGTCCCGCGCTCGATGGTCTTGGTGATCTCCCCCGTGCGCCGCCCGAGGTGGAAGCGCAGGCTCAGGCGGTGGAGCTGTGCGAAGACATTCTCTGCCAGCGCCCGTGTCGCATCCTGCCCGACGCGCTCGAAGACGATGTTGCGCAAGTTGTCGAAAGCGGCCTGGGAAAATCGCCCGGCGGCGTAGCCGAGCACCACGAGCATCGCCAGTTGCACCAGCTTCGGCCCCGTGGCGCCCATCGTGTCGACCGCCCATTTGAGCAGGTAAGGCAGGATGAGCTGCGCGCCCAGCGAGAGCAGTATGAACAGACAGGCGACGACGATCCGCCAGCGCAGCGCCTTGTTTTCGGCCGGCCAGAGGTACGGCAGGAACCGGTAAAGCGTGTGCCAGCCGTCGTGACGGGCGGCGGGATCATTGACGGCTGTATCGGGCGGCATCCGCGCTATTTAGGGTTTCCGGCCCGATACACAATCTCACCCCGGCAGATCGAACAGGATCTTGCGCGTGGTGAAGTCGATGGCGATGCGATTGAACACGCGCAGTTCGCGCATGCCGAGGAAGATGGCCGGGCGCTCCTTCAGGCCCAGTTCGGCGAAGGCGGGAGCATCGGCGAAGGCGATAGCGACGTTGGAGACTTTCAGCCTGTCGACCTTTAGCGTTCCGGCCAGCTGGAAATCGACGGACAGGGTCTGCCCGGTGACGCTGGTCAGCGTTCCGGTACCTTTGAACCGTTCGCGCATGGCGCGCTGCAGGGCACGATTGCCAACCGTGATGCTGGCACCCGTATCGATAACGACATCGGTACGGATACCGTCGACCAGGGCATTGGTCATGACGAGCCGGCCCGTCCGGCGTTTGGCGCGCACAACGATCTCGTAGCCCCGCTTCCCCTTCATGTCATGCGGATCGCCGATTTCGATCGTGTTCTTGACGAAATCCAGCACGATGCGCTGGTGCTGCAGGCTGTCCGTGCCGAGAATGCCATCGGCTCCGATATGATGGTCCTGCAGGAGCGGGACGGTCAGGTCGTAAAACGAACGTGCGCCCACGTCGATGTCGTGGACCTTCGCCGTCGCCACCCGGACTTCGCCGGCAATGCTTACCACCCGCACAGTCGGGCCGGCCGGCAGCTTCAGCGCTTGCGCCAGCGAGGTTGAAACGACGGTATTCTGGGAGCCGGTATCGATCAGGAAACGATAGGGACCGTCGCCGTGAACGGCGACGTCGATGGTCATCCGGTCTTCGATGTCGGTCTGTGCCTGCAAGGTCTCGCTGGCGGCATCGCCGTCGTCAGGCGGCGCAACCGGAGGCGATCCCAGTATCACGGATTCCGTGACCAGTGTCATCGCCAGGGCCAATGCCGAGCCTGTCATGTCATCCCTCCCGGGAAGTCGAATTCGCCGGTCGGCGCGTCAGGTTGACGTTACCATCAATCAGGCGTTCCACCAAGGATTCCGAGGGGCCTTGGCGGGTTCGATCGGGCCGGATCGCCGCCGCCACGCTATCGCGAAGCGCGCCTCGCTGGCGTGAGGTCGTCGCTAATCTGACAGGCAGCGGCCCGCATCCCCGCGCTTTCGAAGGCGGAGCGAAGATCGATGTCCGGCGTGAAGCGGTCCGGCTCGTAGTCGCAGGCATCCCAGCGCACTTCTTTCCAGCCTTTGGAGATGCCGCGCATGTGGCGATAGGCGAACTCGCCGGAAATCCGCCGGTTGCGCCGGGCGCCGAAAAGATTGTGGGCCGACCAGCAATGGCGCGTGCGGCTGGTCTTGGCCGGAACCACGCACCACTTTGGCGGACATGTGTCCTGCTCGCGTGCGTCGAGCAGCCAGAAATCTCCATGTCGGCCGCATCCGGGCGCCACACCGTGCGCAGTGGTGGCGCTGATCCAATGGCCGGCGAATTTCAGGAAGCCGCCGGGCGTCTGTTCGGTCGCCTCGAAAACGGAGCGCCCCCGGTCGGACAGGACGAGTTCGTCGATGTCGACATTGAGCACGCTGCGCGCTTGGCCGAGAAACCGGAAGCGTGCGTGCTGCATCGAACCGGTCTGGCAGAAGTCCGAATCCCAGGGCGCTTCCCGGCCGTCGACCGCGCCGGCCATGCCGCCTTGCGGGCCGTAGCGGAACGGCCAATCGACCACTCTTGCCGTCACGTCGGGAAAGGCTTGCGCAAGTGCGGCGCGAAGGTCGTCGCTCGAATAATCCGTAGAGGCATTGTCGTAGAGCAGAACGGCGTCGGCCCCATGGACGGCCACGTAAAAGCGCACCCAGTCCAGAATCCAGGCGATATCGTTGTTGCGGGAAAGCGTATGGAGTACGCGCCGCCCGGCGAACGGTTCGGAGAGGTTCGGCTGCACCGCGATGTCGTGGCAACCGAGTACGCTTTCAACGACAATTCTGTCATCGCCATCACGGACCCAGTATTCGCTGCTGCGATTCCGTTCGATCAGTTTCGCACGGGGAAACAGGCCGGTCATGCGTGAGGCGAACCATTTGCTGTCTTCGATCGCCCCGCGCAAGTTGAGCAGCGGCGGCCCCTGAAAGACGATATGGCGCCCCACGCGGTAGACATCGTAGAACAGCGTGTCCCAGTCGAACTGGTCGGCATAGGCCGGGTTGCGCAGTTCCGGCGGGCGGGGGGGCTGGCGCACGATGCCGCTTTCCGGCACGACCCGGCAGGTAGCAAGGGTCACGGGCTCGGTCATGCCCGCTGCTCCGGCGCTACCGCCTTCAACATGCGACCCAGCGGACGAACCATGGGAAGCGTCTCGGCAATGCTCAGCATTTCGGCCAACGCGGGGTGGCGAAGCAGAACGAGGGAGCCGAGCCAGCACAGCCCCCCCGCGAACGTGGCGGCGCACAGCGTGGGAAAGCCGATGCGGTCGGGGGTCGTCCACAAGGCATAAGTAAGGGCCAGAGGGGTTATGGCGGCGATCGTCGCGATCGCGCTGCGCAGGTAAATCGAGAAAAGGCCGGTCAGGCTGAAGCGGACGAGTCCGTGAATGAAACGCGCATAGAGCAGGAGCCAGAGCACCGCATAGACGAGGCGCGAGGCCGCGGCCCCCTCCACGCCGCCCCACCATGCGCCCAGCGCGAGCAGGGTCAGCGACATTGCCGTATCAATCATGTTGTAGGCGAGCAGCCGGTTCATCCGGCCGAGCAGAATAGGCAGGTCGCTCACCAGCGGCAGCGAGATCAGCAGGATCTCGGTCAGCGAGATCATCGTCAGCAGCGGAGCCACGCCCATCCACAATTCACCATAGAGCAGCCGGACGATGGGTTCGGCGGCCAGGGCAAGTCCCGCCATTCCCGGCCAGATTACCGCTGAATACCCGGCGCAGACGCGCAGGTAGGGTTGTCCCATATCCTCGCCGCGGTCGCGGATGCGCGCGAATGCGGGAAAGAATACGCTGCCGATCGCTCCGGAAACGAGTGTGCGGAACTGATCCGAAAGGCTTGCGGCGCGGCTGTAGAGACCCACCGCGGTGAGCGTCAGGAGTTTGCCGATGATGAGATCGGGTGTGCGTGTACCAAGCGCGCCGGTAAGGTAGAGCGCGCTGGTGCGGGTGCCGAAGTTGAGCACCGTGCGGAGACGGTCGAAGCGCAGCGGCCATGGCGGCGCGGGACGCAGAAGTTGCGCGATGAGCCCGCGCGTGAGACCGGCCGCCACGGTCGCCCAGGCCAGTGCGAATGTGGAATAGCCCAGCGCCGCCAGCGAGATCGCCACGCCGGCCTGGACGCCGGCGCTGCCGACATTGATGGCAAAGTGCCCGTCGAATCGCATCTCGCGGGCAAGCAGGGCCATAGGAACGACAGCAAGCGGGAGGAACAGGTAGCTTCCCGCTATGATCGTCAGCAGCGGAACCAGTGAGGGCAGGTCATAGGCGGCCGCTACCGGCCACGCGAGAAGGGCGATGACGCCCGCGACCACAAGCGAGAAGAGCAGGGCGACCGAACTGCATCTGCTGATCTCGTGTTTGTCGATAACGGGAAGGCCGGAAATGTACCGGGCGAGGCCGAAATCCTGAAGGATCGCCACCAGCAACGCGGCGGCAAGCGCGATCGAGAACAGGCCGACTTCTCCGGGAGTAAGGAAGAAGCGCGAGATAACGACGGAACTGGCGAACTGGATCGCGAACGACAGGTACTGCCCCGCCATGGCCCAGACGGCCGCGCCGCGCACGCTCATGGCGGCAGGTTCGCGCGGGGCCGCGGAAGGCTGAGTTGTCGTCATCCGTTCAGCCGGTCGCCAGCGTGGCCGCGAGCCTTGCGGCGCGCAGCGGTTCGCCGAAACGCAGCAGCCGGGCCACCGTCCGCCACATGCCGTCGCGGCAACCGCCCTCGCGCACGTAACGACAGATCAGGTCGAAGCCGTCGCCGCGTAGCCCGGTCCGCGAATAGAGCAGGTTGGGGGCGACCCGGGCGCGTATCGCCCGTGCCACTCCCTGACGCCCGAACAGGGCATCGAGTTCGTTGAGGGGGGGCAGCCGGTCGAGATCCGCCGTCGGATCACGGAGCCCGGCCGCGCGCTCGCAATAGGCGAGATAAGCCACGGCCGCGCCGATCTGCTGTTCGGTGGCGTGACGGCTCGAGACCTGATTCTCGTAATGCCGGTAACGGATAAGGCGTTCGGGAATGCTGCCCAGCCGGGCCACGCTGGCGAGGCGCAGCCAGAGGTCATAGTCTTCGCAGTGCCGAAACGCGGCGTGGTAGCCTCCTACCGAGAGCACGATGTCGCGTCGGAACATCGCCGCGGGATGGCACATCAGGGGCCAGCCATTCTCGATGGCTTCGATGAAGCCGGCATGGTCCTGCGGATGATCGTTGCCGGTAACTTGGTAGGGCTCGTCGTTTTCGTCGATGTCCTCGGTCCAGCTCCCGACAACACCGTAGTCGGGATTGTTCGCGAGGAACGATGTCTGCCTCGCGAAACGCTCCGGACGCGAGATGTCATCGGCGTCCATGCGCGCGACGATGGGAGCCCTGGCTTCGTGCAGCAGTTCGTTCAGGCTTGCGACGAGACCCCGATTCTCGCGCATGATCGGACGGATGCGCGAATCCTTCGCCGCATAGTTGCCGATGATGCGGGCGCTGGCGTCGGTCGAACCGTCGTCGAGGATGAGGAATTCGAAATCGTCGAAGGTCTGGGCCAGAATGCTTTTGATGGCGGACGCAAGGAAGCGCTCGCCGTTATAGACGCTCATTGCGACGCTGATGGCCGGCATCGGCATTGGTGGTTCCCGGTTCTCGACGGGGGTGACTTCAACCCCGCTGGCTCAGGGCCGGATTACTCCCCCATGGTAAACAAAGGGTTTTGCGGGAACGCCTCGCGTCGAGGCCCTGGGGCGGCAGCATCGGAACTCGCCGGTTTCGTTGAGGCGCACGGCCGGCCGGGGCCGGGGAGTGCCGTTCCATGATGGAACGCCGCGGTTTTCGGTGTATTTTGTGTTTTGTGGTGATTTTTTGAAAAAAGGGTTTGACGGAATCGGTGGTGGGATTTAGAGGCGCTCTCACCGCAGCGGACGGGGTGATAATCACCGTTTGGGGCGGTCGCCAGAACAG
>NZ_BMHK01000008.1 GCF_014640675.1 Novosphingobium endophyticum | reverse complement strand
CACACAGGCAAACCAGGACATCAGACCTCCCCAATTGTGAGGCCTGCCAAAGAATCCATTCTTACCCTACGCGCCACACCTATTTTTCAAATGCGATTCCCCTGGCCTGCAAACCTTGCCGCGAATGTCAGTCACGCTTGCGGCGCGCGTCTTCGAGCGAGCTGAGAATGCCTCGCAAGGTGCGGACCTCAAGGTGGTTCCAGGCGGGTTTGGTAAGGAGATTGCGCAGGGTCAGCCGATTGGCCGCCGCGCGCGTCTCCGGCCAGAAGTAGTTCTTTGCCTCCAGCATGCGCTCGAAATGACCGATCAGCCCTTCCAGCTCCTCCTGCGGTGCGGGAGGCAGGATTTCCTCGGCCGTCGGCTGTTCGAGATCGGCTGACTTCGACCATTCGTAAGCGCACAGGATCACAGCCTGCGCGAGGTTGAGCGAGGCGAATTCTGGATTGATCGGCACGGTCAGGATCGCCCGCGCCAGCGCGACATCCTCGGTTTCGAGCCCTGATCGCTCGGGTCCGAAGACATAGGCAGAGCGTCCCGGCGCCGCATGGACCTCTCGCGCGGCTTCCTCGGGCGTGACCACAGGCTTGGTGACGCCCCGCTTGCGCACGGTGGTGGCGTAGACGTGGGCGCAATCAGCTACCGCCTCGGCCAGAGTATCGAAGACCAGCGCGTTTTCGAGTACCGCATCGGCGCCGGCGGCGGCCGGACCGGCCGAAGGGTTGGGCCAGCCATCCCGAGGGGCGATGAGACGCATTTCGGTGAGCCCGAAATTGAGCATCGCGCGCGCCGCCTTGCCGATGTTCTCACCAAGCTGCGGACGGACGAGGACGATGACGGGCCGGGTGTCAGCCATTCCCACCGCTTTCGCCGCCTGCCACATCGCACACCGTTCCCGCGAACTCCTCAAAGTCCTTCGCCTCGTTGAAGGCGCGGTAGACCGAAGCGAAGCGGATGTAGGCGACCGAGTCGAGCTGGCGCAGGCCGTCCATCACCATCTCGCCGATCACGCGCGAGGGTATTTCGGCCTCGCCCGAGGTTTCGATCTGGCGCTGCACGCCCGAGACGAGCTGGTCGATCTTTTCGCGCTCAATTCCCCGCTTGCGGCAGGCAAGGACCACGGACTGCTCGATCTTCGATCGGTCGAAAGGTTCGCGGCGGGGCTCCTCGCCATCGCCGCCGGATTTCACCACCGTGATCTCGCGCAGCTGAACGCGCTCGAACGTGGTGAAACGCGCGCCGCAGCTGGTGCACTGACGGCGACGGCGGATCGCGGTGTTATCCTCGGCCGGGCGGCTGTCCTTGACCTGGGAATCGTCGTGGGCGCAAAACGGACAGCGCATCTAGGGCAGGTCTCTCGGCAATCGGCGCATTCAGTCGGGACGAACGCGCTTGTAGAACTTGTAACCGGCGCCGGCGGCAAGGCCCAGCCCGATCGAAACGAACGGCAGCACCGCACCGGCGACCGCCCCCACCGCGCCCCACACGAGAACCGGCCGGGTCGAAGGATGGTCAAGCCCATCCTGCAGCATTCCGGCAAGCTCCTGGCGCGCATCGCGGACGAAGGAGCCGTTGTCGTGGGGGCGACGGGGGTCGGTCATGATATCAGTCCTCGTATATCGGAAAGCGGTCACACAAGGCTTCCACGCGGGCACGGACATTCTGCTCCACCTGGGCATCGCCTTGCTCGCCGCATTTGGCGAGGCCTTCGAGCACGTCGGCCACCATGTTGCCGATCTCGCGGAATTCCTCGACCCCGAAGCCGCGCGTAGTGCCCGCCGGCGAGCCGACGCGGATGCCGCTGGTCTTCATCGGCGGCAGCGGGTCGAAGGGGATCCCGTTCTTGTTGCAGGTGATGCCCGCACGCTCCAGCGCCTCGTCGGCGTCCTTGCCGGTCACGCCGAGCGGCGAGAGGTCAATGAGCGCGAGGTGCGTGTCGGTACCGCCCGAAACGACCTCGGCGCCGCGCGACTTGAGCGTTTCAGCCAGGACCTGGGCGTTCTCGACGACCTTGCGGCAGTAGTCCTTGTACTCGGGGCGCAGCGCCTCGCCAAAGGCGACGGCCTTGGCGGCGATGACGTGCATCAGCGGGCCGCCCTGAAGGCCGGGGAAGACCGCCGAGTTGATCTTCTTCGCCAGCGCCTCGTCGTTGGTCAGGATCATGCCGCCACGCGGACCGCGCAGCGTCTTGTGCGTGGTGGTGGTGGCAATGTGCGCGTGCGGGAAGGGCGAGGGGTGGATACCCGCCGCGACGAGCCCGGCGAAGTGCGCCATGTCGACCTGGAACAGCGCGCCGACCGAGTCGGCAATCTCGCGCATGCGTTTGAAGTCGATCACGCGCGGATAGGCCGAGCCGCCGGCGATGATGAGTTTGGGCTGGTGTTCCTTTGCAAGGGCCTCGACCTGGTCGTAGTCGATCAGGTGCGTGTCACGCGTCACGCCGTACTGCACGGCGTTGAACCACTTGCCGCTCATCGCCGCGCGCGCGCCGTGGGTGAGGTGCCCGCCGGCATCGAGGCTCATGCCCATGACCGTATCGCCGGGCTTGACCGTCGCCAGCAGCACCGCGCCGTTGGCCTGCGCGCCGGAGTGGGGCTGGACATTGGCAAAGCTGCAGTCGAAGAGCTGGCAGGCACGCTCGATGGCGAGCGTTTCGACTTCGTCCGAAGGTTCGCAGCCCTGGTAGTAGCGCTTGCCGGGATAGCCCTCTGCGTACTTGTTGGTGAGCACCGAGCCCTGCGCCTCGAGCACGGCTTTCGACACGATGTTTTCCGAGGCGATCAGCTCGATCTGCTTGCGCTCGCGCTTCATTTCCTTGCCGATAGCGGCCGCGACGGCGGGATCGCTCTGCGCTACGGTATCGGTGAAGAAGCCGGGGGAACGGATGGCGGTTTCGACGGTCATGTTCGTGGGACCTCTTCGGATTCAGGCGGGAGGATTGGAAAGCTTTTCGACGCGGCCGGTATGGCGTCCACCACCGAACTCGGCCGAAAGGAAGGCGTCGAGGCAGGCCTTGGCCACGTCGGCCCCGATCAGCCGCGCGCCCATGGCGATGCAGTTCGCATCGTTGTGCTCGCGGGCAAGCGCGGCCGAGACCGGCTCCGACACCAGCGCGCAGCGCAGCGCCGGGTGGCGATTGACCGCGATCGAGATGCCGATTCCCGATCCACACAGCGCGATGCCGAGCTGGGCCGTACCGTCGGCGATGACCGAGGCGAGCTTGTAGCCATAGTCAGGGTAATCGACGCGGTCCGAGTTGTCCGGTCCGAGGTCGGCGACTTCATGGCCGAGGCCGATCAGGTATTCGCGCAGTTCGGCCTTGAGGTCGACGGCAGCGTGGTCGGATGCAATGACGATGCGCATGGGAGCTTTCTGCTTGTCCTTATGCGTGAGGATTCGCTTGCGCTCCCCTTAGTCGCGAGTTGGTCGCATGGCGAGTCCCGTGGTCGATCCTCCACCACAGCGTCCGCGTTTCTTGCAAGGTTACAGGTTTACATAGTCCAAGGAGAAAAGGCGTCACCTTGCGGCTGCCGGCCGGCGGCGCATTTGCGAGGGCATGCGGTGAAGATACCTCGCGGGCGGGCGTAGGAAAACGGATGTGAGGTGAGGTGCCGCCTCTCTGCCAGCCATCGCGCTATGTGCGTCAGAGGGGCTGAATGCAGAAAAGCGACCCGACCGGACACGCCAGTGTTGCTGACGTTGCACCGCGATTCCAGAATCGTCACCCTGAACTTGTTTCAGGGTCCATCAGGCGATCTGTTCCGCCGTTAGTGTCGGGCCGCGACGCCAGCGATCAGGCTGCTGAATCGCGGGTGAGGCGTCTCAATCGGAGGCCCGGTCGTGCGGCACGATGGATGCTGAAACAAGTTCAGCATGACGAGTGCTGAGATACCATCATAACCCCAACATTTTGGTCATTTTGCAGGCTCGATCTGCGTCCCGAAAGCCGCGACGCGTGCTGCCCGCCCATCGCGTCACCCCGGCGAAGGCCGGGGCCCAGCCTCGACAAGATTGCCGCCGCTTTGCGGCGACGTTGTTTTTGGGCTGGGTGCCGGCCTGCGCCGGTATGACGAACACGGTACCAAGACAAATAAGGCATCAAAAAGCCCCGCCGAAGCGGGGCTTTTCTCAAGTCACTGATCCAGGAACGAGCGCATCTTGCGTGACCGGCTCGGGTGCTTGAGTTTCCTGAGTGCCTTGGCCTCGATCTGGCGGATACGTTCGCGCGTCACCGAGAACTGCTGGCCGACTTCCTCCAGCGTGTGGTCCGTGTTCATTCCGATGCCGAAGCGCATGCGCAGCACGCGTTCCTCGCGCGGGGTGAGGCTTGCCAGCACGCGGGTGACGGTTTCCTTGAGGTTCGCCTGGATGGCGGCGTCCACCGGGATGATCGCGTTCTTGTCCTCGATGAAATCGCCGAGGTGCGAATCCTCCTCGTCGCCGATCGGCGTTTCGAGGGAGATCGGCTCCTTGGCGATTTTCATCACCTTGCGCACCTTTTCGAGCGGCATCGAAAGGCGCTCGGCCATTTCCTCGGGCGTGGGCTCGCGGCCCTGCTCGTGGAGGAACTGGCGGGAAGTGCGCACCAGCTTGTTGATCGTCTCGATCATGTGGACCGGGATGCGGATGGTGCGGGCCTGATCGGCGATCGAGCGGGTTATCGCCTGCCGGATCCACCAGGTGGCGTAAGTGCTGAACTTGTAGCCGCGACGGTACTCGAACTTGTCGACCGCCTTCATCAGGCCGATGTTACCTTCCTGAATGAGATCAAGGAATTGCAGGCCTCTGTTCGTGTACTTTTTCGCGATCGAGATCACCAGCCGCAGGTTCGCCTCGACCATTTCCTTCTTGGCGATACGCGCCTCGCGCTCCGCCTTCTGGACCATGTTGACGATGCGGCGGAATTCGGGAAGCGCCATGCCGGTGGCGGCGGCGATGTCGGCCACTTCGGCCCGGATACGCTCGACCGAATCGGCCTCGTTCTCGGCGAAGGCGGCCCACTTCTTGTCCTTCTTCGCCATGTCGGAAAGCCAGGTGTCATCCAGCTCGCGGCCAACATAGGTCTCGAGGAAATCGGCGCGCTTGACCTTGTGACGCTCCGCCAGGCGCAGCATCTGACCGCCTAGCGCGGTCAGGCGGCGGTTGAAGGCATAGAGGTTGTCGACAAGGTATTCGATCTTGGTCGCGTGGAACTGCACCGATTCCACCTGCGCGGTCAGATCCTCGCGCAGCTGCTGGTACTCGTCCTCCTTCGCGGGCGGGAAGCCGATGCCCAGCGCCAGCGCATCGAGGCGTTCGGACTGGAGTTTCTCGAACGCCTGGAACAGCTCGGTAATGAGCGCGAACTTTTCCAGCGCCTCGGGCTTGAGGGCGGCTTCCATCTGGGCGAGCGAGAGAGTGTTGTCCTCCTCGTCCTCTTCTTCCTTGCGGCGCGAGGTGCCTTCCTCGCCGTCCTCGCCTTCGGCGGATTCTTCTTCCTCTTCCTCGTCGTCTTCCTTGTAGGAAGGCCCGGCGGTCGCTTCGCTGATTTCTCCGTCGTCGTCGCCTTCGCCGTCCTCCTTGAGGTTTTCCGGCGCCGGTTCCTTGGAAAGCATCGCGTCGAGATCGAGGATCTCGCGAAGCTGCATCTCGCCCGCGTTCAGGGCTTCGGACCACTGGATGATGGCGTGGAACGTGATCGGGCTTTCGCACAGGCCCAGGATCATCATGTCGCGCCCAGCCTCGATGCGCTTGGCGATGGCGATCTCGCCCTCGCGGCTCAGGAGCTCGACCGCGCCCATCTCGCGCAGGTACATGCGCACCGGGTCGTCGGTACGCTCGACGGTTTCCTTCTTCTTGGTCTCGACGACCATCTTCGGAGCGGATTCGTCCGAATCGACTTCCTCGACCTCGTTGTCGTCGTCGCCCTGCGCGTCCTCGTCACTCTCGACGATATTGACGCCCATTTCCGAGATCGCGGCCATGATGTCCTCGATCTGCTCGGAAGACATCTGGTCCTGCGGCAGAGCCTCGTTCAACTCGTCATACGTGATGACGCCGCGACGCTTGGCGCGCGCGATCAGCTTCTTGATCGAAGCTTCGTTGAGGTCGATCAGCGGCGCGTCGGTGCCGTCGTTCTTTTCGCCGCTGTTGTCTTCGTTCCTGCTCATTCCACCGCCGTTAAATCGTGCCCATGCCCCGGATTATACATCAGGAGCCCGCCTGTCTCGTCGCCATTTGCCTTAGGCGATCGTCAAATTCCAGCTTTCTCTTGAGCAGGCGCTGCTGCTCGGCAAAGGCCTCCTCGGACAACTCGCTTTCGAACCGCGCAGTCGCTTGTGCCAAGGCGGACTCCAGAACAGGCCGCTGAACCAAGAGATCGATAGCCTGTGTAAGGTCCGACGCCGCCTGTTCCTCGCCTGCTTCCGAATGCAGGAAGCTGAAGCGTAATCCTGAATATTCCGCGGCTGCGGGCACTTCCAGACCAATCTTCGACAATATGGTGGCCAGTTCGCCGCTTTCAAGCGTGTCCATTGCATCGCAGCAATCGAGCAGCGCCGTGAAACGCGGATCGAGGCCCGGCGTGCGGGCGAGGGCCTCGGCATGGCGGGCCAGTTGGGCGGGCCAGCGGATCAACCCGGCCAGTACGGCTGCCGATAGCGCATCGCGCGCGCCGCTGCCGCGTGCGGCGTCGAAACGGCGGCGCAGGCGGTCGATCGATTCGGGGCTCGAGGGCGCGGGGGGAGGGCGTCCATTCCACGCGCCGCGCTGGCTGCCTTTGGGACGGGCATTTCCCTGTCCGCCACCCTGCTGCCAGCGGTTCTCCCGGCGGGGAAAGGCGAATTCGGAATAGCGATCGAGCAGGTCGCGGCGGTAGAGGCCGGCGATATCGGGATTCTGAATGGCATCGACATGGGCCAGCAACCGGGCCTTCAGGCCGGCCTTGGCCTCCGGCGTGACGAGAGGCAGCGCATCGCGCTCGAATTCCCACAGCACGTCGACGAGGCCGCGGGCGCCTGCGAGCAGGTCTTCCATCGCTCTGGCGCCTTTCGCCCGGATCAGGTCGTCGGGGTCGAGACCTTCGGGCAGGCGCACTATCCGCAGGCTATGGGCGGGCCGTAGCAGGGGCAGCGCGCGCGAGACAGCCCGCATCGCGGCGCGCTGGCCGGCGGCGTCGCCATCGAAGCACAGGATCGGCGTTTCAACGTGCCGCCAGAGCAGTTCGATCTGGTTCTCTGTAAGCGCCGTGCCGAGCGGGGCGACGCACTCCGCGATGCCGGCCGCCGCCATGGCGATCACGTCCATGTAGCCTTCGACGACGATCATCCGCCCGGACTGGCGCGCGGCGGGCGCGGCGCGGTGCAGGTTGTAGAGCGTGCGCCCCTTGTCGAACAGCGGCGTGTCGGGCGAGTTCAGGTATTTGGGCGCGTCCGTCTTGCCTTTGGCGAGAATGCGCCCGCCGAAAGCGATGACCCGCCCGCGCGCGTCCTCGATGGGAAGCATGAGGCGCCCGCGAAACCGGTCGTAGGGATCGCGGTTCTCGACCTCGATCCTGAGACCCGCCTCGATTAGCATGGCCTCGGGAAAGCGCGAGAGAGCCTCCTTCATCGCCTGCCGTCCTTCGGGCGCATAGCCGAAACCGAAGCGTGCCACGGTATGGGCAGCAAAGCCGCGCGTCGCGAGGTAGACGCGCGCGGCTTCGCCCTCGGGCGAAGCGAGGTTGCGCGCGAACCAGTCCTGCGCGGCGTTCATGACGTCGTGCAGCGTGTCGCGCTTCTCCGCCGCCCTGGCCGCGCGGGGATCGGGGGCGGGCACGTCCATGCCCGCTTCCGCCGCCAGTTCCTTTACCGCGTCCACGAACGAGAGCCCCTGATGATCGGTCATCCAGCGGATCGCGTCGCCATGGGCACCGCAGCCGAAGCAGTGATAGAAACCCTTCTCGTCATTGACGGTGAAGCTGGGCGTCTTCTCGTTATGGAACGGGCAGCACGCCTTGTACTCACGCCCCGCCTTCTGCAGCCGCGTGGTGCGGCCGATCAGTGCGGACAGCGTGACGCGGGAGCGGAGCTGGTCGAGCCATTGGGGGGTCAGCATCAGAAATCCCGCCCGCACGAACGCGCCGGGCTCCACAAACTCCCCTCCCGCCTGCGGGAGGGGCCGGGGGAGGGCATGTCAGACAATGTTTGCTCGATTCGTGTCAAAACACCGTCCAGATTATCCATCACCTCGCCATTCCAGAAGCGGATGACGGTGTAGCCCTGCGCTTCGAGAAAGCGCGTTCGGCGTTCATCATAGCCCTTTGCCAGCGCGTGTTGTCCGCCATCGATTTCGATCGCCAGCCGATATTCGCGCGAGACGAAATCGCAGATGTACCGGCCCACCGGGAACTGCCGGTTGAAACGCACGCCGGCAAGCTTTCGAGCGCTGATTGCCTGCCACAGCTTGCGCTCGGCTTCAGTCGCATTGCAGCGTAGCTCCCGCGACCTGGCGGTGGGGCGGGAGTAGCCCTTGTCGCTTGCGTTATTCAATGTCGATTGCGTGATCCAACAGGCCCTCCCCCGGCCCCTCCCGCAGGCGGGAGGGGAGATTGTCGTGCTCGGCCTTTCAGGCGAGCGCTTGTTTGACCCACCCACTCGCCTTGCCCATGTCAAGCTGCGTGCCATGCCGTGCCTTCAGCTCGGCCATGACCTTGCCCATGTCCTTCATGCCCGAGGCGCCGGTTTCCGTCTTGATGGTCTCTATCGCCGCCTTCGTCTCCTCTTCCGACATCTGAGCCGGGAGGAATTCCTCGATCACTTCCAGTTCGGCCTTTTCCTCAGCCGCGCGTTCGGGGCGGCCGCCTTCGTCGAAGAGCTGGATCGATTCGCGGCGCTGTTTCACCATCTTCTGCAGGATGTCGATCACGAGGGCATCATCGTCTGGCACGTCCTTTGCGGTGCGCAGTTCGATGTCGCGGTCCTTGATCTTGGCAAGGATGAGTCGCACGGCGGCAAGGCGCGGCTTGTCGCCCGCTTTCATGGCGGAAATCTGCGCGGCCTTGATCGAATCACGAAGCATTGTTTTCCCGATGTCCTGAAATTGACGGAATATGGCGATCTTAAAAGTAGCAAGGCCCGCGCCATTTTGCACCTGCTGCTTGACGCGCTGCCCAAGCGTCTCTAGCGGGTGGGCCTTAGCACTATAACGTACGAAACGCCGTAAACGGAGCGACCCACCATGGCCGACGCCGCATTTTCGCTTGCGCCCAAACCTGAAGGGGCGACGGGCGTGATAGTCCTGAGTGACGGACATGTCATCTGGGGCAAGGGCTTTGGCGCCGTGGGCGATGCCGTGGGCGAAGTCTGCTTCAACACCTCCATGACCGGCTACCAGGAAGTGATGACCGATCCGTCGTACGCGGGGCAGATCGTGACTTTCACGTTTCCGCATATCGGCAATGTCGGCGTCAACGAGGAAGACATCGAATCGAAGGTCGACAGCGCCGTCGGCTGCGTGGTGCGCGAGGAGGTGACGCCTTCCTCGAGTTTCCGCGCGCTCGGGGAGTTCGGTGACTGGCTGGCGGGCAAGGGCAGGATCGGCATTTCGGGTGTCGATACACGGGCGCTGACACGCCGCATCCGCGTCTCCGGGGCACCCAACGCGGTGATCGCGCACGACCCCAAGGGCGACTTCGACATTCCCGCGCTGCTTAAGAAGGCGCAGGAGTGGCCGGGGCTGGAAGGCATGGACCTGGCGAAGATCGTCAGCCGCCAGATCGGTGAGGACTGGGAAGGCTCGACCTGGACGTTGGGGCAGGGCTATGGCCGCTCCGCGCGCGATGCCGGCCCGCATGTCGTGGCGATCGACTACGGTGCCAAGGACAACATTTTCCGCAATCTGGTGAAGGCCGGCGCGCGCGTCACGGTCGTGCCGGCGCAAGTCACGCTGGAGCAGGTGCTCGCGCTCGAGCCGGAAGGCGTGTTCCTCTCCAACGGTCCGGGCGATCCGGCTGCCACCGGCAAGTACGCCGTGCCGGTGATCCGGGGGCTGCTCGATCGCGATGTGCCGATCTTCGGCATCTGCCTGGGCCACCAGATGCTGGCGCTTGCCGCCGGGGCCAAGACGGCCAAGATGTTCCAGGGACACCGCGGGGCCAACCACCCGGTCAAGCGCCTTGCCGACAACGTGGTGGAGATCACCTCGATGAACCACGGCTTCGCGGTCGACAACGCGACGCTGCCCGAAAACGTCGAGGAAACGCACGTATCGCTGTTCGACGGCACCAACTGCGGCATTGCCATCAAGGGCAATCAGGCCTTCGGTGTGCAATACCACCCCGAGGCGAGCCCGGGACCGCAGGACAGCTTCTATCTCTTCGAGAAATTTGTGGGGATGATGAAATGAGCAGCGATATCGTCGACCACATGATCGCCTACTACGTCGCGGGTCCGGCGAACGATCTCATCATCGCGCCGCGCTGGTATCCCTATGGCGAACTCGGCCTGATCATCGAGGACAAGTTTTCCATCGCGACCCGCAAGTTCGGCCTGAAAGTGCGGTCGCACTCCAAGGAGGCGGGCAAGGTGTTCCTCGACATGATGATAGGGAAGGGCGCCTGGGAGACGAAGCAGAACGAATACGGCGGCTCGATGCACCAGTTCCAGGCGGACAAGTTCAAGGCCGCGGTCAGGGAACTTCAGGCCGGAGATCCGATTATCGCCAAGGCCGAAGCCGAAGGCCCGGACTACTGGGAAAAGGCTTTCGCCGAACTGGTTTCCTGATCCAACGACGCGTAACTCGATAACTCCAGAGCAAGAAGCGCCCAAATGCCCAAACGTACAGACATCTCCTCGATCCTCGTCATCGGCGCCGGCCCGATCATCATCGGTCAGGCCTGCGAGTTCGATTATTCGGGGACGCAGGCGATCAAGGCGCTCAAGGAGGAGGGGTACCGGGTCATTCTGGTGAACTCCAACCCGGCCACGATCATGACCGATCCGGACATGGCCGACGCCACTTACATCGAACCGATCACGCCCGCCATCGTCGCCAAGATCATCGAGAAGGAACGTCCCGACGCGGTACTGCCGACGATGGGCGGGCAGACCGCGCTCAACTGCGCGCTCGACCTCTTCAACGACGGCACGCTGGAGAAGTATGGCGTCACCATGATCGGCGCCAATGCCGATGCCATCGACAAGGCCGAGGATCGCCAGCGTTTCCGTGAGGCGATGGACAAGATCGGCCTGGAATCCGCGCGTTCGGGCGTCGCCCATTCGCTCGACGACGCCTATGCGGTGCTCGAACGCACCGGCCTGCCCGCGATCATTCGTCCCAGCTTCACGCTCGGCGGCACCGGCGGCGGCGTGGCCTACAACCGGGAGGAGTTCGAGACGATCGTGCGCTCCGGCCTCGATGCTTCTCCGACCAACGAGGTCCTCATCGAGGAAAGCCTGCTCGGTTGGAAGGAATACGAGATGGAAGTCGTGCGCGATCGCGCCGACAACTGCATCATCATCTGCTCGATCGAGAACGTCGATCCGATGGGCGTGCATACGGGCGATTCGATCACCGTTGCCCCGGCGCTGACGCTGACCGACAAGGAATACCAGATCATGCGCTCGGCGAGCATCGCCGTGCTGCGCGAAATCGGCGTCGAAACCGGCGGTTCGAACGTACAGTTCGCGGTCAATCCCAAGGACGGCCGCCTCATCGTCATCGAGATGAACCCGCGCGTTTCGCGCAGCTCGGCGCTGGCCTCGAAGGCGACCGGCTTCCCGATCGCGCGCGTCGCCGCGAAGCTGGCGGTGGGCTATACGCTCGACGAGATCATGAATGAGATCACCGGCGCTACTCCGGCCTCGTTCGAGCCGACGATCGACTACGTCGTCACCAAGATCCCGCGCTTCGCTTTCGAGAAATTCAAGGGCGCGAAGGCGGAACTGACCACGGCGATGAAGTCTGTCGGTGAGGTCATGGCAATCGGCCGCAACTTCAAGGAGTCCTTGCAGAAGGCGCTGCGCGGTCTCGAAACCGGCCTCGACGGCTTCAACCGCGTGCCCGAGCTGGAAGGGGCAGGGCGCGACACGATCACGGCGGCGCTGGCGAAGGCCACGCCCGAGCGCCTGCTGGTCGCGGCCCAGGCCATGCGCGAGGGTTTCACGGTCGACGAGATTCACGCGATCACGTTCTACGACAAGTGGTTCCTGCGCCACATCGAGGAGATCATCGCCGAGGAAGCGAAGGTCATGCAGGACGGCTTGCCGATCGACGCGGCCGGCATGCGCCGCCTGAAGGCCATGGGCTTTTCCGACAAGCGGCTTGCCACCCTCGCGGTGCGTTCGGTGGGCGTGGCGGGCGGCCTTGGCGAGACGCAGGCCAGGCGTTCCGGCCTGCTCCACGACGCGCTGCGCGCCATGGCGGGAGCGACGAGCGAGGATGAGGTGCGTGAGCTTCGGGGCAAGCTGGGCGTTCACCCGGTCTTCAAGCGCATCGATTCCTGCGCCGCCGAGTTCGAGGCGATCACGCCCTACATGTACTCGACCTACGAGGCGCCGTTCTTCGGCGAACCCGAAGACGAGGCCATGCCCTCCGATCGCAGGAAGATCGTGATCCTCGGCGGCGGCCCGAACCGGATCGGGCAGGGCATCGAGTTCGACTACTGCTGCGTCCACGCCTGCTTCGCACTGTCCGAGGCCGGCTACGAGACGATCATGATAAACTGCAACCCGGAGACCGTCTCGACCGACTACGACACGTCGGACCGTCTCTATTTCGAGCCGCTGACGGCCGAGGACGTGCTGGAAATCCTGCGCGTCGAGCAGTCGAAAGGCGAGCTTGTCGGCGTCATCGTCCAGTTTGGCGGTCAGACGCCGCTCAAGCTGGCTCACGCGCTCGAGAAGGCCGGCATTCCGATCCTTGGCACCTCGCCGGACGCGATCGACCTTGCCGAGGATCGCGAGCGCTTTGCCGCGCTGGTCGAAAAGCTCGGACTCAAGCAGCCTGCCAACGGCATCGCGCGCAGCCGGGATGAGGCTGTCGCCGTCGCCAATCGCATCGGCTATCCGGTCCTTACCCGCCCCAGCTACGTGCTCGGCGGCCGGGCCATGGAAATCGTCGACAGCGAGCAGCAGCTCGACGACTACATCGCGACTGCCGTGCAGGTTTCCGGCGATAGCCCGGTCCTGATCGACCAGTACCTGCGCGACGCCATCGAATGCGACGTCGATGTGCTGTGCGACGGCGAACAGGTCGTCGTCGCCGGCGTCATGCAGCACATCGAGGAAGCCGGTATCCACTCGGGCGACAGCGCCTGCACCATCCCTCCCTACAGCCTGCCGGGCGAGATCATCGAGGAAATGGAACGCCAGGCGGAGGCTCTCGCGAAGGGCCTTGGCGTGCGCGGCCTGATGAACGTGCAGTTCGCGGTGAAGGGGGACGATGTCTACCTCATCGAGGTCAACCCCCGCGCTTCGCGTACCGTGCCCTTCGTTGCCAAGGCCATCGGTCAGCCCGTCGCCAAGATCGCCGCGCGGGTCATGGCTGGCGAGAAACTGGCCGATTTCCCGCCGTTCAAGCGCGATCTGGATTATATGGCCGTCAAGGAAGCGGTGTTCCCCTTCGCGCGCTTCCCCGGCGTTGACCCGGTGCTGAGCCCGGAGATGAAATCGACTGGCGAGGTGATGGGCATCGACAGAGATTACCCCACGGCCTTCGCCAAGGCGCAACTGGGCGCGGGCATGAAGCTGCCGACCGAAGGCACTGTCTTCGTCTCGGTCAAGAACAGCGACAAGCCGCATATCCTGCCGGCCGTGCGCCGCCTGATCGAGCAGGGCTTCAGGATTATCGCAACTTCGGGCACGCAGAAGTACCTGGCCGATGCCGGGCTCGCTGTGGAGAAGGTCAACAAGGTCGCGGAAGGGCGTCCGCACATCGTCGACAAGATCATTGACGGCGAAATTTCCCTTGTTTTCAATACGACAGAGGGATGGCAGAGCCTCAAGGACTCGCAGTCGATCCGCGCATCGGCGCTGCGGGCGAAAGTCTCGATCTTCACGACGGCGGCCGCCAGCGTCGCCGCTGCCGAGGCAATTGCGACAATTCGTGGCAGCCAGCTTGAAGTGCGCTCATTGCAGGATTATTATAGCTGAAATCGATCTTGCCTCCCCACATCGCTGCGGATCGCACCTGTTCCTTCAGGGACGGGACAGGCGATTAGTCGGCGACAACGGAGGCAGCAGGAGAAAATGCCGATGGCCAGTATCGAAAAGCTGCCCATGCTCGCCGAAGGGTATGAAAAGCTTACCGCCGACCTCAAGGCTCTGCGCGAGGAGCGACCGCGCATTGTCGATGCGATCGAGGAAGCGCGCGCGCATGGCGACCTTTCGGAGAACGCCGAATACCACGCCGCCAAGGAACGCCAGGGGCAGGTCGAAGCGACCATTGCCGACCTGGAGGACAAGATTAGCCGGGCGCAGATCATCGATCCGGCCACGCTTTCGGGCGACAAGATCATCTTCGGCGCCACAGTGACCCTGCTCGATGACGACGAGAAACCGGTGCGCTATCAGATCGTCGGCCCCTATGAGGCGGATGCCAAGGTGGGGCGCATCAGCTACAATTCGCCGCTGGGCAAGGCGCTGATCGGCCGCAAGGTCGATGACGAGATCGAAGTGACCGTGCCGTCCGGCGACAAGTTCTATCTCGTTCAGGGGATCGAGTTCATCTGATCCGTGCCGGGGCCTGCGGGCCTGGGTATGGCTGACAAGAAAAAGGCCGGCAGCGATGCCGGCCTTTTCGTTTTCCCTTCGCCCGAGAGGCGCGATCAGCCTTCGGGCAGTTCAGGCTCAAGCAGGCGGTGGAGGTGAACGATCACGTACTTCATCTCCGCGTCGTCGACCGTGCGCTGCGCATTGGAGCGCCAGGCTTCCTCTGCGGAGGCGTAGTCAGGATAGACGCCGACCAGATCGACGTTCTTGAGATCGGCAAATTCGAGGCTGCGCGGGTCCGAGACCCGGCCGCCCATGACGAGGTGAAGCTTCTGCATGGGAGAGGACCGCTTTCCTGATTAGCGAGGAGGCGCTCCTATAATTTTTGATATGGGCAAGAGCAAGCACGGATCGCGGGAACGACCCATAATTCACAGATATTGCGAATTGTTAGCAGTAACGGAGATCAGTCCCGGATGCGATGCTTCAGTTCGCCCGCCTTGTCGGCGATCTGATGACCCTTGTCGGCCGCGGCATGGCCTACCTTTTCGGCGCGTTTGACGGCCGCCCGGCCCAGCGCGCTGGCGGCGGCAATGGCGGCAAGCCCGTACCTTTCGAGTTGCGCCGCCGTCACTCCGCCGGCCTTCTCTGCCCGGGAAGCGAGGTCCTCCGCCTTGTGCCTGGCGTCGTGGCCGAGGCTCTGGACTTTCCCGGAAGTGTCCCGCCCGAACGTCATGGCCGCCGCGCCTGCCGCTTCGGCAATGGTGACAGCCCGGCCCGCCAGTCTGCGGCCGGCCTTGCGAGGCAGCAGTGCGCTTATGGCGATTCCGGCGGCGAGTCCCCCGGCGACTGTCAGCACCGGGTGCTTGCGCACGAAGGTGATGACCTTTTCGGACGGTTTCGGTTCTGCCGGAACGGGAGTGAGCGCGACTACCCTGTTGGAGTCATCCGCGCCGGGAGGCGTGTGGGGTGTGTTCGGATCGTTGTCAGGCATCGTCTGCTTCCTTCGTCCGGTTCATCGCCGGACCGAGCAGTTCCTCGATCCAGGCGATGATGGGGTTCCTGAGAAACCAAAGCGCAAGCGCCGCTATGGTTCCGCCGATGACGCCGGGATGGCTCTCCGCGACGTCGACTGCCTCATCCAGGGCGCCGCGCGCCTTTTCCATCGTTTCGTCGAGGACGCGTCCGGCGAGGCCGCGTTCCTCCATGTCGGCCTTGATCGCTCCGTAGCGTGCATCGAAGGCTGCTCGTGCGACATCGCGCGCGGCGCGATCGGCTTCGAGTTGCAAGGCAAGCTTCGCCATCTGGCTAACCCTTTTTGTCGGATATGGCGTTCTTCAACCGCTTGAGCCTCGCTTTCGCCGCAAGGGCGCAAATCCCCGCGATCGTCAGCAAGGCCAGTGTGACCGCGGCCATCGCGCCCCACGCCGTCAGGACGGGGCCAAGCGCTATGACGGCGCCGACAACCAGCGCCATGACCGCGAAGAACACCAGAACGACCGCGACGACGCCAAGCAGGGCGATGCCCTTTGCCTCGGCGCCCGCGTATGCCGCGCGCGTCTTCTGAAAGGCGAACTCGGCCTCGGCCAAGGCACGCGCATCCCGCATGAGCTGCTGCACGTCCTCGGCAAGCGTCGGATCCTCCGCCTCATGCGGCGAAGGGGCAAGTCCTGGCGTCATTTCCTGCACGGTCTTCCGGGCGTCACTTGCTCTTCTTGAACATGCGGCCCACGAGGAACCCTGCGGCAACTGCCATACCGATGGCGACGCCCGGGCTCTGCCGTACGAATTCCTTCGCGTCCTCGCTCAGTTCGTCGAGACTCTTTTCATCGAGTTTGGCGGCGACGTCCTGCATCGACTTCGACGCGTGGCGAGCGTAGTCGCCATATTTGGCGCCGACCTTCTCGTCGATGAGGCCGGCGTTCTCGTCGATCAGCTTCGAGATTCCCGCGATGGCCTGACTGGTCCTCGCCTTGCCTTCGAGCGCGAAATCGGTCGCCCTGGTCTTTGCGTCCGCGGCGTAGGCGTTGGCCTTTTCCCGCGCGTCGGTGGCGACAGCGTTCGCCTTGTCGCGGGCCTCGGTCGAGCGGGTCCTGGCTTCGCTGGTCCATTCGGACCGAGTCTCGTTCAGTTTGCCCAGATAACCTTCCGCGAGAGTCTGCGCTTCCTTGCCAAGCGCCTGAGCGCCGGCCCTGGCTTCTTCCATGGCCTTGGAGAAGTGGTTCCGGGCGTTCTCGGTCTCGTTTCCGCTGGTAACGGTGGGATCGGCCATGTGTCTATCCTTCCTTCCTTACCCGTTGGCGCCGGGGGGTACCTATATAGGCGTATCGCGCTGAGAATAACACAGCTTGCGGTATAGTTCTGCAACGCAACTTGTCAGGCTAGGTTCCCCTGCTAAGACGCGCGGCCAAAGGCGCATTGGCGCGCGCAAGAGGAGACTGACGCAAATGACCGCGATCATCGACATCCACGGCCGTGAAATTCTCGACAGCCGTGGAAATCCCACCGTAGAGGTGGACGTGCTGCTCGAGGACGGCAGCTTCGGCCGCGCCGCCGTGCCCTCGGGAGCCTCCACCGGCGCCCACGAGGCTGTCGAACTGCGCGATGGCGACAAGGGGCGTTACCTCGGCAAGGGCGTTCTCAAGGCTGTCGAGGCAGTCAACACCGAGATCGCGGAAGCTCTCGTCGGGCTCGACGCGGAGGACCAGCGCGACCTCGACATGACCATGATCGCGTTGGACGGCACCGAGAACAAAGGCCGCCTGGGCGCGAACGCGATTCTGGGCGCCAGCCTTGCCGCCGCCAAGGCCGCCGCCAACGCGCGCGGGTTGCCGCTTTATTCATACATCGGTGGCGTTTCGGCGCATGTGCTGCCGGTGCCGATGATGAACATCATCAACGGCGGCGAGCACGCCGACAATCCGATCGACTTCCAGGAATTCATGGTCATGCCGGTCGGCGCCGATTCGCTGGCGGAGGCCGTGCGCTGGGGCGCCGAGATATTCCACACATTGAAGAAGGGCCTTTCGGAAAAGGGGCTCGCCACGGCCGTGGGCGACGAGGGCGGCTTCGCCCCGAACCTTGCCAGCACTCGTGATGCGCTCGACTTCATCATGGCCTCGGTCGAAAAAGCCGGGTTCAAGCCGGGCACCGACATCAAGCTCGCGCTGGACTGCGCCTCGACCGAGTTCTTCAGGGACGGCAAGTACGAGATCAGCGGTGAAGGGCTCTCGCTCGCGCCTGCCGCTTTCGCCGACTATCTTGCCGACCTGTGCGACGCCTATCCTATCATCTCGATCGAGGACGGCATGGGCGAGGACGACTTCGAGGGCTGGAAGGCGCTGACCGACAAGGTCGGAGACAGGGTGCAACTGGTGGGCGACGACCTTTTCGTCACCAATCCCAAGCGCCTCACGATGGGTATCGAGCAGGGGCTGGCAAACTCGCTGCTGGTCAAGGTCAACCAGATCGGGTCGTTGACGGAAACGCTCGAAGCGGTTTCGATCGCCCAGCGCGCAGGATACACCGCCGTCATGTCGCACCGTTCGGGCGAAACCGAGGATGCGACGATCGCCGATCTGGCCGTCGCCACCAACTGCGGTCAGATCAAGACCGGTTCGCTGGCCCGTTCGGACCGGCTTGCGAAGTACAACCAGCTCATCCGCATCGAAGAAGAGCTGGGCAAGGCCGCGCGTTACGCGGGCGAGGGTGCTTTCGGCCGTCTCGGCGCCTGACGACCTGACGGAAAATCGGGTCCGGGTGACCGGTTCCAGGAAGGAACCGGTCACCCGGTGCAGCGGCGATTTGGGCCCGGGCTTGCCTTTCCTACGGGGGGGGCGAAAAGGTGCGGGGACTCTCGGTGTTATCGCGCCGCTGCTGAGCTGTGTCCCGGGTCGTCGAGGAGGACGACCGACCGGGACGAGGATGCGAAATATTCGAGCATGGCGGCATAGCCGCGTGCGCTGAGCTTGACGTAGACGCGGCGGGCATCGCCGGGGTCCGCTTCGCGGACCAGGAGGCCGTGCTTTTCAAGGATGGTGATCCAGCGCAGCGCCGTCGTCGACGGTACGGCCGAGCCGATGCAGGCGCTGGTCACCGAAACGCGCCGCCGCTCCTTGGCGGCGATGAACAGGTCGAGCAGGATATCCCACGCCGGTTCACCGAAGAGCGCCTCGATGCCAAAGATCTTGGTGCGCCGCCGTCGGTCATCGTACGCCTGCCGTGCAAGCTCAACCCAGATCGGATGATCCTGGCGTGCCGCCTCCCTGGGCACGGCGGCATGACTGCCGGCACTCAAGGCGCCGGCGCTTTCGGAGATGAGTGGCTGGCCAATTTCCAGCTCGCGCGCCATTGCCAGCAACTCGTTGGCAATCCCGATCAGGCGAATGGCCTTCGCCCGATTGCGCATCAATTGGTCCGTCATTTCCATCGACCACAATCACCGGCGCAAGGCTGAAGAACGCGCGAACGAAGGCGTGATCCTTCGATTACGGACGATCTGCAGCGACTATCCCAACGATTGCGATGCAAGGGCAGCAGAGCCAGAGTGTTGTTCTGAACCGGCCAGGTACCTTGCATCGCAACCCACGCGGGTCATTGTCACGAGGTCGGGGTGGTCGTCTCCCCAAGGTTAGTCCGGTGTGGAGATATTCCCTTCGACATTGAACTCTTTGCAAAGGGCGTGGATCGCCACATCGAGGTGTGCCGCGGCGACCAGCGCCCCCAGGGATTCCAGTTCGACGAGTCTTTCCCTCAGGTCGCCGACAAGCTGTTCTGCCTTCTCTTTCCTATTCACTTCAATGACCTCCGGCAGGAAAGGGACGGCCCTTTACCTGGGTCCATGATCCCCGGACCGGGGTGTACGAGCCGCGCTATCGTGCCGCGGCGTGATTGCTACAAGATACCTCCAATCAGGATCAGAACAGGAAGACTAATATCCTTCAGCTACACAATCCACTCCAGGATGAAACAATATATATTGCAGTGTCCTGAACGTGAACAGATTGTAAGGATAAATTAAATCTCGGATGCGTTCTTTGAGCTTGGGCAATAGTTGTTATTTTGTATGGGTTGACATGGCGACGTTTAAGTATTTTTACTTAACATTCGCCTGCCGTGCCAGGCAGAAGATCACTTCAGATGCCATCTCGGGTGCCGCTGACAGCACGCCAAGTCGCCCGCAGCGCCCGCCTGATCGAATACCACAGCGCATCTTGATCCCTGCCAGTCCGCCGCGCCTGCCGATCGGATCAGCCGCCAAATCGTTCTTTCAGTTCAAGCAGCGCGATCGCGGCCTTGGCGGCCTCGCCGCCCTTGTCCTTCTGCGCCGGATCAGCGCGAACGAGCGCCTGCGCCTCGTCCTCCACGGTAAGAATGCCGTTGCCGATGGCAATGCCGTCCATGGTGAGCGCCATGATGCCGCGCGCGCTTTCGCCCGCGACGATCTCGAAGTGATACGTTTCGCCGCGAATGACGACACCAATCGCGACGTAGCCGTCATAATCGCCTGAGGCATCGGCGAGCGAAATGGCGCCGGGAATCTCCAGTGCGCCCGGCAGGGTGATCACCTCGGCCTTGTGCCCGGCGGCGCTGAGCGCGGCCCGGGCCCCCGCGACCAGCATGTCGTTGAGGTGGTCGTAGAATCGGGCTTCGACAATCAGGAAGCGGGCCATGTCAGCGTGTCTCCTCGGCCATGATGGCGGAAATCGGGCGTTCGCCAACAATATTCAGGCCGTAGCCTTCGAGCGCGACGAGTGAGTGGTGGGTGTTGGTGAGCAGAATCATGTCGTGGACGCCCAATTCGGCCAGAATCTGGGCGCCTACGCCGTAATCTCGCAATTCCTCGAGATCCGGATTGCCGCCGTCGCGGACCTGACGCTTTATTTCCATCACCCGCGACATGAGCCGGTTCATCGGCCGGTTGATGACGACGATGACTCCCGCGCCTTCCTGCGCGATCATTTCCATCGACCGGGTCAGCAGGTCGGCGCGCTCGCCCATGTCCTCGCCGAAAATGTCGGCGAAAAGGGAAAGCGTGTGCATGCGCACGAGGGTCGGCTTCGTGGGGTCGATGCCGCCCTTGACCAGCGCGACGGTCTCATCGCCGGTTGCCCTGTTGTAGTAGGAGCGCGCGATCCAGTCGCCGCCGTGGCGGCTGTGGAAGGATATCTCGTTCTTCTTCTCGACCATGCGGTCGTGCTTGCGGCGATAGGCGATCAGGTCGCGGATCGTGCCGATCTTGAGATCGTGAAGGCGCGCGAAGGTGATGAGATCGTCCATCCGCGCCATGGTCCCGTCATCACACATGATCTCGCAGATCACGCCGGACGGATTGAGCCCGGCAAGGCGCGAGATGTCGACCGCCGCCTCGGTATGACCGGCGCGGACCAGCACGCCGCCATCGCGTGCGCGCAGCGGAAAGACGTGTCCGGGGGTAACGATATCGTCCCTCGTCTTGGTGCCGTCGATGGCGACGGAGATGGTACGCGCGCGGTCCGCTGCGGATATTCCGGTGGTCACGCCGTCGCGCGCCTCGATGGAGACGGTGAAGGCCGTCTCGTGGCGCGTGCCGTTGTTCTGGCTCATCAGGTTGAGCCCGAGTTCCTCGACGCGCTGGCTGGTAAGGGTGAGGCAGATCAGCCCACGCCCGTGCGTCGCCATGAAGTTGACCGCGGACGGCGTCGCCATCTGCGCGGGGATGACGAGATCGCCCTCGTTTTCCCGGTCCTCGTCATCGACAAGGATAAACATGCGTCCGTTACGCGCTTCGTCGATGATTTCCTCGATTGGCACGAGTACCTGCCGATCGTCGTTCGAGAAAAGCGCCCGTTCGAGTTTGCCGAGAGTTTCGGCGGTCGGATTCCAGTCGGGCTCGGTGCAGTCACGCAGCGTATTGGCGTGCAACCCGGCGGCGCGGGCGAGGCCGGCCTTGCTCATTCCGCCGTCGGTGACGAGCCTGCGGACTTGATCTATGACGTTGCCTGACATTGGATTACTCGCACTCACATTTTGATGTGATTTCCGTATGCCAAAATCACATTGAAATTCAAGTCCGCTTTTCCGCTCTAACGGAAACGGGGCCCGGACGATCTCTCGTCGGGCCCCGCTTTTACCGTTTCAGGCGATGCCCGAAATTCGGCTCACGCGCTCTGTTTGGCGCCGCTCATCATCTTGGTAATGTCCACCTGACCCGTGGAAAGCCCGCCCATGAAGCCGCCGTCTACCGGCATGACGATGCCGTTGACGACGCCGGCGAGGTCGCTGTTGATGAGTACCAGCGGTCCCGCCTGTTCCTCGGGCGTAGTGTAACGGCCGAGCGGTTCGGCGGCGGCATCGACCACGTCCTTGCCTGACGTGGCATGGAAGGTTGCCATCATCGGCGTCTGGGTCGGCGAGGGCAGCGAACAGTTGATGCGAATGCCCTTCTTGATGAGCCGCGCGCCCATGAACTGGGTCCAGACGATCACTGCTTCCTTGGAGAAGGCATAGCCTTCCGCGACCTGGTCCATGTTCGCTTCGCACCATTCGAGGCCGGCCTGGAACCCCTGGGTCGCGAGAAGCTGCATGTGAACCGGAACGCGCCGGCTCCAGCCGAGACCGCCCGTGGAAGCGATCGAGACGATCGCACCCTTGCCGTCCATGAGCGGCACGACCTGCTCGGTCAGATGACGCGTGCCGAGAAAGTTCACCTTCATGACGTCGAGAGGCGGGAAGCCGCCGCCGCCGGGAAGCCCGGCGCAGTTGAACAGGCAATCGACCTTGCCGCCGACCCCGGCCACCGCCGCTTCGATCGTGGCAGGATCGCGAAGGTCGATCTGGGTGAACGACGCCATCGGCACCGCGCTTTCCTTGAAGTCGAAACCGTGTACTTCGGCACCGAGGTCGACCAGCAATCTCGCGGTCGCTTCGCCCATGCCGGAAAAGCATCCGCTGACGATTACACGCTTGCCCTTGTAGCCGAGTACGTCACTCATGTTTCATTCCTTCCTCTCATGGGCGCAGCACGTCGGGCGCGGCCCCGAAAATAATGTGCAGTAGCTAGGCGTACAGGCGCCCATGCATCAACAGGCGCGCAGGCTGATCGCCTCTGCGATGAGGTTTCAATTCGTTCGCGATCAGGCGCGTGGTGTAACGGCTGCTCACCCTGCGGTGGATCGCCTTGCTCACCTTGCTTCCGCCTCCTTGCTAGCCACGGTAAGCAAAGGCATGGCATCCGATGGTGGGAAAGTGATGACAAGGCAGGCGACCACACCCGAGCAGCCGCCGAGAGCGTGCAATGCAGATCGTGTCCGTGGCGGCGCGCGCGCCGGCGACCCGGTTCCTGCGGCGTATCGCGAGCCCGAACGCGCCGCGCGTATCGCGCTTCTCCCGGAGAGCTTCGAGCGCTTGGTGGGCCGGCCGCTGATTGGACCGTGCAACGATATGGTCTCGACGCTGTGGCAGGCGCCTTTCGCCGTGTTGGCGCACGGGACCGAGCCCGATCCGGTGTTCTTCTTCGGCAACGCCTGCGCGCTGGCCGCATTTGATAGCGACGTGGAGAGTTTCATCGCGATGCCTTCGCGCCTCTCGGCCGAGGCGCCCTTGCGCGAGGAGCGACAGGCCTTGCTCGAACGCGTCACCGCGCAGGGATATATCGACGACTACGCCGGCATCCGCATCAGCGCGAAGGGGCGGCGCTTCAGGATCGGGCCGGCCGTGGTCTGGAATCTTGTCGACAGCGCAGGCCACTACCAGGGACAGGCCGCGACTTTCCTGCCGTGGGCGTGACGTCCGCCGCAGGTCCGACAACGCTAAAGCGCGTGACTTGAAAGCCGGGCCTAACTGCTATCGACATGCCTGCGCGCGGCCTCCGCGCGTCGGCGCTTTCGATCCTCCAGTTCGCGCAGGGTCCGGAGCCGGTCATCGATGACGTCGGCGAGTACCGCCCCACGTTGGCCGGGCGGTTTTTCGGGGCCAACCGTCGTGTCGCGGTGAGTCTGCCGCTCGATCTCCGCGTTGACGAGTGCGCCGAGCAGCACGCCATAGGCGGACAGAAACAGCCACATCAGGAATACCACAATCGCCGAAAGCGAGCCGTAGGTCGCGTTGTAGTCGCTGATATAGGCGACGTAGAGCGAAAAACCGAACGACACCAGTATCCACAGTAGCGTGGCGAGGACCGATCCGGGCATCAGCCAGCGCCATTTCGCGGGGCGCCGGTCCGGCCCGTAGCGCATGATAAGGGCGAATCCGGCGCTGCCCAGCGCGATTGCGACGCTCCACGTCAGGATCCGGAACAAGGTCTGGGTCGATGCGCCGAGATAGACTTTCGTCTGCACCTGCAGCCAGGCGAAGACGCCTCCCGCCAACACGCCGGTCAGCGCGATCAGCACGGCCGCCAGCGTCAATCCCGCGGCACGCAGCGATACGGCGATCATGCCGCGCGTCTCGTGCTCCTCGTTGATGATGTTGAGTGCGCTGATCATTCCGTATGCCGCACGCATGGCTCCGAAAACGGCGAAGAACAGTGCGACTACGAGCGCCAGGCCGGTGACGCCGGAACTGGTCGATACGATAGTGAGCAACTGTTGCTCCAGCACATGAGCCGCTTCGGGTGGGACCACCTCGACGATGCTCGCCATCTGCTGGCGTACCGTATCGACATTTCCTATCAGCCCATAGATCATGACGGTCGCGGCGATGAGCGGCGTGAGCGCAAGGAAGGAGTAGAAGGCGAGGCCTGCCGAGAGCATTCCGAGTTGATGAAAGCCGCTCATCACCCACACGCGGTTGATGACGCCTTTCCAGGCGCCGATCGGCATCGAGATCGGCGAGTGCGCATCCGCGCCGGGACGGGGGGCAGGCGATGGGGTATCAGCTTCCATGATGACCTGTCTCACATGGAACTTTCGCTGTTGCAAAGCGCTTCAAAAGTTCAGGAAAGATCGGGTGAACCGGTCTAATGCGGGAATGATTCGTCGCGTTGCTCATGCCTAGGCTAATGGACACCATGCCTCCTTGTTCCCTGCGTAAACGCGACAGTTCAAGCGTGATTGCATTGTCGCTTGCGCTGTTTCTGGCGACAAATCCGGCACACGCACAGGACTCGGTGCCTTCGAATTCCACGCCGAACCACACCGCCGATGCTGCAGGCGAAGAGGTCGATCTGGAAGCAGGGGACGTACCCGTTCCCGCACCGCCGGCCGATGCCGACCTACCACAAGTCGACCCGATCATCAGCAATGAGGAATTCAACGCTTCGATACCGGATCTCGATGTCGCGGACGATTCCGAACTCGACCGGCCGCTCGAATCGATCGAGGCTTTCGAGCGCCGGATCGCGGCGGAGCAGGCCGATGCCGAGCCGGAAGCGGGGCAGGCCGCTCCACTGGGCAGCGCTGCCCTGTCCGATGAAGACAGGGTAGAGGAAATCGGCGACGCACCGGTGCGCGACGCGGAACTTGTCGCACCGCTGCCGCCGATCGAGCAGTTCGAAGTCACGCCCGTCGAGCTGGCCGAGCCCGCCGACGATGAGCAGGACGTCACGATCGCCTACGAAGTCAGGATTGAAGGCCTGGAAGCGGCGAACGAAGAGACCGGCGTCGATCTGCGCGACGAGTTCAAATCCCTGTCCGCGCTCAGGAAAGGCGACGGCAAGGCTGCCAACGTCGCCATGATCTCGGCGAGGCTTTCCGAGGACCGCGAACTGATGCAGGCCATCCTGGCTTCCGAAGGCTGGCATTCCCCGGTCGTGAGGACACGTATCGACCGCGGTGAAGACGGGAAAGACCAGAAGTTGATTGCGGTCCTTTCCGTTCAACCGGGGAAGCGGTACGTATTCTCCGAAATCAATATCGATGCCGAACCGACCGTGCCGCCCTCGCTGATCGCGGACAACTTCGCGCTCAAAGCCGGTCAGCCTATCATCGCCAGCCGTGTGCTGGGCGCGGAAGCGAAAGTGGCGGTGGCCCTGCCGGAGAACGGCTATCCTTTCGCGCAAGTGGGAAACCGCGACATACTGCTCGACCGGGAGACAGGCGATGGCGTCTATACCCTGCCGGTCGACATCGGCCCGCGCGGCCGCTTCGACGGGATCACCACGGACGGCGACCTCGCCTTCGATGCCGATCACATCAGGGTCCTGAGCCGGTTCAAGCGCGGCGATCTTTACGACAGCCGGATGGTCGACGACCTGCGTAAGGCGCTCGTGGCTACAAGCCTGTTCTCGACCGTTTCGGTCGAGCCCCGCAAGACCGGCGAACCGGCCGGCGACGGGACCGAGTATGTCGAACTCCATGTGAACCAGCAGGCCGGCCCGCCGCGCACGATCGCCGGCTCGGTAGGGTACGCGGCGGGTGAGGGAATTACCGCCGAGGCGACCTGGACTCATCGCAATATGTTCCCGCCCGAAGGCGCATTGATCGCGCATGTTCTGGCCGGTACCCGGCAGCAGGGCGCCGGCGTGACCTTCAGGCGTTCCAACGCCGGCAAGCGGGACCGCACGTTCCAGGTGGTCGCCGAGGCCTTCCACAACGACTATGACGCCTACAGTGCCTATACCGGCCGTCTTGCCGCCAACATCGCCCGTGATTCCACGCCGATCTGGCAGAAGAAGTTGACTTATGCCTACGGTGTTGAACTGCTGGCGACGGGCGAGACGGACTTCAACGCCGCAACCGGCACACGCAGCCGCCGCACCTATTATATTGCCGGCGTCAGCGGTCAGGCCGGCTTCGACCAGACCGACAGCCTGCTCGATCCGACCGAAGGTTACCGACTGACCGCGCTTGTCCAGCCCGAGGCGACGGTGAACAAGGGCTTTGATCCTTACGTTCGCGCCAGACTGGATGCCTCCGCCTATTATCCCGTGACGGACCAGTTCGTCGTGGCGGGACGGGTTCGGCTCGGTACGATCCAGGGCGCGGGACTGTTCGACATCGCGCCCTCCCGGCGCTTCTATGCCGGCGGCGGCGGATCGGTGCGCGGCTTTGCCTATCAGAAGCTGGGCGAGCTGGCACCGGACGGAGATCCGATCGGCGGGCGCAGCCTGAACGAGGCCTCGGCCGAAGTGCGCTATCGTTTCGGCAACTACGGGGTCGTCGCCTTCATCGACGCCGGCCAGGCCTATCGCGAGACGACGCCGCAGTTCTCCGATCTGCGCTATGGCGTCGGGATCGGCGGGCGCTTCTATACGAACTTCGGGCCGGTGCGGCTTGACGTCGCGACGCCGCTGTCCCGCAGGCCGGGCGAGGCCCGGTTCAACATCTACGTTTCAATCGGGCAGGCGTTCTGATGGCCGCGGAAGAACAACCTCCTTCCGATATGCCGCCCGAAACCACGGGCGAACACGAGGCTGTGGAACGCCGCTCGTTCTGGCAGCGCGCCAGGGTGCGGGCGCTCAAGACCGCGGCGCTGGTCATGCTGGGCCTCGTTGCACTCGTCGTCGCGGTGATCATCGGCATTGACACCGGGCCGGGCCACCGTTTCGTCGCGGACCGGATCGCCGCGCTCGAGTTCGAGAACGGGATGAAGATCCGCGTAGGGCGGATCGAGGGGTCGCTCTATGGGGAAATGACGCTGCACGACCTGTCCGTGCGCGATCCCGAAGGCGAGTTCCTGTTTTCGCCCGAAGTTCATGTCGACTGGAATCCCTTCGATTACTTCAGCAATCACGTGAACGTCCACAGCGCGACGGCGCAGCGCGTGATCCTGCGTCGGCCGCCGCAGTTCCGCGAAACACCGCCGAGCGACGAACCGCTGCTGCCCGACCTCGACATCGACGTGGGGCTGCTGCGCATCGACCGCTTCGTCATGGAACCGCCCGTGGCGGGCGAACGGCGCGTCATGAATTTCTCGGGCAAGGTTCATATCGCCGACGGACGCGCTCAAGTGCAGGCCAAGGGCGGGACCATCGCGGTTCAGGGGGGGGAGGGCGGCGATCGTTTCGATATCGCGCTGGATGCGGTCCCGGCCGAGAACCGGCTCGGGATCGACGTAGACCTTTTCGCACCCGCCGGCGGCGTGATCGCCTCGCTGGGCGGACTGGAACAGCCGTTGAAGCTCGGCGTCAGCGGGAAAGGCGACTGGGCTGCGTGGAACGGCAGGTTGATTGCCGATCTGGGCGAAGGGGCGCTGGCGCGACTCAGTCTCTCCGCGCGTGACGGCACGTTCGCGATCAAGGGGCCTACGCGGATCGCGCGGCTGTTTTCAGGCCCGACAGCGAACCTGCTGGGGCCGATCACGAACTTCGACGTGACGGCCGTGCTCGACAAGCGCAGGGCGGACGTGTCGGGAATGATCTCCAGCGACGCCTTCAACCTGACGCCGAACGGTATTGTCGACCTGTCGAACAACAGCTTCGACGACCTCAGGCTCGCCTTCGTCCTGCTCAAGCCCTCGGTGCTTGCCGAAAACCTGAGCGGCGCGGGCGTGCGGGCGAACCTGACGCTCGACGGCGCGTTCGGGACTCCCGATGTCGGCTATCGGATCACGGCGAACCGGCTGGTCATGAACGACATCGGGCTGCAGAACTTCACGGCGGTGGGTGCCGCGACGGTCAACGCGGACCGGATCATGATTCCCGTTAACGCGCGTGCGAGCCGGATTACCGGGCTGGACACGGTTGCCGGAGGCACGCTTGCCAACGTCCGGCTTGCGGGCGACGTCGCCATTGACGGCCCGCGCCTGCTTTCGGACAACATGCGCCTGACGTCGGACCGCATCGACGCTGGGCTCATTCTCGTCGCCGACCTGAGCAAGGGCTTGTACACCGGGGCGATCGACGGCCGCATCGACAACTACCGCCTGGCGAGCGTGGGCATTTTCAACATCCGCGCGGATATGGATCTCAAAAGCCGCGAGCGGGGCTTTGCACTGGAGGGCACGGTCCGCGCGCGTTCGACGCGGCTGCTCAACGACAGCCTGGAGAGCTATCTGGGCGGGAACCTCGCTGCCTCGGCTTTCGTGAACTATGGATCGGACGGCGTCGTCAGGTTCTCCAGACTGCAGCTGACCGCGCCTGACCTTTCCGTCCGCGGCGGCCACGCAAGCTGGTCTCCTGACGGACGCATCGCGCTGGTCGCTGACGGAACCTCGCGGCGCTATGGCGCCATCGGCGTTCGCGTGGCGGGGACACTCGACAATCCGGATGCCCACATCACCGCCGACCGCCCCGGACTCGGCATCGGGCTCGCCAATCTCGACGCGCGCGTTACCGGCGTCTCTGGCGGCTATCGCCTGGATGTGACCGGAGACACCGATTACGGCCCGCTGAAAGCCGATGTCACGCTCGGGAGAGGCGAAACCCTGTCCTTGCAGATCAACACGGCGAACCTGTCCGGCGTTATGTTCGACGGCAGACTGACCCAGACCAGGGCAGGGCCTTTCGTTGGACAGCTCACGGCCAACGGCAACGGTGTCGGCGGCGTGCTGATGCTGGGAGCCGAAGGCCAGTACCAGGCCATCGATTTCAACTTGCGCGCGCAGAACTCTGTCTTCGAAGGCCCGGCCAATCTCGCCATCCGTTCGGCGATCATCGACGGGCGCGCGGTGCTCTATGACCGGCCGACTGTAGTGGCCGACGTGCAGCTTTCCGGAACGACGCTCGGCGAATTCAACCTCGCCGCCGGTCGCCTGCTGATCGATTACCGCGACGGTCGGGGCAAGGCCAAAGGGCTGATCGAGGGCGTCAGCGGCGTACCGTTCCGCGTGGCCTTCAACGGCGACCTCCAGCCCGAGGTCTGGCGCGTTGCCCTTGAAGGCAAGGTTCGCGGACAGACGATCGCGACGAAGACGCCCGCCCGGATCGTGCCGACGGAAGCCGGATATGACCTGCTGCCGACAGCCGTTTCCATCGGTAGCGGCACGGTCAGGCTCGCGGGAACCTATGGCCCGGGCATCAAGCTGCAGAGCCGGCTCGAGAACGTCGACATCGCGCTGATCAATGCCTTCGTTCCGGGCTACGGCCTTGGCGGCAACGCGAGCGGCAGCCTGGACTTCGCGCAGCCCGATCCGGCCGCGTTTCCCCGCGCCGACGCGCGGCTGAACCTGCGAAACTTCACCCGCACCAGCTCGAACACGGTCAGCCAGCCGGTGAACATCAACTTCGTCGGCAAACTGCTGGCCGATGGAGGTGAGGCAAGGGCGGTGTTCCGCCGCCAAGGCACCGTCGTCGGCCGCATGGCCGCCAGCCTGCGGCCGCTTCCTCCCGGAGCGGGGCCATGGACAGAGCGGCTTATGGGCGCGCCCCTGAGCGGCGGCATCCGCTACAACGGCCCCGCCGAAACGCTGTTCTCCTTCGCAGGTCAGGCAGGGCAGACGCTGAACGGTCCGATTGGCCTCGCGGCGGACTTCTCGTGCCGCGTGTCCGACCCCTGCCTCTCGGGTCTCGTGCAGGGCAAGGACCTGACCTATGAGAACCAAACCTATGGAACCCGGCTGACCAGGCTGAACTTCGCCGGCAGGTTCGCCGGTAACCGTCTGGACCTCCAATCTCTGACGGCACGCGCAGGCGACGGCTCGATCAAAGCCAGCGGCTATATCAGCCTTGCCGCCGACGCGGGCTATCCGATGGACGTGTCGGTCGAGCTCGACCGGGCTCGTCTCGCCCGCAGCAATTCGATCTCCGCCAACGCCACCGGCAGCCTGCGGCTGAGCAAGACGGCGGGCCAAACCGCGCTTCTTTCCGGCGATCTGCGCCTTCCGGAAACCCGTTACCAGCTCGTGCGTGAAGGTGCCGCCGAAGTACCGAGACTTTCCGGCGTGCGCTTCAAGTCGACGCGCGGCCCCGCCCGCGTGACCGGCGACGAGCCCGCCGAACCGTTCGCGAACGTGTTTTCCACGCTTCGGCTCGATCTCCATCTCCGGGCACCGGAGCGGCTCTATGTCTCGGGCATGGGGCTCGAATCCGAGTGGAGCGCGAACTTCGATGTTGGCGGAACCAGCGCCGCGCCGACGATGACGGGCAACGTCGACCTCATTCGCGGGACGCTGGGCTTCGCGGGCCGTTCGTTCGACCTGTCCGACGGGGTGGTTTCCTTCACCGGAGGCAGAACGATCAATCCCACGGTCGCGATCACTGCGCGGGACACGGTCGAGGACATCGACGTTGCCGTGGTCGTCGGGGGGAGGGCGGACAACCCGCAGATATCGTTCAGCTCCACCCCGAGCCTGCCCGACGACGAAATCCTCTCCCGCATCCTGTTCGGCAGCTCGATTGCCAATCTTTCGGCGATCCAGGCCGTGCAGCTGGCTTCGTCGCTCAATTCCCTGCAGGGATCGGGTGGCGGGCTCAATCCGCTGGGCACGCTGCGCTCGGCAACGGGCATAGACCGCCTGCGCATACTTGGCGCGGACGAAACCAGCGGCCGTGGCACGGCGCTTGCGGCCGGCCAGTACATCACCGACGACGTCTACGTCGAGCTCATCACCGACGCGCGCGGCTTTACCGCCACGCAGCTTGAAGTCAGCCTGACCAAGTGGCTCTCAGTCATGAGTCAGGCGGGCGGCTCGGGCGCAAACAGCATCAATCTGCGGATCAGGAAAAACTACTGATGCTCCGGGCGACCGTACCGATTCTGTTCCTTCTCATGCTGGCGGCCTGCGAGCGCGAGCCGGACTTCGACGAACGCTACGACGCGGCTAACGAGAAGATCCGGAGCATGGCCTCCGAAATAGACGCGCAAATCTCGGCAACACCCGCGCCCGATGTCGAGGAGGGCGTTGCCAGAGAAGAGACGGACTGATCGGAAACCTAAGGTTTACCCGCTGGCGCTATTCCTGCCGCCGTATCAGCGCGGGCTTGGGGTCGGGAATGAAAGAAACCATCAACTGTGACAGGCTGGGGAGGCGCCTCACGGTGCTGCTGCACGGGCGTTGCCGCAAGTCCAGCTGGGAAGTCTTCGACGTTGAGCTGGACAACATCTCGGAAGGGGGCTGCTGCGTCGCCGGCGGTCCGGACCAGTTCCAGTCAGGTCAGCTCCTGTCGCTGCGCTTTGCCAATCTCAGGAATATCGATGCGGACGTGCGCTGGGTCCGCGATGGCAAGGTCGGCATCGAGTTCCGCGTTCCGTTGAAGCGCGGCGTGATCGCGGAACTGAAACGAGCCTATGGTATCGCTGTCGGCGTGCCAGGCTCCCGGCGGCCGGCCTTGTTCACGAACCGGTGATCAGGGCCGATATTATTGCTGTTGCCAGCGATCGTATTCATGGAACAGCTTGAGGGGGCTGGTGCCGAACCAGCTATAGCCATTGCGTCGCTCGATGCTCAGGTCGTTGACATCGTCATGGATCGTACGATCGCGATCACCGAACACCGGCGCGAAAGTCCGCACATCGTAGAAGCGCGACCAGATCGGTCCCGCCCCGGATTTCGCGATCAGCCGGCGGCCTTGCGGGCCATCCGGTCGGTTCGGCCATTCGACTTCCATAAGGGCATGTTTGCGCAGCCACGCCACGCCGCTGTCAATCGCGGAGGCAACTTCGGGCGTCTGGTGCGGCTGCTTCATCAGGAAGAGCAGGAGATCCACGCTCTCATCCGTCGACAGCGCGGCAGGCTCGAAGTTCCGGGCACCGGCAGGGGTCAGGGTCAGTGCGTCATATTGTTGGCCCCAGATCGTTCGCTCGCCATTCACCACCACCTGCGTAGCGAGGATCACATCGCGCGCGCGAACGGCCGCCTTATCGACTTCGGCGGCAAGGAGCGGGGGGACGAAGGCAAAGTCACCCTTGCGGCCTGCTATGTCCAGCATGAGCATGGCGGTGCGCGACACCGCGCGGTCGTTATAGGTCAGTGCGTCATGATACCCGCCCTGGAGCGGAAAGACCTGCGGCCATCCGCCGTTGGGAAACTGTGCGGTGAGCAGGTAGCGCACGCCCTTTAGGAACGCGGCGCGATATGCGTTTCCGTCGGGGCCGGGCAGGCGTGCTTGCACGCGCGCAAGGAAGCGCAACTCGGTGATCGTGGCGCCGTTGTCGATCGTGCCGACAAAATGCCAGCCGGCATCCATCGAGCGAATATCGCCCGTAGCGTTTGCGGGACGGTTCTCGACCGGCACATAGCTCTGCCCCGGGACTCGGCGCGCCGCGGTGCGGTCCTGATTCTTCCCCCATCCGCCGGTGGGTGTCTGGAAGCTCACGATATTGTCGGCGACCTGGCGCGCCTCGGCGCTGCCGTACCAGTCGGCCGGGCGATCCAGCGGCATTCCGTCCCCTCCTGAAGGACCGTTTGCCGGACCGGCCGGAGCTGGTTTGCCCTCCCGTTCGGCAGCGAGCGCCGCCTTGTCTGCGGCCATCAGGGCGCGCGATCGGGCAAAATAGTCCAGCCACTTCTGTCGCTCTGGCGCGGCCAGATCCCTGATCCGTGCCTCGGTGATCGGATCGGCGGGTACCATCTGACCGACCACCTTCGCCGGGACTGGCTGAGAAATCAGCAACAGGCCCGCCGTGAGAGCGGAGATTCTCATCACCACGCGCGCGCGCCTGACCCGCATTGTCCTCATGGCACCAGCAGCGGGCGCATGTCCGGGACGGCGCGGGCCAATTCGTCGGTCACCATGCTTGCGAAGTAGTCGGCGCCTTCGCGTCCCAGATGGGTGCGATCGAACGAGAGCTTCGGCTGCGCCATCGGCTGCTCCTGTACCTCGGTCGCGCGGCTGTTCGGTTGCGGGCCGACTGGCGCCGAACCGGGAGGCAATTGCGCGAAGCGATCCGCGTCGGCCTCTCCCATCGCCTGCACAGCGGCGGCGCTGCGGGCGTTGAGGTCGATCAGCGGGACGTTCTTTCCCGCCGCCACCTTGCGCACGGCTGCCGCCCACCGTTCGAGGTCATTCTGGAGCACGCCGTTCTGGAACATGCGGCGCGTCAGCGGCGTCAGCAACACCGGCCGTGCCCCGACCGCGCGCGCCTCGTCGACGTAGCGCGCCAGATTGGCGGGGAATTCGGTTGCGAGATCGGTCGACCGGCCCGGCTTTCCGGGTTGGTCGTTATGCCCCAGCTGGATCAGAACCCAGACGTTCCTGTAGCCCGGCGCTTTCATCTCGGAGAGCGCGACGGCCCACGATCCTTCGGCGCGATAACTGCTCGAACTGCGCCCGCCGCGCGCGAGGTTCAGGCAGGCCATGAACGAGGTGACATGATACGCGCAGAAGCTCGGACCCCATCCGCTGTTCACCGCCGTCGTCGAATCCCCGACAAGGATGATCTTGGAAGGCGCGATCGGACGGGGAGCATCGGTTGGAGCCGGCGGCGACGTTTGCGCCGAAGCGCCGAACGGCAGCGCCAGGCTGGCCAGGAAAAGCATGATACGATGCATAGTCTTGGGTCCATTCATGTGTTGGTCTCGCCGACGATCACAGTTGCCGTCGAACCCGACGGGCTGCTCACAGCGCCACCGCACCGGTCAGGGGTCGATCGGGCCAAAATTGCCCGACGATCCCTGACGGTGCAGCAGGCCGCAGCGGATCAGAACTTCATCCGCGCACCGATGCGGTAGATCGGACCCGAGCTCGAGTACTGGGTGACCGCATTCTGCCCTTCGTAGGCATAGCGGTTGCTCGTCTGGTTTGTGAGGTTCAGGCCTTCGAGCGTCACGGTGAGGTACCTGGTGAACTTGTAGCTCATGGATGCATCGACGTTGGTGGTCGACCGGCTGTACATGAAGTCGTTCACAAGCGGGCTGTCACAAAGTCTCGGGTTCGCCGAGGTGGCGCCACTTGTCACCTCGCCCGGTGCGCATGACCCGCCCGCGATCGGATAGTGCGTGGCATAGCCCTTTCGGTGTGCGACCGAGACGCGCGCGCGGAACTTCTTGGTCTCATAATAGAGCGTGCCGTTGAGCGCGTGAGGCGACACATTGAGGAAGGGTGCCTTGGCGGTCGTCTGCTCTATCGTCTCAGTGCCGGGATCGAGGATGTAGCTCATCTGAGACTTGATGTACGTGTAGTTCAACTGCGCACCGAAGTTGCCCAGGAAGCCGGGGAGGAAATCGAAATCCTGCTGATAGCTGATCTCGAACCCGCGCAGCCAGCCACCCGGCGCATCGCGGTACTGGCGGGCCGTAAATTCGTAGTTGCCGTCGATATAGTCAAGCTGATTGGCGTTGGTGAACTGCGCCCGGATCGCCTCGATAGCTTCGGGGTCCGCGAACTGTGAAAGCGGCGCCGAGAAGAGAACTGTCTGCGGGAAGCTGCTGATTTGCTTTGAGAAACCGGCGATCGACAGGAGTCCGCCAGGCGCGAAGTACCATTCGACGCTGGCATCGAGATTGGTCGAACGGAAGGGGCTGAGTTTCGGGTTGCCGATGGTCATCGACGCACCGGTCGTATCGCCGTTGCTCGGCACGCTGATCCGGGTGATCGTAGGGGCCAGATTGCCGAGCAGCGGACGCGCCATCACCTTTGACGCGCCGAAACGGACGAGCAGGTTGTCGATCGGCTCGAAGCTGAGGTTCATCGACGGTAGCCAGTCGGTATATTTGTTGGTGCCGACGATCGGGCGTCCTGAGGTGGTATTGCCCTCCGAACGCACGTCCGTGAAGGCAACGCGCGTTCCCGCGTTGCCGCGGAACGGGCGGCCGAAGAGTTCGGTGTTCCAGTCGAACTGAAGGTAGACACCGGTGTCACGCTCACGTACGCCAAAGTTTTCACGTCCGCCGTTGCGCCGGTTGGTAAGCCGCCAATCACCCCACTGATTGACGCAGTTGCAGGTAAAGCCGAACAGTTCGTCGAACTTGTCGATGTCCGGGACGATGAAGCTGGACATCGTGCCTTCGGGAACACTGAGTCCTTGGCCGAAATTGATGAGTTTGCTCACCGATTCGGTCGTTACGCCTGCTTCCTTCAGCGTCGGGTTGAGCAGGTCGTTGTTGCGTTCGAAATAGCTCGTTTCGAAGGTAAATTCACGCACGTTGACGCCGAAACCAATCGAGAATTCGTCATTCACTTCCCAGTCGAAATCGACCTTGCCGCCGTTGTACGTGTTCTTGACGGCGCGCTGATAGTGGCGAATGCCGGAGAAGCCCTTGACGACCTCCCAGTTGTTGGGGTCGGCCGCATCGAAACCGAAATCGATGATCGGCATGCTGCCGCCGCCGCGTTCGTCGTAGACAAACAGGCCTTGCGAATCCATTCGATTGAACTCGACCAGCAAGCCCTGGCTGACGTTGGTCGATCGCGACTGGCCATAGAGCGCCGACATCCGGAACGTGTCGGTGAATTCGTGCTGCAGGTCGATCGAACCCTGGCGGAATTTGGTGGTGTAGGTGTTCTGGTCCATCGCCGAGCGGAAGTCGACATTGCTCAGCACGAGATAATCGGCAAGGCCATTGGTGACGTTGGATTCAAGCACCTTTACCGCCGGCCGGCCAATCAGCGAACCACGAAATGCCAGGCGATTGCTCGTCGGAACGTAACCGACCGAGTTGGGATTGTTGTAATAGTCGTAGGGATCGAGGTTGAACGGATTGACGCTGAAGATGTTGGCATTGGACGGAGTGGTTCCGCCGGGAACCACGGCGGCAGCGCCGAGCACCGATGAGACCAGTTGATTGCTGGAATTGAGCGCCGTCGCGAAGGCGGGCGTCGTACCATAGAGTTCCTGGCCGCAATCCTGCGCTGGCACGAGGTCCGATCCCGCGTTGGGTACGCACAGGCCGGGATAAAGTGCGCGCGCGGCGCTCGGCGTCAGTGTATTCCCGGCGGTATTGTAGTTCGCATGGGTGTTATTGCGATTCAGGCCGACGGACGAAACCTGATGGTACGCGCTCTTGTTGCGAAAACGCGAATAGACGCCGTCTATGCTCAGCAAGGTGCGGTCGCTGATCTGCCACTGGTAGGCTGCGGTAAGGCCCAGCCGGTTGTTCTTCACGTCCTGCTGTTCGATCGACGCGAGGGCGGGAATGCGCACGGTCGAATCGTTGAACTGGCCGGGTGTGTTGAACGGGGCGCCAGGAAAGAGGTTGGCGTAAGCGGCGGGATCGGAGCCTGTCAGCTGCGCGATCGCCTCCGGGTTGGTGATCACCGACCCGAAGTTCGTACCCGTCGGGGCCGCGAAGCCGGCGCGGGGCGGCTGCTCGTTACCGGCCCAGGTCGAGCCGCGATAGAGATAGTCCGGCTGACCCGCCAGGCGGCGATACTGGTCGATTTCGTTCTGCGAGCGGCTGTAAGCGGCGGAGATCAAGAGGCCCATGCGGCCATCGGCAAACCGCGTCGAGGCGAGGCCGGCCAGGCGCGGGCTCCATTTGCCACTGTTCTTCTGATAGCTGCCCTCGCTCGATAGAGCCAGGGTGGACTTCTTGTAGTCGAAGGGGCGTCCGGTCTGAAGATCGATGGTCGCGCCCAGTGAGCCTTCGTCGGTTTCCGCCGAGGGCGTCTTGCGCACCCTCAGCGAACTGAACAGCTCGGATGCGAACGTGTTGTAGTCGAAGGACCGGCTTCGGTTCGGGCTGCTGCCCGCGTCATTCGAGCCGGCGGTGGCCAGCGCCTCAAGCCCGTTCAGGCGCGTGCGGTTGAAGTCCCCGCCCAGACCGCGAACGGTGATCGTGCGGCCCTCGCCATTGTCGCGGTCGATCGAGACGCCGGGAAGGCGCTGCAATGATTCCGCGAGATTGGTATCGGGGAAATCGGCGATGTCCTCGGCGTTGATGGCGTCGATTTGAACTACGGCATCGCGCTTCTCGCTGATCGCGCTGCGCAGGGACGCGCGATACCCGGTGACAAGGATCTCGTCGGCCGAGATACCTTCATCGGGCAAGCTTGGCTCGGTGTCCTGAGCGACTGCCGGCGAAGCCAGCAGCAGCAAGGCCAAGATCGAAGTTCCTGCCAGATAGCCATGGCGACGAGCATGATACGTCATCAGTCAACCCACTCCCGTTTTTGTCCTTGGCCGTCACGATTGTTTCGCTGCACGGCTTGCGGCCCCGTTTTCAAATCTCTGTCCGGATTGTCATGGGCTCTTTACGAGCGCTCTTTGACACCGGTTACCTGACTGGTTTTAGCGCAACCATAATTCTGCTGCAAGTCTGTGAAGGATTTACCTAACATGTTGAACTCCCGTATGATTATATGATCGCTATCGATAGCAAACACTTTCTAGATGCCCTTGCTGCGCCATTAACTCATGGTTCACTTCTCCCGATTCGGCCTGTCATGTGTCGCAGCCCGGTTCCTGAATGCGGCGGGTCCAGCCGGATAATCGACGCCCTGTCAGTGTGCATCGACATTGCTCGACACGAGCGGACTGGAAACTGGTCGGCGTGTGGGAATGGATTCTGGGGATGGGGATTGCGCGGGCCACCGGAAGCGTGAGATGCGCTGCCCACTATCAGGAAAAGGAACAACAAGGCTGATGCCCAAGCGTGCATTGATCGAACGCCGGCCATGGCTTTTCGGGAGCATCCTGTTAGCGATGGCTTTCGTCTCGTTGCAGGAAAGCCGTCTGCCGGGCCTTTATCTGCTGGCGCTGAAGGCCGCACCGCTCCTGTTTCTGGCGATCTATGCGCTGCTGCGCCATCGGGGGAACGATACGCGCATTCTCGCCGGTATGCTTGTCTGCGAGGGTATCGGTTCGGCGCTGATCGATTACTTTCCCTATGAGGCGATCACCCTGATCATAGTCGGCTTTGGCTTCGGCATCGGCCTGTTCATAATGCACCGTCGACCGATATTGGCCGCGTCGCAGAAGACGCTGGTGGTCGCGTTGCTCCTGTTGACCCCGCTTGTCGCGCATTTGCTGGCGGAACCCGACTGGAAGACGGCAGCGCTATTCTACGGGTTGGCGGCGGGCGGCATGGCGGCGAGTGCCTGGGGTAGTTCATTCCCGCGTTACAGGGTGGGTGCCGGTGCCGTCGTGATCCTTGCCGGTAATCTGATCGCCATCGAGGCAAGTACGGACATCGACACTCACCGGCTCTTTTGGCTGGGCAGTTGGCCGTTGTTCTACTTGGGCAACCTGATGCTTTCGACCGGGGTCACGGCCGAACTTCGGGCGCGCGGTTGACCAGCGTCAAACTGCGGCAGGCAGCATCAGGATTCCCGCATTGTCGAACCCCACCGAACCATGGGCAATCACGGCCTCGAGCGGCAGGTCCGCGTAGAGGTGCGGGAACAGCGCGCCGCCGCGCGAAACCTCCCATTTCACGGTATCGCCCAGCAGGGCGAGATCCACGGCGGCGATGTACAGGCCTGTCTGTCCCGCGAAATGCTTTTCCAGCGTTGTCCGCACTTGTCCGGCGGTGGACAGGTGAATGTACCCGTCGGCCAGATCAACCGGCGCCCCAGTGAAACTGCCGTTCTCGAGCAGGTTCGCCATCTGGGGCGCGGTCAGGATCTTGTAGGCGATTGTCTCGGCGGACAGTTCGCCACTCAATCCCCATCCCCCGGACTATCCGGGCCTTCCGGCGCCGACAGATCGGCAGCAGGAACCTCGTCACCCTCACCGACTGCCACTTCATCTTCGACGGCTTCGTCAAGGCGCACTGCGCTTACGACGTGCTCGTTGGCGGACACGTTGAACAGACGCACGCCAGCCGAACCACGGCCGATCACGCGCAGCGTGTCGAGCGGAAGGCGGATCAGCTTGGCCTGGTCGGTCACGAGCATGAGCTGCTGGGCCTGCGTTGCCGGGAAACTCGCCACCACAGGGCCGTTGCGGGCAATGTTGTCGATATTTGTGATGCCCTGGCCGCCACGGCCGGTGCGCCGGTATTCGTAGGCGGAGGACATCTTGCCGTAACCGTTGGCACAGACGGTAAGGATGAACTGCTCGCGCTCGGCAAGTTCCCCCATGCGCTCGGCGCCCAGCGAGGGCTCACCCTCCCTGTCGCCCTTCCACGGCGCGAACTTGAGGTATTCCTCGCGTTCCTCGGAGCTTGTGCCCACGCGGTGAAGGATCGAGAGCGAGATGACTTCATCGTCGCCCTTGAGCGTCATGCCGCGCACGCCCGTCGATGTGCGGCTGGTGAATTCGCGCACGTCGTCGCCCGCGAAGCGGATCGCCTTGCCCTGGCGCGAAGCCAGCAGAACGTCGTCGGTCGGTTCGAGCAGGGCGACGCCGATCAGGCGATCGTCCGAGCCGTCGTCGAAGCGCATCGCAAACTTGCCGTTGCTGGGGACGTTGGCGAAGGCGTCCATCGCGTTGCGGCGCACGCTGCCCTTGGCCGTGGCGAAGACTACCGAGAGCTTGCCCCATTCCGCCTCGTCTTCCGGCAGGGCGAGCACCGTCTGGATCGTCTCGTCCTTGTCCAGCGCTGGCAGAAGGTTGACGATCGGCCTTCCGCGCGTGGTCGGGCCGCCTTCGGGCAGCTTCCAGACCTTGAGGCGATAGACCTTGCCGGCGGTCGAGAAGAACAGCACCGGGTTGTGGGTCGAAGTGACGAACATCGTCGTCACCGCGTCTTCTTCCTTGGTCGCCATGCCGGCTCGGCCCTTGCCGCCGCGCGCCTGGGCGCGGAAGGTCGAAAGCGCGGTGCGCTTGATGTAGCCGTCCATGGTGACCGTAACCACCATGTCCTCGCGCTCGATCAGGTCCTCGTCCTCGATACCGTCGAAGGCCGCGGTGATTTCGGACACGCGCGGGGTCGCGTAGGCGTCCCGTACCGCCTGCAGTTCCTCGCGCATGACGCCGTAGAGCTTCGCGCGGTCGGCAAGGATCGAAAGGTATTCCTCGATAGCCACGGAAAGTTGCTTGAGTTCGTCGCCGATCTCGTCGCGGCCCATCGCGGTGAGGCGGTGCAGGCGCAGTTCGAGGATCGCCTTCACCTGCACTTCCGACAGGCGGTAAGTCCCGCCTTCCTCGTCGTCGGACGGGTCGATCGCCTCGACCAGGCGGATATAGGGCGCGATGTCTCCGATCGGCCATTCCCTGGCGAGCAGCTTGGCGCGGGCATCAGCCGGATTCGACGATCCGCGGATCATCACCACGACCTCATCGAGGTTCGAAACCGCGACGACGAGGCCGAGCAAGATGTGTGCCCGGTCACGCGCCTTGTTCAGTTCGAACTTGGTACGGCGGGTGATGACCTGCTCGCGGAACTGGATGAAGGCCTGGAGGATGTCCCGAAGGGCCAGGATCTCCGGCCGTCCGCCACGGATCGCCAGCATGTTGGCCGCGAAGTTCGACTGGGCCGGCGTGTTGCGCCAGAGCTGGTTGAGCACGACTTCCGGCGAGGCATCGCGCTTGAGGTCGATGACCACGCGCATGCCTTCGCGGTTTGATTCGTCGCGAATGTCGGAGACGCCTTCGATCCGCTTGTCCTTGGCGGCCTCGGCGATTTTCTCGACAAGGCCGGACTTGCCGACCTGATAGGGGATCGAGGTCAGCACGATCGAGCGGCGGTCGCCGCGCCCTTCCTCGACCTGGTGGCGGCAGCGCATCATGATCGAGCCGCGCCCGGTGACGGCGGCGTTACGCGCGCCGCCCCTGCCCAGGATCAGGGGCGCCGTCGGGAAATCCGGGCCGGGAATGATCTCGAACAGCTCTTCCGAGGTGATCCCCGGATTGTCCATCATCGCAAAGCAGCCGTCGATCACTTCGCCCAGGTTATGCGGCGGAATGTTGGTCGCCATGCCCACCGCGATGCCGCCCGCGCCGTTGACCAGCAGGTTCGGAAAGCGCGCGGGAAGGACCTGGGGTTCGTGCTCGGCACCATCATAGTTGGGCTGGAAATCGACCGTGTCCTTGTCGATGTCCGCCAGCAGCGCATCCGCGACCTTGGCAAGGCGCGCCTCGGTGTAACGCATCGAGGCCGGCGGATCGGGGTCCATCGAGCCGAAATTGCCCTGACCGTCTATCAGTGGCAGGCGCATGGACCAGTCCTGCGTCATGCGCGCCAGGGCATCGTAGATCGCCGCATCGCCATGGGGATGGTACTTACCCATGGTATCGCCGACGATACGCGCCGACTTGCGATAGGGCTTGCCCGAGACGAAGCCGTTCTCGTGGCTGGTCCACAGGATGCGCCGGTGGACCGGCTTCAGTCCGTCGCGCACATCGGGAAGCGCGCGGCTGACGATCACGCTCATCGCGTAATCGAGGTAGCTCGTCTTCATCTCATCGACGATGTCGATGCGAGTGTATTCGCCTTCGGGGCCGGAATGTTCGAGAATGTCGGTGTCGTCGCTCACGCGCTTGTGTCGTTCGTTGTTTCGATGAAAAGGGCGATGGTCGGCACTAGGCCATGCGCGCGGCGAATGCCACTGAAAGGGGTCTTCAACGGCGCTTGCCCTTGCCTTTTTCCACACTTATGGACCGGAGGCCGGCTCCCGCGCACACGCATGACCGTGCCTCCCTGTCTGAACAAGTGCGACGAAACGCATTCAATCGGCGTTCAGCGGCCCCCATCTATCCCTGCCGCCAGGTTGCCAAAGGCGCATTTTCCCGTCAGTACCGGCGCCGTTTGGTGAGAAGTCCGGCTCGCGGACGCGGGCTTGTGTGTTACGAAATTGTCTTGAGAGGAGTTGCCTTGATGGCGTCCAGGTTCCTGATTTCCCGTATTGCACTTGCAGTGGCGCTTTCCGGCGGAATGGCGGCAGCCATTGTTCCCGGCGCCGCGGTGGCGAAGGAAAAGAAGGCCGAGAAGGTCGAATTTTCGAAGGCGTATGCCACCGTCGCCGCCGAAATCGACAAAACCGTCTCGGAAGCAGACGGCAATGCCGCGCTTCAGGCCGCGACCGCAAAGGCCGGCGCCGCGAAGACAGACGCGGATCTCGCTTCCGCGCGCGCGGAAGTCGATGCTGCCCTCGGCGGCATCACCGCCAAGCTGCAGCAGGCCGGGGCTGCCGCCAGCACACCGCTTGACAAGCTCAAGCAGGGAGAGCTGACGCGCAACGTCGGTATCTACATGGCCGACCCGGCGATGCAGCATCGCGGTCTCGTCATGATGCTCGACAGCGGCCAGGTGCGGCCGGAAGGGCTGGGCCAGGTTCAGTACCTTGCGGGCGTGACCGCCTATCAGACCCAGCAATACCCCGAAGCGGCCCGCTGGCTGCAGGCGGCCTATGACGGCGGCTTTCGTGACCAGCAGGGCATGATCCAGGCTATCCTGGCCGATTCATACAAGCGATCCAACAATCCGCAGGCGGCGCTTGCCATCGTCCACAAGGAACTGGAAGCCGCCAAGGCCGGCGGTGCGAAGCCTGCCGAAACGTCGATCCGCACGGCCCTTCAGGCGGCCTACGACGCCAAGCAGCTTGCTCCTTCCACCGAATACGGCGCCATGCTTGGCCAGTACTATCCTTCACCGCAGAGCTGGAATTCCGCCATTTCGGTCGTTCGCCAGTTGGCCTCGCTGCCGAAGAAGGAAAACCTCGACCTCATGCGCCTGATGTACGTCACCGGCGCGATGCAGGACAAGCGCGACTACCTTGAATATATCGAGAACGTCGACCCGCGCGCCTATCCGGGCGAAGCGGTCAAGATCATGAACGATGGCATTACCAAGGGCAAGATCACGGCGTCGGAGCTGGGCGGCGAAAAGGCCAATGCCGAGGCCCGCGCGGCCTCCGACAAGGGTTCGCTGGCTGCACAGGAGCGAGAGGCGATGAAGACTGGCGCCTCGGGCGCGACGCTTGTCGCTGCGGGTGACGTTTTCCTGAGCTACGACCAGCCCGCGAAGGCGGAAGCGTTCTATGCCAGGGCGCTGGGCCAGCCCGGAGTCGACGCCAATGCCGTGGCGCTGCACCTCGGCATGGCCCAGGCGTTGCAGGGCAAGTCAACCGAGGCGCAGTCCAGCTTCGCCAAGGTCAGCGGCACGCGTACGCCGGTTGCGAAGCTGTGGTCGGCCTATGTCGCCAGCAAGGCAAGCCCGGCCTCCTGACCGGGCGTTTCCCGTAGACAATCGCAAGAAAGGGCGGCGGACAACGATTCCGCCGCCCTTTTCCATTGGGCTCGGCAGCGCGGCTGCCCTCATGAGGACAGCCATTGTCCACCGCAAGACAGTGTCAGATTGTCACGATACGGGTTCGAACTGCCCGGTCTTTCCATCCATCAGATGCAGCACGCCATCCGAGATGGCGAAGAAGGCCCCGCGCAGCCTGAGTTCTCCGTTGCGGACCTTGCGGCGTACGCAGGGGAAACTCATCAGGTTGTCGATGCTGACACGGACCGCCGCTTGCTCCATCTGCCGCTCGGCCGGGCGTCCGGTGGTTCCGAACTCATCTGCGACAGGCTTACGGGCTTCATCCAACAGTGATATCCAGTCGGCGATGAAGCCGCCTTCGCCGGGCTCCGCACCGTGCAGTTCCTGCGTCAGGGCGGCCTTGCAGCCGCCGCACATCCCGTGGCCCATGACCACGATTTCCTTCACCTTGAGGACCTGGACTGCGAACTCGAGCGCTGCGGAAACACCGTGATGGCCAGGCGAGGTCTCGAAAGGGGGCACAAGCGCGGCGACGTTGCGCACCACGAAGATTTCGCCCGGGGCAACATCGAAGATCTGGGATGGATCGACGCGGCTGTCCGAGCAGGCGATGATCATCACTTCCGGCTGCTGCCCCTCGCGCAGAGAAGCCCAGCGCTCGCGATCGGGCGTCCAGCCGGTGTCGCGGAAACGGCGATAGCCGTCGAGAAAGTGATCGAGAACGTGGCCATTGTTTTCAGTCATGGGGGACTCCGCCTCCTTGCATATCGGCGTATCCATTAGCCGGCATATTCACACTGGCAAGGCCGCAAACTTGAGACTATCTGGGCCGCATGAACGATCTTTCATCCGCTCCGCAGCCCGAACCCAAGCCAGAGCGCCAGCGTAAGCCGGACTGGATTCGGGTCAAGGCACCGACCAGCAAGGGTTATGGCGAGACGCGCCAGCTGATGCGGGACCTCAACCTCAACACGGTCTGCGAAGAGGCCGCCTGCCCGAATATCGGCGAATGCTGGACGAAGAAGCACGCGACGGTGATGATCCTGGGCGATACCTGCACCCGTGCCTGCGCCTTTTGTAACGTCAAGACGGGCATGCCCGGCCGCGTCGACCCGGATGAGCCCGCGCACGTTGCCGAAGCCGCGGCGAAGCTGGGGTTGGAGCACATCGTTATCACCTCGGTCGATCGCGACGACCTGCCGGATGGCGGCGCCGGCCAGTTCGTCAAGGTCATCGAGGAACTGCGCAGGAATACGCCCCGGACGACGATCGAGATCCTGACGCCCGATTTTCGCGGCAAGATGCGCGCCGCGGTAGAGGCGATCGTCGCGGCACGGCCCGATGTCTACAACCACAATCTCGAGACAGTCCCCCGGCTCTATCCGACGATCCGCCCCGGTGCGCGCTACTACGCCTCGCTGCGCCTGCTGGAAGAGGTGAAGCACCACGATCCTTCGATATTCACCAAGTCGGGCATCATGCTTGGCCTGGGGGAGGAGCGCCTGGAAGTTCATCAGGTCATGGACGACATGCGCAGCGCCGACATCGACTTTCTGACCATGGGGCAATACCTGCGCCCCACTCCGAAGCATGCGGAAGTGAAGGAATTCGTTACGCCGCAGGCCTTCAATGCCTATGGCGCGATCGCGCGCGCCAAGGGCTTCCTGCAGGTCGCATCCTCGCCGTTGACCCGGTCCAGCTATCACGCGGGAGAGGACTTTGCCGAGATGCGGGCCGCGCGTGCCCTTCGATTGGCAAAGGAAGAGCGGCGGCAGCCGGCCAAGGGACAGAAGTAATGTCCACTTGGGACAATGCCGCGACCGAAGAGGGCTGAAAATGCCCGGAATCCACGATGTCCAGCGCTTGCCATACAGCGCCGAGCGGATGTTCGATCTGGTTGCGGACGTCGGTCGCTACCAGGAATTCCTGCCCTGGGTCGTGGCCACGCGTGTCCGATCGGACAACCAGGCGGAAATGGTTGTCGACATGCTGGTGGGCTTCAAGGCACTGCGCGAAAAGTTCACGTCGCGGGTCGAGAAGCGCCGCCCGTTCGAGATCAAGGTCCATTATCTCGACGGCCCGATGCGGGATCTCGACAATATCTGGCAGTTCCATCCTGTTGACGCGAACAGCTGCGATGTCGAATTCGACGTGCGCTTTTCGTTCCGCAACGCATTGTTCGAAAAGCTGGCGGGGCAGCAGTTCGACAAGGCCTTTCGCAAGATGGTCGCAGCGTTCGAGGAACGTGCGGCCGATCTTTACGGGGCGCCGGAGCGATCCTGAAGGTGGCTTGAGTTACATTTTGTGACCAACGGTTTCGAAATGTAACTGGTCACAAGGCTCCACAGGTTACACAAAGTTACGTCCCGCCAGAACATAGGCACTATGTGTAACTGGTCGCGCGGTGAGAAACCACAACGCTTTGATAATCAAATGTTTTCTGGCAGAAGCAGCTCCAACGCCACGATCGCGGCCTGGTGCCGGATTTCCGCCCGGGTGCTGCCGTCGATCACCTTCTGCTCGGCATTGACATCTTCCTCGCCCCGGATGGCGCGGGCAAAGACGACCGTGCCGACGGGTTTCATCTCGCTGCCGCCCTCCGGGCCGGCAATGCCGCTGATGGCGACGGCGATATCGGCCCTGCTTTCGCGAATGGCACCTTGGGCCATGGCCCAGGCCGTCGCGGGCGAGACGGCTCCGAAGGTCTCGATGAGTTCGTCCTGGACGCCCAGCATTTCGTGCTTGGATTCGTTCGAGTAAGTTACGAATCCGCGATCGAGCACCGCCGAGGAGCCCGGAACTTCGGTGAGGGCCGCGCAAACGAGACCGCCGGTACAACTTTCGGCGATCGCCACCTTGCGGCCTAGTGCCCTGTTTTCGGAGATGACCCGCTCGGCCAGTTCGTAGAGGTCCTGCGGGAAGAGAAGGTTCCTGGCCATGTCAGTCCTCGCAGATGGCAAAGCCGCCTAGGCTCGCCTGCTTGTCGGAAGTCCGGGCGCGTTTGCCCGTTTCGGATCCGATCTCGATGAACAGCGCGATCAGGCCGGCGGTGTTTTCGGGTGGAAGCGGTGAAAGAAGGTCGATCGCGAGGTCGATTTCCTCGCAGGTCTCTGGGCGGATGCTCTGGGAAACCATGCCTTCGACGGTGAGATCGATCAGCGGCTGCATCGATTCGTCGGGAAGATTGCGGGCGAACTGGCCCAATTGCGGGTCGCTGGCGTTGCCGAGCTTGAGAAACGCCGCCTTGGCTTCCGGCCAGTAACGGGCCTTCTGCGCGCCGTAACGCGCGGCCAGTCCGCTGCCGTGCCGCCGCAGATAGGAGTTGTCCGGCAGAACCGCCTCGCACCGCTTGCGCGTCCCGTCGATGACCTGGGGCAGGGCGTAGACGAGGAGCGAGCGCGCCTCTGTCTTGCTGAGACACGCCGGCTGCGCGGCCGACGCGACCTGCGGAACAACCGCCAGCAGTGAGGCGGTCAGGGCGGCGGCGGCACGCAATGTTCGTTTCATGGTTGACCCTTCATGTCCGGATCAGGACAACCGCCGCCTGGGCGGCAATCCCCTCGCTGCGGCCGGTGAAGCCCAGCTTCTCGGTCGTCGTTGCCTTGACGCTGATCGTGGTGGGATCGACGCCGAGGATTTCCGCCAATCGCGCCCGCATCGCCTCGCGATGGGGGCCGATCTTCGGTGATTCACATATGATGGTGATATCCGCATTGCCAAGGGCATAGCCCGCCTGCGCCACCAGCGTACCGGCGTGGGACAGAAAGCGGTCCGAAGAGGCCCCACGCCATTGAGGGTCGCTCGGCGGAAAGTGCTGTCCGATGTCTCCCGCGCCGATCGCGCCGAGCATCGCATCGACGAGAGCGTGGATTGCGACGTCGGCATCGCTGTGCCCCGAGAGACCGTGCGTGTGCTCGATCCTGATCCCGCAAAGCCAAAGTTCCCCGCCTTCTGTCAGGCGGTGGACATCATAGCCTGTCCCCACCCGGACGGCCGGGGCCGGCGCGTTGAAGTCGGACGCGAACGTCAGCTTGTGCAACGCTTCATCTCCTTCGACGAGCGCGATCTCCATGCCCCATGCCTGCGCCACCTTCGCGTCGTCTCCCGCAAGGGCAGGGCCCTCCCACGCGCGATGGGCCGCGAGGATCTCGGCATAGTGGAAGGCCTGCGGCGTCTGGACACGGCGCAACTGCGCGCGGTCGGCCGGTGCGCCCATGATCGGACCGACGGTATTGTCGGAGACATGATTGTCGGACACATGGGTCAGGCTGTCCACTACGGACAGGACCGGGATTACGCCTTTCGAATGTTTCAGGGCATCGCGGATTCGCGCGATGACAGCGCCGGACAAAAGCGGCCTGGCGGCGTCGTGGATCAACACCAGATCGGGAGCATCGGCGGCAAGGGCCTCCAACCCCAGGCGTACCGATTCCTGGCGTGTCTCGCCGCCACCGATCAGCCGGACACCGGGAACGCCATCGAGGGCAGTCTGCGCCAGTTCCTCGCAATCCCGCGGGATCACGACCAGGATGGGGCCAATGCCGGCCGCCGCAAGCGCCTCGGCCGAATGGCGCACGACAGGCTTGCCCCGCCATGCTGCGAACTGCTTGGGCACGCCCTGGCCGGCGCGCAGTCCTTTGCCCGCCGCGACCACGACGGCAGCGATTCTGCGGGCGTCCGTACCGTGATCGGAGTCGGGGGGCGTCTCCTGCGACATTGAGCTTGCCGGTAATCGCTTGCCGTGAAGAGGGCAATCCACTATGCGCTGCCTGTTTTTTAGGCAGTGTTATAGACTTGATGACCCAGTTGCCCGCTCCTCCGGCGCTAAAGCCCATCCACGTCGGTCCGGTGACGATCGATTGTCCGGTCGTGCTCGCGCCGATGACGGGCGTGTCCGACCTGCCGTTCCGCAGGATGGTGCGCGGTTTTGGTTCGGGGCTCAACGTGACGGAGATGATCGCCAGTCCGGCGGCGATCCGCGAGACGCGCGTGTCGATCCAGAAGGCGATGTGGGATCAGATCGAGGATCCGGTCTCTATGCAACTCGTCGGCTGCGAGCCTGACCAGATGGCAGAGGCCGCCAAGCTGGTCGAGGACCGGGGCGCAGCGATCATCGACATCAACATGGGGTGCCCCGTGCGCAAGGTCGTCAACGGCGATGCGGGCTCGGCGCTGATGCGCGACGTTCCGCTGGCAACAAGGCTGATCGAGGCGACCGTCAAGGCGGTCAAGGTGCCGGTCACTGTCAAGATGCGCATGGGCTGGTGCCATGACAGCCTGAACGCTCCGGAGATGGCGCGCATCGCCGAGGATATCGGCGCTCGGATGATCACCGTCCACGGGCGCACCCGTAACCAGATGTACAAGGGCGAGGCTGACTGGGCCTTCGTGCGCAAGGTCAAGGACGCGGTGTCGATTCCCGTCATCGTCAATGGCGACATCTGCGGCATCGAGGATGCGGCGAGGGCGCTGGAACAGTCCGGCGCTGATGGTCTGATGATCGGGCGCGGCGCATACGGCAAACCCTGGATTCTCGCCCAGGTCATGCAGTGGTGGCGCGGTGGCGGCCGCATGCCCGAGCCATCCGTCAGCCAGCAGTACGAGATCATCGTCGAGCATTACGAGGCGATGATGTCGCACTACGGCCGGGATACCGGCGTGAAGATGGCCCGCAAGCACCTGGGCTGGTACGTGAAGGGGCTGCCGGGTTCGGCCGAGTTCCGCAACCGGGCCAATTTCATCGACGATCCCGATGAGGTCCTGCGGGCGCTGGCTCAGTTCTACGGCCCCTACCGGGAGCGCCAGGCGGCATGAGCCTGCTCAGCCGGACGGCTCTGCCTGAAGCCAGCCGGTTGCTAGCCAGCCTGCCCCACGCGGTTGTCCTGCTGGAGCCCGGCCTGCGTATCGCCTCGGTCAATCCGGCGGCGGAGCAGTTCTTCGGCCAGTCCCTGCGCCGCCTTGTCGGCAGCCGTCTGGGCGAGGTGATGTCCGTGCCGGACCCGCGCCTTCTTGAACGATTGAATGACTACGAGACGCCGGTTTCGGCGCGTGAGGTCATAGTAGCGCTGAAAGGCAAGGGGGCCAGGCGTATCGACATCAACGTGGCACCGGTGGCCGATACCCTGGGATGGCAGGTGCTCACCATTCACGACAACAGCGCAGCCGACGCGCTTGGCGACGATTCCGGCGTGGCCGACAATGCCTTCCTGCGCGGGCCCGAGATCATGGCGCATGAGATCAAGAATCCGCTGGCGGGGATCCGCGGCGCCGCGCAGCTTCTGGCGCGCAAGGTCGAGGAAAAGGACCGCGCCCTGACCAACCTGATCACATCGGAAGTGGATCGCATCGCCAACCTCATCGAGCAGATGCAGAAGCTCAGCCGACGGACGGCCCCTCCGGTAGAGCCCTGCAACCTGCACGAGGCCGCGCGCCGCGCCATCGACGTGATCGAGGCGGCAGCGGGCGAACGTCCGCAGCCGGTCAGGATAGTCGAGGAGTTCGATCCCTCGCTTCCTCCGGTCCTCGGCAGTCCCGACGGACTGGTTCAGGTGATCATCAACCTCGTGTCCAACGCGATGGAAGCGAGCAGTGACGCGGAATCGCCGAAAGTGACGATCCGCACGCGTTTCGCCAGCGGTCTTCAGCTTCATACCACCGACTCGGGCAGGCCCGTACGCCTCCCGGTCGAACTGCGCGTTACCGACAATGGCCCCGGCGTGGACGCCGGCATGCGCGAACACATCTTCGAGCCATTCGTGACGACCAAGAAGGCGGGCCAGGGGCTCGGCCTGCCGCTGGTCCGCAAGCTGGTGCGCGACATGAACGGCCGGATCACCCATGAACGGGACGAGGAGCTCAAGCTCACGCATTTCCGTGTCCATCTGCCGCTGGCCCGCGAAACGCGGAAGAAGCTCTTGAAATGGAGACCGGGCGCATGAGCGTTCTGCTCGTCGAGGACGATATGTCCATCGCCATCGTCATTACGGCAGCCCTCGAATCGGAGGGCTTCGAAGTGACGCACTGCCAGACGATCGAAGAACGCGACCGGCTGCTTTCCGAACAGTCGTTCCAGGCGATGGTCACGGATGTCATGCTGCCCGATGGCGACGGCATCGAGACGATCGGCCGGGTCCATTCGCTGCGGCCTGACATGCCGGTATTGATCCTGTCCGCGCAGAACACGCTGGATACGGCAGTCCGCGCGACGGACACGGGCGCCTTCGAGTATTTCCCCAAGCCTTTCGACATTGACGAACTCGCACGCACCGTGAGGCAGGCTGCCGGGGGCGGGCAGGGGCACGTGCCGAACGGTGAAGAGCCGATGGGCGACGGCTTGCCGCTCGTTGGCCGCAGCCCGGCGATGCAGTCGGTGTTTCGCATGATTACGCGGGTCATGCGCAATGATCTGACCGTCCTGATCCTCGGCGAGTCGGGCACGGGCAAGGAACTCGTGGCCGAGGCGATCCATCAGCTGGGCAACCGCCGGACAGGCCCGTTCATCGCCGTCAACACGGCGGCGATTCCTGCGGAGCTTATCGAAAGCGAGCTGTTCGGTCACGAGAAGGGCGCTTTCACCGGGGCGGTGGCGCGGCACGTGGGCAAATTCGAACAGGCGGCCGGCGGCACACTGTTCCTCGACGAGATCGGCGACATGCCTCAGCAGGCGCAGACCCGCCTGCTGCGGGCGCTGCAATCGGGCCGGATCCGGCGGGTGGGGGGGCGTGACGAAATCCTGCTCGACGTCCGCATCATCGCGGCGACGAACAAGGATCTCGAACCGGAGATCGCCGCAGGCCGGTTTCGCGAGGATCTCTATTACCGACTCAACGTCGTACCGATCCATATGCCGCCGCTGCGCGACCGGCCTGAGGATATCGATGCGCTGGCACGTCATTTTCTTCAGCACGCCGTAAACGAGGGCCTCCCACGGCGACAGCTTACCCAGGAGGCCACCGATCTGCTGCGGCGTCAGCCGTGGCGCGGGAACGTGCGCGAGCTCAAGAACTTCATCTACCGCCTTGCCCTGCTGGCCCGCGAGGACGCCATCGATGCGGAGAGCGTGCTGCCGCTGCTGGCTTCGGATCGGCAGGGACTGGAGGGCGGCGGCCGGGCAGGGGGAGACATCGCCGGAGCCATATCGCAATGGCTTTCGGACGAGAGGCCGGCGAGCGGAACCATCTACGCCACCGCCATGGCGGCCTTCGAGCGCCCGCTGTTCGCCGCGGTGCTCGCGCAAACCGGCGGAAACCAGTTGCGTGCCGCCCAGGCTCTCGGGATCAATCGCAATACGCTGCGCAAACGGCTCAGCGAACTGTCGCTGGACCCCGAGGAATTTGCCCGCCGTTCATGATTGTTCGCCCATGAGGCGCATTTGACGGAAAGGTCTTGCAACAGCGCAACAGCGGTGTTGTAACAACGCAACGATGTACGAACGGGCAGCACGGAAACGCACATGGCCACGCTGGTGGCGTCGTATGCAGGTTGCTGCGCGGCGGGCGAATTTCTTTGCCGTCGTGGAAGTCCTGTCGGTCGTGGCATTCCTGCTCATGACGGCGGCGACATGGGTGGCGCTCAACCACGGCGCCGACAAGGGCCAACTGCTGCCGTCCAATCTCACGGCGACATTGCTGATTGGCACGCTCGTGCCCGCAATGGCGATTCTCGTGCTGCTCGGCAGGCGGATGGCCTTGCGGCGGGGCGCCGAGAACATCGGCGGAACAGGGCGCATGCACGTGCGCCTGGTTTTCATCTTCTCACTGATCTCGGCCGTCCCGACGCTGCTGGTCGTGGTCTTTGCCTCCTGGCTGTTCCAGTCGGGCGTCGAGTTCTGGTTTTCTGACAGCTCGCGCGGACTGCTGGAAAACGCGAACAAGCTCGCGCGGGGGTATTACGAGCAGACGCAGCGCGATGTTGGCTACGAATCGGTCGCCATGGCCGAGGATACCCGCACCATGCTCAGCGAGTACCCGATCGCCAGTCCGGAGTTCCAGGCGTTCTACGCGGATCAGGTCTATCGCCGGAACCTCAGCCTTTCCGCCATCATCCAGATCGGCGGCGACGGCAGACAACGAACGCCGATCATTGTCGATCCGGAAGGAAGCACCGAAGACAAGCGGATCGGAGAGGAAGTCCTGAAGCGCCTCGATCAGGGCGAGCCGATGGTCGTTACCTCGAACCCCAACAAGATCGTGGCGGTCGTGCCGATCGAACGTGACGCTGGCGTCTATCTCTATGCGGCCCGCAGCAACGATCTGGTTTCGCTGAGCCAGGGGCAGCATGCGGAAAACATCGTCCAGGCCTATGAAGTGCTGACGAACCGCGCTCGTGTTCTGCAACTGCGCTTCAATGTCGCCTTGTTTGTGGCATCGCTGGCGCTGGTGGGGCTCGCGGTCTGGTTCGCTCTGCGCTTCGCGGACCGTCAGGTGAAACCGCTATACGAACTGGTCGACGCCGCGCGGCGGGTGGGCAGCGGCAATTTCGCTCTGCGGGTCGAGGGCCGTACCGGCGCGGACGAGATCGGCCTGCTGAACCGCGCCTTCAACCGCATGACCGCGCAGATCGAAAAGCAGACGCAGGCGTTGCTGGGTGCCAACCGGCAGCTCCACGAACGCAGCGTGTTCATCGAAGCGGTCCTTGAATCGGTCACTTCGGGCATCATCTCGCTCGACGAATCGGGGCGGATCCTGCTGATGAACAGCACCGCGCTGAAACTGCTGACCGATCGGGAAGAGGGTGTCCCCGAGGACATGACGCTCGCCCGGCTCGCGCCGTCGTTGTCGGATCTGGTGGAGCAGGGCGTCCCTGCGGGCATTGTCCAGTACAGCCGTAACGGCGAGCTCCTGACGCTTGCCGTAAAGACGAGCCGCGACGCCACCGGTTACGTCATCACCTTCGAGGACATCACGCGCCAGCTTCTCGACCAGCGCACGGCGGCATGGTCCGATGTGGCCCGGCGCATTGCGCATGAAATCAAGAATCCGCTCACCCCGATCCAGCTCGCGACCGAGCGCCTCAGCCGCCGCTATCGCAAGCAGATCGTCGACAACCCCGAGCTGTTCGAGGACCTGACCCGTACGATCATCCGCCAGGTGGGCGACCTCAGGAAGATGGTGGACGAATTCTCTTCTTTCGCGCGCTTGCCAAAGCCGCTGTTCCGCGTCGAAGACCCTGTCGCCCTGACGCGCCAGGCGCTGTTCCTTCAGGAAGTGGCGCGGCCAGACATCGATTTCGTGTTCGGAAGCGAGCCCGATATCGGCATGATCGATTGCGATCGCCATCAATTCGGTCAGGCCATGACCAATGTTCTCAAGAACGCGGTCGAGGCAGTCGAGGCGAAGGCGAAGGACAGCGGCGAAGATTATCGCGGCACGATCCGCGTCACCGTCTCCGGCGAGCCGGAATCGATCCTCGTCCAAGTGACCGACAACGGCATCGGCCTGCCCCAGGACGGCGAACGGATCATCGAACCTTACGTGACAACGCGCGAGAAGGGCACAGGACTGGGCCTCGCTATCGTGAACAAGATCGTCGAGGAACATGGCGGCGAGATGCTGTTCATGCCGGCCGAAGGCGGCGGCACGACGGTTTCGATGCGTTTCTCGACCGATCCGCTGGCGCAACGGCGAAAACCGGAGGCTGCTGAATGATGTCGCATGACCTTCCCCTCGAATTCACGAACACGAAGAAGAACTGACCATGGCCCTCGAAATCCTGATCGTCGATGACGAGCGCGACATTCGCGAACTGGTTGCAGGCGTCCTGAGCGACGAAGGGTATGAATGCCGCACCGCCGCCGGGAGCGAGGATGCGCTTGCCGCGATCGACACGCGGCGCCCATCGCTGGTTCTGCTCGACGTATGGCTTCACGGCAGCCCGATGGACGGCCTGGAAGTGCTCGACGCGATCAAGTCGCGTGAGCCGGAACTGCCAGTCATCATCTTTTCGGGCCACGGGAATATCGACACGGCGGTCGCCGCGATCAGCCGGGGGGCCGTCGATTTCATCGAAAAGCCGTTTGAGGCCGAGAAACTGCTTCACCTCGTCGGGCGCGCCACCGAAACCGAGCGCCTGCGCCGGGAAAACGCGCAGCTCAGGCAGGACTACTCGATAGGCGAGGAGTTCACCGGGTCGAGCGGCGCGATCAATCAGGTCCGCGCGACGCTCAAGCGCATCGCCAACACAGGTAGTCGTCTGCTCATTTCCGGCCCCGCCGGATCGGGCAAGGAAGTCGCGGCCCGCCTGCTCCACGCGTGGAGTCCGCGCGCGGGAAGCGCCTTCGTCAGCGTCAATTCCGCGCGGATCACGCCGGAGCGCTTCGAGCAGGAACTGTTCGGAGAAGAGGCCGATGGCGCGCTCGTGAGGCCGGGCCTGCTGGAGATGGCCGATGGCGGCACGCTCTATTTCGATGAAGTGTCCGACATGCCGCTCTCGACCCAGGCGCGAATCCTGCGCGTCCTGACCGATCAGGCATTCGTGCGCGTGGGGGGGACCCGGCAGATTCGGGTCGACGTGCGCGTGGTCTCGTCGACGTCACGCGATCTCGAAACGGAGATTGCCGAACGACGTTTCCGCGAGGACCTGTTCTATCGCCTGAACGTCGTTCCGATCTCGATCCCGGCCTTGCGCGAACGTCGCGACGACATTCCCGCGCTCGTCGATCACTTCTTCGCCCGCTATGCCAGCGAGCAGGGCGTACAGCCGCCGCGAATCAGCGGCGAGGCCATGACCGCGCTACAGGCCTACGAATGGCCCGGAAACGTGCGCCAGTTGCGCAATGTCGTTGAACGCACCGTTATCATGGCGCCCCGCGACAAGCTGGAGACGATCGAGGCCGACATGCTGCCGCCGGAAATCCTGAACAATCGCCCCAATGGCGACAACGGCATCACCGTCATGATGAGCGCCCCACTGCGTGAAGCGCGCGAAAGCTTCGAGAGAGAGTATCTCCGCGTCCAGATCCGGCGGTTTTCCGGCAACATTTCCAAGACTGCGTCGTTCATCGGCATGGAACGCTCGGCGCTCCACCGCAAGCTCAAGCTGCTTGGCATGTCGGACCGGCGCGAAGGCGAGAACGAAAGCGAGGAACAGGGGTAATCATCCGGACATATTCTTTTCGCATTTACTGCACTGCAGCAAATGGGTAGATTTCGATTCGACAACGGCATCCGAAGCTGCGGATGCCAGATCGCGGTTGGCTTTGCCGGCCGCCAAAAATAGGAGAAACGCATGGCTGGTCGAACGCTTTCGGTGCGATCGAAACCCACACCGCCCCCCGCGCCCGAGGCGGAAAAGCCAGCGGTCAGCGCCGGCACTTCGGCGGGGAAAGGGCAGAATTTGCAGGATCAGTTCCTCAATCTGCTCCGCAAGAACAAGACGCCGGTTACCATGTTTCTCGTCAAGGGCGTGAAGTTGCAGGGCATCGTCACGTGGTTTGACAATTTCTCCATTTTGTTGCGCCGCGACGGTCAGTCGCAGCTCGTCTACAAGCACGCGATCTCCACGATCATGCCTTCGACGCCGGTGGACGCCGCGCAGTTTGCGCCCGGTGTCGAATCGACGAAGAAGACCCGGCTGCTGCAGGATGTGTTCCTCTCAAGCATTCGCAGTGCCGGTGTGCAGGTGACCATGTTCCTCATCAACGGCGTGATGCTGCAGGGCAGGGTGGCTGCGTACGACCTGTTCTGCATGCTGCTTGAACGCGAAGGTTACGTGCAACTGGCCTACAAGCATGCCGTCTCGACGATTCAGCCCGTGACACCGGTCGATCTTCAGGCCCATGAAGAAGCCGAGGATTGAGAAGCGAAGCTGAACTGAATTGAACGACGAACTCAAGGGAGAGGTTACGCGCGGCGCGCGTGCCCTCGTCGTCTATCCGCAGATGCGCGGGAAGGGGGATATCGACCCCGACGCCCGTCTCGAGGAGGCGAGGGGGCTGGCGCTCGCGATCGGCCTCGTGGTGGCTGACGCCGTGGCAATTCCGATCCGCGAACCGCGGGCCGGAACGCTTTTCGGCGAAGGGCAGATTCAGAATATCGCCACCGCCTGCGAGCTGGGCGAGGCCGAACTGGTGGTCGTCGACGGCGCGCTTTCCGCGATCCAGCAGCGCAATCTCGAAGAAAAGCTGGGGCGCAAGGTCATCGACCGCACCGGCCTGATTCTGGAGATTTTCGGCGAGCGCGCGGCGACGGCCGAAGGCCGCTTGCAGGTGGAACTCGCCCATCTCGACTATCAGGCCGGCCGCCTGGTGCGAAGCTGGACCCACCTAGAGCGCCAGCGAGGCGGCTTCGGATTCCTGGGCGGTCCGGGTGAAACGCAGATCGAGGCCGACAGGCGCATGATCCGCGACCGCATGGCGAGGATCCGGCGCGAACTTGAACAGGTCCGGCGCACGCGCGGCCTGCATCGCGACCGGCGCGAGAAGGCGCCCTGGCCGGTCATCGCGCTGGTCGGCTATACCAATGCCGGAAAATCGACGCTGTTCAACCGGTTGACTGGCGCCGATGTGATGGCGCAGGACCTGCTCTTCGCGACACTCGATCCAACCATGCGCGCGGTTCGATTGCCTGGCCTCGAAAAGGCTATCCTGTCCGACACGGTGGGCTTCATCTCCGACCTGCCGACCCAACTCGTAGCGGCTTTCCGGGCCACGCTCGAGGAAGTGACCGCGGCCGACCTCATCCTCCACGTGCGGGACATAGCCAATCCCGACACCGATGCGCAGAAGCGCCAGGTGCTCGATGTCCTCGATGACCTTGGCGTGCTGGGCGAGGAAGGGGTCGACGATGGAGAGGGCGCAAGCGATCCGGGTATTCCCGTCATCGAAGTGTGGAACAAATGGGATCTGCTCGGCCCGGCGCGGTCCAAGGAACTGCGCGAAGTGATCGCGCATCGCGAAAGCGAAACCATCGTGCCGCTTTCGGCGATGACCGGAGACGGCTGCGAGCACTTGCTGGAAGTCATGGGTGGTGCGCTCACGCACGGCGCGAAGCTCTACAGCTTCGTCCTTCCGGCCGCCGATGGCCAGCGCATCGCGTTTCTCCATGCCCGAGGCGAAGTCGTCACCGAGGAGCCCGCGGGCGAGGGGCCGGAAGGGCCGCAACTGCGCATGCAGGTCCGGCTCTCGGAACGGGAACTAGGGCGTTTCGGCGCGCTCTGACGCCTTGACCGCCTGCCAGTACCGCTCCTGCTCATCGAGCGTCAGGCCGTCAAAGGCGTGGCCATCGCGGGCAGCGAGATCTTCCATGGCCCGAAAGCGCCGTTCGAACTTGGCGTTGGCGGCACGGAGTGCATCTTCCGGCGCAATGCCGTTGAGGCGGACGAGATTGACGGCCGCGAACAACAGATCACCGGCTTCCTCCGCCTTGTCTTCAACCGCCGCCTGTTCGAGTTCGTCCATCTCCTCGCGCACCTTTTCGGCGGCGCCGCCGGGATCGGGCCAATCGAAACCGACTCGCGCCGCCCGCTTTTGAAGTTTCTCGGCGCGCAAGAGGGCCGGAAGCGAAAGCGCGACTCCATCGACCGCGCTGCTGGCGCCCTTGGCCGCGCGTTCGAGTGCTTTCAGTTTTTCCCAGCGCTCGGTCTGCGCGTCTTCCGTGGCGTCCTCCCCGAAGATGTGGGGGTGCCGTGCTTCGAGCTTGTCCGAAATCGAAGCGGCAACATCGGCGAAAGCGAAATGCCCATCCTCCTCGGCCATGCGTGCGTGGAAAACGACCTGAAGCAGCAGATCGCCAAGCTCGTCGCGCAGCGCGGCAAGATCCTCGCGTTCGATGGCGTCGGCGACCTCGTAGGCTTCCTCGATGGTGTATGGCGCAATCGTCGCGAAGTTCTGCGCCCGGTCCCATTCGCACCCGGTTTGGGGATCGCGCAGGCGCGCCATGATGGAAAGGAGACGGTCGAGCTGATGGTGCCTTGTTTCGCGCATGCCGGGTTTCAGTCCTTCGACTGTTGCTCTTTTGCCGCGATGTCTCCGTCGGTGAAGAGGTACTCGCGAAGTTCGCGGTCGAAATCGGGGCTGTTGCGCCGCAGCCATTCGAGCACCATGGCCGCGTGCTCGATCTCTTCGCGCATGTTGTGCAGAAGGATGGCCTTGAGGGCGTCATCGTCGCAATCGTCGGCACGCTGGCGGTACCAGTCGGCCGCTTCGAGTTCTTCCATCAGCGACGTAATGGCCTGATGCATCGCAAGCGTCGTTTTGCTGAGGCGTTCGCGAGGGGCGTGTAGTCCTTCACTCGACATCTGCTTTCCTTTCAATTTCTCAGGTTCGTCAGCCGGGGAGTGTTGGTAGCGGAAGAATGATAATATATATTATGTTAAATCAAGGGCGATCCGAGAGAGGGCCTGACGATCATTGTTCCAAACTGAGCCCGGTCAACTGGACCACGAGCACCAGCCCGATGATGATTGCACCCCAGATCAGCGCCAGGCGCAACATCCGGCTCATGCCGAGATTGCGAAACTGCGCGCTGCTTGTCGCGAGTATCAGCGCGCCGAGCACCGCAATGATGGATACGATCGTAGCCGCCGTGTTCATGCCTCGATCACCATGCCGTCGTAAGCCACCTGGACGTTCTCGGGAACTTCGCGGGTCAGTGTCGCATAATCCATGCTCTTGTCGAGGTGCGTCAGCACCGCCGATTTCGCGCGGCAGGCTTCTGCAAGTTCAAGCGACATGGCGAGATGCGCGTGCGTAGGATGCGGTTCGCGGCGCAGGCAATCCACGATCAGGACGTCCGAACCGTGGAACAGATCGATCATGTCCTTCGTGATTTCGCTCAAGTCTGTCGCATAACTAACTGATTTACCGTCACACTCGAATCGATATCCGGTGGACTGCGCCGGTCCGTGCGGCATCTGCACATGCCCGATCCTGAAGCCCTCGCAGAGACGAAGCGTGTCGAGGTTGTCGAGGCTGACGATCGTGGGATAGCCGTGCTGCCCGGCGAACACATAGCCGAAACGCTGGCGCAGCCGCCGGACTGTCTCGGCTGCGGCAAAGCCCGGTATAGGACCGGCCCGTCCGTAGCGAAGCGGCCGCAAGTCGTCGATGCCGTGACAATGGTCGGCATGGTCATGTGTCCAGAATACCGCGTCGATCCGGTTTGTATCGTTCGCCAGCAACTGGGACCGCAGGTCGGTCGGCGTATCGACCAGAATGCGGCTTCCGGCATCGCTTTCGAGCAGGATAGCGACCCGCGTCCGTCTGTTTTTCGGCTCGCCGGGATCGCACAGTCCCCAGTCGATACCGTGCTCGCCGCCAAGGCGCGGCACGCCGGTCGACGTGCCACTCCCGAGGATCGTCGCTTTCACGCCGCGGCTTTCTTGAACAATGCGAAGAAGTTGCGTGTCGTTTCTTCGGCCAGTTGTTCGAACCCCACGCCTCGCAGGTCGGCCACGAAGCGGGCAGTGTCGGCGGTGAACGCCGGCTCGCATTTCCTGCCCCGGTGCGGGACCGGCGCGAGGAATGGCGAGTCGGTTTCGACCAGCAGCCTGTCTCCCGGGACGATCCTGGCGAATGCCTGCAAGTCGGTGGCGTTCTTGAATGTGATAATTCCCGACAGCGAAATCGTAAGACCGAGGTCCAGAACCTTGCCGCCGAATTCAGCCGAAGCCGTGAAGCAGTGGATAAGAGCGGGGAAAGCCCCCTTCCCCATCTCCTCTTCGAGGATCCGGGCGGTGTCTTCCTCCGCGTCGCGCGTGTGGACTATCAGCGGCAGCCCGGTTTCACGCGCGACCGCAATGTGGGTGCGGAATAGCGCTTGCTGCACCGCGCGGTCGGACTTGTCGTAATAGTAGTCGAGCCCCGTTTCACCGATGCCGATCACCCTGGGATGATCCGCCGCCTCCAGCAGGGCGCCCTCGCCCAGATCGGCGTGCTGATCGGCTTCATGCGGATGAATGCCCACCGAAGCCCAGACGTCGGGCTCGCGTTCGGCGGTTCCGACTACGCGATTCCACTCGCGCCGGCGGGTCGAGATATTGAGAAAACCTCCGATTCCGACCTCTCTGGCGCGATCGAGCACACTTTTCTGGTCTTCGACGAGCCCTTCGTATTCAAGATGGCAATGGGAATCGATCAGCATCATCAGGCCGGCGCTTCCTCCGGGAGTTCAAGGCGCGGAAACACACCCTGCGGCTTGTCGACCTTGAAGCCGGATGCGACCAGCGCTTCGAACCAGTCCGTCACTTCCAGAGCGGTGTATCCGCGAGAATCCGCGCTTTGCCCCATCTGGTCGAGCAGCTTGTCGATAGCGCCCGGAACGACCGGCCGCACCGCGATGGCAAGATCTCGCACAGCATGGAAAAGGACCATAAGAACGGCCTCCATGCGCTCCGGATCGGTCTTGCGCAGCGCCCAGGGCGCTTGCTCGTCCACGTACTGATTGCAGGCGAAGACGGCGCGCATCCAGCTTTCAAGGCCATCGCTGAAGGCGAGATTCATGAAAGCTTCGCGCAAGCTGGCGATTCCTTCTGAAACCGCCGCGAACAGTGTCGTGTCCGCTTCCATTTCGGGAAGTCCGGACTTAAGATTGCCGTCCATATTCTTGAAAATCATGGATAAACTTCGCTGCGCCAGATTGCCGAAGCTGTTGGCGAGCTCGGCATTGCAGCGCGTGACGATGGCCTCCGGCGAATAGGAACCGTCCTGTCCGAAGGCGACCTCGCGCATGAGAAAATAGCGCAGGGCATCGACCCCGAACCTCTCGGCAAGGCCGATCGGGTCCGTGACGTTACCGAGCGATTTTGACTCCTTCTGACCCCTGTTGAGCAGGAAACCGTGGCCGAAGACCTGTTTGGGCAACGGCAGCCCGGCGCTCATCAGGAAGGCGGGCCAGTACACCGTGTGGAAGCGCACGATGTCCTTCCCGATCAGGTGCAGGTCGGCCGGCCAGTATTTCGCATAGTCGCCGCTTTCGTCGGGAAAACCGAGGCCGGTGAGGTAATTGGTCAGGGCGTCGACCCAGACGTACATCACATGGTTCTCGCTGCCGGGTACCTTAACGCCCCAATCGAAGCTGGTGCGCGACACCGAAAGATCGCGCAGACCGCCTTCGACGAAGCGGGAAATTTCGTTCCTGCGGCTTTCAGGACGGATGAAATCACCGGAACCGTAGAGTTCGAGCAGCTTGTCCTGATACTTCGACAGGCGGAAGAACCAGGATTCCTCGACTGTCCACTCCACCGGCGTGCCCTGCGGAGAGAGTTTTTCCCCGCCCTCGCCCGCGATCAGTTCGCTTTCGTCGTAGTAGGCTTCGTCGCGAACCGAGTACCAGCCCTCGTAGCGGTCCAGGTAGAGATCGCCATTGGCTTCCATGCGCCGCCACAATTCCTGTGAGGCCGCGTGATGGCGCGGTTCGGTGGTGCGCAGGAAAACATCGTAACCGACATTGAGAGTATCGCACATGTCAATGAAATACTGCGACATTTCAGACGCGAGGTCAGCCGGCGTCATGCCCAGGTCGCGCGCCTTTTGGGCCATCTTCAGGCCATGCTCGTCGGTTCCAGTCTGGAAGCGGACATCGTACCCTTCCGCTTTGCGGTGGCGGGCGATGATATCGGCGGCGATCGCTTCGTAGGCATGGCCGATATGCGGCCTGCCGTTGGGATAGCTGATGGCGGTGGTGATGTAATAAGGCTCGGCCATGCGGGCTTCGCGGCTTTCTCTTCAGGTGTTGTCAGCGTGCCGCTTCTCTAGGCATCGCGGCCGAGGCCAGCAACCCGCCAATTTCCATTATCAGAAGCCCGGCGTCGAAATTGTAGGTCGGTGCCTGCGTGGACAACTTCGTCAGCGCGCCGTGAGCCTCGATAATCCGCAGCTGACGCGCACGCGGCGCGTCGGGCAATTCGTGGGCGAGCACCGTACGGGCCAGTTCCAGTGCGGCGAGCTGTCGTTCGCGGCCCGGACGGACGCCCATCTCCTCGGCCAGGGCGCCACGAAGGTGAAAGTCCGCGTCACCCTCGCGCAGGATCCGCAGCATCAGTTGGTGGATCGTCCCGAGTTCCTGTTCGACAAAACTGAGGGCGACGCCGGGTGAGCCGTTCGAGGCGGCGATGGCGGCCTGCCGTGCCCCGGTATCGGCCTGCGGAAGATCACGCCGGATCACGGCGTCGATTTCATCCGGATTCAGCGGCGCAAAACGCAGGATGCGGCAGCGGGAACGAATAGTCGGCAGAAGCCGACCGGGCTGGTGCGCCACGAGTAGGAAATACGTGCCCGAGGGAGGCTCCTCGAGGCTCTTGAGCAGGGCGTTGACAGCGCTCTTCTCAAGATCGTCGGCCGGATCGATGATGATGGCGCGGCGAGCGCCGAGCGTGGGACGCGTCGTCAGCCGCTGTTGCATCTGGCGGATTTGTTCGATCGTGATGTTGCGTTTGGTCTGGAACGGCTTGCCTTCCGCCTTCTTCTTCGCCTCGTCGTCATTGGCCGGAAGATGCTCGAGCACGTGGATGTCCGGATGAGCATCCGCGTCAGGCAGCCTGGCGCCCGGCTCGCGCACCAGTTCGCCTGCCGCCGCGCGGGCGAAGGCGCGCTTGCCCAGCCCCTTGGCACCGGAAAGCAGCCACGCGTGGTGCATCCGTTCCGACGCCACGGCGGCGAGCCATTCGTCCCATGCCGCCTCCTGGCCGATGAAGGGCTTGCCGGCCTTCATGGCACATCCGGCAGCAGCCGGCCAATCGCCTCGAACACGCGGGCCTGCGTCTCTTCCAGCCTGCCATCGCCATTGATGCGGACGAACCGCCCGGGCTCCTCGTCGGCATAGCGCACGAATGCGGCCGCGACGCGGGCATGGTAGGCCGCATCGCGGCTGCCGATCCGGTCGGTGCCTTCGGGATCGCGCCGGGAAACCCGCTCGGCGGCGACTATCGGTGAGACTTCCAGCAGAATCGTGAGATCGGGCAGAAGCCCCGTGCTGCCGATACGGTGCAGTTCGCGGATATCCTCGTCGGACAGTCCGCCCCCGCCTCCCTGATAGGCCCGGCTCGAATCGAGGAAGCGGTCGCAGACGATCCACGCGCCGCGTGTCAGTGCCGGCCGGATCAGCTTCTCGACGTGGTCCGAGCGCGCGGCGGCGAAGAGCAATGCTTCCGCCCGCGGGTTCCAGCCTTCGCCTTCACCGTGGAGCAGCAGTGCGCGAATCGCCTCGGCGCCCGGCGTCCCACCCGGCTCGCGAGTAGTCACGACTTCAAGACCGCGCGCGCGCAGGGCATCGGCGAGGAGGCGCGCCTGGGTGGACTTGCCAGCCCCCTCTCCGCCTTCGAGCGCGATGAATCGTCCCGGTGTCATGAGAAGATGTTGATAATCCCGTTCAGCAGTCTGTCCAGCGGACCTGCCTCTTCCACATCGCGGCCGACGTAGAGCGGGACCTTGCCGGGTGCCAGATCCCCCACCCTGATCTCCAGTTCTCCGACCTGTTCTCCCTTGCGCAGCGGCGCGACCAGCGGGCCGCTGTAACGGACCGAAAGGGAGACCGGCTGGTTGCCTGCGACGGGGACGCTCGCATGCAATTCGCGGTCGGCAACGAGCGGGACCGTACGGACGTCACCCCCTTGCACCTTTGCCTCGATCACCGGCTGCCCTTTGTCGAACAGGTGCCGCGCGCGCCACTGCGAAAACCCCCATTCGAGCAGGCTGCGCGCGGCGGCGTCGCGGATTTTCGGAGTGGGCGATCCGGCCAGGACCATGACCAGGCGCCGTCCTTCGCGCTGTGCGCTCCCGAGGAAGTTGTAGCCGGCCTCCCGGGTATACCCAGTCTTGATGCCATCCGCGCCGGGTACGACGCCCACTGTGGGATCGTGGCTGCGCATCGAAACATCGCGCCAGAAGTAGCGCTTTCTCCCCGAGAATTCGCGGTAGAGCGCGCCGTGCCGGGTAATCATGGCATCTGCCAGCTTCACCAGATCGCTGGCGGTGACATAAGTGTGCCCTTCGTCCATCCAGCCGTTGGGCGTGCTGTAGCGGCTGCGGGTCATGCCCAGGCTTCTTGCCGCCTCGTTCATCTTCGCGGTCCAGTTCGCGACGCTGCCGGCATAGCCCTCCGCCAGCACGATTGAGGCATCGTTCGCGGATGCGGTCATGATGCCGTGAAGCAGTTCCTTGGTGGTGGGGCTGTCCTTCGGCGTGAGATACATCGATGTGCCCTTGGCGAACCATTCCCGGCTCGTTTCCGGCTTGACCGTGAACCGACGATCGAGAGGCAGGCGCCCCGCGTCGATTTCCTCGAACGCCACGAATGCGGTCATCACCTTGGTCACCGAGGCCGGCAGGAAGGGCACGTCGGGCCGGCGTTCCACGAGAACCTGTCCCGATCCCAGATCGACAAGCAGGCTTACCGGTATCGGTGCGAGTTCGGGAGGCGGTGCGGGCGTTACGGCACTGGCAGAACCTGCGCCGAGCATGCAGATCAGGATAAACTTCAGAAACGATTTCAAGACCCGGACTCTCCCGCGCGCCCTCGTGGCGCCCCGAGCGCGCGGAATCGGCCGTCAGGTCAGTCCGCGCGCTGGATTCGTGCGTCCCTATAACCCGCTGCCCGGGCCTTCTCCAGCGCCGGTGCGGCTTGTGCACCGTTCGCGAAGGGCCCGAGGCGAACGAGCCAGTATTTGTCCGGTTTGCTGACAAAGCCGCCTAGTGGCTTGGCGACCTTGGTCGCACTCGCTTCAGTGGAGAATGCCGCAACCTGGACGATGAGGGAATCCTTCGGCACGTGCTCCGCCTCAGGCGGTTTTGCGGAAGCCGTTGGCGGCGCGGGTAGTTTCTGGGGCTCCAGCATTGACGGCGAGGGAGAAGGCGTTTCCTGCGGCGCGGCAGGCGGTTTCGATGTCGGCGCCACAAGGGGGGACTGCTCGGCCAGCTTGCGGCGCAGGACTTTCAGGAGCGGTTCCGGCGTTTCCATGCGGTCGGGTGCGGGTTCGCCGCCGCGCAGCATGGCCCGCTCCTGCTCCGGCGGGTTCGTGCGGCGCAGACGGACCGCAAGCCGCGAGCCCGCCGCCATGCCGAGGTGCCGCGCGGCATCTTTCGAAAGCTCGATCAGCGTGTCGTTGACCATCGGCCCTCGCCGCTCGACCCGCACCAGAATGGTCCGCCCGGTATCGAGCGAAGTCACTTCGGCGTAGCTCGGCAGGGGCAGTGTCTTGTTGGCGGCCGTGATCCCTGCGTGATCGTCGGTTCCGACCGAAGCATGGCCGACCGCGTCGTAGTTGAGCTGGTCCGAAGGCGTCCAGGTCCTGTCGCCGATGGTAAAGGCATCGCCCACCACCACCGGGTAGTCGGCCGCCGGTCCGTTTTGTGGCTGGGCGAGTTGCAGCGCCGCCCCGGCTTGCCCTCCACCGGCACACCCGGCAAGAACGATCAGCGCCGCAAGCGGCAGGTATTGATTAACGGGCAATCTCATCTGCAAGCAACCCCACGGACAACGCGTAGTAGTTCGAGCAGTTGTACTGGAGGATGACCCGATAATTCCCGGTTAACAGGTAAGCAGGCGTGCCGGGACCATCGGGCTGGAATAGCGAAGCGAGCACGTCGCCGCCGATGGGAGCCATCGGAGCCACCCCCAGCGCCCGCCATTCGGAAACGGACTTCCACCGCGAGTGGCGTTCGTGAACGCGCTCGCACCGCGGAGCGGTCAACCGGGTGGAATAGGCGCCGACGTTGAACCCCGAAGGAACCGAGGCGCGCACGCCCCAGGGCTGTCCTTGGCGCCAGCCCGCGTCGCGAAAATAATTGGCGATGGAGGCAAGAGTATCAGACGGACTGGAAAAGATGTCGGCGTGCCCATCCCCGTCTCCGTCCACCGCAAGACGAAGATAGACGCTCGGCAGGAACTGCGGATAGCCGAAGGCGCCCGCCCAGCTTCCCTTGAGTTTGTAGCTCGGAACGCCCCGATCGACCATCTTGAGGAGCGCGATCAATTCACCCTCGAACAGGTCCCTTCGGCGCCCTTCCCAGGCGAGCGTTGCCAGCGAACGGGCAAGGTCGAAGTCTCCGACATAGCTGCCGTAGTTCGTCTCGTGCCCCCAGATCGCGAGCAGCACCGGCCCGGGAACGCCGTAGCGCGCTTCCACTTTGCGGATGACGCCGGAAAGCTCGGCATGTCGCCCGCGTCCGCGTGAGACGATGCTGGGGCCGACGTGCCTTGCGATATAGGGCGCCATCGGAGGCGGTCCCCCTTGGCTTCCGGGCTGGGCGGAGTCGAGTTCGATCACGCGCTGGTTGGGCGTGAGGCCGCTCAGGGTGCGCGTGATCGCCGTCTCGCTGATCCCTTCGCGCCGGGCCTTGGCCGCGACGGTCTGCAGATAGCCCGAAAAGCTTTCACCCTGAGGCTGCGCCAGCGCGGCCGGAAGCGGCCAGACCGCCAGTGCGGCTACCAGGAATAAACATTTGAGCGAAGGGGATTTCGATGCAGGCTTCATCGCTGCCAAGTCTCGCACAAAGTTCCGACCTTGCAAATGGCCCTCGCGCAACCTCCCGTGGACGGCCGCCACAAATGGATTTCTTCTCGGCGACAAGCAGGGTCTTGCAAGGCCCGGACTTTGCTCTATGCGCGAAAACCAGCGGACAGGTGGCCGAGTGGTTTAAGGCAGCGGTCTTGAAAACCGCCGTGGGTGCAAGCTCACCGTGGGTTCGAATCCCACCCTGTCCGCCAAGTACCCTTCCGCGGGGGTTCTCAAGCTGCCGCCAGATTGACGTTTTCCCATAAAAACCGACGCTTAGGCGGTCAGGCTCTCGTCCAGCCGAAGGATTCGCTGCGGAGCCGGTTGTCATCATTGATCGCGGGCATCCTCTCCGTTCGGGTCATTGCATATCGCGGCTGTCACCAAACTGTCTTGGCTATGGCACGGCGGTGTCATTAACCAGCCTTAGTGGGCGCTCCCGAAACAGACGTTACCAGGGGGTATCCACGATGAGATCTTCGATCCGCGTTCTTGCGGGACTGCTTGCCACGGCATCTTCCGCCACCATCGCCCATGCGGGAGAAATCTCGGGCAGCATTCACGATGCGACGGGCACCCGGTCCCTCCAGGCGGTTAGCGTCAGGATACTGGAACTCGACCGTTCGGCCCGCACCGACCGCAGCGGCAGCTATATCTTCGCGGATGTGCCGGCCGGCACCTATACGCTCGAAGTCAGCTATGTGGGCGCCGAGGTGGAGCGCAAGGCCGTGACGGTGCCGTCGGCGGGCCGCGCCGCGGGTGATTTCGACCTTGCGGGCATCGGCGGCGGCGACATCCTGGTCATCGGCCAGGCGGCCAATCTCAGTAGCGCACTGTCGCGCCAGAAGGCGGCGGACGGGGTTATATCGGTCCTGACCCGCGACGCGATCGGTCAGTTCCCCGACCAGAACGTCGCGGAATCGCTGCGCCGTCTGCCCGGCGTCAACATCCTCAACGACCAGGGCGAGGGCCGCTTCGTCTCCGTCCGCGGCCTCGATCCGGAGCTGAACGCCACGTCACTGAACGGTGTACGCGTTCCCGCGCCGGAGTCGGATGTGCGCTCGGTCGCGCTCGACGTCATCTCCTCGGACACGATCGAATCGATCGAGGTGAAAAAGTCGCTCACCCCCGACATGGACGCCGACACCATCGGCGCTTCGGTCGAGATCAAGACCACCAGCGCCTTTGACCGCAAAAAGGACTACTACGCTGCGCGCGTGGAGGGCAGCTACAACGACTATTCGGGTGACGTCACGCCGAAGGGCAGCTTTGATTTCTCGAAGCGCCTCGGCGACGATTTCGGTATCTCGGGCGGGATCAGCTACTACAAGCGCAGTTTCGAAACCGACAACATCGAAACCGGTGGCTGGGACAGCGCAGACGACGTCGCCTACGCCGAGGCCGTCGAATATCGCGACTATGATGTCGCGCGGGAGCGCCTGAACGCCACGCTCAACTTCGATTGGCGGGTCTCCGATACGACCGCGGCCTTTGTGCGCGGCAACTGGAGCCAGTTCGGCGATCACGAATACCGTCGCCGCACCACTTTCGACTTCGGCGATTCGACCGACATCAGCGGGAATGGCGCGAGCGCGCGGATTTCCGATGCGCTCGATGCCAACGATGAAGGCGGCTTCACCATCGAGCGCGATCTCAAGGACCGCGTCGAGCGCCAGCGAATCCGCACGGTTTCGATCGGCAGCGACACCGATACCGGCACCTGGAAGTTCAACTGGCACGCCAGCTACGCCAAGTCGACCGAGCGCGAGAATTTCTCGCTCGACCCGCTGCGCTTCGCCCATGATTTCGAAGGCGACGGTGTCGTCATCGACTGGGACTACTCCGACCCGCGCGCACCGCTCTATTCGCTCTCGAGCGGCGCGGATGACGTCAATGACGCGACGAACTACACGTTCGACAAGCTCGAGGTGACGACGCTTTCGGACAGCCGGGACCGTGAATACGCGGTCAAGGCCGACCTCGCCCGCACTTTCGCGATGGGCAACGGCGATTTCACCATCCAGGCGGGCGCCAAGCAGCGCTGGCGCAAGAAGTCCTACGATTTCAACGTATCGGTCTTCAAGGACTACGACGGCGACTTCACCCTGGCCGACGTGCTGGGCGAGCAAACCTATCGCCTCAGGGGCATCAGCCTCGGCCCCGTTGCGAGCAAGACCGGTCCCAGGGACTTCTACCTGGCGAACGAAGGCAACTTCGAGCTCGAAGCCTATGACACCGCGAACGATTCCGCCGCCGACGACTACGCAATCAGGGAAGATATCACTGCGGCCTATCTGCTCGGGCGCTGGGATTCGGCCGCGCTGCGCGTGATCGGAGGCGTGCGCATGGAGCGCACGAAGAACGTCCTCAACGGCAATGTCCTCACCGAGCGCGACGATGACGACTTCGCTTCGCCGCTGATCGAGCCGGTCCGGTTCAAGCGCAGCTACACCGACTGGCTGCCGAGCCTGACCTTGCGCCTGGCTCCGCAAGACGATCTCGTTTTCCGCGCCGCCGGCTACAAAAGCCTGGTGCGTCCCAAGCTGTCAGACATGGCGCCGCGCAATGCCGTCAACGAGGACAACGAGGCCGTATTCGGAAACCCCGATCTCAAGCCCTACGAGGCCTGGAACGCCGATATCGGCTTTGAGTACTATTTCTCCAGCAACGGAGCGGTCTCGGTCGGCGGCTTCTACAAGTCCATCAGGAACTATGCCGTCACCCAGACTTTCGACGACTTCACTTTCCAGGAAACCACGTACGACGAGTTAAGGACCACGATCAACGGCGACAGCGCCGAGATCGTCGGCGTCGAGGCGAGCTACAGCCAAGTCTATTCGATGCTGCCTGCGCCCTTGGATGGGCTCCTGACCCAGCTCAACTATACCTACACATACTCGAAGGGCACGCTGGCGGACGGCCGCACGATCTCGTTGCCGAGCTCGTCGAAGAACACTTTCAATGCCGTGCTCGGCTACGAGAAGGGTCCAATCGACCTGCGTTTGGCGGGTACGTATCGCGACCGGTATCTCGACGAGATTGGCGATGGCGCGGACGAGGATCGCTGGGTGGACAACCACTTCCAGCTCGACTTCTCGGGCAAGTACAAGGTGAGCGACTTCCTGCGCTTCACGGTGGACGTGATCAACATCAACAATGCCAAGTACTTCGCCTACCAGAATTTCGCGGGCGCCCAGCGCCTCTTGCAGTTCGAGAAATACGGCCCGACCTTCAAGTTCGGCGCAAGGCTGACCTTCTGATGAAGGGTCGCAACATAACGCAATACGGGCCGGGAGCACTGCTCCCCGCCATCCTGCTTTCGGCCTGCGCCACCACCTCGGCGTCCAAGGCTTACCTCCCGGCGGTCGATGTCCCGGCCATGGCCGAGACCGTCCCCGTCGGCACCGCCAACGACGACGCGGCGGACGATCCGGCGATCTGGCGCAATGCGGCCGATCCCGGCGCGAGCCTGATCGTCGGCACAGACAAGAAGGCGGGGCTCTACGTCTACGGCCTCGATGGCAAGGTGCGCGATTTCGTCGCAGCAGGCGCGCTCAACAATGTCGGTTTGCGCGAAGTCACGATGGCCGATGGCTCGCGCCGCATCCTCGTCGCGGCCAGCGACCGCACCGACCGAGCCGTGCCGCGCATCGCGCTCTTCATGCTCGGCGGCGCGAGCGGCAAGCTCTCCAGCCTCGGCGCGGTCACCTTCCTGCCGCCCGGCCATGCCCCGGCCGAGGCCTACGGCTTCTGCATGGGCGGTCCGCTCAGGGCCGGCGAACTGGCGCGCGCTTACGTCGTGCTCAAGGACGGCACAGTCGCCGAGGGCGCGCTTGTCGAACAGGGCGGCAGCGTCGCGGCCATGCATCTGCGCGACGTGAAGCTCGCAACGCAGTCGGAAGGCTGCGTGGTCGATGACGCCGCCCGCACGCTCTATGTCGCCGAAGAGGACATCGGCATCTGGAAAGTACCGCTCGATCGCGAGACGCTCGGGGCGGAGGCTTTTGCCCGTGTGAGGGACGAGGATGGTCTCGTCGATGACGTGGAAGGCCTCGCCGTCGCGCGCGGGGCGGATGGCAAGGGCTGGCTGGTCGCTTCGAGCCAGGGCGACAATGCCTATGCGCTCTTCGATCTCCAGACCGCGCGGCTCGCCGGCCGATTTCGCATCCGGGGCGGCGCGATCGACGGCACCAGCGACACCGATGGCATCGAAATTGCGCTCGGCGATTTCGGGCCGGCCTTTCCCGAGGGCCTGTTCGCCGCGCAGGACGGAGACAACGCACCCGACGCGCAAAACTTCAAGCTGCTGTCCTGGCACGCGATCCGTACGGCCCTCGGTCTTGACTGAGAGCGGACCCCGCGTCGCGGGCTGCTTGAGGGTCCCACCACAAGGCCGCCTCGGCGAGGGATTCGGGAGCGTTGCGCAAGTGTAAGGACGTCCATACTGATCCCCACCCTACCTGGCACCATACACGACATTGGCAATGGCCTGTTCGGCATAACGTAGCCCGGTTCGCAGCATGCTGGGCGGCAAGGGCTCGGCAACCTTGCCGGCGAATGGCGTCGGGGGCGCGCTCCGGTACGTCGCGTGACCCACCCCCTCAAGCCCCGACAAGGCTGCACAGAACCTTTCAAAGCGTCTTTTGACAATGTGGTTCACACTACGCCTGTCGCGACTGAGCAGCTCAAAGCTGTGAGAGACAAGCGTGATGCTGGGCTGTTTCTCGTCGCGGGCGTGTCGCAAGGCGGCGACCATCTCGCGGTCTGTCAGCGCGGTCAGTTGAAAATGCCGCAGGCCATTGACGGCTCCGGCAATGCATCCCACCGGCACCTCCGTTACCCCGCAATGTCTGAGCGGCAGGCGATCTTCTGGGCCGAGCGAAATGCGACAGGCTGAGTTCGCGATACCCGGACAGTGGCTGGAATCGTACGCAATGCCAATCTCTGCAAGAGCGCGTAGCGTGTCGTCGTTCGCTCCGTAATTGCCCGCCCTGAACGCAACCGGTTTTTGGGCCCCCGCCGCGACCAGCGCCTGACTGGCATAGGCAAGAATCTCACATTGCTCCTCAAATGTGAAATCGGCCATATTCTGGCCAGTTCGACCGCCTAACGGGTTTTGCGAGCCGGAAAGGGCCAGCCATTCGCTATGGGCATGCAACTGCACATCATGCCCACGGTCGATGATGGGCCCGACGACATCCGTAATTGCCTCAATGCCCCAAACGAGCGCCGGCATCGGATCGACGAAAAAGACTGCCTTGAGGCCGTGACGTTCAAAGACATCCATTTGATAGCCGATGCCCGCGCACCCGCTGTCCGTCCGCCCCTCGATCGACAAGCGAAAGTTCTCGCGTCGGTCCGCTGCGCTGAGGACGCCACGCGCGGCGAAGCCAGCGGCGTATTCCGTGTCGATGGTGATATACACGGCCGTCATGACGCGACGCCGCCGGGCGAGAGCGATGCCGCGAGGGGGGCCAAGGCATCCAGAGACACAAGCGGATGTCGCCCCAGATCATTCAAGGGCTCGCCGGCCTGCTTCGGAAAATCCTCCCCGAAAGCGGCCTTCCCGGCGTTCTGGAACACGCGTTGCATCGAATATACTTCGCTAGCCATTCCCGCCTTCCCTAACCGGGAATGGTAAAATTCCGGTTGTCTTTGCGGTGTCCTGCCAGGATGGTCGCCTGTCAAAGTGGGTGCCGGAGCCTGAAGTTCGCATCCTTGCTCTTTCGTCATCCTCCTGACCAAGATCGATCCAGCGTTCAGGCGCCAGCCGATGCGAAGCGTTTGCCGCTGCTTTGCAACATCTTATCGCGGGTTTTCGCACATGCAAAAAACAAGAGTGGAAATTCGCCGCCCTGTTCGCCTAGGGAACGAATTTCCTGAAGAAGCTCAACGGGTCCTTGAGCGTATGACAATGGTGGCAATGGCATGAAGATCGCGATGGTTGGTTCGGGCTATGTGGGCCTGGTTTCGGGCGCCTGTTTCGCCGATTTCGGGCATGAGGTCGTCTGTATCGACAAGGATCAGTCAAAGATCGATCGGCTGCGCGACGGCGTGATGCCGATATACGAGCCGGGTCTCGAAGCTCTGGTGGCGAACAACGTCAAGGCCGGGCGGCTGTCTTTCACGACCGATCTGGCCGAAGGAATAGGCGGCGCCAGCGCAGTCTTCATCGCCGTGGGAACGCCATCGAGGCGCGGGGACGGTCACGCGGACCTTTCGTTCGTCTATGCCGTGGCGCGCGAGGTTGGCGAGCACCTGACGAACGATGCCGTGGTTGTCACCAAGTCGACCGTACCCGTCTGCACGGGCGACGAAGTCGAGCGCATCATTCGCGAGAGCGGCACGCGATACCGGATTGCGGTGGTTTCCAATCCCGAATTCCTGCGTGAAGGCGCCGCTATCGGCGATTTCAAGCGGCCGGATCGCATCGTCATCGGCGCGGAGGACGATTTCGGCCGCGAAGTCATGCGCGAGGTCTATCGGCCGCTGTTCCTCAACGAATCGCCACTCCTGTTCGTCAGCCGGCGCTCCGCCGAGATTACCAAGTATGCGGCCAACGCCTTCCTCGCGACCAAGATCACCTTCATCAACGAAGTCGCGGACTTGTGTGAGAAGGTCGGTGGCGACGTCCAGGACGTGGCGCGCGGCATCGGTCTCGACAACCGCATCGGATCGAAATTCCTTCATGCGGGGCCGGGCTATGGCGGTTCGTGCTTCCCCAAGGACACGCTGGCCCTGCTCAAGACGGCGGAGGACTACGACAGCCCTCTGCGGATTGTCGAGGCCGTGGCCAAGGTCAACGACAGCCGCAAACGCGCGATGGGGCGCAAGGTGATCGAGGCGCTGGGGGGGATGGATGCGGCCCGGGGCAAGCGGGTCGCCATGCTGGGCCTGACGTTCAAGCCGAACACCGATGACATGCGCGACAGCCCCTCGATCGCCATCGCGCAGACGCTCATGGACGCGGGGGTCGCGGTTACCGCCTACGACCCGGAAGGCATGGAACTGGCCGCGCCCCTGATGCCCGAGGTCGAGATGTGCAAGGATCCCTACACGGCGATCGAAGGCGCCGATGGGGTTGTTCTCGTCACCGAATGGGACGCTTTCCGCGCGCTCGATCTGGAGCGCGTCAAGCAGCTTGCCAAGGCGCCCGTGCTGGTGGACCTGCGCAACATCTACAAGCCGGACTTCGTCCGCGCGGCAGGCTTCGAATACTCTTCGGTCGGTCGGGGCTGAGGCCCGCGGCAAGAGCGCTATTGAGGCGCTCTTGCCGCGCCGTTCTCAGGTCGATCCGGTCCGCGGCCGGTTGGCGATCAGGTGGTCGACCACCGATGGATCGGCCAGCGTCGAGGTGTCGCCCAGATTCGAGAAATCGTTTTCGCCGATCTTGCGCAGGATGCGGCGCATGATCTTGCCCGAGCGGGTCTTGGGCAGACCCGGCGCGAACTGAATCACATCGGGCGTCGCGATCGGGCCGATCTCCTGACGCACCCATTGCACGAGTTCCTTGCGCAGCGAGTCGTCCGGTTCGACCTCGGCATTGCAGGTGACGAAGGCGTAGATGCCCTGCCCCTTGATCGCGTGGGGCATGCCGACGACCGCGGCTTCGGCCACCTTGGCGTGGGCAACGAGGGCGCTTTCGATCTCAGCGGTCCCCATGCGGTGGCCCGAGACGTTGATGACATCGTCGATGCGGCCGGTGATCCAGTAATAGCCGTCCTCGTCGCGGCGGCATCCGTCGCCGGTGAAGTAGTAGCCCTTGAAGGTGCTGAAATAGGTCTGGAAGAAGCGATCGTGGTCGCCCCATACGGTGCGCATCTGGCCCGGCCAGGAATCGGCGATGACGAGGCAGCCGTCGGTTGCGCCCTCGAGAATCGAGCCGTCGTTGTCGAGCAGCATGGGCTTCACGCCGAACATCGGCTTTGACGCGGCCCCGGGCTTGAGCGCCGTCGCGCCCGGAAGCGGCGTGATCATGGCGCCGCCGGTCTCGGTCTGCCACCAGGTGTCGACGATCGGGCAGCGCCCCTCACCCACCACGTCATGATACCAGGCCCAGGCTTCGGGGTTGATCGGCTCGCCCACCGAACCGAGCAGGCGCAAGCTCTTGCGCGACGTCTTCTTCACCCATTCGTCCCCTTCGCGCATCAGAGCGCGCAGGGCGGTGGGAGCGCCGTAGAAGATCTCGACTCCGAACTTGTCCACCACCTGCCAGAAGCGGCTCGGATCGGGGAAGTTGGGCACCCCTTCGAACATCACGGTGGTCGCCCCGTTCATCAGCGGGCCATAGACGACGTAGGAATGGCCGGTGACCCAGCCGATATCGGCCGCGCACCAGTAGATCTGGCCGGGGCGGTAGTCGAAGACGTATTCATGCGTCATTGACACCCAGACCGAGTAGCCGCCCGTCGTGTGGAGCACGCCCTTGGGCTTGCCGGTCGAGCCGGACGTGTAGAGGATGAACAGCGGATCTTCCGCGTTCATTTCCTCCGGCTCGCACGCGGCGGCTTGGCCCGCGACGCCGGTGGCCCAGTCGATGTCGCGTCCTTGCGCCATCGGCACGTCCGCGCCCGTGTGCCTGAGCACGATCACCGTATCGACGCTGGTACACTGCTTCAGGGCCTCGTCGACATTGGCCTTGAGCGGAACCTTCCTGCCGCCGCGCAGCCCCTCGTCGGCGGTCAGGACGATGCGGCTGTCGCAGTCGGTGATGCGGCCCGCCAGCGCGTCGGGCGAGAAGCCGGCGAAGACGATCGAGTGGATCGCGCCGATCCGCGCGCAGGCCAGCATGGCGACGGCCGCTTCGGGCACCATCGGCAGGTAGATCGTGACCCGCTCGCCGCGCTTGACGCCGTGGGCCTTGAGCAGGTTGGCGAACTTGCAGACCTGCTCGTGCAATTCGCGATAGGTGATGCGTCGTTCCGGATTGCGCGGATCGTCGGGCTCCCAGAGGATTGCCACCGCATCGCCGCGCTGTGCAAGGTGACGGTCGAGGCAATTGGCGGAGAGGTTTAGCGTGCCGTCCGCAAACCAGGAAATGCCGAAGTCAGCCTCGTGAAAACTGGTCTGCTTCACGGCGGTGAACGGCTTGATCCAATCGATTCGCCGGGCTTCCTCGCGCCAGAAGCCATCGGTGTCCTCCACGGAACGTCGATACATTTCCCGGTATCGCGCTTCGTCGATCAATGCATGTTCTGCCCAATCAGCGGGGACGGGGTAGACGGTCTCAGCCATGTTTTCTGAATCTCCTACGGTGGAGCCTTCCGAACCCTGTGTTCCACCAGCACAGTCGACGGGTTCACAGGAACATTAGCCAATGGCCGCAGATTTGCGACCCATTTCCGACGCTCTTTGGGGCATATCCTGCGGCAATCACAATCCGGGACGAGCGCGGGAAAGGATGTGTCCGTCGATTTCGTGAGACAATAAACCCGTCCACGATAACCCGTTGGTAACCTGCTGGCAGCCAAAGGGATTTCCGATCAGCCAGGAGTCCCCAATTGCTCTACGAACGCATCGCGGGCCGCGACGGGCGGCACGTTTCACGTTCAGCGCGCGCCGGAGTCGCGCTCGTGTGCGATGCGCGCCAGGGTACGCGCCCGTGGAAGAAGGTACGACTGGAGGACCTTTCTGCCTGCGGATTTCGTATCGCATGGTTTCCCGCTGCACGGCCGGACATGCCGCTGCGCCTCAAAATCCCCGGCATGCAGATCCTGAGCGCACAAATCGTCTGGCAGAGCGAGAATAGCGTCGGCTGCAAGTTTTCCGCGCCGCTGCACATCGCGGTCTTCGAGCACATCGTTCGCTCGTCCGGCCCTGCCTGACCTTACAAGAATGGCGCGCGCTCCCAGGAACGCGCCCCTTTTCCGGTCCGGGGCCGGTCCCGCGGCAGCCGTCAGATGTGCAAGGCGCGCCCGTAAGCGGCAAGCGTCGATTCGTGCATCATTTCCGAGAGCGTCGGGTGCGGGAATACAGTGTTCATCAGTTCGGCCTCGGTGGTTTCCAGCGTCTTGCCCACGACATAGCCCTGGATCAGTTCGGTCACTTCAGCACCGATCATGTGCGCGCCGAGCAGTTCGCCGGTCTTGGCGTCGAACACGGTCTTGATGAAGCCTTCCGGCTCGCCCAGGGCAATGGCCTTGCCGTTGCCGATGAACGGGAAATTGCCGACCTTGACCTCGAACCCGGCTTCCTTCGCCTTGGCCTCGGTCATGCCGACGGAGGCGATCTGCGGGTGGCAGTAGGTGCAGCCGGGGATGTTGTTGCGGTCCAGCGGATGCGGGTGGACGTCCTTGTTGCCCATCTCCTTCGCAATGGCCTCTGCGGCAGTGACGCCTTCGTGGCTCGCCTTGTGCGCCAGCCACGGGCCTTCGACGCAGTCGCCGATGGCCCAGACGCCCTTGACGTTGGTGCGGCCATAGCCGTCCACCTTGATGTGGAAGCGCTTGTCCGGCTCGATGCCGAGATCTTCCAGGCCGATGTTCTCGACATTCGGCACGATACCGATGGCGACGATGACGTGGCTGAACTCGGTGGTTTCTTCCTTGCCGCCCTTGTCCTTGATCGCGACCTTCACGCCGGACTTGGCCGCTTCGATCGTCCCGATGTTGGCGCTGGTCATGATCTTCATGCCCTGCTTCGTGAGCGCCTTTTCGAGGAAGGTGGAAACATCGGCGTCTTCCACCGGAACGATGCGGTTCAGCATCTCCACCACGGTCACGTCCGCGCCCATGTCGTTGTAGAAGCTGGCGAACTCGATGCCAATCGCGCCCGAGCCGATGACCAGCAGCTTGCTCGGCATTTCCTTGGGCGTCATCGCGTGGCGGTAGGTCCAGATCCGCTCGCCGTCAGCCTTGGCCTTGGGCAGGTCACGCGCGCGGGCGCCGGTGGCGATGATGATATGCTTGGCCTCGAGCGTCTCGGTGCCCTTCTCGCCCACGACTTCCAACTTGCCCGGCGCGACGAGCTTGCCGGTGCCCATGTGCACGGCGATCTTGTTCTTCTTCATCAGGTGCGTCACGCCCTTGTTGAGCTGCGATGCGACCCCGCGCGAACGCTTGACCACGGCGTCGAGGTCGGCCGTGATGTTCTCGGCCGCCAGGCCATAGTCCTTGGCGTGCTTCATCTGGTGGAACATCTCGCCCGAACGCAGCAGCGCCTTGGTCGGGATGCAGCCCCAGTTGAGACAGATGCCGCCCAGCAGCTCGCGCTCGACGATGGCCGTCTTCAGGCCAAGCTGTGCACAGCGGATAGCCGAGACGTAGCCGCCGGGGCCGGAACCGAGAACGATGACGTCGTATTGTTCGGACATGCTTACTCCATCAAATCTCTTAATTGGACCGCACAGGGACGGTCATTTTCATCCAACGCCACGAACGTGAAGTGGCCCCGGGCAACTTCGATTCGGTCCTCGCTGCTGCGCGCGCGACCGATACCTTGCGCGGCAATGAGAACAGAGGTGCGGCCCACGCGCTTTATCGCGGCGTAGACCGAAAGTTCGCCCCCGACAGCCATGGCATCGGGAAACGAGAAATTGGTGGCGCCGACGAGGATCGCCTTTCGACCGGTGCGCCGCGTCGCCAGCGAACTGGCGCCAAGGGCAAGCTGGCTCATCAACCAACCGCCGAAGACGCCGCCGTAAGGATTGAGGTCAGCCGGCATCGCCGTCACACGCGTGACAAGCTCCCCCGCGCCCGCAATCATCTCAGGCAACCATACCCAGCGGGCTCTCCACGTATTCCTTGAACGCTGCCATCAGCCGCGCGCCGTCTGCACCGTCCACCGCGCGGTGATCGAAGCTGCCGGTCGCGCTCATGACCGTCGCCACGCCCAGCGAGCCGTCCGGCATGACCCAGGGACGCTTTTCGCCCGCGCCAATGGCGAGGATGGTCGACTGCGGTGGATTGATGACCGCGGTGAACTGTTTGATCCCCATCATGCCCATATTGGAGATGGAGGCGGTGCCGCCCTGGTATTCTTCCGGCTTGAGCTTGCCTTCCTTGGCGCGCTTGCCAAGGTCCTTGGTGGCATTCGCGATCTGCGACAAGGACTTGCCGTTCGCATCCTGCACGATCGGCGTGATCAGCCCGTTCGGGATCGAAACCGCGACGGAAACGTCGGCACGTTCGTACCGGATCAGCTCGTTCCCGGCGAAAGTCACGTTGCAATCCGGCACGTCGATCAGCGCCTTGCCCAACGCCTTGATCAGCATGTCGTTGACCGAGACCTTCACGCCCTGCTTTGCAAGCGCGGCGTTGAGTTCGGCGCGCATCGACATCAGCTTGTCGAGCCGGACGTCCACCGTGAGGTAGATGTGCGGTGCTTCCTGCATCGACTGGGTGAGGCGGCGGGCGATGGTCTTGCGCATGCCCGAAAGCTTTTCGACCGTGTGCGGAATGCGATCGTCCAGCAGCGCGCGGGTTTCGTCCGCCATTTCGACCGTGGCGGGCTTGGCCGGCGCTGCGTCATTGGCGGCCACGGGAGCGGCGGCCTTCGGTTTCGCGGTGCCGGGTTGGGCGGCCTCGACGTCGGCCTTGACGATGCGGCCGCCCGGACCCGATCCGGTCAGGCCTTCAATATCGACGCCCTTTGCGGCGGCGAGGCGCTTGGCAAGCGGAGATGCAATCACGCGGCCTTCCTTCGAGCTTGTGGTTTGTGGAGCGGCCGGAGCAGGTGCCGGCGCGGATTTGGGAGCCTTGGATTCCTCGGCGGCTTTCTCGGGTTTCGGCGCCTCGGCTTTGGGCTTTTCGGGGGCGGAGGTTTCCGCGACGACCGAGGCATCTTCGTCCTCGCCGGCGAGCAACGCGATTACGGTGCCAACTTTCACGCCCTCGGTCCCTTCGGAAACAGTGATCTTTCCGATGGTCCCCTCGTCGACGGCTTCGAATTCCATCGTCGCCTTGTCCGTCTCGATCTCGGCCATGATGTCGCCGGAACTGACGGCATCACCTTCCTTCACCAGCCATTTCGCCAGCTTCCCTTCTTCCATGGTTGGGGAAAGCGCGGGCATCTTGATCTCGATGGGCATGGAAGTGTTATGGTCCCTTGCTATCGTGGGGGAGGTTTTTGGATCGCCCTCTCCTTGAACAACTTGAAGCCGCCAGACAAGCGCCTTGGCGTCCCTTTTTCGCATTCCCGATGCTTGCGCCGGCCATCGAATGGCCCGATAAGCCGCCGACGAGAGGAACATGATGCGCGTCTATCTAGTAATCGTCGATGAAACCGAGGAAGCGCTGGTTGCCCTGCAGTTCGCCGCACGTCGCGCCGCCAAGACCGGCGGGTCGCTGCACCTGCTGGCACTGGTGCCGTCCCAGCCTTTCAATGCCTTCGCCGGCGTGCAAGCCACGATCGAGGAAGAGGCCCGCGCACGGGCCGAAACCCTGGTCACGGCCGCCGCGGGCAATCTTCTGTCCCAGGGCGCGAAAATGCCGGTGATCGCCGTAAGAATGGGCGAAGACGTGAAGGTGGTGCGCCAGTACCTGAAGGAGCATCCGGAGGTTTCGGCGCTCGTGCTCGGCGCCGCGAAGGAAGGAGGACCGGGACCGCTGGTCGCGCACTTCACCGGTGCGGGTATCGGTCAGATGTCCTGCCCCGTCTTCGTGATCCCCGGCACGCTGGACCCGGCTGCGATCGAACGCCTGAGCTAGGCGGCGCGGACAGATTCCGACGTCAAGGATCGTGCGCTATCAAGATGACAACTTGGTTGACCGAATGACCGAAAGGTTGGGGGGAGCGGTCGTTGCGGATGCCCACCCGGCTGCGGCTACGCTCGCCTGACGGCTCGCCAAGTCTCGCACCCTTCCCGCAGGCGGGAGGGGTTGGGGGTGGGCTTTTTACGCAACGTCCGCAATTTGGCGGGTCCGGTAAGCCCGCTTTCGGATCAACACCCTGAAAATGCTACCGATGAGCGCCGTGCCGAATTTGTCCACGCGGTCCAGCCGCTTGTACCGTTCCTGTCGCGGAACGATTGAGCTGGCCTACCGTTTTTTCCTGCCCTGATGGCGGATGTTCACGGGACGCCCGCGTTTTCCGGCGAGATGCTTGCCGCGCTTTTTCAGGGGGACTGGTTTGCCGCGCGGTTCGACGCGGCCGGAGCCGCCCTCCTCCAGCTCGAACTTCAGCGCGCCGGTGAGCGGGTTGGCCTCTGCCAGACGCAGGCGCAGAATCTGGCCGATCGCATAGCTGGTGCCGCTGTCTTCCCCTTCGAGGACATGCGCCTTTTCATCGTAGGCAAAGCGCTCGTCGCCCAGCGTGGAGACCGGCACCAGGCCGTCGCCGCCAAGAGCGATGATGGTCGCGAAAAAGCCGAACTTCTGCACGCCGGTGATGCGCGTTTCGAACACCTCCCCGACGCGTGAGGACAGCCATGCCGCGACGTAGCGGTCGATCGTTTCGCGCTCGGCTTCCATCGCCCGGCGCTCGGCCGACGAAATGGCCTCGCTGATGCGGCCGAGATCATCCCGGTCGCGTTCGGAAAGGCCTGATGCGGGCGGGATGTCGCCTGTGGGTTTCGGCTGCTCGAGCCCATAGGCATCGACGAGCGCGCGGTGGACCAGCAGGTCGGCATAGCGTCGGATCGGCGAGGTGAAGTGCGCGTAAGAGCCTAGAGCGAGGCCGAAGTGCCCCTCGTTGCGCGGGCCGTAGTAGGCCTGCGTCTGGCTGCGCAGCACGGCTTCCATGATGAGCGCCTTTTCCGACTCGTCGGCGATGTCCTTGAGCATGCGGTTGAACAGGCCCGGCGTGATGACCTGCCCCAGAGCCAGCTTCTTTCCGAACGTGGCGAGGTAGTCCTTCAGCGCGACCAGTTTCTCCCGGCTCGGTGTCTCATGGACGCGGTAGACGACCGGCGCGACTTTCGCTTCCAGCGCCTTGGCGGCGGCGACATTGGCGGCGATCATGAAATCCTCGACCACGCGGTGCGCGTCGAGCCGTTCGCGGATCGCGATTTCGGTGATGCGTCCTTGATCGTCTAGCTTCACGCGCCGTTCGGGCAGCTCCAGTTCCAGAGGATCGCGCTTGTAACGCGCGGCGGCGAGAGCTTTCCAGCAAGCCCACAGGTTCCGGAGACCGTCGATGGAGGAGGCTTCGCCGCCAGCGTCTATCCGCGCCTGGGCATCCTCATACGCGATCACTTCCGAAATCCGCACGATCGCCCGGGTGAAGCGCCAGTCCGTTACCCTCCCCTCGCCGTCTATACGCAGATGACAGGCCATGGCCGCCCGGTCCTCGCCGGCGCGCAGCGAGCAGACGTCCGCGCTGAGTACTTCGGGCAGCATCGGCACCACGCGGTCGGGGAAATAGACCGAATTGCCGCGTCGACGTGCCTCGCTGTCGATCGCTCCGCCGGGACGAACGTAGAACGAGACGTCCGCAATCGCGACGAGCGCCTTGAAGCCCCCTTCCCCGTCCGGCTCGGCCCAGATCGCATCGTCATGGTCACGCGCATCCGACGGGTCGATCGCGACGATGGGCAAGTGCCGCAGATCCTCGCGCTTGTCCGCGCTGAGCGGAAGCTTCGCGGCACGCTCGGCCTCGTCGAGCGTCTCTTCGGAGAAGACGTTGGGAATGCCGTGCTTGTGGATGGCGATCAGGCTGAAGGCCTTGGGCGCGAGCGGTTCCCCCAGCACTTCGGTAACCTTGACCGAAGCCCGCGCTGATCGGCCGATCGGTTCGGCCAGCACCAGTTCGCCGGCCTCGGCCCCTCCAAGATCGGAAATCGGCGAGGAATTGCGGATGCGCTTGTCGACCGGGGCCAGCCAGGGTTTGCCCGCGCCGTCGACCTCCACCACGCCGAGGAGCTGTTCGGAGCGCAGCGTCAGCTTTTTCATCGGCCACGCGCGCCAACCGGTATTGCTCTCCTCGGTCCGCGAAAGCACGCGGTCTCCCTTCTTGAGAGCACTGCCCCGGCCCTTCTCGACAAGCCGGATGCGCGGCGGCGGCGTGGCATCGTCGGGCTGCCAGGTGTCCGGAACGGCGATCGCCTCGCCCTCATCGATCTCGATGACCCGCAGCACCGTGACCTTGGGCAGGCCGCCCATCTTGTGGAATGCGGTGCGCTTGCCGTCGATCAGGCCTTCCTCGGCCATGTCCTTGAGCAGGGCTTTTAGCTGGATTTTTTCCTGCCCTTTCAGGGCGAACTCGCGCGCGATCTCGCGCTTGCCGGCGGGTTCCGGCGAGTTCTGGATGAAGTCGAGGATCTGCTTGCGCGTCGGCAGGCCGGGCGCGGGCCGGTTCTTGGGAGGCATGGCCCCTGCAATGGGGCCGAACGCGCCTTATTGCAATGGCGCGCGGGGCGTCAGAGGTGGTCCGGCTCGGGTCCGTAGCGATTGTCGCCGTCGCTCGAAGGCCAGACGCCGAAGACGATGACGATCAGATACCCGATCCAGGATAGGGCGCTGGCCGCAAGCAGCGGCTGCTGAGCCTCCAGAGCCGCCGCCGGATTGGATGCATCCATGCTCGCCATCGCCTCAAACACCGCGTCCATGTTCGCCATGGAGATCGATTGCGCGGCCAGCACGAGCAGGAACGGAATAGCCGCGATCCAGCCCGGCCGGTTGGAATCGTGCAGGCGCCGCACAAATGCGGCGACGAGGCCAAGCGCGCAAATCAGGGCCACGGCCATCGAAAGGATCATCGTCGTGCGCATCGTTCCACTCATGGTCGCGAACATCTGTTTCTGAAGCTCGGCCTCCGATGCGCCCTGACGCACGGCGTCGAACGCATCGCGCGCTACTCCGCCCATCATGGGCAACGAGATCAGCAAGCCGGCCACGAACTGCACGATCACAATGAACAGGACGTAGAACCAGAACGTGGACCGCCCGTCGCGTCCCGCGAAGTTTGTCAGATTGCCGAGATTATGCCTGATCGCGCCCAGCATGCAGTGTTTCTCCTGCGTTTCAGTAAGCCCTTGCGACGTATATCCTTTCAACGGCGGGGCGTCCTGTGAAAATACAGTCACCGTCCACCGGCTCGGCATCGAGCGGGATGTTGCGCATGGTCAGCTTGAGCGCCTTGAGCTTCTGCACGACCTGTTCCAGTTCGGCCCCGGTCGGCCGCGCCCATTCGACTTCCACCCAGCCCGGATAGCGCTTGTCCTCGGAGAAGAACGCCTCGACCTCAGCGAAGCTGGAGGCACGGGCAATGTTTGCGTCCCGCTTCGCCTCGGCTTCGGTGAAGAGCGAGGACTGGATGTCTCCCAGTTCCGCGGCGGCGCGGGCGATGAAGTCTTCCCTGGGCATTGCCTGAATGTTCGCCTTGGCCTTGTCGTTCCAGAGCCGGTCGCGGCGCAGCATGGAAACCTGTCCACCAGCGGCATCGCGCCCGCCGATCTCGAGGATCAGCGGCGCGCCCTTCTTGACCCAGGCCCAGCGCTTCTGCGTGGCCTTGCCGGGCCGCTTGTCGAGCAGGACGCGGATCGGTTCGCCCAGCGCATGCTGCGCAGCAATTGCCGCGTGCAGCTCTTCGCAATAGGCCAGCAGAGCCTCGTCCTCGTCGTTCTCGCGCAGCATCGGCAGGATCACGATTTGGTGCGGCGCGACCGCCGGCGGCACGCGCAGGCCGTCGTCGTCGCCGTGAGTCATGATCAGGCCGCCGATCAGCCGCGTAGAGACGCCCCAACTGGTGGTGTGCGCATATTGCTGCGTGCCTTCCCGGTCCTGGTACTGGATGCCCGAAGCTTCGGCGAAGCCGGTTCCGAGGTAATGCGACGTGCCGGCCTGGAGCGCCTTTCCGTCCTGCATCATCGCTTCGATCGAATAGGTCGCGACCGCGCCGGGGAACCGCTCGTTCTCCGGCTTTTCACCCGCGATCACCGGCATCGCCAGCACCTGTTCGGCAAAGCCGCGGTACATTTCGAGCGCGCGCAGCGTCTCGTTCATCGCATCGTCGCGGTCGGCATGGGCGGTGTGCCCCTCCTGCCAGAGGAACTCGCTGGTGCGCAGGAACATCCGCGTGCGCATTTCCCAGCGCACGACATTGGCCCACTGGTTGGTGAGCAGCGGCAGGTCGCGCCAGGACTGGATCCAGCGTGACATGGCGGCGCCGATCACCGTCTCGGAGGTGGGGCGCACGATCAGCGGCTCTTCCAGCTTCGCTTCGGGGTCGGGTATCAGCCCGCCCTTGCCGTCGGCGATGAGCCGGTGGTGCGTGACGACCGCCATTTCCTTCGCGAAGCCTTCGACGTGCTCGGCTTCCTTGGCGAAGTAGGAAAGCGGAATGAACAGCGGGAAATAGCAGTTCGAAACGCCCGCGGCCTTGATCCGGTCATCCATCAGACGCTGGATACGCTCCCAGATGCCATAGCCCCAGGGCTTGATGACCATGCAGCCCCGGACGCCTGATTCCTCGGCCATCTCGGCCTCGGAAATGACTTCCTGGTACCACTGGGCGAAATCGTCCTCGCGGCTTGTCGAGAGGGCGTGGCGAATGGCGGACAAGGGTGCGATCTTCCTGACATGGTGCAATGCGGCGGACCATCCGCCGCACTATCCGAAACGGCGGCCGGTTGAGCCGCCGCTGGTTCGCACCCGCTGGCCCTTATTTGCCCAGCGCGTCAAGCCTCTTCTGCATTTCGGCCATCTGTTCGCGCAGCGCGGAAAGGTCGTCGCTCTCGGTCGGCGATGACGGCTTGGCCTCGTTCTTGTCGGCGCCGGGCATGAAAGCGGAGGCGGCGGCCTTGAACATCGCGATGTTCTGTTCGGCCAGCTTGGCAAGCGGATTGTTGCCCAGGCTGTCTCCGAACGTCTTGGCGAGCTTCGTCTGGTTGGCGCGGAAGTTTGCCATCGACGCCTCAAGGTAGTGCGGGATCAGCGACTGCATCGAATTGCCGTACATGCTGATCAGTTCGCGCAGGAAACTCACCGGCAGCATCTGCTCGCCGTTGGATTCCTCTTCCATGATGATCTGCGTCAGGATCGTGTGCGTAATGTCGGTACCGGTCTTTGCGTCCAGCACTTTGTAGTTCACGCCTTCGCGGGTCATCTTCCCCAGATGATCGAGCGTGATGTAGCTCGACGAGCGCGTATTGTAGAGCCGCCGGTTGGCGTACTTCTTGATGATGACGGTGTCGTCGTCGTTCGACGTTGTTTCAGGCATGACCAATCCCCAGTCCAAGCAGGGCGTATGGTACCACTCCGCATTATCGCAACGCAACACAAATTGCTGCGCAGCAAAAGTCGATGCGGGCCGGGGATCAGCGGCTGAAACGGCCGCCAAGCAAGGTCAGCAGCTCGTACTGAGACAGGCCGGACGCAGTGGCCGCTTCCGCGAGTGCGTAATCCGCCGTCACCCAGTCGCCTTCACCGAGACCGGGCGCATTGCTCAAGTCCACGACCGTCATGTCCATGCTCACCCGGCCCAGCACGGGCAGTTCATACCCTCCAGCGCGGAACGTGCCCTTGCCCGACCAGCAGCGCAGGTAGCCATCCGCATAACCGAGCGAGATCGTGCCGACGCGCATGCGCGCGGGCGCGGTGAAGGTCGCGTTATAGCCGATGCCTTCGCCGGCCTCCACATCGCGGACCTGCATGATCATCGCCTGCGGGCTCACCACCTGACGGATCAGGTGCGCCATATCGGCACGCGGAACGCCGCCATAAAGCGCAATGCCCGGCCGGGTCAGATCGCCATGATAGTCGCTGCCCAGCGCGATTCCGGCGCTGTTGGCCAGGCTGGCGCGAGTGTGCGCAATTGCTGCGCGCGCCTCACGCCACTTGCGGCATTGGCGGGCATTGTTCGGGCTGTCCTCCTCCGCCGCGATGAGGTGGGAATGCAGGACATCGACCCGGAGGCGCGCAAACACCTCGTCACCGATTTCGCTCATCGGCACGCCGAGCCGGTTGATGCCCGTATCGACCATGAGATCGCAGGCTCCGCCACCCGCGTCCAGCCAGCGCCGGGCCTGTGCGGCCGAATTGATGACCGGTTTCACCCCGCTGGCGATCGCATAGCCTGCATCGGCGGCTGATTGCAGTCCGTGCAGCACCGCGATCGACGGGGCCGGCACGAGGTCCAGTAACTCCGCCGCCTCGGTCCAATGCGCGACGAAGAAATCCCGGCAACCGGCCTGGTGCAGCAACGGAACGACGAGGCGGGCGCCAAGCCCGTAAGCGTCCGCCTTCACGGCCGCGCCGGCACGGGCCTTTCCCGAGAGGCGGTCGAGCGCCTGCCAGTTGGACGTCAGGGCATCGCGATCAAGCGACAACCGCAGCGGCGGTTCGGGTACTTCAGGCAGCATCTTCACCAAAATCGCGCGGCGGGCCGCCCTTCAGACCCCACAGTGAAACGATCAGAGCGAAGGCCACGACGCCCCACGTGTACCACAGGCCCTGATAATGATTGCCGCTGCTCGCGACCATGTAGCTTGAGATCAGCGGCAGGAAGCCTCCGAAATAGCCGGTGCCGATGTGATAGGGAATGGACATCGAGCTGTAGCGGATGCGCGGCGGGAACATTTCCGACAACAGCGCCGCGACCGGCCCGTAGGTCGCGCCGGACAGCGCCATGAATACGAGCAGCGTCAGACTGATCATCACGGCGTTTCCGAGCGTCGGAGTGACTTGGTCGAAATCGTAACCCGCATTGGTCAGCCAGGCTTTGAGCTGCGCGTCGCGGGCTGTCTTGTCGTCCCAGTCATAGCTTTCGATCGGCACGGCCCGCTCGCCTATGCGAAGCTCAAGCTCGGGACTCTCGGTCAGTTCGTAGGAAATGCCCGCGCCGGTCAGGTCGCCCAGCAGTTTGCCGCAATTGCTCTCCTGCTCAGACTCGAACGGGTTGTAACTGCACTCCGGCCCCGAAACGAAGATGGAGGCTTTAAGGCTGGCGGTGTTGAGGCCGGGATTGGCGTGGGCGCCGATGTTCCAGAACAGCGGGAACATCAGCACCAGCGTCAGCCCGTAGCCCCAGACGATCGGCTTCTTGCGGCCGATCCGGTCAGACAGGGCGCCGAACAGCACGAAGAAGACCATGCCGAACGCGGCGGAAATGCCAATGATGATTTCCGCCGTCGTCGCCTCCATGCGCATCGCGCCCTTGAGGAAGCTCAGCGCCGAGAACATCGCCGTGTACCAGATCACAGTCAGGCCCGCCGCCACGCCGAACAGGGCGATGAAGATCCGCTTTTTGTTGCCCGGATAGGTGAAGCTCTCGACAAAGGGATTGCCCGCGATCTCACCCTCTTCGCGCATCGCCTTGAAGACGGGGCTTTCCGAAAGTTTCAGGCGCATCCACAGCGAGATGCCGAGCAGAGCGATACTGAGGAGGAAGGGCACGCGCCAGCCCCAGTCGTTCCACAACTCGTCGCTCATCACCGCCTTGCAGCCGAGCACGACAACGAGGCTGAGCACGAATCCGCCGACGACACTCGCCTGGATGAATCCGGTGAAGAAGCCGCGCCGGCTGGGCGGGGAATGTTCGGAGACATAGATCGCCGCGCCGCCATACTCGCCGCCGAGCGCCAATCCCTGAAGGACGCGCAGCAGGAGCACGATCGCCGGTGCCGCATAACCGATTGTCTCTGCAGAGGGGATCATGCCGACGCCGGCCGTGGCGATGCCCATCAGCGTGACGGTAACGAGGAAAGTGTATTTGCGGCCCAGTTTGTCGCCCAGGTATCCGAAGAGGATCGCCCCCAGGGGCCGGAAGCCAAAGCCGACCGCGAAACCGGCCCAGACGAGCAGCGTTTCCAGCGTGGCGCTGCCGGAGGGGAAGAAGGTCTTGCCGATGATCGCGGCGAGCGTTCCATAGATGAAGAAGTCGTACCACTCGAACACCGTGCCCATCGAGGACGCCGCGATGACGAGCTTTATGTCCGAAGCGCTCGGTTCCGGTGTCTGCGGATGTTGCTGCGCGTCGGCCATGATTCCGTCTTTCCCCCTGCCCGATTCCGAACGTCGGACGGCCGTTTAGACCGGCATTCAGCTTGAGGGAAGGACTCCGATGGCGGCAGTCCACGGCAGGATCACCGCGCCGTGGCGACCGGGATAGTCGCGCGCCGCAGCGATGCGCCCAAGGCCCGGCCAGTCCGGCAGACCTTCTTCACCCGCGAGCCAATCGGCCACGGCCTTGCCTGCCGCGCGTACTCTCGATGCTTCCATGCCGATGACCGCCTGGGCAAAGATCGCCGCTGCCGCCTGCCCTATCGCGCAGGCCTGGCTGCGCACGGCCACATCGGTAATCACGCCGCGTTCGTCGATATCGAGCCCGAGCGTGATGGTGCTGCCGCAGGATTTGGAGCGCGCCTCGCCCCGCAGCGGCAGGTCTTCCTTCCAGGGAAAACGCGAAAGCTCCACCGCGAGAGCCAGGACATCGGGAGTATAAAGTACGGTTGCCGACACGTGTCTGCTCAGTTCTCTTCGTTTCCGGCGCCTTCGTCGTTCAACTGGCGGCGCCGTTCGCTGATCGTCTTCACCAGCGCCTCGCTGCTGGCGTCGATGAACGGATAGGTCCGTGCCGTAACGATCCAATCGGGCCGGCCGGCAACGCCCCACACCGTATCATATCCCAGCACCAGTACCGAAAAGCCCAGTACGACGATGATTATACCCTTGATCGCCCCGAACCCGAAACCCAGCACGCGATCGATCGGCCCCAGCAACGAGGCCCGGCTTTTCTTTCCGGCCCAGCTCGCCACAAGTTTGACCGCTGCATAAGGGACAAGGAGGAGCAGCGCGAACGCCAGAATGGCGGAGCCCGATCCCGCGCCGACATAAGGCACGAGCGCCTCTGTCACCGGCGTGTGCAGCATGCGGATCGCGAAGATCGCGAAGATCCACGAGCCCAGCGCCAGTACTTCCTGCACGAACCCGCGCATGAAACCTGTAATGGCCCCGAGACCGACGAACAGGAGTACAACGATATCGAAGCCGTTCATGGTGCCGAGGAATTACGCATCCGACAGAATTCGGTCAACGAGATTGGGAAGCATGCTCAAACCGGAAAACCTTATCCCCTTGTCCGCGGCGGGACCGTTCGCGGGCCCGAACGCCCGTCCGAACCCGAGCTTTGCCGATTCCCGCTGTCGGATGGATGAATGGGCGACCGGCCTGATCTCTCCGGCGAGCGAGACTTCGCCGAACCACACGGCGTCGGTCGGCAGCGGTCTGTCACCAAGGGCCGAGACGAGTGCGGCGGCGACCGCAAGGTCGGCCGCCGGATCGGACAGGCGATACCCGCCCGCGACATTGAGATAGACTTCCGCACCGGAGAAATTGAGGCCGCAGCGCGCTTCGAGCACGGCCAGCAACATCGCCATGCGGCCATTGTCCCACCCGACAACGGCGCGGCGCGGCGTCGCGCCGCTCTGGAGGCGGACGATCAGCGCCTGAATTTCGACCAGGACGGGGCGGGTTCCCTCCATCGCCGGGAAGACCGCGCTGCCCGCCATCGGCTCCTCGCGCCCCGAGAGAAACAGCATCGAGGGATTGCCGACTTCGGCAAGGCCGTCGCCTTCCATCGCGAACACCCCGATCTCGTCGACCGGACCGAACCGGTTCTTGAGGCTGCGCAGAATGCGGTACTGGTGGCTGCGCTCGCCCTCGAAGCTCATCACCACGTCCACCATGTGCTCCAGCACGCGCGGTCCGGCGATGGTGCCGTCCTTGGTGACGTGGCCCACGAGCACGAGCGTGACGTTGCTCTCCTTGGCGTAACGGATCAGCTCGAAGGCGCATCCACGCACCTGGCTCACCGACCCCGGCGCGCCCTCGATCTGGTCCGAATGCATGGTCTGGATCGAATCGATGATGAGCAGCGCGGGCGGCTTTTCCATACCGAGCGTCGTCAGGATATCGCGTACCGACGTGGCCGACGCGAGCCGGATCGGCGCATTCGACAACCCCAGACGTTCCGCCCTGAGCCTTACCTGCCCCGAAGCCTCCTCCCCGCTGACATAGACCGCATCGCGGCCCGCCCTGGCAATGTGCGCCGAAACCTGAAGCAGCAGGGTCGACTTGCCGATGCCCGGGTCGCCGCCCATGAGTATCGCGGAGCCTGGAACGAGGCCGCCGCCGAGCGCGCGGTCGAATTCGGCAATTCCGCTCGCTTGCCGCACCGGAAGCTCGCCCGGCTTGTCGAGCGGCGTGAATTCGATGGCCCGCCCTCCGGACGACAGGTCATGCCTCGCGGAAAAGACAGTCTGCGGCGCATCCTCGACCAGCGAGTTCCACTCCCCGCAATCTCCGCACTGCCCCTGCCAGCGGGTCGCGACGCTCCCGCAGTTCTGACAGACATAACGGCGCTTCGGCTTTGCCATGGCCTTTCGCGTAATGAGAACAGATTGTGAACGCAAGCCCTTCAATAGAGCTTGCTGTCGCTTTCGTCAGCAATCCTGTCGAAAGGCTCGCGCAGGTCCGGTTGTTCCAGTGCTTCGGCATAGATGCGCCCAAAGGAGATTCGGGTCGTTGCGTCCCAGCTCGCCGGATCCCATAGCTTCGCGCGCCGGGCGGATCGGACGCAATGAAACGCGGCGCGCTCTATTGCGACACGAACGACCAGGACGGCTGGCTTGCCGCCAGCCGACAGCCGTTCGCACAGATCGGCATCGTCATGCAGAGTAGCCCGACCGGAAATCCGGAGCACTTCATCTGTTGCCGGCCGAACCAGCATCAACCCTACCCGGGGGTTAGCGAGAATGTTCTGGAGGCCGAGCGCAAGGTGGTTCCCCGCATATTCGGGAGCAGCAACGTGCGATCGTCCACCTGCCGGACAAAGCCGGGCTCCCCGCCTTTCGGGCTGAGTTCAATTCCTGCCGGGCCAATCGTTCCGAGCACAAGGAAAGGACAGCGGTCGATGAACGCCCTCCCCTGATCGCAGATGCGATCGCGGATCTTGGCGGCGCCGCGAGGACCGTAGTCGGCTATTATCTCGCGCAATCGACTGACGGTCTGGATCTGGGCCATGAGGTTTCTCTCCCGTGCGGGCGGACTGCATGCCACAAATTGCGCTGCGACGTATCAATCAACGATGCAGACATTGCCAGCACGATTGAACGGTCCGTTCGATCGTGGTCACGATAGGTGTGGCGCTCCTGCGCAGTCTCTGTCATTTCAGTGGCATGCAGCAGAAAGAACTGCGGATAGCACTCATCTGTTACGGCGGCGTCAGTCTCGCTGTCTACATGCACGGCGTCACCAAAGAGCTGTGGAAGGCGCTGCGTGCCAGCCGTGGCTTCTGGGCCTGGGAGATGATCGATGAGGGCAGCGAGGCCGTTTACGTGCGCCTGCTGCGCCGCCTCGAACATGGCAGCAACCTGAAACTGAGAGTGCTTTGCGACATCGTCGCCGGGGCCAGTGCCGGGGGCATGAACAGCGTCTTTCTGGCGCAGGCGATCCATTCCGGACAGTCGCTGGAGCCTTTGACCGAACTCTGGCTGGAATGCGCCGACGTCGACGTGCTGCTTGATCCCGATGCCCGGCCCTGGTCCCGGGTCGCGAAGTTCTGGGCGAACCCGCTGGTCTATTACCTGCTGCATCGCCGTGGCAACGCGGTGAGCGCATCCGTCGCGCCGGAGACGCGCAATGAAGTGCGCGAAAAGCTCTCCCGCCTGATCCGCTCGCGGTGGTTCGAGCCGCCGTTCAGCGGCATCGCCTTTTCCCGCCTCATCAACCGGGCCATGGTCGCGATGAGGGGCTCGAGTGCCGGCAAGCCTCTCCTTCCCGAGCACCACCCGCTGGACCTGTTCGTCACGGCGACGGACTTCAAGGGACATCTTGAGACCCTGCGACTCCATTCGCCCGAACTCGTGCTGGAGAGCGAGCATCGGCTGACGATCGACTTCCACGCGAAGGCGAGCACGCAAGGCGGGCACGACTTTGCCGCTATTCCCGAACTTGTCTTTGCCGCGCGCTCCACGGCCAGTTTTCCTGGTGCCTTCCCGCCGCTCCAGATCGGCGAGATCGACCGTCTTGTCGCCGAGACGGGAAGCACGTGGGAAAACCGGAACGCCTTCCTGGGACGAATCATGCCTGAGCATTTCGGGCGTGGTGATGTCGAAAGCGTGTCCCTGATTGACGGTTCGGTGCTGGTAAACGCGCCGTTTGCCGACGCCATGGCCGCGCTGCGTGATCGCCCTGCGGCCCGCGAAGTCGACCGGCGCTTCGTCTACATCGATCCCACGCCCGATCCCACCGGCGCCCGCGCAGGCCGGGAATCCGGGCCTCCCGGCTTTTTTCCGGTGATCTTCGGATCGCTCTCCGCCATCCCGCGCGAGCAGCCCATCCGCGACAACCTCGAAGCGCTCGAACGCGATTCACGAGAGAGGACGAACCTGCGCGAGATCGTGCGAGCGCTCCGGCCCGAAGTCGAAGAGACCGTCGAAAAGCTGTTCGGCAATACGTTCTTCCTCGACCGGCCTACCCCCAAGCGCCTTTCCGCCTGGCGCGCGAGGGCACAGCAGGCCGCGCTACAGCAGGCGGGCTTCGCCTATCACGGTTACGCCCAGGTCAAGTTCAGCGGCGTTCTGGCGACGATGGCGAGAATGGTGGACGAGGCCGTGCCCGAGCAGGAACTGTCCTCAACCGAACCGATCGTCGAGCGACTGCTCGATCACCTCGCCCGGAACGGCCTGGATCGTGGGCAGGCGCTGCGCGATGGCGCGACGGCGGCCATTATCACGTTCTTCCGAACGCATGACATCGCCTTCCGCGTGCGCCGACTGCGTTTTCTCGCCCGCCGCGTGACGCAGGACTGGGAAAAGGACGAAAGCATCACCGAGCAGGACCGCGACGACGCGCGCGCTGCCTTCTACCGCGCGCTGGCGCTCTATTTCGAGCGTGAGCCGGTGTCGTTCCTGGGCGAGGATTTTGTCCCCGTCGCCCGCAATTTCTTCGCCGCGCCTGGTGCCGTCATCGACTACATCGCTGAGCGGCGCGCCCTCATCGAGGTCGACGAGCAGGTCGACCTCATGCTCTGCGAGGCGTTCGCGCAAATGACGCCGACGTTGCGCCGGCCGGTTCTGCTCACCTATCTGGGCTTTCCCTTCTACGATACGGTGACGCTGCCGCTGCTGCGGGGCGAGGGGCTGACCGAATTCGATCCGATCAAGGTCGATCGTATTTCGCCCGAGGACTGCCACGCGATCCGCAAGGGCGCGGCACATGACATGCTGCGCGGTTCGGAATTCTACAACTTCGGGGCCTTCTTCAGCCGCGCCTATCGGGAGAACGACTATCTCTGGGGCCGGCTTCACGGGGCCGAGCGCATGATCGACCTCATTGCCTCGACACTGGAAAGCGGCCACGAAATCCCGGCGCGGGAACTCGATGTCTTCAAACGGGAAGCCTTCCTCGCGATTCTGGAGGAAGAGCGTGACCGGCTCCGCGCCGATCCCGGGCTGTTGGAGCGGATCAGGAGCAAGATCGCGTAGCTCGCGGTCAACAAACCGGACTTGCTCGGGCTTGCCGACCGCGCGCTACGTCAGGTCGTTCCAGGCGTCCTTGATGCGATCGAAGAAGCCCTTCGATTGCGGGCATTCATCGCCGGTTTCGGTCGCCTGCAGTTCTTGCAGCAGTTCCTTCTGGCGAGTGGAGAGCCGGGTGGGCGTCTCCACCGTAATCTCGATAACGAGATCGCCCCTGCCCCTGCCCTGCAGCACCGGCATGCCCGCGCCGCGCTTTCTCAGCTGCTTGCCGGACTGGATGCCGGCGGGAATATCGAGCGCGAGCTTGTCGCCATCGATCCCCGGAATGTGGATCAATCCGCCGAGCGCGGCTGTCGTGAACGTGATCGGCACGCGCGTCATCAGCGTGGTGCCGTCGCGTTCGAACACATGGTGCCGCCTGACGTGCAGGAAGATATAGAGATCGCCCGGCGGCGCGCCGAAGGGACCGGCCTCGCCCTTGCCGGAAAGGCGGATGCGCGTGCCCGAATCCACGCCCGGCGGGACATCGACCGTGAGCGTCTGCGGCTCGTCCACACGCCCCTCGCCGCGACATGCGCGGCACGGGCTTTCGATCACTTCGCCCCGGCCGTGGCACGTCGGGCAAGTGCGCTCCACGACGAAGAACCCCTGCTGCGCACGGACCTTGCCGTGGCCAGCGCACATGTTGCAGGTGCGTTTGCCGGTGCCCGGCTCGGCCCCGGAGCCGCCGCAAGGCTTGCAGACCTGCGAGACTTCTATCGTGATATCGCTCTGCTTGCCGTGGAAGGCCTCCTCAAGGGTCACCTCCATGTCGTAGCGCAAGTCGGCGCCGCGCCGCGCCTGCTGGCGCGCACCACCGCCGAAGGCGCTGCCGAAGATCGATTCGAAGATGTCGCCGATGTCCCCGAATTCGGCGCCCATGCCGGGGCCGCCGCCGCCCATACCCTGCTGGAACGCGGCATGACCGAAGCGGTCATAAGCAGCGCGCTTCTGCGGATCCTTCAGGCAATCATAGGCCGCGTTAATCGCCTTGAAGCGCGATTCGGCCTCGGCGTCTCCCGGATTCTTGTCGGGATGATAACGCATGGCAAGCCGGCGGTAGGCCGACTTGATGGCCTTGTCGTCGGCGCCCCGCTCGACCTCGAGCAGTTCGTAGAAATCCAGTTCGGTAGCTGACACGTATCCAACCCCCATAGACAACCTAGGCGCCACCGGCGCGAATTGCACCGGTGACGCCTGCGGTCTTCATCAGGACGTTCAGCCCTTGTTTTCGTCGACTTCCGAGAACTCGGCGTCGACCACGTCCTCGTCTCCACCCTGCTGCGCCTCGGCGGCGCCAGGAGAAGCGGCCGCGGCCTGTTCCTTCTCGTAGATCGCCTGGCCCATCTTCATGGCGACTTCGGTGAGCGCTTGGGACTTGGCGGTGATTTCCGCGGTATCGTTGCTTTCGATCGCGGTCTTGGTCGCGGCGATCGCGGCCTCCACCTCGGACTTGAGCGAGGCGTCGATCTTCTCGCCGTGCTCGGCAAGCTGCTGCTCGGTCGCGTGTACGAGGCTGTCGGCGTTGTTCCGGGCCTCGGCGCCCTCGCGGCGCTTCTTGTCCTCTTCAGCGAACTTCTCGGCATCCTTGACCATCTGGTCGATGTCTGCGTCGGACAGGCCGCCCGATGCCTGGATGCGGATCTGCTGCTCCTTGCCGGTACCCTTGTCCTTGGCGGACACGTTGACGATGCCGTTGGCGTCGATGTCGAAGGTCACTTCGATCTGGGGCACGCCGCGACGCGCCGGCGGGATGCCGACAAGATCGAACTGGCCGAGCAGCTTGTTGTCCGCGGCCATCTCGCGCTCGCCCTGGAACACGCGGATCGTCACCGCCTGCTGGTTGTCCTCGGCGGTCGAATAGACCTGGCTCTTCTTGGTCGGGATCGTGGTGTTGCGGTCGATCATGCGGGTGAACACGCCGCCCAGCGTCTCGATGCCCAGCGACAGCGGGGTCACGTCGAGCAGCAGCACGTCCTTGACGTCGCCCTGCAGCACGCCGGCCTGAATCGCGGCGCCCATGGCCACCACTTCGTCCGGGTTGACGCCGGTGTGCGGTTCCTTGCCGAAGAACTCCTTCACCGTCTCGCGCACCTTGGGCATGCGGGTCATGCCGCCCACGAGCACGACGTCGTCGATCTCGGAGGCGGAGATGCCGGCGTCGGCGAGCGCCTTGCGGCAGGGCTCGATGGTGCGCTTGATGAGATCGGCGACCATCTTCTCAAGGTCGGAGCGGGTAACCGTTTCCACGAGGTGCAGCGGCGTGGTGCTGCCGCCTTCCATGCGCGCGGTAATGAAGGGCAGGTTGATCTCGGTCGTGGCGGTCGAGGAAAGCTCGATCTTCGCCTTCTCGGCTGCTTCTTTGAGGCGCTGCAGAGCGAGCTTGTCGGTCCGCAGGTCCATGTTTTCCTTGGCCTTGAACCGATCGGCCAGCCACTCGACGAGCTTGGTGTCGAAGTCCTCGCCGCCGAGGAAGGTATCGCCGTTGGTCGACTTAACCTCGAATACGCCGTCGCCGATCTCGAGGATCGAGACGTCGAAGGTGCCGCCGCCGAGGTCATAGACCGCGATGGTCTTGCCTTCCTGCTTGTCCAGACCATAAGCGAGCGCGGCCGCGGTCGGCTCATTGATGATGCGCAGCACCTCGAGGCCCGCGATCTGACCGGCGTCCTTGGTTGCCTGACGCTGGGCGTCGTTGAAGTATGCGGGCACCGTGATGACCGCCTGCGTGACCGTCTCGCCGAGATAGGCTTCGGCGGTTTCCTTCATCTTCTGCAGGGTGAAGGCAGAGATCTGCGAGGGGCTGTATTCCTCCCCGCCAGCCTGGACCCAGGCGTCGCCGTTCTTGCCCTTCACGATGTGATACGGGACGAGCTCGGTGTCCTTCTTGGTCACCGGATCGTCAAAGCGGCGGCCGATGAGGCGCTTCACCGCGAAAATCGTGTTGTCGCCGTTGGTCACGGCCTGGCGCTTCGCCGGCTGACCGATCAGGCGTTCGCCTTCCTTGGTGAAGGCGACGATGGACGGCGTCGTGCGCGCGCCCTCAGAGTTTTCGATGACCTTGGGCTTGCCGCCGTCCATCACAGCGACGCAGCTGTTGGTGGTGCCGAGGTCGATGCCGATTACTTTTCCCATTATCCCCATTCCTCACGTCAGTGGTTGACACCATGCGGATCGCCTCCCCGAAAAGAGGCAAGGCGGCTTGCACGGCTCGATGACGTTCACGTCGTCGCGGGGCGATATAGGGTCGGTTTTTCTTGGAACAAGACTGTCTCAATGGCATTACCCCGGCTAAATTTTCGCGGATTTCCGGCAAGGATGATTCTAGAGTGAAAATCTTTCGTGCGCTGACCCTTTCGTCCGCCGCCCTCGCGGCTGTCTCGCTCGCTGCCTGCCAGCAGGCGGAGCCCCCTGTAGAGCAAGAGGCCGGGGTGGCGCAGACCGGACCTGACGCAAAGCCCGGGTTCTCGGCCACCGGCGGCCGCCTTGTCCTGCCGGCCGTCGCCGAACGCCCCTCCGCCGTCTACTTCACGGTGCGAAACGACGGTTCCGCTGCCGCGACGCTGGTGGGGGTTCACGTCGACGGTGCCGGCGAGGCAGAGATGCACAAGACCGAGGGCGGCTCCATGAGCCCGGTGGATCAGCTCGAGATCGCACCGGGAACCGCGATCGAATTCGCGCCTGGCGGCCTGCACGTCATGGCCTTCGGCCTGAGCAGGGAGCTCACGGCGGGCGGAAATTCCGAGGCGACGCTGACCTTCTCGGACGGAGACAAGATCTCGATCCCGCTTCAGGTCGAGGCGATGGGTGCAGGGACGAGTGACGGGCATATGCCGGGCATGGACCACTGATCGCCACTGTCGGAGCGCAAGCCTGTGAGCCAGGCGGCGAGCGCGGCCTGACTTCCGGCGAGATCGTGCTCGCCAGATCGGTCTTTGGCAGTTCCGTCGATCTTGCCACTGTGAGGATCAAACGCAGGCGCTGGTTTCCGTTTCAGCCCGTCGAAACGGTCATGGCGCCATGCGGGCATATCCACTTCCACCCGCGTTGCGAACGCTACGCGAACGACTTCTCCCTCGCGCCGCACGCCATGCAAGGGCTTTTCATCCATGAGATGACCCATGTCTGGCAGGCCCAGACCCGGGGGCGGTGGTACCTGCCGCTGATGCGCCATCCGCTGTGTCGCTACGAATACGCACTCAAGCCGGGTTGGAAACTCGAACGCTACGGCATCGAGCAGCAGGCGGAGATCGTCCGCCACGCCTTCCTCCTGTCATGCGGACAGCATGTGCCCGGTGCGCCGCCATTCGCGTCCTATCGCGGCATCCTGCCGTTCGACGGCTCGCTCGCATAGACAAATGGGGCACGAGGCAACGTGTGCCCCGCGCCCCATTCTCGGGCTTACGCAACTGCGTTCAGCAATCGCGGTCCCAATAACGCTCGCCGTAGCGGTCGTAGCGATAGCAGCCCTTGTCCTTGTCGACCTGTGAGCCCACGGCCGCGCCGGCCGCTGCGCCGATCGCCGCCCCGGTCCCGACGTCGCCGCCGGTCACTGCTCCGACACCAGCGCCCAGTGCGCCGCCGGCGAGAGCGCCCTCGCCGGCATAGTGGCCTGCGCAGGCGCCAAGCCCAAGTGCCCCGGCTGCGATTACGGGTAGGATGAACTTGCGCATGAATCGTCTCCGAAAGATCAGCAGTAATCTGCCTGATTCAACGGAAAGACCCTGCGTATTGTTCCCGAGCCCGCTTCGAATCGTCGTCGGCCTGCACCCGGTCGCCCCGGCGCGCGGGGCCTCAGTCCAGGTCAGTCCGGCTTCTTGGCGACAGCAACCATGGCGGGACGCAGCAAGCGGTCCTTGATCATGTACCCGGCCTGCATTTCCTGCACGACGGTGCCCGGTTCGGCCTCGTCGGAAGGAAGCTCGATCATCGCCTGATGCTGGTTGGGATCGAGCGGCAAGCCCATGGCGGCAATTCGCGTGATACCGTGGGCGCTGAAGACCTTTTCGATCTCGCGGCTGGTGGCTTCGATACCGGCCACGAGGTTCTTCATCTTCTCGTCCTCACGCAGATCGGCGGGAATCGAAGAAAGCGCGCGGGAAAGATTGTCCGCCACGGACAGGATGTCGCGTGCAAAGCCGGTTGCCGCGTAATTGCGCGTGTCGGCTATGTCCTTTTCGAGGCGGCGGCGGACATTCTGGGTTTCGGCGCGGGCGTAGAGCACGTCCTGCCTGGCGGCATCGAGTTCATCGCGCAGCTTCGCGATCTCGTCCTCGCCTTCACTGTCACGGCCATTATCCAGCATTTCTTCCGGCACACCTTTCAGTTCGTCGGCCACTGCGCGATCCGCAGCCCGATCCTCCGGCGGCTGTGTCTTGTCTTCAGTCATTATGCAAAAGTTCCAGCTATCCGATGAGCTTGCCCAGGCTCTGGGCGGTGAAGTCCACCATGGGGACGACTCGCGCATAATTCAACCGCGTCGGGCCGATAACCCCCACCACGCCGACGACCCGCCCTTCGCGGTCACGATAGGGCGATGCGATCACCGATGAGCCTGAAAGCGCGAACAGGCGATTTTCCGAGCCAATGAAGATTCGCGTCGCGTCCGCCTCGCGCGCCATGTCGAGCAGGTCGGCTACCGACTGCTTGTTTTCCAGGTCGTCGAGGAGCGATCGGACACGCTCAAGGTCGGAAATCGCCGCTTCGTCGAGGAGATTGGCCTGTCCGCGCACGATCAGCACCGGTCGCTGCATGGCGTCTTCGCTCCACGCCGCAAGGCCGCGCTCCACCAGATCGCTGCTCGCGGCGTCCAGCGCGGACCTGCCCGAGGATACCTCCGCCTGCATGAACCGCGACGCCTCTTCCAGCGTGCGCCCGGCAAGCCGCGCCGAAATATAGTTCGATGCTTCCTCCAGCGCGCCCGAGGGTAATCTGGCGGGAAGTTCGACCACCCGGTTTTCCACCGCACCGTCATCCCCCACCAGCACGGCCAGCGCCTTGTTGGGGCCAAGCGGGACGAGTTGAAGCTGCCGCAGGCGCGGTTCGCGCTTGGGCACCATGACCACGCCGGCGCCCGAAGACAGATTGGAAAGGAGCACACTCGTCGCCTCGAGCGCCACCTCGATGGGGCCGGGCGCGGAAAGTCGGCTTTCGATCGCCGCACGCTCTTCCGCCGTGGGTTCGGCCACTTGCATGATGCCGTCGACGAAGAGCCTGAGACCCGCTTCGGTAGGAAGACGCCCCGCGCTCGTGTGCGGTGCCGCCAGCAGTCCGTAGGCTTCGAGGTCGGCGAGAACCGACCGAATCGAGGCGGAGGAAAGATTGACCCCGCCTGGCCCCGCCAGCGCCTTGGACCCGACGGGCGTGCCTGTGGCAAGGTACCCCTCGACCACGAGACGGAATATCTCGCGTGCGCGGGTGGTCAGCTCGGTGATGGGCGGTGTCGACATCGCCTGCAATTTAGGCATTGGGCTTGCGGCCTCAAGCCTAATGCGCGAAGGGGCGCGAGATAATCCACCACGAGGAATTCCCATGCGACCTTCCGGCCGTGCGCCTGACGAAATGCGCGCCATCGACATCCAGACCGGTTTCACCAGGCATGCCGAGGGCTCGGTACTGATTTCCTTCGGCGATACCCGCGTGCTCGTCACCGCCTCGGTCGAGGAAAAGATACCGCCGTTCCTGCGCGGCAAGGGCGAAGGCTGGGTCACCGCGGAATACTCGATGCTCCCGCGCGCTACCCATACTCGGGGGTCGCGCGAGGCCGCCAAGGGCAAGCAGTCCGGCCGCACGCAGGAAATCCAGCGCCTGATCGGCCGCTCGCTGCGCGCCGTGGTCGACATGAAGAAGCTGGGCGAGCGGCAGATCGTCCTTGATTGCGACGTGCTCCAGGCCGACGGCGGCACCCGCACCGCCGCGATTTCGGGCGCCTGGGTGGCGCTGCGCCTCGCGGTCGACAAGCTGATGGCCGAAGGGAAGATCACTGCCGACCCGATCGAGGGACGCGTCGCGGCGATCTCCTGCGGCATCTGCGAGGGAACGCCGGTGCTCGACCTTGATTACGATGAGGACAGCAGCGCCGATGCCGATGCGAATTTCGTCCTGATCGAAGGCGGGAAGATCGCGGAAGCACAGGCGACGGCCGAAGGTGCGTGCTATGACGAGGAAGGCCTGCTGCGTCTCCTGCGTCTCGCCCGCATCGGCTGCGACCGGATTTTCGCCGCGCAGGCGAAAGCCGTGGGGCGCTAACAAACGCCCCGTCCTCCCGGCGAAAGCCGGGACCGGTAGCAGTCGTTCGGCGAAATGGTGCGGCGAGGCGGTGGGTAAATACCGGCACCGGTCCCGGGGCAAGCCCGGGATGACGAAGGAGGATTTATGCGCAAGCTCGATACCAAACGCCTTGTCATCGCCACGCACAACGCCGGCAAGCTGAAGGAAATCGGCGCCCTCCTTGCACCCTACGGCATCGAGTGCCTGTCCGCCGGCCAGCTCGGCCTGCCCGAGCCTGACGAGACGGGAAAGACCTTCGTCGAAAACGCGCTCATCAAGGCTCGCGCCGCGGCCAAGGCGTCACAGCTTCCCGCCTTGGCGGACGACAGCGGCCTGTCTGTCGCCGCGCTCGATGGCCGCCCCGGCGTTTACACCGCCGACTGGGCCGAGCGGCAGTGGTTCGAAGGCCCCTCGGGCCGCGACTGGTATATGGCCATGGGCAAGGTCGAGGGCCTGCTGTGCGAGCAAGGGCCGGATGTCGATCGCTCGTGCTGGTTCTCGTGCGTCCTCGCGATCGCCTGGCCCGACGGCGACAGCGCGGTCTATGAAGGCCGCGTCGATGGAACCTTCTCATGGCCGCCGCGCGGAACGATGGGCTTCGGCTACGACCCGGTTTTCATGCCCAAAGGGGGCGACCTGACTTTTGCCCAGTTCGATCCCGAAGAGAAGCACCGGATCAGCCACCGCGCCGACGCCTTCGCCAAGCTGGTCGCGGAGCAGTTTGGCGGCTAGAACTTCGCGATGGCCCGAGCCCTTTACATCCATTGGCCCTTCTGCCTGGCGAAGTGCCCATACTGCGATTTCAACAGCCATGTCCGCGCCTCCGTCGATCATGCACGGTGGCAGGACGCGCTGCTTGCCGACATGCGCCATGAGCACTCCATGGCCGGGGGCGAGGCACTGGATTCGATCTTCTTCGGCGGGGGCACGCCTTCGCTGATGCCCCCCGCGCTCGTCGCGCGGCTGCTCGAGGAGGCGGACAGGCTCTGGGGTCTGTCCAGCGGAATAGAGATTACGCTGGAGGGCAATCCCTCGTCGGTTGAAGCGGCTAACTACGCGGAATTGGCCAGCGCGGGTGTCAACCGCGTTTCCCTGGGCCTGCAGGCGCTGGAGGATGAGACCCTGCGTTTCCTGGGGCGGCTCCATGATGCGCGCGAAGGTCTTGCCGCGCTCGACGTTGCCCAGCGTCACTTCGCGCGCGTCTCGTTCGATCTGATCTATGCACGCCCCGGCCAGACGGTGGAGCAGTGGCGGCAGGAACTCACGCGCGCGCTGTCCTTCGGGACCGGCCATCTGTCGCTCTACCAGCTCACCATCGAGCCGGGCACGCGCTTTGCGACAATGGTTCGCCAGCGCGAATTCGCCCCGCTCGACGACGATGCCTGCGCCGACATGTTCACGCTGACGCGGGAGACGACGGCAGCGGCGGGGCTGCCGGCCTACGAGATCAGCAACCACGCCCGCCTCGGCGAGGAGAGCCGGCATAATCTCACATACTGGCGCTATCAGGACTACAGCGGCATCGGTCCCGGTGCCCACGGGCGGCGCGCAGGCGCGGCGACGGTCCGCCATCGCAAGCCCGAGAACTGGCTCTCGGCCATCGCCGAACAGGGCCACGGTATCAGCGAGGAGCGGCCGCTGGGCCGCCGCGAGCAAGCCTCCGAAGCCATGGTCATGGGCCTGCGCCTGCGCGAAGGTGTCGACCTAGACGTCATGGCGTCCCGTTTCGGTCTCGACCGTCCGGCGCTGTGCGACCATGCAAAGGCCGAGTTCTACGACCGACAAGGGCTCGTCTGGCGAGATGGCGCGCGTCTGGGCGTCACCGAAGCCGGGATGCCGCTGCTCGACGCGCTGCTCGGCGAACTGGTGCCGGGGGAACTCGTCGAAACGTGAGCGCAAAGGCGGACATCCTCGAAGCCTGGGGCGGCCATCTGACGCAAGCGCGGCGGCGCAGCCCGCATACGGTTCGCGCCTATCTCGCCGCGGCCTCGCGGCTGCTCGACAGCCTTGGCGATGCCGACTGGCCGACGCTCGCCCGGCTCGAGGCTGCGGCGCTGCGGCGGCAACTGGCGGCGCGGCGGCAGGACGGGATCGGCAATGTCTCGGCCGCGCGAGAGCTATCCGCGCTCAGGGCATTCCTGGCTTTCGCGCGTGAGCAAGCCGGCGTCCCCGACGCTGTACCGCCGCGCTTACGCGGGCCGAGGGTCAAGAAAGGCATCCCGCGCCCGGTCACGCCCGACGAGGCGGTGAACCTGGCCTTCACGGTCGAGGAGGAAGCGCGCGAGCCGTGGATCGGCGCGCGCGACCGTGCCGTTCTGCTGCTGCTCTACGGCGCGGGGCTGCGCATTGCCGAGGCTCTGTCGCTCACCGGCTCGGCTTTGCCCCTCGGCGAAACCCTGATGGTCGCCGGCAAGGGCGGCAAGCAGCGGATCGTTCCGCTGCTGCCGATCGTGCGCGAAGGCGTCGCCGATTATGTCGCCAAATGCCCCTGGAGCGTGGAACGGGACAGCGCGCTCTTTCGCGGCGCCAAGGGTGGTCCGCTATCGCAGGGCATGGTGCAGAAGGCCGTGGCGCGGGCTCGTGTGGCGCTCGGCCTGCCGGCCACGGCAACGCCGCACGCCCTGCGCCACAGCTTCGCCACGCATTTGCTGGGCGCCGGCGCGGACCTGCGCTCACTGCAGGAACTGCTGGGACACGCCTCGCTGGGTTCCACGCAGATCTATACCAAGGTGGATGCGGCCACGCTGCTCGACGTCTACCGCAGCGCTCACCCGCGCGAGCAGGACTGATCGCGCGGTTTCCAGCGCACGACGCGCCAGAGATACGCGGCGAGCGTGGCCCCCACGAACGCCAGCGTCATCCAGCCCAGAAACCCTTCCGCGGCGGACAGCGCACGGCCAAGCCATTGCCCGCCCAGAATCAGCAGCGCGTTCCAGATCGCGGCACCCGCCGCGGTGAATATCAGGAACTTGACATGCGGCATGTGCGCAAGGCCGGCGGGTATCGAAATCACCGTCCGGAATATCGGCGCGAACCGCAGGGCAAAAACGACCCAGTGACCGTTCCGCCGCAGGAAGCGCCCGGCGGCTTCGATATCGTGCCACTCAAGCGTAAGCCAGCGTCCCCAGCGCTCGACGAAAGGCTGTAGCCGTTCGTAGCCGAGCCGGTCCGCCATGAAGAACAGGATGTAGTTGCCGATGGTGACCCCAACGGTTCCCCATAGCAGCAGCGGCCAGAATTCCATGTGTCCGCGCGCGACCGCGATCCCGCCCAGCCCCATGATGAGTTCGGACGGGATGGGCGGAACGATATTTTCCAGCGCCATCAGGAACACGATGCCGAGATAGCCGCCCTGCCGGACGATCTCGTATATCCATTCAGCCATGGCCCGCCTCGCGCCGGGTTACAGCGCCGCGTGGCGCGCTTCTATCGCGTCCCATATCCGTGCACCGGTATCGGTCCCGTTGAACCGGTCGATCGCCACGATGCCTGTGGGCGAAGTCACGTTGATTTCTGTCAGCCATTTGCCACCGATCACGTCAATGCCAACGAAAACCAGTCCTCTCGCCCTGAGTTCCGGCCCGAGCGTCGCGCAGATTTCCTCTTCCGCCGAAGTGAGTTCGCACGCCTCCGCCGACCCGCCTACCGCGAGATTGGAACGGAACTCGCCCTCGCCCGGCTTGCGGTTGATGGCCCCGGCGAACTCGCCGTCGACCAGCACGATGCGCTTGTCGCCTTCGCTCACGTCCGGAAGGAAGGGCTGAACCATGAAAGGCTCGGCCCACGCATTCTGGAACATCTCGACGAGCGCGCCCAGATTGCTGCCGTCGGCGGGAACGCGGAACACCGCCTTGCCGCCGTTGCCGTGGAGCGGCTTGATCACGAGGTCGCCCGGATGCCGCTGCTGGAACAGGCGCACGTCCTCGATCCGCCGGGCTATGAAGGTCGGCGGCATGAAGCGGGCGAAGTCGAGCACGAAGACCTTCTCGGGCGCATTGCGCACCGACACCGGATCGTTGACCACCAGCGTCTGCCCGGCAAGCCGTTCGAGCAGGTGCGTGGCGGTGATATAGCCGAGATCGAAAGGCGGATCCTGACGCATCAATACCACGTCGACGTCGCTTGCAAGGTCGATCAGCCGGTATTCGCCGCGCGTGAAATGCGCACCCTCGACGCGCTGAAGGGTTACCGGCGCGCCCCAGCAGGTCATCCTCCCGCCAGCGCCCTGTGAGGTGTCATAGGCCAGCGTGCGCACATCGTAGTGGAACAGCGTATGCCCGCGTGCCTGCGCCGCCAGCATCAGCGCGAACGAGGAGTCCCCGGTTATGTTGATGCTTTCGAGCGGGTCCATCTGGACGGCGACGCGTAGAGTCATGGGTACTGATCCTGGAGGTTGCTGTTCGGGGGCGGCTTAGTCGGAATTGCGATCCGGCGCGACCGGTTTTGGTCCGATGAGGGCAATGATGATGGCGACCGTCATCCCGGCGAACGCCGGGACCGCTGGCCGCCTTCAGGCACGCCCTCTCGTGAGAGAACCTCCGCCGCGAGGCTGCGCGTAAACACCTCCAGCGGTCCCGGGTCGAGCCCGGGATGACGGGCCTTCCTGCCTTAGGTCCCCGGCTGCCACGCATTGACGATCCGACGCGGCCAACGACCCGGCGCGAGCAGCAGGACGTCTAAGCGCAGATCGTCGCCGGGCTTCGCGTAGCGTGCCGCCAGTGCCTCAGCAGCGGCGGCGACGCGGCGCAGGCGATAGGAATCGATCGCCGATTCGCGCTCGGCCGCCCTGGCCCGCCATTTCACTTCGACGAAGCAAATCACCCTGCCGCGCCGCGCGACGATATCGACCTCGCCGCGCGGGGTTCTGGCGCGGCGGGCGAGGACACGCCAGCCCGTCAGGCGCAGGGACCAGACCGCCAGTGCCTCGCCGCGCCGGCCGCGCTGTTCCGCTCGCGTTCTGCGGTTGCTCACTTGAGTTCGAGCGCCCGCGCGTAAAGCATCTTGCGGTCAAGCCCGGTCGCCCGCGCCACTTTTGCCGCCGCCTGCGACGTCTTCGATTCCATGAGTTCCGCGCGCAGCAGCGCATCGATGTCGATGTCACCGGCAGGCTCGTTCGATGGCGGAGCGACCAGCAGCACGATTTCCCCCTTGGGCGGATGCTGCGCGAAATGCGCGATCAACTCTTCGGGCAGGCCGGTCCGGCATTCCTCGAATTTCTTGGTGAGTTCCCGCGCCACGGCGACGTCACGGCCCGGCAGGACGGCCGCAATCGCCTGAAGCGACGCTTCCAGTCGCGGCGCGGTTTCGTAGAAGATCAGCGTCGCGCGAACCGGCGCCAGCTCCGCCAGTACCGCTTCGCGCGCTTTCGCCTTGCCGGGCAGGAAGCCGGCGAACAGGAAACGGTCGTTGGGAAGGCCGGAAAGCGTCACCGCCATCACCGCCGCATTTGCTCCCGGCAGGCTCGTCACGGCAATGCCGCGCTCACGTGCCATGCGCACGAGGCGGTAGCCCGGATCGGAGATCAGCGGCGTTCCCGCGTCGCTCACCAGCGCAACCGGCTGCGTTTCCATCAGAGCCAGCAACCGCTCGCGGTCGCTTTCGCTTGCATGGTCATCGTAGCGGATCATGCGCTGCTTGATATTCAGATGATGAAGCAGCTTTCCGGTGACGCGCGTGTCCTCGCAGGCTATGGCGCCCGCACCACGCAATACCTCGACCGCTCGGTGCGTTATGTCGCCCAGATTGCCAATGGGGGTTGCCACTATGTAGAGGCCCGGCGAAAGAGTGTGTTCCATCGCGGGGACTCATGGCCCAAGCACTGCGGGAGCGGCAAGCATGTTCGACAAACGCCTGAACCGACGCAATCTTCTGGCAGCGGCGGCCATGGCGGCGCTCAGCGCCTGTACCATCGTCCCCAAGGCGACCCCGCCGGCGCCCACCCCGACGCCGACGCCGAGCGAGATCCCCGAGGATACCGAACATCATCGCGTGGCCCTGCTCGTGCCGATCTCGGGCGCGAACGGTGTGGTCGGCCAGTCGATCGCCAATGCCGCCAACATGGCGCTGCTCGATACGAACGCTACAAACCTCAGAGTAACGACCTACGACACTTCCGCGAATCCGACCGAAGCGGCCCGGCGCGCCATCGCCGACGGCAACAAGCTGATCCTTGGCCCGCTCCTTTCCGACAACATTCCCGCCGTCTCGGGAGTGGCGCGCCAGGCCAAGGTGCCGTTGATCTCGTTCTCCAATGACGAGGAGGCCGCGTCCAAGGACGTCTTCATCATGGGCAACCTGCCCGGGCAGTCGGTGAGTCGGACCGTCGAATTTGCCCGCTCGAAGGGAATCACCAGCTTCGCCGCGCTGATCCCCCGGGGCGAGTACGGCGACCGCGCCAGCAGTGCCCTGCTATCCGCGGTGCGCGGTAATGGCGGCAGCGTCATTGCCATGGAACCGTATGATCGCACCGCCGCCTCGATCAATGCCGCAGCCCAGCGCATCAAGGCCAAGGACGGCTACGACGCGCTCCTGATCGCCGATGGCGGCAGTCTGTCGAACAGGGCAGCGACGCAGTTCAAGGCGGGAGGGGCAAAGGCGTCCGTCCGCCTGCTCGGCACCGAACTGTGGAGCGGGGAGCGCGTGGTTTCCACGACGCCCGCCCTCAGCGGCGCCTGGTTTGCCACCGTTTCCGACCAGCGTTTCGGTCAGTTCGCCAAGAGTTACCGCAGCCGTTTCGGCAGTCAGCCCGCGCGCATCGCGACGCTCGGCTACGATGCCGTGCTGCTCACGCTGCGCGTCGCGCGCGAATGGAGGGTCGGCCGCAGCTTCCCGACCTCGGAGCTGACCGGCGGCGGCGGGTTCCTCGGCCTCGATGGCCCGTTCCGCTTCACGCGCGGCGGGTTGATCGAGCGGGCGCTGGAAGTGCGCGAGGTGGAAAAGGGCGCGGTCAAGGTCGTGAGCCCTGCCCCGGCCCGCTTCGGCGAATAGCGCCGGTATATTATGTATATTACAACGTCGTCATCCCGGACCTGATCCGGGACCGCTGGCGCCCGTTCGGCGGGATCTCTCGCGCAGGCTCCGACGCGGCACTCCGGGAGGCTGTGCGTAAACACCGCGCCCGGTCCCGGATCAAGTCCGGGATGATGACGACGCCTGCGGATAAGCGTCAAGGCCTGCTTGATCGCGGATTCCTCCGCACCGTATAGGATGGGGCATGTCCGATGACCTGTTCGACAAGCTTCCGTCCGCCGGCGGTGAATCCTACGACGGTTCCGCTATCGAAGTTCTGGAGGGGCTTGAGCCTGTCCGGCGGCGCCCCGGCATGTACATCGGCGGCACCGACGAACGCGCGCTGCACCATCTTGCCGCCGAAGTTCTCGACAACGCGATGGACGAAGCGGTTGCCGGCCATGCCAATCGCATCGAAGTCTTGCTGGAAGAAGAGCCCGGTACGGCTGGCCGCCTGACGATCACCGACAACGGGCGCGGCATTCCGGTCGACGAGCATCCGAGGTATCCGGGCAAATCAGCGCTCGAGGTGATCCTTTCGACGCTCCATTCGGGCGGCAAGTTCTCAGGCAAGGCCTACGCAACTTCAGGCGGCCTTCACGGCGTCGGCATTTCCGTGGTCAACGCGCTTTCTGTGAAGACCCGCGTCGAAGTCGCCCGCAACAAGGAGCTATTCGCGCAGGAATTCTCCCGCGGCGAGACGCTCGGCCCCTTGCAGAAGATCGGCGCGGCGCCCAACCGGCGCGGCACTTCGGTCACCTTCACGCCCGACCGCGAGATCTTCGGCGACCAGAAGTTCAAGCCCGCGCGCCTGTTCAAGCTGGTGCGCTCCAAGGCCTATCTCTTCGCGGGCGTGGAAATCCGCTGGAAATGCTCGCCGTCCCTGGCGGCGGAGGATGTGCCGGCCGAAGCCACGTTCCAGTTTCCCGGCGGCCTTGCCGATCACCTTGCCGAACAGGTTGGCGGCCGCGAATGCGTCACCAGCCAGTTCTTCTCGGGCTCGCAGGACTTTGCCCCCAGCGAGGGCGGGATCGAACAGGGCCGCGTCGAATGGGCCATCGCCTGGCCGCTCTACTCCGACGGTTCCTATTCCTGGTACTGCAACACGATCCCCACGCCCGATGGCGGCACCCACGAACAGGGCCTGCGCGCCGCGCTGACCAAGGGCATTCGCGCCTTCGCCGATCTGGTCGGCCAGAAGAAGGCCAAGGACATCACGCCCGATGACGTGGTGACCGGCAGCGAAGTCATGCTCTCGGTCTTCGTGCGCGAGCCGCAGTTCCAGAGCCAGACCAAGGATCGCCTGACCAGCCCCGAGGCCGCGCGCTTGGTCGAGAACGCCGTGCGCGATCACTTCGACCACTTCCTTGCCGACAACATGGATCGCGGCAAGGCGCTGCTCGGCGCGGTCATGGAGCGGATGGACGACCGCCTGCGCCGCAAGGCGGAGCGCGAGGTCAAGCGCAAGACCGCCACCAACGCGCGCAAGCTGCGCCTGCCGGGCAAGCTCACCGACTGCTCGGGCGAAGGCAGTGGCGAGACCGAGCTGTTCATCGTCGAGGGCGACAGCGCGGGCGGCAGCGCCAAGCAGGCGCGCGACCGCAAGACGCAGGCGATCCTGCCGATCCGCGGCAAGATCCTCAACGTCGCCAGCGCCACCGCAGACAAGATCCGCGGCAACGCGGAGATCGCCGACCTCCTGCTGGCGCTCGGCTGCGGCAGCCGCAAGGACTGCAATCCGGACAACCTGCGCTACGACCGCATCGTCATCATGACCGACGCCGACGTGGACGGCGCTCATATCGCCACGCTGCTGATGACGTTCTTCTTCCAGGAAATGCCCGAGGTCGTGCGGCGCGGCCACCTCTACCTCGCGCAGCCGCCGCTCTACCGCCTGACCGCGGGCTCGACCTCAGCCTACGCCCGCGACGATGCGCATCGCGCCGAACTGGAAGCGACCATGTTCAAGGGCAGGAAAGTCGAAGTCGGCCGCTTCAAGGGCCTCGGCGAAATGAACCCGCAGCAATTGCGCGAGACGACCATGAGCCCGGCCACGCGCTCGCTCGTCCGCATAACCCTGCCGCCCGAATATGAAGGGCGCGCTGCAGTGAAAGACCTCGTCGACCGGCTGATGGGCCGCAATCCGGAGCACCGCTTCATGTTCATCCAGAACCGCGCGGGGGAGATCGATCCGGAGCTGATCGATGCGTAGGCGAACCGATCAGCTCCGGATCATGCCTTACTCAGGCGCTATTTCGGAAGCTTGCGCGGCGGCAACGGGGACATCCACCACCTTCGGCTGAACAGCAACGGTCCGGAAGACGATGTCCTCGTCAAGAAAACCCTTCACTGCTGAACCCGTAGGGATCATTGCGCTGGTGCCTGTAGTGAAGAAGCCGGCGATCGGTACAAGAGCAACCGCCGCCACAACGCCGCCAGTTCCGGTCACACCCTTATCGTCGAAAGTACCCGTCAGGCGAATGTGCCGATCGCCCAGACGCAGCGAGACAATTCGGGCGTTGATGTAGCCCGACTTGCCCCACATCCCTTTGTTGCGCACTTCGGTGATCTCACCCACCGCTGGGGTTCCTGCCGGAACGACCACCACTCCATTGCGCTCGATATTGCTCGCCACTTCCATCTGAAAACGCTGACCGACACGAAGCTTTTTTTTCTTCGTCGTCAGTTCCTCGCGTGTCAGCAGGGGAACCTCGGCTCCCGCACGCAGTATGTTGTCTTCGCTCGCCGGTGCGACCACCGCCGCCTACAAGATCGGTGTTTTGGGTGCCTCCACAACTGCCGCGTCCTGAGCATGAATCGGCAGCGCAGCGGCAAGCAGCAGGCCGCAGCCCGCAAGAAAAATCGTTCGCATCGAAATCCCCCTTTAGAAGCGGCACTCAAAGAGCACCGCAGCAGGTAACTTGTCCCAACCGGTGATGCTGTCAACTTTCAGTTTGTTAATGGTAACAGTTCACCGCAACCGCCTTACAAACAGCCCGCTCTCCCGTTTCTCGGTGGCGAAGTTCGGCAGGCTCTGCACCAGTTCCGACAGCCGCGAAAATCCATAGCTCCTGGCATCGAAGCTCGACCGGTTCGCCACGCGCTGTCCGACTTCGGACAGGCTGGCATAGCCATCGTCATCGCGCTTGCTGGCCTTCCAGGCATCGCTGAGCAGCTTGATCAGTTCCTCGTCGATCGGCGTAGCGGTGCCCTTGCCAGTGCCCGGGGTTTCCTCGTCGCCCGGCAGCGCTTCGAGATCGATGAAGCGCGTGCAGGCCTCGCGAAAAGCCTCCGGCGTGCGCGACGAGCCGAAGCCGTAAACCGGCGTGCCATTCTGGCGGATGCGGATGGCGAGCGGCATGAAATCGCTGTCGCTGGTCATCAGCCCGAACCCGTCGACATGCCCGCCATAGAGCAGGTCCATGGCGTCGATCGTCATTTTCATGTCGGTGGCGTTCTTACCCTTGGTCAGGTCGAACTGCTGCTGCGGCTCGAGCGCGTGCCGATGGACGAGCTGCGACCAGCCCTTGAGCGCCACCTTGCTCCAGTTGCCGTAGACCCGCCGGACATTGACCGTGCCGAGATCGCCGAGGATCGTCAGCGCCGGGTCCAGCGTGGCCGGCGAGGCGTTGTCGGCGTCGATCAGCAGGGCGATGTTGCTGCTCTCTCGGGGTTTGCGTTCAGACAATTTCGGTTCCTCTCGAATGCTTTCGCCGGGATTTGCAACGCCTGCGCGAGGATGTCCATCGTTCCCGTGTTCCGCAATCGGTCTTGCCATGCTGCGGCGCACCAAATAGGGGTTAATCGGACAGTTAAGTTATGCGAGAATGATTGATGCAGCGTTTCGAGGGCACCAGCAGCTACGTGGCGACCGAGGACCTCAAGGTCGCGGTCAACGCGGCGGTCCATCTGCGCCGTCCCTTGCTGGTGAAGGGGGAGCCGGGCACCGGCAAGACCGTTCTGGCCGAGGAAATCGCCCGCGCCGTGGATGCGCCGCTGATTACCTGGAACGTCAAGTCGACCACCAAGGCGCACCAGGGGCTCTACGAATACGACGCGGTGGCGCGCCTGCGCGACGGCCAGCTCGGCGACGAGCGGGTGCATGACATCTCCAACTACATCCGCAAGGGCAAGCTGTGGGAGGCCTTCACCTCCGAACGGCTTCCCGTCCTGCTGATCGACGAGATCGACAAGGCCGACATCGAGTTTCCCAACGACCTTCTGGCCGAACTCGATCGCATGGCCTTCGACGTCTACGAGACCGGCGAGCATATCGCGGCCGTCGACCGCCCGATCGTGGTCATCACGTCGAACAACGAGAAGGATCTGCCCGACGCCTTTCTGCGCCGCTGCTTCTTCCACTACATCAAGTTCCCCGATCGCGAGACGATGGAAGCGATCATCGACGTCCACTTCCCCGGCATCCAGAAAACGCTGGTGCGCAAGGCAATGGAGATCTTCTACGAACTGCGCGACGTGCCGGGGCTTAAGAAAAAGCCTTCGACCAGCGAACTGCTCGATTGGCTCAAGCTGCTGCTGAACGAGGACATGCCGCTCGACGTGCTGCAGGCGCAAGACCCGACCAAGGCGATCCCGCCGTTGCACGGCGCGCTTCTGAAGAATGAGCAGGACGTGATGCTGTTCGAGAGGCTCGCGTTCATGGCAAGACGGGGGAACTGATTCACTGTCATCCCGGACTTGATCCGGGACCGGAGGCGGTGTTTACGCACGGTCTTGCATGGGAATGCCTCGCCGGGAGAGCCTGCCTAAAGACAGCCAGCGGTCCCGGATCAAGTCCGGGATGACGACTCATTTTGAATGGGGCATCATTCCAGAATCGGAGAAAATGCATGACTTACACCGGACGCTGCAACTGCAGTGCCGTTACCGCAAGGCTAACCGGGGAAGCACAATGGGTGCGCCAGTGCTGGTGCCGCCAATGCCAGCGGATCGCGGCGGGAAGCGCGACGACCAACGCCCTGTTCGCCGTCGATGCGATCGAACTGTCGGGCGACCTGTCATGGTTCCGTTACGAGGCGGAGAGCGGCAATACCGTCGAGCAGGGATACTGCCCATCCTGCGGCACTCCGGTAATCGGCCGCAACTCCGCTCGTCCGAACGCCTGCGTGGTCCGGGTCGGCTTTATCGAGCCGCCGCACGACCTCAAGCCGACATCAGCGATCTGGCTCGATGAAGCGCCGGAGTGGGCGGCGATCGATCCCGCGCTGGAGCAATTCCCGCGCCAGTTGCCGCCACCGCCATCGCCATCGCCGACGAGTTGATGCCATGCTTTTGAACTTCGTCGACGAATTGCGCGCCGCCGGGATTCCCGCCTCGCTCAAGGAGCACCTCGTGCTGCTCGAAGCGCTCGACAAGGACGTGATCGAGCAGACACCCGAGGCGTTCTATTATCTTTCGCGCGCGACGTTCGTGAAGGACGAAGGACTGCTCGATCGCTTCGACCAGGTGTTCCAGAAAGTCTTCAAGGGCATTTTCACCGACTACGGCCAGCAACCTGTCGAGATTCCCGAGGACTGGCTGAAAAAGGTCGCCGAGCGCTATTTTTCCGAAGAGGAGATGGAGAAGATCAAGTCCCTGGGGTCATGGGACGAGATCATGGACACGCTCAAGAAGCGGCTGGAGGAGCAGCAGAAGCGCCACCAGGGCGGGAACAAGTGGATCGGCACGAGCGGCACCTCTCCTTTCGGGCATTCGGGATACAACCCGGAAGGCATCCGCATCGGCGGTGAAGGCCAGCACGGGCGCGCGATCAAGGTCTGGGAGAAGCGCGAGTTCGCCAATCTCGACAACACCCGCGAGCTGGGTACCCGCAACATCAAGGTGGCGCTACGCCGCCTGCGCCGCTTCGCGCGGGAGGGCGCGGCCGAGGAACTCGATCTCGACGAGACGATCCGGGGCACCGCCAAGCAGGGCTGGCTCGACCTGCACATGCGGCCAGAGCGGCACAATGCGGTCAAGGTCCTGCTGTTCCTCGACGTTGGCGGTTCGATGGACCCGTACATCAGGCTGGTCGAAGAGCTGTTCAGCGCGGCGACCAGCGAATTCAAGAACATGGAGTTCTTCTACTTCCACAACTGCCTCTACGAAGGTGTATGGAAGGACAACCGCCGCCGCTGGTCGCAGCGTACGCCGACCTGGGATATCCTCCACAAGTACGGCCACGACTACAAGGTGATCTTCGTCGGCGACGCCTCGATGAGCCCGTACGAGATCAGCCACCCCGGCGGCTCGGTCGAACACATGAACGACGAGGCAGGGGTAGTGTGGCTGAACCGTGTGATGCAGACCTATCCGGCGACGGTCTGGCTCAACCCCACGGCTGAACGGCAATGGGACTACAGCAGCTCGACTCGCATGATCCGCGAGATCATCGGCGACGCCATGTTCCCGCTCACCCTCGACGGGCTGGACGCGGCGATGAAGGAATTGACGAGAAAAAAGGGGTAACCCCCGTCATCCCGGGCTCGACCCGGGACCGCTGGCGGTCGTTCGGCCCGGCCTCTCGGCGAGGCTCTTCCGGGCGAGGCTCTTGTCCGCGAGGCTTTGCGTAAACACCGCCACCGTTCCCGGATCAAGTCCGGGATGACGGGGTCAATAGACGGGGGTCAATAGATCAGGAGTTCTCCGACGTTCTCCCGCCACGCGGCCTCATCGCGCGTGGCAATGGCGTCGAGATCGCCCGGTAGCGCCACGGGATCGTCCACCCATTCGCGCAAGGCCGGGCCGCCATTGATCACGTCGATCGCGAGCCGCTCGAATTCGTACTCGTAGGGAAAGTCGCGCCAGATGGGATAGTCCGGCATAATGTTCCGGATCGCCTTGAACGCCAGCGCCTGAAGCCGCCACGGGCGGAACGCGCGGTGATCGTAGAACGGCCTCTCGGCATGGATCATCAGGGCATTGCAGAGCTTGCCCTGATGCTTGTGGAAAGTCGGCTCGAACCAGCATTCACGCAAGGCGCAGCCGGTTAGCCAGTCGGAGGCGAGCCGCTCCATCTCGGCAAGGACGGCCCTGGCGTCGACATCAGGCGCACCGAACAGCACTTCAAGCGGGCGGGTGGTGCCCCGCCCTTCGGAAAGCGTCGTGCCTTCCAGCATCACCGTGCCGGCATAGGCGCGGGCCATGTTGAGGTTCGCCGCGTTGGGGCTGGGATTGATCCAGATCCGGCTTTCCGGCCAACCGAAGCCGGGCGCGCTTTCGGGTTGCCAGCCTTCCATGGCGATCACGCGGTAATCCACCTTGAGCCCGAAATGGCGGATAAACCAGTGGCCCATCTCGCCCAGCGTCAGGCCGTGGCGCATCGGCATGGGACCGGCCCCGACGAAGCTTTCCTGCCCAGGCAGCAGTGTGGTCCCTTCGGCCGGGCGGCCGGCCGGATTGGGACGGTCCAGCACCCACACGCTCTTGCCTTGCGCCGCAGCCGCCTGAAGCATGTAGAGCAGCGTGGTCACGAACGTGTAGATGCGGCAGCCGAGGTCCTGCAGGTCGAACAGGAAGACGTCAGCGGTATCCATCATCGCCGCCGTCGGCCGGCGCACTTCGCCGTAGAGGCTGAACACCGGGATGCCATAGGCGGGATCGCGCTCGTCGGCGCTCTCCACCATGTTGTCCTGCTTGTCGCCCTTGAGCCCGTGCTGCGGACCGAAAGCGGCGGTCAGGGTGATATCGGGGCAAGCCGCGAGGGCATCGAGCGAGTGGACGAGCCCTTGCGTGACCGAGGCGGGATGCGCGACGAGCGCGGCGCGCCTGCCGATCAGGGGCTTGCGCAGTTCAGGTTCCGCCAGCAGGCGATCGATACCGAATTTCATGGCGCACCGGGTGCCGCAACCTCGTGCGTGAAGCAAGCCGGATCGTGGAAATCCGGCGCGGAGGCATCGCCGTGCGCCAGCGCCCAATAGGACTTCGCGCCGCCTTCCTCGATCACGGCGCTCATGCCGCAGCGCCACGGGTACGGCGGGAGGCCAGCGGCAGGAATGGCGGCATCGAAGATCGCCATGTCGGTGCCCTGGCGCATCGCGCAGTCCGGTTCGCGAGGCATCGGCCGCTCGCTCATGCCTTCGCGGCGGCCGGTGAAATCGTAGACGTTCCAGCGCTCGGAGGGCGAGAGGTTGATCTCGGCGTAACCGGCCTCGCCGGGAGCCTGGAGGAACAGTTCGAAGCAGGTGGTCTTCCACAGCTCGTCCGCCCTCCCCTTGCCGGAAAACGCCGGAACCACGAGATTCGCCGCCCCGAGAACCTTCCAGCGTACACGAACCCAGGTATGGTCGAAGCCGATGAACCGCGCCTCGACGCTGCGCACGAGCGAGGGCGAATGGGCGGGGTGGTGTATGAGGTTGGGCATGACCGGGGGGACTACGGCGCATCGGGCGTCAAAAGGCAATCCCAATCGTCACCGATCCCGAGCGGCGATACGATCACTCGCCCCGGATGTGCGGCGCAGTCGCGAGCGGCTTTGTTTCGCGCGTCCTGCGTGCTAGGCGCGCCGCTCCGACCAACCCTAGCCGATCCGAACAAGGCCATGACCTACAGCTCATCCCTTCTCCGCCTGCTCGACGAGCGCGGCTACATCCATCAGATGACCGATGCGGCGGGGCTCGATGCCCTGGCTGCCAGACAGGTCATTCCCGGCTACATCGGCTTCGACGCCACGGCACCGTCGCTGCATATCGGCAGCCTGGTGCAGATCATGATGCTGCGCCGTCTGCAGCAGGCCGGGCACAAGCCGATCGTGCTGATGGGCGGAGGCACCACCCGCATCGGCGATCCCACCGGCCGCGACGAAAGCCGCAAGATGCTCTCGGATGAGACGATCGAGGCCAATATCGCCTCGATCCGCACGATCTTCTCACGCCTGTTGACCTTCGGTGACGGCCCGACCGACGCGGTGATGGTCAACAACCACGACTGGCTCGGCCAGCTCGGCTACATTCAGCTTCTCCAGGAAGTGGGCACGCATTTCACCGTCAACCGGATGCTTTCATTCGATTCGGTGCGCCTGCGCCTCGAACGCGAGCAGCCGATGACGTTCCTCGAATTCAACTACATGATCCTTCAAGGGTACGACTTCCGCCATCTCTCGAAGACGATGGGCGTGATGCTGCAGATGGGCGGCTCGGACCAGTGGGGCAACATCGTCAACGGTATCGAATTGACCCGCCGCATGGACGCCAGGGAAGTCCTCGGTCTCACGACGCCGCTGCTCACTACTGCCGACGGCGCCAAGATGGGCAAGACCGCCGCCGGCGCCGTCTGGCTCAACGAGGACCAGCTTCCGGCCTACGATTTCTGGCAATACTGGCGCAATTGCGATGACCGCGACGTCGGGCGCTTCCTGCGCCTGTTTACCGACCTGCCGCTGGATGAGATCGCGCGACTCGAATCGCTGGAAGGCGCCGCGATCAATGATGCCAAGGTTGTCCTCGCCAATGAGGTGACCGCGCTTTGCCGGGGCAGGGATGCCGCCGTGGCCGCGGAAGCGACCGCGCGCGAGACTTTCGCCGGCGGCGGCCTCGGGGAGGACCTGCCCACGGTCGAAGTGGACGGCGACGGAATTCGCCTCGCCGCGGCGTGCACCGCGCTGGGCTTCACCGCTTCCAATGGTGAAGCGAAGCGCAAGATCGCGGAAGGCGCGGTGCGGCTCGACGACTCGGTCGTAGAAGACGCCGCCATGCTGATAGTCGTTCACGCCGGCGCGACCCGAAAGCTCAGCCTCGGCAAGAAAAAGCACGGAATCCTCAAGGGTATCTGACCAGGAACCGGCGCTTGCCGCGCCCTGCCCATGCAGGTTCATGCCCCCGGAGACATCCTTAGGCGGCAAACTCTTGCCGGGTTTACCGATTTTTTGCCAATTGGCTTCATTCTGCCAATTCCAGAAACCAGGCAGAGGCAGCACACGATGGGCTCCGGCGCACAGCTCACTGTAACCGACAAGCGTCGCGCAGCGCGCCATCCCGTGGACTACGCTGTAATCGGCGAGCATCGCCAGTTTGGCGACGTCCATCTGCATATCGTCAATATCTCCGCGCAGGGGTTCATGACCGAGGGCGAACTCGGCCTGGAACGCGGTGAGCGGCTTGTCATGCGCCTGCCGGTCATCGGCCGGATCGAAGCGCACCTGATCTGGTCGCATGAGGGCCGCGCCGGTTTCCAGTTCGAGCGAATCATCCGCATCGACGACTTCCTCAAGCTCATCGACACGCTCCAGCCCAACCCGCGCCTGCGCCCTCGTCGTTGAACGGCGGCTTCGGGCTTCTTCCTCGCGGACCGTCCGGGTCACGCCCCGTGCGTTGCCTGATGGGCACACTTTGCGCGCCGCACGCAAGTATGCGACTGAAGCAGTAGGAAGCGACCGAAGCAGTATTGATATATTATATCATTACTTGTAGCGGAGCCGCATGTTGTCACGCTCCTTACGATTCGCCGCCCTTCTGGGCTCCGCCTCACTCATCGCCGGCACAACTGCCGTTCCCGCTGGCGCACAGACCCAGCCTGACGAGACGGAAAATTCCGCCCCGTCCTCATCCAGGACATCCGCGCACGATTCGCCGCATGACCGCCCGGCGGCCAGCGAGATCGTGGTCGTCGGGCACCCGCCCACGGATTTCGGACTTCTTGCCGCCACCGGAACGATCTCCGGCGATGCGCTCGTCAGCAGCACGCGTGCGCAAATCGGCGAAATCCTGAACTCGTTGCCCGGCGTGTCTTCGACCAGTTTCTCTCCCGGCGCTTCGCGTCCGGTTCTGCGCGGCTTCAGCGGTGATCGCGTCAGCGTGCTGACCGATGGCATCGGCTCGCTCGATGCCTCGAATGTCTCTGTCGACCACGCTGTCGTCTTCGACGCCCTGACCGTCGATCACATCGACGTCTATCATGGCCCTTCGGTGCTGCTGTTCGGCGGCAATGCCATAGGCGGCGCCGTCAATGCGCTCGACAAGCGCATCCCCCGTCAGGTGCCCGGCTCCATCACGGGTACCGCCATCGGCAGCTACGGCACGGCCGCGGACGAGCGCGCCCTGAGCGGCGCACTCGACGTTCCCCTTGGCGATCGTTTCGTCGCCCATGTCGACGGGTCCTGGCGCAAGAGCGACGATCTCAGGATCGGAGGCCACGTCTATTCGAAGGCGTTGCGGGCCGAGATGCTGGAATCCGCGGCGGAACTGCGCGGCGAGGGAGAAGCCGGCGAAGCGGACGAACTGGAGGAGGCAGCCGGCCGCAAGGGACGGATCCCGAACTCCGCCGCGCGGACCTCGACGATCGGGGCAGGCCTTGCCTTCATCGACGCCGGCGGAAGCCTTGGAATTTCCTATCAGCGCTACGACACGCGTTATGGCGTGCCGGCCCGGCCCGCGACCGAACATCACGACGAAGAGGAAGAAGGCGAGGAAGGCGGCCATGAACATGGCGAGGAACCGGTCACCATCGACCTCGTCCAGGATCGCTTCGACTTGCGTGGGGAAGTCAAGCTAGGCGGTTTCTTCGACAGCTTCCAGGTCCGGGGGGCCTACGCCGATTATCGTCACGTCGAATATGAAGGAGAAGAAACCGGGACGGTCTTCGAAGGCGAAGGTCTGGAAGCGCGCGGCGATCTTGTCCAGGCAAACCGTGCGGGCTGGCGCGGACGCAGCGGCGTGCAGTATCTGTGGCGCAGCCTCACCGTCACCGGGCCGGAAGCGGTCGTGCCGGACTATGACATCGAGCGGCTGGGCTTTTTCACGCTCCAGTCATTCGAACCGGGCGGCGGTTTCAGCATCGATGCATCGGGCCGTTACGATCAGGCCCGCATCAGTTCTCGCGGCGCAGACTACAGCAAAGACTTCGATCTCTGGTCCGGTGCTGTCGGCGCTGCCTGGAAATCGGACGGCGGGTTCAGCCTCGGCGCCAACTATGTTCACGGTGCCCGCGCCCCCTCGCCCGAGGAACTCCTGAGCGACGGCATCCACATAGCGACGCAGTCCTACGAGGTGGGCGACAGGACGCTCGGCATCGAGCGCAGCAACGGGTTTGAAGCCTACGTCCGCTTCGGATCTCCCAAATTCGACCTGTCGCTGACGGGCTACTATACCGATTTCGACAACTACATCGCCCCGCTCGCCACCGGAGAGGTTCGCGAAGAGCAGCCGGTCTACCAGTATACCGGTGTCGATGCCGTCTTCAAAGGCTTCGAGGCGTCCGGCAGCGTCGAAGCATTTGGATGGGACGGCGGATCTCTCCGCTTCGATGCGGCTGCGGACTATACGCATGCGCGGATCAAGAACCTCGGCCCCGTGCCGCGGATCCCGCCGCTTCGCATTCGCGGCGGCAGCGATCTCAGGCTCGGGGACCTGAACCTTCGCGCTGAAGTTGAGTGGAACGCCAGCCAGGACCGCGTGGGTGCATTCGAAAACCCCACGGACGCATTCACCCTGGTGAACCTGAATGCCGATTGGCATCCGCTCGGCGAGGACGGTCCCGTCACTGTCATACTTGCCGCCAACAATCTTTTCGATGTCGTCGGTCGGCGCTCGGCCTCGTTCACGAGAGACTTCGTGCCGATTGCCGGACGCGACGTGCGCCTGACGACCAAATTCAGCTTCTGATCCCAAAACAAACGACCGACTTGGCAAGGTGAGGCGGCGATGCCATGCGTCCGGCGTGAGCACGCCGTCCTCTCCTCTTCGTATTCCAGACTACCGCAGGTTCTGGTTCGCCCGGTTCACATCCGTCATCGCCACCACGGGGATGGTGGTCATCATCGGCTATCAGCTCTACGATGTGGCCCGCAGTGAATACGGCATGTCGATTTCCCAGGCATCGCTGCAACTGGGCCTCCTGGGGCTGGTCCAGTTCCTGCCGATTTTCCTGCTGACACCGATCGCCGGCGTGGTCGCCGACATGTTCGACCGGCGCAAGGTCGCGGCTGCCGCGATGTGCATTGACCTTTTCATTGCCTGCGGGCTGGGCATCTCCACCGCGCTCGAGGTTCACAGCCTGCCGCTGCTCTTCACCTTTGCCGCGCTTCACGGCAGCGCGCGGGTGTTCGTCGGTCCTGCCATGAATGCCATCGCGCCCAACGTGGTGCCGGCCGCCCTGATCCCGCGAGCGATCGCCTTCAATTCGATCGCCTGGCAGGCCGGGACCGTCATCGGTCCGGCTACCTACGGTTTCCTGTTCGCATACGATCGAGCCACGCCCTACTGGACGTCGCTCGTCCTGATCGTGCTCGCGACGGCAAGCGTCCTGGCAATCCGCAATCTGCCTCCGCCCAATCCGGAGGCCCGCAATGCGCATCCGGTCCGTCAGATCATTCGCGGCTTCCATTTCGTCTGGCACGAACGCTTCCTGCTCGGCTGCATCACACTCGACCTCTTCGCGGTCCTGCTCGGTGGGGCAACCGCGCTGTTGCCGGTCTTTGCCCGGGACATCCTGCAGGTCGGCCCGGAAGGGCTCGGCCCGATGCGCGCGGCGCCGGCTTTCGGCGCTGCCATCGTCGCGCTCGTTCTCGCCTTCCGGCCGTTGAGTTCCAATGTCGGCGTCAAGATGCTCCTGGCGGTGGGTGCCTATGGCGCGGCGACCATCGCCTTCGGGCTTTCGTGGAACTACTGGCTCTCGCTCGGCTTCCTGGGCCTGCTGGGTGCCGCGGACATGGTTTCGGTCTTCATCCGCAGCTCGCTCATCCAGCTCAACACGCCGGATGACGTACGCGGAAGAGTATCGGCGATTTCCGGCGTCGCGGTTTCGGCATCGAACGAACTGGGAGAAATGCAGTCCGGCGTGGCTGCCGCTATCCTCGGCGCAAGCTGGGCGGTTGTTTTCGGCGGCGCCGGTGCCATAGTCATTACCGCCGTCTGGGCATGGCTGTTTCCCGAAATCCGCCATGCCCGTACATTCGCGCCACAGTACCGTCAGAGGGAGCCAGTGCATGAAGGCTGAAAGCATTCTCGCCACGATCGGCAATACGCCGCACATCCGCCTCTCACGCCTGTTTCCCGACCATGAGGTATGGGTGAAGGCCGAGCGCGCCAATCCGGGCGGGTCGATCAAGGACCGCATCGGTCTTTCGATGATCGAAGCCGCCGAGGCCGATGGCAGCCTCAAGCCCGGCGGCGTGATCATCGAGCCGACATCCGGCAATACCGGCATCGGCCTCGCCATGGTGGCGGCGGTCAAGGGTTACAAGCTGATCCTGGTCATGCCTGAATCGATGTCGGTCGAGCGGCGACGCCTGATGCTCGCCTATGGTGCGACCTTCGATCTCACGCCCAAGGAAAAGGGCATGAAGGGTGCGATTGAGCGCGCCCGGGAGTTGGTCGAAACCACGCCCGGTGCATGGATGCCCCAGCAGTTTGACAACCCGGCCAACGTCGAGATCCACGTGCGCACGACCGCGCAGGAGATCCTTGCCGACTTTGCCGACGCGCCGTTCGATGTCCTGATCACCGGTGTCGGCACCGGCGGCCACCTCACCGCCTGCGCGGAAACGCTCAAGGCCAAATGGCCCGGCTTGAAAGCCTATGCCGTGGAGCCGACGCTTTCGCCGGTGATTTCGGGCGGACAGCCCGGTCCGCACCCGATCCAGGGTATAGGCGCGGGCTTCATTCCCTCAAACCTGCACACGAAGTCGATCGACGGCGCGATTCAGGTCGATCCCGTCGATGCCAAGGAATGGGCACGCCAGTGCGCCAGGCTGGAAGGCATGCTGGTCGGCATCAGTTCCGGCGCGACGCTGGCGGCAATTTCGCAAAAGCTCAAGGACCTGCCCGCCGGAGCGCGCATTCTCGGTTTCAACTACGACACTGGCGAGCGGTACTTGTCTGTACCGGAATTTCTGCCTGAATGAGCGGATTGGAAGCCGTTGCCTATTCGCATGCGGGCGTGAACCTGACGGGCTGGCTCGCCCGGCCGTCAGGTTCGCCCCGGGCGGTCGCCGCCATCTTTCCCACCATCGCCAACGTCAACGCACCAGTGGAACGACGCGCGCGGATGCTGGCGGATCTCGGATATCTGGCGATGGTCGCCGACTTCTATGGCGAGCCCGTCCCCGACTTCGAAGCCGCTCGCCCGCTCGCGGAGAAGCTGCGCGCTGACAATGGCCATTATCGTGCACGGTGTGCCGCAGCTATCACCGCCTTGCGCGCCTTGCCGGACGCCGGTGGATTGACAATGTTCGGCATCGGCTACTGCATGGGCGGACAGGCGGTCCTCGAAGCCGCGCGCGATGAGCAGAATCTCGCCGCAGTGGTCAGCTTTCACGGTCTGCTCAATACGGCCGCGCCCGCGCTGCCGGACAGCATCAAGGCACGCATCCTTGTCTGCCATGGCGATGCGGACCCGCTCGTCCCGCGCGAACAGGTCACGGCGTTCTGGGAGGAAATGGACACGGCCGGCGCCGACTGGCATTTCCACTCCTACGGCGATGTCCGGCACGGCTTTACCGATCCGGGCAGCGACGAGCGCGGGTTGGACGCGGTGAAGTACGATGCCAGCGCGGACCGCCAGAGCTGGGCTGCGATGATCGCCTTTCTTGACGAAGTGCTCGGCACGTTTAGTTGAGCTGTTCCCACCGCCACTGGTCATCGGAACATAGCCGTTTCGGCACCGGCCCCAGCCTCGCGCAATGTAGAGACCGCTCGGCGTCGGTCGCGATCACGAACCAGACCGCGCAAAGATGTTCGATGTTCGTCTCATCCTCAGCGCGCATGTCTCCGATCACAACCGCGTAGCGCGAGACGAGCTCGCGAATCAGGTCCTGGACAAGATCCTCGAATATCTGGCGGTTTATACGGTCATCCACGTAGGCGGTGCAGACGTGCTCCCAATAGTTGAGGACCGGAATAATTGCATAGGCCGCATTCATCGCATGGGCCGGATTCTCGGGATCGGCGCCGGTTTTCCATTCCAGCGCGAACAGATCTTTGAGACCGGTCTCGTGAGTGACCTTGCCTGATCGCGTAAGGACGCTGCTCATCCGTACGTTCGAGGCATAGTCGCCGTCGTCGAAACGCCGCGCAATCAGGTCGAGCGTGTACTGATCACGTGCATTCTCGCGCGCACGGGCCAAGCTGAAGACGATGGAGGCGGCCGCGACCGAACCGGTTATCAATCCCGGCAGCAGTGAATGGGCTTTCAGCAATAGTGCCGCGAGCCAGCCCGCAACCAGAACGAACAGGGCCGCAATGAAAAGCGCCCTGGGCCAGAACCATGAAAAGCTGCGATAATGCGAATTGCGCGGCGACCGGCGCTGAAGAAATCTTCGCACCGTAACGCGTCAGAAAAGGTCGTATGGGCCGCGCATGATCATTCTCCTAGATTGGGAACGTAAGCGAAACAAGCACGTCTTTCAAGTCGCGTCGCCGCCGGTTACGCAATCGGTTCAAGGTCTTCCCCGTCCAGCCTGCGATAGAAACAGCTTCGCGCGCCGGTGTGGCAAGCGGGGCCTTCGGGCTTTACCAGCAGAATCAGCGCATCCTGGTCGCAATCCACGCGCATTTCCTGAACGCGCAGGAAATGCCCGGAAGTCTCGCCCTTCAGCCAGAGCCTGCCGCGTGAGCGCGAATGGAAATGGGCCAGTCCGGTCTCGCGCGTCTTCGCCAGTGCCTCTTCATCCATATAGGCGACCATAAGGATATCCTTGGTCTCCGAATCGACGGCAATCGCGATCAGCAGGCCTTGGGAATCGAATTTGGGCAGGAAGGCCTTGCCGCATTCTCGTTCCGCGGATGAGACGTCTGACATGCCGGAGATTTCCCTTTCCCTCTATAACAGGATGTGAATGTTGCATGATAACCACAGCTGATGAGCAAAATCCACGCCGCGAAGGAAATGGACTTCCCATCATCGGCATTTCGTAAGACTCTGCCACTGCAGCCGGAGGGCTGTTTCTGACCTAAAGGTCGCTGACACACAAGCGCCACGGTTCAGGGAATTGCCGATCGGAGGTCGCCGAGCGGACCGATTAGCAGACTTGAGGGATCAGGCCAGGCTGCATGCAGGGGTGCGGCCGAACTGCGAAAGCAGGGTCCAGGAGTTTCGTCACGAGGACGCCCGGAGCCGAAAGGCCCGGGCGTTTTCGTATCGGGCGATACCAGATCGTCGTTCAGACCAGATCCCGCGCTTCGTCGAGAACGCGTGAGAAGCATGCGATCACGACCTGGGCCGCGCCGGCACGCTTCAGGCTGCGAACACAGGCATCACTGGTCGCTCCGCTGGTCAGCACGTCGTCCACCAGGACGATCTTCGCTCCCCTGATATCGTCGCGTCGCCGGGGGTTCACACCGATCGCCCCCGAAAGAACACGCTTGCGCGCCCGCTTGCCCAAGCCCCCCAACGAAGGCGTGGGCCTCTTGCGCTCCAGCAGGTCCACGACGAGCCTTGCGTCACAGGCCTTGCAGATGGCCCGCGCGAGTTCACTGTTTGTAACCGCGCCTCCATATCCGCCAGCGATGGAGGGGAACCGGAGCGATGATCCAGCCCTCGTCGAGAAATGGCAGTTTCGTCGCCATCATGCCAGCCATCATCGGTGCCAGCGAAATCCGGTTCCCGTGCTTGAGCGAGAGCACCAGCTTGCGCGAAGCATCGTTGTAGAGCGTCGCGGCGGCGATGCCGTCATGGCGCGGTGGCTCCGCAAGGCACGGCGCGCAGATTGCTCCATCCGGGATGCCATCGCCGAACGGACGGCTGCAACTGGCGCAGGCAGGCTCTCCGGGAACGGCGAGCGCACTCCAGCACTGCGGGCAAAGGCCGGTCTGCGACGCGATAGCCGCACCGCACAAGGGGCAGCGCGGCGGGAAGACGAGATCGACGAGCGGCGCGAAAGCGGCGGACAGGCCCATCGTGCGATCCTAGACCGTAAACGCGCACCGACAAGCTGTTGCGTGACGGGCGGGGACACGGCAGGGAGCGGGCATGGCCGGCAACGCTCCCCCCCGCATCTTCTCCCCTGCCCGCCGTCTGGCGGCAAGGCGGCGCATGCTCGCGCTGCAGTCCGCGCCCGACGCGCCGCGCTATCTGGTCGAGGACATGATCGAGGACGTTCTCGAACGTCTCGCCTTCCTGCGCTGCGATCCCGGCCGGGCGCTGGTGATCGGTGACTGGACCGGCGATCTGCCCCGGTCCCTGTCGGCCCGAGGCGTCGACGTAACGGAAGCCGAGCCGGGACACGGCTTCGACGAGGAATCGCCCTATCCCTTCGGAGGGTTCGACCTGATCGTCAGCCTCGGCACGCTCGACACCGTGAACGACCTGCCGGGTGCGCTGATCCACATCCGCAACGCACTGGCGGCGGGCGGCATGATGATCGCCAGCTTCATGGCGGCCGGAAGCTTGCCGACGCTGCGCGGGGTGATGCTCACCGCAGACGCCGAGCGTCCCGCGCCGCGCCTGCACCCGGCGGTCGACGTGCGCGCCGGCGGCCAGCTCCTGCAGCGCACCCTTTTCGCCGACCCGGTCATCGACCAGCGGCCCGTCAATGTCGCCTTCCGCAGCCTCGAACGGCTCGTCAGCGATTTGCGGGCGCAAGGACACAGCAACGTCCTTGCCGACGCCGGCCCGGTTCTCGGCAAGGCCGCGTATGCCCGCGCCCGCGAGGCCTTCGCGGCTGCGGGCAAGGACGGGCGGACGCTCGAAACTTTCGAGATCCTGACGCTTTCGGGCTGGCGGCGCTGAGCCCCAGCCCGAAAGAGCAGATCAGCCCAGAGCCGCCTGCGCCGCCGCCAGTCGCGCGATCGGCACCCGGTATGGCGAGGCGCTGACATAGTCGAGACCGGTCTTTTCGCAGAACGCGATCGAGGCCGGATCGCCGCCATGCTCGCCGCAGATGCCAAGCTTGAGGTCCGGCTGTGCGGCCCGACCGCGCTCGGCGCCCATGGTCACGAGCTGGCCCACACCCTCGATATCGAGGCTGACGAACGGATCGCGCGGGTAGATGCCCTTCTCGACATAGGGGCTGAGGAAGCGCGCGGCATCGTCGCGACTGACACCAAGTGTCGTCTGGGTGAGGTCGTTGGTGCCGAATGAGAAGAACCTGGCCTCCTCGGCGATCTCGGCGGCCATGAGCGCGGCGCGCGGCAACTCGATCATGGTGCCCACCATGTATTCGAGCGTGCGGCCCTTTTCTTCGAAAACCCTGGCGGCAGTCTCGTCGACGAGCTTCCTGAGGATCTGCAACTCACGCTTGGTCGCCACCAGCGGGATCATCACTTCCGGCACCGGTGCATCTCCCGAGGCCTCCGCCACGTCGCAGGCCGCTTCAAAAATGGCGCGGGCCTGCATTTCGTAGATCTCGGGATAGGTGATGCCGAGGCGGCAACCCCGGTGGCCGAGCATCGGGTTCATTTCGTGCAGCTCGTCCGCGCGGCGCTTGAGCGTGTCCGCCCCGATGCCGATCGCCTCGGAAAGCTCGGCGAACTCGGCATCGCCGTGCGGCAGGAACTCGTGCAGCGGCGGGTCGAGCAGGCGGATGGTGACCGGCAGGCCGGCCATGACCTCGAAGATCGCGTGAAAGTCAGCGCGCTGTTCGGGCAGCAGCTTTTCCAGCGCCGCGCGGCGGCCGGCTTCCTCTTCAGCGAGGATCATCTGGCGCACGGCCGAGATGCGGCCTGCCTCGAAGAACATGTGCTCCGTGCGGCACAGGCCGATGCCTTCGGCACCGAACTGGCGCGCCATGCGGCAGTCCGCCGGTGTCTCGGCATTGGTGCGCACTTTCATCCGCCGGTGCTTGTCCGCCCACACCATCAGGGTGGCGAAATCGCCGGCGAGTTCGGGCTCGATCGTCGGCACTTCACCGGCCATGATGTCGCCGCTGGCGCCGTCGAGCGTGATGACGTCGCCTTCCTTCAGCTCGCGCCTGCCCATGCGCAGTGTGCGCGTCTTGATGTCGATCGACAGGCCCGACGCGCCCGAGACGCAAGGACGCCCCATGCCGCGCGCCACGACCGCCGCGTGGCTGGTCATGCCGCCGCGCGCGGTAAGGATGCCCTTCGCCGCATGCATCCCGTGGATGTCCTCGGGCGAGGTCTCGACGCGCACGAGGATCACCGCCTCGCCCAGCGCGGCGTGTTTCTCGGCGGTATCTGCGTCGAGCACGATCGCGCCCGATGCCGCGCCCGGCGACGCGGGCAGGCCGCGCCCGAGAATGTCGCGCGGCGCCTTGGGATCAAGCATCGGGTGAAGGAGCTGGTCGAGCGCCATGGGGTCCACGCGCCGGATCGCGGTCTTTTCGTCGATCAGGCCCTCGCCCACCATGTCCACCGCCATCTTGAGCGCGGCCTTGGCGGTACGCTTGCCCGAGCGGGTCTGCAGCATCCACAGCTTGCCGCGCTCTACCGTGAACTCGATGTCCTGCATGTCGCGGTAGTGCTTTTCGAGCAGGTCGAAGACCGCCGCGAGTTCGGCATAGGCCGCCGGCATGGCCTCTTCCATCGACAGCGGCTTGGCGCCGGCGCGCTCGCGGGCGGCCCTCGTCAGGTACTGCGGGGTGCGGATGCCGGCGACGACGTCCTCGCCCTGCGCATTGACCAGCCATTCGCCGTAATAGGCCTTCTCGCCGGTCGCCGGGTCGCGGGTGAAGGCGACGCCCGTAGCCGACGTGTCGCCCATGTTGCCGAAGACCATGGCCTGGACGTTGACCGCCGTGCCCCAGTCCCCCGGAATGTCATTGAGGCGGCGATAGACCTTGGCGCGGTCCGAATCCCAGCTGTCGAACACGGCGCGGATCGCGCCCCAGAGCTGTTCGTTCACGTCCTGCGGGAACGCATGGCCCAGTTCGCCTTCGACGATGCCCTTGTACTGCGCGACGATCTTGCGCCAGTCATCGGCGGTCAGCTCCACGTCGTTCATGTAGCCGTTGTCTTCCTTGACGATCTCCAGCACCTCCTCGAACAGGTGGTGCTCGACGCCGAGGACGACGTCGGAATACATCTGGATGAAGCGGCGGTAGGAGTCCCAGGCAAAGCGCTCATCGCCGGAGGTCTTCGCCAGCCCCTCGACCGTCTCGTCGTTGAGGCCGAGGTTGAGCACGGTGTCCATCATGCCCGGCATCGAGACGCGCGCGCCCGAGCGGACCGAGACCAGCAGCGGGTCCGCCGCCGAGCCGAAGCTTTTGCCGACGGTCTTCTCGATGTGCGTCAGCGCCTCGGCGACTTCGGCGCGCACGGCGTCGGTGAAATGGCCGCGTTCGGCGAGGTACTTCACGCACTGTTCGGTCGTGATGGTAAAGCCGGGAGGCACGGGCAGGCCGATTTCCGCCATTTCGGCAAGGTTCGCGCCCTTGCCGCCGGTGATGACCTTGTCGCGGGCGCGCGGATCGTCATGCTTGACGCCGCCGCCGAAGGTGTAGACCTGCCTGTTCATCTATCCCTTGACTTCCCTGTCTAAGTTTACACGGTTTACACAGTTTGCACGGTTCAAACGGGGAAAAGTCCCCTGTCACCTTGGGCCGGCGTTCGCGCCGCCGGACTCGTCACCCTGAACTTGTTTCAGGGTCCATCTCTCGACACAGACTGACGGCCCGAACGGCACAATGGATCCTGAAACAAGTTCAGGATGACGACCTCGTGATGACGTGAGGTTTGGCGTCACCGCCCTACCCCTCGATCCGCGAGAAATCGGCCACGTTGTGCACCGCAGCACGAAAGCGATCAAGCAGCGCGAGACGCGCGGTTCTCTTGGCGGGATCGGAATCGTTCACCGTCACCTCGTCGAAGAATGCGTCGATGGGTTTTCGCAGGGAGGCCATCGCGGCCATGGCACCCGCGAAATCCTCCGCCTCGACCGCCGCCGCCGCCTGCGGCTCGGCGCTGTCGAGCGCGTCGATCAGGGCCTTTTCCGCTTTTTCGGGGACGTAGGAAAGCCCCTTGTGCGCGGCATGTTCCGCGATCTCGGCGGCATAGACGGCCTTCATGTCGGGATCGTCGACGTTCTCCAGCGGGTCTTCGTCGGCGGTGTGCTCGATCTCGTCGATCCCGTCATTCGCGGACCAGTTCTCCTTCTTGAGGATATTGGCCGCGCGCTTGTACCCGGCGAGCAGGTTGGTGCCGTCCCCGGTCTCGACGAAGGCTTGCAGCGCCCGGACGCGGGCGAGCAGGCGGACCAGATCGTCCTCTCCGCCGAGCGCGAAGACCGCGTCAATCAGGTCGTGGCGAACGCCGGCCTCGCGTTGCTGGACTTTGAGGCGGTCGGCGAAGAACTCCGGCAGAAGAATTCGCTCTATTACCTCCCCTTCACTCAGAGTGGCTTCCTCGCTGGCCGAAAGCTCAGACCGGTCGACCAGCAAACGCGAACGGGAGACAGCTGCCACAGCCACATCGATCGCTTCGTTGAGCGACAACCGTAGCGAACTAACAGTCAACAGGCGGATCACGGAAAGTGCCGCGCGGCGCAATGCAAATGGATCTTTCGATCCCGTCGGATACTCGGCAATTGCAAAGAATCCAACCAGCGTATCGAGCTTATCCGCCAGCGACACCGCCACCGTCACCGGCGCGGTCGGCACTTCGTCGCCCTGTCCGACCGGCTTGTAGTGGTCGCGGATGGCGTCGGCCACGGCGTCCGGCAGACCCTCGGCGCGGGCGTAGTAGCCGCCCATCAGGCCTTGCAGTTCGGGGAACTCTCCGACCATCTCGGTGACGAGGTCGGCCTTGCACAGGCGGGCGGCGAGTTCGGCCTGATCGGCGAGTTCGGCCGTCATCCCGGCGAAAGCCGGGACCGCTGGAGAGGCAGCGCCGAGGTCGCCAGCGGTCCCGGCTTTCGCCGGGATGACGATCCCTTCTTCCACCAGCCACCTTGCCAGCTTCGCCACGCGCTCGACCTTGTCGGCCACGGTGCCCAGCTTCTCGTGGAAAGTGATCCGCTCCAGCTTTTTCGCGTGTTCGGACAGCGGCGTCCTGCGGTCCTGCTCCCAGAAGAACCGCGCGTCCGAGAGGCGCGCGGCGAGAACCTTGCGGTTGCCCGCGACAATCGCCTCGCCGCCGTCGCTGGCGGCGATGTTGGCCGTGCAGACGAAGGCGTTGGCCAGGTCCCCCTCCCGCTTGCGGGAGGGGTTAGGGGAGGGCATGTCACCACCCTCACCCACAAGCCCTCCCCCGACCTCACCCGCAAGCAGGAGGGGAGATGTGCACACGAAATACTTCTGGTTCACCCGCGCGGTGAGCTGGATAACCTCGGGCGGCACCTCCAGGAATTCCTCGTCGAAGCGGCCGAGCAGCGGCACCGGCCATTCGGTGAGGCCAGCGTTCTCGGTCACCAGCCCCTCGTCCTCCACCAGCGTCAGGCCGGCGGAGGAGGCTACTTCGCGGGCCTGCGTGCGGATCAGGTCCTGCCGCTCCGCGTGATCGACGATGACGTGGCAGGCGCGCAGCTTGTCGGCATAGTCGTGCGCGCCGCCGATGGTGATCTCGTCGGGATGGTGGAACCGGTGGCCCATGGTCGCATAGCTGGAACTGATGCCGCCGACTTCGCATTCGACGAGATCTTCACCAAGGATCGCGACGATACCCGAAAGCGGGCGCACCCAGCGCAGCGATTCCGTACTGATCGAGGCCGCGCCCCAGCGCTGCGACTTGGGCCATGGGAACGCGCGGATGATAGCTGGGATTGCCTCGGCCAGTACGTCCTTCACCGCCCTGCCCGGCTTCTCGACGACGGCGAAGTACGTGTCCTTGCCCTTGAGGTCACGGACTTCTAGCTGGTCCTTGCTCAGCCCGGTCTTGCGCAGAAAGCCTTCGAGCGCCTGTTCGGGCGCGCTGGTGGCCGGCCCCTTGGTCTCCTCGCGCACGGCTTCGGTGGCGAGCGGCAGGTCGCGGACGATCAGCGCGAGACGGCGCGGAGTCGACCACACGGTAACCTCACCCACGCCGACGCCAGCGGCTTCCATTTCCTTGCGGAACAGCTTTTCCAGATCAGCACGCGCGCCCGCCTGCATGCGGGCGGGAATTTCCTGGCAGCGGAGTTCGAGAAGGAAGTCAGTCATGCCGTCCACCCCGGAAACTTTGCTTCCCATTCAGCCCTGTTCTTCTCGATCCACGCCTCGCACGACCCCTTGGCGAGATCGCGCACGCGGCCGATGTAGCTGGCGCGTTCCTGCACCGAGATCACGCCCCGCGCCTGCAACAGGTTGAACAGGTGGCTGGCCTCGATCGCCTGATCGTAGGCGGCAAGGGGGATTTCAGCCTCGATACAGCGCCGGCACTCGGCCTCGGCGTGCTGGAAGCCCTTGAAGAGCTGCTCGGTGTCGGCAATCTCGAAATTGTACTTGGACTGCTGCTGTTCGTTGGCGAGGAAAACGTCGCCATAACTGACGCCCTCGTTGTTGAAGCGCAGGTCATAGACCCGGTCGACGCCCTGGATGTACATGGCGAGGCGTTCGAGACCGTAAGTCAGCTCGCCCGAGACGGGCTTGCAGTCGAACCCGCCGACCTGCTGGAAATAGGTGAACTGCGTCACTTCCATACCGTCGCACCAGACTTCCCAGCCCAGCCCCCAGGCGCCCAGCGTCGGGCTTTCCCAGTCGTCCTCGACAAAGCGGATGTCGTGCCTGAGCGGATCGACGCCGATCGCGGCAAGGCTTTCGAGATAGAGTTCCTGAAGGTTCTCCGGGTTCGGCTTCAGGATCACCTGATACTGATAGTAGTGCTGCAGCCGGTTGGGATTCTCGCCATAGCGGCCATCGGTCGGGCGGCGAGATGGCTGGACGTAGGCGGCTTTCCACGGCTCCGGCCCCAGCGCGCGCAGCGTGGTGGCGGGGTGAAAGGTGCCCGCGCCCACCCGCATATCGTAGGGCTGGAGGATCAGGCAGCCCCGCGCGCTCCAGAAATTGTGGAGCGTCAGGATCATGTCCTGGAAGCTGAGCGGCTGGTTGTCGGCCTTTGGCGCGGCGGTCGGCATCGCAATTCCGTCAAGTTCGTGGCTGCGGCGCCTTTGGCGGATCGGGGATGCCAAATCAACAGCGCAGAACATCCGAAAAGAAAAGGTGGCTTGCGTTAATCGGACGTTTGGCCATTGTCGGCCACCTTATGATCGTGATCAGAAACACTTTGACTGGAGCGCGCACGCGGTTCGCTGTCGCCTGCGCGCTGGCGCTGTTCAGCGTCTCGCCCCTGCCGGCGCAGGAGGCCGCTACTCCGCCCGCGATGGAAGCCGCCGCTACGGCCACCCTCCCGACAGCGGAAGCGGCGGTACCGGCTACCCCCGCGCTCTGGAGGATCGCGGACGAGGACACGACGATCTACCTCTTCGGCACGATCCACATCCTTCCCGAGGCCACCGACTGGTACAAGGGGCCGGTCGCCAAGGCGCTCGATTCGTCGCAATTGCTGGTGACCGAAGCGATCATCGATTCGCCGGCGGAGCTGCAGAAGATCTTTCTTGCCAAGGCCGTTCGCACCGACGGTTCGAGCCTGCGGGAGAGCCTGCCGCCGGAGGAGCGCGCGACGCTCGAAAAGGCCATGGCGCAGCTTGGCATGCCCGCCGGCACGCTCGATCCGTTCAAGCCGTGGTATGCCGCGCTTCTGCTTTCAACGCTGCCCATGCAACAGAACGGTTACAAGGCCGAGAACGGCGTCGAGGCCCAGATCGAAGCACTGGCGAAAAAGCTCGGCCTCGCGCGTGAGGCGCTGGAAACGGCCGAATATCAGATCGGCCTGTTCGACTCGCTGCCGGCGGACGCGCAGAAGCAATATCTGAACGACGTGCTCGACCAGCTGCCGACGATGCGTGACGATCTTGGGAAGCTGGTTGCCGCATGGAAAGCGGGCAGGCCCGAGGAACTCGCCGAACTTCTCAATGCCGACGAGACCGACGAGCGCGTGCGCCAGACGCTCCTTGCCGACCGCAACGCTGCCTGGGCCAAGTGGCTCAACGCACGTCTGGACGAGCCGGGGACGGTCTTCGTTGCCGTCGGCGCCGGTCACCTCGCCGGGAAAGACAGCGTGCAGGATCAACTCGCCGCCCAGGGCGTGACCACCACCCGCGTGCAGTAATCCCCCTTGCGCTGGCTCCTGGCCCTCCTCGCGCCCTTCGCGCTGCTGGCGTGCTCGTCCGAACCCCGGCCGGCTGATCCTGCACTCTGGCGAGTCGACGGTCCGGGGGGCAAGCGGGCCTGGCTCTTCGGGACGATCCACGCCGCCAAACAGCCGCTCGCATGGCAAACGCCGACGGTAAGGCAGGCCCTGGAACAGTCCGATACGATCATGGTGGAAGTCGCCAATCTCGCCGAGGAGGCGGAAGTCTCCGCGACTTTCGCAAGGCTGGCGAAGAGCGAGGGACAGCCGCCCCTGTCTCGGCGCGTCGACTCGGATGAGCGTCAAGCGCTCGCCATGCTGCTCGGGAAATCCGGCTATCGGGACAGCGACTTCGCCGCCATGGACACCTGGGCCGCCGCGCTGATTCTGGCACGGGCCGGGGCGAGCGAGGAGGATGCGCGCAACGGCGTCGACCGCGCGGTCATTGCCGAGGCGGGCGAGCGACCGGTGGTCGAACTGGAGGGCGCCGCGCGGCAGCTCGGCCTCTTCGATGCCCTGCCCGAGGCAGAACAGCGCGACCTCCTGGGCGCCGTGGTGCTGGAAGCATCGCGTTCCGATGCCGACCTGGCGGAAAGCTGGCGCACCGGAGACATGGAGGCGATCGAGAAGGAAACCCGGCGCGGCCTGCTCGCGGATCCGGAACTGCGCGAGATTCTCTTCACGGGGCGCAACCGTGCCTGGACCGGAAAGGTCACGGCGGCGATGAAATCCGGGCAGACACCCTTCGTGGCCGTGGGGGCGGCGCATATGGCGGGGCCGCAGGGTCTTCCGGCAATGCTGGCGGCGCGGGGCTATACCGTCACGCGGGCGGAATAGCCGCCGCGACGGTTGCCGCACCTTGCATTCGGGGGTGTTTGCGGATAAGGGCGCGCCCTTCCCGTCATGGTCATCCCTGGAGGCGTGGCGGGGCGGTGCGGATCGGTGGTCGATCCGTCAGCCGCATTCAATCCAGTTTTCGAAAGGCAAGTCCCATGAGCGATACGCTTACCCTGCCGGCCGAGACGCGCGAACGGGCAGGCAAGGGAGCCTCCCGTGCCCTGCGTCGCAGTGGCCGCGTCCCCGCCGTTGTCTATGGCGGCAAGGCAGAACCCCTCGCCATCCACATCGAGGAAAAGGAGCTGATCCGTCAGCTCGGCACCGGTCACTTCTTCAACTCGATCGTCGAGGTCGAAGTGGGCGGCAAGAAGTTCCGGACGCTGCCCAAGGACGTTGCCTTCCACCCCGTCAACGACCGTCCGCTCCACGCTGACTTCCTGCGCCTTGCCAAGGGCGCCACGGTCAACGTGAACGTGCCGGTTGCTTTCATCAACGAAGAGATGGCTCCGGGCCTCAAGCGCGGCGGCGTGCTCAACATCGTACGCCACGAGCTCGAACTGGTCTGCGACGCCGACAAGATCCCTGAAGAGATCGCGATCGACGTCACGGGGTTCGATGTGGGCGAATCGATCCACATCAGCCACGTCACGCTGCCCGCAGGTTCGGAAAGCGCGATCACCGACCGTGACTTCACCATCGCCACGATCGTTGCTCCCTCCGCGATGAAGAGCGAAGAAGGCGACACGACCAAGGCAGAGGCCGAAGGCGAAGCCGAAGCCGAAAGCGAATAATTCGCGGAACCCGGGGCCCCTTCCGCGCCGCGATCACGCGATGCGCGGGAGGGGCCTTTTTCGTTTGCGGGCGGGGAGGTAGCCAATGCAGCTCTGGGTTGGTCTCGGTAACCCCGGGCCGCAGTACGCGATGCACCGGCACAACGTCGGCTTCATGGCGATCGACACGATCGGCGAAGTCCACGGCTTCAGCCCGGTCCAGAAGAAGTTCCAGGGCTGGATGCAGGAAGGCCGCATCGGCAGCGAGAAGATTCTGCTGCTCAAGCCTGCCACTTTCATGAATGAAAGCGGCCGCTCCGTGAGCGAGGCGATGCGCTTCTACAAGCTCGATCCTTCCGATCTCACCGTGTTTCATGACGAGCTCGATCTCGCTCCGTTCAAGGTCAAGGTGAAGCGGGGCGGTGGCCTCGCGGGCCACAACGGCCTGCGTTCGATCGGGCAGCACCTCGGGCCGGATTTCCGCCGCGTGCGGATCGGCATCGGGCACCCCGGTCACAAGGACCGGGTCACGGGCCATGTACTCGGCAACTATTCCAAGGCCGAAATGGACCCGTTGATCGTGATGCTCGGCGCCGTGGCCGCGGAATCCGACCGCCTCGCCGCCGGCGACGACGCCCGTTTCATGAGCGACGTCGCGCTGCGGCAGCAGGACTGATCCCGCTTCGGGCGCGGTTCGGCCGCGATCGGCAAATAGCTGTGTTAGCTGAAAAATCTGCCTTGTTAGTGTCGAGTTAGCTTACAACTGCGGCGCGCCCCGAAAGCCATTAACTATCGAAGATCCCGGATTTCCGCATTTGGCACGCCGCTTGCTGAATGGTGGGCAACCACGACGGAAACAGAGGGAATAATTCAATATGATCCGCAAGACCCTGCTTGCCGCCGCCATCATGGCCGGTTCGACCCTGGCCATCAGCGCGCCCGCCCATGCGTGGGGCTGGGACGGCTGGAAGCACAGCCACTATTGCGGCTGCGGTCACGAGACCTGCGGCTCCACTTCGGGCGGTTCGACCAGCACCTCGGGCGGTTCCACCACTTCGGGTGGTTCCGAGGTACCCGAGCCCGGCATGGTCGGCATTCTCGGTCTGGGCCTGATCGGCATGGCCTACGCCCGCCGTCGCCGCGTCCGCCGCTGATTGTATGCCAACCGGAAGGACATTTATGTCGAGCCTGAAGAATACATTTGCTGGACTGGCCGCTGTCGCCGGCCTTTCATTCGCTGCTCCGGCCTGGGCCGACGCCATCACGCTCGACTCGAGCAACATCGGCCAGTCGTTCTCGGTCAGTTTCGACGGTTTTGCGGATGGAACCTCGATCAACGGGCTTTCCGCCGATGCGACCTTCACCCTGTCGTCGATCACATCGACCGGCTACGTGTTCGATTACAGCCTGACCAACACCACCAGCGGCGGCCTGGACTCGCGCGTGTCGAGCTTCGCTTTCGACGTTGACCCGACGATCGCCGGCGCGAGCAGCACGGGCGCGTTCTCCTACGCGGTGCTTGACAGTAACTACCCGAACGGCATCGGGACGGTCGACGTCTGCTTCAAGGGCGGTTCCAGCAACTCGTGCGCGGGCAACACCGGCGGTGTCCAAACAAGCGATACCGGCACGGGAACGCTGACACTCTCCTTCGATGCCGCGCCCGATGCGATCACGCTGTCGGACTTCTTCAACCGCTATCAGTCGATCACCGGCGCCGGCAAAGTTACATCGGCCAGCGGATCGGGCACGATCTCAAGTTCCAGCTCATCGGGCGGAACGCCGGTTCCCGAACCCGGCACGCTCGGCATTCTCGGTCTTGGTCTTGCCGGCCTCGCCATGGCGCGCTTGCGCCGCCGCGCTGCTCTCGGCGCGGCCTGATCTGATCAACGCCCTGGATTAGCTCCCTCAGGGCGTCCCGAAGAGGCCCCTCCCGCGCATAGCAGGGGGGGCCTTTTCTCGTTCAGCCTTTTTCCGCTTCGGCAAGATGCCGCGCAATCGTGGCGTTGCCCGGTGCCTTGCGAGCCGCCTCCCGAAGCAGGGCCAGTGCACGCTGCCGGTCCTTGCCCGACCGGTGGAGCAGCCAGCCCATGGTATCCATCACCGAAGGATTATTAGGCGCTAGCTCGAACGCCCGTTCCGCATGATCCATCGCCTTGCTCGCCTGACCGGTCTGGCTGTACGCGAAGGCAAGGTTATTGAGCACCAGCACGTTCCTGCCGTCCGTTTGCGCCAGGATCGTCTCATATTCCCTGATGGCGGTTTGCCAGTCCTTGCGGCGGATCGCCTTGTCCGCGCTCGCAAGCCGGGAGACGAGCCGGGCACCGACCGCCTCGCGCGCTTTCTGCGTCGTGGCGGCCGCCTGCGGGTTGCCGACTTCCTTGTAGGCTTCGGCGAGAAGCCCCAGTTGCTCACTCGTTGCATCTCGAAGCTGCCCGAAGGGCTGCAGGGTTTCCACCGCGCCCGCGGAATCTCCCAGCTTCAGCTTGGTCTCGCCCAGCAGCAGGCGAACCTGGCGGTTGTCCGGCTCGCGCAGAAGCTGCGAGGAGAGCCGCATGCGCGCCTGCTCCCCCTGCCCCAGCTCAAGCAGCGCCCTGGCATAGAGCGCATTGGCCTGCGGTTGCTGTTCCAGCGCACCCTCGCGGGCCTGCAGCTTTTCGCGAACCTTCTGCCAATTGCCGTCAAGAGCGTCGACGCGGGCATCGAGAAGGATGATCTCGGGGTCGTCCGGACTCGCCGAAAGGCTCTTCGCGACGAGCGGCCGCAATTCGTCGATCTTGCCGAGCGCGCCCAGAACATTGAGCTTGCCCAGCAGCGCCGCGCGGCTTTCCGGATAGGCCTTCAGGGCCGCGCCGAACACCGCGAGCGCCTTGTCGAGTTCGTTGTTCGACGCCAGCAGATCACCGCTGACCAGATAGGAATTGAGCGGGCGCGGCTGTTCCCGGGCGGCCAGTTCCGCCAGGCGGCGCGCCTCGGCGGGGTTGCCGGCCTCAAGCTGGAAATTGGCGTAGTCCGCCAGCAACCGGCCCCGGCTGCCCTTGGCCTTTTCGCCCGCGGCGAACATCCGCGCCGCCTTGTCGTGTTCACCCTTGCCGATGTGGGCGAGCGCCCTCACCCGGTATCCCTCCGCTGACGCATCGTTCGCCACCGCCGTGAGGGCATCGTCGTAGCGGCCGAGCATGAGATCGACGTTGCCCCGCAGGATCGGCGCATCCTTTGGCAGCGCGCCCAGGCGTGAGAGCCTTTCGAGCATGCCGTCGGCGGATACCGGATCGGACAGCGCGATGTAGGTCCGCGCCAGCAGTTCCAACGCCTGCGTGTTCTCCGGCGTTTCCTGCACGATGCTGCCGAGATCGACGCGGGCCGCTGAATAATCGTGCGCCGCATAGGCCTTTTCGGCACGGTCAAGACGTTCTTCTGGGCTAGCCCCGCATCCGGCGAGGAGAAGCGCTACGGCGAGCGGGAGAGCGAGGCGAATTGCTGGTTTCATGGCCCCGGTTCCTATGCCGGCCGGGTGAAGATTAGGTGAAACTGGTCAAGACCGATCGCTGCGGCTATGGGCGAGCAAATTTGCATTTTCGCGGAGTTATACATGGGTTTCCGTTGCGGGATCGTGGGCTTGCCCAATGTCGGCAAGTCCACCTTGTTCAATGCGCTCACCGAGACGCAGGCGGCGCAGGCGGCAAATTATCCGTTCTGCACGATCGAGCCCAATGTCGGTCAGGTCGGCGTGCCCGATCCGCGCCTCGACAAGCTGGCCGCGATCGCCGGCTCGGCCAAGATCATCCCGACCCAGCTTTCCTTCGTCGATATCGCCGGTCTCGTTCGCGGTGCGTCCAAGGGCGAAGGGCTCGGCAACCAGTTCCTCGGCAACATCCGCGAAGTCGACGCGATCGTCCATGTCCTGCGCTGCTTCGAGAACGACGACATCCAGCACGTCGAGAACAAGGTCGATCCTATCGCCGATGCCGAGACGGTGGAGACGGAACTGCTGCTCGCGGACCTTGAAAGCCTCGAAAAGCGCGTCCCCGCCGCGCAGAAGAAGGCGACCGGTGGCGACAAGGAGGCGAAGATCGCCGCGTCCGTTCTTGGCCAGGCGCTGGAACTACTGCGCGAAGGCAAGCCCGCGCGACTGACCGAGCCCAGGGACGACGAGGAAGCCCGCATCTTCGCTCAGGCCCAGCTCCTCACCGCCAAGCCGGTACTCTACGTCTGCAACGTCGAGGAGGAATCGGCAGCCGAGGGCAATGAGTTCTCCAAACGTGTCTTCGAGAAGGCCGCTGCCGAGAACGCCACCGCCGTTATCGTCTCTGCCGCCATCGAGGCGGAACTCGTCGGGATGGACAGCGAGGATCGCATGGTCTTCCTCGAGGAAATGGGCTTGCATGAGACCGGCCTCGCCCGCATCATTCGCGCAGGTTACGAATTGCTCGACCTGCTCACCTTCTTCACCGTCGGCCCCAAGGAAGCGCGCGCCTGGACGGTGCACAAGGGCGCCAAGGCTCCCGAAGCGGCGGGAGAGATTCACTCCGACATGCAGCGCGGCTTCATCCGCGCCGAGACCATCGCCTATGATGACTTCGTCACGCTGGGGGGAGAATCGGGCGCGAAGGAAGCCGGCAAGCTGCGGCAGGAAGGCAAGGAATACGTCGTCCACGACGGCGACGTGATGCACTTCAAGTTCAACGTGTAGGCCCCGACGGGATACGGTGATGGAATTTTTCGAGGACATCGTCGCCGGTCAGAAGTCGCGCTTTGGCAGCCGCCGGGTCACGCGCGAGGAAGTGATCGAGTTCGCCTCGCGCTACGACCCGCAGCCGTTCCACATCGACGACGAGGCCGCCGCCGCCACCCATTTCAAGCGACTCTGCGCCAGCGGCTGGCATACCTGCGCCCTGACCATGGCCATGTTCGTCGAGGAAATGAAGGCACGCGGCCATCAGGGGCTTGGCTCGCCGGGAGTGGACGAACTGCGCTGGCTGAAGCCGGTCTATCCCGGAGACGTGTTGAGCTGCGAACTGGAAGTGCTGGATACCCGCCGCAGCCGGTCGCGGCCGGAAAGGGGGATCGTCCGCCACCGGCTGACGACCTACAACCAGAACGGCGAGGCCGTGATGCACTTCACGGCGAACGGAATGGTCGCGGTGCGCGGCGATTGAGCCGCCGGGCCGGCCTTACCTTACCGGCGGCCAAACAGTTTCTCGATGTCCTCGTGCGCCAGCTTGACCCAGGTCGGGCGCCCGTGGTTGCACTGGCCCGAACGGGGGGTGCGCTCCATTTCCCGCAGCAGGGCATTCATCTCGGCGACTGACAGCGAGCGCCCTGCCCGCACCGAACCGTGGCAGGCCATCGTCGCCAGGACGAGATCCAGCTTCTCGCCGAGCAGCAGGGCATCGCCGTTCTTCGCAAGATCGTCGGCAAGATCGCGAACGAGGCCCGAAACGTCCGCCTTGCCGAGAACCGACGGCACCGCGCGCACGAGCATGGCGCCCGGCCCGAAGCGCTCGATCACCAGGCCGAACCCGGCCATCTCCTCCGCCTTCTCCTCCAGCGCGTCGCACGCGGCTTCCTCCAGTTCGACCACCTCGGGCAGGAGCAGCGCCTGACTGCGCGCCATGGCGTCCTCCGCGCCCGCCGTCTTGAGGCGTTCCAGGACAAGGCGTTCGTGGGCGGCATGCTGGTCCACGATGACCAGACCGTCCTCGGCTTCGGCGACGATATACGTGCCCGCGACCTGTCCTCTTGCGACACCCAGCGGATAGCGTAGCGCCGCCTCCGGTTCATCGCTCGCCTCCTCGGCGCGGGCGGCGGGCGGAGCCATGACTTCGGCTTCGTACGCACGCCATGCGGCGCCGGCTTCGGAAACGCGCGAAACCGGCGCGGAATACTCGCGCGCGAACAGCGAACCCAGCGAGGATGCCGAGGCGGAAGGCGCGACAGGCTCGACCTGCCAGTTGTTCATGGCCGATATCGAAGGCGGCTGCGCGCTCTTCTGCCCAGCCCCTTCCAGCGCATGGCGCAGGGCCCCCACGAGGAAACCGCGCACGAAGGCGGGGTCGCGAAAGCGGACCTCGGTCTTGGCCGGATGCACGTTGACATCGACTTCCTCGGGCGGGATTTCGAGGAACAGCGCCAGCACGGCATGCCGGTCGCGTGCGAGCATGTCCGAATAGGCACCGCGCACGGCGCCCACCAGCAGGCGATCCTTGACCGGACGGCCATTGACGAAAAGATACTGGTGATCGGCGACGCCGCGATTGAAGGTCGGCAGCCCGGCGACGCCGGTCAGCCTTGCCGTGCCGCGTTCAGCCTCGATCAACACGCCGTCCTCGGCCAGCTCACGCGCGACGAGCCGTGCCACGCGCGCCGCCAGTTCCTCGCGCGGCTGCACGGCCAGCACGCGCCGCCCGTCGTGTTCCATCACGAACCCGACGTCAGGCCGCGCCATGGCGAGCCTGCGCACCACGTCCTGGCACGCGGCATATTCGGATCGTGGGGAGCGCAGGAACTTGCGGCGCGCGGGAACCTTGCCGAAGAGGTTTTCAACTCTGATGCGCGTGCCCGGCGGCAGCGCGGCGGGGCCATCATCGACGAGTTGCCCATGATCGACGATTCGCTTCCAGCCCTCGCCGCTGGCGGACGGGCGACTCTCGATGGTCAACCGGGCGACCGAGCCGATCGAAGGCAGTGCCTCGCCCCGGAAGCCCAGGGTCGAGACCTGTTCGATCTGCTCGTCCGGCAGTTTCGACGTCGCATGGCGTTCCAGCGCCAGTGCGATTTCGTCGGGACTCATGCCGCAGCCGTCGTCGGTGACCTCGATCAGGTCGAGCCCGCCCGATGCGATGCGAACGGTTACCTGTCCGGCCCCCGCATCGATCGCGTTTTCAACGAGTTCCTTGAGCGCGGACGCCGGGCGTTCGACCACTTCGCCCGCGGCAATTCGGTTGACGAGATGTTCCGGAAGGCGGCGAATTGTCGGCATCGACACAGCCTAGCGGTGAAACGCGGGCAATTCGAGATGGACGCCCAAAATATCCCACCGCAAATCTGCACAAAATTTTGGCATTTCCCGAATCGATGGGTTAAGGGAGCGCCTCTCACCCCTGAAAGCCTGTCAACCGATCCCAGCTCTGTTCGGCAACTGACTTGAAAAACAACGGATATCCAATGGCCTCGCCCTTCTCGCGATTCTTCAAATTCGGCTCCCAGAACATGGCGATAGACCTCGGGACGGCCAATACGCTCGTCTACGTGCAGGACCGCGGAATCGTGCTGAACGAACCTTCGGTCGTCGCGATCGAGACGCTGAACGGCGTGAAGAAGGTCAAGGCCGTGGGCGACGACGCGAAGATGATGATGGGCAAGACGCCCGACAACATCGAGGCCATCCGTCCGCTGCGCGACGGCGTCATCGCCGACATCGAGATCGCCGAAGAGATGATCAAGCACTTCATCCGAAAGGTGCACGGCAAGAAGAACCTGTTCCGCTATCCCGAGATCGTGATCTGCGTGCCTTCGGGCTCGACATCGGTGGAACGCCGCGCGATCCGCGACGCCGCCTCGAACGCCGGCGCCAGTCAGGTCCACCTGATCCTCGAGCCGATGGCCGCGGCGATCGGCGCCGACATGCCGGTTACCGAACCGGTCGGCTCGATGGTCGTGGACATCGGTGGCGGCACCACGGAGGTCGCGGTGCTCTCGCTGCGCGGCCTGGCTTATACCACCTCGGTCCGCGTGGGCGGCGACAAGATGGACGAATCGATCGTCTCCTACGTGCGCCGCCACCATAACCTGCTGATCGGCGATGCCACGGCAGAGCGCATCAAGAAGGATTACGGTATCGCCGTCATACCGGCAGACGGTGTCGGCGAGACGATCCACATCAAGGGGCGCGACCTCGTCAACGGCGTGCCCAAGGAAATCACCATCAGCCAGGCCAACGTGGCCGAAGCGTTGGCCGAACCCATCGGCGCCATCATCGAGGGCGTGCGCATCGCGCTGGAGAACACCGCGCCCGAACTGGCCGCCGACATTGTCGACCAGGGCATCGTCCTCACCGGCGGCGGCGCGTTGATCCAGGGCCTCGACGACTACCTGCGTGAGGAGACCGGCCTGCCCGTCAGCGTTGCCGAGGATCCGCTGTCCTGCGTCGCGCTCGGCACCGGCCGCGCCATGGAGGATCCGATCTATCGCGGCGTGCTGATGTCCGCCTGATCTGTCGAACGGGGGCGGCACCGGCGAGGTCGTGCGCCGCTCAAGCGAAGGAGTGCAAGGCGCATGGCGCCGCCCGCAAACCGGCGCTCCGGATTTTCCCGCAGAGCGCAATATTCGACATTCCTCAGCTATACCGCCGGCGTGCTGGGCGTCGTGGTCGGACTGGGGCTGGTCGTTGTCTCGATCGTCAATCCGGGCGCGTTTTCGTCGCTGCGCGGCGCCGCCACGGACATCACCGAACCCGCGGCGAAGGCGACCGCTGGCGGAAGGGTGGCCGGCTCGGGCGTCCTGAGCAGCATCGCCGGCTTCTTCACGATGGGCAGCGAGCAGGCCCGGATCAGGCGCGAGCTTGCCGAAGCCAAGGTACGGCTCGTCGAAGCGCAGGCGATTGAGGCCGAAAACCGCCGACTCAAGAACCTGCTCGACCTCACCCGGGAAGATGACGGCGCCGTGGCCGCGGCGCGTTTGACGAGTTCGACGGGCGGGAGCACCCGCCGCTTCGCCACGATCGACTCGGGCCGCGACAAGGGACTGACCCAGGGCATGCCGATCCGCTCGACGCTGGGCCTCGTCGGACGCGTGCTGGAAGTCGGCGGCTCGACCTCGCGCGTGCTCCTAATCACCGACACCGAAAGCATCGTGCCCGTACGCCGCTCGACCGACGGTGTACCCGCCTTCGCGCAGGGCAATGGCGACGGCACCCTGCGCGTCCGCCTCATCAACCTGGGGATCAATCCGCTCAAGAAGGGCGACGTCATGGTCACGTCGGGGTCGGGCGGGCTCTACCGACCGGGGACGCCGATGGCGATCCTGACCGAGATCCTGCGCGATGGCGCGGTCGCGCGGGTTCTGAGTGATCCTGCCGACACCGATTATGTGATGGTCGAGCAGGTCTGGGCACCGCCGCCTCCGCCCGCCCCCAACGAGAACACCGGCGAATGATGGGGCCTCGCCGCAGCGCGCTGCCCCGTTCGCGCATCAACCGCGTTCCTTCCCCGCTGGTGGCGCATTCGCTGCCCTGGCTGACGATCATGCTGGCTTCGGTGCTGCCGGGCTGGATCGTGATCGCTTCGGCTCCGGTATTGCCTCCGCTGGGCTTCCTGATGTTCGTTTCCTGGCGGCAATTGCGCCCCGGCCTGCTGCCGATCTGGGCCGGGTTGCCACTGGGTATCGTCGATGACCTCTACTCCGGCCAGCCTTTCGGTTCGGCCGTCCTGCTGTGGTCCCTTGCTGCCATCGTTCTCGAAGTGGTCGAGGCGCGGCTGCCATGGCGCAATTTTCTCACCGAGTGGCTGGTAGCGATCGGGCTTATCGTGGCATATATCGTGTTTAGCCTGGTCCTTGCGAATGTCGCGGGCGCCAGTTCTTCACTTCATGTCATCGTGCCGCAGATGGTGATCTCCATACTTTCCTTCCCGCTCGTCGGCCTCATCGTCGCCAAGGTAGACCGGATCCGGCTCACCCCGTTCGTGGTCCTGCGATGAAGTTTCGCTTTCAGCGCCATGTCACAATGGCGACGCTGCGCAACAGTTTCGACCGGCGCAGCGTCGTGCTGGGTGCTGTTCAGGGCGGCCTCGGCGTGCTGCTTGCCGGACGCCTGAGCTATCTCGCGATCGCGCAGAACAGGAAGTACCAACTCGAAGCCGAGAGCAATCGCGTCAACCTCTCGCTGATCCCGCCGCGCCGGGGCTGGATACTCGACCGCCACGGAACTCCGCTGGCATCGAACCGCGCGGACTTTCGCGTCGACGTGATCCCCGAGCGGATGCAGGACAGCGCGCGTACGGTCACCCGATTGGGCCAGCTCCTCAATTTCGGTCCGGTCGCCATGCAGGACTTGCAGGACAAGCTCGACAAGGCCCACGGTTTTGCTCCGGTCGAAGTCGCCTCGGGTCTCGATTGGGAGCGTTTCGCCGCAGTCAGCGTGCGTCTGCCCGATCTTCCCGGCGTGGTAACCCAGCGCGGCTATTCGCGCGACTACCCGACCGGGCCTTCAGTCGGGCACCTCATCGGCTATGTCGGCGCCGCATCGGCCGAGGAATACGAGAAAGACCGCGACCCCATCCTCATCACCCCCGGCTACAAGGTCGGCAAGGACGGGCTGGAAAAGATCTTCGAGCAGGAACTGCGCGGCAGGCCCGGCGCGCGCCGTGTGGAGGTGACCGCGGGCGGACGCATCGTGCGCGATCTCGAAACGCGCGAGGACGTGCCCGGCAAGACCATCAGGCTGACCATCGACAGCGGCCTGCAGGACTATGCCTCACGTCGCCTCGGCGCCGAATCCGGCGCCGTCGTCGTCATGGACTGCCAGAACGGCGACATCCTGGCCATGGCATCGATGCCCAGCTTCGATCCCAACAGCTTCTCAGACGGCATCGGCCGCGTCGAATGGAAGATGCTGTCGGACGACGATCATGTTCCCTTGCGGAACAAGGTGCTGCGCGGGCTCTACCCGCCCGGTTCTACGGTCAAGCCGATGGTCGCGCTCTCGTTTCTCAAGGCAGGCCTCGATCCCGAGGAATCGGTGTTCTGCGGCGGCGGCCTCAGGGTCGGCAACCGGGTGTTCCACTGCTGGAACCGTCGCGGGCATGGTCGGGTCAACATGGCCAAGGGCATCTACCAGAGCTGCGACGTCTACTTCTACCACTTCGCCCAGCGCATCGGCATGGACCCCATTGCGGCAATGGCGCGCAGGCTGGGTCTCGGTCAGGAATACGACCTGCCGGTTGTCGGCCAATCGTACGGAACCGTGCCGGACCCGATGTGGAAGCTGCGAAAATACGGCAGGGAGTGGCAAACCTTCGACACCGTCAATGCCACGATCGGTCAGGGCTATTTCCTGGTGAACCCGCTGCAGCAGGCGGTGATGTCCGCGCGTATCGCCAGCGGCAGGGAACTGATGCCGCGCATGCTCCTGACGGACAAGGCGCAGAACGCTCCTTCTCTGGGTATCACGCAGGAGCATCTGGATTATGTCCACCAGGCCATGTCGGACGTGGTGAACGGCCCCGGCACCGCCGGCCGCGCGGCCCTTCCGATCGAGGACGTCAAGCTCGCCGGCAAGACGGGGACCGCCCAGGTCGTGGGCCTGCACATCAGCAGCGGCAAGACCGGTCCCTGGAAATACCGCGATCACGGCCACTTCATCTGCTACGCACCGTTCGACAAGCCGCGCTACGCTTGCGCGGTCCTGGTGGAACACGGCGGCGGTTCGAGCTCGGCCTATCCAATCGCGCGCGACGTCATGACCTACCTGTGGGATCCCGAGCTGGCACTGGAAAAGCTGCACGAGCTCGAAAAGCAATGGGGCGGGACCGCACAGGAACGGCTCAACGCCCGTTATCAGGCCTATGTCTCGCAATACGGCGTAAGCGCTCCGAAGATTTCGACGGAGGATGAGACCCGCAAGGCGCGCGAAGCGGACGAGGAGAGGAGCGCGAACCAGCCCATCGTTAGCGAGGCGCAGTCGCCGCGGCCAGAGCCGGTGGGGACAGGCAGCGCCGAAGCCGGCGCGGGGCAGCAGGGCACCGAGCCGTCGCCCCGTGGTGGAGGAGAGCGGTGAGCCGCTCGATCGTTCCCGACGCGATCGCGCGTCAACCCTGGGAGATGCTCATCCCGCTTTTCGGGCTGGTCGCGCTGGGCGCCGCCGTGCTCTATTCCGCGGCGGGCGGCCATCTCCAGCCCTATGCGCTGAGCCATGTGATCCGTTTCGCGGTGTTCCTGGGCATGGCCATCGCGATCTCCCACTTCAGCCGCAACCTGTTCCGCGCCGCTGCCTACCCGGTCTACGGCGTGATCGTCGTTCTGCTGGTACTGGTCGAAATGATCGGAGCCATGGGCGGCGGCAGCCAGCGCTGGCTCAACCTCGGCTTCATGACGCTGCAACCGTCCGAACTGATGAAGCCCGGCATCGTGCTGGTGCTCGCCCGGTTCTATGAAGCGCTGCCCGCCTCGATGACCGAGAGCTGGCGCGGCCTCGTCCCGGCCGGCGTCCTGATCGGAATTCCGGCCTTTCTCGTCATGCTGCAACCTGATCTCGGCACGGCGCTCGCCATCTGCTTTGGCGGGGCGATCACCATGTTCCTTGCGGGACTGCCGCTGCGGTGGTTTCTGGGCGCGGGAACGGCCGCCCTGATCGCGGCGCCGATCGCCTTCTTCACGCTGCTTCACGACTATCAGCGCAACCGCGTCCTTACCTTCCTCAATCCCGAAGCCGATCCGCTCGGAACCGGCTATCACATAACCCAGTCGAAAATCGCGATCGGATCGGGCGGCGTCTTCGGCAAGGGCTTCGGCGAAGGCTCGCAAAGCCACCTGCAATACCTTCCCGAACCCCATACGGATTTCGTCTTCGCGACCATGGCCGAGGAATGGGGCATGGTTGGCGGCTTCTTCGTCCTGCTCGTCTTCGGGATAATCCTGCGCTGGGGCATGAGCGTGGCGCGCAAGGCGCCCGACCGCTTCTCGAACCTGCTTGCCACCGGCATGACGGCGACGATCTTCTTCTATGTCGCGATCAACCTGATGATGGTCATGGGGCTCGCGCCGGTCGTCGGAATTCCTCTCCCGTTCATGAGCCACGGCGGCACTTCGATGCTGACCAACATGATCTGCATCGGCACGATCATGGCGGTAAATTGCTGGAATCGCAGGCCGGGATCGCTGTCCTGAAATTGTTGCAACTTTCCCCTTCAAATCCGCGAAGCAGACGTTATACGGGCCGCTCCGCCGCCGAATCGGCAGGCCGCAAGGCCCTCAAGGCTTGGCAGGCGTGGACGCATAGCTCAGTTGGTAGAGCAGCTGACTCTTAATCAGCGGGTCCTAGGTTCGAGCCCTAGTGCGTCCACCAGCCACCCTCCCGCGGAACCCGTGGGGACGCATAGCTCAGTTGGTAGAGCAGCTGACTCTTAATCAGCGGGTCCTAGGTTCGAGCCCTAGTGCGTCCACCATCCTTAAATGATTTGGGCTCCCGACACACCGCACACCCTGGTCAAGGCTGGATGAAATCCCTGGCGGTCGCTGGACGCAAAACGTCAGTTCCCGGCAACCCACAATCATAGGAAAATCCCGTGTCGGCTTGCCGAAGCGCGCCTATTCTTGCGTTGAGCGCCTGGCCGATCGAAGAAAGCCGCTGCGTTCGAGGCGCGAGACGGAATCGCGCGCAACTGGCGCGAGAACACCGTTGAGCAGTCTTATACCAGAGCGCGGAGAGGCTGACTCACGTCGGGGATTCCCAAACTGCTGAGATTATGATTCGTTGGCACAGGCACACGGAGGCTTGTGATGGCGGCAGCGATTG
>NZ_BMHK01000007.1 GCF_014640675.1 Novosphingobium endophyticum | reverse complement strand
CACATGCAGCGCGATGAGCGGGATCTCTCCCACCATCAGCTGTTCGCCGTCCGCAACGAGCCGGTCGAACTGCGAACCGTCGCGCGCGAACTCGGTACCTTCGTTGAAAATCTTCCCGAACACGCGTTGGACGGTGACGATCTCCCGGCCGATGACGAGCTTGCCGCCGAGTTTTTCCTGGAGGTAGGGAGCGGCCGACAGGTGATCGGCATGGGCGTGGGTCTCCAGGATCCAGTCAACCGTGAAGCCCTGCGCCTGAACGTAGGCGATGATCTCATCGGCGGACTCGAAGCTGGTCCGACCCGAGGGCTGATCGAAGTCCCACACGCTGTCCACGATCGCTGCCCGCTTCGTCATGGGATCGCTGACCACATAGCTCGCAGTGAAGGTCGGCTCGTGGAAGAACGCTTTCACCTGCGGCGCGCGCAGTTCATTGGCCAGCACGCGCCGGACTTGAGTCACCGCCTGTTCGATCACGTTGTCGTCGGTCATTGGTCGTCTCCGATTGGTTTGGCTTTGACGGGTCCTCGACTCAGATCCGGGCAGAAAATGTCGTGAAGCAGTGCGAGTATCTGTCGGGCGCGCGGGTCGTATATCCGGTAATATACGGTCTGGGCGTCCTTGCGCGTCGCCACGAGTCCTTCCTCGCGGAGCTTTGCGAGATGCTGGGAAAGCGCCGACTGACTGAGCCCGATCCGCTCGACCAGCCGGCCCACCGGCAGCTCTTCGCTCTCCACCAGATGGCACAGCACGAGCAGGCGGCTCTCGTTCGAAAGGCTGCGTAGCAGTGAAGCGGCTTGCGCTGCTTGTTCCTGGAATAGGGCCGAGGGGGATGTTTTCACGATGATTTCCATTAGTCGTAGCTAATGTAGAATGATCTAAACTTCTTTCAAGTCCTCTGGCGGGACTTCTGCCGAGAATCGCCATCCATGTCCGTTCCGCGGCGGCCCTTCAGGCATTGGCCCCGGTTAGACCGAGCGCACGGTCACATCGCCTACATTGACCCCCAGACAGAGCAGATTAACCCGCCTCTCATCGGGCAGACCGCTGAAGCTTTTTCTATTGTCGAGGCGGCAAAAATTACGGACGTTCATTCCATGGAGCCTTCCAAGCTAAAGCACGGCATTCAGGAAAACGTCACACAGTTTGCTCATCAGCTGATCCAGGTTTTGCTTGTCGGCTTCGCACTGGGCATGATGAGGACGGTTGTTCCGGCGATGGCCGAAACCGAATTTGGCGTTAGGCGCGGCTCGTTCCTGCTCCTCACCGCGTTCGTAGTGGCGTTCGGCGTGGTCAAGGCCGCGATGAACTTCCTTGCGGGCCGCATGTCGGAAAGAGTCGGGCGAAAGCGCGTCCTGTTTTGGGGATGGATGGTAGCTCTGCCGATCCCGTTCATGATCTGGTACGCCCCGACCTGGAACTGGATCATCGCCGCGACCGTCCTGCTCGGAATAAATCAGGGCCTTTGCTGGTCAATGACGCAGACGGCGAAGCTCGACATCACCCGAGGCGACCAGCGCGGTTTGACGGTCGGCCTCAACGAGTTTTCAGGCTATTTCGGTGTTGCTCTCGCTGGTATTGTCACTGGATATATCGCGGAAACAATGGGGCCGCGGCTCGGTCTGCTCGTGTTCGGCCTTGCCGCTGTCGTCGTGGCCCTGGCGCTCACAATTCTGTGGGTGAAGGACACGCTACCTTGGGCCCAGGCGGAGGCGGCTGCCCGCAAGACGGCTGCTCCCGGGTATTCCGGGCGCTACCCGACGGGCGTGTCCGAGCACCCTTCGAGCGGCGAGGTGTTTGCCGTGATGAGCTGGCGCGACCGTAGACTGGCTGCCATCAGCCAAGCTGGACTTGTAGAGAAGTTCGTCGATGCGCTCGTCTGGGTGATTCTTCCTGTGTTTCTCGTGTCCAAAGCTGCAACTCTGCCGGAAGTCGGCTGGGTGGTCGGAGCTTATGGTTTTGTTTGGGGCGGTTCGCAGCTATTCACGGGACGCCTGTCCGACCAAATCGGCCGCTTCTGGCCTTGCGTGACCGGTATGTGGATCTGCGGCGCAGGCGTGGCGATGGTGCTGTGCGGCGAAGGGCTTCTCTGGTGGTCACTCTCCGCCAGCGTGGCGGGGCTGGGCATGGGGCTGCTCTATCCAAACCTTTCCGCTGCCGTTGCTGACATCACACCGCCTGAGTGGCGAGGCTCCGCCATCGGTATCTACCGGTTTTGGCGAGATCTCGGCTATGGAATCGGGGCGCTCGGCCTTGGAGTGACGGCGAGCGTGAGTGGCGGGATCGAGGCCGCCTTCTGGTTCGTCAGCTTGTCGATGTTCCTTTCAGGCACGCTCCTATACTGGTTTAGCGAAGAGACCCACCCGCGCTTCAATCCGGCGCTGCCGCAGGCATAAATCGAGACATTCCAACCACAAATACGTGAAAGTGCCGCAGCAATAACGGCAGTAGCGTCGGCTTCGTCACGCCGCCCGCCGTAAGCAGACTATCGGCAAACAGCCCACATCCGTACATTAAGAGCGTCGCGCGACCTCACAGAACCCTCCAGATTCCCATCGGCTTTGATTTGTGATTCATATGTGGACGCCCCCTTGGCAAGGGCTTTGTGTCGGTGTGTGTTTTGATCGGTTGCTTTCATATGTCCGGCCTCACATGATGTTTCTCCCGTCAACGGTTTTCGCATTTGTGATCCGAGGTGAGCTCTCTTCCTACAGGGCCTGCCTGCTAACCTCACATCCGGCGGGATGATATTCCCAACCACGGTCCCGCATTCGGGACGGGAGAGCTCCAAAGGAACGGCACCACTCTGTGAAGACGGCAGCGATGTACCATGCCGGACAACGGCGACGTTCCCTCGGTCACCGGGCTGTATTGCCGTCGCAGTACTGCCCGATCTCGATAATTTATGCTGCAGCAGGCTTCATGGTCGCGCCCTCGGGTACGACGCCGTCCACAGCGAACCGCCAAAGAGCGATCAGCAATTTGCGAGCGAGGGCGACGACCATCACCTTGCGGACCCGGCGACCGGTCGAGCCCGCTCGTTCCCGGAACCAGGCGACCTGAATGCTGCCGGGCTGGTAACGTTGCCAGAGCCAGGCGAGTTCGACCATCGCCGTTCGGAGCCGGCGGTTCCCTGCCTTCCCGATCCCTTGCTCACGTTCCACTGCGCCGCTGTTGTACGGTGTAGCGGTTAGACCTGCATATGATCCGAGCGCTTTGCCATTAGCGAAGTGACGAACGAAGGCTCCGCGGACCAGTATCGTGGCACTCTGCACCCCGATACCGCGCAGGCTGCAGAGTTGCTGAATCATCCGACTGGCATCATCCGAAGCGGGCATTTCGGCAACTGCATCGCGGTCTTTTTCCAGCGCGGCGATCTGATCGAGCACAAGCTCCAGTCGGCTCAGCAGACGTTCGATCTTGGCCAGGGCGTGAGGTAGGATCGGTCCATCAAGACCGGTTCGAAGGTCGGCCAGGCGCCGCCGTCGATTTTTGAGGAGCGGGTTGTAGCCCTCGATGCCGAGCGTCGCGAGGACAGCGCCGATCCGGTTGACCAGCCCGACGCGTTCGGAGACGAGTTCAGTTCGTTCGCGGACGCATCGCCGCGCATCCTCATCGGCTTCGTCTGGTATCGGCACCATAGAGCAGACACGCGGTTCACCGCGAAGCCACGCCAACAGCGTGCGCAGGAGTAATTCGGCGTCGATCCCGTCGGACTTTGCGCGGCGCATGCGCCGATCTACGGGAACGCTCGAGGGTTGAACGACATGGACTTCGATTCCCTTCGCAATCAGCCATCTCGCGAGCCAGAACCCGGACCAGCCAGCTTCATAGGTGGCAACCACCCGATCGACTGAATGGCCGGCGGCGGCAGCACGAACCCGATAGCTGTCGATCGCAGACTGAAGAGCCAGCTTGTCCGGCTCGATGGTCCGCTTGGCCTTGGTCTTCGGCAGACCAGGCACCTGTGCTGCCAGAACCCAGGACTTGCTGCTGAGCTCAATCGCCAGAACGAGCGTGGTATCGTATTGGACAGATTCGGCGCTATTTGATGACTCCGGCATGATCAGGACTCCCACTACTTGAGGTGGCACAGCCTAACCCGCCTGCGCCGATAATCATGGGATCTGTTTGTGCGGTGTTTGGGTTGCCGCTGGCTGTGGAGCGGCGTGCAAAATTGACCCCCTTAGCGGGGTGATTGGGGGTCAGTTTTGCACGCCGGTTGACACATAGGATGCGCAACGCCGGTCCGTCCTGCCCGGCAGCCTTCGCGATGGCCGCTATCCAAGGTCCAGAATTCGCCACCCAAAGGCTTCCGTTTGTTCTGACGCGGCGGCATACTTAAAACCTTAGCCAAGCGCGCGGTCCCCAATCGTGAACGGGCCAATGACGGTCAGACAAGGCCATGGAGCGGTCAATTGAGGTTCGCCGTTGGGGGAAATCGGATTACCCGGAAGAACGACGTTCGATGACCCTGATCAAATCAACACCGGTACGTGGGCAGGATATGTCCGTACGCGTGAGGCGGCCGGGCGACCGGCGCAGCATGTCGCGCTCGGCAACGCGCGCGCTCGATGTCCTCGAGTTGTTCGGCACAATGCGCCGCCCCCTAAAAGCCGTGGAAATCGCACGAGCTCTCGAAATTCATTCCTCCACGGCCAATCAACTGCTGAAGACTATGGTCGATTCAGCGCATCTTGTCTTCACTGCCCGGAACAAGACCTATCTGCCTTCGCCGCGGCTTGCCGCCTTCGCGGCCTGGATCGACGAAACATATGGCACGAGCGGACGCCTTTCGGAGCTTGTTGGTGACGTTCAGAAGCGCACCGGCATGGTCGCGACGGTCTCCACGCCCAACGATCTTTACATGCAACTTCTGGATATAGCGACACCGCAGGGGCGAGAAGCGGAGCGCGGCCTGCAGGTCTCCGTGTTCGGCTCCGCCGTCGGGAGTGCCTATCTCACGACGCTTGAGGAGCAGGAATTGCGCCGATTGGTCACGCGGGCACGAATTCCCGGATCGAAGGTCCAGGCCATAGTCGACGAAGTCGCGGGTATTCGCGTCCGGGGGTATGCGTACGGCGCGTTGGAAGGCTCGGCCTATTGGTCAATCGCCATGCCGCTGCCGATGCAAGGCGCTGACATCCCGGTCGTGCTTGGTTTGGCCGGTCCTGTCGAGGAGGTGCGGTCGCGATTGATGGAACTCGGCGGCATCATGGTCGCTGCAATCGAGCGATGGATCGGCCCGTCAACCGACGACTGATGAATTGGATCACCGCATCGAGAGTCTGCGCAACGCCCCGCAAGGTCGGATCGCGGACTGCGGCAGTGTGTTCCATACCATCTATGCCGTAAAGTTGTGCATCACCTCCCGATCTCCTCAGTGCTTCGTAAAAGCGACGCGAATCGTCGGCGAGCACTTCTCCGGTGCCAACGCTGATGAAAGTCGGCGGAAAACGGGCAAGCTCCGCGAACAAGGGCGATGCGAGCGGGTCGTTCTTAGGATGGCCCTGCAGATATTGGTCCGCCGCCTCGCTCGCAGATTGGCGCGAAAACAGCGGATCGCTTGCCGCATTCGTCGCGTAGCAGCCGCTCGAAACGGTGAGATCGAGCCACGGTGAAAACAACACGAGACCAGCAAGCGGCAATCCTTCGGCCCCGCACAGGGCGGCAAGGCTGGCGGCGAGGCCTCCGCCGGCCGAATCACCCGATAGAATCAGCGGCTCGTCGCCATCGCCAGCGCGGGCGCGGATCAGGGCCATGCCATCATTGAGCGCGGCCGGAAACGGATGCTCCGGAGCGAGCCGGTAGGCAGGCAGAATTACCTCGACGTCGCACCGGCTCGCCAGCATGGCCGCGAAAGGTTCCTCCATTTCCGGGCAGCCCAGGCGAAACCCGCCGCCGTGAAAATGGACGACCGTCCCCGCACCATTCACGTCCCGGGCATGTCCGAACACCAGGCTGCGCACGCCGCGAATGGCCGTCTCGCGCGGCGGCGGTTCGGCGCGCCAGGTGCCTGCGGCCACGGCGCCCGCGATGGCCCGACGGCGTCCGGCCAGGTCGGGCGGCGGCGCCCGCCCGCCACGCTCAGCCGGTATCCTCATCGGTATTTTCATGCCGCGGGAGGTGGCGCGAGACCGATCGTGCCCTGGGCGGGCGCGGCGGACTTGTCGCTGAACCCGCCTGCGGCGGTATATCCGCCATCGACCGCGAGCGTCTGGCCGGTAACGTAGGGCGACAAATCCGAAAGGAAAAAGGCTGCCGCCTTGGCAATGTCATCGACCTCACCCCGGCGCTTCATCGGCACGCGCGCCATGCCCTCACGTTCGCGCGCGCGCGACCCCAGCGGTATGCGCGGGGTCACGATGCCGCCCGGGGCAATGCAATTCACGCGTATGCCGGCCTCGGCCCATTCGGTCGCCATGGTCTTGACCAGATTGATCAACCCGGCCTTGGCGGCACCATAGGCGGCATGATTGGGGGCGGAACGTAGGCCATCGACGGAAGCGACCGCGACGATCGTTCCCTGCGTCTTGCGTTCGATGAGCCGGCGGGCGATCTCGCGTGCGGCGAAGAAGAAGTATCGCAGGTTGCGCCGATGATCGCCGTCCCAGGTCTCGGCGCTCAGTTCTAGCAGCGTACCCCATCCCGCCATGCCGACGACGCTGACCATACCATCGAGTGGGCCGAACTCGCGCTCGGCCCGATCGATGGCGCGTTCGGTCGCCATCTCGTCGGTGACGTCCGCCGCGATCGAATAGGCGGCGCCACCGGTGGCGCGGAGCTTTTGGGCAACCTTCTCCGCGCGCTCGCATTCGAGATCCAGTACGGCGATGCCGCATCCCAGCTTCGCGAGGAGCGTGGCAGTGGCTTCGCCCATTCCCTGCCCTCCGCCGATCACAAGTATCCGCTTGCCGCTCAGGCCGAACAAACTGTCCATCGTTCTGCCTCCCTCAGTCTGGATAAAGCTCGAGCTTGACGTCTTCCGACCAGAGCGTCTCGGCGACCGACTTGCGGACCGCTTCCTGGATCTTTTGCTCGAGGCCTGCCGCGAGTTGACCCGATCCGCGCCGCTTGAGTTCGGGAATGACCCGCGTGCCCAGCAGCTCGATCGACTTCATGATCGCCTCGTGCGGCAGATATCCGAAGTTCAGATAGCAGAGGAGCTGATCGACGCCCGCGGCTTCGTAACGCAGCAGCTTTTCCAGCACTTCGTCCGGCGTGCCGACGATGACCATGTCCTCGCGGTCGAATTCCTCGATGTCGAATTCGCCGCGCGCCCGCGACTCCAGTAGCGGAAAAGCAGCCGCCTTCTGCTCTTCGGTCAGGTGCCCCATTTCCCATCTGAGGTGGAATTCTGCGAGGCCCTTGTACCACCACCACATCGACTCCCACAGGCGGTTCGTTTCGAAGTCATCGCGGCTTTCGGCACAGTGGACAAGCGTGTAGACCCCGACCTTGTTGGTGTGAACGCTGGTCAATGGTACCGCCGATTTTTGCGCCTCACGGTAGGCGTCGATCACCAGCTTGAGCTTGTCGAGCGGCTGCATGATCGAGAAGCACAGCAGGCCACAGGCGTTCTCGCCGGCCATGCGTGCCGAGGATTCGGTCGATGCGGCCATCCAGGCCGGCGGGTGCGGATACTGGTAGGGCTTGGGCGTGACCATCCGTGCGGGAAAATCGAGGTATTCCGAGTGCTCCTCGTAATACTGTTCTTCCCACATGCCGACGACGGTTCTTGCGGCAGCCTTCATCTTCTCCTTGCTGGCCGGGATATCGACTCCGAAGGCGATCTGTTCCATGGGCGTCGAACGGCCCATGCCCCAGACTGCGCGGCCGCCCGAGAGAAGATCGACTGTCGCGACCTTCTCCGCGATGCGTGCGGGATGAATGAACTCGTGCGGCATCAGCGCGACGCCGAAACCCAGGTTAATGTTGCGGGTGCTCTGCGACAGCGCTCCGAGGACAACCTCGTTGCACGGCATGTGGCTGCGGTTCTCGCGAAAGTGATGCTCAACCAGCCATACCGTGTCGAAGCCGAGCGTATCCGCCAGCACGATCTGCTCGATATTGTCGCGATAAGCTTTGCGCTCGGCCATTCGCTGACCCCAGGGGTGTTCGCCAGCCCAAGGTTGCGGAACGTCGAATTCGTATAGCAGGCCAAGTTCCATGTCTTTCTCCTCTCGCTGCGATTTCGAGGATGAGAAATAGGTGTGGGCGCCGGTTACCCTCAACAAATAGCGTGTTTTACGACTCAAATTCGTAATTACGCGAAACCATCCGCGTATATACGAATTTCGCGCCTTTCCGTCCCGGTCGCTTGACCCCTCCTGCTTCCGGCCCGCAGCTACACCCCGTTTGGAGAGATGACGGGAGAGGATCGTTGCAGGAAAATCTCGCCCAGGCTTTCACCCTCGATGGGCGCATAGCGGTGGTCACCGGGGCAGCCTCCGGGCTTGGACGCGAAACGGCCGTGGTCCTGGCGGAGGCGGGCGCCACTCCGGTGCTGTGCGACGTGAACGAAGCGGGGCTCGGGGAAACCGCGGCGCAGGTCCAGCGAGTGGGCGCCAAGGCGATCGTCTGCCCGGCGGACGTGGCCGATCGCGGCGCGGTGGAAATGGTAGCAGACAAGGCGGCTGCGCTCTCGGGCCGGGTTGATATCTGGGTCAACGTGGCCGGAATTCTGGTCAACCGTCCGGTGATCGAGGCGATCGACGAAGAGGTCGACCGGATGCTCGCCATCAATCTCAAGGGCGTCTATTGGGGCTGCGCAGCGGCCGGAAGGGTGATGTGCCCCAACCGCAGCGGGTCGATCATAAACTTCTCGTCGAGCGGTGCCGACAACCCGGTGCCGGGCCTTTCGCTCTACTCTATGACCAAGGCGGCGGTGAACATGCTGACCCGCACCGTCGCAAAAGAGTTCGGCGCCTACGGCATTCGCGCCAATACGGTCGCTCCGGGCTGGGTCGAGACCGCGATGGGCACGCATGGCTTCCGCGACGAAACCGGCGCGATCGACTCCGACAAGCGCGAAGAAGGCATGCGTCTGCGCGCCGGCGCGTCACCCCTGGGGATCGTCGGCACGCCGCGCGATATCGCGCTCGCGGTGCTGTACCTGGCCTCGGATGCCAGCCGGTTCGTGACGGGACAGATACTGAGACCCAACGGCGGAGTGAGCATGCCATGAGCGAAGCAGGCAGATTGAATGGCAAGGTTGCGCTGATCACTGGCGCGGCGCAGGGGATCGGCGAGGCCATCGCGCGCAAGTTCGCCCAGCACGAGGCGACTATCATCATCGGTGACGTGCAGACCGAAAGGGGCCGGGACGTTGCGCGAGGCATCGGCGCCAGCTACGTCGAACTCGACGTTACCGACCCCGTATCGTGGGCCGCTGCCCTCGCCGAAACCGGCGGGCTCGACGTGCTGGTCAACAACGCGGGTGCCGGCTGCGGCGGCCCGATTGAACACCAGGACGTCGACCAGCATCGCGCCATCGTCGATCTCAACCTCCATGGAGTATGGCTGGGCATTCGCGCGGCGGTTCCTGCAATGGCAGCGCGCGGCGGCGGTTCGATCGTCAACATCTCGTCGATCGACGGGTTGGCCGGAGTGGCGCATCTCAGCACCTATGTTTCGACCAAGTTCGCCGTCACCGGTATGACGAGGGCACTTGCGCTCGAACTCGGTGATCGCAACATCCGCGTGAACAGCATCCATCCCGGCATCGTCGAGACCACCCGTGACCGCGCCATGGCCCCCGCAGCCATGGCGCGACTTCAAAAGGCGATCGCCCGCCAACCGATCAAGCGAATGGCCCGCGCCGAAGAAATCGCCAATGCCGCACTGTTCTTCGCCTGCGACGAAAGTTCCTATTGCACGGGATCACAACTGCTGGTCGACGGAGGTCATCTCGCCGGACCCTTTCGCGATCCCATGGAGGGGTGACTCGACGTCTGTCGGCTCCGCATGTGAGAGATTGAGTTTGTGTGGACTGTAGATAGCTTCCCACACGAACTGGACACATCGGACGCGCGCTCGCTAGCAGCCAACGAATGAGCATCATCGCCACGATTATGAACACGGCAACTGGTCTGCCTATCCAGAAGATGAAGTTTGGCCGCATGCCCAAACCCTGGATCAGCTTTAACCTTGAGACGGGTGAGTTGGTCACTGCGGAGAGGATTGACGTGGGAAAGCCCGCGCCGGGTAAATTTTTGGCGCCGGTCGATATCTGGGTAACATTGAAGCCGAGGGAATGATGCGGCGTTCAGTTTGACGGCATAGATCTCGGACCCGGCAATCCGCAGTTTTCCGCTCGACTTTTCGCATGTTCGAAGCGCTGGTGATCGACCGGGTCGCGCCAGCGTGATGAGGATTTTGTTGACCTCGTCGGTGTCGCCGAAATCCCAGCAATCAAAAATGCTTAAGTGACTGTCGCTGCTGCGATTACGTTCTGTTCGTCCTTGTTCGGGGGAGCGGACGTCGCCACCATGCCGGGAGGCAGCGCGCGTTGTTTCCAGATCGGCCTTGTCTATCTCTGCTGTGACGTCACCCCGCCAGTTGCCCAGGGGAACGATTTGCGCCTGGCCCGGTTTCATCGAGGTATCGTGAAATCCGGGGGGCAAGAATGTGAGACGCTTCATTCCGGGCATCGTCATCGCTTTCGGGACTACCGCTGCCTCAGTCGTGGCCCAGGACACGCAGATGCCTGAAAGCGCGGATCGCCCGTCGTCAGATCCCTCGATCGAGGAAGGCGAGGCAAGGAAGGACCGGATCACGACCGCTGTCGGCGCAGCGGTCGTCAGCACGTACATTTCGAGAGGCATAAGCTTTTCCGAGGAGCCGAGCCTTCAGGCTTACGTCACGGTGACGGTGGATGTGCCCGAACTGACGGGCGGGGCGGTGACCAGGGTCCAAGTATTCGTCGGCAACTGGAACAGCATCAAGCTCGGCCCGGTAGAGCCGACCGAGACCGGTCAGTTGACCCGCTTCTATGAAAACGACCTCTACGCCGGAGCGAGGCTGGAACTGGGTCAGCGCTGGACCGTTTCGGCGACGTATTATCGCTATGAATCGCTGAGCGAAGCTTTTGAAGGCTACAACGATCTTGAACTCATTGTCGGGTTCGATGATACCGGGATTTGGGCTGGCGCCATCCCGCTCGATGCCTTTTCCCTCTCGCCCTCATTACGCATGGTCCAGGAAGCCGGCCGTCCCGGAAGGCCGGACGCTCTGTACACTCAACCGTCTCTTTCGCCCTCCTTTAACCTCGGCGATCCGGAAAGACCGGTGCGAGTCTCAGTCCCGCTCGTCCTCGGCATCTCCGATGAATATTACGACGACGTGCGCGGCGGGCATGAAACCGTCGGCTTCTTTCGCACCGGGATCACGATTGCGGGACAGCCCTTTGCAGACCGCATCCCGGCTTTGTCCGTCGATGGCGGGGTCGACGTCTGGTTCCTCAACGACCGCGTCGCCAACGGGCTTGGGAACAGCGAGTTGACGGGACGCGTCGGGATTGTCTGGAGTTTCTGAAGCGCCCCAGTCAAGCCCCAGCCAGCTGGCGGGTTTGTGGGATTATCGAACAAACCCGTCCGTCGTACAAAGTCCCACCATTCCGAAATCAGGTTGTCGAGCGCTTCGGCTGGCGCTGGCACGTCGGATTTCGTCAAGGCTTCCGCGCATTGGACGATATAGAAGATCGCACAATGTAGGGCGGCGTCACATCGCCGCGCCATTTGGTCGATCGGCGTATTTCGCCAGGAGACGAACCGCTCCCGCACATGCGGAAAATGAGACGAACCGTTAGGCGGTCTCAACCGCCGATTTCATGTGGGATGCCAAGTCTTCCCTTACAAAATTCGGCGTAAAAACAACCGTTTAGTAAGGGAATTGGCGGAGACGGAGGGATTCGAACCCTCGGTACCGGATTTACCAGTACGACGGTTTAGCAAACCGTTGGTTTCAGCCACTCACCCACGTCTCCGGATGCGGCTCAGGGCGGCCCCTATAGCGGCGGGGTCTCGGGGCATCAAGGGGCATTTGCGCATTGCCCTCGTTTTTGAAAAGCGGCGCCGATTCACGGCCTTGCCGATTCGGTCTGCCGCAAAACGGACTCGGTCCATCGCCCATTCATTGCAGGGTAAGGCGCGGTGGATTCTTGTCGCGTATCATAATTTTATCGCGCGCTCCGAGGGGGTTTTCGCATCGGATCGCGAGGAAGGATCGGAAGAATGTCTGTCTGCATGCCAACACTGGTCAGGAGCCGGAGAACGGCTAGTCGAAAGACCGGCGCGCGCGCTTCCCGATCGCTGATCGCGCTCGCGGCGGCCATGCTCGCCCTGGTTTCGCCGCTCGCACCGGCCATGGCGCAGGTCACGACCGTCGATCCCGATGCCGCGATCGATGGCGATCTGAACAGCGACGGGACCACGTTTTCGACCGCGCCTGCCGCCGAGCTTCCGCCGGAGAGCCCGGACGCCGCACCGACCGCCAACGGCACGCCGCCCTCCCCCGACAACGGGGTATCCACCTGGAACCCGGAAGAAATCGGCACTCCGCCCGCCGGCACCACCGCGCCGTCCGCCGACGGCTCGGCGACCTACCACGAGGACGACCTGATCGGCGCCGCCGAAGGCGTCTTCGGCAAGGGGGCAAAAGGCCTTGCCGATGTCATCAAGGATCTGCTCGCCAAGCAGGGTGAGCCCAACGGCTATATCGTCGGGCGCGAGGCGGGAGGCGCGATCGCCATCGGCCTGCGCTACGGGTCGGGTACGCTCTACCACAAGGTGGAAGGGCAAAAGCCTGTCTACTGGACGGGTCCCTCGATCGGTTTTGACGCGGGCGCCAATGCCGGCAACGCCTTCGTGCTCGTCTACAATCTCTATGACACCGAGGATCTCTACCATCGCTTCGGCGCCGGCGAGGGACAGGCCTACCTCATCGGCGGCTTTACCGTCAGCTACCTGCGCCGGGGCGACGTGGTGCTGATCCCGGTGCGCGCCGGGGCCGGACTGCGCCTGGGGGCGAATGTCGGCTACATGAAGTTCTCTCACAAGCAGCGCTGGCTGCCGTTTTAAGCATCGGTCCGCTCCCCATTGGATTTCCCTGAGCGGGACATCCAATGGGGAGTGGGCTGGTCCCGGTGCGGTGAAGGATCGCTCCTTCACCGCACCGGCGCTTTCCATCACCGGCACCGCAGGTACGCAGGCCGCTCAATTCTCGCGCGATCCCCTGTTGCTTCCATCTGCCGGCAAGAGTAAGGCCGCGCCCGCCATGCTTAGCAATCTTCAACAACAGCCCGCCGACGCGCTTCTTGCGCTGATCAAGCTCCACAATTCGGACCCGCGCGCCGACAAGATCGACCTTGGTGTCGGCGTCTACCGCACCGGTCAGGGCGAGACCCCGGTCTTCGGTGCGATCAAGGCGGCCGAGAAGAAGCTGGTCGAGACGCAGGATTCGAAGGCCTACCTCGGCCCCGAGGGCGACATGGCCTTCGTCGAGGCGCTGATGCCCTACATCTTCGGCAAGGCGAACCCGACCATGGATGGCCGCATTGAGGGCATGCAGACGCCCGGCGGCACCGGCTCGCTTCGCCTCGCGATCGCCATGGCCAAGCGCGCCGGCGTCAAGCGCCTGATCGTGGGCAAGCCCAGCTGGCCGAACCACAACCAGATCTGCGCCGATCTCGGCCTCGAGGTGCTGGAATTCAGCCACGCCACCGCCGAAGGCACGCCCGACATGAACGCGCTGCGCGGCGCCGTCGCGGCGGCAGAGGGAAGCGATGCGATTCTGCTCCACGGCTGCTGCCACAACCCCACCGGCATCGACTATTCGAACGACGAGTGGGACGAAATCGCCGGACTCCTCGCAGAGAAAGGCATCCTGCCGATCATCGACCTGGCCTATCAGGGCCTGGGCAACGGCATGGAGGAAGATGCCTACGGCGTGCGCCGTGTTCTCGCCGCCGTGGCCGAGGCCATCGTGTGCTATTCCTGCGACAAGAACTTCGGGCTCTACCGCGACCGTGTCGGCGCGCTCTACTGCATGGCCGCCGACAAGGCCGAGCTTGTGAAGATCATGTCGAACGGCCACGCCCTCGCCCGCGCGAACTGGTCGCAGCCGCCGGATCACGGCGGCGCGGCGGTCCGCCTAATTCTGGAAGACGAGGCGCTGACCGCGCAGTGGCTCGACGAGCTCGACCAGATGCGCGAGCGCATGCGCCAGGTTCGCGCCAAGCTGGCCGAGGCCGGCAAAACCGGCGGGGTCGATCTCTCCCCCATCGGCGGCCAGAACGGCCTGTTCTCGATCATTCCCTTCACTCCCGAACAGGTGCAGGCGATGCGCGAGAAGCACGGCGTCTATTTCGCCGGCTCGGGCCGCATCAACGTCGCCGGCCTGACCACCGGCAACATCGACAGGTTCATCGCCGCCGTCGCGGACGTGACGGCCTGACATGAACCGGCAGCCGGTCCTCGAAGGGGACCGGCTTCGCCTGCGTCCCTTGCGCCCCGGGGACCGGGATGCTCTCCACGCCGTTGCCCGCGACTCCGAAATCTGGGCGATGCACCCCTCGCGGGATCGCTGGCAGGAGCCGGTGTTTCGCCGGTTCTTCGACGAAGCGCTGGCGCGCGGCGGGGCGCTGGCGATCATCGACCGAGCGACCGGCGGGATTATTGGGTCGAGCCAGTTCGCCGAGCTGGAACCGGAAATCCCTGACGAGATCGAGATCGGCTGGTCGTTCCTCGCCCGCGCGTATTGGGGCAAGGGCTACAACGCCGAGTTCAAGCGGCTGATGCTTGTCCATGCCTTGCGCCATTTCGAGCGGGCGATCTTCCAGGTTGGCGAGGACAACCTGATCTCGCGCCGAGCGATGGAAAACATCGGCGGCGTGCTGACCGACCGGACCCGCACGTTCGAACGTACCGGAGTAATGGTCCGGCATGTGATCTATGAGATCACGCGCGACACCTTCGCAATCACCCCGCTGACGTGACGACACGCCATCACGCGCTTTTCCCGCGGTTCGCGGCGACACCCCTCCCCGCCCTCGGTTCAACGGATGCCTGACGCGGCACGCAGATAGCCGCTTGCGTTCAGCCGGGCTCCCACTGGTATGCCCGGAATGGATAATGCCCGTCGGACCGCCGTCATTCCGGTAACTGGAGGGGAGCATGATCTTCGCGTTCTTCGAGGAGGCGCTCGATGGGATCGGGCGATGCCCGTCGCCCGGATGTCAAACGCCCGAGACGCGCGCGATCGCGCTACAGGCCCCATGATCCGGCGCCGCACCACCCTGATCGTCGCGGGATTCGCGGCGGCATGGTTCCTGCCAATCCGCGCTGAGGCGCCGACAGTCCGCGTAGCGATGGCGGAAGCGGACAAGACGCGCGTGAAACACCCCCGGCCGGAACGCGGCTTTCACATGCCACCGATCGCCTTGCCGTCCATTCCGAAAGCCATTTCTTACAAGAGCATGGGGCCGTGGAAAATCCGATCCAGCTCGAACGGCTGGAAGCAGCTCCGCCTTGAAAACAATTGGCTGTTCGTGCGCGGCGGCGGCGCCTCCGGTCTGCGGCTGACCGACATCGAAGCCAGATCTCACGGCATCATTATGCGGGGAAGCAACCTTCCCAAACTCCGCGTGGAGCGCGTCCGCGTTGTACAGGGCCGGACATCGAGCGCGGGTGGCGGCATTGTGACGGTCTGGAACGGGGCGGACGGCGCGGTTTTCCGCGACCTCACTTATGTCGGCGATCCGAAGAGACCCGCACCCAATGGCTCCTCGCCGTGGGCAGGGATAGCCCTCGCCGGAAAAGACGCGAACGACACGGGCTCATTCTCGATCGAACGTTTCGATTTCAGCAATCTCGTCACTGAACCCGGCGATCGCTATCCCAATGCCGACGGGATCTCGACCGAAAGGGGTTACTCGGGGACGATCGCCAACGGACGCGTAACAAACGCGAGCGACGCCTGCCTCGATATCAAGGGCGATGTCTCGGTCGACAACGTCTATCTGTCCGGCTGCCGGGAAGGCATCAAGGCATGGTCCGACCAGAAGCACGGCCTGATCGCGATGGGAACCAACCGGGTGGCCGCCATCCTCGGGGCGGGTACGCCTTCCCGAAGCCGCTCCATGTACATCGAGACGCTGATCCTCGACGGGAACCCTGCCAAGCCGCTCCTGAGGGCGGAAAAGGGCATCTTCAACCTCACGATCGGCACGCTGGTCGCGGCCAGGGACCAGAAGCTGATGGACGAGAACTCCTTCAAGGGATCGTCGGTCAAGATCCTCCGCCGCGTTACGCGCTGACGGATCAGCTCACCGTGAACCCGCCGTCGACGGCAAGGACCTGATTGGTCACCAGCCGCGCCATGGGCGTGGCGAAGTAGAGCACGGCCGAGGCGATGTCGCGCGGCGTGCAGCGCCCCAGCGGCGGCATGCGGTTGCCCGGACCGACCGGCGGCGGCCCCTCGGCGGCCATGGAACCTGGCGTGCCGACACCGCCGGGCAGCACCGTGTTCACGGTGATCCCGTGCCCGGCAAGTTCGAAGGCCGCGCTCGTCGTCAGGGCCGCCAAGGCGCCCTTGGAAGCCATATAGGCCGCCAGCCCCTGAACGAACTGGCCCACCAGGCCCGAGGACGCGCAATTGACGATGCGGCCCCCTTCACCCTTCTCTATCATCGCGCGGGCAATCTCGCGTATCGTTAAGAACGGCGCGCGTGCGTTGATCGCATTGATGCGATCCCAATGCCGCGAAGTGCCATCGACAAGCATCTCCCGATGCTGCAACCCCGCATTGTTGACGAGCAGCCATGGCGCGCCATGACGTTCGACCACTTCGGCGCAGGCCGCGACGATCGAAGCCTCTTCGGCAAGATCGACGGTCACGAAATCGGCCGCTGCCCCCTCCTCGATCCGCGCCCTCGCCCCCGTCTCGTCGCGGTCGGCGATGACGACGCGGGCGCCGGCCTCAGTGAGGACTTCGCAGATTCCCGCGCCGATGCCGCTGGCCCCGCCGGTCACGAGCGCCACGCGCCCCGTCAGATCGAATGCTCCGCTCAAACCCTTTCTCCTACGCAGTCTCGCGCGCTTCACCGCACGCGCCGTCACAGTGCCTCGTCTGCTCCGGGATCACATAGCCCCCGCGCATCGCCTCGGTGATTGATGGGAAATCTGCAAACGAAAGGGCGCGGGAGAAGATGCCTCCCCGCGCCCTTCGTATCTTACGCCGAAAGTGAGCTTCAGGCTGCCTGCTTGTGTCGCGCCGCTGCTTCGAGATTGAGCAGGTCGGCCATTTCGAAGGCGAGTTCGATCGACTGCGCACCGTTGAGACGCGGATCGCAGTGCGTGTGATAGCGATCCGCCAGCGCCTCGTCGGTGATGGCGATGGCGCCGCCGGTGCATTCGGTCACATCCTGGCCGGTCATTTCGATATGGATGCCGCCCGCGTGCGTCCCTTCGGCGCGGTGAACGGCGAAGAAGCCGCGCACTTCGGCAAGGATGCGGTCGAACGGCCGCGTCTTGAAGCCGGTCTCGGTTTTGATGACATTGCCGTGCATCGGATCGCAAGACCAGACCACCGGATGTCCCTCGCGCTTCACGGCGCGGACCAGCTTGGGCAGGCCGTCCTCGACCTTGTCATGGCCGAAGCGGCTGATGAGCGTCATGCGGCCCGGTTCGCGCCCCGGATTGAGCGTGTCGAGCATGCGCAGCAGCGCTTCGGGCTCAAGGCTGGGTCCGCACTTCATGCCGATCGGGTTGCCGACACCGCGCAGGAATTCGACGTGGGCCGAGCCCTCGAAGCGCGTGCGGTCACCGATCCAGAGCATGTGGGCCGAGCAATCATACCAGTCGCCGGTCAGCGAATCGCGGCGGGTCAGTGCCTCCTCGTAAGGAAGCAGCAGCGCCTCGTGGCTGGTGTAGAAGCTGGTGCCCTGAAGCTGCGGCACGGTCGTCGGATCGACGCCGCAGGCGGCCATGAAGTCCAGCGCCTCGCCGATGCGGTCGGCCATCAGCGAGAACTTCTCGCCCCAGGGGCTGCGGTCGATGTGATCGAGCGTCCACTGGTGAACCTGGCGCAGGTTGGCATAGCCGCCGGTGGCGAAGGCGCGCAGCAGGTTGAGCGTCGCGGCCGACTGGCCATAGGCGCGCAGCATGCGTTCCGGATCGTTGCGGCGCGTCTCGGGCTCGAACTCGATGCCGTTGATGATGTCGCCGAAGTAGCTCGGCAGTTCCAGATCGCCGGACTTCTCCGTTGCCGCCGAGCGCGGCTTGGCGAACTGGCCGGCCATGCGGCCCACCTTCACCACCGGCTGCTTGCTGGCGAACGTCAGCACGACCGCCATCTGCAGCAGCACGCGGAACGTGTCGCGGATGTTGTCCGGGTGGAACTCGGCGAAGCTCTCGGCGCAGTCACCGCCCTGGAGCAGGAAACCCCGTCCCTCGGCCACTTCGGCAAGGTCCTTCTTCAACTCGCGCGCCTCGCCGGCAAAGACCAGCGGCGGGAACTTCGCGAGCGTGGCCTCTACCTCGCCCAGCTTCTCCGCATCGCCATATTCCGGAAGGTGGCGCGCTTCCTGCGCCTTCCAGCCGTCCGGGGTCCAGTTGCTAGCCACTTCAAGTACTCCTGATGCCGCCGCCCTCCTCCGGGCGCGCGCTCATATATATGCAAGGGCCGCGCCATAGCCGCCGCGAGCAATTATTGCAAAGCCGGTTTGACCGATCAGTGTGATCGGTTGCGTGGGAACCGGCGCGGCAATCGCGCCCACATCATCCCACGCTCTTCCCCGGGGCCGCTGGAAGGCCGATTGCCTTGCTCCTGCCGGTCTGTCTGCCGGCCCATCCTCAACGGCTCGCCACCGTTCCCGACGCCTTGCCTTCCGGCATGACCTCCAGCCGCCAGGAACTGTTCTTCCCGAGATAGCGAGCAGCCAGCGCCTGCATCTTTGCCGGCGTCGTTTCGGTGTAGTCGTACAGTACCGTGCGAATGGTTCCGAAACGCGAAGGCTCTCCTGTTGCTCCTTCGAGCTGGCTCATGAAGAAAGCCGTGCTCGAGGCGGCGCGCGTCACCTGCTGGCGAAGCGGTTCGGTCACCAGCGCAAGTTCCTCCGCCGTGGGCGGGTGGTCGATGAGGTCCTGCGCGATCTCGTCGGCGGTCTGGAAGAATACCGTGACCGACCTGGGATCGAGCTGCGCCATCGCCGTGATCGACCCGCCCGCCTGCAGATCGACCGGCCAGGATGAATAGACATAAGGCGCATAGCTGACGCCCAGCTTCTCACGCACGGCATCGAGCAGCCGGTTGGTGAAGAGCTGCGTCAGGATTTCGAGCTGGCGCGATTCACGGATGCCCATGGACCCGCCGCCGGTCGGCCAGGAAATGACGGCGGCCGCCTGATCCGGATCGCCATGATGGTGCAGCACGATCGGCTTGTCCGACGGGGGCGGCACGCTGATCCTGCCGGCATCGGCAGTCGAAACGGCCGGTTCCCGGGGCTTGAGCGCGCCAAAGGTCTTTTCCAGCGCGGCGATCGCCGCTGCCTTGTCGAAGTCACCGAATATCTGGACTTCGACAGGCCCCTCGCCCAGCGCCTTGCTCCAGACCTTCTTGAAGCCCTCCGCAGTGGTGGTTTCAATTCTGGCGGGCGTGGGCGTTGCGAAGCGCTGGTCCTCTCCGCGCTGGTAGAACTGCAGGTCACGATTGAGCACGCCCTGCGGCGAAGTTGCGAAAGTGTCGTACTGGATCTTCGCCGCGGCCTTGCCCCGCAGGAACGGACTCTGGTCCCAGCGCGGCATGTCGAGCTTCGCGGCGAAAAGGTAGAGCTGGTCGGCAAGGTCCGCCGGCCGGGTCTCGGCCGAGAACTGGAAAGAAGCATCCTGCACCTCGAAATCGAAGCCCAGCTTGCGGCCGGTGGCAATGCGGTCGAGGTCGTCCTGCCCCAGCGTCGCGACGCCCGAACCAACAAGCGCATATTCGCCCAGCGTGATGTACGGGGCATCCTTGGGATCGATCGAACGATAGCCGCCGCCGAAGCGCACCTTGACCATGACGCGCCCCGGTTCTTCCTGGACCGGCCAGAGCAGGACCTTGACGCCATTGGCAAAAGTCAGTTCGTCGATACCGAGCAGGCCGGTCGGCGCTTCCGTTTCGGGGTTCGCAGGCTTGCCGATGGCCGGCAGCTTGTCGAACGAGACCGGCGGGGCATTGATCGCCATGCGCGCGCTCTCGTCAGGCTTGACCGGATCGAGCAGCGCCTGCCGCAGCTCGGAATCGCTGGCCTTCCCGGCACTCTGCGTAGTGAACAGGGCGCGGGTTACCGTCCCGGTAAAGAGCTGACGCGTGTGCCTGAGCACGGCTTCAGGCGTGAACAGCGGCCTGGACTCACGGAAGATGCGCAGCACATCCTGGGGCGCGGCAACGGTTTCGCGGATGTCGAGGGCGTTGACCAGATCGTCGGCCAGCTTCGATCCCGGCAGGATCCGCTCCTGTTCGACCGGCACCTGGAAGGCGACGTCGAGTTCGGCCACTTCCCGATCGATCTCTTCCTGCGTCGGCGGACGGCTGACGGCATCGGCGATCACCGCGCGCACGTCGCGCAGGGCGGCTTCCCAGTCATCGCCGAGCGGCGTCACCGAAACGAATGTCGCATCGGCCGAGCGCGAGACATCGTCCTGATTGACCGAGGCTGAAAGGAAGCTGCCGCCCGCACGCGCCTTGGTTTCCAAGCGGCGGTTGATGATTGCCTGCGCGATCGCGTCGGTCATCAGCCCCTGATTGTAGACGATCGTATCGTCGACCTGACGCCACGGGCGCAGCACCGCGTACATCAGCGAGGGCGGAAGGTCCGGTTCGACGAGAACCCGCGTCTCTCCCACGGGGTTCTTCGGATCGACGCCCTGGGGAGCGACGGGATCGCCAAAGCTGGGCGCGGGTGCGCGCGCGCCGCTCGCCTTCCAGCCGTCGAACCATTTTTTCACATAGGATTCGAGCATCGCGGGTTCGGCATCACCGGCAACGATCACCACGACATTATCGGGACGGTACCAGCGTTCGTAAAACGCGCGCACCGATTTGGGCGTGGCCGAGGTCAGGCTTTCGACCGTGCCGATCGGCTCACGCTCGGCGAGCGGCTGACCGGCGTAGAAGACTTCCTGCATCGCTTTCTGCACGCGCTTCGCGGCGCCGCCGCGCTCGCGCATTTCGGCCATCACTATCGGCAGGTCCGCCTTGAGGTTGGAAGCCGAAAGGGTCGGCGCGGTCACCATGCCGGACATCAGCTTGAATGTCTCGTCGAGCGAGGTCGGCGCGGCATTGGGCAGGTCAAGCTTGAACACCGTCTGTGTGGTCGACGTCACCGCATTGGTATCGCTGCCGAACGTAGCGCCGAGGCGCTGGAACGCGGCTATCGCCGCCCCTTCGGGGATGTATTTCGACTGGCGGAACAGCATGTGCTCCAGAAGATGGGCGTAGCCGCGCTCCGAATCCTTTTCGTAAAGCGAGCCGGCATCGACACGGATGCGGATCGAGACCTGCCCCGGCGGGACGCCATTCCTGCGCACCGCGTAGCGCAGCCCGTTGGACAACTCGCCGAAGTGCCACGCCGGATCGGGCGGCACATCGCTGTTCCGGTACAGCCACGGAACTTCAGCCGCTTGAGTATGTTGCGAGGCGCCCTGCGCCAGGACAGGCTGGGCCGGAACCTGGACGAGAAGCAACAGGCAGGCGAGCGAGCGAGCGGCGCGCGGAATGATAGTCATCCCCCAAGCTATAGGCTCCGCGCGCCTTAAGGACCAGTGAATAGCGGCAATACACCGCGCCCTGCACTTGACCGGCCGCCCACTTGTCCTAAATCGAGGGGACCATGTTCATCGAAACCGAAACCACGCCCAATCCCGCCACGCTCAAGTTCCTGCCCGGACGGCAGGTCATGAGCGCCGGCACACGCGACTTCACCTCGCCCGAGGACGCTAGCGCGTCTCCGCTGGCCGAAGCGCTGTTCGACCTCGGCGACGTGACCGGCGTGTTCTTCGGACAGGATTTCGTATCGGTGACGGCAGCCCCCGGCGCCGAATGGCCCGCCCTCAAACCGCAGGTCGTCTCGATCCTGCTCGACCATTTCGTCTCCGATGCGCCCCTCTTCGTCGGCGGCGACGCCAGCGGCATTGCGGTTCCGGGCGAAGACGGGAGTAATTTCGACGATGATCCCGCCGATGCCGACATCGTCGCGCAGATCAAGGACCTGATCGAGACGCGCGTACGCCCGGCGGTGGCCAACGACGGCGGCGACATCATCTACCGCGGCTATCGCGAGGGCGTGGTCTACCTGGCGATGCAGGGCGCATGCTCGGGCTGCCCTTCCTCGACGGCGACGCTGAAGCAGGGGATCGAGAGCCTGCTCAAGCACTACGTGCCCGAAGTCACCGAAGTCCGGGCTGCCTGACGCGCGGCGGCGGCGCGGATAGAGCGGTGATCAGCCAGCGCACACTCGTTATCGACAGCGCCTCGGAAGCCTGTTCGGTCGCGCTGTTCGAGAACGGGAAACTTGTCGCCGGCGAGTTCCGCGTGCTCGGGCGCGGCCACGCCGAAGCGCTCGTACCCATGATTTCGGCGCTTCCCGGGCGCGGCCGGGCGACGCGTATCGCGGTCGCTCTGGGGCCGGGGAGTTTCACCGGCGTCCGGGTCGGCCTGGCGGCGGCCCGCGCCCTTGCGCTGGCCTGGGGAGCGAAGACCTGCGGCTATTCCACTCTCGCGATGATCGCGGCGATGGCGCGCGGCGAAGCGGGCGCACAGCCGGTCGGCGTGGCCGTGACCGGCGGACACGGGGAATGGTTCGTCGAAGGCTTCGACGCCCAGGGCGCCACGACACGCGCGCTTGCCTCCCTGCCGCCGGAGCAAGCCACTGCCGTCACCGCCGAGGCGCTTGTCGCCGGCAGTCAGGCCCGGAGTCTGGTCCATGCCCGCGGCACCGGCCGGACCATTGACGTGATGCCGGATGCCCGAGCCTTTCCGCTCCTTCCGGCGGGGGCGCTCCTGGAAGACGACCGCCCTCTCTATGGCCGCGCACCGGACGCGAAGCTGCCGACACGCACGACATGAACGACGACGTCGATCGGATCATGGCGGTCATGTCCGCCGGATTTGACCCATTTTGGGGCGAAGCCTGGAACCGCCGCCAAGTTGAAGACGCGCTAAGATTCGGAAACACCCACTATTTCCTTGCCTCTCCGAACGGCGAGCAGCCGGTGGGCGACGAATTTACCGCAGGTTTTTCTTTGTCTCGCACGGGTTTCGAAGAAGAAGAACTCCTCCTCCTTGCGGTCATGCCCGAGTACAGGAACAGGGGACTCGGTAGATCCTTGCTGAATACTCTCAAAATGACAGCGAGTGCGAGAGGAGCGAAACGCCTTTTACTGGAAATGCGAAAAGGAAACCCAGCGGAATCGCTCTACAGAGACTTCGGATTTCAAGTCATAGGTGAGCGCGCGGAATATTATCGAACTTCTGACGGCCAGCGCATTGATGCCATTACATTCGCCTGCGACATAACCCGATGATGGAACGGTACTTGAAAGCGCCGACTACACTTCTTTAATAAATTCCGTGCAAAGAGCACAATAAACTTGTATTCTCGATACACATGGTTCAGTGAATCGCGCCGGCAGGCGAATAAGCGCCGCCCCCTCGTTATGACGGTCGCAAAAGAGGCAGAAAATGGAAAATATTCAAACCGATACCAATGAGACGCTGATAACACTGACGTCTGACATCGTTGCTGCGCACGTCAGCAACAACAGCGTGTCCGTCGAGGATCTGCCGACGCTGATAACCAACGTCTACGGCGCTCTTGCCGGACTTGGCAGTGCCGCGGCCGTCGAGGAAGAAAAACCCGAGCCCGCCGTATCGGTTCGCGCCTCGGTAAAACCCGATTACATTGTCTGCCTTGAGGACGGCAAAAAGCTGAAGATGCTGAAGCGCCACCTCATGACTCACTACAATATGACTCCGGATGAATATCGTGCGCGCTGGAACCTGCCCGCGGACTATCCGATGGTCGCACCCAACTATGCCGAAAAGCGCCGCGAACTGGCCAAGAAGATCGGCCTCGGCCGCAAACCCAACGCACGTCGCGGCCGCAAGCCCAAGGCTGCCGCCTGATCGGACGAACGGGTTGTGATTGCAGGCGCACCGGCCTAACATGGCCGGCGCGCCTTCTTCATTTTTACAGGTCAAACGTGCATCAACCGATCGACATCGAAGCCCTTTGTCACGAACGTGGTCTGCGGATCACCGAGCAGCGTCGCGTCATTGCCAAAGTGCTTTCCGAAAGCACCGATCATCCCGATGTCGAGAAGCTCCATGAGCGCGCGACGGCAATTGATCCGGGCATCTCGATCGCCACGGTCTATCGCACCGTGCGCCTGTTCGAGGAGGCCGGAATTCTTGACCGTCACGATTTCGGCGACGGCCGCGCCCGCTATGAAGCGGCACCCGAAGCACATCACGATCACATGATCGATGTCGAGACGGGCACCGTGGTCGAATTCGTCGACCCCGAACTCGAGGCGCTCCAGCGCCAGATCGCGGAGCGACTGGGTTTCCGCCTCGTCGACCATCGTATGGAACTTTTCGGCGTCAAGCTGGAACGGGAGGACGGTGAAAACCGCAAGTAAGCGATCAACCCCGGCCTCGCACATCGCGATCTGGGGCTGGCCGTTGGTTGCCGCGCGCATCGCCGCGCTCCTGGCCTTGGTGGTGATCTGCGTCCCGCTGCATTACGCCGTCGCGCCTTTCACGTCGGCAAAGCCCGTCCCGCGCCTTTTCCTGCGCCTTGTCGGCACTGTGGCCGGACTGCGCGTGCGATCGAGCGGACCGCAGCCGGCGCCGCGCACGTTCTTCCTCGCAAACCACGTCAGTTGGCTGGACATTCCCGCGATTGCCGGGTTGACCGGCTGTGCTTTCGTGGCCCACGACGGGCTGGCGTCGATCGGGCCGCTGCGATGGCTATGCCGGCTCAACGATACCGTGTTCGTTGCCCGCCATGATCGCCGCAGCGTCGCCAGGCAGGTCGAACAGGTGCGAGAAGCCCTGTGCGAGACGGGAGCGCTCGCCATCTTCCCCGAAGGCACCACTGCGACTGGCACCCGGCTCCTGCCGTTCAAGTCCTCGCTGCTCTCGGCAATCGACGCCGATGCGGAGCACGTTCCGGTGCAACCGATCTGGCTCGACTATGGCCGCCACGTGGGCGATATCGCGTGGGTCAACGACGAACCGGGCCTTGCCAATGCCCTGCGCATCCTCGCGCGCTGGCGGCCGATCCCGCTAACCATCCACTTCCTTGCCCCGCTCGAAGGCGCGGACCGCGCCGACCGCAAGGCAATGGCCCGCACCGCCCGCGAGCAGATCGAAGCCGCGATGCAGCGCGGATGAACGTGCCGCCTCTCAAGAAAGGGAACGACTCAGCGCGTGGCGTTGTAGGACAGTTGCTTCTCGTCGAGCTGAAAACCGACAAGCACTTCGAATGTGGCACGCGCAACCGCGGCCTTCACTTGCGGGTCGGCAAGCGGATCGAGTGCGGCATCGGTATCGCCGGCCTTGCGCTTGCGGGTAATGCGGTCGCGAACCTCCTCCGGCAGCGTGGCGGCGGCACGGTCGATATAGGCCGTCCCCGTGCCGTGGGCCTGCGCCCGCGCCTGACCGTCGGCGAAAGCGAGCGTGACGTTGCCCACGCGTTTGGAAACAACAGAAGTGCCGCCCTGCAGCACGGTCACGAAATACGGCAGCGTCACCTGACGCGCACCACTCGTGTCGCTGCGGGTGGCAAGCACGTCGAACTCGACATTGGCGAAGACCTTGTCGCCGGCGTCCTCGTTGCACTGGGTGCGCACGTTGGTCATGGCGGCGACCACGTCGATGCCGGCAGCGCTGCGATCACTGGCGTTGCGGAACAGCGTCACGTCGCCCGTGTAGTTGGGAATGCCCACAGCCGGGCAACGGCTGCGCACCGCCGTGATGCCGACACCGGAATCGACGACGATATCACCTTTCGACTTGCAGCCACTGAGCGCTGTCAGCGCGGCGGCGGAGCAAAGAACGGTGGCGGTCAGTCGGCGTGCATTCATCTTGGCTTCCTCGAGTGGCATGCGCTTGCCCTAGCGATGCGAGCGGCAAAGCGCTAGAGGCGGCAACATGAACACCCCCTTTCCGTCCGAGAAGATGCTGCCATTGCGCCTCCTGATCGCCGCACCGCGCGGATTCTGCGCCGGAGTCGACCGTGCCATCGAGATCGTCGAACGCGCGCTCGATATCTACGGAGCCCCCGTCTACGTGCGCCATGAGATCGTCCACAATAAGTTCGTCGTGGACAGCCTCAAGGCCAAAGGCGCGGTATTCGTCGAGGAACTGGACGCCGTGCCCGATGGCGTGCCCGTGATCTTCAGCGCCCACGGCGTGCCCAAGGCGGTTCCCGCCAAGGCGAGCGAGCGCGGTCTCGAATGGCTCGACGCCACATGCCCGCTCGTCAGCAAGGTCCACCGCCAGGCGGAACGGCAGATCGAGGCCGGGCGGCACATCCTGTTCATAGGCCATGCCGGGCACCCTGAAGTGATCGGCACTTTCGGGCAGGTCCCGGAAGGCAACATGACGCTCGTGGAGACGGTCGAGGACGTCGCATCCCTGCGTTTCGGGCCCGACGAGGAACTGGCATACCTTTCGCAGACGACGCTTTCCGTGGACGATACCGCCCAGATCATTGCCGCGATCAAGGCGCGCTATCCGCAGATCGCCGGCCCGAAGGCGGAGGACATCTGCTATGCCACCTCGAACCGCCAGACCGCTGTGAAGCAGGTGGCCCCGCTATGCCAGTTGATGATGGTGATCGGCGCTCCCAACAGTTCCAATTCGCTGCGCCTTGTCGAAGTCGCCGAGCGCGCGGGCGCAAGGGCCGAGCTCATCCAGCGCGCGACTGACATCGATCCGGCCTGGCTCGAGGACGTGGAAACGGTCGGCCTCACCGCCGGCGCCTCGGCTCCCGAGGAGCTCGTCAATGAAGTCATCGCCCGGATCAGGGAACTGCGTGACGTCGCAAGCGAGGAAGTCGTGACCGAACAGGAAAACATGACTTTCAAGCTCCCTCGCCAGCTCGTGCGCTGAGGAGGCGGAATTGGCGGTCTATACACGGCTCGGCGCGGAAGAGATGGCCGCGATCATCGAGGCCTTCGACGTCGGCACACTGGTTTCGGCAAAGGGCATCGCGGAAGGCGTCTCCAACAGCAACTGGATGATCGAGACGCAAGGACCGGGCGGGCACGCCGGCCGCTTCATCCTGACGATGTACGAGACTCGCACGGACGTTGGCGATCTTCCCTTCTTCCTGGGGCTGCTCGATCATCTCGCCGCCCGGCAGTGCCCGGTCCCGCGCACGATCCACGACCGGAAAGGCGCCAGCTACCGCCTGCACAAGGGCAAGGCGCTCGCCCTGATCGAGTTCCTTCCCGGCGTCTCGGTGAGCGAGCCGACCGCAAGTCAGGCTCGCGCGGTGGGCAGCGCCTTGGCCCAGGTCCACGTCGCCGCCGCCGACTTTCCCGGGTCGCGGGAAAATTCGCTGGGCCCCGACGCCTGGAAGCAGCTTCTGGGCGACTGCGGACGCGAAGGACTCGAATCCATCCATCCCGAGCTTGGGCGGATCGTCGAACACGAACTGGCCGTGCTGACCGCGCGCTGGCCCTCAAGCCTGCCGCGCGGCGTGATCCACGCCGACCTGTTCCCCGACAACGTGCTCATGCTGGGCGACAAGGTCACGGGCCTGATCGACTTCTACTTCGCCTGCACCGACGTGATCGCATACGACTTCGCCGTCACCCACGCCGCGTGGTGCTTCAACACCGACGGTTCGCGGTTCCTGCCCGAACTCTCCTCGGCGCTGCTGGAGGGGTATGAGAGCGTAAGGCCGCTCTCTGCCCAGGAGCATGAGGCCATGCCGCTGCTGGCACGCGGTGCCGCGATGCGCTTTCTGGCGACGCGCGCCTACGACTGGATGAACACGCCCGACGATGCGCTGGTCACACCCAAGGACCCGATGGCTTTCGCGCGCCGACTGGAATTCTATGCCGACCCTGGAAATGCGGAGGTCTTCGCGCCATGAAATGTGTCGATATCTTCACCGACGGTGCCTGCAAGGGCAATCCCGGCCCCGGCGGCTGGGGCGTGCTGCTGCGCATGGGTGAGCACGAAAAGGAATTGTCGGGAAGCGATCCCGAAACGACCAACAACCGCATGGAAATGATGGCGGTCATCAAGGGTCTGAACGCCCTGATCGAACCGTGCGAGGTCGTGATCCATACCGACAGCCGCTATGTGATCGATGGCATGACCAAGTGGATCCACGGCTGGAAGAAAAAGGGCTGGATCAATGCCAGCAAGCAGCCGGTGCGCAACGCCGACCTCTGGCACGACCTGATCGAGGCTACCGCCCGGCACAAGGTCCATTGGGAATGGGTGCGCGGCCACTCCGGCCATATCGAGAACGACCGCGTCGACAAGCTTGCCAGCGATGCGGCGCTGGAAGCAGGCCTGTAACCGCCGGCTTCCTGTACTCGTTGACGCCAAGACCAGGATCGAAAGCTGCGTTGCGGCGAGACAGCACTTCCCGGCCCCGCTTCCCGTCGGGAGCCTTAAACGGCAAACCGCGAGGGGGCGAAAGGCCGGGGGTCGACCGGGCCAGCCTCGTCGCCCAGCAACAGGCGCGCGCCGAGTTCGGCGGCAGCCGGCGCGGTCTGGATGCCGAAGCCGCCCTGCCCCGCGAACCAGAAGAAGCGGGGCTCGTCCGGCGCGAAGCCGTAGACGGGCAGACGGTCGGGCGCGAAGCTGCGCAGACCCGCCCAGCGGTGCTCCAGCCGTGCGACCGGCCAGTCGACGGCCCGCTCGAAGCGGTCGATGGCGTGCGCGACGTCGATTTCCTCAGGGGCGGCATCGCAGGGCTCGCTCGGGGTCTCGTCGTGCGGGCTCAGCCAGATACGCCCGCTTTCGGGCTTGAAGTAGAAGCTGCCGGAAATGTCGAGCACCAGGGGCAGATCGCCGGGAACCTCGGGCGAAACGGCAAGCTGGACGATCGTGCGCCGATAAGGCGTGATCCCGAGCGGACGCTGCCCCGCAAGGCGCGCCACCGGATCGGCCCACGCCCCCGCCGCGTCGACCAGGATCGTCGCCGATACCTCTCGTCCATCGGAGAGGGTCAGGGCCCATCCGTCGGCGGTCCGCTGTGCCGCGGCCAGCCCGGCTCGGCACCAGAGCTCGGCGCCGCCCTTGCGAACCCGTGCCAGATAGTGCTGGTGAAGGCCCGCAACGTCGATGTCGCAAGTGTCCGGCTCCAGCGCGCCGCACGTCCAGTGCTCGCGCAAGTGCGGGACGCGCGCGTCGAGAGCAGCGCGATCCAGAAGCTGCACATCAACGCCGACGGCGCGATAGGTTTCGGCAAAAGCTTCCACGTCCCCTTCCTGCCCTGCGCTGCCGAGGGTCAAGGCCCCGCGCCGCACGAGCAGGCCAAGTTCGCGCAGGACCGGTCCCGAAGCCGCCGTCAGCGGCTGCACGCCCGGCCCGCCGTAACTCTCGACCCAGAATGCGGCGGAACGGCCCGTCGCGTGGTATCCGGGCTGCGCCTCGCCTTCGAGTATGAGCACGCGCGCCCGATCGCCGATCGCGGCCGCCAGCGAAGCTCCGGCCATGCCGGCACCCACAATGGCTATATCGTAACGCGCAACCATGCCGGCAGCCCCTAGAGCATCACGAAGGCCCGTGGAACCCGGCGCTGCGCGTTTCAGACGGCATCATCGTCCGCGCGCTCATACCAAGCTGCAGCTTGGTATCAGGCGTCCGGGCGGGGCGCCACCCGATCGAGGAACGAACGGATCGCTTCGAACGCGCGGTCACGCACCGGGTCTGCCTCGCGCAGGATTTCATGGCGGCATTCGGACCCGAAAGTTACGAGTTCGCTTTGCGGCAGCCTTGCGGCCGTCCGGCGGATCGCGCGCCAGGAGACCAGTCGGTCGGCCGTCGTGCCCAGCAGCAGCACCGGCACCCGAACCGATTCGAGAACGCCGGCCGCTTCGAGCCTGCGAATCGAAGCGAGAGCGCGTTCGATCCAGCCCCAGCTCGCCGCCCCCATCGCGATTCCGGGGCGCATTTTGCGCCACCATTGTTCGTCATCGTAACGCGATTCATCGTGGGTCAGGATCGCCGAACGCGCCTTGGGCGCCAGCTCCGGCCGTTCGCTCATCTTCCAGGCCGACCGGCGCGGATCGCCCAGGCCGGACAGTATCCGGGCGACCGCGTGAAGCACGCCGCTCGGCACGTGCTGGGGCAAGAAGCCCAGCATCGGAGCCAGCAGGACAAGCGCGTCGGGGCGGAGCCGGCCTTCGGCGACGGCACGCAGGGCGAGATGCCCACCCATCGAATGCGCGACAAGGATGTGAGGGCCGGGCCCGTCCTTGCACCAATCGCCCCAGAAAGCCGTGAGGTCGTTGATCCATACCGAGAAATCGTCGACATGGCCGGTGGCTTCGTCATACCCGAAGCGCCCGCTCAGGGCCTGGCCGCGCCAGTCGGCGGCGGTGACGGCCCAGCCTTGCCCATGCCACTGGTCGAGTGCCTCCAGCCACTTCTCGTAGGCATCGGCGCGCCCCGGCATGAACAGGATCGATCCGCGCGGAGCCAATCGCGGCGCGGGCCAGTCTATCCGCCGAATGCGAGCGCCATCGGGCGCGGTCCACCACCCTTCGCGGGCATGGGCGGGTATTGCTCTCCGGGCTACGGGAGATGGGCTGCAAGTCTCCGGGGCTGTCACTTGGCTAATTCGGGCCTCAGTGGCTTGGTTACTATTTGATAAGTGATACTCGGTAAATCGGTCCCCTGTTCAAGGGGGACTTTTCCGAATGCAAGGCGGGTACTTTTCGTACGCATTGCTGGTCGCGTTGGCAACCGCACTGCTTGTTGCCGCCTTCACCGACATCAAGCGGCGCGAGATCGACAACTGGCTCAACGCGGCAATCGCGCTGGCCGCGCCGCTATGGTGGCTGGCGACAGGATACGGCTGGCTCGATGTCGCTTTCCAGCTCGGCCTCGCCCTCCTCACGCTGTTCATCACCGCACTGCTTTTCGCCCTGCGCCAGATGGGCGGCGGCGACGTGAAACTGCTGACGGCTCTCGCGCTATGGTTCACCCCGCCCAGCTTCATCCAGCTTATCGTGATGATGGCGGTGATCGGAGGCGGGGCTTCGGTGGCAATGGCCTTCCTCAACATGAAGCGCATTCCCGGCGAGTACATGCGCGACGCACTGGCCGGCGTGGTTGCCATCGCCTGGGTCGCATTTGCCGCTATCCTGGCTTTCGCGCTGGTCACCCGCCGCCCGATCGGATCGGGAGCGGTCGCTGCTATCGGCAGCGCCAGTCCGCAGCCCTGGATGCTGGCGCTGGGCGTCATCGCTCTTCTGGCGGTCTGCGCGGTCAGCTTCCGTCATATCCTGCGGCGGCAGAGAGCCCGCCTGCCCATTCCCTATGGCGTTGCCATCTCGCTGTCGGGCCTGTGGGTCCTAAGCGAGCAGGTACTTCCGGCAGCGCTCTTGGGCGCAGCGCAGGGGTGAACCTCATTTTAACCAATTTGCCCGATTGTGTCTGGAACACGTCGGGGATCTGTAGGGGGCTTCATAGCCATGGATAAGAAGAAGCTGGTGCTGCTGGTCATCGCACTGCTCGTGGCGGCAGGCACGGCCTTCGCCGCCCGTTCGATGCTGACCGGCGCTTCCACGCCGCAGGTCGAAGCCGGACCTGTCAAGCCGACGGGGCCGAGAGTTCTGGTGGCGCAGCGCGCCCTGCCCGTTGGCACGATCATCACCGCCGAAGCCGTCTCCTTCCAGGACTGGCCCGAGGAACTGGTCAAGGACGCCTACTACATCGACGGCGCGGCCGACATGTCGAAGCTTCTCGGCACTGTCGTGCGCTTCCCGATCACGGCCGGCCAGCCGGTCACGCACGGTACGCTCGTCGCGCCGGGCGACCGCGGCTTCCTCGCCGCCGCGCTCGGGCCGGGCATGCGCGCCGTTACCATTCCGGTGTCGGCCAAAACCGGCGTCGGTGGTTTCGTCTTCCCGGGCGACCGGGTCGACCTCGTCCTGACCCAGGACGTCACCGGCGAAGGCGAACCGCTGCGCACCGCCGAGACAGTCCTGCGCAATCTTCGCGTCCTCGCAACCGACCAGGCCACCGACAGCGAAGTCGTCGACGGCAAGACCGTGGTCCGAGCCTTCCGCACCGTCACGCTCGAAGTCACGCCGCGCATCGCGGAGAAAGTCGCCGTCGCGCAAGAGATCGGCGAAATCAGCCTCTCGCTACGCTCGCTCGCCGACAACCAGGGTGAGTTCGAACGCATTCTCGCCGAAGGCGAGATCAAGGTGCCCGAAGGCGCGACCAAGGAGCAGGAAGAAAAGATCATGCGTCAGGCGATGAACCGTCCGATCGAAGGCAACACGACCTACGTGACCGGCGGCGACGTCTCGCGCTTCCAGCGCTCTACCCGACCGGCGACTTCCGACGAGCGCCCCCGCATCGGCCCGATGGTCATGGGGGCCCCCGTCGCCTCGGCAGGCCCCGTTCGTTCCGGCCCGGTCGTGCGCGTCACGCGCGGCAAGACGACCACCGAAGAAGCCGTGAGTGCCAGGTAATGGCTGACCGCGACGCCATAGAGATCACCGCCATGAAGGGCTTCATCATGAAACCGCGCCTTCTCAATTCCGTACTGAGCGCCGCATGCGCCCTGTCGCCGCTGGCCGTCTCGGTGCCGGCTCCGGCCGCCGCGCAGTCGGTCGTGCGTCCCGCGCAGGACATCACGCTCTCGATCGGCAACGGGCAGCTGGTAAACGTACCGGGGACGATGACCGACGTCTTCGTCGCCAATGACGCGGTCGCCGACGTGCAGGTCAAATCGCGCGACCAGTTCTACGTCTTCGGCAAGGCCGGCGGCACCACCACGGTCTACGCCAGCAATGCGGCCGGCGCCGTGATCTGGTCGGGCAACATCCGGGTCGGCTCGAACATCGACAGCGTCGATTCGATGCTGCACCTGGCGATGCCCGAAGCAAAAATCGGCGTGTCGACCATGGGCTCCAACACCTTCCTGCTGACCGGGACTGTAAAGACCCCGGAAGATGCCGCCGAGGCGGAGCGTCTGGTGCAGGCCTACGTCGGCGACAAGTCGAACGTTATCAGCCGCCTGCGCATGGCGACGCCGTTGCAGGTCAACCTGCAGGTACGCATCGCCGAAGTCAGCCGCTCGCTGGTGAAGACACTGGGGGTCAACCTCACCTCAGTCGACACGACCGGTGGCTTTCAGTTCGGTATCGGCCAGGGCCGTTCGCCCGGTGATGTGTTCTCGCGCAGGGCGCTGGGCGTGGGCAACAAGCCATCGGTCGTGGGGATCGACCCGGTGACCGGGGAACCCGCCTTGCTTCCGGGAACCGACGTCGGCCTTGTCGGCAGCGCCACGACTATCGCCGCACAGGGCAAACTGCTCGGCCTCAATCTGCTCGGTGCGCTCGACGCGGGCGAGACCGTCGGCCTCGTCACCACGCTTGCACAGCCCAACCTGACCGCGCTCTCGGGCGAAACCGCCGAGTTCCTCGCCGGCGGCGAATTTCCGATCCCGATCAGCCAGGGCCTGGGCTCGACCTCGATCGAGTACAAGAAGTACGGCGTCAGCCTGAGCTACATGCCCACCGTGCTCGCCAATGGCCGCATTTCCCTGCGCGTACGCCCGGAAGTGTCCGAGCTTTCCAGCCAGGGCGCGATCGTGCTCGACAACTTCGAAATCCCCGCGCTGACCACGCGCCGCACCGAAACGACGATCGAACTCGGCTCCGGCCAGAGCTTCATGATCGCCGGCCTGCTGAGCAACAATTCGCAGAACACGATCACCAAGATGCCCGGCGCCGGCGACCTGCCGATCCTGGGATCATTGTTCCGCTCCACCAATTACAGGCGCGGCGAAACCGAACTGGTCATCGTCGTCACGCCCTATCTCGTCAACCCGGTCAACGCCTCGCAGATCGCCCTGCCGACCGACGGCTTCCAGGCGCCCAACGAGTTGCAGCGGCTCCTGGGCAACATGAACTCGGACGGGGTCAGCGGAGCCAAGACGCCGAAACCCTCGCAGGCTCCGGCCGCCGTGGACGGTCCCGGCATCGGCGACGCGGGAAGCGCCGCCCCCTCGAAGAAGAAGTCGAAGCGCTCGGCTTCCGGCGAGTCCGCCAGGCCCGGCTTCAGCCTGAAGTGAGAAAGGTAATCACCATGCGCAATTCCCACTTTGGGCACATGCCGACAATGGCTCTCGCGGGCCGGGCCGCTCTCGCATTCGCCCTTGGCCTTGGGCTCGCCGGATGCGGCGGGGTTCCGACCAATCGTTCGATGAGCAGCGTCCACCAGCCGGTGGTGGAGAAAGTCAACTACACGCTCGACGTGTCGACCGGCAGCGCCGGCCTCGCCTACGGCGAACAGCAGCGTCTTGCCGGCTGGTTCGATGCGATGGGCGTCAAGTATGGCGACAAGGTCTATGTCGATGCCTCCTCCGCAAGCGACGCGACGCGCAGCGCGGTCGAAGCCGTGGCCTCGCGCTACGGGCTTCTCCTCAGCGAAGAGGCACCGATGACCGGCGGCTACGTTCCGGCAGGAACCGCTCGGGTCATCGTGACCCGCACCAGGGCGAGCGTCCCCGGCTGCCCGAACTGGTCAAGCAACAGTGACTTCAATCCGAACAACGGCCTCAGCAGCAATTACGGCTGCGCCACCAATTCGAACCTTGCCGCAATGATCGCCAATCCCGAGGATCTCATCCGCGGCGCGGAGACTACCGGCAACACGGTGGTGATGAGCTCGTCCAAGGCGATCGACGCCTATCGCAAGGCCGCGCCGACCGGTTCCGAAGGCCTGAGCAAGGCATCCACACAAGGGAACTGATCCATGACCGCACCCAGGAAACCCGGGAGCCCCAACGGGCGTGACCAGTTCGCCGCTTATCTGTGCGACGAAGACTCGCTCGATGTCCTGCGTCCGGTCGCGATGGAAATGGGCTGGCAGCCGGAAAAGTGCAACAAGGGCGGCCTGCGCAACGCCATCCAGTCGCTCTCGATCACGGCGAGCCCCAACATCCTTCTGATCGACCTTTCCGAAAGCGGCGATCCGCTGAGTGACATCAATGCCCTCGCCGAAGTCTGCGAGCCGGGCACCGTCGTCATCGCCGTGGGTCAGGTCAACGACGTGCGCCTCTATCGCGACCTGATCGCGAGCGGCATCCACGACTACCTGCTGAAGCCGCTTTCTCCCGGCCAGCTCCGCGACGCGCTCGCCCATGCGCAGACCGTGTTCTCGACGCCCAAGCACAATGACGCCGGCGCGGGGCACCAGCACATCGCCACTGCCGTGATCGGTACGCGCGGCGGCGTCGGCGCCTCGACGCTGGCGACTTCGCTTGCCTGGCTCTTCAGCGCCGACCACAAGCTGCCGACCGCGCTGCTCGACCTCGACATTCACTTCGGCACCGGCGCCCTGTGCCTCGATCTCGAGCCCGGCCGCGGCCTGACCGACGCGATCGAGAACCCGAGCCGCATCGACGGGCTGTTCATCGAGCGCGCGATGATCCGCGCGAACGATAATCTCGCGATCCTCTCGGCCGAGGCCCCGATCAACTCGCCTCTACTGACCGATGGCACGGCCTTTGTGCAGCTGGAGGAGGAATTCCGGCACGCCTTCGAAATGACGGTCGTCGATCTTCCGCGCAACATGCTGATCAACTTTCCGCAGGTAGTCGCCGATCTCAACACGATCTTGCTCGTTACGGAAATGACGCTGGCTTCGGCGCGCGACACGATCCGCATGCTGTCGTGGCTCAAGGCCAATGCCCCGCACGCCCGCGTGATCGTGGTCGCCAACAAGGTCCAGGCGAGCCTTTCGGAAATCAGCAAGGCCGACTTCGAAGCCTCGATCGAGGCCAGAATCCAGCTATCGATCCCCTATGATCTCAAGGCGGCGTCAATGGCGGCCAAGCTGGGACAGACCTTTGTCGACGCAAACCGCTCGAGCAAGGCGAGCACGGTCATACGCGATCTTGCGCGCCTGATTCTCGACAGGGATGACAGCGACACGCCCGCCGGTGCGGGCAAGTCGTTGCTGGGCAAGCTCGACCTCAAATCGATGATGACCAAAGTTAGCAAGAAGGCGGAGGCCGGCGCGTGACCCTGTCCGGGAGGCGATGACTTCCCGGCGGCACGGCGGACGGCGGGTAACGGAAGGCGCATAACGGCATGGACATAATCCAGGTAATGCTGCTGGCGGCCGGAATGGCGAGCGTCATTGCGCTCGTCTACGTGGCATTCTCCGGCCCCTCCCCGGCCAAGGAAGCCTCGCGCCGCCTGAACTCCGTGCAGTTCCGGCATTCGCAAAGCGCGACCGCGCGCGTCGAGGCGCAGATGCGCAAGGCCGTGGCCGCGCGTAAGCCGAGGATGCATACCATCGCCGGCTCCAGTTCGCGCATCGAGGCACTTGCGCTGCGCCTCCACCGCTCGGGCCTGCCCTGGACGCTTTCGCAATACATCTATGCCTCGCTCGGCCTCACAGCGGCCGTCACCATCCTCATCTATCTCAAATCCGGTGCTTTCCTGCTTTCGCTGGCATTCGGGCTGTTCGTGGGCGCGGGACTTCCGCACGCGGCAGTGAACCAGTTCATCAAGCGCCGCACCAACGCCTTCAACACCAAGTTTCCCGACGCCATCGAACTGCTCGTGCGCGGTCTGCGGTCGGGCCTTCCGGTGACGGAGACGCTGGGCGTCGTCGCCAAGGAGGTTCCCGGCCCCGTCGGCGAGGAATTCAAGCTCGTCACCGAACGCATCAAGATCGGCAAGACCATGGAGGACGCGCTTCAGGAAACCGCCGATCGCCTGGCCATTCCCGAATTCAACTTCTTCTGCATCACCCTGGCAATCCAGCGCGAGACCGGCGGCAATCTGGCCGAGACGCTGGCCAACCTTTCCGACGTGCTGCGCAAGCGCGCCCAGATGAAGCTGAAGATCCGCGCGATGAGTTCGGAATCCAAGGCTTCGGCCTATATCGTCGGCGCCCTGCCCTTCATCGTCTTCGGCATGATCTGGTGGATCAACCCCGGCTATATCGGCAAGTTCTTCATCGATGAACGCCTGATCGTCGCGGGCATCGGCGGCATGATCTGGATGGGCATCGGCGCCTTCATCATGGCCAAGATGGTCAGCTTCGAGATCTGAGCGAGGAACGGCAGCAGATGATCCAGCAACCGTCCGGCCCGACTCTCCTCGGCTTCGACGTCGTCCTCGTCGGCACCTTGCTGGCCGCCGTCGCCGCGGTCGCCATGATGCTGGCGATCTACGCCGCGGTGACCGTGCGCGACCCGATGGCAAAGCGCGTCAAGTCGCTGAACCAGCGCCGCGAAGCGCTCAAGGCAGGCATCGTCACCACCCCGCGCAAGCGCCAGAGCGTGGTTCGCCGCAACGAAACCACCGACCGTCTGGGTCAGCTCCTTGGCACGTTGAAGGTGCTGCAGGACAGCCAGATCAAGGTTATCCAGCAGAAGCTGGCTCAGGCGGGCATCCGCAACAAGGAATGGGCCGTCGCCGTCATCTTCGCCCGCATGGTCGCGCCGATCGTGTTGGGCGGAACCGCCGCGCTGGTGATCTACGGCATCGACTATTTCCCGGACTGGAGCCCCTTCAAGCGCTTCGGCGGCTTCGCCGTGGCCCTGCTGGCGGGCTACAAGGGACCGGACATCTTCATCCAGAACATGGTCACCAAGCGCACCGACGCAATCCGCAAGGGCCTGCCGGACGCGCTCGACCTGCTGGTGATCTGCGCCGAGGCCGGCCTCACCGTCGACGCCTCCTTCGAACGCGTCGCGCGCGAACTGGGCCGCGCCTATCCGGAACTGGGCGAGGAATTCTCGCTGACCTCGATCGAGCTTTCGTTCCTCACCGAGCGCCGGCAGGCCTTCGAAAACCTCGCCTGGCGCGTGAACCTCGACGCGGTGCAGGGCGTGGTCACGACGATGATCCAGACCGAGCGCTACGGCACCCCGCTCGCCTCGGCGCTGCGCGTGCTTTCGGCCGAGTTCCGCAACGAGCGAATGATGCGCGCCGAGGAAAAGGCCGCGCGCCTGCCGGCGATCATGACCGTGCCGCTGATCCTGTTCATCCTGCCGACGCTGTTCGTGGTCATCCTCGGCCCCGCCGCCTGCTCGATCGCCGACGCCTTCTCCGGCGACGGCCCGGGGGGCTGAGGCGGAACCGCGACAAGCGCCTCCTGCGACCCGTCGCACTTGACGCACGGGAAGCCGGCGCGGCGTTCCTTTGCCGGGCTGCACCGATTGGCCTTGACGCTCACTTGGTGGCATCAGGCCCGTAACCTTCGGCGAAGTCGCGAAAAAAGGAAATCTGTTGTTCGGTTTGTACCGCCTGGCGCTGGCGCTTGTCGTGATGGTGCATCACCTGCTCGGCGTTCCGGTTATAGGGCAATACGCGGTCTTCTCCTTCTTCGTCTTGTCCGGATTCCTGATGACGGCGGTGATGGCGGGAACCTATGGCTACACTGCCGGCGGCTTCCTGCGCTTCGCGGCCAATCGCGCGCTGCGCCTCTATCCCGCCTACCTCCTCGCAATTGTCCTGGCGCTCGCCGTCATAGGCATCTGCGGCGAGACCTTTACCCGGGGCTACCGCCAGGCACTGTTCCTGCCGCAAGGGGTTGGCGAATGGGCGGCCAACCTGTCGATGGTCTATCCGCGCCTCATGCCTTATGATTTCGCGCCCCGCCTGCTGCCGGCGACGTGGGCGCTCACCGTCGAGCTGACGTTCTACCTGCTGATCGGCCTAGGCCTGTCGCAGACCCGCGCGCGCTCGGCGTTTTGGCTGACGGCCAGCCTGATCTACACCGGCGTCATGCTCGCTGCCGGGGCGGGCTACTATGAACTCTACGGTCTCATCCCCTCCGGATCGCTGCCTTTCGCCGCGGGGGCCTGCGCCTGGCACTGGCGCGAGGAACTGGGTGCGTTCATCGAACGCTCCCTCCCTTTCCCGCCGGCCCTGCTGATGAGCGCGGGCATGGTCTGGTTCCTCCCGTTCGCCCTGATCGACAAATATACGCAGCTCGACGCCGCCAGGATCGCCGGGCTTTACCTCGGCATTCCCGTCGCCGCTATCGTGACCATCGCTCTGTTCCATGCCAGCGCAGGCCGCGAACGTCGCCGGCGCGACAGCTTCCTCGGCGACTACAGTTACCCCGTCTACCTGCTCCACTGGCCGATGGGCGCGCTGGCTTCATGGATACTATACCGCCAACCGGTCCACGGCATCAGCATCCCCTCCCTGCTGGCATTCGCCCTGGCCCTGCTGCTGACCCTCGCCGCTTCCACGGCCGTGATCCGCCTCGTCGACCCGGTCATCTGCCGCCTGCGCGCCGCGATGAAGCAACCCCGCGCCAGCGCTGGCCGTGAACATGCCCCGCTATCGGCCGAAGCCCGGGAAACCGCCTGAGCCGTCTTCACGTCGGCATGGGTGGCGCGTTCGACATCCCCGCGACGCGCCGCCCGACGTGCTATGGGCGCGCCCCCCTCGATACCCCCCTACTCCCGCTCGCCAAAAATCCGGCACGCAATCGCGTCCAGCCGCGCCACCAGTTCCGGGTCGCGCGCCTCGGACGCGGTTACCAGCGCATGCTCCAGCGCGGTGTCGATCGGGCTCGGCTCGCGAACATCGGGCAGGCTTGCTGCCAGCGCGCGCACTGTCCGGCGCGCCAGTTCGGCGTTGGCGTGCATTACTTCGAGGATGTGGCTCACTTCCACGCCTGCCTCTTCCTCGCGCCAGCAGTCATAGTCGGTGACCATGCCAAGCAGCGCATAGGGCAGCTCCGCTTCGCGGGCGAGGCGCGCCTCGGGCATGGCGGTCATGCCGATCACGTCGGCGCCCCACTGGCGGTACGTCCGGCTTTCCGCGCGGGTGGAGAACTGCGGGCCGTCGATGGCGATGTAGCACCCTGCCGGGTGAACATTGCCGCCGGCCAAGCGCGCGGCGGCGGTCGCCAGGCGCGAAAGCCGTTCGCAGATCGGATCGGCAAGGCTGACATGCGCCACCATGCCGGGGCCGAAGAAGCTGTTCCGGCGTCCCACAGTACGGTCGATGAACTGGTCGACAGCGACGAAGTCTCCCGGCGCCATCTCCTCCCGCAGCGAGCCGATGGCGGATAGCGCCAGCACGTCGGTTACGCCGCAGCGCTTCAGGACGTCGATATTGGCGCGGTAGTCGATCGCGCCCGGCGGCAGGCGGTGCCCTGCCCCGTGGCGCGCGATGAAGGAAAAGCGCACGCCGCCGATGTGCCCGGTCGTGACCGGGCCCGAGGGCTCTCCGAAAGGACTGGAAACCGCAATCTCCTGCGCCTCGTCCAGATCGACGCCGGCGGCGAGGCCGGAGCCGCCGATCACGCCGATGTGCCAGTGGGAACTCTTTTCAGCGCGCAAGGATGCCTGCCATGATAATGTCGATCGTGTGTTCGCGGTAGCGGTCGCGCAGTTCCTCGGTCAACGTGTCCTGATCGAAGCAATGCTTCAGCACCAGCCGCGTCGAGAAGAACCGGTCGACCGCCCCGGTCACCGTGAAGTAGAAAAGTTGCGGATCGATTTCGCGGAACGCACCCGCCTTCACGCCGTCGCCGATAAGCTGTTCGTAAGCGCGGTAGATCGGCGAAAGGTAGCATTCGGCGATGCGCCGCGCCTCGGCATCGTCGCTCTCGCGGATGACGCGCATGGTCAGGCGGTTGAGATAGGGCACCGCGTAGAAGGTATCGACGACCTTCCACAGGTGTCGGCGCAGCTTCGCTTCGGGATCCCACCCGTCCTTGGCCAGGAGCGCGTCGACGCTGGTGACGATCGCCTGCCAGTCCCGGTCCAGCAGGGCCTTGAGCAACCCTGCCTTGTTGCCGAAGTAATACTTCACCAGCGCCGAATTGAGGCCGGAGCGCAAGCTGAGCTCCGACAACGAGATGTCGATCACGTCGCCTTCGCGCATGATCGCGCTGGCCGTGTGGAGCAGAAGCGCGCGCGCGCCGGGAGGTGCCGTAAGGTCTGCTTCCGCCATGGTAGTCCGACCTCTCATCGCTGCGTCCTGTGCCGCCCCGGCTTACTTCGGCCCCATGCGGATGGCGCCGTCGAGACGGACGCACTCGCCATTGAGGTAATCGTGCTCGACCATGAAGAGCGCGAGCGCGGCGTATTCGTCCGCCTTGCCCAGCCGCTTGGGAAACGGGACCATCGCCGCCAGCGCATCCTGCACCTGCTGCGGCATGGCGGCCATCATCGGTGTTTCGAAAATGCCGGGCAGGATAGTGTTGACGCGGATTCCGTCGTTCATCAGGTCGCGCGCGACCGGCAGCGTCATCGCCTGAACCCCGCCTTTCGAAGCCGCGTAGGCCGCCTGGCCGACCTGCCCGTCCTGCGCCGCGACCGAAGCCGTGTTGACGATCGCGCCGCGCGAACCGGCTTCGTCCACGGGATCGAGCGTGACCATGCCGGCGGCCGACTTGGCGATACAGCGGAACGTGCCGACCAGGTTGATCGCGATCGCCTTCTCGAACAGCGCCAGGTCGTGCGCCCGGGGCTCGCCCGTCTCGCGGTTCTTGCCGACGGTCTTGGCGGCCGGCGCGATGCCGGCGCAGTTCACCAGAACGCGCTCCTGCCCGTTCGCCGCGCGCGCCTTTGCAAAGCCGGCATCGACGCTGGCCTCGTCGGTGACGTTCACTTCGCAGAATACGCCGCCGATCTCTTTCGCCAGCGCGTCGCCCGCCTCGGCACTGAGATCGAAGATCGCAACCTTCACGCCTTTCGCCGCCAGCGCCCGCGCGGTCGCCGCGCCAAGCCCCGACGCGGCGCCCGTGACGACAGCGGCGAATGAGTTATCGAGATTCATTACATGTTCCCTTTCGTGGGCAATCAACATTCTTCCGGAGCGCGACCCCGGAAAAACGCCGAGCAAAGCAGTTTAACCAGCCGATTAAGAGCCGGAACGCCCCCGGTCAATGCACCCGGGCAAGACGGCTCGCCCATACGCAACAAGAATTCGCCACGGCGACGCAGAGTGAAATTATTCGGCAACAATGCGCCCTACTGCAACAGGTCTGTTGTGCGCGCCACGCCTCTGAATTCGTCGAGGTAACAATGAGTCGGGGCGGAAAACCGCAGTTTACTGTTGCGTCAATATCACAGGCCCGGCCGCAATTTTTACGCGCCACGCGATTAACATTGAAAGGGCATCCGTGTGGCGCGACAAACCGGCCCATGACAGATGCGTGCCTGGTGCATCCACCTGTCGCATTCGGGCCACTTGCCGGACTTGGTCACGCATTCGGTAAGCGGACTAAAAACAAGGGACACACAACGTGAAAACAACCATGCAGAAGGCCGCTCTTCGGAGCGCGACGAGCCTTACGGCTTTTGCCCTGTTGTGCGCATCGAGCGCATACGCTCAAGACGCTGCGGAGCCGGCTGCCGAGGCAGCGGACGACGGCGGCGTCATCATCGTTACCGGCACCCGCATCCAGACGGACGTTCCCACCACCGTCGCGCCCGTCCAGGTCGTCAGCGAGGACCTGATCGAGAGCTCCGGCGCGATCAATATCCAGGAAACCCTGCTTGAAAATCCGGTTTTCGGTACGCCGACGTTCTCGCGCACGAACACCTCTTTCCTGACCAGCGGCTCGGGCCTTGCGACCGTCGACCTGCGCAACCTTGATGTCGACCGCACGCTGGTCCTGATCAACGGCCGCCGTGTCGTCTCCGGCCTGCCGGGCAGCGCCGCCGTCGATCTCAACATGATCCCGACGCAGATGCTCGAACGCGCCGAAGTCCTGACGTCGGGCAGCGCCTCGGCGGTCTACGGTTCGGACGCGGTCGCCGGCGTCGTCAACTTCATCCTCAAGGATGACTTCGAAGGCCTCGAGATCAACGCGCAGTCGGGCATCACCGAAGTCGGCGACAGCTTCACGCTCGACACCGGCGTACTTCTGGGCGGCAACTTCGACGACGGACGCGGTAACGCCACCGTCTTCTTCGGATACTCCGAACAGGGCGCGGCCTTCCTGAAGAACCACAAGACCGAAGCGGGTCCATCGGACGTCGACAGCATTTCGGCAATCTTCTTCGGCGGTGATATCTTTGATTCCGTCGAACCGTTCAATTCATCGTATGCGCCGCAGGGCCGCTACTCGACGGACAACTTCACTTGGACCTACAGCCCCACCGGCGCTCTGCAGCCCTGCTTCGACGCGAACGCGGCAACGTGTACGTCGGATATCGGAGACGGCGTTGGCCCTAACGGCTTCAATCGCCAGGCTTTTCGTTATCTCGCGGTCCCTGTTCAGCGCTATACCGGTTATCTGAACGCGCACTACGACATCACCGACAACATCACCGCCTTCCTCGAAGGCTCGTTCGTAAGCACTAACGCCAAATCGAACATCGAGCCGTTCCCGTGGGATACGGATTCGAGCGGAACCCAGTATGTCGACGGGCAGATGCCGATCGAAACGCTGTTCAACGGCGCGATCGTTCGCAATCCGTTCGTTCCCGATGCCATCTACAACGATGCGTCCGACACCAACGGTGATGGCCTACGCGACATCTTCGTCGCCAAGCGCCTGTCCTCGTTCGGTCCGCGCGCAACGGAAGCGACCCAGGACACCTTCCGCCTCGTTGGTGGCGTGAGGGGCGAACTGGCGTCGAACTGGAACTACGAAGTCTTCGCCAATTACGGCCAGACGAACATCACGCAAACCGGCACCGGCCAGATCAACGTCCTGAACTTCCGTTCCTCGCAGCAGATCGTGCCCGATGGCGAGGGCGGCTTCATGTGCGCTGATCCGAACGCGGTTGCGAATGGCTGTATTCCGGTCAACATCTTTGGACTTGACAGCATCGGCGAGGAAGGCGTGGCCTATCTGGAAGCGCCGAGCTTCTACAAGGCGGTGCAGAAGCAGACCCAGGTCGGTGCCAACCTGTCGGGCTTCTTCGGCAATCCGCTCGGCGCGAACGACATCGGCATGACAGTGGGCGTCGAATACCGCCGCGAGTCGCAGGACTCCCGCTGGGACGCGCTCCAGTCGGCGGGCCTCAACGGCGGTAACGCGCTTCCGCCGACCTCAGGCAGCTTCGAAGTAAAGGAAGCCTACGGCGAAGTTCTGGTTCCGTTGATCAACGACGGCTTCGTTCACGAGCTCTCGGTCCGCGGCGCCGCGCGCTACTCGGATTACAGCTCTATAGGCAACACCTTCAGCTGGAACGCCGGCGGTGAGTTCGCGCCGATAGAAGACATCCGTTTCCGTGGCATGTACGCGGTCACGGTGCGCGCTCCGAATGTCGCCGAACTGTTCGAGGGCCTGAGCCAGGACTTCCCGACGGTCAACGATCCGTGCGACGGCATCGGCGCGACGGGCGGTGGCGCGCTCGGCGACAATTGCCGCGCGGCTCCGGGCGTTCTGGCCAATATCGCGGCCAACGGTACCTTCCTCGTCACCCAATCCGACCGTCAGGGCGTGACCGGCTTCTCGGGCGGCAATCCGAACCTGCAGGAGGAAAAGGGCAAGACCCTGACCGCCGGCGTGGTCATCAACCCGAAGTCGATCCATGCGCTTCGCAACCTCACCATCACCGCGGACTATTTCCGCGTGAAGATCCAGGACGCGATCGTCGAAACGCCCGAGCAGTTCATCGTCGACCAGTGCTACAGGCAGGGTGTCCAGAGCTTCTGCGATTTCATCGAGCGCCGCACCACCCAGCAGGGCACGAACAGCGCCGGTTCGCTGCGTGAGGTCAACACGGGCGTCACCAACAGCGGCGGCATCAAGACTTCCGGTATCGACGTCACGCTGAACTACGTTCACTTCTTCGACGTCGGCAACGAGCGCCTGCGGACCAGCCTGAACGTGGCCTATACGCATCTTCTGAGCGGTTACGAAATCCCGCTTCGGGGAGAGGCCAAGGACTACTTCGAGGGTGAAGTCGGCTCCGCCAAGGACCGTTTCACGGTCAACACCGCGATCGGTACCGATGACTTCAGGCTGTCGGCCACCGGCACCTACATCGGCGCCTCGTGGATCGACGACCAGTTCGACGGTTTCCACGTCTACAAGGTCCACCCGGAGTTCTACCTGGACCTGCAGCTTCGGTACTTTATCGAGGGTGGCACGGAGTTCTACGTCGGCGCCGACAACGTGCTCGACAACGATCCCGTGTACTTTGCCAGTGTAAACGGCTCGACTACGGGCATGGAGTCGGACACGGGTACCTACGACCCGCTTGGCCGCCGCTTCTATGCCGGCGTCAAGATGAAGTTCTGATCGAACTTCTCAGGCAGTCACAAATGGGAAGGGCGGAGCCGCGGCTCCGCCCTTTTCGTTTGGCCGTCCCGATATCGAAGCCGTCCCGCTATTGGGTGCGGACCACCACGGCCTTGCCCGTAACCCCGCCCACCGTCATGCGGTACCCGCTGAACAGGCCCGGCCGGATCGTGGCGATCTGCCCTTCCCGCAACCAGTCGATCATGCGGCTGCCGTCGGTGACCTTCCAGATCATGCCATTATCAAGCGTCACACGTCCGCCGCGAACCGACGCGATCTTCGCGCTCACCTGCTCAACCTCCTTGCGCTCCTCCGGGGCTTTCTGTTGCTCGTTCAGGCCGAACTGCCGGGTCTGGCGTTCGATGCGCTTATCGGGCGTTTCCGGTTCCCCAGGGGAGGAAAGAGAGTCGTAACAGGCAAGCCGGGCTGACGGTTCGGATATTTCCCGACATTTTTTCAGATTCTCCGCCCCGGCGGCAGGCGCCGCCTGCATTGCCACGAGCACCATCCCCATAGTCCAGACATGCTTGCTTGCCATGCAACTCGCTCCATCGTCGCTGTCCCGGTGAAATATCGGGATAACAACTTCATAGGACGAAGTCGGCGGCACATACAAACATGCCCGCGATCGCCTTTCCGGCGGCCGTTTGAGCGCGCCTCGCGTGAGGCGTGGCCCGCCGCGCGGTTGATGCGTCAAGGCACCAGGTTGTGGTCTCCCGGTCACAAGCGTCAACACAAAATTCACCGTGAGCCGATAAAAGCCCCAAGCGAAAGACGGCGGATTTACGGCCCGCCGGCCGAGGACTGTCACCGGGAGCGATCGCCTCCGGTGAACATAACAAGGCAACGAGAGGGACACCCCTAGTGCGAACCAGAAACAGAAGTGCCGCGTTGAGATGTGCCGCGTGCATCGCCGCTCTGGCGAGCGGCGCCGTCTCCGCCCAGGCACAGGAAACCGATGGAACCGCAGACGCCAGCGCCATCATCGTCACCGGCTCGCGCATTGCCCGCGCGGAACTGGATACGACCAGCCCGGTCGTCGCCGTCTCCAACCAGGATATCGTCAACTCGGGCACGACCAACCTGACCGACTATCTCCAGACGATCCCGGCCCTGCAGGACCCGCTCGGTTCCTTCGACCTCAGCGGGAGCCGCGCCGGGATCGGCACGACCGGACTCAATCTGCTGGATCTGCGAAATCTCGGCGCCGAGCGCACGCTCGTCCTGATCGACGGCCGGCGCCACGTTGCTGCGGTAGAGGGACTGCAGGCGGTCGACATCAACACCATTCCGACCGACCTGATCGAGCGGGTAGAAGTGTTCACCGGCGGCGCCTCGGCAATCTATGGCGCGGACGGAGTCTCGGGCGTCGTGAACTTCGTCCAGAAAAAGGATTTCGAAGGTGTCACCGCCCGCGTTCAGTCGGGCATCTCCGAAAAGGGAGACGCCGGGCAGCGCCTCATTGCACTCACGGCAGGACACAATTTCGCGGACGGACGCGGCAACCTCGCGATTGCCTGGGAACACAGCGAAGAAGACCGCCTGAGCCAGCACCGGCGCAAGCGCTACGACGGGGCCGAACAGGTCGGCTTCTATCTCAATCCCGCCGATACGGAATTCGGCAGCGGCAACAACGACGGTATCCCCGATTACATCCCGCTGGACGACGTCCGCTACTTCGATACCTCGCGCGAGGGCGGCATCGATGTCGACTTCGATCAGATACCCGATTTCTACGGCGCCGAGGGTCTGCCTTACGATCGCGGCGCGTTCGTCCCGCCGTTCTACCAGCAAGGCGGCAGCGGAACGCTGGTCTCGGACTATGGCAACGACCTCCTGCCCGAGATCAACCGCGATATCGTGAGCGCTCTGGCCCATTTCGACTTCAGCGACGCCTTCACGCTCTATGCCGAGGGCAAATACGCCAACACCCGCTCCTTCTCCCTGGGGCAGCCGACCTTCGATTATTACCTCTTCGTCCCCGCGGACAACCCGTTCATCCCCGATGCGGTCCAGCCTTTCGTCAACCCGTTCATCGGCGGTGTTCTCGTCAATCGCGACAACTTCGACCTTGGACGACGCGGCGAGGACATCGAGCGCAAGACGGTTCGCACCGTGCTGGGCGCCAGGGGCGACCTCTCGCCGAACCTGTCCTATGACGTGTCCTATGTCTTCGGCCGGACGAAGACCACCAACCGTCACGTCAACGACATCCTTTCCGACCGTTTCTACGCCGCGATCGATGCGGTCGACGACGGCAACGGCGGCGTGACCTGCCGCGCGAACCTCGATCCGACGTGGATGCCGTTCCAGCCGGCCGTCTACACGCGCGCGCCGGTTCCGCCGACGACGTTTTCGTCCGGCGACTGCGTGCCGCTCAATATCTTCGGCGAAGGGGTCGCCTCGCAGCAGGCGATCGACTGGATCAAGGCCGACACCACCAATCGGTCGAAGCTCACCCAGCATGTCGTCAGCGGCGTTCTGACCGGCAATACCAAGGGCACGTTCGAACTCCCCGGCGGCGCGATCGATTTCGTCCTGGGCGGCGAATATCGCAAGGAAAAGAGCAGCTTCGTCGCAGATCCCCTGGCGCAGCAGGGCCTTACCTACACCACTGTCCTTGGCGATTTCGCCGGTGATTTCGATGTATGGGAAGTATTCACGGAAGTCAGGCTACCGCTTCTGGCCGACATGCCATTCGCCCATCGCCTCGATGTCGACGGCGCATTTCGCTATTCCGACTACTCCACCATTGGCTCGACCTCGGCGTGGAAGATCGGCGGCAGTTGGGCGCCGGTGCGGGACATGGCCTTGCGCGGCACCTATTCCGAGGCCGTCCGCGCTCCCAATATCCGTGAACTGTTCGGATCGACATCCCAGACGGCGCTGCCGATAAATGACCCCTGCCACGTGGCCAATCTGCAGAATGGCACGCAATTTCGTGCGGCAAACTGCCAGGCACTTCTCGGCGGTCTGGGAGTAGCCGATCCCGCGAACTTTACTACGGTGAGCAGCAGCAGAACCCCCGGCCTTGTCGGCAGCAACCCTTCGCTCAGGGAAGAGACCGCGAAGACGATCACCGCAGGCATTGTCCTGCGACCCGGCCTTGTTCCGCGTCTGGTCGTTACCGCCGACTGGTATGACATCACCATCAAGGATGCGATCAACACGGCCAGCCCCGGCGAACTCGCGGCGCTTTGCGTGGATCAGGCAAGCCTGAACAACCCGTACTGCCCTCTTGTCGCCCGCCAGAACGGCGGCGCGAATGCGGGACTGATCACGGGGTTCATGCTGCAGCCGTTCAATGTCGCGAGCTTCAAGACTTCCGGCCTCGACTTCACAGTCAACTACCGGCTTCCGACGGCCAGTGCCGGCACTTTCGGTGTAAGGCTGGTCGGCAACTATCTTCACGAACTGGAATTCATTCCGGTCCCCGGCGCGGGAGCGGTGAACGAAGCCTACGTGCCCGGCGCGCCCAAGTTTCAGGTTACCACGGACCTGATGTGGGAGAGCGGGCCGTTCAGCCTCGACTGGCAGATCAACTACGCCTCGAAAACCTACCGCTTCGACCGCCAGACCATCGCGAACAACCCGGATGTCGTCGCGCCGGAATACCTCAAGTACAAGGCCCGCTTCTCGCATGATCTCAGCTTCAGATACGAAGCGAGCGAGCAGTTCGAATTCTACGGGGGCGTGAACAACCTCTTCAACCAGAAGCCTTCGTTTGCGGTGCTGAATTACGGAGGCGCAGCGACGGGGCTGAACACGCCCGTTAGCGCCATCGGCCGCTTCTTCTTCGTCGGAGCACGGGTCGGTCTGGCTGATATCTTCGGCGGCGCACAGTAAGCCGAGAAGGACGAAAAGGAAGGGCGGGGCCGCGATGGTCCCGCCCTTTCTCGTTCACCCCACGCTGATCTCCAGCGCCCCCTCGCCCTCGTCGATCCGCACGGGCGAGCCGTCGGGGATTTCCCCGGCGAGCAGTTTCTCGGCCAGCGGGTCCTGCAGGTAGCGCTGCACCGCGCGCTTCAGCGGGCGCGCGCCGTAGACCGGATCGTAGCCCACGCGCCCCAGCCAGCGTTTGGCGGCGTCGGTGAGGTCGAGGGTGATCTTGCGGTCCTTGAGCAGCTTCTGCACACGGCCCACCTGGATCTCGACGATCGGGCCCATGTGCTCCTGGCCGAGGCGGTGGAACAGGATCACTTCGTCGAGGCGGTTGAGGAACTCCGGACGGAAGTGCGCGCGCACGACTTCCATCACCTGCGGCTCCACGCTGTCCACGTCCTTGCCGTCCTCGATCTGGGTGAGGAACTGGCTTCCCAGGTTCGACGTCAGGATGATAAGGGTATTGGTGAAATCCACCACCCTGCCGTGCCCGTCGGTCAGGCGGCCGTCGTCGAGCACCTGCAGCAGCACGTTGAACACATCCGGGTGCGCCTTTTCGACCTCGTCGAACAGCACGACCTGATAGGGCCGGCGCCGCACCGCTTCGGTCAGCACGCCGCCTTCCTCATAGCCGACATAGCCCGGAGGCGCGCCGATCAGGCGAGCAACCGCGTGTTTTTCCATGAACTCGCTCATGTCGATGCGCACCATCGCGGTGTCGTCGTCGAACAGGAAGCCGGCGAGTGCCTTGGTCAGCTCGGTCTTGCCGACACCCGTGGGGCCGAGGAACAGGAAGCTGCCCAGCGGCCGGTTCGGGTCCTGCAGGCCCGCGCGGGCGCGGCGCACGGCCTTTGAAACCGCCTCGACCGCCTGGCTCTGGCCGATCACGCGCTCGCCGATCACCTCCTCCATCTTGAGCAGCTTCTCGCGCTCGCCTTCAAGCATCTTGTCGACAGGAACGCCGGTCCAGCGGCTGACGACACCGGCGATGTCATCCTCGGTCACTTCCTCGCGCAGCAGGGCATTGGCGGACTGGTCCTGCGCTTCGGCGAGCTGTTTCTCGAGCGCGGGGATCGTGCCGTACGACAGTTCGCCCGCGCGGCCGAGGTCGCCCGAGCGCTGCGCCTGCTCCAATTCGATCCTCGCGGCGTCGAGCTGTTCCTTGATCTTTCCCTCGGCGGCGATCTTGTCGCGTTCGTTCTGCCAGCGGGTGGTCAGCTCGCTCGATTGCTGTTCGAGGTTGGCAAGCTCCTCGCGCAGGGCCTTGAGCCGGTCGGCCGAGGCCTCGTCGGTCTCCTTGGCCAGCGCCGATTCCTCGATCTTGAGCTGGATGATGCGCCGGTCGAGCGCCTCGATCTCCTCGGGCTTGGACTCCACTTCCATGCGGATACGGCTGGCGGCCTCGTCCATGAGGTCGATCGCCTTGTCGGGCAGGAAGCGGTTGGTGATGTAGCGGTTGGAAAGCGTCGCCGCCGCCACCAGCGCGCCGTCGGTGATGCGCACGCCGTGGTGCAGCTCGTACTTCTCCTTGAGGCCCCGCAGGATGGAGATGGTGTCCTCGACGGTCGGCTCGTCGACGAAGATGGGCTGGAAGCGGCGCTGCAGGGCGGCGTCCTTCTCGACGTACTTCTGGTATTCGTCGAGCGTGGTCGCGCCAATGCAGTGCAGCTCGCCGCGCGCGAGAGCGGGCTTGAGCAGGTTGCTCGCATCCATGGAGCCTTCGGAAGCGCCCGCGCCGATCAGGGTGTGCATCTCGTCGATGAACAGGATGATCTCGCCGCCCGCGCCCTTCACTTCGTCGAGCACGGCCTTGAGCCGTTCCTCGAACTCACCGCGATACTTGGCGCCCGCGATCAGCGCGCCCATGTCGAGCGCCATCAGGCGGCGGTCCTTCAGGCTGTCGGGCACGTCGCCGTTGGCGATGCGCAGCGCCAGCCCTTCGGCGATGGCGGTCTTGCCGACGCCGGGATCGCCGATGAGCACGGGATTGTTCTTGGTACGGCGGGCGAGGATCTGCACAGTACGGCGGATTTCCTCATCGCGGCCGATGACCGGATCGAGCTTGCCTTCGCGCGCCGCCTCGGTGAGGTCGCGCGCGTATTTCTTCATCGCGTCATAGGCCTGTTCGGCATTGGCCGAATCGGCGCTGCGGCCACCGCGCAGTTCCGTGATCGCGGCCTCGAGCGCCTGGGGAGTGACGTTCGCCGCTTCCAGCGCCTTGCCCGCCGGCGTGGTCTTGGCGAGCACCAGCGCCAGCAGCATGCGCTCCACGGTGACAAAGCTGTCGCCCGATTTTGTCGCCGCCTGCTCGGCCGCGTCGAGCACGCGCACCGCATCATTGTCGAGCCCGGGCGAGGCCTGCGCGCCGCTGCCCGAGACGGCCGGAATCCGCCCGAGCGCCTTGTCCAGTTCCTCGGTGGCAAAGACGGGGTTGCCGCCTGCGCGCTTGATAAGCCCGGCGGCCATGCCCTCGGGATCGTCGAGCAGCGCTTTCAGCATGTGCTCGGGACTGATGCGCTGGTGGTTGAGCCGGATCGCCACGGTCTGTGCCGCCTGCAGGAACCCTTTGGCCCGGTCTGTGAATTTTTCGAGATTCATGATCTTGGATGCCTCCTGACCTCGAAGATATAGTGTTGCAAATATGCAACACAAGAGCCTCGCGCAAGTTTATCTCGTGCAGCACTTCGAAGGCCGCAGGACATTGATCCCGCACAATATCCGACGGCGTTTTCGCAGACGACTTGCCTTCCCGGCAAAGATGGTGGCTCCCCCGGCGATTGCCAATGCCTGCGATCTTTCGCGCGGGGCGCCTGCGCGTAAATTCTCAGGCCAGGACGCGGAAGGATCCCAGGGCTCGTGCCTTGGCGTGAGACAGCAACGTCGCTCCGGCGTTAATCGACGGCTCTGTCTATTTGACCTTGGCGTTGCCGCCGCGCTTGCCTAGCCTCGAGCCTCGTAACGCACCAAAAGGGAAGAGGCAGGACACGTGGCAAAATTCACACCCGAACAGGCAGCGGACGTGCTGGCGATCAAGCAAGTCATCTACGAGTGGGGCGACGAGCTCGACATCAACAACGGCCTGTCCATGCGTGAACGCGACTGCCTGACCAAGGACGTGCAGTACAACGTCGGCGGCGAATGGCGCGAGGGGCTGGAGGCAGTCTCCGCATTCTACAACGGCCGTGCGGAAGCGATGCGTGCGGGCGCCGGTCTGATGACCATGCGGCACATCATTACCAGCCTGCGCGTCGGTTTCGACGATGCCGATCATGCCAGCGTCGGTTATCTTCTGGTGTTCTTCGCGGCACAGGGCGAAGGACCTTTCGACAAGTACTGCGACCCGCTGGCGGTTGCCGACGTGAAGATGGAATGCCGGCGGGACGACGACGGCGAATGGCGCATTTCCCGGTTCGACAGCGGACAGATCTTCCGGCGCGGTTAACCGCGCGTCGTTGCCAGAGAAGCGCTAGCCAGCGGCGCGGCGCGTGCTAGACCTTTCGCCATGCGAATCCGTCCCCTAACGAGCGCCGCCGCGCTTGCCGCAGCCCTTCTCCTTTCCGCCTGCACAACAACTGCATCGACGGCTCCGGCCGCCGCGCCGACCCCGGCGGAGCATACCGCGAGCGTCCAGTCGGCCACGCCGCAGGAACTCGTCGCCAAGGTCGAGATCCCTTACGATAAGTTCGTGCTGCCCAACGGGCTGACGACGATCGTCCACACCGACAGCAAGGCGCCGATCGTCGGGGTCACGCTCTACTACAAGGTAGGTTCCAAGAACGAGCCGCGCGGCCGCACGGGCTTCGCCCACCTTTATGAACACCTGTTCTTCGGCGGTTCGGCGAACGTGCCCGATTTCGACGTGCCGCTGACGGCCGCCGGCTCGACGCCGACCAACGGCTCCACATGGTACGACCGCACCAACTACGTCGAGACGGTGCCCACCGGCGCGCTCGACCTGGCGCTGTTCATGGAAAGCGACCGCATGGGCTACCTCCTGCCCGCGGTGACGCAGGACAAGCTCGACAAGCAACGCGGCGTTGTCCAGAACGAGAAGCGGCAGGGGGACAACCAACCCTACGGCCTGTTCGAATATGCCCTGGCGGAAGGCCTGCTGCCGGTGGGCCATCCCTATCGTCATGCCCCGATCGGCTCGATGGCCGATCTCAACGCCGCCACGCTTGTCGACGTGCGCAAGTGGTTCATCGACCACTATGGCCCGAATAACGTCGTCCTCGTGCTCTCGGGAGACATCGACGCGGCGACCGCGCGACCGAAAGTCGAGGAGTGGTTCGGCCAGATTCCGCGCGGCCCCGAAATTCAGCCAGTGGCCGCCGGGCCGGTCACCCTGCCTGCGCCGGTGACCCGCGACATTGCCGATCAGGTGCCCGTCCTGCGCCTCACGCGCAACTGGACCGCGCCCGGCCTCAATGATCCGGACACGCCCGCGCTCAAGGTCGGCATGCATATTCTCGGCGGCCTCGCCAGCTCGCGGCTCGACAACGAGCTGGTGCGCGGCAAGCAGCTTGCCGTCTCCGTCACCGCCTATGACCAGGTTTTCGAGCAGCTCAGCTTCCTGCAGATGACGATGGACGTGAAACCCGGCGTCGAGCGCGTCGTGGCGGAAGGCGCCTTCGACAAGGTGGTCGCCGACTACCTGCGCGATGGCCCGACCCAGGACGAGCTGCGCCGCGCGGTCGTGAGCATGCTGTCCAGCGAGATCGGCGGCCTCGAACGCGTCGGCGGGTTCTACGGCAAAGGGGCGACGCTGGCCGAGGGACAGGTCTATTCGGACGATCCGGCGCAGTACAAGCGGGATCTGGATGCCATGGCCGCGCTGACTCCCGCTCAGGTCAGGGAGGCAATGGGCAAGTGGCTGTCGCGCCCGGTCTACGCCCTCAACGTCGTGCCCGGCCCCCGCACCGACAGCGGCGACACCATGGGCGGATGGGGCGACGAGGCGGACAGCCCCGCCCCGCCGCCTGACACGCGCGCCAAGGCGCCGCCCCTGCCCCCTGCACCCGAGCGTGCCGCGCCGCCGGTACAGCCCGTGAAAGACCTCGTCTTCCCTGCGATAGAGTACGCCACCCTGTCAAACGGCATCCCCGTGGCTCTGGCGCGCCGCACGGCCGTCCCCAAGCTGACGCTCGCGCTCGATTTCGACGCCGGCTATGCAGCCGACGCGCTCGACACGCCGGGCACCCAGGGCCTGATGCTGGACATGCTCGACGAGGGCACCACGACCCGCAACGCCACCGAGATCGCCGAAGCGCAGGAACGGCTCGGCGCGCGGATCGACATCAGCGGTTCGCTCGACACAAGCACCGTGACGCTTTCGGCCCTGTCCGACAATCTCGCGCCCTCGCTGGACCTCATGGCGGACATTGTCCTGCACCCGGCCTTCGCGCCCGACGAGGTGGCGCGGCTGAAGGCCAAGACGCAGGCGGAGCTGGCACAGACCCTCGCCACGCCCAATGACCTGGCCGCGCGGGCGCTGGGCGCAAGCCTCTTCGGCAACCATCCCTATGCGCAGCCGGCCGACGGGCTCGGCAACGCCGCCTCGCTCGCCGCGCTGACGCCGGAGAACCTGCGCGCGGCGCACGCGAAGTGGCTGCGTCCCGATCTTGCCCGGATCACGGTGGTCGGCGACATCGCCATGGACGCACTCAAGCCGCTGCTGGAGCGCGCCTTCGGATCATGGCGCCCGCCTGCGGGCGCGGCCCCGGACAAGCCGCTCGATACGGCGATCCCGGCGGCAAACGGCCGGATCGTCCTGATCGACCGGCCCAATTCGCCGCAATCGGTCATCATGGCCGGCCGCGTGTTGCCGATCACCGGCCGCACGCCGGACACCGAAGCGCTGAACCTTGCCGACGACGTGCTCGGCGGCGGTTTCCTGTCGCGCCTCAACCAGGACCTGCGCGAGGAGAAAGGCTGGAGCTATGGCGTCGGCAGCCAGGTCTCGCAGCCCGTCGGCCCGCGCACTTTCGTGCTGCGCGCGCCCGTCCAGGCCGACCGGACGGGCGACGCGATCGCGGCGATCATCGCCCAGTTGCGCGCCTTCCCCGCGAAGGAACCGGTCACGGCGGAAGAACTGCAACGCGTGACCGAAGGCACTATCCGCGAACTGCCCAACCAATTCGAGACCAACGCCGCCGTGCAGGCCGGAATCCGCAAGAACGCACAGCTCGGCCGCCCCGATGACTACTACGTGACGCTGGCATCGAAGTTCCGCGCGATCGACGCAGATACCATTGCGGCGGCAGCCACACGGTACCTGCGGCCGGCCGGCCTGACTTTTGTGATCGTCGGTGATCGCAAGATCGTCGAACCACAGCTCGGCAAGCTGGGCCTGCCCATCGAAGTCCAGGTCGCTCCTGCAGGGGCAGCCGAAGAAAGACAGGAATGATGCTGGCCGGAAGCCGTTACGCCTGCGTGACGTAGCCCAAAAGGCGGTCGTTCCGGACGAGGATAAACGCACCTCGTAAGCCCATCCGTTCGTGTCGAGCGAAAGACAGGTCGCGCAGCTTCTCGCTGCGCTCGTTTCACCTCACCTTTGGTGAAAGCGTCAGCCCAGCTTGCCCTTCAGGATCTCGTTCACCACCTGCGGGTTGGCTTTGCCCTGCATGGCCTTCATCGTCTGCCCGACGAAAAAGCCGAACAGGGCCTGCTTGCCGCCCCGGTACTGCTCGACCTTGTCGGCATTGTCCGCCAGCACCTTGTCGACCGCGGCCTCGATAGCGCCGGAGTCCGACTCCTGCTTGAGGCCTTCGCGCTCGACGATTTGGCCGGCGCCGGCGCCGGTCTCCAGCATGATCTCCAGAACCTGCTTGGCGATCGAGCCGGAAATCGTGCCCTTGCTGATAAGCGCGAGAAGTTCGCCGCCTTTTTCAGGAGTTACCGGCGATTCCTCAAGCGACGTGCCCAGCTTGTTGAGCGCCCCGAACAGTTCCGAGATCAGCCAGTTGGCCGCCTGCTTGGCGACTTCGGCGGGCTGTTTTCCGGCAGCCCTGGCGGTCTGGGCCAGCAGCAGCTCGAACCAGCGCGCGGTCTCGACATCGGCGGTCAGCACGCCCGCGTTGTAGGGCGAGAGGCCAAGGTCGCTCTCATAGCGATGGCGCTTGGCGTCCGGCAGTTCGGGCAGCGAATTGCGGCAGTCCTCGAGGAACGCATCATCGAGTTCGAGCGGCAGCAGGTCCGGGTCGGGGAAGTAGCGGTAATCGTGCGCGTCTTCCTTGCTGCGCATCGAACGCGTGGTGCCGGTGTTCGGATCGAAGAGGCGGGTTTCCTGCACGATCTTTCCGCCGCTCTCCAGCACATCGACCTGACGGCTCGCCTCGTGCTCGATCGTCTGCATGACGAAGCGCACCGAGTTGACGTTCTTGGTTTCGGTGCGGGTGCCGAACGGCTCGCCGGGCCGGCGTACCGAGACGTTGACGTCGCAGCGCATCGAGCCCTGATCCATGTTGCCGTCGCACGAGCCGACATAGCGCAGAATCGTCCGCAGCTTTGCGACGTAAGCCCCTGCTTCGGCAGGAGAACGCATGTCCGGACGGCTGACGATTTCCATCAGCGCCACGCCCGAGCGGTTGAGATCGACATAGGACATCGTCGGGTGCTGGTCATGCATCAGCTTGCCCGCGTCCTGCTCGACATGGATGCGCTCGATGCCGATGGTCTTGGTCGAACCTTCGGGATCCTTGTCGTCAAGCACGATCTCGATCGCGCCCTCGCCCACCAGCGGGTGGTAAAGCTGGCTGATCTGATAGCCCTGCGGCAGATCGGCGTAGAAGTAGTTCTTGCGGTCGAACCGGCTCCACTTGTTGATCTGCGCGCCCACCGCCATGCCGGTGCGCACCGCCTGGCGGATGCACTCGCGGTTCGGCACCGGCAGCATCCCCGGCATCGCCGCGTCGACCAGCGACACCTGCGAATTCGGCTCCGCGCCGAATGCCGTCGCCGAGCCGGAGAACAGCTTGGAATTCGAAGTGACCTGCGCATGGACCTCGAGGCCGATCACGACCTCCCATTCGCCGGTTGCGCCCTGGATGCGGTATGTGGATTCAGTCATTGGTCGGTTCCGGTAGAATCAGGTCTAGTTCTGGGAAATAGGAGCGAAAGCGGCGCGGGTCACGCGTAAGAACGCGCGCACCGTTCACCGAGGCATGGGCACCGATCACGAAATCGGGCAGCAGCGCGCCGCGCCGGCCTCCATTGCGGATCCAGGCCTTGAAAGCCTGCCCTGCCCGGAACGCTACTTCGTCGGTGAGCGGCTCCACCGGTATCCGCAGAAGATCGAGCATCCGCTGCAGTTCCTCAACGGAAATCGCGCGCGCGGCCAGTTCGGCCACGACGATGTGATTGAAGAACACACCGCCATCAAGCGCGTCCGCAAGACGGTCCTGCGCCCAGCCGTGGAAAGGCGAATCCGGATCGAGCGCATCGATCGCGACATTGGAATCGACGAAGATCACTCTTTGCCGTCACGCTCGAACGGCTGAAGAGGTTCGCGGATCATATCCATGTACTCGTCGGTCGACATGCCGGGGAAGGCATCGTTTGCCTTGAAGATCGCCTGGGCCTCTTGCAGCCGGTTGCGGAAATCGGCTTTCTTCCGTTCAATCTCAGCATCCGTGTCTACCTTGAGGATGCGCGCATTGCCGTCGGCGTCCAGTTCGAACTCGACCGGCTGGCCCGGCAAAAGGCCCAGCGCGTCGCGGATGTCCTTGGGCACGGTGACCTGGCCCTTGACCGTCATGTTCGACTGGTAATGCATGGATTTGGTAATACCAAGCGGGCGGACGACGGTCAACGAAGCTGGCGAGTTCCTCTCACCACCACTTCTCCGGCTTCGCCACGAATCCCGCCCGCTGCTCGATCGCCAGACCAGCGTTCAGCACACCCTGTTCGTCGAAGGCCCTGCCAATCACCTGCAGCCCCAGCGGCAGCCCTTCGCGGTTGAGGCCGGCCGGGACCGACATCGCCGGCAGGCCCGCCAGCGAGGCCGGCACAGCGAAGACGTCGTTGAGGTACATCTTGAGCGGATCGTCGACGTTTTCGCCCAGCGCGAACGCGGCGCTCGGGGCGGTGGGGGCGAGGATCACGTCGCAGCTCTCGAAGGCGTTTTTGAAATCGAGGCTGATCAGCGTGCGCACCTTCTGCGCCTGCGTGTAGTAGGCGTCGTAGAAGCCCGCCGAGAGCACGTAAGTGCCGATCAGGATACGGCGCTTCACTTCGGCGCCGAAACCGGCCGCGCGGGTGGCGGCATACATGTCCTGCAGGTTCGCGCCCTCGGGCAGATCGCGCAGGCCGTAGCGCACGCCGTCATAGCGCGCGAGGTTGGAAGACGCCTCGGCCGGGGCGATGATGTAGTAGGCCGGCAGCGCATACCTGGTGTGCGGCAGCGAGATATCGACGATCTCCGCGCCGGCATCCTTGAGCCAGGCGATACCGTCATCCCAGGACTTGAGGACATCCTCGTCCATCCCGTCCATCCGGTATTCACGCGGGATGCCGACCTTCTTGCCTTTCATGTCGGCCGAGAGGTTCGCTTCCCATTCGGGCACGGGCATGTCGAGGCTGGTTGAGTCCTTGGGATCGAAACCGGCCATGGCCTCCAGCATGATCGCGCAGTCACGGGTGTCACGCGCCATGGGCCCCGCCTGATCGAGCGAACTGGCGAAGGCGACGATGCCCCAGCGCGAGCAGCGGCCATAGGTCGGCTTGATGCCGGTAATGCCGGTGAAGGCGGCGGGCTGGCGGATCGAGCCGCCGGTGTCGGTGCCGGTCGCCGCCGGGCACAGCCGCGCCGAGACGGCCGCCGAGGAACCGCCCGAGGAGCCGCCCGGCGCCAGCGAGGCATTGCCGCCGTCGTTGCGCCGCCACGGCGAGATGACGTTGCCGAAGTAGCTCGTCTCGTTCGAGGAGCCCATCGCGAACTGATCGAGATTGAGCTTGCCAAGCATGCCCGCGCCCGCATCCCACAGCTTCTGCGAGACGGTGGATTCGTATTCGGGCCTGAAGCCTTCGAGGATGTGGCTCGCCGCCGTGGTCTGCACGCCGACGGTGGCGAAGAGGTCCTTCATGCCGATCGGCACGCCGCCCATCCCGCCCAGCGCCTCGCCTTTCGCGCGTTTGGCGTCGGTGGCCTTAGCGGCCTCAACAGCCTTTTCGGGCGTGGCGACGATGAAGGCGTTGAGCGCGTCCTGCGCGGCGGCGACATTGGCGTTGAACGCCTCTGCCACTTCGACGGCGGTGAAATCGCCTTTGGCAACACCGTCGCGGATCTGGGCTACGCCGAGTTCGGTAAGGTCAGTCATTTATCTTCATCCGTCGAAGGTCGCGCTCGCTCACTCGATCACCTTGGGCACGCCGAAGAAGCCGTGCTCGGCCGCCGGCGCATTGGCGAGCACCTTGTCGCGGATGCCGCCGCCGGTCAGCGGGTCGGCGTCGATCACGTCGTCGCGCAGGCGCAACGTGTTGGGAATGACGGCGGTCATCGGCTCGACGCCGGTGACATCGACTTCGCCCAATTGCTCGACCCAGGCGAGAATGCCGTTGAGTTCGGGCACCATGGCCTCGAGTTCCTGATCGGTCACCTTGATGCGGGCGAGGCTGGCGATCTTGGCCACGGTTGCGGTATCGACCGACATGGCTGTTCCTCAAAGATTGCGGGCCGACAGGCGGCCCCTGTCTGGAAATGGGCTAAGAGCGGGCGCTAGCACCCGCTCCGGGCCGCATCAAGCGGCCGCGACCGGGATCAGGGATGGGCCGGGGCGCCCGCTTCGGGAGCACCGCCCTGCATCTGCTGGAGCTGCTGAAGGATGCGCTGCTGCTGCTCGATCTCGGCGCGGCTCTTGAAGTCGATCAGCTCGATCTCGAAAGTCAGGTCGGTGTTCGCGGGAATGTCGCCCACGGCCTTGTCGCCGTAAGCCAGCTCCGAGGGAATCTCGACGTTGTACTTGCCGCCGCGCTGCATCTTCACCAGCGCCTTGGTGAAGCCGGGGACGACTTCATTGAGCGCCATCGGCACCTGCTGCGCCTCGTCGAAGACATTGCCGTCCGGCAGCGTGCCCTTATAGTTGATGAGCACTACGTCATCGACCGTGGGCGACTCGCCCGAACCGGCGGTCAGCGTCTGCACATCCACCGAAGGCGGCAGCGCCGCCCAGGCCACGCCGCCCGCGGCGAGCGCGATGGCGGCCACGCCGAGCCAGATCTTGGTAACGGCGCCCTTTGCAATCGGCTGGAGCGGGACGCGGGTGATCTCTGTCATCTTCGTTTGGCCTCGTCAGGAAGTCGCCCCAAAGGCAGATACACAAAGGGCGCGGATGGAATTTCCGCGCCCTCATGGCTCAAGCAGGTTCGGCGTTCAAGCAGGAACGCAGCCTCGCGGTGTTTGCCCGGCCTCGCGGGCCGAAGCAAACCACGGCTTACTTGGCGCCGTCACGCTCCAGACGCTTGCGCTCCAGCTTGCGGGCGCGGCGCACGGCGGCGGCCTTTTCGCGGGCGCGCTTTTCAGACGGCTTCTCGTAGTGACGACGCAGCTTCATTTCGCGATAGACACCTTCCCGCTGCAGCTTCTTCTTCAGCGCACGAAGGGCCTGATCAACATTGTTGTCGCGAACCATGATCTGCATAAACCGAAACACCTCACAAAACACAAACGACGCCCGCCCCGCATCACTTCCGGCGAGGCGAACCGCGAATCTGAAAGCCAAAAACAGGACCGCAACCGGTAAAGGCGCAGCTCGATTGCGCGGCCCGTTAGCAAAGCAAACGTCGCAGGACAAGCGCAAACGCCGCAAAATCACGGCGCACCGCTCCTGCGTACCCGCAATATAGTGGCTGAACGGCAACAATTCAACACCGGGACAGCCCGGCCGGACCGCCGCCACTCAAGGTTCACGGACGATTGGATTATTGCCGATTCGCGGCTAAGGCGGCGCCCATGCCTCAACCTTCCTTCCTCGCCGCGTCGTTGCTTGTGGCCTTCGGCGGCGGCTTCGGCGCCTGGCTGCGCTTCCTCGTCGGCCGCGCCTGGGTCGCCGCGATCGGCCCGGTACGCGCAAGCGACTTTCCTTACGGGACGCTGACTGTCAATGTGCTCGGCAGCCTGTTCATGGGCCTTCTGGTCGGCTGGTTCGCCCGCCACGGCAGCCATGGCGAGGGAACACGCCTGCTTCTCGCGGTCGGCGTGCTGGGCGGCTTCACGACCTTCTCGTCGTACAGCCTCGACATCGTCAGCCTCGCCGAGCGCGGCCAGCTCGGCCTCGCCGCGTTTTACACCGGCATTTCGGTGATCGCCGGCGTCATGAGCCTGTTCCTCGGCCTCTCGATAATGCGGCACGTATGATGAGCCAGCTTCCTGACCAGGTCCGCCAGTTCACCGTCGGCAGCGACGACGACGGCGTGCGGCTCGACCGCTGGTTCAAGCGCCACTTGCCGCAAGTGGGCTTCGCCACGGTTTCGCGCTGGGCGCGCACCGGCCAGATCCGGGTCGACGGCAAGCGCGCCGATGTCGACACGCGGCTGGAGGCGGGCCAGACCCTGCGCGTGCCGCCCGGCGGCGAAGCCAAGCCCGGCGGCAAGGCGGCCCGGCCGAGGCGGGAACTCTCCGAAGAGGAACTCGCGCTCGCCGATTCGATGGTGCTGACGCAGGACCGCGCCGCCATCGTGCTCAACAAGCCACCGGGCCTCGCCACGCAGGGCGGGCTTGGCATGAAGCAGCACGTCGATGGCCTGCTCGATGCCTATGCGGCGCAAGGGCCGAGGCCGCGTCTCGTCCACCGGCTCGACAAGGACACTTCGGGCGTCCTGCTGGTCGCCCGCACGCCGGGCAGCGCCGCGTACTTTTCCAAGCGCTTTTCGGGTCGCTCGGCCCGGAAGATCTATTGGGCGCTCGTCGTCGGCGTGCCGAGCATCGCGGACGGCATGATCGAACTGCCGCTCGCCAAGCAGCCCGGCACCGGCGGCGAGAAGATGCAGGTCGACGAGGAAAACGGAAAGCCCTCACGCACCCGCTATCGCGTGATCGACAGGGCTGGCAACCGCGCCGCTTGGGTCGAGCTGTACCCGATGACCGGGCGCACTCACCAGCTGCGTGTCCACATGGCCGCCATTGGCCACCCGATCGTTGGCGACGGCAAGTACGGCGGGCAGGATGCGTTCCTCTCCGGCTCGATCAGCCGCAAGCTGCACCTGCACGCCCGGCGTCTGGTCATAGATCACCCGGACGGCGCCCCGCTCGACGTCACGGCCCCCCTGCCCGAACATTTCGCCGCCTCGATGGCCCAGCTCGGCTTCGACGAGGCCGACGGCGCCGAGCTTTCCGCCCCGCCGCCCGAATCCGACAAGCAGGACCAGAAACGCGCCGCCAAGGCGCACGCCAAGCAGTACCGCAAGGAACGGCGCGGCGAACGGCGCTCACGCGGCGATGGCAGCCCCTCGCGCGGCAAGCCCGGCGCAAAGGCGGGCAAGCCGGGCAAGCCTTCGCGCCCTTCAGGCAAGCCGGGCCCGAGGAAACCGGGCGCGCCGAGGGGCAGGCGATGAAACTTGCGGTCTTCGATTGCGACGGCACGCTGATCGACGGCCAGGCCTCGATCTGCGAGGCGATGGAAGCCAGTTTCGCCATCCACGGGCTGACCGCTCCGCCACGCAATGCGATCCGCCGCGCCGTGGGGCTCTCGCTGCCGCAGGCGATGCGCCAGCTCGTGCCCGAAAGTGACGCCGGGCAGCAGGAGGCCATGGCCGAGAGCTACAAGGAGGCTTTCCGCGCCGCGCGCAGCGAAGGCCGCGTGTCGCAGACGCTGTTCCACGGCGTCGAGGCCTGTCTGCGCGATCTCGCCGCCGCCGGCTGGACGCTGGGTGTCGCCACCGGCATGTCGGACCTCGGGCTCAACCATTGCCTGACGAACAATGGCATCGCCGATCTCTTCGTCACGCTCCAGACCGCCGACCGCCACCCTTCCAAGCCCCACCCGGAAATGCTGGAGCAGGCCATGTTCGAAGCGGGCGCGCGGCCGGGAGAAACGGTGATGATCGGCGACACCGGCTATGACATGCGGATGGCGCAGGTGGCCGGCACGCGCGCGATCGGCGTCGACTGGGGCTATCACCACCCGCGCGAACTGGAGGCCGCCGGCGCCGAATGGGTTGCCGAAACCCCGGCGGAACTGTGCGAGTACCTGCTGAAATGAGCGAAAGGGATCCCGCCGCCGCGCGCTTCGCGATCATCCAGGCCGTGCGCCTGACGGGGGTGGCCTGCGTGATCGGAGGCATGATCATCGCGACCGGGCGCTCCTCGCTGCCGGACTGGATCGGCTATGTCCTTCTGGCAAACGGCCTCGTCGATGTCTTCGTCATTCCCCCGATCCTCGTGCGGAAGTGGCGCACACCGAAATGAAACGTTTCTACAAGGAAGTGACCGTCGGCCAGACGGATGAAAGCTGGCGCGTGCTGCTCGATGGCCGTCCGATCAGGACCGCCGGCGGACGCCCGCAGATCGTTCCGACGCAAGACCTCGCCCGGGCTCTCGCGGATGAATGGTCGGCGCAGGGCAAGCAAATCGACCCGGCGCTGTTCGCCTTGCGCGACCTCACCGACTTCGCTCTCGACGCTGTCGCCGTCGATCGGGCCGACGTGATCCGCGCCCTGCTGCCCTACGCGGAGACCGACACGCTATGCTACCGGGCCGATCCCGAAGACGCCCTGTTCGCTCGGCAGCTCGATGTCTGGGAACCGCTGCTGGAACAGGCGGAAGCACGCTGGGCGCTGCGCTTCGCCCGAGTCTCCGGCATCGTTCACAAGCCGCAGCCGCCCGAGACGCTCGCGGGGATCGGCCAGCTTCTCGAGGCGGAAGGTGCCTTCTCACTGGCGGCACTGCGCATGCTGACCAGCCTTGCCGGTTCGCTCGTCATCGGCCTTTGCGCGATCCAGCCCGGTGCCGATGCCGAAGCGCTGTGGAACGCCGCCAATCTCGAGGAAGACTGGCAGGCCGAGCTGTGGGGCGAGGACTGGGAAGCCGCCGAAAGGCGCAGCATGCGCTTCGAGGCGTTCGCGCTCGCCATGCGCTTCGCCGCGCTGGCGCGGTGAAGGCGAAAGGCCGCCGCTTGGGTATCTAATGCTGCCTCCCGGACACGCCAACTTTGCGGACGCTGGTTTTCTAACTCGAAATGAGGATGCCATGTTCGGAACGCTGGTCTGTTGGTAGGTTGGGGTGGGCGTGACACCCTATGCGGCGCGCAGGCAATTGAGTGGATCGGGACTCATGGATGATGGATTGCCAAAAGGATGGCGGGAACTCGCTGCGCATTGGGCGGCTGAGAAAGACCGGATTCGCGAACTCCACTTGTTCGGCTCACGCGCCAAAGGGAATTTCACAGATGAGAGTGACGTCGACATAGCCTACGTGCTGACAGGGACCGATCCCGGCGAAGTGCTGGCCTATTCCATATGCGAAGCCGCAGGTTGGGAAGGTGAGTTACAGGTCCTCCTAGCCTCTCCGGTCGATCTGGAAATGGCCGACCCGCTCACCGATAGGATTGTAAGGCCTGCCGTCAGGGAGCATGGCCAACTCATCTATCGTAAGCCTAGCTACTTGCCAGTGGATGAGCAAAGTCAGGCACCCAGTGCGAAGGAAAGCATGCGATGACTGACGATGGAGAATTGCTACCCGGCTCCAAGACGCCCCATCCTGCGCAATCTACGGCAGCGCGACCCGATAGTTGGCCGGAAGGTGTGCGCCCCATATCAGTGGATGGATTGAATCACCTTGGAGTTGGGAATGACGGCACACTATTTTGGGATGGCCATCCTGTCGAAGTCGCTAAGCGCGTTACGCTTTCATTTTGGCAAGGACTCGGTGCTCTCCTAACTGTTGCCGCCGCCCTTGCTGGTGGCGGTGGTGCCGTGGCGTCTGCGTGGGTCGATTGGCACCCAATTCCAGCCTGTACGACCACTCGACCATAAAGTCGGCGTCCGCTTCCCTAACTTTCCAGTCATACAGCCGGTTCGGGCCGTGTCCTGAAAGCCGCTACATCTTCTTGGGCAAAAGGCAAAACCCGCCCCGGCACGGGGCCGAGGCGGGTTCGCATGCTAGCGGACAGAAAGGCCAGACGCTCTCTGCCCTGTCCTTGCCGAGGCAGGAATCAGAACTCGACGCCGAGCCCGACCAGAACATTGTGACGGCTGAAGTCGCTCTCGTAGTTCGAGTAGCGGTATTCGCCCTTCACGAAGACATTGTTGCTCAGGGTGTACTGCGCACCGGCACCGAGACGGAAGCCGTCGCCGTTCTCACCATCCGAATCGCTGGTCACGCCATCGTCGTAGGTCAGGCGGATACGGGCATTGGTGTAACCACCCAGAACGTAGAGCTTGGCCTTCTCGCCAACGGTCGTGCCGAGACGGACAACGGCCGAAAGGTCACGGCCGGTCTTGAGGCACAGCTCGTCACCGGCGGCGAACACGTCGCTTTCGCATTCCTTGGTGGTGCTGTCGGCAACGGTGCCCTGCACGCCGACGAACATGCCGCCCGAGAGCGGAATGTCGTAACCGGCCGAGATGCCGTAGCTCACGCCCTCGTCGGATTCGCCCTCGACGGAAACGACGTCGAGACCGCCTTCGGCCTGGACCCACGCCTGCGCATTGGCGGCAGCCGGGATCGCGAACAGCGCTGCGGCGCCGGCGATTGAAAGTTTCCTCATGTATTGGTCCTCCATTTCATTTTCTCCGGCTGCTGAGCCGGTGGGAGGCGCCGAATACAGGGTCAGATGCTCAAGTCAACACAACTACCCGTAAGCCCGTCTCAAATTATTTTTTCGTTACAGCATGGCAACACACAGGACGATACCGGATAGGTTTATTCTTCAAAGATAGAAATTATTGCAACCAAGGTTGACTTTAATTCAACCAGAACAGGGATCGAAAGCGCGGCAACAAAACTCCCGGCCGGCGCCAGCCGCTATTCGCCCTTGATCCAGTCGGCGACCTGCCGCGCGACGTCGTTTGCGGCCTGGTTCAGCGCCGGCCCAACCCATGCCGCCTCGGGCTTCACGTTGTTCACCACAGCTTCGAAGCGGCGGGTCGCGATCTCACCGCCACGCTCGCGGCGCATGGCATCGAAGCGGACGACCACCGCGCCGGTTGCCGCATCGTAGCCCATGCGCTGCAGGCGCCCGCCCACAAGCGTCTTTCCGGTAACTTCGTACTCGGTGCCTTCGACCACCAGCCTGCCGGTCGCGGTGCGAATGGCCTCCGCCAGAACGCCGCGGAACTGACGCGCCGGCTTTTCGACCCAGGACACGTCCTTGAGATAGGCGATGCTCGAATCGTTGACCTGTACCGGCACGCGCAACACATCGAGGCTGCGGTCGGCTTCGGGGTCGAGCACCACGATCGCCTCCGACAGTTGCCCCGTCGCCTGCGAACCGACCTCGGCGCCTGCTTCCGGAGTGAGCCGCAACAGTTGCTCCGGCACTTTCGCGCCAAGGCTGATGCAACCGGCCAGTGCCAGGCTGACCGAGGCGATCACCGCGCCCCTTGCCGCGCCGGCGGCTCGCACACGCATCGTCACATTCCTCATCATGATCCCCATCATGACCCTCGTCATGGCTTGTAATCCGGCAATTTCTGGCCCTTGAGCAGCACTCCGGCGCCCTGCTCGTCGATCTTCTCGGTGAGGTTGCGCAGCGCCCTGCTGGTCTCACGCAAGTCGCGGATCGCGGCATCGGCGGCAGGCAGCGTCTGCTCGGAAACCCTTTGCAGCGCCGGTTGCGTGGTCTCCAGGGTCCTGTCGAGCTCGTCCATCGACTTCTGCGCGGAGTTCAGCGTCGCGCGAAGCTGCGCGGCGAGCGAATTGCCCTCGCTGCCCAGCAGCGCGTCGGTCTTTTCGGCGACCCCTTCGAAAGCGGTCAGCGTCCTCGTCGCCTGCTCCAGCGCGCCCTGAAGCTCGCGCATGGCCCCTTCGACCTGCGGCGTGGCGCGCGAAAGGTCGCGGGTCATTTTGTCGGTGTTGCGCAGGATGCCGGTGATCGATTTCCGGTTATCCTCCGACAGGAGCAGGTTGAGGTTTTCGGTCATGGTCGCCAGACGCTCCATCAGCAGCGGGGCGTTCGTCAGAAGTTCGCCCAGGCCGCCGCGCTTGGTCGGGATCACCGGGACGCCTTCGGGTCCCAGTTCCGTTAGCGGCGGGGCGCCCTTGATGGCGCCTTCCAACTGGACATCGGAAACGCCCGTGAAACTGCCCTGGATGGTCGCCGTGGTGCCGACCGTCACCGGCACTTTCTCATCCACCTTGACCCGCACGCGCACGAAGCTGGGGTCCTTGGGCCACAGTTCGATGTGCGAGACCTGGCCCACGGGCACGCCCGCGTAATTCACCTCGGATCCCCGGGCGAGGCCGTCCACCGACTGCTTGAAGAAGATGTCGTACTCGTTGCGATCGCCCTTGTTGAGGCCCGCGATCCAGACGATGAACGCCGCCAGCAGCGCCAGCAGTACCAGCGTGACGGCTCCGACCCAGACGTTGTTGGAACGCGTTTCCATGTGCCTCGCCTATTTCCCCGCTTTTCCGGACTTGTCCATGGTACCCTGCCCCACCCCGCCATTTTCAACGGATGCGTCTTTGGCATGTTCCGGCTGCACGGCCAGATCGTCCTTGGCCGCAAGCGCGGCGCGGCCGCGCGGACCGTTGAAGTATTCCTGGATCCACGGATGATCGAGCGCGAGCAGTTCGGGGATCGTGCCGCAGGCGATCACCTCCTTGTCCGCCAATACCGCCACCCTGTCGCAGATCGCATAGAGCGTGTCGAGGTCGTGGGTGATAAGGAAGATGGTGAGCCCCAGCGTTTCCTTCAGCTCGCGCGTCAGGCTGTCGAACGCAGCGGCGCTGATCGGGTCGAGCCCGGCGGTCGGCTCGTCGAGGAACAGCAGTTCGGGATCGAGCGCGAGCGCGCGGGCCAGGCCGGCCCGTTTGCGCATGCCGCCCGAAAGCTCGCTGGGATACTTGTAGGCGGCCTCTTCCGGTAGGCCGGAGAGCTTGACCTTGAAGCGCGCGATCTCTCCGCGCAGGTGATCGGAAATCTCAGGGTAGAACTGCTTGAGCGGAACTTCGACGTTCTCGCCCACCGTCAGCGTCGAGAACAGCGCGCCCCCCTGGAACAGCACCCCCCAGCGCGAGCGGATGTCGATGTCATCGTCTTCCTCGCGCGCCATCATGTCGCGACCCAGCACGGTGATCTCGCCGGCGCTCGGCTTCTGCAAGCCGATGATCGCGCGCATCAGCACGGATTTGCCCGTACCCGAGCCACCGACCACGCCGAGAATCTCCCCCTTGCGGACCTTCAGCGAAAGATTGTCGTGGATGACATGCTCGCCGAAGGCGTTGCGCAGGCCCTTGACCTCGATCGGATATTCCCCGGTATCGGTCATGCCCAGCCGATCTCCGTGAAGAAGATGGCGAAGAAGGCGTCGAGCACGATCACGGTGAAAATCGCGGTAACCACCGACTGCGTCGTGCGCTTGCCCACTTCCTCCGAATTGGAAGTGACCTGCATGCCCTGATAACACCCCGCGATCGCGACGATCAGCGCGAAGACCGGCGCCTTGATGAGTCCCACCCAGACGTCGGTGATCGGCACCACCGCCTGCGTGCGCTGCAGGAACGTCCAGAACGGGATGTCGAGCGCGAAGTTCGAGATGAAGGCGCCGCCGATGATCGCCAGCACCGCCGACCAGAAGCCGAGCAGCGGCATCATGATCATCGAGGCGAGCACGCGCGGCACCACCAGCGCCTCCATCGGCGAGACGCCGATCGTGCGCATGGCGTCGACTTCCTCGGTCAGCTTCATCGTGCCGATCTGCGCGGCGAAGGCCGAGCCCGAGCGGCCCGCGACCATGATCGCGGTCATCAGGATGCCCAGCTCGCGCATCGAGAGGCGCCCGGTGAGGTTGATCGTGTAGATCTCCGCGCCGAACTGCGCGAGCTGCACCGCGCCCTGCTGGGCGATGACGATGCCGATGAGGAAGCTCATCAGGCTGATGATCCACAACGAGTTGATCCCCACGTATTGCATGTGGTGGACCAGCGCCTTCACGCGCAGCCGCGAGGGGTGGCGGATGATGGTGCCCAGCGCGAAGATCAGCTCGCCCAGGAAGTCGAGCGCCCGCACCGCGCCCCCGCCCCAGCCGCTGACGACCTGACCGAGATCCTCGGCGGTGCGTACGATCAGCGGCGGCCGCGCTTCCGGTTCCGCCTCCTTCCCCTCGACGCTGCCGATCGCGGCGAAGAGGCGCCGGGCCTGCCCGCTGGCGTTGACGATTTCGAGCCCGCGCCGGTCGGCGAAGCGCGAGACGAGCCAGGCGCCGGTCGTATCGATTTCGGTGACACCGGCCATGTCGATCCGGTCGAACCTGCCGGCCAGCGCCTCCAGCTTGTCCTCGAGATCGCCCAGCGAATGGATGCGCAGAGGCCCGTGCAGCGCCAGGGTCGGGACGCCGCCATCGTCGCTTTCCGACAGGGTAAATTCAGCCCATTCCCGCATGCGCGCCCGTATTGAGGCAAAATCCGTGGACCGGCAAGTGGTTCCCCTGATGCGACGACGTGTTCGAAGCGCCACACTCGCAGGCAACTCGGGCGAAACCAAGGCATACGAAGAAGGCCGCGCGCGACTGGCAACTTGCACCCGGCCCCGGTCGCTGGCAAAGCCCCGCGCCATGACTGACAGCGCTCTCGACAAGACTTTCGACCCCGCCCCGATCGAGGCAAAGTGGTACGCTCACTGGGAGGAAAACGGCCTGTTCCGTCCCGAGCGGCCGGACGCCCAGCCTTTCACCATCGTCAACCCGCCGCCGAACGTGACGGGCAGCCTGCACATCGGCCACGCGCTCGACAACACACTGCAGGACGTGGTGATCCGCTACGAGCGCCTGCGCGGCAAGGACGCGCTGTGGGTGGTGGGCACCGACCACGCGGGCATCGCCACGCAGATGGTGGTCGAGCGCCAGATGGAAGCGCGGCAGGACAAGCGCACCAACTACACGCGCGAAGAGTTCATCGACAAGGTCTGGGAATGGAAGCACGAGAGCGGCGGGACCATCACCCGCCAGCTCCGCCGCCTCGGCTGCTCGATGGACTGGTCGCGCGAGCAGTTCACCATGGACCCGCACTTTACGAAAGCGGTGGTGAAGGTCTTCGTCGACCTCTACAACGAGGGCCTGATCTACCGTGACAAGCGGCTGGTGAACTGGGACCCCAGGCTCAAGACCGCGATCAGCGACCTCGAGGTGGAAACGCGCGAGACGCAGGGCGGCTTCTGGCACTTCAGGTATCCGCTGGCGGACGGCGTCAGGACCGCCGAGGGCGCGGACCACATCGTCGTCGCCACCACACGGCCCGAGACGATGCTGGCCGACATGGCCGTCGCCGTTCATCCCGAAGACCCGCGCTACAAGGACGTGATCGGCAAGGACATCCTCCAGCCCATCACCGGCCGCCGCTTCAAGGTCGTGGGCGACGAGCACGCCGATCCCGAGCTGGGCAGCGGCGCGGTGAAGATCACGCCGGGGCATGACTTCAACGACTTCGACGTGGGCAAGCGCGCCGGGATCAGGCCGGCGGACATGCTCAACATGTTCGATGCCGAGGCCAATGTGGTGCAGACGGCGGATGGGCTTATTCCCGAGCGCTTCCTTGGCTTGCATCGTTTCCGCAAAGACGGCGTCGATGGCGCCCGCGAGCTGGTCATCGCCGAAATGAAGCCGGACTTCCTCGTCCCTTACGTGGATAAGGAAGGCAACGAGCACGAGGCCGAGCCGCGCACGATCCAGACACCCTTCGGCGACCGCGGCGGCGTGGTAATCGAGCCGTGGCTGACCGACCAGTGGTACGTCGATGCCGAGACTTTGGCGAAACCGGCGATCGAGGCGGTGCGCTCTGGCGCGATCGAGATCGTGCCGAAGACGTGGGAAAAGACGTTCTTCAACTGGATGGAGAATATCCAGCCTTGGTGTGTGTCACGCCAGTTGTGGTGGGGGCATCAGGTGCCAGTATGGTATGGCACCAAGAATGAAGTTTTGAACTCGCCAGACTTCAATTTCGTAATGGGGGGACCCGGCTTCGTATTCTCACAAGGGCATTACATTGCCGCGTATGGGAAAGATGACGCGCGACAAAAGTTTGCCTCTTACTACGGAGTCGCACCGGACCAGATTGTATTCGCAGATGAAGTGTCAGATCCAGCCGAGCTATTCAGTTCAAAAGAAAAGCCTGTGATCCGTCAAGAACCCGACGTCCTCGACACCTGGTTCTCCTCCGCCCTCTGGCCCTTCGCCACGCTCGGCTGGCCGGAAGAGCAAAATCCTCCCCCCTCGGGGGAGGTGGCAGCGCGCAGCGCTGACGGCGGGGGCGCGGCAAGGCGCGATCTCACCGCCGGACCAGACCCCTCCACCACCCGCTTCGCGGGCGGTCCCCCTCCCCCGGTGGGGGAGGATCGGGCTTCCCTCCTCTCCCGCCATTACCCCAACGACCTGCTGATCTCCGGCTTCGACATCCTGTTCTTCTGGGACGCACGCATGGCGATGCAGGGCATTCACTTCATGAAGGACGCGCCGTGGCGGCGGCTCTACCTGCATGGCCTCGTGCGCGCGGCGGACGGGCAGAAGATGTCCAAGTCCAAGGGCAACGTGGTCGATCCGCTGGGCCTCATCGACAAATACGGCGCCGACGCGCTGCGCTTCTTCATGGCCGCCATGGAGAGCCAGGGCCGCGATGTGAAGATGGACGAGAAGCGCGTCGAGGGTTACCGCAACTTCGCCACCAAGCTGTGGAACGCCGCGCGCTTCTGCCAGTCGAACGGCATCGGCGCGAGCACCTCGGTCGCCGCGCCCGAGGCCACGCTGGCGGTCAACAAGTGGATCATCGGCGAAGTGGTCGAGACGCTGGCCGAACTCGACAAGGCCATGGCCGACCTGCGCTTCGACGCGGCTGCCCATGCGATCTATCATTTCGTCTGGGATCAGTTCTGCGACTGGTACATCGAACTGGTGAAGGGCAACTTCGACGAGGAGACCAAGCTGGTCGCCGGCTGGGTGCTCGACCAGATCCTCGTCATGCTGCACCCTTTCATGCCCTTCGTCACCGAAGAGCTATGGAGCAAGATGGGTGAGCGGCCCGGCTATCCGCTGATTACCGCCAAGTGGCCGGAGCCGAATGCATCGGTTGATGCCGTTGCCAAGGCCGAAGTCGAATGGCTGATCGCCCTGATCGGCAACCTGCGCGGCGCAAAGGCCGAACTCGGGATAGCTCCGGGCGCGCGCCTGACCGCCTACCTTGCCGACCCGAGCGAGGCCACCAGAGCGATCGTCGAACGCAACGGCGCGGCTATCGACCGGCTGGCGCGCCTCGATGCGATCCGGTTCGAAGCGCCCCCGGGTGGCGCGATGCTGCAAGTCGGCGCGGGTGATGCCATGCTGGCGATCCCCCTCGAAGGCGTGATCGACATCGCCGCCGAGAAGGCCCGCCTCGAAAAGGCCCTCGCCGCCGCGCAGAAGGAAGCCAAATCGCTCGAAGGGCGCCTGTCGAACCCCAAGTTCGTCGAGAAGGCCAAGCCCGAGGCGGTCGAGAAGGCCCGCGCCGATCACGCGCACCACGCGGCGGAGGCGGAGCGGCTGGCGGCGGCGCTGGCGCGGTTGGGGTGATGGCTTTGGCTCAATAATGTTCCGTCGCCCCTGCGCAGGCAGGGGCCCAACTGACCTGGCACTCTCGTCCCAACGTCGGCGTGCTGTAGAAAGTTCGGTTGGGCCCCTGCCTGCGCAGGGGCGACGGGGGGGATGAGGCCGCGGCGCATTTGCATTTTCCTAGTGACGCCCCGTCTGCCACTGTCGCCCGATGACCATTCTCCCCCGCCCGAACAACGCCAATCCGGCGCAAGGTGAAACCTCTTCCGCTGGACCCTGTAAACCGTGTAAACCTGACCTGTAACCTTGTGTCTCTAACTCTCGCCACGACCACCCCGGGTGAACCGGAAATCTTCGCCTCGCTGCAGGGCGAAGGCCCATCCATGGGCCGGCCGAGCACGTTCGTGCGCCTCTCGCGCTGCAATCTCGCCTGCATCTGGTGCGACACCGCCTACACCTGGCGCTTCGAGGGCGACAACCGGCCGCACCGCGACGGCCTTTCCTTCGAGCGCAAGGCCAACCAGATCGTGCTTGGTGAGGAAGACGTGGCGGAGCGCATCGCCGCCCTGCCTCCGGACCGCCTCGTCGTGACCGGAGGCGAGCCGCTGCTGCAGGGCGCGGCGCTCGCGCGGATGATCGGGGCTCTCGATGCCTCGCGCCCCGGCATGCACATCGAGATCGAGACCAACGGCACGGTGGCCCCGCATCCGGCGCTCGATCACCGGGTCCACCAGTATAACGTCAGCCCCAAGCTCGCCCACAGCGGCAATCCGGCGGACCTCGCGCTGATCCCGGAACGCCTTGCCGCCTGGGCCGCCGAAGCGCGCGCCTGGTTCAAGTTCGTGATCGCCTCGCCGGAGGATGTCGAAGAAGTGCGCGCGCTCCAGCAAGCCCACGCCATTCCGGGCTCGCGTATCTTTCTGATGCCCGAGGGACGCTCCAGCGATGTCATTCGCGCGCGCTCGGCATGGCTCGCAGAAATCTGCGGAGAGCTGGGCTATCGCTTCACCGATCGCTTGCACATCCACCTGTGGGGCGACACGAGAGGCACATGACCGAAGCGCCCCCGATCCCGGCCGGCGAGATCGAGCCGGAGGCCTCCGGCTCGTCAGCGATACGCGGCGACCTGACCCAGGGGCCGATCTTCCGGACGCTGATGCTGTTCTCGATCCCGATGCTGCTCGCCAACATCCTCCAGACGCTCAACGGGTCGGTCAACGCGATCTGGGTCGGACGCCTGATCGGTGAGAGCGCGCTGGTGGCAACGGCCAATGCGAACCTGGTGATGTTCCTGCTCTTCGCGGCGGTGTTCGGCTTCGGCATGGCGACGACGGTGCGCGTGGGCCAGCATTTCGGCGCTCGGAAGATCGACGCAGCACGCAGCGCCTTCGGCACGGGCGTGGGATTTTGCGTCTTGCTGTCCGCAGGCGTGGGACTGGCCGGATGGCTGACGACGCCTTGGCTGCTGCATCTGCTCGGTACGCCGGAAGCCAGCCTGCTGCAGGCCATGGCCTATCTGCGGGTCGTCTTCGTCACCATGCCGCTGGGCGCGGCCTCGACGATGATCTCGATGGGCTTGCGCGGCACGGGCGACTCGCGCACGCCGCTCTATGCGATGATCCTCACCGTCGCGCTCGACATCGTGCTCAACCCGCTGCTGATCCGCGGCCTGGGACCGTTGCCGTCGCTGGGGATCGCCGGTTCGGCCCTTGCCACCGCCATCGCCAATTTCGCCGGTTGCGCATACCAGGTCTGGCGTATCTACCGCCGCGACCTGCCGCTGCGTCTGCGCGGCGAGGAACTCGGTTACCTCGTGCCCCGGCGCGAGGAACTCGGCTATGTGGTGAGCAAGGGTCTGCCGATGGGCGCGCAGATGCTGATCTCCACGTCGGCGGGGCTGGTCATGATCGGCCTCGTCAACCGCGAAGGCCTGAACGTAGCGGCTGCCTATGGGGCCTCGCTGCAACTGTGGAACTACCTGCAGATGCCGGCCTTCGCGCTCAGTTCTGCGGTGTCCGCGATGGTGGCGCAGACAATCGGCGCGCGCGATCACGCGCGGGTGGACAAGGTGACGCGGGTAGGCATCGCGAGCAACCTGGGGCTGACGAGCGCGATCGCCACGCTGATCGTGGTCTTCGATCACCCGCTCCTGGCCCTCTTCCTCGGCGGCGACAGCCCGGCCATGCCGATGGCCGAGCATATTCAGCTGATCTGCACGACCTCCTTCGTGATCGTGAGCGTCACCATGGTCCTCATCGGGACGCTGCGCGCCTATGGCGTGGTGATGGCGCCTCTGGTGATCATGTTTCTCGGGCTCTACCCGGGCCGGATCGGCTTCTATGCCATTGCCTATCCGTACATCGGCGGAGAGGCCCTGTGGTGGGCCTACCCCATCGGCTCAGCCGTGACGGTGGCGGTGACGGTGCTCTACTACCGCCGCGGGAAGTGGCGGCGGGACGAGGCGCTTTAGGGGACTATAGCGAATTGCGCAAAATCAGAGTCAGGTCGATGCAGATCAAGCGCATGATGCTCTAGCGCCCCTGGGCGCGCCAGCGCCGGACGGTCCGCTGCACCATCTCCTCCTCGCCGCCGGTGCTGTTCCAGAGCTGGGTGAAGGACGGGTCGTCGGAGGCGGGACGCCTGAATTCTTCGAGATCATCGAAGGAGACGCGCGTCGGGATGGTCACGCCTTCGCCGCAGATGATGCACTCGCGGTTGCGCAGCGCCGGAATGGAATCGAGAAAGCCGCGCGCGCCTTCGGGCATCGCCCCGCGCACGAAGGCCTGATCGCGGTCGTTATTGAGGCGCATCGCGATGATCGTGCCGCACTGCGACAGCACGCCCTCGGCAAGGTCGGACGGCCGCTGGGTAATGAGGCCGAGCGAAATGCCGTACTTGCGGCCTTCCTTGGCGATCCGCGACAGCACGCGCCCGACCGACGAGCCATCGGCGTTCTTTTCGTTGGGGACGTAGCGGTGGGCCTCTTCGCAGACGATCAGGATCGGCCGCGTCTTCTCCTCGCGCGACCAGACCGCGAAGTCGAAGACAAGGCGGCTGAGCACCGCGACGACCGTCGAAGTGATGTCCGAAGGCACGCCCGAGACGTCGATGATCGAGATCGGCTTGCCGCGAGAGGGCAGGCGGAACAGCCTCGATATGAAGTCAGCCATCGTATCGCCAACGAGCATGCCGGAGAACATGAAATGGTAGCGCGGATCGCCCTTGAGTTCGTCGAGCCGGTTGCGGATACGCATGTAGGACGCGCTGGAATGCCCCTTGTCGAGCTTGCCCATCGCGTTGTTGATGCTGCTGCCCAGGTCCGAGAGCAGGTAGGGGATCGGCGAATCCACCGTGATCTTGCCCACCGTCTCCGCCAGCCGGTTCTTCATCCGCGCCTCGAGCAGGCACTTGGCCAGAATTTCGGCATCGAGTTGGCGATCGTCCCCGCGCGAGGTGAGCAATATCTCGCAATGCTCCTCGAAGTTCATCAGCCAGTAGGGCATCTGCAGGTTGGAGACGTCGAGGATCACCCCTGTCTCGCGGAACGCCGCCGAGTACTCACCATGCGGATCGATCATGATGATGTGGCCTTCGGGCGCGTGCTCGCAGATCCGGTGCAGGATCAGGGCCGCGCTGGTCGACTTGCCGGTGCCGGTCGAACCCAGCAGCGCGAAGTGCTTGCTGAGCAGCGCGTCGACAAAAAGGCCGGCGCGGATGTTCCTGGTGGGATAGACGTTGCCGATCTGGATCGCGCTGCGCCCGTCGCTCGCATAGATCTGCCGCAGATCCTCGCTCGTCGCCGGATAGACGGGAGCGCCCGGAACCGGATAGAAGGTAACCCCGCGACGAAAGCTGTGGATGCGTTTCGTCAGGCGTTCTTCCTCGCCTTCGCCGAGGAAGTCCGCGTCGGCGACGATGCCGCCGGGAATTGAATGGTCCTGCTTCTGGCTGCGGATGCTGGCGAGCAGCCAGCCGGTACCGACACGAAGCTTGACCTGGCTGCCCACCTGTCCCGACAACGCCACGGTCGCATCGCCGTCCATGGCGACTTCGGCCAGTCTTTCGGTATCCAGTGCGATACGGCTGCCCGCGCCGCCGACCTCGATGACGATGCCGATCGGCGCCTGCCCGTTCTCGCTCGTTCCGGCGCGGCCGTCCGGAGCGCCGGTCCCCTCGGTAGCAGTCGCCTGGGTGAAGCCGTCGATACGCATCTGGTTCATGTGGCACCGGTAAATCGCTGTTGCCCTTGACTAGGGGCGGCCGGTTAACATCGCGCTAAAGAACCGCCCGAAAAGACGGCTCCCGCGGATCAGATCAGCGCGAACAGGCGCCCGGCAAGCCATCCCATCCCGACCGAGACAAAGACCGCAAGCAGGCCATAGGCAAAACCGTAGCCTTCGGCGAAATTCGCAACCGCACGTTCGAATCCGAGCTTGCGGACTTCGACCCGGCTGCTGGCGGAAGCGACGACCCGGCCATCGGAAATAGCGAAAGTCTCGGCGGTATAGGTGCCGATCGGCACGCTTGACGGCAGATCGATGCGCGCCTGGTAGAGCACCTGTTCGCTCACCTGCACGCCGCCCTCTTCCTGGCGGTAGAGGCCGTTCTTGCGATTGAGCTCGACCAGTCCGGCGGAAAAGCGCGCCTGTTCATCGGGGTTGATGGCGCCGATCGGCGAAAGCTGAAGCCACTGCAGGCCCAGTTCATAGATCGCGGCGGTCTTGTCGTCGACAATCTCGGAGATCGGCCGGGTGGAGGCGATGGCGTAGTAGGACGGCGCGGACCGGAACTCGGTGCTTGCGGCGTTGATCCAGATGCCGGCCACCTTTTCCTTCTCGCGCAGGACGATAGACTGGGTCGGCCCCTTGAGAACAACGACGATGTCGTAATCCTGCGCGGCACGCGAGCCTTCGGGCGTGAGGATCGCGCCGAAGAGCAGCAGCTCGGTCCCGGTGAAGCCTTGCTGGAGATCGACTTCATGCTGCGATACTTCGGGCACAAGGATCGGGTCACGCGCGGCGCTCAGCATGACGAGAGCGACAAGGGCCAGCAAGGCCCTCACAGCGGCGCAGCCGTGTAGATGTCACCCGGCCGGTAGCCCAGCCCGAGCGCCATGCGCCCTGCCACCAGCAGGACAATGACGGCCAGGACCAGACGCAACCGCACGGGGCTCGCTTTCTGCGCGAACTGCGCGCCCAGTTGCGCGCCGGTCACCGAACCCAGCAGCAACAGCGACGCGAGGACGATGTCGACGGCCCGCGTCGTCAGCGCGTGCATCATCGTCGTCGCCATGGTGACGAAAAGAATCTGGAACAGCGACGTGCCGACCACGACATTTGCGCTCATGCCGAGGATGTAGAGCATGGCGGGCACCAGAATGAACCCGCCGCCGATGCCCATCAGCATGGTGAGAATACCAGTGGCGACCCCCAGAAGCAGCGGCGCCAGCGGCGAGATGTAGAGGCCCGAGCGGTAGAAGCGCCAGCGCATCGGCAGGCTCGCCACCATCGGGTGATGGCGGCGCTTGCGGGCGGCAAGCGGGACGCCGCTGCGCTCGGCAAGGATCGTCTGGATGCTCTCCTTGGCCATGAGTCCGCCGATAGAGCCCAGCAGGAGCACATAGAGAATGTTGATGACCGTATCGATCTGACCCAGTCGTTCGAGCAGATTGAACAGAAGCGCGCCGATTCCGGTGCCGAAGATGCCTCCCGCCACCATCACCGAGCCCATCTGGTAGTCGACGCCGCCGCTGCGTGTATGGGCAAAGACGCCGGAAACGCTGGCGCCGGTAACCTGGCTGGCCGCCGATGCGGCGGCAACGGTGGGCGGGATGCCGTAGAAGATCATCAGCGGCGTCGTCAGGAACCCCCCGCCCACGCCGAACATGCCCGACAGGATACCCGTCAGCGCGCCAAGCGCGACGATGACCAGGCCATTGACCGAAAGGTTGGCGATGGGAAGATAGACGTCCATTGCTACGTTCTCGCTACCGCAGCATGGGGACGGAGAAAAGCAGCGATTCAGAAACCTGCGGAAAGAGTGATCGCGGGACCCGATCCCGGCTTTGCATTACCCGCGACACGGAACCTCCAGTCGAGCGCGACGCGGCCGTAGGTGCCCCGGCCCAGCGGCATCGAGATCGTCGCGGACGGCCCCAGGTCGAGGCGCCCTGCCCCCTTCTGCACGCCGCCCCAGACAGCCCCTCCCAGGCGCGCGTCGACGGCGCCCAGCCGATAGAGGGAACGATCGAATCGGAACTGGCCGTCCGCGAAAGGCGTTGCGAACATGCCGCCGACATATCCCGCCTGGGCATAGGCCTCGCCGCGCATCGCCAGCGGCAGCTCGAACGGCGGCAGTTCGGTCACGGCCATGACCGCCGGGTGGAAACGGCGCATCCCGGCATGGTCGGTCATCCGCGCTTCGACCGCCGCAACCACCGGCAGCGACGGCATGGGCCGGGCCGCAACGCCGAGAGCGGCGGATGTCTCGCGCAACTGCCCGAGCGTGGAGGTCGTACGCAAGTAGGCGGTCGGGCGATAGCGGCTGCGCGGCGCGATACGGTATCTCAGCACCGCCCCCGCCTGGCTTGCGCCATATGTCGCGGGCAAGGCGCCGGAGACAAGCGCGCCGCCTCCCCCGCTCCGCATCAGCGACCAGGCATCAGCGGACCAGCGCCGGGGCCTTCCGCTCTCTTGTCCCCCACTTGCGGTCGTCCCGCCCGTCGCCGCGACCGGCGGCGGCGAAGGCTGGGCGGCCAGAGCGAAGATGGGCGGCAACCAGGGATAGTCGGAAAGGCGGGGCTCGTGCCGGCTGGCATTCATCGCAAAAGTGTCGCGCCTGTCCGCAGACGGCGGCGCGAACATTCTTGCCGACGGTCCCCAGCTATGCGCCGCCAGCTCCCGGAACGCGGAAGAGGCGTGCCCCGCGCGGGCGCCCGGCGAACGGACCGCCCCGGAAACAGCCCGAGGTACCGCGACGTAGCCGGTGGAGTGCGGGACCGCGCCCGAGCCGGGCAGAGATTGCGCTCCGATCACGGTATCGAACACGAACCCGCCCCGCAGCGCACCGGCCACGCCCGCGCCATGTTCGCTCGCCGCCGCTGCCTTGACCAGCACGGGCGGCTCCCAGGTCGTCAGCCTGCCGCCGATCCAACCTCCCAGCACCGCCAGCAGCGCGACGAGCGGCTGTCCTCGCACGCCGCTCACCCCGACACTCCGGCTTCGGAGCCGGCAGGATGGACATCATGCCGCGTCTTGTCCCAGGCGATCGCTCCGCCGCGAAGGGTCCGGACGTAGCGAGCGAGCGCGCGGCGGCCGGCCATGATGACGATAATGTTGGCGACCGGCATTCGCAGCACGGCGCGCATGCCCTCGGTCCATCCATATTCGCGCGCGGTGAAGACCATGCGGCAGGTGCCGCGCCACAGCAGGCTTGCGAGACAGAGCAACAGCATGGCCTTCAGCGTGGGCGATATGGCCATTTCGGAGCGCCAGCCATAGAACCAGGCGAAGCCGAGCAGCCCCTCGATCACCACCAGCGCATATCCGCAGGTCAGGACGATGGCGGTCAGCGGCCCCCGCCGATCGCGCAAGGCCATCCCCAGTCGGAAAACTTGGTCGCCCAGCCAAGCCGGTCCCAGCCCTGAAACGCAATGCCGTGCATCCAGCGGGTCTTCTGGCGCACCGAATTCGCGAGGCTGGCGGGGAAGTACGCGCGTGTCGCGACAAGCTGCGCGTCCTCGTCGCGAATACGCAGGAACCGCGAGTGTCCGCCTTCGCGCCAGACCAGTACACCCAGCTCATAGTCCTCGGTCAGGCATTCGGCAGCGAAAGGCCCCGCTCCGCCCTCGGCGCGGCGCCTCTCGGCAATCAGCGCAAGGATGTCCCGCGAGAACCCGCAGGCAACGCCCGCCGCCGGAATCGCTGCCCCCAGCGCATCGCGAACGACCAGCGACTTGGCATGGGCTTCGGTGAATTCGTCGGAGTAATGCCCTCCGACCCAGCGCGAGTGCGGTTGCGGCTCCGGGCGGACGGGCAGTTGCACGAAGTCCGCGCTCGAAAGCGCGGAGTCGATGACTGCCAGCTCCGCCGGGTGGACCATATCCTCCGAATCGTGCAAGACGACGCTCTTGAAGCGGTAGCCATATCGTCGTTCGTCGTCGCAAAGGGCGGTGTAGAGGCGGTTCAGGCAATCCGCTTTGGTCGTAGGCCCGGCATTCTCGTGGATGACGACCCGGATACGCGGATCATTGCCGGCTCCGGCCATGGCAGCCGATACCGTCGCCGGGTCGTTGCCATAGCAACCGACGTAGAGGGTGAAGTCATCTTGCTGCCAGACGGACAGAGCATGGTGAACGGTATGGCCAATGACCTGTTCTTCCTGCCAGGCGGCGATCAGGATCGCCGCGCGTCCTTCCAGCGGTGCACTGCCGCGTTCGTGCGAAATCCGCTCCGTGCGCGCTTTCCCCGTCAGTTTCAGCCATATCCAGCACAAATCGAGCGCCATGTCGTCAACCGCACCGACAAGAAACCAGAAGGCGGTGAACAGCAGCATTTCCTACTCGACAAGTTGCAGAAATTTAATCGTGTATTGAACAACATCTCCAAAATGCACGAAGCCCCCCATCCGCACTAAACTTTCTGCACAGAAAGACATTCCTTTACTGGCAGGATATTCCCGCGATCGCGTATCCAGAAAGTCTGACCAAAACCGATTATGACCACGCATCGACATTTCGCCAACAAATTGGCGCGCGCTTTCACAAAGTTAATGGGCGGAGAGGCATCGGCCGGCGTTCTGCTGATCGTCGTCGCCGCCCTTGCCCTGTTCGCCGCCAACTCGACTTGGGCGCACGGCTACCACGACCTGTTCCACGACCAGCTGGCGTGGACGCCGGTCGCGAAGCTCGACACGTTCCACTTGTGGATCAACGACGCATTGATGGCGATTTTCTTCTTCGTCGTCGGCCTGGAGATCAAGCGGGAGATCCTCGACGGAGAGCTTTCGAGCCCGGCCAAGCGCCGGCTTCCCGTGCTGGCCGCCGCCGCGGGCATGATCGTACCGGCGCTGATCTATCTGCTGACGGCCGGGACGGGCCAGACGATGCAGCGCGGCTGGGCCATTCCCGCCGCGACCGACATCGCCTTCGCCGTGGGCGTGCTCGGGCTGCTCGGCAACCGCATTCCGCCCTCGCTGCGGCTGTTCCTGCTGACGGTCGCGATCGTCGACGACCTCGGCGCGGTCATCATCATCGCGCTGTTCTACACCGCGCAGATCAAGCTGGCGTGGGGCGTGGGCGCGCTGGTCATCCTGGGCGCCCTGATCTTCGCCAACCGCGGCGGTGTGCGGCACGTATGGATCTATCTGCTGCTCGGCATCGGCCTGTGGTACTGCGTGCTCTACAGCGGCATCCACGCGACGATCGCGGGCGTCGTCTTCGCGTTCACCATTCCGCTCAAGCTGCGCGGCGGCGACAGCATGCTGTTGCGCCTGGAGCACGCGCTGGTGCCGTGGAACAGCTATATCATCGTGCCGCTGTTCGGCTTCGCCAACGCCGGCGTCGCGCTGGCGGGTATCGGCCTCGCGGGCCTGCTCGACCCGGTTCCGCTCGGCATTGCCCTCGGCCTGTTCGTCGGCAAGCAGCTCGGCATCTTCACGGCCATCGTGGCGTCGGACCGCCTCGGCTTCGCGCCGCGCCCCGCCGGGGCGAGTTGGGTCCAGTTGTGGGGCATGTCGGTCCTGTGCGGCATCGGCTTCACGATGAGCCTGTTCATCGGTGCGCTGGCGTTTCCCATGCATCCGGTGCTGATCGAGGAAGCCAAGCTCGGCGTGCTGGTCGGCTCGCTGTTCTCCTCGCTGCTGGGCTATGCAATCCTGCGCCTGGCGGCGCGGCCACCCGCGCCGCCTGTCGAGGGCTGAACCGGAACCGCCCGGCCTACCACTCCCCGACGTTGGGCATGCTGGCCCAGGGCTCGGCGGACTCCAGCGTGCCGTCCTGCAGGAGTTCGACCGATATCCCGTCGGGGGTGCGAACGAAGGCCATGTGCCCGTCTCGCGGCGGGCGATTGATCGTGACGCCGGCGTCCATCAGTCGCTGGCAGGTCGCATAGATGTCATCGACCCGGTAGGCGAGATGGCCGAAATTGCGTCCGCCGCCGTATTCCTCCTGCGAGCCGTCCTCGGCCGGCCAGTTGTAGGTCAGCTCGACCTCGGCGTCCTCCTGCCCGGGGGCGGCGAGGAAAATGAGCGTGAAGCGCCCTTTCTCGTTCGAGAACCGCCGCGTCTCCCTCAGGCCGATCAGTCCGAAGAAGCGGACCGTCGCTTCCGGATCGGTCACGCGAATCATGGTGTGGAGGTACTTCGTCACGGGCATATTCCTTCAACTCGTCGCAATGGAAGAACCGTTCATCGACGATACAGTCATTCCACGGCATCAATAGGCAGCCACCAGGGAGAACCGCAATGCCCGACGATAGCCCAGAAGTCGCCGCCCGCTCCACCGCGTTCCTTGCCCAGCCCCAAACGCGTCGCTGGCTGGCGAGTTCCGCCATTCTCGCGGCGGGCCTGATCGTCGGCGGCTATGCCCTCGGCGATGGCCTGAAGCGAGCCCATCGCGCCGACCGGTCGGTCACCGTGCGCGGCCTTGCGGAGCGCGACGTGACCGCCGACCTTGCTACCTGGACGATCACCTACTCCTCGAGCGCGAGCAACCTGTCGGAAGCGCAAAGCGACGTGGACGATGACACGGCGCAGATACGGCAGTTTTTCCGCGAACTTGGCTTTCCCGCCGATACGCTCCAGCCCACCGGCGTCAACGTGTCACAGTACAAGGACAACGGCGTGCCGACCTTCACTGTGCGTCAGCGGATGACCCTGCGCAGCAGCGACATCAAGCGCGCCCAGGAAGCCGTCCGGCGCCAGTTCGAGCTCGTGCGGCGCGGCGTGATCCTCGAGGAAGGTTCGGGGATGTCCTACACCTTCACCGGGCTCAACGGCATCAAGCCGGAAATGGTCGCCGAGGCCACGAAGGACGCGCGCGCCGCCGCCGAGCAATTCGCCGAGGACAGCGGCGCCGAAGTGGGCGCGATCAAGACAGCGACGCAAGGGTACTTCTCGATCGACGCGCGCGACGGAGATTCCGGCGGTGGCTGGGGCGTGTCCGATACGCCCTACAAGAAGGTCCGCGTCGTCACCACGGTCGACTTCTACCTGAAGTAGTGTCCCGGCATCCCCGAAAACGGAAAAACCCGCCCGGACATATCCGGACGGGCTCCTCCTGCGAAGCGGATTCGCTTCGGTTCGCTGTCGATCAGAACGAAACCGAGAGCGATCCCACAACGGCGCTGTCGGTGAACTTGTAGTCACCGGGCAGATAGTCGCCTTCGGCATCGACGTAGGAGACGCCGAGCGAAAGGTTGTCGTTGACGGCGAACGACGCGCCGACCGACCAGTCGAAGGCCTTGCTGTCGTTGGTGAACGTCAGGAAGCCGTCGGTGTAGCCGAGGTGCGCCGAAAGGCTGATCGGCGTGTTCGGAATGCCCACACCCAGATCGGTGTAGAGATAGAGGTTGTCGCTGTCGCCCAGCGAGTCCTGATCGGGAGCATAGGCGACGCCGGCAGTCACGCTGGCCGGGCCGAAGCTGCCGCTGAGCGAGCCGTAGACCTCGACATAGTCGAAATCACCCGCCGGAGCGTTCGGGTAAGCATAGTAGATCACGCCCACATCGGCCGTCAGGCCGGGGGTGACTTCACCCGACCAACCGCCGTAGAGGTCGAGCTCGGTGTGACCGAAACCGACGGTGTCCTCATCGAGCGACGAGCCCCAGGCGCCGACATAGAAGCCGCTGGCGTGGCCGACGTCGACGCCGCCCTGCACGGCAATGTCGCCGCCCGACAGATCAACGCCGCGGAAGCGGTATTCGGTGACGAGCGAAGCGTTGCCCGAGATGGTGATGTCCGACGGGACACCGGCATCATCCGCGAATGCCGGAGTGGCTGCGAATGCGGTACCTGCGAGAAGGGTTGCGGCGGCAAGGCCGCGGACGGACGTAAGCATAATGTTCCCTCACTAAATTCTTCTGTTGCCTCGTCCCACCTGCGTCGCTGCCTCGGCCCTCTTCCGGGGCCGGTCACAACAGGCGCGCATTGCTGCACCGCAACACGCGCTGGGACAAGAAAAATTTCAATCCTGCAACAATCCAGACAACAAGTGTGGACTTTTTGCCACGCATGCGAGGTGCCCTCCGTCCTTGCCGCTCCCCCGCCGGCACTCTATTTACCATTCATGCTGACCAGGATCAGAAACCTGCTTGGAAAGCCGCAACAGACGATCTGTCCCTCCCTGAATCCGGGAGAGCGGGTCTATGCGATCGGTGACATCCATGGCCGGATCGACCTCTTCGACTCGCTGATCGAGGCAATCGAGGAGGACGATGCGTCGCGGCCCGAGTCGCGCACCACCATGATCCTGCTCGGCGACCTGATCGACCGAGGAGCGGACAGCGCGGCGGTTGTCGCCCGGGCGAAGGAATGGTCGAGGCAGCGGCCTCTCGAATTCATCAAGGGCAATCATGAGGAAATGCTGATCGCCAGCATGACCGATGTCGAAGTCCTGCGCGGCTTCCTGCGATACGGCGGGCGCGAGACGATCCTGTCATACGGTGTCGAGCCGCGCGCCCTGATCGAATCCGACTTTGACGAACTTCAGCGGATGATGGTCGAAGCGATCCCACGGGACGACGTCGAATTTCTCGACGGCTTCCGGCAATACATACGCAACGGCGACTATCTGTTCGTCCATGCCGGCATACGCCCGCAGGTCCCTATCGAAGACCAACGCGGGACGGACTGCCGCTGGATCCGCGAACCGTTCCTCAGCCACGACGGCGATTTCGGAGCCTTCGTGATCCACGGGCATACGATAGCCGAGGAGCCGCAGATCCGTCGAAACCGGATCGGCATAGACACGGGCGCCTACCTCTATGGGACACTGACGGCGATCGGCATCGAGGATACCAACCGGTGGTTCATTCAGGCGCGCAAGGACAAGGCAGGAGCCATCGCGACATTCGCGGCCGCGGCCTGACGCGACGCACCCGCCTCCTCGCCTGAATCGTCTGCCGTCAGCCGGAAGGCTTGTCGCCCTTGACCGTGAACCAGTCGCGAAGGTTCATCGGGAAGGGAAAGACGATGGTGGAGCCGTTGCGTTCATTCGCGAACAGGTTGAGCGTGGAAAGATAACGCAACTGCATCGCTTCGGGCACTTCGCACAGCACCTGCGCTGCTTCGAGCAGTTTGGCGGCGGCCTGGAATTCGCCTTCCGCGTTGATGACCTTGGCCCGCCGTTCGCGCTCGGCCTCGGCCTGGCGGGCGATCGCCCGAACCATGTTCTCGTTGAGGTCGACATGCTTGATTTCGACGTTCGCCACCTTGATGCCCCAGGCGTCGGTCTGTTTGTCGAGGATCTCCTGGATATCGGCGTTCAGCTTGTCACGCTCGGCCAGCATCTCGTCGAGATCGTGCTTGCCCAGCACCGAACGCAGCGTGGTCTGCGCCAGTTGGCTCGTCGCCTCGATGAAATGCTCGACCTGGATGATCGCGCTTCTGGGGTCGATCACCCGGAAATAGACCACCGCGTTCACTTTCACCGAAACGTTATCGCGCGAGATGACGTCCTGAGTCGGCACGTCGAGCACCACCGTGCGCAGATCTGTTCGCACCATCTGCTGGATGAAAGGCACCAGGATGATGAGGCCGGGTCCCCGCACCGACGTGAAGCGGCCGAGGGTAAAAATAACGCCGCGTTCGTATTCCTTCAGGATCTTGATCGCCGCCCAGAGGAAGGAGAGGATCAGGAAGATCAGCGGAATGAAGAAACCGAACTGATTGAATACGTCCATCATTTTTCTCCCGGGCGTCGGTCTGGATCGTCGTCGGCGGCCGATACCGTCAGTTTCAGGCCATTCAGGGCGTCGACGACGACAGCCGCCCCTTCATCAAGCAGCGCGGGGCCGGCCGCGTTCCAGCGTTCGCTCCGCACGAAGACGTGGCCTTGCCCGTCCTTCCAGTCCAGCACCGTACCCGTGCAGCCGACGATCTCCTCCCGCCCCGTCACCACGCGCTGGCGTAGCGAACGAAGGCCGAGGCGGCCGGCGAGGACGAGGAACGCCAGGCTGAACAGCCCCAGCGCCGCGATCACCGACCAGTCGACCCGGAATTCGGGCACGTCGGTGTCGAACAGGATTGTCGCACCCAGCAGGAACGCGACCAGCCCGCCTATGCCTAGGGCGCCGAAGGAAGGCACGAATGCCTCCCCGACCATCAGCGCGACGCCGAGCAGGACCAGCGCCAGCCCGGCCATGTCCACGGGCAGCGCCGCCAGTGCATAGAGCGCAAGGAGCAGCGAGATGGCGCCGACCGTCCCCGGCACCAACGCCCCGGGGTTCATGAATTCGAAGATCAGGCCATAGATGCCGATCATCATCAGGATCAGCGCCACGTTGGGATCGGTAATCGCTGCCAGCAGGCGGTTGGTCCAGCTCGGTTCGAGGCGCGTCAGGGCGATGCCGGTGGTATCGATCCGGTAGTTGGCGCCGTTAATGGTCACTTCCTTGCCGTTCAGTTGCCGGAGCAGCGAAGTCATATCGGCCGCGACGATGTCTATCACGTCTTGCTTCAGCGCGGCGTCGGCCGGAAGACTGGCCCCCTCGCGCACGGCCTCTTCCGCCCATTCGGCATTGCGCCCGCGCATTTCGGCCAGCGAACGGATAAAGGCGACGGCGTCATTGACGGCTTTCTTCTCGGCGGCCGATCCTTGCGCCTTGGTCTCGTCCTCCTTCTCCTTGCCCTTGTCCTCTCCGGGCCCGGCAGGCATCGTGCCGATCTGGATCGGCGTGGCCGCGCCCAGGTTGGTGCCCGGCGTCATTGCCGCGACGTGGCTGGCATAGAGGATGTAGGTGCCCGCGCTGGCTGCCCGCGCGCCGCTGGGATGGACATAGGTGACGACCGGCACCGGAGAGGCCAGCAGGTCCTTGATGATCTCGCGCATCGACGTGCTCAGCCCGCCCGGCGTGTCGATCTCCAGGATGATCAGATGCGCCCCTTCGTCGCGCGCGCGGTTCATGCCGTGGTCGATATAGGACGCGGAAGCCGGGCCGATCGCACCGTCAATCTGCAGCAGATAGGCCGTCTTGGGAGCCTGTTTCACTTCGCCTTGCGCCGAGGCCTGTGACAGCGGAACGAGCGCCAGCAGCAGGCATAGCGCCAATCGCCAGCAAAGCGCGATTCCTCTGGTCACCTCATCCGACATGACTCTTTCCCCCCTTGCGAGAATCGGGAAGTCGAAGGCAGTAAACACCTTCTACCATCACCCCGGCCCCTATTGCGAATCGGTCCGCGCCGACCCACGGACGTCAACGGCATATGAGATCAACGCACCGCTTGGTGCGTCGTTCCGATCGCCCGCCACGTTTGCATGATACCAGCGCGCGCGGCCGCCCTTGCGATCAACCGCCGGCGGACGCTCTCAGCCGCAGTTCCTGATAGACGGCTTCCGCCCGCCTCAGTCTCGCCGGATCGAAAGCATCGGCCTGCTTGCGGGCCAGGGAAAAATCCGGTCTGGCTGTCCGTGGCAGGTCCAGCCGCCAGGTCAGCCGGTTCCAGACGTCAGCGTTGGTGCAAAGCTCTTCGTAACAGACGAAGACGTTCCGCTCATGGACGTCACCGGCCAACGCCTCGTGCGTGCGCGTCCACATTTCCAGCCAGTAGTCCGGCGATTGCGGCGCAAGATCGCCCGGCGGGCCGCCGCCAAACAGGAAAGGGCGATGCCCTTGCCCGAACTCGTGGTGAGCCAGCCAGTCCATGTAGGAACGCACGAACGGGGTTTCACCCTGCATCCGGCAGAACAGCGCATGCTGCCTGTGCAGCGAAGAGGCCTGGTCTGCGGGATGCCGGAAGGGAATAACGAACAGCGCCTCGGGGAGCGCGTCCCGCAGTGCCGGCAGGCGCAGGATGTTGTTGTTGTTCTTCGAAAGATAGCGCTGCTGCCCAGGATCGCCACTGGCAAGGATCGCCGCGATGTAAGACCGGAACCGGGCCAGCACCGCCTCGTCGGGCTGGTAGGGCGCAAGGCCCTCCGGGCGGATGTAGTCGGGACCGGTGAAAATGCGCCAGAAAACCTCGTCGAAAGCCTCGGGACTGTCGGCGCTCACCATGATCCTGTCGCCATGGGCGCGCAGACGCTCCTCGCGCCGCTGCTGCCAGCGCGAGGAAAACCGCTTCCAAAGCTGCGGCGCGAGCACGAAAGGCATGTCGCGATAGGTGAGCGAGCGAAACGGGCCGCTGCGGTGAAGGTGGCGCAGCAGCACCGTCGTGCCCGCCCGCGCGAGCCCGGTGACGAAGACATGATGCAGGTCGCCGACCGCCTTTTCGGTCGCGCCGTTCCCGCGCTGATCGAGATCGAAGCTCAGTTCGGCGACTGCGGGAAGGCCCAAGGCCAGCCGGTGCAGCAGTCTGTCGGCCGCGGTGTAATCATGCTCGAGCAAGGCGCCGCCTCAGCACGTAGTAGACGGTCGCGACCACGAAGCTCGCCGCCAGCCCGGGGGCACTGGCAAGGAATCGCCCCGCCTCGGGCGAAACCGCGTCCGCGAGGACAAGCACGATGCCGATCGCCACTGCCAGCGCCGCGAAGAAGAGCGCGAGTGTCAGCGTATGGCGCGCCATGCACCAGGCATAGGCGGGCATGACCGTTTCCTTCCAGTGGTCGGAAATCCGGCGGGAGGAGAAGACCCACCCGGCCCGGGAGCCGCACTTCATCATCCCCGCCACTGTCCGTTCAAAAGGCAGGCGTGAGAACAGTTCGGCGGCCAGGCAACTCGCGCCGATCACCCAGAGCCAGGTCAGGGCGTCCATGGCGCGGTCATTCGGCCTTGTTCCCGGCCGCCGGGTCCTTTCGCCTGACCCGCCGCGCGAGACGCTTGAAGGGGTACCAGACGAACGAGACCAGCGCGAGAAGCACGGTGGCGACCAGACCGATGAACACGCCGACCGCGCCCAGGCTGGAGCCCGGACCGACGTAGGCATAAGCGGGCGTTGCCGACATGGCGGCAACCAGAACGAGCAGGATGGCTATCTTGGGCATGACTTGACCTTTTCGAATAGGGGGTCGTCGGGAGCAAAATGGATCGCCTCCGAAAAAACGAAGTTCTTTCCGGGATTCTCGGGATCGTGAATCAGGATTTCGGAAGAGACCTTTCCATCCCGACCCAACTCGAAAACCCGCCCCTGTTCGGCGCTTGAGACCAGCATCGCGCCGCTGCCAAGCAATTGCTGCTTGCCGCGAATCCGCGAATAGAAGTTCATGGAACTTCCGTTCAGGATCGTCCGGTACTGATCCGTTCGAGGGTCGTAATTCACCACGCGGCTGAATTTGCGACCCATCTGATTGTCGAAAACACTGATCGTGCCATCCGGTTCCCAATCCGGATCGTGCTGCCTCAATGTGTGGCTGTTGGTCAGCCACTTGATCTTGCGCGTGTGCGGATCGACGACCGCGACCAGGTTCAGCGAGCGCAGGCTTATCAGCAGATCGCCCGCACGGAAGCCGGGAAACCGCGCCGCCAATTCGGGCGGCAGCGGCTCGGCGTCGTTAGCATGGTAGGCGTCCGGATGGTACGCGCCGGCATCGCCGCGCGTGTTCAATCCCAGGGCATTGTCGTCGATGCGGCGCATCTCCAGCACGGTCAGATCGGGATTTGCCCGCCGCAGGTCCTCGATGGAGATGTCCTGGGCAATCCTGCCGGTGCGAAGGTCGATCTTCTGGAGATGATCCTCCGCGCCCACGCCCCAGGCGAAGCGGTCGCCATCGACGGGATATATCGCGTGGTTCAACCGCGCTTCGGACGTCCAGATACGCTTGCCACAAGCGCCGACACGCACGGTCCGATAGTGATCGTCGAAGCCGGCCAGGATCGAGCCATCGCGCAGAACCGCAAATCCGTGGGGAAAATAGGCCGCGCCGACAGTCTCGCCACTCTCGCTGAGAACATCGTGGTCGACCAGCCAGACATGCTCGATTGCGAACCGGGGTGACAGGGCAAGAGCCGCGTACTGGGGTTCGCCGTCGATCCGGAAAATGCCGTAGAGAACCCGCCAGCCCGGTTCGGGCGCGCTCGCCGAAGGCCCTTTCCGCATCACGAGGCCCTCGATGCGGTACGGCGTGTGATTGTCGACGGGCTGATAGCGGGCGCGGTCGCCGAACTCGTCCGGCACGCGGGAGGGACCGAAAGGATCGGTCCTCAGGTCGTTCCATGTGTCGTGGACAAATCTCGGAACGTAAGTCAGCCATGTGATCACCCTGCTGAACGGGTTATCCGGATCAACTGGCGTACGCTGGACCGCGAATGTAAATATAGACAGTCCCAACAGGGCAAGCAAAGCTGCTCGCCCATAGATAAATACTTGGCGAAGCGATATTGCCATTCCCGAAAGACTTTATTCCGCGACATCCGAATGCCAGATTCTATTGGCATCGCCCGGGTGCATGTCCAGTCTTCGAGGGATAGAACGGACGCTGGCCGAGGCGAAGCGGCATCGGCGCATCGTTTTGGCATCCCCAGCCGTTGCCTCGATCGTTCGCCGCCCGCAGTTCTCCGGAGAGAAAATCGCCTCCGTCATCGCCGGATGACGGGGCGATAGCGCCCTAAAGCTGGCGCGACAGCATCCCCTCGACGTCGTCGAGCGCCTGCGCCAGTGGAACGGAAAGAACCCCGCCCTCAGCCGCGCGCCATTCGGCGATGTCCTCGTCGATGGCGATCCCGGCGAAGTCCCGGCCGGTCACGACCCGCCTGGTCACGCTGGCATCCAGCGCGTCCTCCGACACCGGCAGATGCGGCAGCAGGTTTGCTTCGGGCACCCCTGCGAAGCGTACGCCGGTCACGCTGATGTGATAGACGGGCCGCCCATCCTCGATCTCGACCTTCTGGATCTTGACGAGCGAATCGCTGTCCTGCTCCCGCGCCGAGTATTGCCACACCTGTCCTGCGGCATAGTGCGCCTCCCGCGCCTGCGCGGCGGCCGGGGAAACCGTCAGGATCAGGGGCGAGAGCGCGAGAAGATGTTTAATCATTTCGCAACCATGGTCCGCGCCGAAAGCGCGGTCAATCCGGCAGGCCAACGTCCTCGCGCCTCGTCCCGGCCGTGAACAGCCCGGCCGGGGAAGATTAACGCGCGCGCCCAGCCCGCGCTCGGCCGCCGGCGCAAACGAAAAGGGGCCGTGTCGCCACGGCCCCTCGATTCTTCGCCGGGTCTGGAAACCCGTTCGTGCTCAGTCTTCCTTGAGGAAGGCCGGCATGTGGTCCGGATCGCCGCCCTCGCCGCGCTCACGACGCGGACCGCGGTCACGGTCGCCGCCACGGCCACCGCCGCCGCCGCCGCCACGACGCGGGCCACGGCGGTCACCGCCACGGCCACCCTCGCGGCCACCCTCGCGGTCGCCGCGCGGTTCGCGCGGCGGGCGGGTGTCTTCCAGCTCTTCGCCGGTTTCCTGGTCGACCACGCGCATCGACAGGCGGACCTTGCCGCGATTGTCGATCTCGAGGACCTTGACCTTCACTTCCTGACCTTCGGAGACGACATCGGTCGGCTTCTCGACGCGCTCGTTCTTCATTTCGGAGACGTGGACGAGACCGTCCTTGCCGCCCATGAAGTTCACGAAAGCACCGAAATCGACGATGTTGACGACCTTGCCGGCGTAGATCTTGCCGACCTCGGCTTCCTCGACGATGCCGAGGATCCACTTCTTGGCGGCCTCGATCTGGTCGAGGTCCGAAGACGAGATCTTGATCACGCCTTCATCGTCGATGTCGACCTTGGCGCCGGTCTCGGCCACGATCTCGCGGATGACCTTACCGCCGGTGCCGATGACGTCGCGGATCTTCGACTTGTCGATCTGGATCGTCTCGATGCGCGGGGCATGGGCCGAAAGCTCGGTACGAGCCGAGCCGAGGGCCTTGGTCATTTCACCCAGGATGTGCGCGCGGCCGGCCTTCGCCTGCTCCAGCGCCTTGCCCATGATCTCCTTGGTGATCCCGGCGATCTTGATGTCCATCTGCATCGTGGTGATGCCGTTCTCGGTGCCGGCCACCTTGAAGTCCATGTCGCCGAGGTGATCCTCGTCGCCCAGGATGTCCGAAAGCACGGCGAACTCGTCACCTTCCAGGATCAGGCCCATGGCGATGCCCGAGACCGGACGCTCGATCGGAACGCCCGCGTCCATCATCGAGAGGCAGCCGCCGCAGATGGTGGCCATCGACGACGAGCCGTTGGACTCGGTGACGTCCGACAGGATGCGGATGGTGTAGGGGAAGTCCTCCTTCTTCGGCAGGACCGGGTGCAGCGCGCGCCACGCCAGCTTGCCGTGGCCGACTTCGCGGCGGCCCGGCGCGCCGAAGCGGCCTACTTCACCGACCGAATAGGGCGGGAAGTTGTAGTGCAGCATGAATGCCGAGTAGGACAGGCCTTCCAGCCCGTCGATCATCTGCTCGCTGTCCTTGGTGCCCAGGGTCGTGGTGCAGATGGTCTGCGTCTCGCCGCGGGTGAACAGCGCCGAACCGTGGGTCCGGGGCAGGAAGCCGACGATCGATTCGATCGGGCGCACCTGATCGAGCTTGCGACCGTCGATGCGCTGGCCGTCCTTGAGGATGGCGCCGCGCACGATTTCCGCCTCGACCTTCTTCATCGTCTTGATGGCGACCATCTGGGTCTGCGGCTCGGCGTCGGCGAAAGCGGCCTTGGCCTTGGCGCGCGCTTCGTTGAGCGCGTTCGCGCGGGCCGACTTGTCGGTCAGCTTGTAAGCGGCGGCAACGTCGGCGCCGACCACGTCCTTGAGCTTCGCCTTGATGTCGGCGGCGTTGTCCGACAGGTCGATCTGCCACGGCTCCTTGGCGGCTTTCTCGGCAAGGTCGACAATGAGGTTGACGACCTTCTTGCACTCGTCATGCGCGAACATGACGGCGCCGAGCATCTCTTCCTCGGTCAGTTCCCTGGCTTCCGATTCCACCATCATCACGGCATCGCCGGTGGCGGCAACGATCAGGTCGAGGCGGCCATCGGCCAGCGCCGCGTCCTGCTTCGGGTTGAGCGTGTATTCGCCGTCGACGAAGCCGACGCGGCAGGCGCCGATCGGGCCCATGAAGGGCACACCCGAGATGGTGAGCGCGGCCGAGGCGGCAATCATCGCCACGACATCGGGTTCGGTCTCGCCGTCATAGGAGAGAACCTGCGCGATGCAGTTGATCTCGTTGTAGAAGCCCTCGGGGAACAACGGGCGCACCGGACGGTCGATCAGGCGGCTGGTCAGCGTTTCCTTTTCGGTCGCGCCACGCTCACGCTTAAAGAAGCCGCCGGGAATACGGCCGGCGGACGAGAATTTTTCCTGGTAGTGGACGGTCAGCGGGAAGAAGTCCTGGCCTTCCTTCACCGACTTGGCGGCCGTGACCGCGCAAAGCACTACGGTTTCGCCATAAGTGGCAAGGACCGCGCCGTCAGCCTGACGGGCAATGCGGCCGGTTTCCAGCGTGAGGGTCTTTCCGCCCCACTCCATGGATACGGTTTTTACGTCGAACATAGAGATATTCCTCAGCCCGCCGGCCCTATTGCCTGGCGGGGTTTACTGCCGGGGATTCCGTCCCGGTCCGGTGTGGGGCCTGTCATGACCCCGAGGCCCCTCGCCGGATTGCGAGGATACCCAATCTTCCCGTCATCCCGGCGAACGCCGGGACCGGTGCCGGTCTTTAGCCGGAGCCTCGCCGAAATGGCGGGGTGGATCGGCCAGCGGTCCCGGATCAAGTCCGGGATGACGAATGGCAAACGACCCGCCGAAGCGGGCCGAAGCATTGCGTTATTTGCGCAGACCCAGCTTCTGGATCAGCGCGTTGTACCGCGCGACATCCTTCTTCTTGAGGTAGTCGAGCAGCGAGCGGCGCTTGTTGACCATGGCCAGCAGACCGCGGCGCGAATGGTTGTCCTTGTGGTGCGACTTGAAGTGTCCGGTCAGGTTGTTGATACGCTCGGTGAGGATCGCGACCTGAACTTCCGGGCTGCCCGTATCGCCAGAGGCGCGAGCGTTGTCCGAAATGATTTCCTGCTTCTTCTCGGCGGTAACCGACATTCATTCTACTCCGCGACATCCGTAAGGTTGAAACCCCGAACGACCCGCGCGTCTCCGCCCGAAAGCTCCACCAGCGCGACCGGAACCATTCCTTCACGCGCCCAATGCAGCCCGTCTTCGTGGGGCAGCCCGGTGAGAACGCGGCCCTGTCGGACCGCCCTTGCCTGCTCCGAGCTAAGGTCGATGGCCGGGATGTCGTCCAGCCCCGCCTCCAGCGGCAAGAGTACCTGTTCAAGAGGCGCCCCCTGACCGATCTCGTTCAATTTGTCCAGCGAAATCGCATGGGACCAGTCGAACGGCCCGGCCTGCACGCGGCGCAGCATGGTGACCGTACCGCAGCTGCCCAGCGCATGCGCGATGTCGCGCGCGAGGGAGCGGATATAGGTGCCCTTGGAGACGTGCGCGCAAAGTTCGAGGCTTTCGATTGGCTCGACTTCTCCGTTCGTGTCGAGCGAAGTCGAGACACCTTGCGCGCATGTGTCTCGACTTCGCTCGACACGAACGGACCTCAGCTCAAAGATTTCCACGCTCCGCGCCTTCAACGCCACGTCCTGCCCGGCGCGCGCCAGGTCATAAGCCCGCTCGCCGCCCACCTTGAGCGCCGAATAGGCCGGCGGTACCTGTTCGATCGGCCCGGTGAAGCGCGGCAGCACCGCTTCGACCTGCTCCATGGTCGGCCGCACATCGCTGCTGGCGATCACGGCGCCTTCGAGGTCGAGCGTATCGGTCTCCTCGCCGAAGCGCACGGTGAACTCATAGGTCTTGCTGGCATCGAGCATGCGTCCGGTCAGCTTGGTCGCTTCGCCCAGCGCCACCGGCAGGACGCCCGTGGCCAGCGGGTCGAGCGTACCGCCGTGGCCGACCTTCACCTTCTTGCCATAGCCTGCCTCGCGCAAGTTGCGCTTCACTGCCGCGACGGCCTGGGTCGAGCCCAGACCGACCGGCTTGTCGAGAATGATCCAGCCGTGCGGCATCACGAGGCAATGGCGGAAAGCGTCATCGCGCCTCCCAAGGCGCCCGGCGCCGGTTTGTCAACGGCGGCCCGCTGTCGCTACTCGGCATGCTCCGCCGACCAAGCCCGTGACAGCATCGCCCCTCAGGCCCCGGCGACCACCGCGACGAGATCGAAGTAATGCTCGCGAGCCCAGAACACCGGCGGCAGCAGGACCCGCTCCAGAATGCGCCACTCGGGAAAGAAATAGGGAATCACGAGCAGCAGCAGAAACAGCAGCGGCAAGCCGAAGGGCCGCAGGCGCGCGTAAGCCCTGGCGGCATCGCGCGGCAGGGCGCCCTCGACGATATGCGACCCGTCGAAGGGCGGGATCGGCAGCAGGTTGAACAGGGCCAGAAAGATGTTGATGAGGATGAAGTAGTTGAAGCCCAGCGCCGCGAATTGCTCGCCCGGGCCGAACTCACCACCGGTAAAGCGGATCAGCAGCCCCAGCAGCACCGCGCCCACGGCCGCGAGGATCAGGTTCGTGCCCGGCCCGGCGGCGGCCACGGCCATCATGCCCACGCGCCGGTTGCGCAGCCGCCGGAAGTTGACCGGCACCGGCTTTGCCCAGCCGAAGATCGGCGAGCCCACCATGGCGAGGAATCCCGGCAGCACCACCGTCCCGATGGGATCGACATGGCGCAGCGGGTTGAGGCTGAGCCGCCGCTGTTCGCGCGCGGTGGGATCGCCCAGGGCCAGCGCAGTCCAGCCATGGGCCACTTCGTGAAACACGATTGCGATGACAAGGCAGGGGATGAGCGCTGCGGCCTGCAGCAGGGTGTCTTCCATGCCCCGTCATCTAGGGAAGGCACCGCCCGGCCGCAATCACATTCAGACCGGGTAGCCCAGCTCTGTCAGGGGAAGATCGCGCAGCGCCATCAGGCGGTGGTTGCTTTCCGGATAGTGCTCGGCGACGCGCTGCCGCAGCCGGGCCGAGAGGCGCGCGGGGCGGCCGTTGATCACCGGCACCCGGCCGATCAGCCACTTCACGCCGTGGCGCAGCCCCTGTCCGCCCGGCAGATCCACGATCCGGTCCTTGTTGACGACCGACTGGCGTGTAAACAGGTTCACCGCGCGCATCGCCGTCAGCCCGGCGGCGCCGAGCGAGCGGTTCGTCCGCGTCCCCTCCGGCGGCATCGCTTCGAACGAGAGCCCGAGATCGCGTTGCATCCGCGAGATCAGCGCTTGCCGGTCACGCAACCATTCATAGGGATAGACGTGCACGCGATCCGCCCCGAACAGCGCATCGTAATGCGCGACGAGGCGATCGTATTCGAAGTGCTCGAATTCGAACGCCGGCGCCTTCCACGGGCGTGTCAGCGCGCCTCGCACCATTCGGGCGGTCTCGAAGTATCGCCGCTGCCCCCATGTGCCGCCGCCTGAAACATACTGCGCATAAGTCGCCCGGCAGATGTCGAACTGGTTGCGAATGAGTATGACGATCCGTGCATCTGGCAGCACAGCCTTGATCCGCCTCGCCACTTCCGGGGCCAGAAACCCGTGCAGGCCGCCGTTGTGCAGATAGCCAGAGAGGTTCTCCTCGCTCAGCAGCACCGGCCGGTTGCGCCCTTCCAGCGACAGCGCATGGCGCGCGCGATCCGGACAGAAATGCATCCCACAGGGGGCCAGAAATGCCTCCTGCACCGTCTTCCTTGAAAGGAAATCGTGGCTGCTCGCCAAGGGAAATATCTGCTTCTGCAGCCACGTCGTGGCGGTCTTGTGATAGCCAAGATGGACGATCGCGTTCGGCATGTTCGACCCGTGTTTCCCCCGGTTCTCGATACCGGGGGTTTTCGAGGACCGTTGTTGAGCGAGAACTTCACGTATTGGCGAGTGGTATTTCGATTCTCTGCGACAGCCCGCCCCTCATCTGCGGCGGAGCCGCAGACGGGCCGGTGGATAAGGTGCCTCCGGGGCCCGTGCCCGATACCACGGGCAGCTCTCCCCGCTTGAATGAGCGCGGCGGAAGTTCTCTAAGACAATCGGCGCCTGCCGTTGGGAGTTTGGGGATGAGAAAGCTGATCGCCATGTTCACCGTCTTCGGACTGGCGGCCATCGTTGCAGCCTATGTGGGGCACGCACCGGTCGCGAATGACGCGCCGGACACGCTGAACGGCCTGTTCTTGCCGCTGGACGCCGCAGCCGTGGGGCTAACGGGCATCGCCGGGCGCGATGCCGCCGTCCTGACACTGCTCGGCGCGGGGCTGGTTCTGGGAATGCTCGTCGGCCTGTTTTCGACCGAGAGGGCCGACGCGGACGAGGTCGACCTGGGGCCGGGTCCGGTCTGGCATCCCGAACCGCATTCCCAGGACGATCGCATCGCCCGGTTGCGCCGCCGCGCCGGCGCGGAAGTTGTGGAGCGGCCGACCGGCCATCCCGCCTTCGCCGAACCAGACGCCCCGGAATCCGCACCGGCCGATGCCGGCGGTCTGCCGCCCGGTCCGGTCGTACTCGCCCGCAAGTCGCGAACCGGGGATGGCGACTGGACGAACAGTGCCAGCTGGCTGGGTGGACTGCCCCGCCTGGCGGGGGCCGATTGGCCCCGCGACGCCCAGGGGCGCCCCCTGCCTTTCGCCGCGCAGATCGACCTTGCCGAACTCGCCCGGACCTGCCCGCTAAACCCGCTGCCGCACAACGGCTCGCTGGCCTTCTTCCTCGGCACCGGTGCCGTGCTTTCCGTCCCGCCCGGCGATCATGAATTTACCGACCCGCCGGACGGCCTGCTCCCGGCCTACGAGGAAGGCGGCGCCCCGCTGCCCGTCGTGCCGACGCGCCTCAGCCGGTATCTGTTTCCGTTCTGGCCGGTGGAGCCGGTCGCACTGACGCTTTCCAAGGACGCCCCCGATGACGATGTCGACCCGGCGGCGGCCCAAGGCGCCATCGCCCGGATAGTCCGCGAGCGCTTCGGCGAACCGGTGGCCTCGCTGGCTGAGGCCGGCGATGAAACCTTGTGGTGGTACGGCGTCTTCCATCTTGCCGACCAGTTGCATGAGGCTCTGGACAGCGCGGACCGGATTGTCGCGGCGGATGCACCGCTCGATGACCAGACCGGGCAGGAAGCCGCCGCCCTTTCGGCCATGGTGGAGGCGATGGACGGCTTCATCTCCAACCGCGATCCCTGGGAACCGCTCACGGCCGAAGAACGCGATCTCGTCGTCGAAATTCTCGACGAGATCAATCGCCGGCACGGCAGGCTGGTGCGGCATGTCCTGCCCGATTCGCTGGCCCCGCTCCGGGCGATCTGCATCAGGGCGATGGCCTCCGGCGCTCCGGAAGCCTTCGCGGCCCTGCCCGACGAGGTGCGGGCCAGGATCGCGCGCGGTCGCCGTGTGCCGCCCGGACGCCAGCACCAGATGTTGGGCCCTGATGACGGCCGGCACGACGGCGATTTGCTCCTGCTTCAGCTCGCCAGCGATGATCTGATGGAGTGGCGCTGGGGAGGCGGCGGGGTCTTCCGCTTCCGCATCGGACGGCCGGAGGCCGCCGCAGGCGACTGGGCCTGCGCCCGATTGACGTTCGAAGGCGCCTGACGCGACTTCAGGCGCGCGCCTCGCGCAGCAGTATCTCCGACAGCGCTTCGGGCCGCGTGTTCATCACCTGGTGCCCCGCGTCGATGCGGGTGATGCGGCGGGCATGAAGCCTGTCCGCGAAGCGCTCCTGCCATTCGGCCGGCAAGGCCTGATCGCGCAGCGCGACGACATAGCTCGACGGAATGGAACGCAAGTGGTCATAGCGCCAGTCGCTGTAACTGTAGGCACTGGCGGGCCAGCCATCCTTGCCCAGTTTCGCGAGGAATGCGTCCGCTTCCGCATCGTCCATGTCGTTGCAGAACATGACGCGATAGCGCTCTTCCATCGAACCGTCCTCGGTGAAGGGGTATCCGACTTCCTCGACATTGCTGCCGCGCGGTCCATGGCCCATCTGGTCGAGCGTGGTGAGCCCGGCGAGCGGCGCGGAACAGGTCACGTAGACCAGCCGGGAAATGAGCCCGGACGGCGCCATCTCGGTCATCTGCGGCATGGTCATGCCCGCCTGCGAGTGCCCCACCAGCACGACGCCGGACAGACCCTCGCTCTCGATATCGTCGATCAGTTCCTGGGTGATGTCTTCAAAGTCGTATTCGGACGTATCGAGGCCGCGCTTGGCACCGCAGCCCGGCGCATCGAGCGCGAGGCAGGTCGCCTCACCACCCGACTGGCGGTCGATCGCGGCGATCAGTTCTTTCCAGACCCAGCCGCCTTGTCCCCCGCCATGCAGGAATACGAATGGAACCACGTGCTGCCTCCGCTCAATACTGCCGATCCGGAGTGTCTCGCGGACCAGCGTCCGCCACGCAACCCGAATTCGAGAGATCGGCCTTGCGATGAGGCGTGCAAACCGGCCGGGCCGCCGCCTTATTCGAGGTCGCGCCGGACGCGCGGATCGGAAAGCAGCGCGTCGATGCGGCTGGCTTCGTCGAAGCTCTCGTCCGCCCGGAAACGGATCTTCGCGGCGAACTTGAGCCTGAGCCGCTGGGCGACCTCGCGCTGGAAATAGGCGGTGTGGGTGCGCAGCGCCTTGAGCACCTCGTCCTCGTCCTGGCCGAGCAACGGCTTCACGTAGACCGTCGCCTGCCGCAAGTCCGGCGTCATGCGCACTTCGGTGACCGAGACCGAATGCCCCGTCAGCGTGTCATCGTGGACCTGCTGGCGGGTGAGGATCTCGGAAATGACGTGACGCACCTGTTCGCCCACCTTGAGCAGGCGGACGGAGTGCTGTTCGGGAGTGGTTTGCTGGCGTGCCATCGCGTATCCCTGATTTCAGGCCATCTTCGCCAGAATGCGGGCGAGCGAACGCACATTGCGCGCGGTGCCGCGACATCCCAGCCGCCGTTCGATGAATGCGGAGGTGAGCTTGCTGCCGCCCGCGCCATCGACGTAATCGATATAGAGCGCCCTTTCCCCCAGCGCGAGCGTTTCGGCGCCGCGACCGGCATGATCGGCCAGTAGTTTTTCGAAGCTGCCGTCTGGAGGCTGGCATTCGAGGAAAAGGGTATGAACCTGATTGTCCGCGCCGATCCCGGTAAAGGGGTTGTCCTCCACCGCGCTGCGCACTTCCTCCCGGCTGCGCACCGCCACGAAGCTGTCGATATCGAAGCGATCGCGCATCATGTGGGCGAAGAGGTCTTCCAGCCCCTCGGTCGGGCGGTCATCATAATCGAACAGCACGTTGCCGCTGGCGATCACCGTCTCGACGTTCTCGAACTCCTCGCGCTCGAAGGCATAGCGCAAGTCCGCCATCGACAGCCGGTTGCCGCCGACGTTTATGGAGCCGAAGAATGCTGCGTAGCGGGTCATCTTGAAAATTCTATCGTTTTCCGGTATTAGGCGAATACTGCAGTTGATGTTTTTACACCACTGCCTGAGCCCGGGTGTTCCAGCGCCCGGGCTCGCTCATTATCGGAGGCCGGTGTTCCAGCACCAGCCTCCTCACTGGCTACTTGCGATTCAACTCGATGAGTTTGACCACCAGTTGCAGCAGGGCGACCAAAAAGGTCGCCGCGCCGATCACCAGAATTACTGCAGTCTCGATGTTCACATGGATCACCGCCTTTCGGTCGCTGGTTGCGACCCGAAAGGCATAGGTAATCCGGACGGACATCCCGGTTAAATTCCGTTCACATGCGCCCCGGCTCGCCTGACTCCTACGGATGCGGAAAAGGCGGTGTACCGGGCATCGACAGGCTTGCGCCCCATACGCCCTACCTTGGCTTGCCTTACCCGACCGTACGCTCGCGATGGCTCACCTCGAAGACTTCAAGGTGGTCGCCCGGCTTGATGTCGTTGGTATCGGCCAGCACGACGCCGCATTCCAGGCCCGCGCGCACTTCGTCCACGTCGTCCTTGAAGCGGCGCAGTGAGGCGATCGTCGTTGCCGAAACGATGACGTCGTTGCGGGTGAGACGCGCGCTGAGGCCCTTGCGGATGAAGCCTTCGAGGACCAGCAGACCGGCAGCCTTGTCCTTCTTGCCCGCAGGGAACACCTGCTTGACCTCGGCGCGGCCGACGACGGTCTCGACGCGCTCCGGCCCCCAGATGCCCGCCATCTGCTTGGCGACTTCGTCTGTCAGTTCGTAGATGACGTCGTAGTACATCATCGGCGTCTTGGTCTTCTCGATCTGCTCGCGCGCCTTGGCGTTCGGGCGGACGTTGAAGCCGACGATCGGCGCGCCGCTGGCCGAGGCCAGGGTCACGTCGGTCTCGGTGATGGCGCCGACGCCCGAATGCAGGACGCGCACCTTGATCTCGTCGTTCGAGAGCGCGTGGAGCGCATTGTTGATGGCCTCGACCGAACCCTGCACGTCCGCCTTGATGACGATCGGGTACTCGATGACGTTCGCCTTTGCGGCAAGTGCCGAGAACATCGTGTCGAGGCTGGCCGGAGCCGTCGCGGTGCGCTTGGCGGTCGCCTGCTCCTGACGGTAGGCGGCAACCTCGCGGGCACGCTGCTCGCTTTCCACCACGGTGAGGGTGTCCCCCGCCATCGGCACGCCGCCCAGGCCCAGGACCTCGACCGGCATGGCCGGGCCGGCTTCCTTGAGTTGCCGTCCCTTGTCGTCGAGCATGGCACGAACGCGGCCGCTCTCGGTACCGACGACGAAGATGTCGCCGGTGCGCAGCGTGCCGCGGTTGACCAGCACGGTCGCCAGCGGCCCCTTGCCCTTGTCGAGCTTGGCCTCGATCACGGTTGCCTCGGCATAACGGTCCGGGTTGGCCTTGAGTTCGAGCAGTTCGGACTGCAGCAGGATCTTGTCGATCAACTCGTCGAGGCCCTTGCCTGTCTTGGCCGAGACTTCCACGTCCTGCACATCGCCCGACATTCCCTCGACGACGATCTCGTGCTCGAGCAGGCGCTCCCGCACCTTCTGCGGGTTGGCGTCTTCCTTGTCGCACTTGTTGATCGCGACGATCATCGGCACGCCGGCGGCCTTGGTGTGATTGATGGCCTCCACGGTCTGCGGCATGATGCCGTCGTCGGCCGCCACCACCAGGATGACGATGTCGGTGACGTTGGCGCCGCGCATGCGCATCTGCGTGAAGGCGGCGTGGCCCGGCGTATCGAGGAAGGTGACCTTGTCACCGCCCTTGGTCTTGATCTGGTAGGCGCCCATGTGCTGGGTTATGCCGCCCGCCTCGCCGCGTACCACATCGGTGCCGCGCAGCGCGTCGAGCAGGCTGGTCTTGCCATGATCGACGTGGCCCATGATGGTCACGACCGGCGGACGCGGCTTCAGCGATTCCTCGATATCGACATCGCTCGTGGTGTCGATATCGACGTCGCTTTCCGAAACGCGCTCGATATTGTGGCCGAATTCGGTCACGAGCAGCTCGGCGGTGTCCTGGTCGATCGTCTGGTTGACGGTGACCATCATGCCCATGTTGAACATCGCCTTCACCAGGTCGGCGCCCTTCTCGGCCATGCGGTTGGCGAGTTCCTGCACGGTGATCGCCTCGGGCACGATGACATCGCGCACCTGCTTCTCACGCTGCTGCTGCTTGCCGGAGAAATGCGCGCGGCGCTCCTTCTCGCGGGCGCGCTTGAGCGCGGCGAGCGAACGGGCGCGGGCGCCCTCATCCTCGTTGAGCGCGCGGGTGACAGTGAGCTTGCCGGACTGGCGGCGATCGCCGCCCTTGCGCTCGGCACCGCGTGCGGGAGCACTCTTCTTGGCCCCTGCCGCGCCCTTGGGCGCACCGCCGGCGCCGCCGGCCGGAGCCGCATCGGGCTTGCGCGCGACCGTTTCGGGACGCTTGACCGGCGTGAAACGGCGCGGAGCGGGAGCCGGAGCCGCCTCTGGCTGGGCTTCGGCGCTGGCCTCGGCGGCAGGCGCTTCCTCGGGTTTCGCAGCCTCGGCCTCAGCTGCGGGTTCGCCCGCCGGAGCGGCCTGGGCAGCCTCCTCGTCCGACTCGCGGGGCTTGGCGGCCTCTTCCTCGGCGCGGCGATTATCCTCGGCGCGGCGCTTCTCGTCCTCGATGGCGCGCAGCTTCTCTTCCTGCTCGCGGCGGTTGGCTTCCTCCAGCGCCGTGAGGCGGGCACCCTCGGCCTCGCGCAGCAGACGGGCCTGCATCTCCTGGCGGGTCTCGCCCGCGGGGGCAGCGGCCTGCTTCTTCGGCGCGGGCTTGGGCGCGGGCGCCGGCGCGGGCGTCTCCGCCTTGGGCTCGGGGGCAGCCTCGCCGGCTCCGGGCTTGCCGATCAGTTTGCGGCGCTTCACCTCGACCACGACCTTGTTGGTGCGGCCGTGGCTGAAGGTCTGCTTGACCTCACCCGCTTCCACCGAGCGCTTAAGCCCAAGCGGCTTGCGGCCCAGGGTCGGTTTGTTGTCGGTCTCGCTCATAAGTCTCGTTATGCCCTTCAATCTCAAATCGTCGTTGCAGGCGCGGCGCGAGCCTGCCCGTTATCATCATAAATGCCGGCCGCGTGGCTGTCGGCCTGTCCCCGGAAATGCAGGAGACGTTTCAGCAGCGAAACGACTCGCATCGCCGCTCCACGATCGGTCAGCGCCAGGTGAACGACGTTGTCGCGGCCCAATGCCACAGACAGCGTATCCCGGTCCAGTGGCAAGCGCGTGCCCTGCAGCCCGCTTCCTTCCGCCTCGCTCCCGACGCGCCAGGCCTGGTCCAGCTTGCGCGAGCCATCCTCGCTCGCGTCCGCCGCGTGGGCGAGCCAAGTGACGCGGCCCTCGCGCGCGTTCTGCGCGATGCGGTCCGACCCCATCAGCAGCTTGCCAGATTTCAGCTCCAGACCCAACCGTTCGGTGAACGCGCGGATCAGCGCCTGTTCGATCCTGTCGGCCAGATCGTCGGGGATGGAAAGCGGCGCGCCCTTGAACGCGCGCGCGAGCGCACCTTTTAATTTGCCCTTGGCGAGCGCTTTTTCAAGATCCGCGCGCGCGGCGCCCAGCCAAGCGCCGCGCCCGGGGGCGCGCGCATGGACGTCGGGCAGCACCAGCCCGTCCGGCGAAATCGCCAGACGCACCAATGCGTCCCGCCCAGCCTTCTCGCCGGAGAGAATGCAGGTTCTCTCCGGGCTGGCGCCATCGATGTCGGAGCTTACGCGCTCATTGTGAGGATTCCGCATCGGCGGCCTCCTCAGTGTTGGCTTCCGGTTCGTCTTCGAACCAGTGGGCGCGAGCGGCCATGATGATCTCGTTGCCCTGCTCTTCGGTCAGCCCGTACTCGCCGAGCACACCGCCCTTGTCCTCGTCCCGCGCGCGGCGGTTGACCGAACCGTCGCGGCGGCGCTGTTCGGAGCGCTTCTTGGCGATGAGTTCGTCGGTGGCAAGATCGGCCAGGTCGTCGAGCGTCTTGATGCCCGCCTTGCCCAGCGTGACCAGCATGGCCTCGTTCAGGTGCGGGATCTCGGCCAGCGCGTCCTCGACGCCGAGCGAACGGCGCTCCTCGCGGCTCGCCTCCTCGCGGCGCTCCAGCGCTTCCTGGGCACGGCTCTGCAGCTCCTCGGCGAGTTCCTCGTCGAAGCCCTCGATGCCGGCCAGCTCGTTGATGTCGATGTAGGCGACTTCCTCCATCTCGCTGAAGCCTTCGGCGACCAGCAGCTGCGACAGCGTCTCGTCGACGTCGAGTTCTTCCTCGAACATCTTGGAGCGCTCCTGGAATTCCTTCTGGCGCTTCTCGCTCGATTCCTGCTCGGTCATGATGTCGATCTGCGAGCCGGTGAGCTGCGAGGCGAGTCGCACGTTCTGGCCGCGGCGGCCGATCGCCAGCGAAAGCTGGTCATCGGGCACGACGACTTCGATGCGGCTCTCTTCCTCGTCGATGACGACGCGGGAAACGGTCGCGGGCTGGAGCGCGTTGACGACGAAAGTCGCCGTATCCTCGCTCCAGGGGATGATGTCGATCTTCTCGCCCTGCAGCTCCTGGACGACGGCCTGGACGCGGCTGCCCTTCATGCCGACGCAGGCGCCGACCGGGTCGATCGAGTGGTCATGGCTGATCACGCCGATCTTGGCGCGGCTGCCCGGATCGCGGGCGGCAGCCTTGATCTCGATGATGCTGTCGTAGATCTCGGGCACTTCCTGCGCGAAGAGCTTCTTCATGAAGTCGGGATGCGCGCGGGACAGGAAGATCTGCGGTCCGCGGTTCTGGCGCTCGACACGCAGGACGATGGCGCGCACGCGCTCACCGACGCGAGCCGCCTCGCGCGGGATCTGCTGGTCGCGGCGAATCACGCCCTCGGCGCGGCCGAGGTTGACGATGACGTGGCCGAATTCGACCGACTTGATGACCCCGGTGATGACCTCGCCCACGCGGTCCTTGAATTCCTCGAACTGGCGCTCGCGCTCGGCGTCGCGGACTTTCTGGAAGATCACCTGTTTGGCCGACTGCGCATCAATGCGCCCAAGGTCCACCGGAGGCAGCGGGTCGACGATGAAGTCACCGATCTGCGAGCCGGGCTGGAGCTTCTCCGCCTGCTTCTGGTCGACCTGCTTGAAGTAGTCCTCGACCTCCTCGACCACTTCGACGACGCGCCACAGGCGCAGGTCGCCGGTGCGCGGGTCGAGCTTGGCGCGGATGTCGTTCTCAGCCCCGTAGCGATTGCGGGCCGACTTCTGGATGGCCTCTTCCATCGCCTCGATGACGATCGACTTGTCGATCATCTTCTCGGTGGCGACGGCATTCGCGATCGCAAGCAGCTCGGCGCGGTTGGCGGAAATCGCACTGCCCATTGTCAGTCTTCCTGTTCCTCGAGAATCTCGTCGGCGCCGCTCGTATCGAGCGGACGGGTTGCGGCTATCAGCTTGTCAGTAAGGACCAGCCTTGCTGAATGAACGTCGGCCAGCGCAAAGCTCACCCGGCCGGATTTCCTGTCTTCGAACTGCACGGTTTCGCCGTCGAGACCCAGCAGTTCGCCATGGAGCGTCTTGCGGTTGCCTTCGACGGGCGCGGTCAGGCCGATCTTCGCCTCGTGTCCGGCCCAGTTGACGAAGTCCTTGGGGCGGGTGAGCGGTCGGTCGATCCCCGGCGAGCTGACCTCAAGGCGATAGGCCTCGTCGATCAGCGCTTCACCGGCTTCCTCCAGCGCGTCGATGCGGTCGGAGATACGGTGCGAAAGCTTCACGCAGTCATCGAGCACGAGCTGACCGGTCTTCGGATTCTCGGCCATGATCTGCAGCGCATGCTCATCGTCGCCGACTTCCGAACGGCCCAGCAGCTTCACGCGCACGAGATCGAAACCGAGGGCCGTGACCTCCGGTTCGATGACTTCGGTAATGCGCGCGATATCGGCCAAACACAGCTCCGCTGATAAATACATTGCCATTGATGCAACGCGGTTCCGCGCCGGCCCCTTCCGGCGCCAGCCCGAACGTTGTTTCACCAATGTCGGGATTTGGCGCAGATAGGCGCATTGCCTGAAAAAGGCAAGGCCCTCGTTCGGGCGAATGTCGCCTCGTGGGGATTTTTACCGAGAGCCGTCGGAAAATGAAGCACGGCCTGCCGTGCCGGACGCTGACCGTTCCCGACACGACAGGCCGCCACTCCCCCATGGAGCCCTTATTCGTTCCCGCGCCGCCTAGGCGGCCGAACGTTTGCCCGTGCCGGGCATGAACCCGGCCTGGCGCATGCTGACCACCGACCGGCCGCCGACGATCAGATGGTCGTAAAACTCGACTTCCAGCGCGCCCGCCAGCGCGGCAAGGCGGCGCGTCGCGGCAAGATCGGCCGCGCTCGGCCGGGGGTCGCCCGAGGGATGGTTATGGACCAGGACGAAACCCGCGGCATCCGCCTCGAAGACCCGCTGCAACAGGGGCCGGTAGCGCCCGCGCACCGACACCGCATCGCCCTCCAGGCCGATCGTGCGCTCCATCAGCATCCCGCTCCCGTCATAGAGGAGTTCGACCATCGCCTCGCGGCCGAGCCCGCCAATCTCCTTCACGAGCGCCTCGAGAAGCCCTGCGGATGGCGGCCGTATGCTGCACGAGCCCGGGACCAGTCCTGCCAGGAGGGGTCGGCTCCATGACGCTTCAGCCGCATCATGTGCAGAATCGTCCCCAGCAGCAGCGCGATGAGCACCAGGAAGGTCGGGGCTCCGCGCATCAACGCGTAGACGAAGGGCGGCACGCCGATATCTGCCCAGCGCGCGAAGTGCGCGCTCAGACTCAGCAATTGAAGCGAAGCTGCCCATATCGGCCAGATTCTCCGGGCTTGAACGGCCAGAATTCCGAAACCGACGGCGCCGACCGCATCGGTGATCAGCGATGCCGGATCCACACTCACGAACTCGCTCGGGTCGAACAGGATGGCGATCCACTGGACCACTGCCATCACGACGATGACGAGAGCGCCCAGACGCTCGGGCACACCGCCCTTCCATGCCGCCAGTGCGAGAGAAAGGGGCAGCAGCAGGAAAAAGGCCAGTCTTTCGGTCTCTCCCAACACCACCCCCGTCAGTTCTTACGCAACCGCGCGTTCCACATCGTCACCGTCAAGCATCGCATGCTTCGGACATTGGTAGGGAATGTCCATGCGAACGGCCAGCTTCGAGAGATCGGAATGTGCGCGAACCAGTTCGGAGCGCGCCTCCATCAGGCTCTTGTGCATGTTGGCAACCCGTGTGAGGGGGCGCTGACCTTCATGCGCCTCGTTTTCCGTCGCCACCCGGGCGCGCGCCACTTCCGCGAGCAGTTCGCCGGACAAGGCGATAAGCTCGTCCATGCCATCCTCGACAGACCTGATGCTGCGGGAAATCCGCATTCCTGCAATTTCGGGGTTCATTGTCTTCGCCTCCCACTGCGCCATGCGCATCTTCGGATCGGAGGCATGCCTCGTTGCGGCAGGAAGGATCAAATCAGCCTTCCCAGAGCGTCGGCAATCGCGAGCGAGGACGCGAGCGTCATCGCCATGATCATCGCCAGGACAAGAATGGCCACCAGCCGCCCCGTCCTTCCGAACTTTGCATCAAATGCCTCCAGGCCTGACGGACGTGACACCCTTTCATCTAGCCAGTCCGGGTGCGAGGCCATGAGCCCGGCATCGGAAAGGACGAAGACCGGGTCGACCGGCAGGTCCTGATCCGTTGCTTCCTCTTCATCGCCGGGATCGTCGACAGGTGAAATTCCACATGTGGTTTTGCCACATGCCTCCAGGAGTTCCGCATACTTGCGCGCGGTGTCCTTGCGATTGGTCGTCCCCCACTTCTCGCGCACGGCGGAAATCCGTTGATCCACCGTGTTGGGGGCAATGTCGAGCTGGTAGGCGATTTCCTTGGTGGTGCGGTGCATCACCAGCAGGTCGAGCACTTCGACCTGCTTTGGCGTCAGGCTGTCAAGCAGCGTCTTGGCTTCCGCTTCGTTGAACACCGAAAGAACGACTCGCCCCATCAGTTCAGTCCTGCGCGCGCGACTATATCAGTCGAACCACATAGCCGAACCAGTACTAACTTTGGTTAACCAGTTCCAATGAATTTGCGCAAGCCGATCTTGTGGAGAATTTCAAGCGCGGAACTATGCCGCCTCGCGCAACCGATGCTTCTTTATACAGTGCCTTAACTGATCGTAGGTCAGACCAAGGGCCGCGGCGGCCCGCCGCTGGTTCCAGCGGTGCCGGTCCAGGGCGTCGGCCAGCAAGGTGCGTTCGTAGGCATCGACGGCGGCGCGCAAATCGTCGACCGGCCCGACAACCGCGCCGGGTTCTTCGCGCACCGGCGCCACCACCCCGCCGGCCGTCTCGCCGGCCGTCTCGCCAGCCCCCAATACGCCATCATCCTGCCACGGATTGTGGAACGGATCGAAGACGATCTCGGCAATGGGCTGGTCCTCCCTGCCCCAGCGATATACCGCGCGCTCGATCACGTTGCGCAGTTCCCGGACATTGCCGGGCCATTCGTAGGCCTCCAGCTCACCCAGCGCCGATGCGGCAAACCCCGGCCAGCCGCTCCACTCCAGCTCCGCCGCCATGCGCCGGCCATAGTATTCGGCCAGCTCACGAACGTCGCCCTCGCGGGCGCGCAGCGGCGGCAGGCTGATGACCTCGAAGCTGAGCCGGTCGAGCAGGTCGGCGCGAAACTTTCCCTCGTGCGCCATCCGGGGAAGATCGGCGTTGGTGGCGGCGACGATCCGCACGTCGACCGATACCGGATGCGAGGACCCGATGCGCGTCACCTCGCCATGCTCGACCGCGCGCAGCAGCCGTTCCTGCGCGGCCATCGAGAGCGTGCCCAGCTCGTCGAGGAACAGCGTACCGTTGTCCGCCTCCTCGAAGCGGCCCGCCCGCGCGCGGCTGGCGCCGGTGAAGGCCCCGGCCTCGTGCCCGAAAAGCTCGGCCTCGATCAGCGTCTCCGGCAGGGCGGCGCAGTTCATGGTGATCAGCGGCTCGCCCCAGCGGGGAGAGAGGTGGTGCAGGCGCTGGGCGATCAGTTCCTTGCCCGTCCCGCGTTCGCCGATGACGAGAACCGGGCGGCTGATCGCGGCGGCGCGGCTCGCCCGCTCGACCGCATCGAGGAAGGCCATCGACTGGCCGACGAACTGCACATCGCGATCCATGCCCAATTATTAGCGATATTTCCCACTACTTGGCAATCGTCGATCCGACAGATTGCCCGCACGCTGCTGAAAATTCGCGGAAATCCGCCTTTCTCACAAACTGGCACACCCCTTGCTATTTAGCCGGCGTACCGATTGAAACATGGAAAAGCCGAGGGAAATCACGTCATGTCCATGAGCATCGCCAGCACCGACCGCGCCGATCGCCAGCCGAAGGAACCGCGCGTGCGCAGCAAGCTCGACTGGGCGATCGTCGCCAGCGTCATCGCCATGGGCACGCTCAACCTGGCCGTCATGTCCGACCAGCTGGGCGCGACCAAGGCCTACGCCGCCGCGCCCGTCTGCGGAGTGCCGCTGCAATGAGCAGGCTCGACGCGGAAATCGAATTGCTTCAGAATCCGGCGCGGCATGATACCGCCGGACAGGAACGCCATGGTCGCCACACCAGCACTCAGAACTTCGGCCCGACCTACATAAAAGGAAACGTCAGGATGGGTATCTTCTCCCGCACCCGCGACATCATCGCCGCCAACTTCAACGACATGCTCGACAAGGCCGAGGACCCGGCCAAGATGATCCGCCTGATCATCCTCGAGATGGAGGAGACCCTGGTCGAAGTGCGCACCTCCAGCGCGCGCACCATCGCCGACCAGAAGGAACTGCGCCGCCACGTCGCCAAGCTCGACAAGCTGCAGGAGGACTGGTCGGAAAAGGCGCAGCTCGCGCTCAGCAAGGGCCGCGAGGATCTGGCCCGCGCCGCCCTGCTCGAAAGGAAGAAGGCCGCCGACATGGCCGTCCAGCTGCGCGAGGAGATCGCCGTGCTCGACGATGCCCTGCGCGCCTACGAGCAGGACATCGAGAAGCTGCAGAGCCGCCTGCGCGAGGCCCGCAGCCGCCAGAGCTCCATCGCTGCGCGCTTGCAGAGCGCGGAGAACAGAGTCAAACTGCGCACGTTGCTGTCGAGCGAACGCGTCGACGATGCGATGGCCCGGTTCGACCAGCTCGAACGGCGCGTCGATTACGCCGAAGGCCGGGCCGAGGCGCTGGGCATGGCCGACAAGCGTCAGCCGACCCTTGCCGAGGAAATCGCCGCGCTCGCCGATGGCGACAAGATCGAGGCCGAACTTGCCGAGATGAAGCGCTCCATGGGCTCGGACAAGACCGCTGAGGACAAGCCGGAATGATCATGGAGCGGCTGCTGTCATCCCGGAGCACGCTCCGCCCGCGATGGGCACAGGACCGGGAATTTTGGGACACCGTCAAGGGAAGGGACAAACCAGTGTCACGCGGACAATTCTATCTCGACAAGTCGAACGCCAAGCTCGCCGGCGTCTGCGCCGGACTTGCCGACTACACCGGGGTCGACGCGTTCTGGATCAGGCTGGGCGCCGTGCTGCTCACGCTCTTCGGCTTCTGGCTCACCATTCCGGTCTACATCGCGGTCATGGTCCTGGCCGACAAACGCCCCCGCTATCTCTACAGCGACGAGGAGGAAGAGCGGCTGATGCACCGGCTGGAACGCAGCCGCGCGCGCCAGGGCCGCTCGCACCGCCTGCGTTCGGAAATTTCCGAGATCGAGCGCCGCGTCGCCGACATGGAAGCGCACTACACCAGCAGCAACTCGCGCCTCGCGGCCGAGATCGAGAGCCTGCGCTGACCGGACCGATCCACCCAGGGGCCTGACACATGTTCGACTTTGCCTATCTCATTCCGATGATGGCGCTTGCCATTCCGATCATCGCGATCTGGACCAGGCACCGCAAGGAAGTGATCCGGATGGAGCTTGAAGCCACCGCCGAGAAAGCGGCGCAGTATGCGACAAGCAATGCCCAGCTCGAGGAGCGCGTCCGCGTGCTCGAACGGATCATTACCGAGGGCGGATACGACACCGCGCTGCAGATCGAGGCCCTGCGCGACCAGCGCGAGGTTGAGGAAATGCACTCCGCCGAGAGGGACAAGACCGTCAACTAGGCGGATGATCCGGCAGGATACACAGGGGAAAACAGGATAATGAGTTTCTGGACCGCCGTTGTCGTTCTCTTCGCGATCGCCTCCATCACCTGGCTGCGCGCGCAGAAGTACCGGGCGCTGGGGAACGACCGGCCCGGCAATCCCGCCCGCGAGGAAGAACTCGAACACGAGGTGGAGGCCCTGCGCAAGCGCATCTCGGTGCTGGAACGCATCGCCACCGACGAACGGCGCGGCGACGAGCTGGCGCGAGAGATCGAATCGCTGCGTGATTAGGCCGCCGCGATGCGGCCGGCAACCCCGCAGACAGGGCCGCCTGCATCGCGGCGAGGCTTTGCCTTCGGGGGTAGCGCCCCGTTCGGCCGGCGGCAGGGGAGCGAGCCCGTCCCGCCGGCGCCTCGACCGCCAGGGCCGAGTTGGTGAGACGTGTGTTCCCCTCACCGCCGTTCGCATGATGGAACGCCAGCCAAGTCCTGTCCCGAGCCCCTCGAAGGGCCGTGGTGTCAGACCCCCCACGCCGGCCGCACCGTCCGCCGTGTCTTCTCCCTTCCGGCGTTATCCCGCATTCGCCAGCGGGCGATAGGGCGTGCCTGCCCTTCCCCTTCGGCTTCGCAGACGGATGGCGGCGACTGTCCCCGACGGGCTTTGACTCGCTGGGGCGATTGCCACAGAATGCAGCCCGCCAAAGGCAAAGGGTGATCCGTCCATGAGCAGTCCTTTTGAAACCATCCTGCTGGCGCATGATCTGTCTTCGCGCAGCGACCGCCCCGCAAGGCGCGCGGCGCAGCTTGCGGATCGTTGCGAGGCGCGGCTGGTCGCACTGCATGTCATCGACGCGGATCAGAACCGCGTGGTCCCCTCCTATCGTATCGACGCATTGCGCGAGACGCTTTCGGCGCGGCTCCCCCCGGCCGGTTCGCCGGTCGAACTGCAGATCGCCTGTGGACCGACCTCCCGGATCGTTCCCGAAGTCGCGGAGCGGATCGGCGCCGACCTCATCGTCACGGGCGTTACCCGTTATGACGAGTTCGGCGACTATTTCCTTGGCACCACGGTCCATCGCATCGTCCGCCACGCCGGCGCGCCGGTGCTCGTCGTCAAGCGCGAACCCGAGTTCGAATACGACAAGATTGTCGTGGGGACGGATTTTTCCGAATGTTCGGCCAATGCCCTGCGTGTGGCGGCCGCGCAGTTTCCGCGGGCGCGGCTGACCCTGCTGCACGCCTTTCACGTACCCTACGAAGGGCTTGTCAGCCGCGAAGCGCACGAGGCGGAAGTCCACGACGAGGAGCAGCACCGGCTCGAGACGTTCCTGAAGGATGCGAACCTGCCCGCCGAGGCGTTGGACCGCATCGAATTGCTCATGCGCTACGGCAACACCGATCAGGTCTTCGCCGAAGTCTTCGCCGAGAGGAAAGTGGACCTTGTCGTGCTCGGTACGCATGGCCGTGGCGGTATCGGCAATGCGCTACTGGGCAGCACGGCGGAAACGCTGCTGTCATGGCTGGACCGCGACGTTCTCATGGTCCGGCAGCCGCTCCGCCGGAAAGCCGAATAGCGCGCCGTCAGAACGGGATATCGTCGTCGAGGTCGTCGCCGAAGCCGCCCGGCGACGAACCGCCGCCCGCCGCGCCGCCGCCGCGGCCCATGTCGCCGCCGCTCATGTCGCCGCCGCCCGAAGGCGCGCCCCAATCGTCACCCCCGCGCGAGCCGCCGCCCGAACGGCCGCCTTCATTCCATCCACCACCGCCGCCGCCGCGCGAACCGCCGCCGCCCGGCGCGCCGTCGAGCATGGTCAGCACGCCGCCGATGCCGCCGACCGAGACCTCGGTGCTATAGCGGTCGTTGCCGTTCTGGTCCTGCCACTTGCGGGTGCGAAGCTGGCCCTCGATATAGACCTTGCTGCCCTTGCGCAGGAAGCGCTCGGCCACGCCCACCAGCCCGTCCGACTGCAGCACGACGGTGTGCCACTCGGTGCGCTCCTTGCGCTCTCCGGTCTGGCGGTCCTTCCAGCTTTCCGACGTGGCGATGCGCAGGTTGGCGATGCGCCCGCCGTTCTGGAACGACTTGACCTCGGGATCGGCTCCCAGGTTGCCGATGAGAATGACCTTGTTGACGCTGCCTGCCATGATGGAATCGCTTTCTTCTGAATCTCGGGGAATGGGGTAGCGAATGGGGTCGGCGGAGGCCAGTTAAACGCGATGCGTTTTCCCCACCGCGATCCGCCATGACGACAAGGCTACAGCCCGGCCGCCACCGCGGCCCAATACGTCAGCCCCGCCGCCGCGTAAGCCATGGCGAACAGGTAGACGAGCATGAACGTCGGCCACTTCCAGCCGTTGGTCTCGCGCCGGGCGACGGCGATGGTGGACATGCACTGCGGCGCGAAGACGAACCAGGCGAGGAAGGCCAGCGCCATCGGCAGGGTCCATCGGGCCTTGAGCTGATCGCCCAGCTCCACCGCCTGCTGCTCCTCGTCGGTGGCATCGACGGCATAAGTCGTCGCCAGCGAGCTGACCGCCACTTCGCGCGCGGCCATGGCCGGGATCAGCGCGAGCGCCATGTCGCGGTTGAAGCCGATCGGCTCGACCACGACGGCGAGGCCATTGGCGACCCTGCCCGCAATCGACACGTCGACCTGGCTCTCGCCCGGCCTCGCCTGCGGAAAATTGAGCATGACCCAGAGCACGACCGTGACCGTGAAGATGATCGTGCCCGCCCGCCGCAGGAAGATCCACGCGCGCTGCCACAGGCCGATCGCCATGTCCTTGAGCCGGGGAAGCTGGTACTTGGGCAGCTCCATGATGAAGCCCGAGGCGGCACCCTTGGTCACCGAGCGGCGCAGCACCAGCGCGACGATCATCGCCCCCAGCACGCCCGCGACATAGAGCGCGAAGAGCACCAGCCCCTGCAGCCCCACGCCCCAGCCCACGGTCTGGCGGGGAATGAAGGCGGCAATGATCACAGCATAGACCGGCAGGCGCGCCGAGCAGGTCATCAGCGGCGCGATCAGGATCGTGGTCAGCCGGTCCCTGGGATCGCTGATCGCGCGCGTCGCCATGATGCCCGGAATGGCGCAGGCGAAGCTGGAAAGCAGCGGAATGAAGCTGCGCCCGGAAAGACCGACATGCGCCATCATCCGGTCCATCAGGAAAGCGGCGCGGGCCATGTAGCCAGAGGCCTCCATCGCCAGGATGAAGGCGAAGAGGATCACGATCTGCGGAAGGAAGACGACCACCGAGCCCACGCCGCCGAGAATGCCTTCGGTCAGCAGGTCGCGCCCAAGGCCGGTGGGCAGGAATTCGATCGAAAGAGCCGTAAGCCAGCCCACGCCGCCTTCCAGCGCGTCGGCGAACGGTGTCGCCCAGGCGAACACGGCCTGGAACACCACAAAGAGAAAGGCCGCGAGAATCACCGGCCCCGCCCAGGGATTGAGCAGCACGCGATCGAGCCGCGCGTGAAGGCGGTGGCGGCGCGTCTCGGAAAGGATCGCCCCCTCCGCCATGGCGTGCGCGGCGACGCGCCTTTCGATCAGCGACAGGTCGGTGATGCCCGGCCCCGGAAGGCGCGTCTCGGCCGAAGCGATCGCCTCGGCCAGTTCGGCAAGGCCGCGGCCGCGCACGGCCACCGTCGGGACCACCCGCACGCCCAGTTCCTGCTCCAGCAGCGCGGGATCGAGCACCAGCCCGTCACGCTGGGCAAGATCGACCATGTTGAGTGCGATGACCGTCGGCTTGCCGAGAGCGAGAATTTCCTGCGCGAAGACGAGATGCTGTTCCAGGTTCGAGGCATCGAGCACGACCACCAGCGCATCGGGCGCCGATTCCCCGGCGAACTGCCCGCGTATGACCTTGGAAGTGACTTCCTCGTCCGGGCTGGTCGCCTCAAGGCTGTAAGCGCCGGGAAGATCGGTCATCTCCACCGGCTCGCCCGTCGGCAGGACAAAGCGGCCCGCCTTGCGCTCGACAGTGACGCCCGGATAGTTGGCGATCTTCTGGCGCGCGCCGGTGAGCGCGTTGAACAGCGCGCTCTTGCCCGCGTTGGGATTGCCGACGAGGGCAATCTTGCGTTGCCGGCTCACAGGACTTCCACTTCCATCGCGGCGGCATGGGCACGGCGCACCGCGACGATCATGCGGCCGACCGAAACGGCGAGCGGATCGCGCCCGCCGAACACCCCGCGATGCGAGATCGCCACCTTGGCGCCTTCGTCGATGCCCAGCGCGCGCAGGCGCTGCGCCTCCTCCTGGACGAGTTCGTTCCAGGCGACCGCGACTATGCGGGCGTTTTGGCCAATGGGAAGCAAGTCGAGAGTCATGAAATCGCGCTGCCAGATTAATCTATCAATTGCAACTGGCTCGCAATAGCCGCGCCTGTCATTGTCCGCGATCAACAGGTGGCCTGCCGCCACATCAACGCGCCGGATAGCGCAGACGCCCCAGGAACCGGGTCACGCTGAAGCGCTCCTCCGACGCACCCAGCATCCGGCCCTTCGCCTTCTCGAAGCGGATGATCCCCTCTATCCTGCGATCCAGAAAAGCGCGGGTTTCCGCCTTGTTCTCGCTCTTGTCGCGCGCGAAGACATGGAGCGTCGCGGCATAGATCCCAGCCAGGATCGCGCGCTTGGTATAGTGGTTGTAGTCGGTCGCGGTGTCGCCCGCGAGGCGCCACATGGCATCGGCGCTACGCCAGCCGAGCCTGGTAGCGGCAACGGCGTTTTGCGGCATGGCCATGATCGCCAGCGCCCGCGTCAGCGCCTCCTCGCGCCCCGCCACGGCATCGAGTCGCGCCATGACGAGCCGGCGAATGCGCTCGCGGATCGGCAGGCCGGTGAGCGATTCGGCCGAAACCGTCGCCGCCATCCGCGCGTCGACGTGGCCGACCCAAGTCGCGATCATCGCCATCGGCCCGTCGCGAAAGGCGTATTTCGCCAGCTCCGGATCGACATCGGCCATGCGGGCCGCGTGAACGACGGCCTCCATGCTCCAGCCGTCGAAAGCCGCCGCGTCGGCGATTGCCGGGACCAGTTGCCGGCGCAGCGCGTCGAGAGTTTCGGGTTCCTCCATCGCGCGATCAGAGCACCGGGCCATAGACCGCAGCGGCCTTGCCCTTGGTCTTGGCGAGAGTGTCGATGGCCGAAGCGATGGCGCTGTTCTTGCCCTCAAGCGCGGCATAGTCGCGCGCGGACCGGCCCGAGTTGTCGGCGCGGTCGGGATTGGCGCCGGCCTGCAGCAGCGCCTTGACGAGCTGCAGGTCCTTGCGGTGCACGGCGGAGATCAGCGGCGTTTCGCCGGCATCGTTCGAAACGTCGGGCGAGGCATTCTTCTGCAGCAGGAATTCCGCCCCTTCGCGCCAACCGAGATTGACCGCCAGTTGCAGCGGCGTACGGCCGCGATCGTCCGCCGCGTTGACCTTGGCACCGTGGGCGATGAGATAGTTCAGCCAGGTCAGGTCGCGCCGCTGGGTGACGATATGCAGCGCCGTCTCCCCGCTGGTCACGTCCCTGGAGTTGATAATCTGCGACGAGGGATCGAGCAAAGCCGCCTCCACCGCGGCACCGTCCTTCTTCTTCACGGCTTCGAGAAACTTGTAGCCTTCCGAAAAGCCCGACTGCGCCAGGACGGGCGAGGAGAGCATGAAACCGGCCGCGAGAACCGGCAACACCGCCCTCAAAAAGGCCCGCGCGGTTTTCGTCCCGTTCCCGATCATTGCCCTGGACACCTTGAAATTCCTCCGAATTCGTCGCTTGCCTGCGATTGCCATGGTATCGATTCCGGCAACGCATCTTGCATGGGCGCATTTAGCAGAGCATGAACCGCCACGCCATGACCTACCTGAATCGCCGGACCGCCTCCATTGCCCTCGCGCTTGCTCTGGGCCTGTCCCTTTCCGCCTGTCAACAGCAGGAGCCGGCCGAACGTCCGCCGCTCGAAGGCGCGGCCATCGGCGGTCCCTTCACGCTGGTCGACAAGAACGACAAGACCGTCACCTGGGATCAGTTCAAGGGCAAGTGGCGCATGGTCTATTTCGGCTATACCTTCTGCCCCGACGCCTGCCCGATGGACGTCCAGGCGATGATGCGCGGCTTCAACCTGTTCGACGAGGCGCACCCTGCCGAAGCGGCCGAAGTGCAACCGATCTTCATCTCGATCGACCCCGCGCGCGACACGCCCGAGATCGTCGGCCAGTGGACCTCCGCCTTCGGCCCGCGCCTGCTGGGGCTGACCGGCACGCCCGAGCAGGTGAAGACGGCCGCCGATGCCTTCGTCGCCTATTACCAGAAGGGCACTGATACGCCGGGCGGCTACCTGATGGACCACAGCCGCATCGTCTATCTGATGGACCCGAACGGCAAGCCGATCGCCATGCTTCCGGTAGACAAGGGACCCGAGGCGGTCTCGGCCGAACTCGCCAAGTGGGTGAAGTGAACCGCGACGGGCCGTTCTGGGAATGGCCGCTCGACAAGCTCGACCGCGGGCAATGGGAAGCGCTGTGCGACGGATGCGGGCAGTGCTGCCTGCACAAGGTGGAAGACGCCGACACCGGTGAGATCTTCCACACCAATGTCGCCTGCAAGCTGCTCGACCTCAAGACCGCGCGCTGCACCGATTACGCGAACCGCCGCAAGTTCGTGCCCGATTGCCTGACGCTGACGCTGCGGAACGCCGCAAGCCTGGACTGGTTGCCGCCGAGCTGCGCCTATCGCCTGCGCGCCGAGGGGCAGCCGCTGCCCGAGTGGCACTACCTTGTCTGCGGCGACCGCGAGGCGGTTCACCGTGCCGGGATGTCGGTGGCCGGCAAGGTCATCAGCGAAACCGTGGCCGGCCCTCTCGATCATCACATCGTCTGGCCTTATGGAGAGGAGGAGGAGGAGGACGGCGAGGAGGAGGACGGCTGATCCCATGCTCGACTGGCTTCGCCGCGACCCGTATCACGAGCCGGTGATCGAACTCGGCGGAAAGTCGCTGCCCATCGTCATCCGCCGGCTCGACCGCGCGCGGCGCCTCACCATGAGGCTTGCCCCGGACGGCAGCGAAGTGCGGATCACCGTGCCGCCGTGGACCCGCACCGCCGAAGCGATCGCCTTTGCCGATTCGCGCCGGGACTGGCTCGCGCGCCAGCTCGCATCGCTGCCGGTCGCCGAACCGCTGGCACACGGCGCGGCATTCCGCTTCCGGGGCGCCGTCCATATCCTGCGCCACGATCCCGAGGCCCCGCGCCGCCCCGAACGCAATGCCGGGAGCATTGTCGTCGGCGGCCCCGAAACCTCGCTGCAATCGCGGCTCAGACGCTGGCTGGAAGGCGAGGCGCGCGAGCATCTGGCCGCGGACCTTGCCACCTATTGCGCCAGGGCGGAACAGGCGGCCCCGCCGCTCGCCCTGTCCAACGCGCGGCGGCGCTGGGGTAGCTGCGCGCCCGACGGATCGATCCGGATCAACTGGCGCCTCATCATGGCACCCGACACGGTGCGCCGCTCCGTGGTCGCGCACGAGGTGGCCCACCTCGTCCACTTCGACCACTCGCCGGCCTTCCATGCCTGCCTCGCGGGGCTCTTCGAGGGCGACATCCGCGCCGCCAACCGCTGGCTCAAGGCGCATGGCCGCGAACTCTACCTGCCGTTCGGCTAGCGTTCACGGCGCTTAGCGCCTAAATAGGCGCGCATGGCCTTGTTCAAACGATCCGGTTACTGGAAAGACGTCCACCCGACGGGGATGATCGCCGACTTCAAGGCGGTCTGGAAGCAGGCCGGCCACAACCGCTGGCGCATCGCCGTGGTTTCGGCGGCCTGCACTTTCGCGGTGTTCTACGTGATGTTCCAGCAGGAGGGGAAAGGGCCGCAGCCGCCGCTGAAGGTCACATATATCTCGACCCTGCCCGCGCACCGCAGCGATGCCGAGATCATCGCCTCCAATGTCGAGAACCAGAAGCGCAAGGAAGCCGTCAACCGGATCATCGCCGAGCGCGACAAGGAAGTGCGCGACGTCTACAAGACCATCGGCCGCATGTCGGGAATGGATGTCGACGAGATTACCCGCCAGGCCGAAGCGGAAAAAGCCGCCGAGGAAGCGGCGCGGCGCGAAGCCGGACGCCCGCTTCCGAACGGCGTCACCAGCGTCGAACAGGCCGAGGCCGCACAGAACGAAGCCGGACGGTGAGCGCCAGCATGAGCGACGACGCGCGCTGGCTCGCCGCCGCCGCGAGCGTTGCCGCCCGCGCCCGCCCGATCAGCCGCCCCAACCCGGGTGTCGGCGCGGTGATCGTCAGGAACGGCAAGGCCATCGCGCGTGGCTGGACGCAAGCCGGCGGACGCCCCCATGCCGAGGCGGTCGCGCTTGCGGCAGCGGGCGATGCGGCACGCGGCGCGACGCTCTACGTCACGCTGGAACCTTGCGCGCATGCCTCCGAACGCGGCCCGGCCTGCGCCGATCTCGTCGGCGCCTCGGGCCTTGCCCGCGTCGTCGTCGGCTGCATGGACCCCGACCCGCGCACCGCCGGAGCCGGCATCTCCCGGATCGAGGCTGCCGGGATCGCGGCCGATCATGTCCCCTCGCCGGCCTGCGAGAATAGCCTTTCCGGCTATCTCATCGCCAAGCGGCTGGGGCGCCCCGAAGTCACGCTCAAGCTCGCCATGTCGCTCGACGGCAGCATCGCCCTCGGCTCGGGCGAGAGCCGGTGGATTACCGGGGACGAGGCACGCGCGCACACCCACGCGATGCGCGCGAAAGCCGACGCCATCCTCGTCGGCGGCGGCACCCTGCGAAAGGACAAGCCGCTTCTCGACGTACGGCTGCCCGGTCTCGAAGCGCGCAGCCCGGAGCGGTATGTGCTCACGCGGGGACAGGCGCCCAAGGGATGGCGCGCCCTGCCCTCGCCCAAGGCAATCACCTGGATGGAAGGCATCCAGTACCTTTTCGTCGAGGGCGGCGCGGGCGCGGCAGCGGCATTCCTGCACGCGGGCCTTGTCGACCGGCTGCTGATCTACCGCGCGCCGATCCTGATCGGCGGAAGGCCGGGGATCGGCGACTTCGGCCTCCCCTCGCTCGACGCGGCGCACGGGCGATGGCGATTTTGCGAGCGGCGCCAGCTTGGCAGCGACACGCTCGAAGTCTACGAGGCCGAAAACCCCAGCGGGAAATAGGCCATGTTCACAGGAATAGTCACCGCCCTCGGCGAAATCCGCGAAACCCGCAAGACGGGTGACCTGCACGCCGTCATTGCCTGCCCCTTCGATCCGGCGGGGATCACGATGGGCGCCTCGATCGCCTGCTCGGGCGTGTGCCTGACCGTGGTCGACAAGGGCGGCGTTCCGGGAGACGCCTGGTTCGCGGTCGACATCTCGGCCGAAACCGTCGCCCGGACGGTGCCGGGGCGCTGGGAACTGGGTACCAGGCTCAATCTCGAACCGGCGCTGAGGCTGGGCGACGAGCTGGGCGGCCATATCGTCACCGGCCATGTCGACGGCGTGGCGGGGATCGTCGACATCTGCCCGGAAGGCAATTCCCGCCGCGTCGACTTTTCCGTGCCCGCCGAGCTGGCACCCTATCTCGCCCCCAAGGGATCAATCACCATCGACGGCGTTTCGCTGACGGTCAACGACGTGACCGATCAGCCGGACGGCACCTGCCTCTTCTCGGTCAACATCATCCCCCATACCGCCGAAGTCACGACGCTGGGCGCGCTGGCGCAGGGCGACAGGGTGAATGTGGAGATCGACGTACTCGCGCGCTACCTCAAACGAATGCAATCGTTGCGGGGCTGAAAGGCGCTGCGGGGAAACGGCCGAAACAGAGCCCGCCGCCGCAGCAGCGCGGCCTAGCTGCGCGCGTTCGCCGCGCCGCTGCCTTGAAGCGGAGCCGGATCATCGACGGCGGGTGCGACGGCCTCCGGCCCGGCCCGGCCGCGCTGCGGGAGTTCGCGCAGATTGTCCGCCGCGATCCGCAGGGCCGCGACATTCCCCGGGGCAGCATAAGGCAGTTGCCAGGACGGAACGGCCCGGCTGAAGAGATAGCCCTGGACCTGCGTGCAGCCTTGCAGGCGAAGAGCCTCGAGCTGGCTTTCGTGCTCCACGCCTTCGGCGGTCGTGACGATGTTGAGATCTCTGGCAAGCGAGATCACCGACTGCACGATGGCCTGGCAGTCCTCGCGGTCGGCCAGTCCCTCCACGAAGCTGCGATCGATCTTGATCTTGTCGAACGGGAACGAGCGCAGGTAGTTCAGCGAGGAGTAGCCGGTCCCGAAATCATCCAGACTGATCCGCACGCCGACCTTGCGCAGCTTGTGGAGGATGTCGAGCACTTCGCTGCTGTTCTGGATGAGCAGATTTTCGGTGATCTCCAGCTCGAGCCGGTGCGGCGCGACACCGGTCGCCGCCAGAGTGTTGACGACCAACGGCAGGAAACCGCCCGATCGCATCTGTGCCGGAGAAACATTGACGGCCACCGTCAGGTGATCCGGCCACCGCGCCGCGTCCGCCAACGCGTTGCGCAGGACCCATTCGCCGAGCTGGGTTATGAGGCCGCTTTCCTCGGCTACCGGTATGAATAGCTGAGGACCGAGCATCCCCTTTTGCGGATGGTTCCAGCGCACCAGCGCCTCGTAGCCGCTCGTCTCGCCGCTCGATAAGTCGACGAGAGGCTGATAGTGCAGTTCCAACTCTTCGCGCACGACGGCATGGCCCAATCCGATCTCCAGATTGCGGCGCTCCTGCATCTGTTCGCGCATGCTGGCGCTGAACGTCGAGATCGCGTTGCGGCCGCGCAACTTCGCCTCGTACATCGCAAGGTCCGCCGCCTGGAGCAGTTCGTCGGCGGTCTCGCCGTTCTCCGGCGCGAACGCCGCCCCGATGCTGGCGCCCATGGGCATTACCTGCCCTTTGATCTCGATCGGCCTTGCCAGCTCGTCCAGAAGGCGCCGGGCTATATCGAGGCAGGTATCGCGCGAGGGAAGATCGGGCAGCAACACGACGAACTCATCGCCGCCCAGCCTCGCCACCACGTCGCCCGGACGGACCGATTGCTCAAGCCTGCGCGCGACCTCTCTCAGAACCGCATCGCCGGCCGCATGACCGTGCCCGTCGTTGATTTCCTTGAAATGGTCGAGGTCGACGAACAGCAGCCCCGCCGCCCGGCGTTCCGAAAGACGAAGCATCGCCCGCTCCAGCGTCGCGCTGAACAACGTACGGTTGGATAGACCGGTCAACAGGTCGAAATGCGCCATGTAGGCGATTTTCGCTTCCGCGCGCTTCGCTTCGCTGACGTCGGCGATGAAGCCCCGCCACCCGCCTGCCCGCCCGTCCGGCCGTTCAACCGGACGCCCGCTGATCGACCACCACCGTTCCTCGCCGCGAACTTCCAGCGGCAAGGCCAGGTTGCGGAAGCGTTCGCCGCAACCGAGCTTTTCCTCCAGTTCGTGACGATGGACGCCTTCGTGGAACAGGTGGACGAAGGACATGCCATGAAGGCGATCCGCATCGATCCCGCAGGCATCGCAGAAACGCGGCGAAGGATGGTTGATGCAGCCGGTCTCGTCGATCTCGTACAGCCAGTCGCTGCCCTCGTCATCGTACTGGTTGAGCAGCAGGCTGATCGTTTCGTTCGACTGCGCAAGGCGCTTCGTGCGAATGCGCCGCGTGGCGAAGAGGTAGTACAGGTTGTATATCGACCAGTGGAGGAATGCCGAAAGCGCCAGCACCGCGATCGCGACGGATACGGCCGCCATGCCATCGCGCGCGAACATTCCCGTGACGATGGCGCCCCCGCTTGCGACGCTGGCACCCAGCGCGAGGTGCGGCAGGGCGAGCATGCTTATGCCGTCGATCGCCATCATCGCGACCCCCAGTGCCACCAGGCCCTCGTGGTTGCCGTGCGGTGCGATCATGATGCTCCATGCCAGCACCCCGCACCACCAGATGGAGCGGATCCGTATGACTCTTCGTCGGTAGTTGAGAGCGATTTTCGGATCGAACCCGGGCCGCGCTTCGCGGTGGCGCACCCCTGCCTGCATGACCATGACCACTGCCCCCCCGCCGACCGCCGCGCAGGTGAACGCCACGTTCGAGACGGCGCCCACGAGGCTGAGGAGCAAGCTCAGCCTGACAAGTTCAAGAAGCGACAGGGGAAAGCTGCGCAGATAATCACCGCGGCAACGCGCGAACCAGTCCTCTTCGTCCGGTTCGACGGGATGGCGGGTCAACGCCAGGAGGCTGACCGGGGTCTGCTTTATCAATTCGTTGCCGGACTTGCCGAACCGCGCCATTTGCCTGTCTCTCCCGAACCCCGTCCGCATCTAAATGTGACCGTCTGATCCGATCACCGCGCGCACGGATATGTCCGCCCTTGTTGTCATGTAGTTGGGCGGGACGAATACCTTGCAAATGTAAATGCTTACCTAATATAGCAAAGGACGCTAGCCAGGCGGTTCCATAGTGCGCTGTATGCAGGAATTTCTCGAAGCGCGCCGTAGCCAGCACGGCGGCAACGGCGGGCCGCTCCGGCCCAGTACGTGACCCGCGCCCCGGGTTCGCGCCGCCGGTATCATCACGAGAGCCCTTCACATGATGCGAGTATAGGCTACCCTGCCGGTTGCTTCTGTAGCAGAAGGACGGTCCACGGCTCGGGCATTGGCGGCATGATTGCGTTCCTTGACTTCGAGGCCTCATCCCTTTCGGATCGCAGTTACCCGATCGAAATTGGTTGGGTGTTCGAGGACGGCGGGAGCGAAAGCCATCTTATCCGGCCCGCACCCCGCTGGGATGACTGGGATCCGGCAGCCGAAGCGCTGCATGGAATTTCCCGCGCGAAACTGCTGACGGATGGCGAGCACCACGAAGCCGTCGCAAGGCGAATGGTCGAGGCGCTTGCCGATCACGATCTCTACGCGAGCGCGCCCTCGTGGGACGGCAAGTGGCTGAGCACATTGCTGCGGACCGCCAGACTGCCGCGTCATGCCCTGCGGCTGCGGGGCACCAGCGCCCTGCTGGAAGAGACCGCGAGGCGCGTCCTCGCCCCGGTCCTGCCCGGCGCGACGCTGGGACAGGCCGTCGAGGACCTCCTGGCCCAGACCGACGTCCGGGAACAGGAGAGCGCGCCCGCGCACCGTGCCCTGGCCGACGCCAAGGATGAACGCCGCCGCTGGCTCAATGTCCGCGAGGCCGCCCTTGCCGCGGTGCGCGCCCTTGACGGACGGACGATGTAAAAGACCCGTCCCGAAGCCGACGCCCCCTCATCCTTTTGTTCGCCTTTTCACCTGTACGAATTCCGTCCGCCTCGCTAGATGGAGCCGCGAGACGGCAAACCCGTCCACCGATTCCCGGGGAGGACAGTGAGGTGACAGAACTCTGCACGCTTACGCTGCAGTGCAATGATCGCATGGGGCTGGTGGCCGACGTCGGCGCCTTTCTGGCCGGACACGGCTGCAACATTGTCGATGCCCAGCAATTCAACGACCAGCTCAACGGCCGCTTCTTCATGCGCGTCGAATTCGAAGTGCGGCAGGCCGAGCAGATCGAGGGACTGCGCAAGGACTTTTCCGTCATTGCCGAAAACAACGGCATGGAATGGAACCTGCGGCGCAACGCCGATCCGCGCAAGGTGCTCATCATGGTCAGCAAGTTCGACCATTGCCTGGGCGACCTGCTTTATCGGCACCGCATCGGCGAACTGCGCATGGACATCGTCGGGATCGTGTCCAATCATCCGCGCAGCGTGCTGCACACCTCGCTGATCGGCGACATCCCCTATCACCACCTGCCGATCACGCGGGACACGAAGCCGGAGCAGGAGGCGCGGATCAAGGCGATCGTCAACGAGACCGGCGCCGAACTGATCGTGCTGGCCCGCTACATGCAGATCCTCTCCGACGATTTCGCCGCGTTTCTTTCCGGCCGGTGCATCAACATCCATCACTCGTTCCTGCCGGGATTCAAGGGCGCGAAGCCCTATCACCAGGCGCACGAACGGGGCGTGAAGATGATCGGCGCCACAGCCCATTACGTGACGGCCGACCTCGATGAGGGGCCGATCATCCACCAGGACGTCGAAGCGATCGGCCATGCGGACACGCCCGAGGATCTCGTGCGCAAGGGCCGCGATATCGAGCGCCGGGTCCTGGCGAACGCCGTCAGGCATCACCTTGACGGCCGGGTATTCCTGAACGGTGCGCGCACCGTCGTATTCAAGAGCTGATGATGGCAGAAATCATAGATGGCAAGGCGATGGCGCAGCGGCTTCTTGAAGAGACCGCGACGGCCGTAGAGAAGATGCGCGTCGAGCACGGCAGGACGCCGGGGCTGGCCGTCGTGCTGGTTGGCAGCGATCCGGCCAGCGAGGTCTATGTCGGACGCAAGATCGCCCAGTGCCGGAAGGCGGGTATCCGGTCGATCGAGCATCGCCTGCCGGCGACCGTCAGCCAGGCTGAGCTGCTTGCGCTCATCGACGAGCTCAACGCCGATTCCGAAGTCCACGGCATCCTGATCCAGCTGCCGCTGCCCGACCATGTCGATGCCGGGCTCGTGCTCGATCGCATCAGCCCGGCCAAGGACGTCGACGGCTTTCACCCGGTCAACGTCGGGCGGCTTTCGACGGGCACCGGCGGGCTCGTGCCCTGCACGCCGCTGGGCATCATGGTGCTGCTCGACAGCGTCATCGACGACTATCGCGGCCTCAATGTGGTGGTGATCGGCAAGTCGAACATCGTCGGAAAACCGGTGTCGATGCTGCTGCTGGAACGCGAGGCCACGGTCACCGTCACGCATATCGAGACGCGCGACCTGCCCGATGTCGCGCGCAAGGCCGACATCATCGTCGCCGCCGCCGGCGCGCCCCACCTCGTGCGCGGCTATTGGGTGAAGCCCGGCGCGGTGGTGATCGACGTCGGCATCACCAGAGTGCGGGATCACGACGGCAAGACCAGGATCGTCGGCGACTGCGCGACTCACGAACTCGACCATGCCCGCGCCGTGACCCCGGTTCCCGGCGGCGTCGGCCCGATGACGATCGCCTGCCTGCTGTCCAATACGGTCAAGGCCGCCGGAACGGCCGATCCGGCCTGAGGATTACGCCAACGGTTCCGTTTCCCAGACTTCGGTATCGATCTGGGCCTGCGCGCCGCGGGTGTAGCGCGGCCCGGAAACGGCCTCGGGCGTGAAGATGGTGTCAATCCGCGCCAGCGCTTCAGCCGGCACCTCGATCGAAAGGGCAGCCAGGTCCTCGTCCAGGTGGGCCGAGCTCGTGGTGCCGGGGATCGGCACGACATGATCCCCGCGCGAGAGGACCCAGGCGAGCGTGAGCTGCGCGGGCGTGCAGCCCACCTCGCGGGCGATGCCTTCGAGCCGGGCGGCGAGCGCGAGGTTGCGTTCCAGATGCGGCGGCTGGAATCGCGGCATCGCGGCGCGAATATCCTCGGCCGCGACGCCTTCGGGCCCGACCCCGCCCGCAAGCAGCCCGCGCGCAAGCGGCGAGAAGGCGACCAGCGCCACGTCCAGCTCGGCGCAGGCATCGAGCACCGCTATTTCCACATTGCGCGTCCAGGGCGAATATTCGGTCTGCATCGCCGCGATCGGATGCACGGCATGGGCGCGGCGCAGCGTCGCGGCCGACATTTCGGAAAGCCCGATCGCGCCGATCTTGCCTGCCTCCACGGCACGTACCAGCGCGCCTACGGAATCCTCGATGGGCACGTTGCGGTCCAGGCGGTGAAGATAATAGAGATCGATGTGATCCACCCTCAGGCGGCGGAGCGAATCCTCGAGCACGCGGGCTATCGCTCCGGGCGAACCGTCAAGCCCGCGCTTGCCGTCAAGCTCCGCGAGCACGCACTTGCTGGACAGCGTGAATTCCCCGCGCCGGTGCATCAGGGTTCTGCCCAGCAGTTCCTCGTTGCGGCCAGACCCATATAGGGCGGCCGTATCGAAAAGCGTCACGCCCGCGTCCAGCGCATGCAACAGCAACCGCTCCGCCTGCTCGGGTTCCGGCCGGGGGAGGTAGGCGTGCGACAGATTCATGCATCCCAGCCCCATCGCGGAAACGGTGAAGGGGCCGATCTTGCGCGTGGGCAGGTGTGTGTTCATCGGTAAAACTTCTCCTTCAGACGGCGCGGCGGTCAGGGCAGTCGCCGCCGTCCTATCCCAGGCGGCAGCGGGGTACCAATCAGATCGGGTGGGCCATCATTAGATGAGACGAAGCCTCCCCGACAAGAACGCCCCCGGAAAGAACGTCATGTTCTTTCCGGGGGCAAGGCGCCGTCACTCAAGCGGGGGGTGGGTTTGGCGCGACGGCGCCCCGGGGGCTCGATTCAGAATTCGCCGCCGGCGTTGGCGTCCGCGCTGGCGTTGACGCCGACGCCGATACCGGCCGAGGCATTGCCGCCGCTCTTCGAGGCCGAGCCGCTGCCCGAGCCCGAAGCGCCGGCATTCGCGCTGCCTGCTCCGGTCTGCGCGCCGGCATTGGCGGACCCGCTACCCTGACCGCTCGCAGAGCCATTCGCGGTGCTGTCGGCAACGCCCTGCGCCTGCGAACCGGTCGCCGCCGCCTGACCGCTGAGCGCACCGGCGGCATTGCCCGCCACGCCGGTCAGGGCAGAGCCCGAGGGCGCTTGCGGAGCGCTGCCCGCGCCGGTCAGCGCGGAAGCCGCCGAACCGGCGGCCGAACCGCTGGCGCCGGCAGCGCCGGTCGAGCCCGATGCGGCGCCGTTTGCCGCGCCCATGGCGCTGCCACTGGCCGAGCCGGCAACCCCGGTCACGCCGCCGAGGGTATTGCCTGCCAAACCGACGAGGCCGCTCGCCTGACCGCGAGCATTGCCAGCAGCATTGGCCGCCGCGCCGGTTGCCGCCGAAGCGTCGGGCACGGCGGGCGCCGCCACCGACTTCGAGGCCGAGGCATCGCCCGAGGCGCTGCCCGATCCTTCGGCAGCCGAGGTTACGGTGCGGCTGGTGCGCGATACGTCGGCTCTGCCGGCAATGTCCCCCGCGCCGCTGGCCGCACCGCCGATGGTGCCGCCGATCGAGCCGGGGCCGCCGAGAGTGCCGCCCAAAGTGCCGCCAAGCGTACCGCCGAGGCCACCGCCGCCGCCAAGCAGCTGTGCATTGGCGGCGCCGGGGACGGCGACGAGAGCGAGAGTGGCGATGGCCGTGCCGAGTGTGAAGTTCTTCATGGTCCTGCTCCTTCTTTCAATTCCCTTCCCCTCGGCATGAACCTCGCCTCGGGGGTCTCTGTGGGAAGGAACGGATGGCCATTTCGCTTTCATCCGCGAGCAGGCAAAATTTTTTTGAGGACGCGTTTCAGAGGCCCTTGCGGCAGGCGCCGCACAGCACGCCCCGGCCGGTGCGCTTCGAGGCGCCGACCGCCTCGGCATCCACGGTCTTCAGCGCCGTGACCGAACTGCCGAGGCGCGGATAGTGCGCCGCGATCCGGGCAGCGGCGAGCGGCGCGGCATAGGACGTGCCGCGCACGGACACGCGGCCCCGGTCGGGGACCATCGCGGTCATGTCCGCGCCGGGCGCCGCGTAATCGAGATGAAGCGCCCTGCCTGCCTCGATCAGTACCCTGCCCTTGCCGTCCACCCCGGTCACCGCGACGACGCCGGGATAGCTCGCCGGATAGGCGGGAGGCGCCGCCGCGCCGTCGTTCCCCACGGCTGCCACGACGACCAGCCCTTTCGCCCGCGCGGCGGCGATGGCTTTGGCCAGCAGCACGTTTCTGGGTCCGACGAGGCTGATCGAGACGACCGGCACGCCCTGTTCGCGCATCCAGCCCAGCGCCTTGGCAATGGCGAGCGCGTTGCCGCCGCCGGGGTCCGAGCCATAAACGTCGGCGCCATAGATCCGCGCCGCGCCCGCGCCGGCCAGCAGCGAAGCGATCGCCGAGGCATGCTCGTTCGCTTTCGGCGCGCCGCTCGCAAAGCCGCGCTGCGCGGCCAGGCGGTCCGATCCGGCAATGCCCCCGTCGATCACGCCGATGGTCCCGCCCCCCGGAGATGTCGCGGCGGCGGCGGAGGCACCGGCGGCGGTCATGGCGCCGCCCGACGTGAAATGAAGCTGGTCGGCCGTAACCTCGCGTCCGGGCAGGAGCTTGCGCAGATCCCTGAGCGAGCGCTTGAGCGAAAGCCCCTGCGGGACCGACAGCCGTGCGAAGGCGATACCGAGGCCATCGATACTGCCCTGTTCGATCACGCCGTAGCCCTTGCCCCTCACCATTTCGAGGTCATGGCCGGCCGGGTCGAGCAGGAGCACCTCGCCGCGCCGCGCGGGCGCGCCGGTGTCGTCCAGTTCCACCGTCTCCCGGTTTTGCTCGGCGAAGCGGGTGAGCCGCCTCAACCGGTCCCGCGCGAGCGTGCGGGCGCCGCGTGCGACGTCGCGCACCGGCTCCAGCGTATCGCGCGTCACGTCGCCCACCGTGTCCGTAATCTGCCCCAGCGTGCCCAGCGGATCACCCGGAAGCGGCAGGCCGAGCTGCGCACGCGCCGGCCCCGACACCAGCAGGAGCAAAATCGCCATAATGGCGCATCGATTGAGGGCACTGCGGTTCATGGTCTTGTCCGGTAGCAAAAAAGATAGCACTCAGGGATGAAACGTCTCTGTCCATCCGTTTCATCCCCAGGCAAGGATTTCGATGAGCTCGACACGCTTCTGCGAGGACCTGACCGCCATGCTGCCGCGCCTGCGGCGCTTCGCACGCGGTCTGACGCAGGACCATGCCGATGCCGACGACCTGTGCCAGCAAACCATCGAGCGTGCGCTCAAGGCCCGCAAGCAGTGGCAGGAAGGCACGCGGCTCGATGCATGGGTATACAGGATCATGCGCAACCAGTGGATAGATGAAATACGGGCAAGAACGCGGCGGTCGCAGACTTTCGTCCATGAGGACCAAGGGGTGAACGTGGGCATGGACGGCGACAGGGACGCGGAGAACCGGGTCGAACTCGCCAATGTCGACCGGGCGCTGGGGCGCCTGCCCGACGAACAGCGCGAGGCTGTCGTGCTCGTGATGGTCGAGGGCTTCGGCTACAAGGAAGCGGCCGAAATCCTCGGCATTCCGCAAGGAACGCTGACCTCGCGCCTTGGTCGGGGCCGCGAGGCGCTGCTGCGCGAACTGGGAGAAACGGCGTGAGCGTGACCGACGAAGAGCTGATGGCCTTTGCCGACGGGGAACTCTCCGGCGCCGATGCCGCGCGCGTCCAGGCCGCGATCGCCGCCGATCCGGCGCTGGCCGAACGGCTGGAGGCGGAGCGCAAGTTGCGCATGGCGCTGCGCGGGCATCTCGATCCCGTCGCGGACGAGCCGGTGCCACAGGCCTGGACCGCGATGATCGCCGCAGCCGCGAGGGAAGACGCCGAGGACGAACACAAGGTCATCAGCCTCGCCGCCGCCCGCGCGGAAAAGGCCGAGAAAGCCGGGAAAGCCGCGAAGGCCGCGCGCGAAGCCAGGTCCACCGCCCGCGGCCGGCCCTTCATGCAGCGCTGGGGCATGGGCATCGCGATTGCCGCTTCGCTCGCGCTTGGCCTGTTCATGGGTACGCGGATCGCCAGCGGGCCGGTGACGCAACGCGATGGCGCGCTGATGGCCTCGGGCCTTCTGGCCGAGCGCCTCGATACCCAGCTCGCCTCCGCACAAGGCAGCGGCTCGGTGCGCATTCTCACGAGCTTCCGGCGCGAGGGCGGCGATTACTGCCGCGTCTTCGCCTCGGGCGGGACTTCGGGCGTCGCCTGCAAGGACAATGCCGGCTGGGTGCTCGAACGCACGATCAGCGGCGGCGCGGCGCAGCAGAGCCAATACCGGCAGGCGGGCTCGGCCGACATGGAACTGATGGCCGCCGCACAGGAAATGGCCGACGGCGCACCGCTCGACGCCGCGCAGGAGGAAGCGGCGAAGGCGAAAGGGTGGCGGGAGTAGCCCCCGTCATCCCGGGCTCGACCCGGGACCGGTGGCGGTCGTTCGGCGGAACCCCTCGCACGTGAGGTCGCTCGTAAACACCGCCAGCGGTCCCGGGTCGAGCCCGGGATGACGGATTTAACGGGCGAACCTCTCGGCAATCTCGGAAACCGCACCTTCGACCTCCTCGGGCCGGGCCATGGCCGCGCCGATCAGCAGCAGCGCCGGGCCGTCGCCTAGCGCCGTGCGCGCCGCCAGCGGCAGGAGGTCCAGCCGGGTGTGGAAGTGGCGCTCGGCCGGCAGGCTGGCGCTCTCCACCAGAGCCACCGGAGTATCAGCGGGAAGCCCCGCCTCGATCAGCCTGGCAGAGACTTCCGGCGCCGCCGCCTTGCCCATGTAGACCGCCAGCGTGGCTTCGGGATCGGCAAGGCGCGACCAGTTGAGCTTCAGATCCTCGCCGGCGCGGGCGTGAGCGGTCACGAAAGTCAGCTTGCGAGCCAGGCCGCGCAGCGTGAGCGAGGCGCCGAGGCTGGCGGCGGCGGCGCTGGCAGCGGTGACGCCGGGGCAGATTTGCACGCCGACGCCGGCGGCGCGGCAGGCGTCGAGTTCCTCGGTAGCGCGGCCGAAGATCGCCGGATCGCCGCCCTTGAGGCGTACGACTTTCTCTCCGGACAGCGCGGCCTCGACGATCAGCTTGTCGATCGTCGACTGGTCCTTGGAGTGACGGCCGGAGCGCTTGCCGACATGGACGAGGCGCGCCGAGCGGGCGGCCATTTCGAGAATGTCCGGCCCCACCAGCGCGTCATAGAACATCACCGTCGCCAGACCGATCAGGCGTTCGGCCTTGCGGGTGAGCAGTTCGGCATCGCCGGGTCCGGCGCCGACGAGCCATACCGATCCGGGGGGAAAGTCGGTCATTCGGCGGCCTCCTTGTCGAGGGTCAGGCAGGCTTCGAGCAGTTTGGCGATGGCCGGGCGGCACGATCCGCAATTGGTGCCCGCCCTGGTGCAACCGCCGACTTCGGCGACCGTCGCCGCGCCGTCATTGGCGGCGGCGGCGATGTCCATTTCGCCGACGCCATGACAGACGCATACGATCGGGCCGCGATCGGGCAGCGGCACGCTCGGCCGGCCGGCGAGCAGTTCCGCCGCGCTCGCCTCGTCGAGGCCGAGCTGGTCCGCCACCCAGTTCCTGGCCGGAAGTTCGCCCGAGCGCGTGAGATAGGCCGCCGCGATCAGCGCCCCGTCCTCCCCGCGCACCGCGACGCGGCGCATACCGCGCGTGACATCGGCGACTTCCAACCGTTCGCCTTCGGGCAGCAGCGCGCCAAGGTCGATGGTCCCCTCACCCGCGAGTTCGTAGAGCCAGCCCGCCTTCACGCGTGAGCGGGTCCAGTAGAGCAGGCCTTCGGGCGTGATCGCATCGCGGCGGACGACGAAGGCGCGCCATTCGGGGCTGAGGGGGACGACACGCGCCGCGCCGTTCTTGAAGCCGGGCTGGCCGGAGACGGGGTCCACCGCCTGAGAGGGAAGACGGTTAGAGCGCCCTTCCCCGGCCATCGCGTCGGTCCAGTGCATCGGCACGCAGATCTCGCCGCGCCGCTGCCCTTCGGACAGCTGCACCCGATAGACCGCCGCGCCGCTCGCCGTCTCGACGCGGCCGAGGCCGCCCTCGACGAGGGCCAGTTCCCGCGCGTCGGCGGGGTGGACTTCCAGCAGCGGTTCGGGCCGATGCTGGGACAGTGTGGGCGAGAGGCCAGTGCGCGTCATCGTGTGCCACTGGTCGCGGTAGCGCGCGGTGTTGAGCCGCAGCGGGAACTCGGCGCTCGTCGCCGGGGCCGGCGGCGTGACGGAAACGAGCCGCGCCTTTCCCGAAGGGGTCGGGAAGCGCGAGGTAAGCGGCCGCTCGCCGCCCCACTGGAACGGCGTCATCGCTTCATATTCCGCATCGTCGAGGTCGGCTTGCGCGGTCAGGTCCAGCGCCTTGCCGCGCGCCTTGGCAAGCTGTGTCATCCGCGCATATTCGCGGAAGACTTCGGCCGCGTTCGTCCACGCGAAGCTGTCTTCCCAGCCCATGCGCGCGGCGACGTCGGCGATGATCTTCCAGTCCGCGCGCGTCTGGCCCGGCGCCGGGAACAGCGCGCGCTGGCGGCTCACGCAGCGCTCGGAATTGGTGACGGTCCCGTCCTTCTCGCCCCAGCCGTGCGCCGGCAGGCGGACATGGGCGAAGCGCCCAGTATCGGTGTCGGCGATGATGTCCGAGACGACCACGGTCGGGCAGCGCGAAAGCGCTTCGCGCACGAAACGGCTGTCAGGCAACGAGACGGCGGGATTGGTGGCCATGACCCAGAGGAACTTGATCTTCCCCTCGTGAATCGCCCGGAACATGTCCACGGCCTTGAGGCCCGGGCCGGCGCAGAGGTTCGGCGCATCCCAGAAAGCCGCGACATCGGCGCGCTCGTCCTCGGAAAAACCGAGGTGGCACGCGAGCATGTTGGCCAGTCCTCCCACCTCGCGACCACCCATGGCATTGGGCTGGCCGGTGATGCTGAACGGCCCCGCGCCGATCCGATTGATCCGGCCCGTCGCGAGGTGGAAGTTGATGATCGCATTGCCCTTGTCGGTCCCGCCGACCGACTGGTTCGCACCCTGGCTGAACAAGGTGACCATGCGCGGGTGCTCTGCGACGATGTTGCACAGCTTGGCGAAAAGGCCCGCGGTGATGCCGGGATCGCAGTCGAGCTTGTCCCAGAACCCCTCGTCCGCGTCGACATGGTCGCGCAGGAAATCCCGGTCGAGCTTGCCGCGCCGCTTCATCTCGGCGAGCAGGGCGTTGAACAGGGCGGTATCGCCATCGGGCGCGATGGGTATGTGCAGGTCGGCCTGTTCGGCGGTCTCGGTCCGGCGCGGGTCGATAACGATGATTTTGGTGCCGCGCCGTTCGCGGGTCTTCTCGATGCGCTGCCAGACGACCGGGTGGCACCATGCGGTGTTCGAACCGACCAGCAGGACCAGGTCGGTCGCGTCGAGATCCTCGTAGGAACACGGCACCACGTCCTCGCCGAAGGCGCGATTGTGCGCGGCGACGGCGCTCGCCATGCAGAGGCGGGAATTCGTGTCGATATTGCCGCTGCCGACAAAGCCCTTCATCAGCTTGTTGGCGGCGTAGTAATCCTCGGTAAGGAGCTGGCCGGAGACGTAGAAGGCCACACTGTCCGGGCCATGCTCGGCGATGCATTCGCGCATGCGGCCGGCGACCAGATCGAGCGCCTCGCCCCAGTCCGCCTCGCGCTCGCCGATCATGGGAGCCAGCAGCCGGCCTTCCAGCCCGACCGTCTCGCCCAGGTGCGTACCCTTGGAGCAGAGCCGGCCCTTGTTCGCCGGATGCTCGCGGTCTCCGGCAATGGCGACCCCCCGATCGCCATTACCGGAAGCATTGACGCCGGAAACCTCGGCCGTGATGCCGCAGCCTACTCCGCAATAGGCGCAAGTCGTGCGGATGGATTTGTTCACCGCGATCCTCCCCGGAACGGGGGGGTGGCAGCCGCGAAGCGGCTGACGGAGGGGTCGAGAGCCGTCCCCAGGCATAGACGTCGAAGGAGGCTATTCGGCCCCTCCACCACGCTTCGCGTGGTCCCCCTCCCCGTTCCGGGGAGGATCGGGAACGCCATGGCGCTCACGCCGCCGCCCTGTTCTGCTCCGGCGCCGTCACGCCGCCGCCGACAACGGCGGAACGCAGCAGGTAGATGCGGCCGGCATCGACCTTCAGGGGAATCGTCGGAACGCAGCCTTCATCGTCGCCCAGCGCCTTGCCGTTCCTGAGCGAGATGTTCCAGTTGTGCAGCGGGCAGGTGACGACGTCGCCATGGACGATGCCCTGGCTGAGCGGCCCCTGCTTGTGCGGGCACTTGTTGAGAAGCGCGAAGAACTCGTTGCGCATCGTGTGGAACACCGCGATTTCCTCTCCCCCTTCCACGGGCAGGGTGCGGGCGGTTCCCGCTTCGATCTGCGAGATCGGGCCGATATCGAGCCAGTCGCCAATCATTATGCCTTCTCCATTTCCAGCGGACGCACGGTTGCGATGTGCGCGTGCAGGTCCTTGCGCTCGCCGGCGGCGCGCTTGGCCCAGGGATCGTCCTGCATGAACTGCTGCGAATAGCGGAAGCGGGCGGCGTAGGTTTCGATCGCGCCTTCTTCGGCCAGCTTGTCCTTGACGTAGTCGAGGCCGACACGCTCGACCCAGGGCGCGGTGCGCTCGAGGTAGTGGGCCTCCTCGCGGTAAAGCTGGATGAAGGCGGCGCATACGTCCAGCGCCTCTTCCTCTGTCTCGACCTTGCAGAGCAGATCGGTGGCGCGGACCTTGATGCCGCCATTGCCGGCGATATGCAGTTCATAGCCGGAGTCCACGCAGACCACGCCAAAGTCCTTGATCGTCGCCTCTGCGCAGTTGCGCGGGCAGCCGCTGACGGCGATCTTGAACTTGTGCGGCATCCAGCTGCCCCAGGTCATCCGCTCAATCTTGACGCCCAGCCCGGTCGAATCCTGCGTGCCAAAGCGGCACCATTCGCTGCCGACGCAGGTTTTCACCGTGCGCAGCGACTTGCCGTAGGCATGGCCGGAAACCATCCCGGCGGCGTTGAGATCGGCCCAGACGGCGGGCAGGTCTTCCTTCTTGATGCCGAAGATGTCGAGCCGCTGACCGCCGGTGACCTTGACCATCGGCGCGTCGTACTTCTCCACCACGTCGGCGATCGCGCGCAGTTCCGTCGGGTTGGTGAGGCCGCCCCACATGCGCGGGACGACCGAGTAGGTGCCGTCCTTCTGGATATTGGCGTGCATGCGTTCGTTGACGAAGCGGCTCTTCTGGTCGTCCTCGTACTCACCCGGCCAGGCGCAGAGCAGGTAGTAATTGAGCGCGGGGCGGCACGAGGCGCAGCCGTCGGGCGTCGTCCAGTGCAGCTCCTGCATGATCTGCGGCATTTCCCTGAGCTGCTTTTCCACGATGTGCTTGCGCACGTCGTCGTGCGTAAAGCTGGTGCACTTGCACATCGTCTTCGGGCCGGATTCGACCTCGCCGCCGAGCGTCAGGGCCAGCAGGCTCTCGACCAGACCGGTGCATGAACCGCAGGAGGCCGAGGCCTTGCACGTGCCGCGCACGGCGTCGAGCGAATGCGCGCCGCCCTCGATGCACTTGACGACGGTGCCCTTGGAAACGCCGTTGCAACCGCAGATTTCCGCATCATCGGAAAGGGCGGCAACGGCGGCGTTAGGGTCCGCGAGCGCACCCCCGGACGCGAAAGCCTGGCCGAAGATCAGCGCCTCGCGGATGTCGGAGACGTCATCGCCCTTCTTCATCAGGTCGAAATACCAGGAGCCATCGGCCGTATCGCCGTAGAGCACGGCGCCCAGCACCTTGTTCTCCTTGACGATCACGCGCTTGTACACGCCGCGCGCGGCATCGCGCATGACGATGTCCTCGCAGCCCTCGCCGCCGGAAAAGTCCCCGGCCGAGAACACGTCGATGCCGGAAACCTTGAGCTTGGTAGAGGTGATCGAACCTTCGTAGCCGGAGGGGCTTTCGGTCACAAAATCGGCCAGGGCGCGGCACATTTCCCACAGCGGCGCGACCAGGCCGTAACACATGCCCCGGTGCTGTACGCATTCGCCTACGGAAAGGATCGCCGGGTCGGAGGTGACCATGTGGTCATCGACCATGATGCCCCGCTCGACATCGAGGCCGGCGGTCTTGGCCAGCCCCGTCGCGGGCCGGATGCCCACCGCCATGACGACGATGTCGGCGGGAATCTCGGTGCCGTCTTCGAGCAAAACGCCGGCGACCTTGCCGCCTTCACCGAGGATTTCCTTGGTATTGGCGCCGGTCAGGATGGTCTGGCCGCGACGCTCCAGTTCGGTCTTGAGCAGCCAGCCGGCCGCCTCGTCGAGCTGGCGCTCCATCAGCGTGGGCATGAGGTGGATGACGGTGACCTTCATGCCGCGCAGGGAAAGGCCATGCGCCGCCTCGAGACCGAGCAGGCCGCCACCTATGACGACGGCATTGCCGCCCTTCCCCGCCGCGTCGAGCATCTTGTCGACGTCGTCGAGGTCGCGGAAGGTGACCACGCCTTCCAGGTCCTTGCCGGGCACCGGGATGATGAAGGGATCGGAGCCGGTGGCGATCAGCAGCTTGTCATAGGGCTCGACGCGCCCCGAGGCGGCAATCACCGTCATCGCCTCGCGGTCGATGTGGTCCACCTTGTCGCCCGAGATGAGCGTGATGCTGTTCTCTTCGTACCATTCCTGCGTGTTGATGACGATCTCGTCGAAGGTCTTCTCACCCGCCAGAACCGGCGAAAGCATGATGCGGTTGTAGTTCACGCGCGGTTCGGCACCGAAGATGGTGACATCGAAACGCTCCGGATCGCGGGCGAGGATCTCTTCCACGGCGCGGCAGCCCGCCATGCCGTTGCCGATCACCACGAGTCGTTCCCGCGTCTGGCCGGGAAGGTCTCCCTTCTCGAAGTTCATCGGTGCATTCACGTCACGTCTCCGTTCGCAACGCGCACAAAAAAACCGCCTCGGACCTGTTCCACCTGGGGAAGAGGTACGGGCGGCTTCGTTGCCACGCGTCTGTAAGTCTGATGGCGAGGCGCTCAAATCGTCCTACGGTGGACGGCGCCGTCTCGCTGAGACCCCTTTAGCTGATTCGGCGGGTCGCGGGCAAGCCGCTTTTTTGCAGTGCAGCACCAAAGGTGGTCGAGCGCCCCCGAAACCCGTCAATCCATGTGCTTGAGGCCGACTCTCAGATAATCCCACCCGGTGATGAGCGTCAGCACCGCCGCGGCCCAGAGCGTCGTCAGGCCCACCGTATGCGGCACGTTGATTTCAATGCCGAAAAACGGGATGTTCCACCAAGGCATCGCCCCCCCCAGGATCAGCGCCCCCAGCGACACCAACTGGAACGTCGTCTTCCACTTGGCCAGCCGGCTGACCGGAATCGACACCTGCAGCCCGCCCAGGAACTCGCGCAAGCCCGAGACGGCAATCTCGCGCACGAGAATGATCAGGCCGGCGATCACATGCATGTCGCCGACGTAGGGGCCTTTCAGCAGCCCCTGCGCCGTCAGCACGAGAATCACCGCCGCGACCATGATCTTGTCGGCGATGGGATCGAGAAAGACGCCCAGCTTCGACACCGCACCGCTGGAACGCGCCAGATAACCGTCGAAATAGTCGGTCACGCCCATCAGGCAGTAGAGCCCGAAGGCAAGACCATAACCAAAGCTCCACCCCGGCCACCACAACAGGAAGGCCAGCAGCGGCACCGTCAGGATGCGGGAAAGGGTAAGGAGATTCGGCAGTGTCAGCATTTTCGGAACGTGACATAGCCGCTAACGATCGCAGGAATAAAGTGCCGATCAGGGGTTGTGCCCCCCGTCCATCGCATTAAGTGTCGCGCCGACGCGAAAGTTAAGGCGGGTTTCCCGATCCGAGATGAGTACGACGAACGATCTGATCCGGGCCCGACGTTTCCTGCCGCTTTTCATCACGCAGCTGTTGGGCGCGTTCAACGACAACCTGTTCAAGAACGCGATGGTCCTCTTCGTGGTCTATAGCGTCTACAACTCCGAGGCCGATGAGGCCCGGTTCAGCGCCCTGGCCTCCGCGATCTTCATCATTCCCTTCTTCGCGCTCTCCGCGCTTGCGGGCCAGATGGCCGACATGCGCGACAAGGCACGGATCATCCGCGCGGTGAAACTCTGCGAGATCCTGATCATGCTGGTGGGCGGCGCGGGGCTGGCGATGGCCTGGCAGGGGATTGCCCTGCACAGCGTGGCAATCCCGCTCATGCTTCTGGCCCTGTTCGCGATGGGCGTGCATTCGACGTTCTTCGGGCCGATCAAGTACGCGATCCTGCCCCAGCACTTGCGCGAAGGCGAAGTGCTGGGGGGCACCGGACTGGTCGAGGCGGGAACCTATATCGCCGTGCTTGCCGGCACCATCGTCGCCGGCTGGATCAGCGTGGAGGCAGCCGCGATCGCGGTCTTCGCGGTGGCCTGCGTGGGCTATCTGGCCGGGCGGCAGGTTCCGCCCGCCCCCCCGCTGTGCAATCCCGAACCTCTCGACTTCCACGTACTGCGTGCCTCGATCCGGCTCGTGCGCACGACCTTGCATGACCGGCGCGTGTTCCTGGCGATCTGCGCGATCAGCTTCTTCTGGGCGATCGGGACCGTCCTGTTCATCCAGTTCCCACCGCTCGCCAAGAACATCCTCTCGGCCAGCAAGGAAGTCGCCAGCCTGTTCCTGGTGATGTTCTCGGTCGGCGTCGCGATCGGTTCTATCGCGATCAACGCCCTGCTCAGGGGCACCGTCTCGGCCCGCTTCTCGCCGATCTCGGTGATCGGCATGGGCCTGTTCCTCTTTGCCTTCGAGATCGTGTGCGGCGCGTGGAGGCCACAAGGAACCCCCGGCGAACTGATGGACGTCGCCACCTTCGTCTCGCAGCCGCTGGCCATGCCGCTGCTGCTGACGCTGCTGGGCATAGCGGTTTGCGGCGGCATGTTCGTGGTGCCGCTCTATGCGTTCCTCACGACATTCGTCGACAAGTCACAGACCGCCCGCACGGTGGCGGCGAACAATATCGTCAACTCGGGCGCCATGGTGTTCGGCGCGGTATTCGCGATGGTCCTCAGCTCGCTCGGCGTGGCGATCGTCGAGCAATTGCTGGTCGTGGCGGTGTGCTGCATCGCCTCGGCCTGGCTCGGCTACATGCTATTCCGCGCGGAAAAGGCAGCGGCGGCGGTTTGACGACACGTCACCCCCGCATTGAAGCGGAGGGGCGAGCCGGTAATCAAGCGATGAAGATCGAGATCGCCACGAATGAGGCGCAGTAGGCCCGCAGGAAGCCCTGCCAGTCGCCGCCCATCATCTGCCAGCGCAGCTTCGCGAGGGAGTTGGCCTGCTGCACGTCTTCGTCGAGCGGCCTCGCGCGGACATGTAGCGGAAGCGAGCGGCGGAACGGATGTCCGGCGGCATCGTCTGTGAGAACAAGGGCGCGGCGTCTCGTGGCTTTCATGGTGCGGCAATTAACGTTTTGTTTACGCTTGCCGCAAGACGCATGAAGCCGCCCTCCCAAAACGGGACGGAAAGTTACCCTCCCGACCTGGCGACGATGTAGTCCCACTCCTCCGGCGTCACTACCGCGACCGACAGCCGCGAGAGCCTGATCAGCTCCATTTCCGACAGGTTCGGGTCGGCCTTGATCTCCTTCAGCGTCACCGGATTCTTCAGCTTGCGCACCGGCTTCACCTTCACTGCCGCCCATTTGCCTTCGGGATCGGTCTGATCGGCGATGCCCGCCTTGCTGATCGCGGCGATGCCGACGATCTCCTTGCCGATGTTCGAATGGTAGAAGAAGGCCTCGTCGCCCACCTGCATCGCGCGCAGGTTGTTCGCGGCGCGGTGGTTGCGCACTCCGTCCCAGGTTCCCTCGCCTTCCGCGACCAGATCGTCCCAGCTGTAGGCGTCGGGTTCGGATTTCATCAGCCAGTAACGCTTTGCCATGCACCGCCTTTCCAATTCGACTATTGGGTGCGGCATAACGATTCACCACGGATTGCACCACCATGGACCTCGCCGAAATCCCCGTCCTCAGCCTCGAAGACGACCGCAAGGACCTGCCTGCGCTGCTCGGCGAGAGTTTTCGCGCCTTCGGTTTCGCCATGGTGCGCGATCACGGCATCGACGAGGTGCTGATCGACCGCGCGTGGGATCTGACCAGGGCGTTCTTCGCGTTGCCGGTCGAGGCCAAGATGAAATACCGGGCCGGCCGGGGCGGCGCGCGCGGCTATACCCCGTTCCGCACCGAGGTCGCCAAGAACGCGACCGAAAAAGACCTCAAGGAATTCTGGCACATCGGCCGCGACCTGCCCGCAGGCTCGCCGCTCGCCGGCTCGATGCCCCCCAATATCTGGCCGGAGGAAGTCGAAGGTTTCCGCGAGACCTTCTCCGCGCTCTATGCCGCCTTCGACAAGGCCGGCGCCGAATTGCTCTCGGCCATTGCCATTGGCCTGGGCCTCGATGCCCGCTGGTTCGATCCGGCGATCGCGGACGGCAACTCGGTGCTTCGCCTGCTCCACTACCCGCCGGTGGGAGCCGATGCCGGCGGCGCGATCCGTGCCGGCGCGCACGAGGACATCAACCTCATCACCCTGCTGCTGGGCGCCGAGGAAGCGGGGCTGGAACTGCTCGGCAAGCATGGAAAGTGGCTCTCGCTCGCGCCGCCCGAAGGCGCCATGGTAGTCAATATCGGCGACATGCTCCAGCGCCTTACCAACCACGTCCTGCCCTCGACCACGCACCGGGTGCGCAACCCATCGGGCGAGCGGGCCATGCACAGCCGCTATTCGATGCCGTTCTTCCTCCACCTGCGCAGCGACTTCCGCTTCGTCACGCTGCCGCAATGCGTGAGCGAAGAGAACCCGGACCGCTATCCCGACATCATCACCGCCGATGACTACCTGCAGGAGCGCCTGCGCGAGATCGGCCTGATCGCCTGAAGTCTAGGGGCGGCCATCGCACTTTAATCGACCCGAGCGAATGCACGCCCTCAGGGCACGAGAACGGCAGGGTTTACCGAAACTTCAGACTGATCCGCTACTCCACTTGGCGTGCATTCCAAAATCAGGGAGTATCCGGTGGGAGCGACCAAGGCCGTCGACGTGGAAGATGTCAATACCGATGCCACGGAAGAAAGCCAGATCGACGTCGTGGCGCTCGGCATCGTCACGGCCGCGATTCTCCTGTTCGTCGCAACCGGCAGCGAAATCGGCCCCGTAATCGTGCGCTCGCTGATGGAGCGCGGTCCGGGCCCCGACAACTTCATCCTCAACGCCTTCCTGCTCAACATCGCCATCATCATCTTCGGCTGGAGCCGCTACCGTCAGCTCTGCGACGAGATCAAGCTGCGCAAGAAAGCCGAGCGCGAGGCACGCCGGCTTGCCGAGACCGACCCGCTCACCGGCTACCGCAATCGGCGCAGCTTCAACAGCGGTGTCGCCGCCATGCTCGCCGCGAACAATGATGAGGATCGCGCGGTCCTGCTGATGATGGTCGACCTCGACAACTTCAAGCAGATCAACGACTTCAACGGCCACAAGATCGGCGACCTGCTGCTGCAGGAATGCGCCCGCCGCATCACCGCCAGCCTTCCCGGACACGCGCTGGTCGGCCGCATCGGTGGTGATGAGTTCGCGGTCGCGCTTGCATTCGACAGGTCCCATGCGGATCAGCTCGACACCATTACCCAGACGCTGGTGGAACGGATGCGTCAGCCCATCCGCGCCGAGGCCCTGAGCCTTGAAGTGACCGCCTCGATCGGGCTTGCCCGTTCGGACGTCGGTGGTTTCGACGATACGCCGACGGACGTGCGTGCGCTGCTCGAAAGGGCCGATATCGCGATGTACCATGCGAAGCGCAGCGGCCGGGACAGCTACCACTGGTTCGCAGCGCCCATGGCCGACGAGATGCGCTTTCGCGCCGAACTGGAAAACGGCATCCGCCAAGGCGTTTCGCGTCAGGAGTTCGTGCCGTTCTATGAACAGCAGATCGACCTGCAGACCGGCAAGCTCATCGGCTTCGAGATGCTGGCACGCTGGGATTCACCCAAGTTCGGCATCGTCTGTCCCGACCTGTTCATTCCCATCGCAGAAGAGATCGGCGCGATAGCCGATCTTTCCGAAAGCGTGATCGCGCAGGCTCTCGAAGATGCCAAGGGCTGGGACCCCGCCCTCACCTTGTCGGTCAACATCTCACCGCTACAGCTGCGCGACCCCTGGTTTGCCCAGAAGCTCATCAAGCTGCTGCTGGAAGCCAGATTCCCGCCGCACCGGCTAGAGATCGAGATCACCGAATCCTGCCTGCACGAGAACGTCGGCCAGGTCCGTTCGCTGATCACCAGCCTGAAGAACCAGGGCATCAAGGTCAGCCTGGACGACTTCGGCACAGGGTACAGTTCGCTGGCGCAGCTGCGCAGCATTCCCTTCGACCGCATCAAGATCGACCGCAGCTTTGTCTCCAGCCTCGCCGATAACAAGGAAAGCGCCGCGATCGTCAATTCCATCGCGCTGCTCGGCCGGGGGCTCGAGCTGCCGGTCACGGCCGAAGGAATCGAAAACGCGGCGGTGCTCGAACAACTGCTCCAGTACGGCGACATCACGGGGCAAGGCTATTTCTACGGCCGGCCGCAGCCCGCTCGCGAAATCGGCGAATGGCTGAACGGCGTGGAACTGGTCGCGAACCGCAAGTTCCTCGAATCCGAACTGCCCAGGATCATGCAGGAGCGGGATGCGGCCGTTTCGGCGGTTACTGAAAATGATGCGATGCCCCCCGCCGATCCGGCACTGAAGCCCGCGAAAAGTGCCTGAAAAGGTAGCTTCCCACCCGACTCCTCTGGACCTGAGGCCCGCCAGCGCATAGATCGCGCGCCATGCGGATCGATTTCATCAAGATGCACGGCCTGGGCAACGACTTTGTCGTCCTCGACGCGCGCGCGCGCGCTCTGCCGCCGATCGATTCCGCCTTCGCGGCGGCGCTCGCCGATCGCCACACCGGCATCGGCTGCGACCAGCTGATCCTGCTCGAACCCTCGCAGGCCAGCGATTTCCGTATGCGGATATTCAATGCCGATGGCAGCGAGGTGGAAGCCTGCGGCAATGCGACGCGCGCGGTAGGCCTGCTCCACGGCGCGCCGGCGCGGATCGAGACGCTGGGCGGCCTGCTCCACGCGGCGCCGTCGAACAGCGGAATCTCGGTCGAGATGGGCAAGCCCCGGTTCGAGTGGGACCGCATTCCGCTGGCCTATGCCATGGATACCCGTGTCATGCCCGTCGGCTGGGAAGACCTGACCGGCCCCATCGCCGTCAACGTCGGCAATCCGCACGTCATCTTCTTCGTCGACGATCCCTATGCCGTCGACATGGAACGCCTTGGCCCGCTGATCGAGACCGACCCGCTGTTTCCCGAGCGCATCAACGTCAACGTCGCTGCCGTGACGGCGCGCGATGCCATGACCCTGCGCGTGTGGGAGCGCGGCGTGGGCCTCACGCGGGCTTGCGGCACGGGCGCTTGCGCCACGGCCATCGGCGCGATGAAGCGCGGGCTCGTCGATCGGCGCGTGACGGTAAGCCTGCCGGGCGGACCGCTGGTGATCGAATGGCGCGAGGATGACGAGATCGTGATGACCGGACCCGCCACCGAGTCCTTCCGCGGCAGCTTCGACCCGGCCGACTACGGAATCACGGTTTGACCGTCGAAGTCCATTCGCTCGGCTGCCGTCTCAATATCGCGGAAAGCGAGACCCTGCGCGACCTGCTCGGCAGGGCGGATGACCTCGTCGTGATCAATTCCTGCGCCGTGACGGCGGAAGCCGTGCGCCAGACCCGCCAGGCGATCCGCAAAGCCCGCCGCGCCCGGCCCGAAGCGCGCCTGATCGTGACCGGCTGCGCCGCCGAGATAGAGCGCGAGATGCTGGCGCGGATGCCCGAGGTCGACGGCCTCGTCGCCAATACCGCCAAGCTCGATCCGCGCGCGTGGAACGTGCCGGCGGCTGCACAGCCCCGCGAAAAGCGCGGCTATACGCGCGGCTTCGTGCAGGTGCAGAACGGCTGCGACCATTCCTGCACATTCTGCGTGATCCCGCAGGGACGCGGCCCCAGCCGTTCGCGCCCGGTCGCCGACGTGCTGGAAGACGTGGCGATTCATGCCGATGCCGGCGCAGGCGAGATCGTCCTGACCGGCGTGGACCTCACTTCGTGGGGCGCTGACCTGCCGGGCAGCCGCCGCCTCGGCGCCTTGTGCGAAGCGATCCTTGCCCGTTTTCCGGCCCTGCCCCGCCTGCGCCTGTCCTCGATCGACGGCGCGAAAGTCGATCCCGCGCTATTCGAACTGCTCGCCGGCGAAGCGCGGATGATGCCGCATGTCCATCTCTCGCTCCAGCACGGCGACGACCTCATTCTCAAGCGCATGAAGCGCCGCCACAGCCGCGCCGACGCCATCGCCCTTGTCGAGGGCCTGCGCGCCCGGCGCCCGGATCTCGCGGTGGGGGCGGACGTGATCGCAGGCTTCCCGACCGAGGACGAAGCCGCGCATGCCGGCAACGTGTCGATCATCGAGGCGCTGCAGGTAGTCCACGGACATGTCTTCCCCTATTCGCGGCGCCCCGGCACGCCCGCCGCGCGCATGCCCCAGGTCGAACCGGCCATGATCAAGGCGCGCGCCGCCGAACTGCGCGTGGCCGTCAACAGGCAGCGCCAGCGCTGGCTGGACGGGCTTGTCGGCCACCGGCTATCGGTTCTTGCAGAGAGAGGCGGGAGCGGCCATGCCGAGAACTTCGCAAGGGTGCGCCTTCCCGAAGGGACGCAGCCGGGCACGCTGGTCAGCGTTACGCCTGAAAAGGTAGTCGAAGGAATTCTGGAATAATGAGTGACGAAGGCGCGACCACGGACGCCTGGACCGAGCGCCTCTTCGGAGGCTTTCGCAAGACGTCGGAGCGGTTGACCGAAAATCTCTCGGGCATCGTCGGCAAGACCCGGCTCGACGAGGGACAGCTCGACGACATCGAGGACGCCCTCATCATGTCGGACCTCGGCCCGCGCGCCGCCGCCCGTATCCGCGATCGCCTGGCCGAGGAGCGCTTCGAACGCGATGCGGACAGCGAGGCGATCATGGAAGTGGTCGCCCGCGAGATCGCCGATATCCTGCGCCCCGTGGCAAGGCCGCTGGATATCGTGGCTTTCCCCCGTCCCCAGATAATCCTGGTGATCGGCGTCAATGGCTCGGGCAAGACCACGACCATCGCCAAGCTCGCGCATCTGTTCCAGGAGCAGGACTATTCGGTGATGCTGGCCGCCGGCGACACCTTCCGCGCCGCCGCGATCGGCCAGCTCGCGATCTGGGCGGATCGGCTCGGCGTTCCCATCGTCAAGGGGCCGGAAGGCGGCGATCCGGCATCGGTCGTGTTCGACGCGGTGAAGGCGGCGACGCAGCAGGGCATCGACGCGCTGATCGTCGACACCGCAGGGCGCCTCCAGAACAAGCGCGAACTGATGGACGAACTGGCCAAGATCCGCCGCGTTCTGGGCCGCATCAATCCCGAGGCGCCGCACGACGTGGTGCTCGTGCTCGATGCCACCAATGGCCAGAACGCGCTTTCCCAGATCGAGATATTCAAGGAAGTGGCCGGCGTATCCGGCCTGATCATGACCAAGCTAGACGGCACGGCGCGCGGCGGCGTGCTGGTCGCCGCCGCCGAGCAGTACGGCCTTCCCATCCACGCGATCGGCGTCGGCGAAAAGATCGACGACCTTCGCCCCTTCAGCCCGGACCTTGTGGCCCGGGTCATTGCCGGAATTGCCTGATGACCGACAGCGCCCGCACCGAAACCGACCAGAAACCCCGCAGTTCCTGGGTTAACCTGCTGGTGGATTTCGGTCCGCTGCTCGTCTTCTTTCTCGCCTACCGGCACTATTCGCCTACCGGGGACGGGGATACGCTCGGCACCGTGGCCGCCGTGATCAAGGGGACGATGGCGTTCATGGTCGCGACCGTCGTTGCGCTGGTCGTCTCGAAATGGCGGCTCGGGCACATCTCGCCGATGCTCTGGCTGACCACCGCGCTCGTCGTCGGTTTCGGCGCACTGACCGTGGTCTTCCACGATCCCTTCTGGATCAAGATCAAGCCGACCGCGGTCTACCTCATGTTCGCGATCGTCCTGTTCCTGGGCCTGTGGCGCGGCAAGCCGATGCTCAAATACCTGCTGCAGTCCGCCTTCGAGGGTCTCAACGAGGAAGGCTGGATGAAGCTGTCGCGCAACTGGGCCTGGTTTTTCCTGTTTCTGGCCGTTCTGAATACGGCGCTGGTCTTCACCGTCAGCTTCGACACCTGGCTTCAGGCGAAGCTCTGGGGCTTTACGGTGCTCTCGTTCCTGTTCACTTTCTCGCAGCTGCCGATGGTGCTGAAACATGGCATGGGCGAAATCTCGAAGACGGAAGTGCTCGAAAACCCGCCTCACGATTAGGGCAGCCCCTTAATCCCCGGCTTTGTCCTCCAAAACATGTGACATTCCATCCAATCGGCGCAATAAACGAACGCCGCATCGGCAAGCTGGCCGGCATCGGGGCGCGAAGATCCCCGCCGGCGGGCATGCGAAAAGATAATAGGGGGATGTAATGGCTAAACTGTTCGGGAATTTGAATCTTGTGATGATCGTGGGCCTGGTGCTTTCGATCGTGGTCATGCTGGCCTTCGCGCCTTATGCTCCGGTTGACGTGAATTCGGTGTTCCGCTGGCTCCACGTATTCTTCGGCATCCTGTGGATCGGCCTGCTCTATTACCTTAACTTCGTGCAAGTGCCGCTGATGCCGTCGATCCCGGCCGAGCAGAAAGGCGCCGTAACCGGGCACATCGCGCCCAAGGTGCTGTTCTACTTCCGCTATGCCGCACTGCTCACGGTCATCACCGGTGTCGTCATTGCCTGGGCGAACAACTACCTTGTCGAGGCACTGACCTTCTCCGGGGCGGGTGCGATTGCCCTGATCGGCGTGGGCATGTGGATGGCGCTCATCATGGCATTCAACGTGTGGTTCATCATCTGGCCGGCGCAGAAGAAGATCCTGGGCATCGTCGAGGCGAGCGCCGAGGAAAAGGCCGCGGCCGCGCCGCGCGCGCTGATCGCCAGCCGCACCAATACGCTGCTGTCGATCCCGATGATCTACTGCATGGTCAGCGCCAACCTGGGCTGACCGGTCCACCGATACGGAACGGGAGGGGGCGAGGTTCCATTGGAACCCCGCCCCTTCGCTTTTGCCGGGCGAGTCCTGCCGGAAACCATGGGAAGGACGCGCCCTGGCTGTTCTACCAGCTCTTGTAGGGCAGGAACTTGCCCGACATCTTGACTTCGATCCGGTCCCCCTTCTCGTTGGGGATCTTCTCCACCGTCATGTCGAAGTCGATGGCGCTCATGATGCCGTCGCCGCCCTTTTCCTGGATCAGCTCCTTCAGCGTCTCGCCATAGACGCCGACGATTTCGTATAACCGATAGATGCAGGGATCGGTCGGCACCGCCATCTCGAACATCTTCTTGGGATATTCGGCCAGCACGACCGCAGCTTCCTGCGGCAGGCCGAGGCCGGTCGCGACCTTGTCGGCACTTTCGCGCGGGAGCGAGTTCATGCCCAGGCACGCGGAAGTCACGAAGACTTCCTGCAAGCCGGCCATTTCCGCGATCTGCGCCCAGGTTATTCCGCCCGCGCGCTTCTTCTCGTAAATCATGTCGGTGACGTCGGCCTTGGTCATCATCGTGCAGTCTCCTCAAGTCTGGAAGGTGAAACCTTTTGCTCCGTCCCGCCCCCGCTCTCGCGGGTCGCCAGCGAGACGGCGAGCGCGATCGCCAGCAACGCGCTGATCGTCTGCCACAATCGCTCGGGCCTGCGCGCCAGCCAGGGGCGCGGGGCCGGCCCGGTGAGCGCGGTGTTGGGGTGGGCAAGATCGTAAGTGAACTCGGAAAGTTCGTCGTACCGCTCCTCGGGATCGATGGCGACGGCTCGCGCGATCGCGGCGTCCATCCAATCCGGCACGTCGGGGTTGAGCTCGGTCGCGGGGATGTAATGCAGCTTCTTCTGAGCCGCCCGCGTGCGCACGGCGCTGAGATGGGGGCCATAAGGCAGGCTGCGCGTCAGCATGTAATAGGCCACAGATCCGAGCGACCAGAGGTCGGACTTGCGGCTCGCCGGCGCGCCCAGCCAGATTTCGGGCGCGGTGAACTGCATGGTCCCGGCGAACATGTCGTCATCGCGCGGCGCCAGCTCATCGAGCCCGGCCACCAGCGCCGAGCCGAAGTCGATGATCCTGGCAGTGCCCTCGCCATCGACGATCACGTTTGCCGGCCTGAGGTCGCGGTGCAGGATCTCCAGCCGGTGCAACGCATGCAGGCCCGAAGCGACCTGCTTCACAATCGAGCGCAAGGCAACGAGGTCGGTAACCTCCCGCGAGGCGGCCCATTGCTCCAGCGTGGCGCCTTCCACGAATTCGGTGACGCTGTAGGCGTGCTGGCGCGAGGCTCGTGCGGGGGGGGCCTTGAGGACGTGGGTATTGTTCACCCGGCGTGCGATCCATTCCTCGAGCATGAGGCGGCGCACTTCGACCGGGTCAGCCCCATGCTCGGTCGAGGGCACCTTGATCGCGACGCGCTGCCCGGTTTCGCTGTCGCGAGCGAGATAGACGTGGCTGCGGTGCCCCGCATGGAGTTCGCGCTGGATCGCGTAGCCCTCGAACGCCTGCCCCCCTGTCAGCTGCAGTGCCGGCGGCAGCGTCGCCTCCTCGCCGACGAGATCGTCGAGATCGTTTTGCGGCAGGCTGTCGATGCGCAGGAGCTGGATCGTGAGATTGTCGGTGCTGCCCGCCGCCAGCGCCGCATCGGCGAGCGCCCGCGCGGCACTGTCGAGATCCTCGCTGCCCGCCGCCACCAGAAACGCCGAATCCGGCAGCACGTCGTGTACGCCGTCGCTGGTAAGGACGAACAGGTCCCCTTCCGCGACCGGGATCTTGCGGTGGTCTATTTCCACCCGGCGGTCTATGCCGAGCGCGCGCGCCAGATAGCTCTCGCCGCCGCCGAGATAGACGCGGTGCGGCTCCGTGAGCGGCTCCAGCGTCCGCCCCGCTATCCTGGCGATACGTCCGTCGCCGACGTGAAAGACATAGGCCGAGCGCGATTTGATGACGAGCGTCGAGAGGGTACAGACCATACCTCGCTCTCGTTCCTCGTCGGTAAGATTGCTGCCGCGACCGCGCAGGTTCTGCGCGTGCATCCAGGAATTGGTCGCGGTGATAACGCGCTCCGCGCTGGTCCTTACGGACCAGGCTTCGGAAGTCGCGTAATAGTCCATGAGGAAGGATTTTACCGCGGTCTCGGCCGCGGCGGCGCCAAGGGCACTGGTGCTGATGCCGTCGGCCAGGGCAAGCGCTATGCCCTTCGTCGCCAGCGCTTCGCCTTCGGGCACGAGGAGGCCGTGGAAGTCCTGATTGGCCTCCTTGGCCCCGGCCGTCGAATACTGGCCGACCGTGACGGCAAGCCGGGGGCTAGGGGTCACCACGGCTTGCTCGTAAAAGCTGCCGAATAGTCGCGTCTCGCTTCGCGCCGAGACCCGTCTGCATGAATGATCATAAGCGAGAGCCCCCGGATAAACCGGGAGAGCCCATGAAGGCCCTCCCGGTCGTTTGCAGCCAAGGGGATAGCTCAGGCCGCAATCTTGACCACGCGCTTGGGATTCGTCCGCACGTGAGTGGTGTAGAGCATCAGACCAGTGAAGGTCAGGCCGCCGACGAGGTTGCCCAGCACGGTCGGAATCTCGTTCCACCAGAAGTAGTCACCGATGGTGAAGTCACCGCCGAGCATCAGCGCGGTGGGGAAGAGGAACATGTTCACGATCGAGTGCTCGAAGACCATGTAGAAGAACAGCATGATCGGCATCCACATGGCGACGACCTTGCCGGTGACGGTGGTGGAGATCTGCGCGCCGACCACGCCGGTCGAGACCATCCAGTTGCACAGCATGCCGCGCACGAAGATGGTCAGCCATCCGGCCATGCCGTACTCGGAATAACCGACGGTGCGCGAAACGCCGACACCGGCGAGCTTGGCGCCGACTTCGCTGGGCTCGGTCGAGAAACCGTAGGTCCAGTAGATCGCCATGAGCAAGGCAGTGGTCAGCGCGCCGGCGAAATTGCCGGTGAACACCAGACCCCAGTTGCGCATGACGCCGCTCCAGTTGCAGCCCGGCCGCTTATCCCACACAGCAAGCGGGCAGAGCACGAAGACGCCGGTCAGCAGGTCGTAACCGAGCAGGTAGAGCATGCAGAAGCCGACCGGGAACAGAATGGCCCCGGCAAGCGGCTCTCCGGTCTGGACGTTGATGGTCACGGCGAAAGCCGCTGCCAGCGCCAGGGTGGCACCGGCCATATAGGCGCGGATCAGTGTGTCCTTGGTGGACATCAGGATTTTGGATTCACCAGCATCTATCAGTTTGGTGACAAATTCCGAAGGTGCGAGATAAGCCATCGCTTGTTACTCCCCGTTGCAAAATTGGGTCTGCGGCGACCCGTGATTTGACTTTATCCTTGCCGTTAAATGAAGGTTGGCTGCGTTCCGCTCGAGAACTTGGACACGGACTGCAGCCAGAGCCTTCTACTTCAGATCAGTACTTGAACGCGACCTGCAGCCAGAACTTCTCGGTGTCGGTTCCGAAGTTCTTGGCATCGTAATTGGCGTACTTGAGCAGGATCGGGTAACCCTTGACCGCAAAGCCAAGGCTCGCGTCCCATTCCTGGCCGTAGTCGACGCTGCCGAAATCGCTCTCGAACTTGTGGTAGATGACCTGCGCGTTCAGCCCCTTGAGCGGACCGGCATTGCCGAACTTCTTGGACAGGCCGCCGTAGTAGTCGCGCAGGCCCGCCGCCGGCGTGGTCAGGAACAGGTCGGCCCAGCCGTTGAAGGCATGGAGCGTTGCCAGCGGGGTCTGGAACGCGGCGACGCCGTCGTCGCTGCCCAGTTCCTCGTAGCCGCCCTTGAGACCGAAGCCCATTACCGAGACGCCGAGTTCGGCGTTGATGTAGTCCGCCGAGTAGCTCACCGGGTTGAGCTTGTAGTCCTGCTGGTTGGCATAGCTCGCCAGGAAGTCGAGGTTGAAGCCCTCGGCCAGCGGCAGGGCGCCCTTGGCGAGGAAGCCGTAAGTCTGGCTCGAGAAGGCAAGGCGGGTGTCATAGTCGAGCAGATAGGCGAAGGCCTTGACCTTGACCGGCTTGATGTCGAAGCCGCCGTTGGCGAGAATGAAATTGCCGTCGAAGAACTCGTTGGGGCTGTCGATTCCGAAAATGGTACGCTGCGAGATCGAATAGGCCAGGTCGAGCGCGACCGGGCCGACCTTGGTCTCGCCGCGAATGGCGTCGAAGGTCTGCTCGTTCTGACGCCAGCCGACATTGCCGACGAAGCGCGCTGCATCGTGAACGATCCGCTGGCGACCAATCGTCACCGCGCTGCCGCTGGCCTTGTAGGAGAGTTGCAGCCTGTTCAGTTCGACGTTCTGGGGATCGGCGACGACCGAATAGGGCTCTGCGCCTAGGAACCCATTGTTGCCGGGAATGGTGTCATTGTAGTTGTCGATGATGGCCAGTGTGCCTTCGGCCTCGGCCAGCAGCGACAGGCCGTTGGTGGTGACTTCGGCACCGGCGCGCACGCGGATGGTCAGGGCATCGGCATCGAGGTTCAGGTCATCCTGATCGACGTGCTCATAGCGCAGGACGCCCTCGATAATCGGGTCGATGGTGAGATTGTCGCTGACCTTGACCGGATCGCCGGCCTTTGCCTGGGCCGGAGCGGCAATCGCCAGCGACGCGGTAGTGGCGAACAAGGCGGCAAGTGTAAGTGCAGGTTTCATAAGCATAAGCCTCCAAGGGTGCTGTTCCGCGGGGCACCCCTCCAAACATTGGATACGAAGGCAGACGCCGTTGCCCGCCGCTAAGCCTGCCCGGTCTCCCAATCCCCGGGCGATGTCCGCGCGTCGAACGGACGGGCCTCGTTGCCCGCCGCCGCCCCTCATGAGCGCGCGCTTATCTTCCTGCGTCATCCCGGGCTCGACCCGGGACCGCTGGCGGTGTTTACCCACGGCCTCGCCGGGAGGCCGCGCCGAACGACCGCCGCCGGTCCCGGGCGAGCCCGGGATGACGACGCATATTTTGTCAGGCGGCCTTGGTCGCCGGACCGTGATCGTATTCGGCCAGGAAGTGCAGCACTTCCTGCCGGTATTGATAGAACTGCGGATGATCGAGCAGCGCCTTGCGATCGCGCGGGCGCGGCAGGTCTACCTTCAGAATCTTGCCGATGGTGGCGCGCGGGCCGTTGGTCATCATCACCACGCGGTCAGCGAGCAGAATCGCCTCATCGACATCGTGGGTGACCATGATCGCGGTGACCTTGGTGCGGTTCCAGGTCTCCACCAGCACGTCCTGCAGGTCCCAGCGAGTGAGGCTGTCGAGCATGCCGAACGGTTCGTCGAGCAGCAGCAGGCGCGGGGACAGCGCGAAAGCGCGGGCAATGCCAACGCGCTGGCGCATGCCGTTCGACATTTCGGCCGCCATCTTGTCCCTGGCTTCGCCCAGGCCGACCCGGTCGAGGTAGTAATCGACGATGTCGCGGCGTTCGGCCTTGGTGGCATGCGGATAGACCCGCTCGACGCCCAGCGCGACGTTCTGACGCGCGGTGAGCCAGGGCATCAGGCTCGGCGCCTGGAACACGACGGCCTTGTCGGGGCCGGCAACGTCGATCTCCCGGTTGTCGAGAACGATGCCGCCAGAACTGATCTCGTTGAGGCCGGCAGCCATGGTCAGCACGGTCGACTTGCCGCAGCCCGAGTGGCCGATCAGCGAGATGAACTCGCCCTTGTCCATGAGGAGATTGAAGTCCTCGACGACGGCGAGCGGGCCTTTCGGCGTCGGGTAAACCTTGTGAAGCTTGTAGAATTCCAGATAGCGCCGGTCGACCGAGGTTTTCGCAGCCTCCTGATAAGCGGCCGGCAATTCCACTTCCTTCTTGCCGGCAAAGAGATCGAGCGGCACGACCTCGGGCAGCGCGACACTGCTCTCGCCCACGCTCGACCCCTGCTCGTTGAGCTGGCCGAGGTAGCCGACAATCTGCTTGCGCAGCGCCTGGAAGTGATGATCGTCGTTCACCGCCTCGCGGTCGCGCGGACGCGGCACGTCCACTTCGTAGATCTGGCCGATGGTGGCCGAAGGCGCGGGCGTCAGGACCGCCACCCGGTCGGCCAGCAGCAGCGCTTCATCGACATCGTTGGTAACAAGGATGATCGTGCGCTTTTCTTCCTTGCGGATACGCTCGATCTCGTCCTGCAGCTTGGCGCGGGTGAGCGCGTCAAGTGCGGAAAGCGGCTCATCGAGCAGCAGGATTTCGGGCTCCATGGCGAGCGCGCGGGCCACCGCGACGCGCTGGCGCATGCCACCCGAGAGCTGCGCGGGCTTGCGGTCCATGGCATGGCCAAGACCCACGAGTTCGACTTTCTGTTTGACCAGCGCCGCGCGCTCCTCCTTCGAGCGGTCCTTGTGGACGGCATCGACGGCGAGCGCGACGTTCTTTTCCACCGTCAGCCAGGGGAACAGCGAGTAGGACTGGAACACGAGGCCGCGATCCTTGTCCGGCCCCTGGATCTGGCGCCCACGCAGCAGGATCTCGCCCGCGTCGGGTTCGATCAGGCCGGCGATCGAGGAGATCAGCGTGGTCTTGCCCGCCCCCGAGAAGCCGAGGATGGCGACGAACTCGCCTTCCTCGACGTCGAGGTCGATACCGTCGAGCACTTGCGTAACGCCGCCCTGCTGTCCCTTGTAGGACTTGGAGACACCCCGGAGCGAAAGGATCGTGGCCATATGGTGGTTCCCCTCAGACTGTGCGGTTACGGCTGACGAAGGCCTGGAGCATCATCATGATCCGGTCGAGCAGGAAGCCGATCAGGCCGATGACGATGACCGCGAACATGATGCGGGCGAGCGACTGACTGGAGCCGTTCTGGAATTCGTCCCACACGAACTTGCCGAGGCCGGGGTTCTGCGCCAGCATTTCCGCCGCGATCAGCACCATCCAGCCCACGCCCAGCGACAGGCGCATGCCGGTGAAGATGTAGGGCAGCGAGCTTGGCAGCACGAGCTTGGTCAGCTTCTGGAACGTACCCAGCCTGAGCACGCGGCCGACATTGAGCAGGTCCTTGTCGATCGAGGCGGTGCCCACGGCGGTATTGATGAGCGTCGGCCAGAGCGAGCAGAGCATGACGACGATGGCCGAGATCACGAAGCTCTTGGCGAGCATCGGATCGGCGCTGGTGATCGTCGCCGATACGACCATGGTCACGATCGGCAGCCAGGCGAGCGGGCTGACCGGCTTCATGATCTGCACCAGCGGGTTGATCGCCGCGTTGAACATCGGCGAAAGGCCGGCGGCGAGGCCGATCGGAACCGCGAAGAGTGTCGCAAGCGCGAAGCCAAGCGCCACGGTCTTGAGCGAGGTACCGACCTGGTCGAGGAATGTCGGCGATCCGGCATAGTCGAAGGCCACGGCCTGGGTGCCGGCGGCGATGCGCGCATCCTGCACGGCGTAGAACTCGGCCTTGGCCTCGTTCGAAGCCTGCCATTCGCCGTAGAGCGACGCGCCCTGCTCGGCGACTTCCACGGGACCGGGAAGCGCGCCGAGCGAGGTGTCGACCTGCGGAGCGAGAACCGCCCACAGGGCAATGAACGCAACGATGCCGAGGACAGGGGCCATGAGCCCCTTCCCGAATTTCGTGACAAGCTCCTGAACCTTGCCGGGGGCGGCAGCGGGTGCCACCTCGGCAGGTTCGACTTCGGTTGCCACCTGTGCGGTTGCGGTTACAGCCACGGTATTCTCCGTTTCGGCCGGCTTTGCATCAGCAAAAGCGGTTGCCATCGAAATTCTCCTCGGACTCTTTATTCTGGTCTCAGTTTCCGGTGACGCCGGAAGCCGAAACCTTCTGGCCCTTCTTCAGGCCGATCTTGAACTTTGCGAGATAGGCGTTGGGCAGCTTGCCATTGTAGGTCACGCCATCGATGAAGCCGCTCTGCTCGCCCCGGAAACCATCGGTTTCGGGGATCGCTTCCGCCGGGATCACGCCCTTCTCAGCGAGGCCCTTGGCGGCCGCAAGGTAGAGGTCTGGACGATAGACGGCCTTGGCCTGGTCGAAATACCACTGGTCGGCGTGATCTTCGGGGATCTGGCCCCAGCGGCGCATCTGGGTGAGATACCAGATAGCGTCGGAGTAGTACGGATAGCCGGCGAACTTGTCGAAGAAGATGTTGAAGCCGGGGGCATCGCGGGTATCGCCCGGCTCGAACGTGAACTTGCCGGTCATGGAAGCGGCAATCACTTCCTCGTCAGCGCCGACGTAGTTGGCCTGAGAAAGGATCTTCACGGCTTCGGCGCGGTTCTTGCCATTGTCGGCATCAAGCCACTGCTGCGCCTTGATGATCGCGCGCAGCATGGCCGCCGTGGTGCCCGGATACTTGTCGGCGAAGTCCTTGCGCAGGCCCAAGACCTTCTCCGGGTTGTCGTTCCAGATCTCGTCGTCGGTGATGATCGGCACGCCGATCTTCTTCTGCACGGCAGCCTGGTTCCAAGGCTCACCGACGCAGTAGCCTTCGATGGTGCCGGCCTCGAGCGTGGCGGGCATCTGCGGCGGCGGGGTGACCGAGAGCTGGACGTCGGCCGCGACCGTGCCGCCCACATCACCCGGCGTGTAGTAGCCGGGGTTGAGGCCGCCGGCCGCCAGCCAGTAGCGCAGTTCATAGTTATGGGTCGAAACGGGGAAGACCATGCCCATCTTGAAGGGCTTGCCCTGCTGCTTGAAGCTGGTGACGACGGGCTTCAGGACCGATGCCGAGATGGGGTGCGTGGGCTTGCCGTCCGGCCCCTTTGGCAGGTCGGCCTTGACCATGTCCCAGACCTTGTTGGAGACGGTGATGGCGTTGCCGTTGAGGTCGAGGCTGAGGGGGGCGATCAGGTCGGCCTTGGTGCCGTACCCGATGGTCGCCGCGATCGGCTGGCCGGCGAGCATGTGTGCGCCGTCGAGCTGGCCGCCGATCACGCCGTCGAGCAGAACTTTCCAGTTGGCCTGCGGCTCGAGCGTGACGTTGAGGCCTTCCTCGGCGAAGAAGCCCTTTTCCTTGGCGATGGCCAGCGGCGCCATGTCGGTCAGCTTGATGAAGCCGAGCTTGAGCACCGGCTTTTCAACCGCGCCCGGCGCGGCCGCAGCCTTCACCGCATCGCCTGCCGGCGCCTCGCTCTTGCTGCCGCAGCCCGCCAGCGCGACGCTGGCAAGCAATGCGACAACCGCCGCACGGCGCGTAAATCCGAACCCCTGTTTCATGCTCATGCGAACCAACCCCACGTCCGGGCGGCAAACGTAAAAAGAAAAAGCCGCCTCGACGCGAACCCCCTGGGGGTTACATCGGGCGGCTACGTTGCCACTGATTGTTGAAACACGCAGACCGGACACGATAGGCACTCGTCCTTGAGAGCCGTCCGTCCTGCGACACCGAATGTGTAGGCGATTCGTTCCCGGCGCGTAAAGTCTTTTTTGCGGTGCACAAATATTTTGCTGCTACGGCAGCCGGGAAAGGTACCCTTTCATATCGCTCGGATCGAACACGTTTCCGTCAAAAAACCTGTTTGATTCCATTTGCATGGCACCTTGCTGCGTGCCCACGACCATGCTTGCCTCGAGGCTGCCTTCCACCTTCGAACTGGCCCCCGGGAGGGGTTCTCCGGTTCCCAACAGTGCACTGCGGTAAACGTCCGGTCGAAAGACCCGGGCGGCCTTGCGCGCGTCTTCGGGATCGAAGGGAATGTTGTCCCAGCGCACCATCTGGGTGTAGAGCCACTCGGCCTGACTGACCCACGGGAAGTTCGCGGCCTCGCGGTACTGGAACATGAAATCCGGGTAATGGATCGTGGTTCCGCCACGCGAAATCAGCATCCGGTCGGAAATGGCGCGGCGGATCAGTTCCGCCGATCCGTCGAGATATTCGCCCCGCGCGAGAATCGCCGAATTGAGGTCCCAGTTCGCTGGATCGACAAAGTGGGCGCCCGCCCTGCACAGCGCCCGGATCAGGCGCTGAACGGCCTCGCATTTCTCGTCGAGCACCTGTTCGCGCAGGGCCAGGACTTTCTCCACCCCGCGCCGCCAGATCTGCGCGGTGGACAGCACGATCTCGCCCACGCCCTGCTCGACCGCGACACTGTTCCACGGCTCGCCGACGCAGATCCCGTCAACCTCGCCCTGCTTGAGCGCATCGGCGCAGAACGGCGGCGGGACGGTCGTGACGTCGACGTCGACATCAGGCCGGATGCCGCAGCCCGCGAGCCAATATCGCAGCATGTAATTGTGGCTGGAATAGCGGTGAACCACACCGAAGTTCAGCGGCCGCCCGGCTGCCTTGCGCTCGGCGGCAATCTCCTTGAGCGCGGCGCCGACTTTCGCAGGATCGCCGATCTGCCCTTCCGGGCGCACCCGCCGCGCGATTTCCGGCCGCAGCGTCACCGCATTGCCATTGAGACCCAGCACGAAGGGCACCGAAAGCGCCTGCGCCGGCCGGCCGCGCCCCAGCGTCGTGGCAATCGCCAGTGGCGCGATAAGGTGCGCGGCGTCGGAATGGCCGTAGAGCAGGCGGTCGAGCACCGTCGCCCAGCTCATGTCCTTCACGAGTGAGATCGAGACGCCCTCATCCTCGGCGAAGCCGTGTTCCTTCGCGAGGATCGGCAGGCAGGCGTCCACCAGGGGCAGGAAGCCGATGGTCAGTTCGGTGCTCACGTCATTGTCCCCCCATCAGCCGGTCCGCCGTCACGATAGCCTCCGCGATGTCGACTATCCGCTTGCCCTGGTCCATCGCCGCCTTGCGCATTTCCGCATAGGCCTTTGGTTCGGGCAGGCCCCTGCTTTTCATGAGGATGCGCTTTGCCGCATCGATCGTCTCGCGCTCGGCCAACTTGCCCTTGGCTTCGGCAAGGTCGTTTTGCAGCCGCGAGAAGGCATTGAAACGCGTGATCGCGAGATCGAGGATCGGCCGGATCCGGCCCGCCGCGAGCCCATCGACGACATAGGACGAGACGCCTGCCTCCACGGACGCGACGATGGATTCGTCGTCCGATTCGTCGACGAACATGGCGATCGGCCGGTCGAGCGCGCGGCTCACCGCGAAGTACTCCTCGAGCATGTCGCGCGAAGGGTTGCCGAGGTCCATCAGGACGATATCGGGATTGATCTCGCCGATCCGCGCCAGCAGCCCGCGCCTTTCGGTCACCACGAAGATATCGCAGTCTTCGAGGGTGGCCAGCCCCTCCTGAATGATCGAGGCGCGCGCGGCGCTTTCGTCGATTACGGCTATTCGCATGGCGGACCCATTGTGCAGCGCAGCAGTGTCATTTGGCAAGAGCGCAGGCACGAGGGGAGGCCTGGCGAGGCCCTGCCTAATTGCGGCAAAGCGGGTCCATGGCAAGAGGCTTTGTCAGATCGCGCTCACCCGCACTTCGCGCTCATGCCGGCGAACCTCGACGCGGATGCCGCCTTCCTCCTCGCGCGCCTCGTAAACGAAGCCCGCGCTATGCGGATTTTCCCAGTCGGCGGTCGTCTTGGGATGGCCCCCGAGGGTATGCCATTCGACAGTGTCGGGAAAGCGCGCGAACCACCCACGCCGCTTCGTCCGGACCAGTGAGAGCCGGGCGACGTGATCCTCCAGCTCGCGGTCGCGATTCTCCCAGTCGAGCCAGCCGATTGCGTTGTCCTGGCAATAGGCGTTGTTGTTGCCGCGCTGGCTGCGCCCGAACTCGTCGCCGGCGGTGAGCATGATCGTTCCAGTCGAGGCGAAGAGCGTGCCGAGCAGCGCGCGCATATCCGAAGCGCGCCGGGCCTGCACATGCGGGTCATGGGCCGGCCCCTCGATGCCGTTGTTCCAGCTGAAGTTCTCGCCGTGGCCGTCGCGGTTCCCCTCGCCATTGGCCTCGTTGTGGCGACGCTCGTAGGAGACCGTGTCGGCCAGCGTGAATCCGTCATGCGCGGCGAGGAAATTGACCGAGCGGCAGTCCGCGTGCGGCCAGTGCGGCCCGAAAATGTCGGAGGAACCGGCGAGCCGCGTCGCCAGCTTGCCGACGCCCTCCTCGCCTTTCCAGAAGCGTCGCACGTCGTCGCGGAAGCGGTCGTTCCATTCCAGCCAGTGCGCCGGGAAATTGCCGAGCCGGTAGCCACCGGGGCCGATGTCCCATGGCTCGGCGATGAGCACCCGGTCGGCAAGGACCGGATCGTCCGAGATCTCGGCGAAGATCGGCGCGGCGGGGTCGAAGCCCGGACCGCGCGCGAGTACCGGGGCGAGATCGAAGCGGAAGCCGTCGACGCCGCAATTCAGCACGAAATGGCGCATCGCATCGCGCGCGAGGCGGCGCACCACCGGATTGGCAAAGTCCAGCGTGTTGCCGCAGCCGGAATCGTTGACCAGCGCCCCGTCAGCAGCGCGGGCGTAGACCTCATCGTCCAGCCCGCGCAGCGAGAGGACGCCACCCTGCATGTCGCTCTCACCCGTATGGTTGAACACGAGGTCGAGCAGGACGCCGATCCCCTCGGCATGGAGCGCGGCGATCGTATCGCGCAGTTCCGCGACTCCGCCGGGACACAGGCCGGGGTCGAGCGCCATCATCGCGACCGGGTTGTACCCCCAGGCATTGACGAGGCCCAGAGGCGGCAGGTGGCGCTCGTCGATCCAGGCGACGACCGGCATGAGTTCCACGGCGGCGACGTTGAGTTTCCTCAGGTGCGCCAGAACCGCGGGATGCGCCAGCGCGCCCACGGTCCCGCGCAGCGCCTCGGGTACGCCGGGATGCAGCATCGTGAAGGCACGCACGTTGATCTCGTAGATCAGCCCCCCTGCGGCGAAACACGGCGCGTCCTTTGGCAGCGGTTCGCAAGGGGCCGGGACGATCGCGCGAGGCACGATGGCCGCGGTATCCTCGCCGAACAGCCCGAGGCGGCGATCCTGCACGAAGCGGCGGTCGAGTTCGACGGCATAGGGATCGACAAGCAGCTTGGCCGGATCGAACCAGCAGCCCTCCGGCGGCGCCCACCGCCCTTCGGCGCGGTAGCCGTACCGTGCGCCGGCAAGATTGCCAGGAAGCGCGATCGACCAGACCTCGCCCTCGCGGACCATTTCGTGGCGTGTCTCTACCTCGCCTTCGAAGAGGCACAGCCAGACCCGCCCGGCGCGCGGCGACCGGACCGCGAAGCGCGTCAGCCCCTCGCCCACAACGGCGCCCAGCGTGGTCATGCGATGAGCGAGCGGTAGAGATCGGCATAGGCCTTGCCGCTCGCCGTCCATGAGAAGTCGCACTTCATCGCGTTCTTCTGGACGCGATGCCAGACCTCGCCCTGGCGGTAGAGTTGGGCGGCACGCGTGAGCGCCGCCGACAACGCATCGTGGCTCACGCCATCGTGCTGGATGCCGGTGGCGCAACCGGCGGCAAGCGCAGCCGGGTTGGCGTCGATCACCGTATCGGCGAGGCCTCCGGTGCGCGACACGACGGGAATGCAGCCATAGGCAAGCCCATAGAGCTGGGTGAGCCCGCAAGGCTCGAAGCGCGAGGGCACAAGGATCGCGTCGCCCCCGCCCTGCATGCGGTGCGAGAGATCCTCGTCATAGCCGAGGCGGATAGCGACGCGCCCCTGATGACGCGCCGCGCCCTCGAACAGCGCCCGCTCGATCTCCGGATCGCCCGAACCGAGCAGTGCCAGCCGTCCGCCGAGCCCGACCAGATGGTCAAGCACCTGGGGAATCACGTCCATGCCCTTCTGCCAGGTCAGACGCGTGACCGCGATGAACAGCGGCCCGTCATCCTCGTCCAGCCCGAACTCCGCCTCCAGCGCGCGCTTGTTGGCGAGGCGCCTTTCGAGCGTGCGCCAGGTGTAGGTCTCCGCCAGCGCCTTGTCCCTGCCGGGGTTCCACCGGTCGATATCGATGCCGTTGAGAATGCCCGAAACGGCGTTTCCCCGCGCGATGATGAGGCCTTCCAGCCCCATGCCGAACGTGCCGGTGCGTATCTCGCGGGCGTAAGTGGGGCTGACCGTGGTCACCGCAGCGGCGCAGGCAAGGCCCGCTTTCAGCATCCCGACGCCGTCATGGTACTCGACCCCGTGCATAGTCCAGGCGGAGGCGGGCAGCCCCATCTGCGCAAAGGCCTTGCGATCGAACCAGCCCTGGAAGGCCATGTTGTGGATCGTCACCACCGAGGGGACAGCCTCCGTCCCAAGAGGCGCGAAATGCAGATAGGCGGGCGCCATTGCCGCCTGCCAGTCATGCGCGTGGACGAGATCGAAGCCCTGCGGCTTGCCCCGCTTCACGATCGCACCGCCGGCAATATCCGCCGCTGCCCGGCCGAGCGCGGCGAAGCGGCGCCAGTTGTCATCCCAGTCGCGCCCGGCGGCGTCGCTGTAGGGAGAGCCCTCCCGGTCATAGAGCGCGGGCGCATCGAGCACGAGCAGGGGATGTTCCCCGAGCTTGCCCGAGAGCAGCCGCGCCGACGTGCCGAGCAGCGAGTCCCAGCTATGAACGGTACGCGCGCGCGGCAGGGCCTTGAGCACCGAGGGGTAGCCCGGCAACAGGGTCGTCATCGCAACGCCGTGCTGGGCGACGGCGCCCGGCAGGGCTCCAGCAACATCGGCCAGCCCGCCGGTTTTCACCAGCGGCACAGCCTCGGACGCGACGGAAAGGACTTTCATCGGCACCGCTCAGTACCTTCCCGACCAATTGCAGAGAGGCATGCTCACGTCAGCCGGTCGATCATCGGCTTGGTAATCAGGCACACGCCGTTCTCGCTTCGGCGGAAACGGCGTCCATCGAGTACCGGATCCTCGCCCACCACCAGGCCTTCGGGAATGCGCACGCCGGAATCGACGATCGCGCGGCTGAGGCGCGCGCCGCGACCGATGTTGCAATGGGGCAGGATCACGGCCTCATTGACGCTGGCATAACTGCCCATCTTGACGCCTGTGAACAGGAGCGATCGCCGCGCCGTCGCGCCCGAGACGATGCAGTCGTTGGAGATCAGCGAGGAGATCGCCATGCCGCGCCGCCCGTCCTCGTCATGCACGAACTTCGCAGGCGCGGCGACAACGGCGTCGGACCAGATCGGCCATTCCCGGTCGTACATGTCGAGCTTGGGGACTACGTCGGTGAGGTCCAGGTTGGCCTCGAAATAGGCATCCACGGTGCCGACGTCGCGCCAGTACTCCTCGATCTCCTCGGCGGCGCGGATGCAGCTGTCGGTAAAGCGGTGGGCCTGCGCCTTGCCGTGCCTGACGATGTAGGGGATGATGTCGCCGCCGAAATCGTGCCTGGAATCCGGGTCAGCGGCATCGCGGCGCAGCTCCTCGAAGAGGAACCGGGTTTCAAAGACGTAGATCCCCATCGAGGCGAGCGCCATGTCCTCCTGTCCCGGAATGCCCGGAGGATCGGCCGGCTTTTCGACAAAGGCGGTGATGCGGTCCGCCTTGTCGACATGCATGACGCCGAAGGCGGTCGCCTCCGCGCGCGGCACGACAAGGCAGCCCACGGTCACGTCCGCGCCGGAGCTGACGTGCTGTTGCAGCATCAGCTCGTAGTCCATCTTGTAGATGTGATCGCCCGCCAGGATCACCATGTACCGGGGCGCATAGGATTCGATGATGTCGATGTTCTGGTAGACCGCATCGGCCGTGCCTTCATACCACTGCAGTTCGGAAATGCGCTGGCTGGCGGGCAGGATGTCGAAACTCTCGTTGCGCTCGGGCCGCATGAAGTTCCAGGCGCGCTGCATGTGGCGGATCAGGCTATGCGCCTTGTACTGGGTGGCGACGCCGATACGGCGGATGCCGGAATTGATCGCGTTGGACAGCGCGAAATCTATGATCCGCGCCTTGCCGCCGAAATAGACCGCGGGCTTGGCTCGGTTGTCGGTCAGTTCCTTCAAACGGCTGCCCCGCCCGCCCGCAAGAACATAGGCCATGGCGTCGCGCGCCAAAGGCTGACCGATCGGACTTCTCATAACCCTCTCCCCTGCTTCAGCTCCCGTATTCGAGCATCACGGTGGCCAGTGGCGGCAGTGTCACACGGGCAGCCCCGCCCGACACCTCGACCTGCCCCAGATTGCCGGTGCCCGAACCTCCATAATGGACCGAATCGCTGTTCAGGATCTCGTTCCACGTTCCCTCGTGCGGCAGCGGCACCCGATAGTCGCCGCGCAGCGCCGGCGTCATGTTCGCGATCACCGCCACCGGCCTTGCGCCGGGCGCCTTGCGCAGCCAGGCAAAGACCGAGTTTTCGGCATCGTCTACAATCAGCCATTCGAAACAGGCCGCGTCGCAATCGCCCGCGTGAAGCGCCGGCTTCTCGCGATAGAGCCGGTTGAGGTCCTTCACCAGGCTGCGCACGCCTTCATGGGCGGGCGCGTCGCGCAGTTCCCAGTCGAGCGCGCGCTCCTCGCTCCATTCGCGGCGCTGGGCGAATTCCTGCCCCATGAACAGCAGCTTCTTGCCAGGATAGCCCCACATCAATGCGTAGTAGGCGCGAAGGTTCGCGAACTGCTGCCAGTCGTCGCCCGACATTTTGCCCAGCAGCGAGCCCTTGCCATGGACGACCTCATCGTGGCTGAGCGGCAGCACGAAGTTCTCGGAAAACGCGTACATCAGCCCGAAGGTGATGTCGTCATGGTGATAACGGCGATGCGCCGGATCCCGGTGCATATAGCGCAGCGTATCGTGCATGAAACCCATGTTCCACTTGAAGCCGAAGCCCAGTGCCGAGGGCCTTTCCCCACCTTGCACGTCATACGCCGGTTGAGTGACGCCCGGCCAGGCGGTTGACTCCTCGGCGATGGTCATGAAGCCGGGATGCTGGCCATAGAGCGCGCGGTTGGTGGCGCGCAGGAAGTCCACGGCTTCCCAGTTCTCCCGTCCGCCCTGCGGATTGGGAATCCACTCCCCCTCCTTGCGCGAGTAATCGCGGTAGAGCATCGAAGCGACGGCATCGACGCGCAGCCCGTCGACATGGTAGCGCTCCGCCCAGAACAGCGCGTTGTTGACGAGGAAGCTCGAAACCTCCCGCCGGCCGAAGTTGTAGATCAGCGTTTTCCAGTCGGGATGATAGCCGAGCCTGGGGTCCTCATGCTCATAGAGCGCGGTACCGTCGAAGCGGATCAGGCCGTGCTCGTCGGTCGGGAAATGGGCGGGCACCCAGTCGAGGATGACGCCAACCCCGGCGCGGTGTGCCCCGTCGACGAAACGCGCGAAGCCCGCCGGCTCTCCGAAGCGCGAGCTGGGCGCGAAAAGGCCGGTGGTCTGGTAGCCCCATGAAGGATCGTAGGGATGCTCGCTGATCGGCAGGAACTCGATATGAGTAAAGCCCATATCGACCACGTAGGGGATGAGCCGGTCGGCGAGGTCATCCCAGTTGAGGAACCAGTTCCACGGATCGCGCTGCCAGGAACCGGCGTGGACCTCGTAGATCGAGATCGGCACCTTGCGCGGATCGACCGCGGCCCAATGCGCGCGGTGCGCCTCGTCGCCCCAGTCGAGCTTGGCGGGATAAGCCGTCACCGAGGCGGTGTCCGGCCGGACTTCGGACATGAAGGCGAAGGGATCGGCCTTGAGCGGTTGAACCGCGCCATCGCCTCCAACTATGTGATACTTGTAGGCGCGATAGTCGCCGATGTCCGGGATGAAGATCTCCCACACGCCGATGTCCCGGCGGCTCCGCATGACGTGGCGCTTGGGATCCCAGTCGTTGAAGTCGCCCACGACGCTGACGATGCGCGCGTTGGGTGCCCAGACGGCGAAATGGACGCCTTTCGCGCCCTCATGCTCGATGATATGCGCGCCCAGCTTGTCGAACAGGCGCTGGTGCGTTCCTTCCGCGATCAGCAGGTCGTCGAGCGGACCCAGCACGGGACCGAAAGTATAGGGATCGGTTACCAGCCAGTCTCGCCCGTCGGCCGCGCAGCGGTACCGGATAGGCTGCGGAGGGGCCGATATGCGGCCTTCGAAGAGGAAACGTTCATCCACTTTGCCCAGCATGCCAAGGAACTCGCCACCGAGGGCGAAAGCTTCGGCCTGCTCCGCGCCGGGCAGCATTGCCCGGACATGCGTTCCGGTGGGACCGGCATGGGCGCCAAGCAAGGCAAAGGGGTCCGCGTGGGTACCTTGAAGCAGGGATTCGATGGCGCTCTGGGATGGGTTCACCGGACGTTCCAGATGTCCCTGGCATATTCGGCGATCGTCCGGTCCGACGAGAACCAGCCGACATTGGCGATGTTGCGGATCGCGGCTGCCCGCCAGCCGGCCTGGTCCTCCCAACGGGTATCGACCGCGCGCTGCGCCGCGGCATAGCTGTCGAAGTCGGCCGCGCACATGAACCAGTCGTGGTCGTGAATGCCGCCGATCAGCTCGGCATAGCGGTTCGGGTCATCCGGCGAGAACACCCCCGAAGCGATCGCCGAAAGCGCCTGCCCCAGCTCAAGCGAGCTTTCGACCACCTCGCGCGGATCATATCCGTTCGCGCGCTTTTCCGCCACTTGCTCGGCAGTGAGGCCGAAAATGACGATGTTCTCGTCACCGACGCGGTCCCTGATCTCGATATTGGCGCCGTCGAGTGTACCGATGGTCAGCGCGCCGTTGAGCGCGAGCTTCATGTTTCCGGTGCCCGAGGCTTCCATGCCGGCGGTCGATATCTGTTCGGAAAGATCAGCGGCCGGAATGATGCGTTCGGCCAGCGAGACATTGTAGTTGGGCACGAAGACGACCTTGAGCAGGCCCCCTACCGAGGGGTCTGAGTTCACTCTTCGGGCAATGTCGTTCGCCAGCTTTATGACCAGCTTGGCGTTGTGATAGGTCGGCGCCGCCTTGCCACCGAAGATCTTCACGCGCGGCACCCAGTCGCGCTCCGGATGGCTGCGGATCTGGTCGTAGAGCGCGACCGTCTCGATCAGGTTGAGAAGCTGACGCTTGTATTCATGGATGCGCTTGATCTGCACGTCGAACAGCGCGTCGGGATCGAGACGGATGTTCATCGTCTGCTTGATATGGTCGGCCAGCGCGACCTTGTTGGCCCGCTTCACTTCGGCGACCCGCTCGCCCAGCGCGCCGTCGTCGGCAAGCGCATTGAGGTCGGCCAGCTTCTCCGCGTCGTCGAGGAACGCATCGCCGATCGCCTCGCGGATCACCCGCGTCAGCCCCGGATTGCACTGGTGCAGCCAGCGGCGTGGGGTGACGCCGTTGGTCTTGTTGTTGATGCGCTGCGGATAGAGGTGATGGAGATCGGCGAAAACCGTCTTCTTCATCAGCTCTGTATGCAGCGCCGCCACGCCGTTGACCGAATGAGCGCCCACGAAGGCCAGGTTCGCCATGCGCACGCGCCGCTCTCCGCTCTCGTCGATCAGCGAGATCGCCGAAATCCGCGCATCGTCGCAGCCCGCCTTGCGTGCCTCGCGCAGGATGCGGCTGTTGATCGCATAGATGATCTGCATGTGGCGCGGCAGCAGCCGCTCGAACAGCGGCAGAGGCCAGGATTCCAGCGCTTCGGGCAGAAGCGTGTGGTTGGTGTAGGACACCGTCTTCTTGCACAGTTCCCAGGCCTCGTTCAGCTCCAGCCCGTGCTCGTCGATGAAGAGGCGCATCAGTTCGGCCACGGCGACTGATGGGTGCGTGTCGTTGAGCTGGATCGCGGCCTTATCTGGCAGCGTGCGGATATCGTCGGCGTACTGGACGTGGCGGCGCACGATGTCCTGGATCGAGGCAGCGGTGAAAAAATACTCCTGCCGCAGGCGCAGTTCCTGCCCGGCGGGCGTGCCGTCGGCGGGATAGAGTACGCGCACCAGACTGTCGGCGCGGACCTGTTCCTCCAGCGCGCCGAAGTGGTCGCCGGCATTGAAGGCATCGAGCCTGATCGGGTCAAGCGGGCTCGCGGTCCACAGCCGCAGCGTGTTGACGCGCTTGCCCCGCCAGCCGACAACCGGGGTATCGACGGCGCTTGCCTCCACTTCTTCGGCCGGTTTCCAGACGACATCGTCGTCCCGGGCCAAGACCTCGCCCCCGAAACCGATCCGGTAGGAGCATTCCATCCGGTCGAACTCCCAGGGGTTGCCATGGGCCAGCCAGGTCTCAGGCAGTTCCACCTGCCAGCCGTCCTTGATGCGCTGGCGGAACATGCCGTTCACATAGCGGATGCCATAACCGTAGGCCGGAATGTCGAGCGTCGCCAGGCTCTCCATGAAACAGGCGGCGAGCCGTCCGAGGCCACCGTTGCCAAGGGCGGCGTCGGGCTCCAGTTCCTCGATCTCGGCAAGGTCGAGCCCGTGGGCGCGCAGGGCTTCGTCCATCTCGCGGGTCATGCCCATGTTGGACAGGGCATCGCGCAGGAGCCGCCCGATCAGGAATTCCATCGAGAGATAATAGACGCGCTTCGCGCCGCTCTCATAAGTGCGGTGCGTGGACTCTATCCAGCGATCGATGATCGCGTCGCGCAGCGCATAGATCGACGCGTTATACCAGTCGTGCATCTTCGCCGCGCGCTCGTTCTTGCCGATGCGGTGGCGCAGGACCCTGACGATATGCGCATCGAATTCCGATGGACCCGGGGCCAGGATGGGGGAGACAGGATCTGTTGCCATGAGCGACTCCTGAGAAAGGCCGTTCCGGCGCCGTTCCAGGCGGCCGGCCGCGGAACCTGGTTTCGCCTATACGGGGGCGATCCCCGTCCCGTTCCCAATCTTCCGCGTAATGGCTATCACAGCCCGGCATTCCGGCAAGAGCCATTGTGCAGCGCCGAAAAAATAATCGGACGCGACCGCGAGCGCCGCTACAACGCCCTGCCCCCGCCCTAGGAAATACTTGCGCCTCAAGCTAAGTCCGCCCCATGCATGACCTGATTGCGCTCATCGCCGCCGCGCGCCCGCTCTTGGAACAATAGGAATGGACGACGACTCCACCGCAGCGCCCGAAGTCACGCTGCCCGGACAGGGCACCCCGCGCGGCGCGCGTCCAGCGCCGGGTGCCAATGCTCAGCGCGAACCCAACGCCGCATTCGCCCGGAAGATCGCGGCCGCATGGAAGAAGCGCCCAAGATGGGTACGGCGCATCGCGGCCTTCATCCACCTCATCCGCATCCGCATTGCCAAAGCAGTGCTCCTGCCCCAGCTGACCCCGGACCTTGCCTATGACCTGCGCCAGACGGTGCGCAGGGAGGGCCAACTCACCAACGGCTATATCCTGATGTCCGCGCTCGCGGCGGGGATCGCGACGCTGGGCCTGCTGCAATCCTCCACCGCGGTCGTGATTGGCGCGATGCTCGTCTCGCCCCTGATGAGCCCGATCGCGGCGCTGGGCTTCGGCTTTGCCTCGCTCGACGGGCATCGCATCCGCGACGCGGCAAGAGTCGTCGCGATCGGGGCGGCGGTCGGCATCATCACCGGGCTGCTGCTGACCTGGCTCTCGCCGATCCGCAATGCCACGCCGGAAATCCTCGCGCGCACCGAACCCAACCTGCTCGACCTTGCCATTGCGCTCTTTTCCGGCATCGCCGGCGGCTATGCGACCGTGATCGGCAAGGGCGGCACGGCGATCGGCGTCGCCATCGCCACAGCGCTGATGCCGCCGCTGACCGTCATCGGCTACGGCATCGGCGTGCTCCAGCCGATGTTCACGCTGGGCGCGCTGCTGCTGTTCCTTACCAACCTTGCCGCGATCACCTTTGCCTTCGCCGTGATCGCGCGCCTGTCCGGAGCCGCCCGGCCCTTCGGCAAAGTGGAATGGACGCCCCGCTATGTTGCCATTCTGGTTACCGCTTTCCTCGCGCTCGGCACGCCGCTGTCGATGACCCTGATGAAGCTGTCGGAAGAAGCGCAGATCCGCTCCGCCGCACGCAGCGCGATCCTGGAGGCGTGCGGCGAAGAGGGCGTCACCATCGCGCAGCTCGACGTGAATTCAAGCGTGTTCGGAGAGCCTTCGGTCAACGCACTGGTAATCGCCCGCAACTACACCGCCAACGCCGAGGCATCGGCAGAAGAACTGTTACACGAAAAACTCGGGGAGGTGGTGCAGATCAACCTCCAGCAAGTGCTCGCCGCCGACGTGCAGGCACAGACCCGCGCCATGGTCGATGCCGCGATGGAGCGCACCGCCGCCGGCATCGCCGCCGACGTGCCGCCGTTCAACGCGATCCGTCAGAGCGTCGGCCTGCCGACTCGCGCGGTCTGGAGCGACCGCGCGCAGCGCACCGTCTATATCGAACCGATCCCCGCGCCCGAATGGACGCTGGCTGATTACCGCGCGACCGAGCAGCGGGCCGGCAAAGCGGTGCAGGGCTGGACCGTGCGCGTGGTGCCGCCGGCGCGCTCGTCGCTGACCGTGTTGCTCGCCCCGACCGACGCCGCGAACGCCCCCACGGGCGCGATCGGGGCGGACCTCGCGCTGTGGGCCCTTCAGCGCTGGGGCATGGGCAAGGTCACGGTCTCGGGCACCGCCGAACAGAAGCTGCCCGCGCTCGTCAAGCTGCTCATCGATGCGGGGATCGAAGCCGAGGTGCGGCCCTCCGCGCCAGCCACCGGGGCGGCGGACGAAACGGCCGGAACGGAAGCCCCGCCTCCCACCGCGACAATCCGCGTCTACGCCCTCAGTCCTTCTCAGCAGGCCGCTGAAGCGGCGCGGATCGCGGCGGAAAAGGCGGCTGCGGAGAAGACGGCGGAGAAGACGGCGGCGGAGTAGCTTCCTCCCAGGTGCAGTCCCTGATCTCGATGCCGAGGTCCGCGACGGTCTGGCGCATGCCCAGGATGTCGAAGAGCATTTCGCCTTCGCCGATACGGCGGCGGAATTCCACTTCCCTTGCGGCGCGCGCCTCGGCGTTCTCCACCGCCGCAAAGAGGAGCGCGCGCGGGATCACCAGCACCCCGTCCGAATCGCCGACGATGACGTCTCCGGGTTCGACCAGCACCCCGTCCGCGACGATCGGCACGTTGACGGCCGCTGGCCCGCGCTTTTCCGGGTGCTCGACAGAGATTGCGGTGCTCCACACCGGATAGCCCAGCGCGCGGATCGCATCGACGTCGCGCGTGGCTCCGTGGACGACGGTTCCGGCAAGACCCTTCTCCTTCGCGAACGTACAGGCAACGTCGCCCCAGAGCGCGCCCTGATGCCCACCGCCGTTGGTGAGCACGAGCACGTCGCCCGCCTCGGCGGTATGGAGCGCCGCGTGGATCGCCAGGTTGTCGCCCGGATAGTTCCACGCGGTCACAGCAGGCCCGCAGACCTTCTGCCCCGGCGCGATTGGCGCCATGGCGGGGCTCATCAGGCCCATGCGCCCGGCGACGGCGCCAAGCCCCTCGTGCAGGTCGGCAATGCCGAATTTCGCGGCGCGCGCGATCAGGGCGGCATCGGGGCGCGGAACCTTGCTGTAGATGACGGACTTCGTGGGCTGCGTCATTGCAGGACCTCCGGGTTGATCAGCGTGTCCGGGACCTCGCCCCGGCTAACGGTTTCGATGACTTTCGCGACGTTCAGCGCCATGTCCTTCATGCCCGCCTCGGTGACGCCCGCGACGTGCGGCGAAAGCAGGCAATTGGGCAGGCCGAACAGGGGATTGTCGGCGGCCGGCGGCTCCGCGTCGAACACGTCGATCCCCGCGCCGGCGATCTGGCCGGCACGCAAGGCGTCGGCCAATGCCGCCTCGTCGACGATGCCCCCGCGCGAGCAGTTCACGAGGATGGCATGCGGCTGCATCAGGCCAAGCTCAAGCGTGTCGATCATGCCGCGCGTGCCCTCGGTCAGCGGCGTGTGGATCGAGACCACGTCGCGGGCGAGCACGCCGGCAAGGTCCATCGGCTCCACGCCGGCAGCGCGGATCTCTTCGCCCGGCACCATGGGATCGTACGCGCCGACCTTCGCCCCAAAGCCTGCTATGCATATCCTCGCAACGTGGCGGGCGATCCGGCCGAAGCCGATCAGGCCGATCCTCGCGCCGGTCAGGTCGCCCAGCCGGATGCCCCAGCGTTCATCCCAGCGATTCTCGCGCGCCAGTGCATCCATCTCGCGCACTTGCCGCAGCAGCGCGAGCATCATTGCGACCGCGCCCTCGGCAACGGCCGTGGAATTGTTGCCGCCCGGCGTGTTCGCGACCATGATCCCGCGCCGGCTCGCGGCAGAAACGTCAATGTTGTCGACGCCCGCCCCGTGCTTCACGATCGCCTTGAGCCGGGGCATCGAGCCGAAAACATCCTCGCCGAGCTGACTGGTGCGGATCACGATCACGCTGGCATCGACAAGTCGCGGGTCACCGCGCCAGCCTTCTGCCCCGATCACGTCATGGGTGGCGGCGATGCGCTCCACGCCCATAGGATGGATAGGGTCGATAATGCATACGAGTTCGCGCAAAACTGTAATCCTTCGCTCTCTTCGAGCCGATTATGTATACGATACGGCATGTTTCTCGATTTCGTTTCGTGAAAGGTCTTTCGCGCGAGGTCAACACCCGTTACGCCCGCCCCCATAAAAAGTATCCGATCCAGGAGAGCACGATGTTCGCCGCCCCGCCCGCCGTCACCGCCGAAGTCTTCTGCCGCATTCCGGACGGGTTCCGCCGCTTCGGCGAGACGACCGAATGGGCGCGGGTCCAGCTTCACGGCGCGGCGGCGCCGGTTTTCCTCGAAGGCCCGGTGTTCGACGGACAGGGCAATCTGTGGGTCACCGACATACCCTGGGGCCGCCTCTTCAGGATCGCGCCGGATGGCACCTGCGACGTGGGTTTCGAATACGACGGTCAGCCCAACGGCATGAAATTCCTGCGCGACGGGCGCCTGCTCGTCGCCGACCACCACCGGGGCATGGTCATCTGCGACCCGGCGACCGGCAAGACTGAGCCGTGGTTCGAGCGCTACCTGCTCGAACCGTTCCTGGGCTGCAACGACCTGACCGTCGCGAGGAACGGCGATATCTATTTCACCGATCAGGGCCAGTCGGGCTGGCACAACCCCAACGGGCGCCTGTTCCGCGTGCGCGCCGGGACCGCGCGTCTGGAACTGCTGCTGGACGGCATCCCCTCGCCCAACGGCCTCGTGCTCAACAAGGCCGAGACCGCGCTGCTCCTCGCCGTCACGCGGGCCAACGCGATCTGGCGCTGCCCGCTGCTGGGCGACGGCGCCGTTATCAGCAAAGTCGGCACGTTCATCCAGATGTCCGGCGGCTCCGGTCCGGATGGGCTCGCCATCGACGAGAACGACAACCTTGCGGTCTGCCACGTCGGGTTCGGCGCGGTCTGGCTTTTCAGCGATCGCGGCGAGCCCATGCTCCGCATAGATGTGCCCGAAGGCCGCTATACCACCAATGCCGCCTATGGCGGGCCGGACAACAGGTGGCTCTACTTCACCGAATCCAGCACCGGGACGGTCTACCGCGCGGAGATGCCCGTGCCGGGGCGCGAAATCTATCCGGCAAGCGTCTGATGAGACGGAACCGGAAGCCTCGTCGGGCGTTGATGACGGCACTTTGGTTGAGAGGGAATCCCGATGAAGACAAGATACCTCATTCTCGCCTCGGTTGGCGGCCTTGCGCTCGCCGGTTGCGCCCCCAAGGAAGAACCGCCTCTGCCGCCGCCTCCACCACCGGGCGCTGTCTCCGGCTCGGTCGCGGCCGACAGGGACGGTGACGGCATCGTCGACGGCTATTACACGCAGGACGGCGTCTATCATCCGAACTACGTGCCACCGCCGCCGCCTCCCCCACCGCCGCCGAGCACGACCGGTGAGCGCGGCTAAAGGGTAGAGCCGACACACGATGATTTTCCGCCAGTGTTCCCGTGGCCTCGTCTCGGCCGCGTTGTTCAGCGCGTTGGTGATCGCAATTTCCGGTCAGGCTCATGCCCAGGCAGAAGCCGAACAGGTCGCTGCGTCCCGCGAAGCTGTCGTGGCCAGCGCTATCGCCCGGGAAGCTGGCGGAAAAATCGGGAAGTTCTACAAATCCCGCGACTATCGCCCGATCTGGATCGACGGCGATCTGATCGGGTCCGACTCCCAGGTCCTTCTGCGCTACCTGGACGATGCCGGGCTCGACGGCCTCAGAACCTCCCGCTACGATCCGGACGATCTGCGCGAGGATATCGCCCGCGCCGACAGCCACGACGCCAGGGATCTTGCCGAAGCTGAGGTCGCGCTGTCGAAAGCCTTCGTCCGCTACGTGGAAGACATGCGCCGCACCAGGGATGTCGGCATGGAATTCGTCGGCGACGAGCTCAAACCGCCGCGACTGAGCGATGATGCCATCTTGCGGGTCGCGACCCGCAAGGATTTCAGCCGCTATCTCGCCAACATGGGCTGGATGAGCCCGCACTACACCCGCATGCGCGAGCTGCTGCGCTCCGCCCTTGCAAACGGGGTCGACACGCGCGTGGTCGAGACTGTGCGCCTCAATCTCGAACGGGCGCGCGTGCTGCCTTCCGCGGACGTGCGGCACATCGTCGTCGATGCGGCGACGGCGAGGCTCTGGTACTATCAGGACGGCGAGGAAGCCGGTACGATGCGCGTCGTCGTCGGGGCACCCGAAACACAGACACCGATGCTCGCGGGCCGCATCAACTATGCGATCGTCAATCCCTACTGGAACGTTCCCGACTATCTCACGCGGAGCAACGTAGCGCGCAAGATCCTGGCCGGCCGCACGCTGGAATCGATGCACATGCAGGTGCTCTCGGACTGGAGCGCCAATCCACGGGTCATCGATCCGGCCACGGTCGACTGGCAGGCGGTCGCCGCCGGGCAGCAGGACGTGCGAGTCCGCGAACTGCCGGGGCCGTGGAACTCGATGGGCAAGGTCAAGTTCGTTTTCCCCAACGATCACGGTATCTATCTGCACGACACGCCCAACACCGACCTGCTGCGCAAGGCCGGCCGTCATCTCAGCAACGGCTGCATCCGTCTGGAAAAGGCGGCGGAGCTGGGCAAGTGGATGCTGGGCAAGCCCGTCACCACCAAGAGCAAGGAGCCCGAACAGGCGATTGCGCTGCCGGCGCCGGTGCCGGTCTACCTCACCTATCTGACCGCCACGACCGCGAAGAAGCGCGTTGCCCTGCTCGACGACGTCTACGGGCACGACAGATAAGCCCGTAAAACGATCGGCCGAGCGCGCCCGNATCGCGCAAGTAGCGCTCGACCGGCCAGTCCTTCGTATAGCCCGCGCCGCCCAGCGCCTGCACCGCCTCGCCCGCCACGCGAAACGCGCTTTCGCTGGCGAGCAGGATCGCCCCCGCCGCATCGAAGCGGGTGGTGCGGCCGGCATCGCAGGCCCGCGCCACGGCATAGACATAGGCGCGCGCCGATTGCAGCGCGACGTACATGTCCGCGACCTTGGCCTGGATGAGCTGGAAG
>NZ_BMHK01000006.1 GCF_014640675.1 Novosphingobium endophyticum | reverse complement strand
CATCCGACCAAGCTATCCATGACATCAAAGCGCTTGGCCGCCAGCTGGGACGAGGACTTCCTCGTCAGCCTCATCTCGTGAGAACTCATTCACCCGATTCCCCTGATGCGCCGGAGGACCAGCTTTTGCGGACTTTGGCCGGACTGCCAGCGTCAGTGGTCGTTGCCGCGCGCCACGGCCGGTTCCTGCGGGAAGATCCCGGCCACGGCCATCGCCGCCCCCAGCTTCGAAATCGTTTCGAGAACGTCTCCGACGCTGTCCTCGACGATCAGCAGTTCCAGTGTGGCGCGGGTCTGCGATGGTCCCCGATCGCGCAGTGAGGTGATAAGCTCGAGGACCATTGCCTCGTGTTCGGAGACATGGTCGCAGGCCATGGGGCAGAAGCCGAACGTTTCCAGCGCGTCGCGGTTGAACAGCAGCATGGCGCGGTGGAACGGCTGGAGCCCGCCGATCATGCGCCAGCGCGCGAAAACCGGGGCGAGCGTCTGCGCGGGACAGTGCTTGCTGGCGATGGCCGTAACCCAGGCGCGCATCGACCAGACGAGGAAGCGGCACCCCTCATCAAGGGTGCTCAGGCGGCGATCGACGTACTGGTACATCAAGACATCTCCAGGGGCTTGCATTTGCGAATGATTATCATTAGCTAGTGATACGCGGCTTGCACGCCTCGTCAAGCCCTGAAACGGCGTTTGTCATGGGACGTCGTTTCATCCCTCACTTTGGCCGGGATTCTCTCTCCCAGTGACCCAATCGGGAGTCCCGGCCAATTTTTTGCACCGATATGCCGGGGTTTTGGCGGTTTTACGCACAGGGTTGTCCCCAGATGCGATGACGGCGACCTGCGGGCGTGTCGCGCGGATAAAGCGCGCTCGCGCGCAATCGCGGAGGGGCCGCCCTTGCGGCCAGCCCGGCGTCCTCAGTCGCGGGACGCGACGCGCCCCGGGTCGAAACGGGAAAGTCGCCGGCGGGAGGCGACCTCAGAGGCGCAGGCCCGCGGTTTCTTCCAGCCCGGCCATCAGGTTGAGGTTCTGCACGGCCGCACCGCTGGCGCCTTTTCCGAGGTTGTCGAGCATGGCGACGAGCCTCGCCTGGCTGCCATCCTTCGCGCCGAATACGCGCAGGCTGAGCGTGTCGACCGGATCCATCGACGCGCGCAGCAGCAGTTCGTCCGGCTGGTCATCGAGCACCTGCACGATCGGGCTGCCCGCATAGAAATCGGCCAGCGCCGCGCGCAGGGCCTCGGGCGCGCCCGCGCCGGTCATGACAGAGAGCTGCAGCGGGACTTCGACCAGCATTCCGCGATGCGCGGGCACCACGGCCGGCGCGAAAAGCGGAGAGATCGACAGGCCTGCATGGACCTGCATTTCCGGCACATGCTTGTGCCCCAGCGCCAGTCCATAGGCGCGGAAGGCGATGTCCCGGTCTTCCTCGAAACGACCGATCAGCGCCTTGCCGCCGCCCGAATAGCCCGAGACGGCGTGGCAGATATAAGGCCAGTCCGCCGGCAGCAGGCCGGCCCGCACCAGCGGTGCGAGCAGGGCTATGAAGCCCGTTGGATAGCAGCCCGGATTGCTGACGCGCATGGCCGAGGCCAGGGATTTGCGTCCGATCACTTCGGGCAGACCGTAAGTCCAGCCCGCGGAAGTGCGGTGGGCTGATGAAGCGTCGATCACCCGCGTGCGGTCGTTGCGGATCATGGCGACTGCCTCGCGGGCGGCGTCGTCCGGCAGGCAGAGAATGACGAAGTCGGCGTCGTTGAGCGCTTCGGCGCGGGCCGCCGCGTCCTTGCGCCGGGCCTCGTCGAGCACCACGAGCTGGAATTCGCTGCGTCCGGCCAGCCGGTCGGCGATCTCGAGCCCGGTGGTGCCGGCGGCGCCGTCGATGAAGACCGTGGCAGTCATGACGCGAAGACCTCCAGATCGCTGTGGGCGACATAGCCGACGTGCCCGTCCTCACCGAGCTGGCCCCAGGTCCAGGCGCCGGTGATGTCGAGCACGTTGAAGGTTCCGCCCTCGGGAAGTTGGCGGATGACTTCGGCATCGGCGCGGCCCGCGCCGCGCAGCACGGCGCCCGCAAGGATGCGGTGGGGCATCGGCACCGCGTAATGAGGCACGAAGTAGAGCCCGGCGAGCTTGACGTGCGCCAGGTCTCCACGAACCGGAAGGCAGCCGGGATCCGCGGTCACGCTCGGCCCGGTCATGGCAAGAATGCCCTCGATCCGGGGGGGGCGGGTATGGGAATCCTCGATGGCCAACGCGGTCGTGTCTCCAAAGTCAAAGATGCGCGCGCTTAGCTGGGGCATGGCGGCGACGCAAGTTCGGGCGGGTTCATTCGCCATAGCGGTGTTGTAGCATATGCCAGGCCGCGCGCAGGCCCAGCGCGTCGCCGCCCTTGGGGCGGCCGGGCTTGGCGGCGGGGCGCCAGGCGAAAGTATCGAAGTGCGCCCAGTCCACGTCCTTGGGCACGAACCGGTCGAGGAACAGGGCAGCGGTGCATGATCCGGCGAATCCGCTGCTGCCGGAATTATTGATGTCGGCCAGGTCGGACTTCAGGTATTCGCGGTAAGCCTCGTGCAGCGGCAGGCGCCAGCAGGGATCGTCGCTCGCGATTCCGCCGTCGAGCAGCGCCTGCGCCGTCGTGTCTTCGCGCGCGAAGAGCGCCGGCAGATCGGGGCCGAGCGCGACGCGCGCGGCGCCGGTCAGGGTGGCAAAGTCCAGAACCAGCTCCGGTTCGTTCTCCCCGGCACGAGTCAGGGCGTCGGCGAGGATCAGGCGGCCTTCGGCGTCGGTATTGCCGATCTCGACTGACATTCCCGCGCGGCTCTTCAGGACGTCGCCGGGGCGGAAGGCGTTGGCCGAAACCGCGTTCTCCACGGCAGGCACCAGCACATGCAGTCTCACCGGCAGCTTCGCGGCCATGATGAGGCGGGCGAGGGCCAAAGCGTGAGCGGCGCCGCCCATGTCCTTCTTCATCAGCAACATGCCGGAAGAGGGCTTGATGTCGAGCCCGCCCGAATCGAAGCAGACGCCCTTGCCGACCACCGCGATCTTCGGGTGTTCGGGGTTGCCCCACTCCAGCTCGATCATCCGTGGCGCATGGCTGCGCCCGGCGGCGCGGCCGACGGCGTGGACCATCGGAAATTCGCGCTCCAGCGTGTCGCCGCGCGTCAGCCGGATCTCGGCGTGATGGGCCTTGGCAAGTCCTTCCGCTTCGGTCTCGAGCTGGCCGGGCCCCATGTCTTCGGCCGGCGTGTTGACCAGATCGCGCACCAGCTCGACCGCTTCGGCCTCGGCCGTCACCGCGCCGATGGCCTTGACCTCGCCGGTCAGCAGTACGCGCGGTCCCTCCTCGGAAGGGTCGGTGCGATAGCGCTCGAAGCTGTACTGCCCGGTGATCCACCCGAACATCGCCTTGCCCGGCTTGCCGCCGACGCGCCGGTAGGTGCCGGCGGGCAGGGCCTCGGCGAGCTTTGCCATGCACCAGCTCGAAAGGTCACTGGCATTGGCGACGCCGGCGACCACCGCCCAGCCCTCACCATCGGGAAGGATCGCATGATCGAAGCCATCGGCCTTGAACTTCTGCGCCTCGATCGCCGCGCGCTGCGGCGCGGTGCGCTCCTTGAGGAAGGCTTCCAGGCCATCCTTGTCGACGAGGTGGATGTCGACGGCCTTCTGGCCCCGGTCCGGTTGAATCAATGCGTTCTTGTCGCTCATGCGGAGATTCTCTAGCGTCCGCCGCGGTTGGAGTGCGAGGAGAAAATGATGCGTCGTGGCGGCTTTGTGGTTGCGGTCCTGCTGATGGCCGGAGCCTGTTCGGGCGGGGAAGCCGACGCGCCGGCCGGGAAGGCATCGGCCGGCGCGCCGGGCGAGACGGCCGCGCGCGAAGCAGGCGAGGCGACGCAGGCGGCCCTTCTGGATGAGACGGTCGAGGCGGCGGAGGGTTCCCCGAGCGGTGGGCGCGAGGTCAAGGTTTCGAACGCGCTGTTCGAATTCGGTTATGCCTACCCCGATGCCGCTGGCGCGATCCCCGGCCTCAGGGCCATGCTCGACCGCCGGCTCGACGAGGCGCGCGCTTCGCTTTCCGTCGAATCGCGTGCCGACCAGAACGAGGCGAAGAAGGGCGGCTTTCCCTATCGCCCTCACGCCAACGATACGACCTGGAAAGTCGTGACCGAGCTGCCGGGCTGGCTGTCGCTCTCCTCCGAGATTTACGTCTACACCGGCGGTGCCCACGGCATGAGCGCGTTCGATTCGCTCCTTTGGGACAAGCAGGCCGGCGCGGCGCGCGAACCCCTCGACCTCTTCACCAGTTCCGCCGCCCTGCGCAAACCCATCCAGCGCCCGTTCTGCAATGCGCTCGACCGCGAGCGGGAGAAGCGGCGCGGTGGGCCTGTCCGCCACGGCGCGGACGACATGTTCAGCGACTGCATAAACCCGCTCGAAAGCACGCTGATCCTGGGGTCATCGAATGGCCGGACCTTCGACCGCATCGGCATCCTCGTCGCGCCTTATGCTGCCGGTCCCTATGCAGAGGGCACCTACGAGATCACGCTGCCCGTCACCCAGGCCGTCCTCGACGCCGTGAAACCGGCCTACAGGGCTAGCTTCTCGATCGGCCGTGAGGCGCCTGCGCGATGATCTCGCAATTGACGCGCAAGATCGCTATGTGGGCCCCATGAGCGAATACCAGATCGTCGAACCCGGAAACGAGGCCGTGCTGCGCGACGGCACCATCAAGCTGCATACGCCCGAGGGCTTTGAGGGCATGCGCAAGGCGGGCCGCCTTGCCGCGCGGATACTCGACGAGATCGCGCCTATGGTCCAGCCCGGCGTCAGCACCGCCGCGATCGACGACAAGGTGCGCGAACTGACGCTGGATGGCGGCGCGGTTCCGGCGACGCTGGGTTATCGCGGCTATGCGCATTCGTGCTGCATCTCGATCAACCACGTCGTGTGCCACGGCATCCCTTCCGAAAAGACCCTCAAGGAAGGCGACGTGCTCAACATCGACGTCACTCCGCTGCTGGACGGCTGGCATGGCGATTCGAGCCGCATGTACTACGCTGGCGAACCCTCGCTGAAGGCACGCCGCCTGGTCGAGGTGACTTACGAATGCCTGATGCTCGGCATCGAGCAGGCGAAGCCCGGCAACCGTGTGGGAGACATTGGCGCCGCCATTCAGGCCCATGCCGAGGCGCACCGCTACGGCGTCGTGCGCGAGTTCTGTGGGCACGGCCTTGGCCGCCTGTTCCATGACGCGCCCGAAGTGGTCCATGCCGCTCGCGCCGGTACTGGCCCCATGCTCAAGCCCGGCATGTTCATGACCATCGAGCCGATGATCAACCTCGGCAAGCCGCCGGTGAAGCTGCTCAATGACGGCTGGACGGCGGTAACGCGCGACAAGTCGCTCTCCGCGCAGTTCGAACATTCGATCGGTATCACCGAGGACGGCTACGAGATCTTCACGCTCAGCCCTACCAGACGGCACAAGCCGCCTTACGCCTGATATATCGCGTCGGCGGCCGCGCTTGTGCGTGACCTGACTCCTGGCCTGTGACAGCCTTTTCCTCAAACGGAATGGAGGAGAGGGGGAGCATGGCGGGCATCACGACGGGCGATCTCTCCGGCGGGCTTGCAGCAGAGCGCGAATACGTCCTCGACGCGAGGCCGGAGGACGGCGTGCGCGACGCGGTGAACGTCTGGATCGAGGAGGAAAGCGGCGCCTTTGCCACGCGCGTCGGCATCGAGGCCGTGGCCGAGCAGTGGGACCGGCACGAGATGTGGCTGGACGTGGCCTTTGCCGATGGCCGGCTCTACTCGCGGCGGGGTGACGGCGAGACGCAGCCCGCCGCCGGCCCGGGCGGCAAGCCCACCGTGCGCGCCACCGGCCCCCTGCGCTTCGAATGCGTCGAGCCGTTTCGGCGCTGGACAGTGACGTTCAAGGGGCAGGTTGCCGTAACCAGCGCCCGGGAAATCATGGAGAACCCGGACTTCCGGGTGAAGGCGTGGGCCGACATTGCCTTCTTCATCCAGATGGACATGGCCGCGCCGCCCTGGCAGCCGGGGACGATGACGCCGGAGGCCGCCGCCGCGATGGCCGGCAAGCAGGGTCAGTTCATGAGCCCGCGCTACGAGCAGCTCTTCCGCTGCACCGGCTCGCTGACCATCGACGGCGAGACGCGCACCTTCGCGGCCAACGGACTGCGCATCCGCCGCACCGGCTTTCGCGCTTTCGCCGGGTTTTCGGGTCACTGCTGGATGTCGGCCGTATTCCCGAGCGGACGCGCCTTCGGCCTCAATGCCTATCCCCCGCGCGACGACGGCGAGCCGACTTACGCGGAAGCCTGGGTCATCGACAGCGACGGCCGCCGCATCGGCGCGCGGCCCGTGGAACTGCCGTGGCTGAGGAAGCTGGTGACCGGCGGCGAGCCGGTGCCGCTGGTGCTGGAGACGCTGGAAGGCAAGCGCATCGCCATCGACGGCGTGACCTTCGCCAACACCCGCTCACGCGGGGGCCACGTGCTCCCGCCCGACTGGCCGAAGGACTGGCCCATCGTCCAGCAGAGCCACGCCTTCTACACCTGGGACGGCGAGCGCACGACGGGCATGATCGAACGCTCGAGCAAGCCAAGCGTGATGGGGTTGTAGGCGATGCCTCTGAAGCCGAGACCCGGCCACGAAGGAATGTTGATGCACTCCCTGATATTTACTGGGGGCATCTTCGTCGCAGTTCACATTGTGCATCTTTGGCTGATCGAGAAAACTTTGCGCCACGGCGGAGAGTAGCCTTCGAACTTCGGCCGGTCGCGCGACAAAACGGGGGAAATGCGACACGTCGTTGCGCAGTTCGATTACCCTGCCTATTCCTTACAGCGAGCAGTTTCTTCGCGGACCATCGCCTTGATCGGTTGCAGGCTCAGGGCCGCCTGCCAGACCAGATGGGCATCGACACCGAAATAATCATGGCTCGCAAAGTTGCGGAACGTTGCCATCTCGCGCCACGGCAGATGGGGATGCCGCGCCTTGATTTCGTCGGGCAGCTTCTTGCTGGTTTCGCCGATCATGGCGAGGCGATAGGTCAAGGCGTCGTAGGCTTCGTCGTTTGCCACCAGCGCGTCGAATGTCCGGCCGTTCACCGACTTCTCGGCCCGCGCGATCAGCAATGCGAGATCATGCAGGGTGTCCAGCAGACCAGCCATCAAAAAACCCGGATCATTTCGCTCTCAATGCGTTCCCGCAAGCGAGGACGCAGGCCAACACGTGACACCAGATCGACCTTTGCGCCAAGCTGATCGGATATCTCCAGCATGGCCCCCGCCTGATCAAACAGGCTGAACTTCCTCGACGGGTCATATTCGTAGAGCAGATCAAGATCGGAGGCCTCACCGGCTTCGTCCCTGGCCGTCGATCCAAACAGGTAAAGCGCGTTGATGCCACGTTCGCGCAAACGACGCTCAAAGGGCTTCAACCGGTTGATTGCCTCGGCCTTTCTCATGGCTTCATTATGCACCAGCCTTGTGCGGTACGCAATTTGCTAACCGCGTGACAGATCAGCCCTTGTCGAGGATCTGGCGCCGGAGGACGGCCTTCGACAAGCTCAGGCTGAGTGGGGTCGGGTCGAAATTTCGAATGAGGGTCCGGTCCGGTCCCGGCTCAAAACGAAATCACCGCTTCCCCCACCGTATTCCACACGTCGGCAAGCTGCTCGTCGGTAATGCAGTAGGGCGGCATCACATAGACCGTGTTCCCCAGCGGCCGCAGCAGCACGCCCCGCTCGCGAAAGAAGGCCATCAGGCGGGGCGCCAGCGTGTCGAGGTAGCCGCCTTCGCCGCTGGTCTTGAGGTCCAGCGCGGCGATCGTGCCGCATTGGCGGGCGTTGTCGAAGTGGCAGAAGCTCGCCAGCTTCTCCAGCCATGCCGCCTGCCGCGCCGCCAGATCGGCGATCCGGTCGATGACCGGTTCCTCGCGCCAGATCGCGAGGTTGGCGTTCGCCGCCGCGCAGGCGATGGGGTTGGCGGTGTAGCTGGAGGAGTGAAAGAACATCCTCGCGCGGTCAGTGGACCAGTGGGCCTCGAACACCGGCTCGCTCGCCATGGTGACGGCCAGCGGCACGGCGCCGCCGGTCAGGCCCTTGGAGAGGCACAGGATGTCCGGCACCACGCCTGCCTGCTCGCAGGCGAGCAGGGTGCCGGTGCGGCCCCAGCCGGTCATCACTTCGTCGGCGATGAAGAGTACGCCGTGGGCGGCGCAGATCTCGTGCATGCTCGCGAGGACTTCGGGCGCGTACATCAGCATCCCGCCGGCGCCGAGCACCAGCGGCTCGAGGATCAGCGCGGCGGTGTCCGGCTCGCGGCAAAAGGCTTCCAGCGCGTCGAGTGTCGCCTGTTCGGCGCCGGCGGCGGGGAAGGGGATGCGCGCCACGTCGAACAGCAGCGGCTCGTACGGCCGGTTGAACACGCCGCGCGCGCCGACCGACATCGCGCCGATGGTGTCGCCATGATAGGAGTGCTCCATCACCACCACCCGGTGGCGCGCCTCGCCTCGCGCATGCCAGTAGCCGAGCGCCATCTTCAGCGCGACTTCAACGCTGGTCGAGCCGGAATCGGAAAAGAACACCCGCGTCAGGCTCTCCGGCATGATCGCGCGCAGGCCGGCGGCCAGAGTTTCGGCCGGTTCGTGTGTCCAGCCGGCGAAGATCATCTGGTCCAGCCTTTGCGCCTGACCGGCGATGGCGGCCATGATCCTGGGGTGGCAGTGCCCGTGCGTCGTCACCCACCAGGAGGAAATCGCGTCGATCACCGCCTTGCCGTCGGCGGTGTGGAGCAGCGCCCCTTCCGCGCGTTCGACCAGCGGGATCGGTTCGCCAAGGCCATGCTGGGTGAAGGGATGCCAGACGGGCGATGCCGGATCGGGGTGAGTCATCGCGTGAAGTCCTCCAGCCGGAAATTCGCCGCGAATGCCGCGTGCAAGACCTCGGGCGTGAGCGGGTCGAGGCGCGGCAGGCGGCCGAGGCGGCGCACTTTGCCCATCTGGCAGATCGTCGCCTCGCTGTCCTCCTGAGGTTCGCCGACGAACGCCACGCCCAGCACTTCGACGCCGCGCGCGCGCAGGGCCTCGATCGAAAGCAGCGAATGGTTGATCGTGCCGAGCGCGGTGCGCGCGACCAGTACCACCGGGCATTGCCAGCGGGCGAACTGGTCGGCGTAAGTCGTTTCGCGGGTGAGCGGCACGAGGACGCCGCCGGCACCTTCGACGATCAGCGGACCATCGACCTGCGGCAAGGCGAGCCGTTCGGGATCGATGGTCACGCCGTCGATCTCGGCCGCGCGATGGGGGGAGCATGGTGTGGCAAGGCGGTAGGCTTCGGGCAGGACCCTGTCCGGCGCGATCCCCGCCAGCCGGGCAACGTCTTCGCTGTCGCTACCGTCTTCGAGGCCCGCCTGCACCGGCTTCCAGTAGGATGCGCCCAGCGCGCCGGCGAGGGCGGCGGCGAAGACGGTCTTGCCGATGCCGGTATCGGTGCCGGTTATGATGAAGCGCGGGCCGGTCATGGCCTGTCATCTAGCGCGATGGAGATGACAGGTCACGACCTCGTATGTGACTGCGCTGCCCGCCTCCTCGAAGCGGGCCATGACCCGGCGCAGCGCGGCCGGCGACAGCGGGCGGTGGCGCGGCGCGGCCGTTCCCGCGCCGATGGCCTTGAGCGAGCGGAGAAAGGCCCGGGCGTCCGCGTTGCGCTCGACATGGTCCTCGATATGCAGTCCCGCAGGATCGAGCGCGGCGAAGGCTTCGGGCGGCGCGAAGTCCGGCGTGCCCGGCGCGAGCCCTTCGGCTTCGTGCGCGGCGCGCCATTCCGCGAAGCTGCCCGGCCCCAGCGTGGTGACCATGCAGTGTCCGCCCGGCGCGAGCCAGTTGGCCATGCGGGAAAGTGCGGCGGCGGCATCGTCGAACCATTGGATGGCGAGGCTCGAGCACACGAGGTCGAACGGCAAGCCCGGCGGTGTGCCGTGTTCTCCGTCGAGAACCTCAAAATGCCGCATCGAACTCTCACCGATCCTCGACCGGCAGCGCTCGACCATTTCGGGCGCGATGTCGGTGATGGTCCAGCGGCCGCCCATGCCCCGGTCGAGCAGTGCCTGCGTCAGGAAACCCGTGCCGCAGCCGATTTCCAGCACGCGCGGGCATTCGGGCAGATCGAGCGCGGCGATGCGCGCGGCGAGCTTTTGCGCGACGAGGCGCTGTACGCGCGCCTGCCGCTCGTAGTCGGGCGCCTGCGCGAAGGCCCGGACGATGCGCTCGCGCCGGTCGGTCATGACACCCTCTCGGCCATCCCGCGCACCGCCTGCGCGCAAAGCAGCGGGTCTTCGAGAGGCAGGAGGTGTCCGGCCGTTTCGTGCCGGAGCCGGCGCGCGGCGGTGGCGGCAAAGCAGGCCTCGCGCATGGTCTCGGGCAGCAGCGGATCGCGCGCGCCGTGAACGACGAGCACGGGCACCCGCGGCAGCGGCGGCTGTGCGTCGCGCAGGCGCAGCAGGTCCGCACGCAGCGGTGCGGGGTGGACCTCTCCGAACGGCTCCTCGCAGCCGACGCGGCGGCGGAATTCCTCGACGACGCCGCGTGGGTCGCGGTCGAACTGGCGCAGCATCAGATCGACCACGCGGGTGGGGACACCCGGTTTGCCGGGCAGGGCGGTGAAGCGCTCGAACCCGTTGATCGCCACGATCCCGGCGAGCCCCGGCGGCGGATCGGCGAGCACGCGCATGGTGCCGAAGGAGTGGGTGACGGCGATGCAGGGCCCTTCGACCCGCGCCGGCGCCGGCGCGGCGAAATAACCGCTGTCATCGCGCACCTGCTCCCATTCGGTGAGCAGCGGGGCGAGGCGGTCCCAGACATGCCGGTCGAAGCCCCAGCCATGGGCGAAGAGCAGTTTCACCGGCAGGCCTCGATGGCGGCGAGCAGGGCGTCGACGTCGCCTTCGTGGTGGCCGGCGCGCAGGGCGATGCGCAGGCGGCTGGTGCCCGGCGGGACCGTCGGCGGGCGGATGGCGGAGGCAAGGAAGCCGGCGGCCTCCAGCCGTGCGGAGAGGGCAAGCGCATCGTCCTCCCGCCCGATCACGGCGGGAACAATCTGGGTGCTCGACGCCATGTGGTCGATGCCGAGGCGGTCCAGCCCGGCACGCAGCCAGTCTCCCAGCGCGGCGAGATGCGCGCGTTCGGCTTCCATGCCGGCCACGAGGTCCAGCGCGGCGTCAATCGCGCCGAGCACGGCAGGCGGCGGTGCCGTGGTGAAGATGAAGCCGTTTGCAGTGTTGACGAGGTAGTCGATCAGCACCCGAGAGCCGGCGACATAGGCACCGAAGCCGCCCATTGCCTTGCTGAAAGTGCCCATGACGAGGTCGATCCTGCCCGGCATTTCGGCCGAAAGCCCTGCGCCGCCGGGGCCGAGCACGCCGGTGGCATGGGCCTCGTCGACGAAGAGGAAGGCATCGTGCGCATCGGCGAGCGCCGCAAGCCGGTGCAGGTCGGCGCGGTCGCCGTCCATGCTGAAGACGCTTTCGGTGAAGATGAAACGCGCCGGCGCGTCGCGGCCCTTCTCGGTAAGCAGGACTTCGAGATGGTCGAGATCATTGTGCCGAAAGCGGTGCTGGCGCGCACCTGCCATGGCGAGGCCCGCGTGCATGCTGGCGTGAATCAGCCGGTCGGTGAAGACCGCCGCCCCCGGCGCTGCGGCGAGGAGGGCGGGGATGGCCGCGGCATTGGCCTGCCAGCCTGTTGCAAAGAGTAGCGCGGATTCGGTTCCCTTGAAGCGGGCGATACGCGCTTCAAGGTCGAGATGCGCCTCACTGGTGCCCGTTACCAGACGCGATGCGCCTGAGCCGGCGCCGTGCGCCAGCGTCCATTCGCGCGACCGCTCGATCAGCAGTGGATGGCGGGCGAGACCAAGGTAGTCGTTGCTGGAAAAGTCGATCAGTTCGCGCCCTTCGCGCCTGATCTTCCCGCCCGGCGCCAGCGCGGCACCCCGCAGCGTCCGGCGTTGCCCGGCGCTCTCGATCCGCGACAATGCGGCCTGCAGAAGGGAATCGAGCCTGCTCATACCCGCTGCCGGTATGGCAAGCGCGCGCCGGGCACAATGGCATGCGTGGCGGATCAACTGAGGCAAAAAAAGCGGTAGCGCTAACATAAATTGATTGTTATAAGCGGGTCACGGCAAGCCGCTCGAGGTCAGATTCGAGCCTTGTTTCGCCCGGCGGGGGAACTTCCCTCTCTCCTCCCAGATTCCCCGCCGGGCCTCCTTGTCGCGCTGCGGACGCGGCCCTTCACCCCTCGAGCAGGTCGAGATAGGCCGCCACGTCGTTGTCGGTGGCGATGAAGAGGCCTTCCTGTACTTCCTCGGGCTGCTGCGCGGCAATCTGCATCGCTTCGGCGAGCGATCCGTAGAACAGTGTGTGCGCCGCTCCGCCTTCAGGGCCGGAATCGAGGTGATAGAGGCGCACGGTCGCGCTTTGATAGGTCGTGCGCATCAGTCGTCCTTCTCGCGTTTTGCGCCCTCGACGATGCGCTCGAGTCGCGTGGCTTCCGCTTCGGCCGCCTGACGTTCGGTTCTGGTGCGGCCGTGCTTCGCGCGGTTGGCGTCAGCCTGGGCTTTCCCGGCGGAGCGGGCCTTGGCCTTGCGGGCCATGCGCAGGTTGACGATCCGGGTCATGTCCGCGCGAACTTACGCTTCGATCGGGGCCGTCGTCACCCCCAGATCGGGCAGGCCGACCGAACGCTTTCCGGAAAAGTCGGTGCGCACCACGATCAGCCCGTCCTTTTCGAGGTAGTCGAGCAGGCGCTGGACACGGCGCGGACTGCTGGTGCCGTAGATTCGGGCCAGGTCCATGTCGTCGGGGCAGGGCTCGCCGTCCATCGCGGCGCGGGCGATTACGTAGAACGGGGCGAGCGCATCGTCGGGGACGTGCTTGCCAAGGTTGATGACGTCGGTCCAGCGCTCGTCCTCGGGGTCTTCGATGCCTGCCAGCGCGGCTGCAAATCCGCGCCGGAACATCGTCGCATCGAGGCCTCGCACGGAGATGCCTTTCATCCGGCAGCGAATGGTGAAGTCCTGGAACAGCGTGGTCGAGGACTGGAAAGTACAGTCGTCCTCCTGGGCCATGGCATTGAGGATTTCGACCATGGCGGCACGGTTTTCTTCGGGTTCCGGCTCGGGTCGTTCCGGCCGCTCGGCGACGGGGCCGGTGGCGGCGATGTTTTCCGAAAGCGTCTCGACATCGACCCTGGGGCGGGGGGCGGGGCGCGGGAATTCCGGGCGCTCGGGTTCTATGTGCAGGCCGGCGTGAAGCAGCTCGCGCATGTCCTCGGTGCTGGCGGTCGGCAGCGGGACGAGGCCGGGCGTTACCGTTTTCGCGCCGGTGCGGACCGGGCCGATGTTCACCGCCACCGGCCGCCGCGCGATGGCGGGGCCGAGACCGAGGAACTGGCCGCGCGCGAGATCGCGGATCTGCTCGGCCTGGCGGCGCTCCATGCCGAGCAGGTCGGCGGCGCGCACCATGTCGATGTCGAGGAAAGTGCGGCCCATCAGGAAGTTGCTGGCCTCCGCCGCCACGTTCTTGGCGAGCTTGGCGAGGCGCTGCGTGGCGATCACCCCGGCCAGGCCGCGCTTGCGCCCCCGGCACATCAGGTTGGTCATCGCGCCCAGCGACACGCGGCGCGCTTCCTCGGAAACCTCCCCGGCGGCGGAGGGGGCGAACATCTGCGCCTCGTCGACCACCACCAGCGCTGGATACCACTGCTCGCGCGGGGCATCGAACAGGGCGCCCAGGAACTGGGCCGCGCACTTCATCTGCTGGTCGATCTCCAGCTCGTCCAGTGCAAGGACCACGGAAGCGCGGTGCTGACGGATGCGCGCGCCCAGGCGCGCGATCTCCGCCTCGCCATAGGCGGCGCCGTCGATCACGACGTGGCCGAATTCCTCGGCGAGCGAGACGAAGTCGCCTTCCGGGTCGATTACGACCTGCTGGACGACGGCGGCGCTTTCCTCAAGCAGGCGGCGCAGCAGATGCGACTTTCCGGACCCGGAATTGCCCTGCACCAGCAGGCGGGTCGCGAGAAGTTCCTTGATGTCGATCCGGATGGCCTCGCCGTGGGGGGTCTGGCCGATGACGATGTCTGCGCTCACCTTCCCGGCCTTAGGCAAGGAGGGTGGGGGAAGGGAAGGGGCATGAGGGGCGTTTTCCAGAGGTTGGGCGAGAACAATCGCCGTGCGTCGGCTTCCTCTCCTGGCAGGAAAGTCCGGGGTGGCGTGCACCCGAGTTAAGGGCAGGGCGCGCCGCTTGTCGTGCCAGTGAGGCATTCCCTCCCGGCGGGACGGTCGTGGCTGCACAACTTTGAGGCAGGCGTTGCCCAAAACTTGGACAGAACCTGCTGCGAGGACTCGGGCAAGAGCTGCAAGACCCGTTCGGCGACCCGATAGGAGGCGCAATTCCCGTCTTTTCGCGCCTGCACACTTGCCCTACCAGAGAGCCGATTGCATTGGCACGATTCTTGATGGGAATCGCGCGCGAGGGCATCTGGTTCCCGGACCGGAATCCTCTTCGACGAAGTCCGGGAACAAGTGCAGGGGTCAGAAGGCGTGAAAAAGATCGAAGCCATCATCAAGCCTTTCAAGCTCGACGAAGTGAAGGAAGCGCTGCACGAGGTCGGCGTGTCGGGCATCACCGTCACCGAGGCCAAGGGTTTCGGTCGGCAGAAGGGCCATACCGAACTCTATCGCGGCGCCGAATACGTCGTCGATTTCCTCCCCAAGGTGAAGCTCGAAGTCGTCGTTCCCGATACGCTGGCAGACCGCGTGGTAGAGGCGATCGCGGACGCCGCGCAGACCGGCCGCATCGGCGACGGCAAGATTTTCGTGATCCCGATCGAAACGGCGGTACGCATCCGCACTGGCGAACGGGACGACGACGCCCTCTGACATCGCAGGTAACGACCACATTTCCGGCTTGATGCCGGACAAGGGAACAAGCCGGCACGGGGGGCTGGTTTCATTCCCGGATTGTCCATCCACCCCTAAGGCTCTTTCGCCGCGCGGAAGAATTATGACTGGAGAACCACTCTAATGGCTAGTGCAAAGGACGTCCTCAAGCAGATCAAGGACGAGGAGATCGAGTGGGTCGATCTTCGCTTCACCGACCCCAAGGGCAAGTGGCAGCACCTGACGATGGTGTCGTCGGTCCTGGGCGAGGACGAACTCGAAGACGGCCTCATGTTTGACGGTTCGTCGATCGAGGGCTGGAAGGCCATCAACGAGTCGGACATGATCCTCAAGCCCGACCTTGACGCCGTCTATGTCGATCCGTTCTCGGCCACGCCGATGCTGATCGTGTTCTGCGACATCGTCGAGCCTTCGACCGGTGACCTTTATGGCCGCGATCCGCGCTCGACCGCCAAGCGCGCCGAAGCCTTCGTCAAGTCGGCCGGCTTCGGCGACACCATCTATGTCGGTCCCGAGGCCGAGTTCTTCATGTTCGACGACGTGAAGTTCTACGATGGCTACGACGGCAACGGCTTCAAGATCGACGACATCGAGCTGCCGACCAACTCGGACAAGTCCTTCGACACCGGCAACCTCGCCCACCGTCCGCGTGCCAAGGGCGGCTATTTCCCGGTCGCGCCGGTCGACAGCTGCATGGACATCCGTGGCGAGATGGTCTCGACCATGCTCGAAATGGGCCTGCCCTGCGACAAGCACCATCACGAAGTGGCCTCCGCTCAGCATGAGTTGGGCCTGACCTTCGGTACGCTGGTCCAGACCGCTGACCGCATGCAGATCTACAAGTATGTCGTCATGATGGTCGCCCAGGCCTATGGCAAGACCGCGACCTTCATGCCCAAGCCGATCAAGACCGACAACGGTTCGGGCATGCACACGCACATGTCGATCTGGGAAAAGGGCAAGCCGCTCTTCGCCGGCAACGGCTACGCCGGCCTGTCCGACACCTGCCTCTACTTCATCGGCGGCGTCATCAAGCACGCCAAGGCCCTCAACGCCTTCACCAACCCGACCACCAACAGCTACAAGCGTCTGGTGCCGGGCTACGAAGCCCCGGTCCTGCTCGCCTACTCGGCGCGCAACCGTTCGGCTTCGTGCCGTATTCCGTACGGTGCGGGCGACAAGGCGAAGCGCGTCGAGTTCCGTTTCCCCGACGCGATGGCCAACCCCTACCTGTGCTACGCCGCGCTGCTCATGGCCGGCCTCGACGGGATCAAGAACAAGATCCATCCGGGCGATGCCATGGACAAGAACCTCTACGATCTGCCCCCGGCCGAGCTCGCCGAAGTGCCGACCGTTTGCGGTTCGCTGCGTGAGGCGCTGGAATCGCTGGCCGCCGACCATGCTTTCCTCGTTGAGGGCGGCGTGTTCACCGAGGACCAGATCGAGGCCTATCTCGAACTGAAGTGGCCGGAAGTGATGCGCTGGGAAACCACGCCGTCGGCCGTCGAGTTCGACATGTACTACAGCGCCTGATCCACGCTGGATCGGTTCGCCGAGTGGGGCGCCCGGAGCGATCCGGGCGCCCTTTTCGTTTGCCTCGCCGCCGCCGCCTCGCCGGCCCCGAAACAGAAAACATTTTCCTACAGCCCGACTTGCGGTTTAATTGGTTCGCCTTTCCGCACCGAACCGGGGAGGTCATCCCATGAATCGCAAACCGATCTTCGATGCCGTGCGCGGCCTGCTGGGCCGCGCCTTCACCCGCGATGAAGTCGCGCGTCTCGATGCCGCCATCGATCTGGCGCTGGACCAGAATGTCCGCGCCGCGACGAGACACTCATTGGGAGAGCGGGGGCGGGCGCTCATCAGGAAATGGGAGGGCTGCGCCCGGAAGCGGAGCGACGGCCTGCTCGAAGCCTACCCCGATCCGGGCAGCAAGGACGGCAGGCCCTGGACCATCGGCTGGGGATCCACCGGTCCCGACATCGGCCCCGGCACGATATGGACCCAGGCGCAGTGCGATGCCGATTTCGACGAAACGGTTGCCCGCTACGCCGCCGAAGTCGCCGACGCGCTCGGCCCCGCGCCGACGACGCAAGGCCAGTTCGATGCGCTGGTTTCCTTCCACTACAACACCGGCGCGATCCGCAGCGCGACGCTGACGCGGCTCCACCGGCAGGGCCAGTTCGCAATGGCGGCCAAGGAGTTCGCGAAGTGGATCCATAACGACGGCAGGGCGATGGGCGGCCTCAGGAAGCGGCGGGACGAAGAGGCGGCGCTTTACCTATCCGGGTGAAAAACAGCTGGTAGCCGTTCAGCGTGAGCGTGCCCGCTCCAACGCAGGATCAGTTCGCGATCGAGGGAACGCCGTCCTTGCGCCCGCCCTTGTCGGCGGCACCCCGCCCCGCGGGGTTCTTCACGACGGCGGCAATCAGCCGGTCCTGCTCCTCCGCCGTGAAACGCTCCCAGCCTGAGCGCACCAGTCGTTCCATCGGCCGGAAGCGAACCTTGTATTGCATGCGGGGTGATCCCTCGACCCAGTAACCGAGGTAAATATAGGGCAAGCCCATTTCCTGCGCACGATCGATGTGGTCGAGAATGATGTAGGTACCCAGCCCCGCGCGCGCCTCGTGGTACGGGTCGTAGAAGCTGTAGATCATCGACAGCCCGTCGCAATGGCGGTCGGTCAGGCAGGCCCCGACGAGCCGGCCCGGCGTGACGCCGTCACGCGAAGGCTCGCGATATTCGATGACATAGCTGGTGACGGGGGTGTGCTCGACCATGTCGGCAAAGTCCACTTCGTCCATCGCGGTCATCCCGCCTTCGGGATGGCGCACGGCGAGATACTTCTGCAGCAGTTCGAACTGCTCGCTGGTGGACCAGGGGCGGCAGACGGTGGCGACGAGGTCGGCGTTGCGTTTGAGGATGCGCTTCTGCGTGCCGGAGGGCGCGAACTCGCTTGCCACCACGCGCACCGAGACGCAGGCGTTGCAGTCAAGGCAGGAAGGGCGGTAGGCGACGGTCTGGCTGCGGCGGAAGCCGATGCGGCCCAGCGCATCGTTGAGCGAATCCGCGTGCGGTCCTTTGAGTTCCGTGAACACCTTGCGCTCGCTGCGGCCCGGAAGATACGGGCACGGCGCAGGGCTCGTCACGAAAAACCTTGGAAATCGAACCGGTGCCGTCACGGGCGCGTATCTTCCTCTTCTCTTGCGGCAGTGGGTCTGTCGTTGTCGCCTTTCGAATATGCATGCCCGGAGCGGACGTTGAAAGCGTTTTAACAACAAATTTACGCTTTCTCCCGTTCCGACCGTAACAAAATGCTCCTGTGGGGCCATTCTGTCCCGGAACGGGCCGCAGGCGGATCAAGGCGTTAGCAAGGCAACGGGACAGCGCGCCGCCGAACGGGGAAGGCCGTTCACGGAGGCACCCGCAAGTCGCCGCGCGGCGAGGGCCTTCAGTCGGTCTCGACCTGCTTGACCTCGTACCCCTCGCGGCGCAGCGCGGCGACGAGCGAGGCGAGTTGCTCCTTGTCGCGCGCCTCGCATTCGATCTCGGTGACGAGGCCCTTGGCGGGCAGGTGGGTGAAGATGCGCTGGTGCCAGACCTCGATGATGTTCACGTTGTGCTCGTGGAACACCTTGGACACCTTGAAGAGAGCGCCGGCGCGGTCCTGCAGCCCGATCTTGAGACGCGCGAGGCGGCCCGAACGGGCGAGGTCGCGCAGCAGCACGTTGGCCAGCAGGCGCGTGTCGATATTGCCGCCCGAGAGCACGATGCCGACGTTCCTGCCGGCGAACAGCTCGCGGTTGTCCATGACGGCGGCAAGGCCGGTCGCCCCGGCACCTTCGACCAGCGTTTTCTCGATCTGCAGCAGCAGTGCAAGCGCGCCTTCGATGCGCGCCTCGCTGACCAGCAGGAAATCGTCGAGCAGGCCGCGCAGCACTTTCGAGGTGAAAGTACCCGGTGAGAAAACCGCGATGCCCTCGGCCAGCGTATCGCCGCCGATGGGAAGGCTGGTGCCCTTGAGCAGGTTGTACATCGAGGGATAGAGCTGCGCCTCCACGCCGACCAGGCCGATGTCCGGGTTGATGTCGCGGGCGACGGTGCCCATGCCCGACGCAAGACCGCCTCCGCCGATCGGCAATACCAGGCAATCGAGCTGCGGCACGTCCTCCAGCATTTCGAGCGCGACGGTGCCCTGGCCCGCCGCGACATGCGGATCGTCGAAGGGGTGGATGAAAGTCAGGCCTAGGTCGGCCTCGAGCCTGCGCGCATGGGTATAGGCCTCGTCGAAGCTCTCTCCCTCGAGCACGACCTTGCCGCCGACGCTCTCGGTCTGCATGACTTTCACCATCGGCGTCGTCCGGGGCATCACGATCGTCACCGGCACGCCGAGCCGGGTGCCGTGGTAGGAAAGGCCCTGCGCGTGGTTGCCTGCCGAGGCCGCGATCACGCCGCGCTCCCTCTGTTCGTCGGACAGCAGCAGCAGCGCGTTGAGCGCGCCGCGCTCCTTGTAGGCGGCCGTGAACTGAAGATTTTCGAACTTGAGCCAGATTTGCGCACCGGTGATGGCGCTCAGGGTCGTCGAGTGCATCGTCGGTGTGCGCACGACCTTGCCCGAAATGCGCTGCGCCGCCGCACGAACGTCATCGGCAGTAAGTAGGGCTTCTTCGGCCCCGGCGGCGGTCTTTTGCGCTGGCTTGTCCATAGGCAGGCGCGGGTAAAGGAAACCGCGCCAAAATGAAAGCGCGGGGTTTGATTGCTAGCGCCACGGTGGCTCGCTAAAAGCTTGCGCCATGACCGAACGACGCAAGGTTTCCTTTATCGGGCTGGGCGTGATGGGCGGCGCGATCGCGCGGCACATCGCCAAGGCCGGCCACATACTCACCATCTACAACCGTTCTCCCGAACGCACGCGGAGATGGGAAGAGGACAATCCCGGACTCGCGCACCGCATAGCCGCCAATCCGGCGCATGCGGCACAGGACGCCGATGTGGTGATCACCTGCGTCGGCAATGACGATGACCTTGCCGACGTCGTTCTGGGCCCCAACGGCGTCTTCCGCATGCTCAAGAAGGGCGGGGTCTTCATCGACCACACCACTGTTTCGGCGCGCATTGCCCGGCAGATCTCCGTCGAAGCGCGGGATCTGCAGGTTCATTGCATCGACGCGCCGATGACGGGTTCGCAGATCGGCGCCGAAAAAGGCACGCTCACGCTGATGTGTGGCGGGCGAAAGGACGCGGTCGAGGCGGCGCGCCCGGTGATGGAAGCCTACTCAAGCCGTATCGTCCATGTCGGTAAATCGGGTTCGGGCCAAATCGCCAAGATGGCCAACCAGATCTGCATCGCCGGCAATGTCGCGGCGCTGGCCGAGGCGGTACGCTTCGCCCAGGCATCGCACCTCGACATGGACAAGGTCTACGAGGCGATATCGGGCGGGGCGGCGCAGTCCTGGCAGATGGACAACCGCTGGAAGTCGATGAACGAGGACCGCTTCGATTTCGGTTTCGCGATCGACTGGATGCGCAAAGACCTTGGCCTCAGTCTCGAGGAGGGGCGCGGGCTCGGCGTATCGCTGCCCGTCGCCGCGCTGATCGACCAGTTCTTTGCCGAAGTGCAGGCCATGGGCGGCGGCCGGCTCGATACCAGCGCCATCCTCAAGCGGCTGCCGAGGAAGGGCGGCAAGTGAAGCATCTCGTCGCGGCAGCGCTCGCGCTGCTGGTCGCCGCTCCTGCCCATGCGGACGTGCTCGTCGACAATGTCGAAGGCATCACGCCCGACGGCAAGGGCGGGATCGAGCGCTTCGAAGGGTTCCTGATCGGCGACGACGGCCGCATTGCCGAAGTCTATCGGCGCGGCGACAAGCGGCCGAAGAAGATCGATTACCAGGTCGACGGCAAGCACCGCGTGGTAGTGCCGGGCATGATCGACGCCCACGGTCATGTCATGGCCACCGGCTTCGCGAAGATGACGCTGGACCTTTCGGGCGCGAAATCTCTCGATGAAGCGCTTTCGCGCGTAGCCGCGTGGGCCGCGGCGCATCCCGAGGCGCCCTGGATTCTCGGCACCGGCTGGAATCAGGCCGCCTGGGGCCTCGATCGGATGCCGACTTCCGCCGAACTCGACCGCGTGACTGGCGGCAAGCCGGCATGGCTCACGCGGGTCGACGGCCACGCGGGCTGGGCCAACAGCGCGGCGCTGACGGCGGCGGGCATCTCCGCAAATACCCCGGACCCGCGCGGCGGCGCGATCCTGCGCGTTGGAAGCGGCAAGGCACCGGCGGGCGTGCTGGTCGATACGGCCACTGCGCTGGTCGAGGCGAGAGTGCCGAAACCGCGCCCCGAGGACCGCGATACCGCGCTGGCCGAAGCACAGCTCGCGCTGCTGGCACAGGGCGTCACGGCCGTCGCCGACATGGGCACGACGATCGAGGACTGGCAGGCCTTCCGTCGCGCCGCCGACCTTGGGCGCCTGCGCATCCGCATCGTCGCCTATGCCGACGGCATCGAAAACATGGCGCTGATCGGCGGCCCCCGTCCGACTCCGTGGCTATACGAAGACCGATTGAGGATGAACGGGGTCAAGCTCGTCGTCGATGGCGCGCTGGGCTCGCGCGGGGCCTGGCTCAAGGCGCCTTACGCCGACGCGCCGGGCAAGAAGGGCCTGCCGCGCATGAGCGAAACCCAGCTCGGTAACCTGATGAGCCGCGCGGCGATCGATAATTTCCAGGTCGCGGTTCATGCCATCGGCGATGCGGCCGCCGCCGCCGCGCTCGATTCCGTCGACGAGCTATCCGCCACTTACAAAGGCGACCGCCGCTGGCGTATCGAGCATGCACAGATCGTCGATCCCACGGACCTCTCCCGCTTTGGCGAGCACGGGATCATCGCCTCGATGCAGCCGCAGCATCAGGCCTCGGGCCGGACCATGGCCGAAGCGCGGCTTGGGTCGGACCGGTTGACGGGCGCTTATGCCTGGAAGTCCATCGCCGCGACCGGCGCGCCCCTGGCTTTCGGGTCGGACACCCCCGTGGAGCCGCCCCGTCCCTTCGAGGGCATCGCCGTCGCCATCAGCCGGCAGGGCGCGGACAACCAGCCCCCCATGGGCTGGCAACCGCAGGAAGTGCTCACCCGAGAGGCGGCGCTAGGCGCCTATACCACCGGGGCCGCCTACGCCATGTTCGCCGAGGACCGGCTGGGGCGCATCGCCAAGGGCTACGATGCCGATTTCCTGTTCGTCGACACCGATCCGATGCTGGCTGGCCGTGATCAGCTTCGCGCGCTGAAAGTGCTGGAAACCTGGATCGGCGGCAAGCTCGCGTGGTCTGCGGCCAAGGACCGGCTCGTTCCGGAGAAAAAGGCGGGCGAAGGGCGGTAAGCGAGGTTCGTGCGAGGGGCGGGGAGACAGAGGCAGAAAACCCGCGTCATCCCGGACTTGATCCGGGACCGGTGGCTGTCGTTCGGCACGACCTCTCGTTCGTGAGGCCGTGTGCGCTGGCACGGCAAGGTCGCAGGTAAACACTGCCACCGGTACCGGAGCAAGTCCGGGATGACGGGGGATGGATGACGGAAGTCCCCCTGCGCCTTCGCGGCCCCACGCGAATCACAAACAGCGTCTCAAAGGCCCTGCTCGGCGGGGGATTCCGCCTCCTCCGCTTCCGCCTTTTCCCGCGCGTCGCGCTTTTCGGCCAGCCACATCAGGACCAGCGTTCCTTCGAACAGCAGCATGAGCGGGATCGCCAGCAGAAGCTGCGAGATGACATCCGGCGGCGTCGCGATGGCGGCAACCACGAAGATGCCAACAATGGCATAGCGCCGCGCCGATACGGTTTGCGCGCGGGTGATGATCCCGGCGCGGTTGAGCAGCATCAGCAGCACCGGCAGCAGGAAACTGATCCCGAAGGCGAGGATAAACTGCATGACGAGCGAAAGGTAGTCGCCGGTCCCCGGCAGCGCCTCCAGCTTGAGGCCGCCGGTGCTCCCCTGGAACCCCAGGAAGAAATGGAATGCGGTAGGCATGACGACGTAATAGGCCATGGCCGCGCCCAGCGTGAACAGCACCGGGGTCGCGATCAGGAAGGGCAGAAACGCCTTCTTCTCCTTCACGTAGAGTCCGGGGGCCACGAAAGCCCAGAGCTGGTTGGCGATCACCGGGAAGCTCACGAAGAAGGCCGCGAAAAGTGCAACCTTCACTTCGACGAAGAAGGCTTCGTAGAGCTTGGTATAGATCAGCCTGCCTTCACCTTCAGGGAAGGCCTGGGTCAGCGGACGCACCAGAAAGCTGAAGACATCGCCGGCGAAATAGAAGCATACGCCGAAGGCCACCGCGAAAGCCAGGAAGGCGCGCAGCAACCGGGTGCGCAGTTCGATCAGGTGATCGAGCAGTGGGGCCTGGGTCTCGTCGATGTCGGAAACGCGAAATGCCATCGTTCAGGGCCGATCAGGGCGGCGGAGGAGGAAGGTTGAGTTCGGCCTGCCGGCTGTCGTCCTTCGTCTCGTGCTGGGCTTCGCCTTCCTGCGCGTCCGGTGACGCCGGCGCGGCGGAAGGCGTGTCCGTGGAGCGCGATGCTATGGGCGCCTGCATCTCCTCGGCACTTGGCAGCTGCGGCGCCGCGTTCATGATTGCCTCGTTCTGTTCACGCCACTTCTTTTCCATCTCCTCCAGTTCGGCCTCACGCACCATGGCGTCGAGGCCAGCCCGGAAGTGACCGGAAACCTTGCGCATTTTGCCGATCCAGCGCCCAGCCGTCCGCATCGCCATCGGCATGTCCTTGGGGCCGATGACGACGACTGCCACAATGATGACCATCAGCAGTTCGGATGCGCCGATGTCGAACATCGCTCTGCGGCTTCCTTTGCCGGTTTACGGCTGTTCGGTCTTGTTCTCGCTCGCTTTCTGCGAGACGGGGGCATCAGCGGGCTTCGAGGCAATCTGCGCCGGCGGGTTCGACGACTTCTCCGAATCTTCCGCCTTCTCGTCGTTCATGCCTTGCTTGAAGCTCTTGATGCCCTTGCCGAAGTCTCCCATGATTTCGGAAACGCGACCTCGGCCGAACAGCACCAGTACGATCACGAGCACGATAAGCCAGTGCCAGATCGAAAAGCTACCCATAAACTTCAACTCCAATCGTGCGGTCGATTCCAACCGCCACGAGGCTCATCTAGGCACTTTCCCCCGAACTTGCCACCCCGTCATTGTTCTGACCCGGTTCAGTCAAGGTCTCGTCATCTTCGCCTTCGTCCGCACTTTCCCCGCCGCCGAGCGCCGCCTCGATCATGTCGTCATCCACAGGATCGAGCAGCCCGGCCGCGCGCAATTCATCTATGCCGGGCAGTTCCTTCAGCGATTTCAGGCCGAAGTGCGCGAGGAAGTCGGGCGTTGTGGCATAGATGACCGGGCGTCCCGGCACCTCGCGCCGGCCGGCCACGCGCACCCAGCCGGCCTCCATCAGCACGTCGAGCGTACCCTTGGCCGTCTGCACACCGCGGATCGATTCTATTTCGGCGCGGCTCACCGGCTCATGATAGGCGACGATCGCCAGCACTTCCGTCGCGGCGCGAGAGAGCCGCCGCAGTTCCTCCTTCTCGCGGCGCAGCAGGTGGGCAAGATCGGGCGCGGTCTCGAAGTGCCAGTGCCTGCCGCGCTCGACCAGGCGGATGCCGCGCCCTTCGTAGTGGCGCTGCAATTCGGCCAGCGCGCCGCGCACTTCGGCCTGACCCAGGTGCGTGGAGATTGCTTCGGCCGTCATCGGCTCTTCGGCCGCGAACAGCGTCGCCTCGACCGCGCGGACGAGAGCGTCGGGGGTCGCCGGTTCATCAGGCGTCACGCGCGCACCGCCTTGAGCCGCAGGGGTCCGAAGGTTTCCTCCTGCGCGATTTCCGCCTTGCCGGTGCGCGCCAGTTCCAGCGCGGCAACGAAGCTCGATGCCAGCGCCGAGCGCCGCAACTGCGGATTGGCCCAGGAATCGCGCGCCGGCGGCAGAAAATCGCGCAGATCCATCCAGTCGAGCGAAATGCCGAGCATCGAGGAAACCCGCGCAATGGCGCTGTCGAGCGTCATCACCATGCGTTCGCGCACCATGTGCACGACCGGCTCGCTGCGCACCTTGACGTCGCCATAGGCACGGATGAGGTCAAACCATGAGCATTGCCACATGTTCCTGCGCTCGACCCGAAGGCCTTCGGGCGCGCCTCGCGGAAACACGTCGCGGCCCAGCCGGTCGCGCCCCATCAGTCGCGCCGCCGCCTCGCGCATGGCGCCGAGGCGTTGCAGGCGCAATTGCAGGCGCAGCGCCAGTTCCTCGGGGCTCGGGTCTTCCTGCTCGTCCTTGGGAAGCAGCAGCGCGGACTTGAGGTAGGCGAGCCAGGCTGCCATCACGAGGTAGTCCGCCGCCAGTTCCAGCCGCAGCGCGCCGGCCTGTTCGATATAGGTCAGGTACTGGTCGACCAGTTCGAGGATCGAGATCTTGCGCAAGTCCACTTTCTGCCGCCTCGCAAGGTCCAGCAGCAGGTCGAGCGGGCCTTCCCAGCCCTCGATTTCCAGATAGAGCGCTTCCTGGCGCGTCTCGGCCGCCGCGACGCCGTCCCACTCAGGATCGGCCGCGTCCGAAGTGAAGCCGGTGTCCGCGAGCAGGTCCATGCCTCAGGCCGCCCGCTGCGCCAGAAGCGCATCGCGCAAGGCGATCAGTTCCGCATGATCGCCTGCCGTCCCGCTGTCGCCGACGGCGGTGAGCGCGCGCTGCAGGCGCAAGCCGGTCTCATCGCTCATCGTCGGCAGGCGCGAGGCGATGCCCACCATGTCGTCCATCTTCGCCCAGCAGTTGAGGGCGATGTCGCACCCTGCCGCGATGGCCCGCGCGGCGCGCTCGGGTACGGTGCCGGACAGCGCCTCCATATCGAGATCGTCGGTCAGCAGGAGGCCCGCGAAGCCCACGCGCTTGCGGATCACTTCGCCGACCACGAACGGTGAGAGCGTGCCCGGATTCTCCTTGTCCCATGCGGTGTAGCGCACATGCGCCGTCATGCCGACTGGCGAATCCGCGAGAGCCTGGAATGGCCGAAGATCGGACGCCAGTTCCTCTTCGCAGGCTTCGACCGTGGGCAGTTCCTTGTGACTGTCAGCGGCGGCCCGTCCATGTCCGGGAATATGCTTGATGCAGCCGACGATGCCGGCCCGCGCCAGCCCGCCGAGGATCGCCCGGCCGAGCGCGGCGACGCGCATCGGGTCCGAGCCGAGCGCGCGGTCGCCGATCACATCATGCGCGCCAGGCTGGCGGACGTCGAGCGAGGGGTGGCAGTTGACGGTGATCCCGGCTTCGACAAGGTCGAGCCCCAGCGCCTCGGCATTGGCGCGTGCCGCTTCGATCGCCGAGGCCGGGGCGATGTCGTAGAGCCGGTCGAAGGCCTCGCCGGGCGGATAGGCCGGCCAGACCGGCGGCTTCATCCGCGCGACACGGCCGCCTTCCTGGTCGATACAGATGAACAGCCGGTCGCGCCCGTGGATGGCGCGCAATTCGTCGGTCAGCGCGCGAAGCTGCTCGCGGTTTTCGATGTTGCGGCCGAAGAGGATATAGCCCGCCGGGTCCGCATCCTTGAAGAACGCGCGCTCATCCGGCCCGAGAGTGAGTCCGGAAAGGCCGAAAATAGCAGGTACCATCGCGATTTTGTCGCAGAAATCCGCGATCTTCGCAAGAAACGGGGGCTTCTGGGGTGTGGATAGACCACGTCAATTCTTTACCTGGCAGCTCAGCCCGGCGCCCTTCATCCCGCTGCACAGCGCCTTCGCCGCAGCGAGATCGCCGGGAACCGCCTGGAGGCGGTAGACCGTGCCAATGTCGGCCTTTCCTTCGACGATGCGGTGATCGATGCCCGCAAGGTCCGGATACTGGGTCTTGAGCGTGTTCCAGCCCGTTTCCGCCGACGCGCGCGACGTATAGGCGCCAACCTGCACGCCGACGCCGGAAACGGGCGTTTCGGTGTTCGCGGCAGGCGGCGGCGTCTTGGCCGGCTTGTCCATCGGCTCGAATCCCGGCTTGGGCGCGGTGTCCTTCTGGTCGATCTGCGGCAGGCGCGTCTGCCCTTCGGCCACCGCGAAGCTGGTATCGCCGGTACCCGCGACGACGTCGCCGCCGGGGTCGTCGGGCTTTGCCTTGTAGGGTTCCTCGGGCGCGGTGATCACGCCGCCGTCGGCGACGAGCTGCCGTTCCGGCGTGCCGCGCGTGGCCCAGTAGATGCCGCCGACGATAAGGCCGATGGCAACAAGGCCCAGCACGACGAGAATGAGGCCCTGCCCCATGCCGGAGCCGCCTCGATCCTCTAATTCCTCATCCTCGCCTTCCAGCCAGGGAAGGCGCACGTCCTCATCGCCAAGGTCAAGCTGCCCAGGCTGTTCGAACTCGCTCTCGGAACCGCCGGTTTCGAAGGCTTCGGGCTCCTCCTCGCGCGGCACGCCGCCGTCCGGGCCTTGCGTGTCCCCGTTTCGGTCTCCCTGACCCGTGTCCGAGAATGCCATCGCTACATTTCCTCTACAGCTTCCACGCCGAGCAGCGCCAGTCCGTTCCTGACAAGTTGCCCGATCTGGACGGCCAGGAAAAGCCTTGCACCCGTAAGAGTAGCGTCCTGATGGTTAATAAACCGCTTTTCCACGCGATCGTTGCCCAGATTCCAGTAACCGTGGAACGCGGCGGCAAGATCGCCCAGGAAAAAAGCGATGCGGTGCGCCTCGCGCGCGGCGGCGGCGGCCTCGACCACGCGGGGGAACTGCGCGGCGAGCTTGACCAGTTCCAGCTCCTCCTCGCCCAGCAGCTCGACGTGGTCGGGCGAGGGGCCGAACCCGTCGGCCGCCGCCTTGCGCAGGGTCGAGCAGACGCGGGCATGGGCATACTGGACGTAGAAGACCGGATTGTCCTTCGATGCCTCGACAACCTTGGCGAAGTCGAAGTCCATCTGAGCCTCGGGCTTGCGGGTGAGCATGGTGAAGCGCACCACGTCCTTGCCGACTTCCTTCACCACATCGGCGAGCGTGACGAACGTGCCCGCGCGCTTGGACATCTTCACCGGCTCACCATCGCGCAGGAGCTGGACCATCTGCACCAGCTTGACCTCGAAGGGCGTGGGTTCGCCATCGGCGCCGGTCATCGCGGCGACGGCGGCCTTGATCCGCTTGACCGTGCCGGCGTGATCGGCACCCCAGATGTCGACGAGCGCGTCGGCCTCCTGCGCCTTCTGGAAATGATAGGCGAGGTCGGCGCCGAAATAGGTCCAGGTGCCGTCGCTCTTCTTTATGGGTCGGTCCTGATCGTCGCCGAAGCGCGTCGACCTGAACAGCGGCAGTTCCACCGGCTCCCAGTCCTCGGGCGTCTTGCCCTTGGGGGCTTCGAGAATGCCGTCGTAGACGAGATCCTTCGAACGCAGCCAGGCCTCGGCCTCGTCGGGCTTGCCCGATGCCTGCAGCTCGGCCTCGGACGAGAACACCTCATGCGTGATGCCCAGAAGCGCGAGGTCATCGCGGATCATCACCAGCATGGCGGCGACGGCCCGTTCGCGGAAGCAGTCGAGCCATTCCGATTCGGGAGCGGCCACGTACCTGTCGCCAAACTCATCGGCGAGGGCCTTGCCCACCGGGATCAGGTAGTCGCCGGGATAGAGCCCCTCGGGAATCGCGCCCACGTTCTCGCCCAGCGCCTCGCGGTAGCGGATGTGCGCCGAACGGGCGAGCACCTGGACCTGCGCGCCGGCATCGTTGACGTAGTATTCGCGCGTGACCTTGTGCCCGGCGAACTCCAGCAGCGTTGCCAGCGCATCGCCGACGACCGCGCCCCGGCAATGGCCCATGTGCATCGGCCCGGTGGGGTTGGCGGAGACATATTCGACATTGACCGTGGAGCCGCCGCCCATGTTGGAGCGGCCGTAATCCGCGCCCATCGCCGCGATCGCGCGCAGTTCAGCGAGCCACGTGGCGGGGGCGAGGCGCAGGTTGATGAAGCCCGGCCCGGCGATCTCGGCCGATGTCACTTCGTCCAGCTTCGACAGTTCGGCGACCAGCGCCTCGGCCAGATCACGCGGCCTCATCCCGGCGGGCTTGGCCAGCACCATTGCCGCGTTGGTCGACAGATCGCCGTGCGAGGTATCGCGCGGCGGCTCGACCGTGATTGCGCCGCGCTTGAGCCCGGCCGGCAGCGTCCCGGCTGCTTCCAACGCATCGAGCGCGGCGGAAAGATGGCCCGCGAAGGCGGCGTAAAGGGTCTGGTTCTCATTCATGGGCGCGCGGATAGCCCAAGTGCGGGGAAAGGGGAACAGTCGCGGTGACGGACATGGCAAGGGTGAGATCAGAACCTGACTTTCCGGAACCGCCAACAAAACGGACATTGACGCTCCCATGACTGAACCTCACGATGCGCATATGAGACGACTGCATCGAGGAATTGCTTTCGTATCAGTGCTGTTCACGCTTGCGTGCTCGAACGGGCAGGCGACCAGTGCTCCAGCGACTGGAACTGCAAGCGAAAGTTCTGCGCCCTCTATGGCGGCCGTGCCCTTGGCGGGCCGCGTGACCGATGCGGCTCATATCCTATCGCCCCAAGAGCAGGCTACCCTGAGCGCCAGGCTAGAGAAGCTGGAGCAGAAAACGCAGCATCAACTGGTCGTCGTGACAGTGCCCTCGCTTGGTGGACGCGATGTTGCCGAGTACACGAGGGACTTGGCGAACAGCTGGGGAATTGGGCGCAAAGGCTACAATGACGGCGTGGTTCTTCTTATCGCGCCGAAAGAGCGCAAGGTCCGAATAGCTGTTGGCTATGGCTTGGAGAAGCGATTATCTGATGGAGCCTGCCAACAAATTATCAACCGGGAAATGCTTCCGAGCTTCCGAAAAGGAGACCTCCCCGGCGGCATTGCAGCGGGAACGGATGCGTTGATTGCCCGCTTAGAATAGTGTCTGCTCCCCCCAACTTTCCCGCCTTTCATCGACGAAAACCCGATCCCCGATAGCTGACATCGCGGACGGCCTCACGCACCCCTTCAAAACCGCGCCAAACGCGTGTATCGGCGCGCCATGCGTCCAACCCAGACTCCCAGGACCTACCGGGTCAAGAGCTTCGGCTGCCAGATGAACGTCTATGACGGCGACCGCATGGCCGAACTCCTCGCCGAACAGGGCATCGCCCCCGCCGCCGAGGGCGAGGATGCCGATCTTGTCGTGCTCAACACCTGCCACATTCGTGAAAAGGCCGCCGAGAAGGTCTATTCCGACATCGGACGCCTCAAGCGCGAGGACGGCACCTCGCCGCTGATCGCCGTCGCCGGCTGCGTCGCTCAGGCCGAGGGGGAGGAGATCATGGCGCGCGCGCCTTCGGTGAAGATGGTCGTCGGCCCGCAGGCCTACCACCGCCTGCCCGAAATGATCCGCGATGCCGCGGCCGGCAAGCGCGTCACCGATACCGACATGCCGGCCGAAACCAAGTTCGACGCGCTGCCGCGCCGTCGCCGTTCCGGGCCGACCGCCTTCCTCACCGTGCAGGAAGGCTGCGACAAGTTCTGCACCTACTGCGTGGTGCCCTACACGCGCGGCGCCGAAGTCTCGCGCCCGCACGGTGACCTGATCGACGAGGCAAAGCGTCTGGTCGATGCCGGCGCGCGGGAAATCACCCTGCTCGGCCAGAACGTCAATGCCTGGACCGGAGAGAATACGAAGGGGCAGGCGATCGGCCTCGACGGCCTGATCCGCGAACTGGCCGCGATCCCCGATCTGGCGCGCATCCGCTATACTACCAGCCACCCGAACGACATGACGCAGGGGCTGATCGCGGCCCACGGCGAAGTCGAAAAGCTGATGCCGTTCCTCCATCTGCCGGTGCAGGCGGGCAATGACCGCGTGCTCAAGGCCATGAACCGCAGCCATACGGTCGAGAGTTACCTGCGCATCCTTGAGCAGGTCCGCGCCGCCCGGCCCGACATCGCGCTTTCGGGCGATTTCATCGTCGGCTTCCCCGGAGAGACCGATGCCGAGTTCGAGGACACGCTGAAACTGGTCGACGCGGCGGGCTATGCCCAGTGCTTCAGCTTCAAGTATTCGCCGCGCCCCGGCACACCCGCCGCGACGATGGAGGACCAGATCCCGCTCGCGGTCATGGACGAACGCCTGCAGCGCCTTCAGGCCGCGCTCAATCGCCATCAGCTTGCGTTCAACGAGGCTTCCCTCGGCAAGACCTGCACGGTCCTCGTCGAGCGCAAGGGCAAGCATGCGGGGCAGTGGCTGGGCAAGTCGCCCTGGCTGCAGTCGGTCCATTTCGAGGCCGATGCGGCGGTGGGCGATCTGCTGGAAGTCGAGATCACCAGCGCCGGTCCCAACAGCCTTGGCGCGGTCGCGCGGATGGCGGCGGCGGCTTGAGCACAATCGTCATCCCGGGCTCGACCCGGGACCGCTGGCGATGTTTACGCGCAGCCTCACCGAGAGGTGTCTCCTAACGACGGCCAGCGGTCCCGGGGCGAGCCCGGGATGACGGGACTATTGCCGCCGCCTTATTCCGCCGGATCGAGCGGCTTCAGCGGTTCGTCCTTGACCAGCACTTTGCCGATCGTGTCGACCGGACCGGCCGGGCTCACCGTGGGATTGTCGGCATAGGCCTTGCCGTCGAATGGCACGCGCATGATCCCGCCGGGCCTGCCGCCGCCGGATACCGAGACGGCAAGATCCCGCCAGCCGTTGGTCTTCGTCGTCAGCACGCCGACCGGAAGCTGGACCACGGACAGGTCTCCCACCTGGCGAAAGCCTTCGCCGTCGCGCTTGAGCACGACGAGGTTGCAGCCGCCCGTGCCGCACATCAGCGGGCCGCCGACATAGGCCACGACTTCGTCGGTGCCGTCGCCGTCCAGATCGGTCTCGACGCTGGCGTAGAGCAGCTTGTCGGTCTCGCCCCGCACATCCGGCGCGAAATGAACGGCCAGCCAGCTTTCGGCGGTGACGGGCGTGACGACCGCGTCCGAAGTTTCGCCGGTCGCGGTGGGTTCGGGCTTCGGCTCCTCGCCCTTGCACGACGCGAGGGCGAGCGTCGCGGCAATGGCGAGGAGAAGCGGGCAATTGTAGCGGAGTGTCATGCTTTACCGGATACCCCCGCAGCCGCCGTGCCGCAATCGGCGACGCCACGGTTCGGCAGGCGGCTGGCGGCATTCGCGGCGGGCGGCCCGGTTATCCACCGCCAAGCGCTCCATTTACCCGTGCTCGGCGCTTGCATGGCGCGAAGTGCGAGGCCATCTTCGAGTCAGAACAAACGATTTGCCCGAAAGGAGCGCATGGCCCGCAAAGCAGCCCGTGCCGATGACCCGGCGCAGTTCCGGCCCGAAACGCATCGTCGGGCTCGTGTCGAAATACAGTTCGACGAACCCGCGCTGCTGGGGGCCCTGTTCGGACAGTTCGATGCCAATCTCGTGCAGGTGGAGAACCGGCTCGGCGTCTATATCGCCGCGCGCGGCAACCGCATCCAGATCGAAGGCCCGGAAGACGCGGTGGCCCGCGCCCGGGAAACGCTTACCGGCATGTATCATCGTCTGGAACAGGGGCAGGACCTCGATGCCGGCGCGGTCGAATCGCTGATCTCCATGTCCGCCGAACCGACGCTGGAAGGAATCATTGCCGGCGACGAAGGCGCGCCGCCGATCATGATCCGCACGCGCAAGAAGACGATCGTCCCGCGCTCGGCGACGCAGATCGAGTATATGCGCGCGCTGGCCCGCTCGGACATGATCTTCGCGCTCGGCCCGGCGGGTACCGGCAAGACCTACCTCGCCGTGGCGCAGGCGGTTTCGCAACTCATGACCGGCTCGGTCCAGCGCCTGATCCTCTCGCGCCCGGCGGTCGAGGCGGGTGAGAAGCTGGGCTTCCTTCCCGGCGACATGAAGGACAAGGTCGATCCCTACCTGCGCCCCTTGTACGACGCGCTCTATGACTGCATGCCGCCCGAGCAGGTCGAACGCCGCCTCGGCTCGGGCGAGATCGAGATCGCGCCGATCGCCTTCATGCGCGGGCGCACGCTGGCCGATGCCTTCGTCATCCTCGACGAGGCGCAAAACACCACGCGCGAACAGATGAAGATGTTCCTCACCCGCTTCGGCCAGAACAGCCGCATGGTGATCTGCGGCGATCCGAAGCAGGTCGACATCCCAGGCGGCGACAGGATGAGCGGCCTGGCCGATGCGGTGAGCAAGCTGGAAGAAGTGGAAGGCATCGAGATCACGCGGTTCACGGCGGCGGACGTGGTACGCCACCCGATCGTGGGGCGGATCGTCGAGGCCTATGAGGGGCCGGCGGAGTAGCGATCAACCTCCCGTTCGTGTCGAGCGAAGTCGGGGCACGGCGGGCGGACCGAACCGGTCTACCGCCAGATATGCCACGGCAGCTATTGCGATCTTGCGCCGCGAAGTTGCCGTTCCGGACACGCCGACGTTGCGGACGTTCAGAACAGGTGCCAACCTTAGGGCTATGAACATAGATTGGCTCCCAATGGTTGAGAAAGCGCTGTTCGGGCGGCAATGCGAAATTGCTCGGCGAGAGGCAGACTGGGCAATCAATATCGCGGGTGGTGGCAGCATTGCTCTTCCAGTCCCATGGCGTATCGTGACAGGTGGTCTGATCGCCTTTGCGGATGAGGATGATGGGCAGCAATTCGGCCTTCCAGCCCCTGTAGATGGGGCGGCGACTGCGAATGAACTTATAGGCTCGCGATCGATAATAGGCATATCCGTGGACAGCCAAACATCTGACCTCGCCCTCCATTTTGAAGATGGGATAAGGCTTGACGCGTTCAATAACTCTTCCGGTTACGAGGGATGGCAAATTTCGCTGCTTCCTGAGAATGGAGGAATGTCAGTCGTCGCGTTGGGAGGTGGCGGAGTCGCAATCTACTGACGTCCGCTTCCCCCAACATTCCGGCCGAAACTGGTCACTGGAACATGTCTCGTTAGCCGCCGTCCCCTCCTCTTCAGAGGAGGGGAGCGAGACTTGCGCCCGCGAGGCGGTGGTAGTCGCAGCGGGGTGGTGCCGGACCGCACGCGACGCTGACGCGTCGCCACCACCCCCAGCCCCCTCCTCTGAAGAGGAGGGGGGAGAATCCCCGATTTTCAGTCATTTGTGCCCCAATATCGCGTCCCCTCTGGCGGGCAGGGCCACATGTGCCGCATTGGGGACCTCGACTTCGCGCGACACGAACGGGTAGGGAGCGGCATGCATCTCGAAACCGACATCGAAGCCCCCTGGCCCGCCGGCACTGACTGGTCCGACGTGGCCGAGCGCGCGCTCGAAGCGTTGCGGCGGGTCGCGCCAGAACTGGCCAATCCGCGCCTCACCGCCAGCCTGCTCTTCACCTCGGACGAGGAAGTGCACGTCCTCAACCGCGAGTGGCGCGGCAAGGACAAGCCCACCAACGTGCTTTCCTTCCCCATGCTGGAACGCGCCGAACTGCTGGATCTGGCCTCCGAGGGGCCGCCCGAGATGCTGGGCGACATTGCTCTCGCCCATGAGACCTGCGCGCGCGAGGCGGCGGAAAAAGGCATTTCCGCGCAGGACCATGCCGCGCACCTGATCATCCACGGACTGCTCCACCTCGCGGGGCACGACCACGAGATTTCACCCGAGGACGCCGACGCGATGGAAGCCCTCGAAACGAAAGCTCTTGCCCTTCTGGGTATCGGCAACCCATATGACGGCTGATTCTGCATCAAAAGGGTAACCAGACACGATGGCCGACAATGGCCGCCACGCCGAGCCCGGCTCGGGAGAACCGGACAGTAGCGGCACGCTTTGGCGTGTCGTCAGGCGACTTTTCCAATCCGACGTCGATCAGTCGCTCCGCGCGCAGATCGAGGAAGTCATCAACGAACACGAGGGCGACACCGCGACGGACGGCCCGTCCAACGGTGACTTGTCGTTGCTCGAACGGCAGATGCTGCGCAACCTGCTCCATTTCAGCGAGCACGACGCCGACGACGTGGCCGTGCCGCGGGCGGATATCGTCGCGATTCCGGCGTCGGCGACATGGGACGAAGTGGTCGCGGCCTTCGCCGAGCATGGCCACAGCCGCATGCCCGTCTACGGCGAATCGCTCGACGAGATAAAGGGCATGATCCACATCAAGGACGTGTTCCCGATCCTCGCGCGCGGCGATCAGGCGCCGCTCGACTGGAGTGACCTCCTGCGCCAGCCGCTCTACGTGCCCCAGTCGCGCGGCGCGCTCGACGTGCTGGCCGACATGCGCGCGCGGCGCACGCACCTGGCCGTGGTGATCGATGAATATTCGGGCACCGACGGCATCATCACCATCGAGGACCTCGTCGAGGAGATCGTCGGCGATATCGAGGATGAACACGACGAGACGCCCGGCGAACTGCTGATCCCGCTCGAGGACGGCATGTGGGAGGCCGACGCGCGGGTCGAGCTGGAGGAAGTCGCCGAACGCATCGATTCGCGCCTGGCCGAAGTCGAGGAAGCTGTGGATACCCTGGGCGGCCTGGCTTTCGTCCTGGCCGAGCAGGTTCCGCAGGTGGGCACGATCCTGGAGCATGACAGCGGCTGGCGGATCGAGATTATCGAAGGCAATGAACGCCATGTGACCCGCCTTCGTCTTCATCCGCCACGGGAAGGCTTGGAAAACGAGCACGAATAGCTCACATAGGGCCGCGCGATCCGCAGTGCGGATCGCGTGACCAGCCACAGCGACGAAAAGAACTCCATTGCCGATCCGCCGACTGCCCCCCCTGCGCGCGCTTGAGGCCTTCGTACGCGTAGTACGCCTTGGTTCCGCCAAGGCGGCCGCGAACGAGCTGGCGCTTTCGCCTTCCGCCCTGTCCCGCCGCGTCGCCGCGCTGGAGGACTTCACGGGCAAGCGCCTGTTCACGCGGCAGCACCAGTCGATGAAGCTGACCGACGAGGGGCAGGCATTCTACAATGTCGTCGGCCCCAAGCTGGAGGAACTGGCTGAGGCGGTGGAATCCCAGATCGATCGCGGGCAGGTATGGCGACTGCACCTCGGCGTGCCCTCGCTGTTCGGCGGCCAGCGCCTGTTCCCGCGACTGCCCGAACTGCGCAAGCTGCACCCGCGCCTGCACATCGACATCGACACCGGCACGCACCTTGAGGATCGGGTGGGCGATACGCTCGATGCCGCGATCATCCTTTCGAAGGAACCGGATCCCGGTTTCTACCGGATCCAGCTCGACCAGAACAAGGTCTACGCCATCGTCTCGACGGAAGTCGCCAGGGAGATCGGTCCCGTCCCCGACGCGGAAAAGCTCTCCAAGCAGACCTTCCTGATCCACAACGACCTGCCCGAAAGCCTCGACGCGTGGAAAGCGGCGATCGGCATGTCCGATGTCGAGCCGGCCTCGGTCGACAAGTTCGATTCGGGGCAGCTTGTGCTGGAGGCCGCGGCGCAGGGCCTCGGCATCGCGATCATGCATGACGACCACTTCCGCCGCGCGCATGACAACCGGCTCGCGCTTCTCTTCGACACGAATGTCGACAGCCCTTATCGCTACTGGTTCATCTGCCGCCCCAAAGCGCTCGAAACGCGCCCTGTGCGCATCTTCCACGAGTGGTTGCTGCAGGCGGGCCTCTGATTCGACGTGGCGCGGCCGCGCCTCCCGCGCAGACAGGAGATCGTTTCATGCGCATCTGCTTCGCAGCGCTTGCCAGCCTGACGCTGTCGCTGACCTGCCACCCGCGCGCGGCTACGAGGATCTGAGCCGAGGGGACCCGACTTGCAGAATCGCTGGGCATCCGTTGCGAGGCGAGGCCACGGCCGCCGGCTCTCCCCGATGCACCGTGCCGCCCGGTTCGGGCTTGTCGTCTGCCTTCTGCTTCTAGCCGCCGCGCGGTTTGGCGGCAGCTACGCCGTACTCGATCTGATCAACCTGGCGGCGGCGCCACTGGCGGCAGGCAGCCTGTTGCTGGCTGTGTTCCTGGCGTTTCGCGCGCGGCGCTGGCCTGGGCGGGTGCTGCTTCTTCTGTGCTGCGTTCCGGGTCTCGCGGTGCTGTTCCCGGAGAGATCCGAGCCGGTAACGTGCGGCCCTTCGGCCCAGCGGTTGCGTGTCGCCTGGATCAACGCCCATCATCCCGAGCAGCCGGACCGGATCGCCGACTGGCTTGACGCGGAACAGCCGCAAGTCGTTGGCGTGGCCGAACTCAGGACGGGTCTGGCACTACGGAACGTGTTGCAGGAGCGCTATCCCTATTGGCGGTCCTGCCTTGGCGGCGGGCGTTGCTCGACGCTGCTGTATTCGCGCGCGGCGCCGTTGGGCGCGCAATCGCTGGCCCATGGCGATGCGGACAACCGCAAGGCGCTTTCGGCCGTGACGATGACGTTCGGGTCCGGTACGACAGGCGCCGACCGTCAGGCTCTGCCCGACACGCGCATATTTGCCGTCCACCTTTCACGTCCATTGCCGGTCGGCGCACAACGTTACGAGTTGCTGAAACTCGACGAATACTTGGGCCATTCCGCCAGCGCCCTGATCATGGGGGATTTCAACATGTCGCCAAGGATGCGGCTCTTGCGGGACTTCGCGGCGCGCAATGGCCTGCGGGTGACGCCAACCGGGCGGCCGACCTGGCCCAGCACGATTCGCGGCCGTTCCCTGCCCGGTCTGTGGCAGATCGATCACCTTATCGTGGGCCGGGACTGGCGGGTGACGGCGATCAGGATCGGGCCGGACGTCGGTTCGGACCACCGGGGCTTCGTCGCCGACTTGTGCCGGCCGGCGGGCTGAGGAGGGAACTATCGCGGCGGTTGCGGAGCGGCGTCGTGCGTGCCCTCCCATTCGAAAGCCGCGGAGTCTTCGATTTCGATCCGCGTCGGGCGGACATGGGAATCGCGCAGGAGGCGGTCGATCGGATCGAGCGCCGGGCGCAGCGGCAGACCGGCAAGAACGGAGGCCGTGGGCCTGTAGCTGTCCGGATCGTACGCCGCCTCGTCCGAGAACAGCCCGATCGTCAGCAGTCCGGTATCGCGCAGCACGGCGGCCTTGCGGATGTAGAGTTCTGCCTGCGTTTCGGCCGCGCTGGTGCGCGCGGTGAGCAGGTCGTTGGTGACATCGAGCACATCGCGCAGTGTTCGGATGCCCGAGGTCTCCTGCTGCTTCACGCCCGCGACCGCGCTTTCCGCCGCGCGCACGGCGGCCTGATAGCGCGGCAGGGCCTCGCTCGCGGCCCGGTACAGGTTCCAGTCGGTGGCGAGGGTTTCGCGCATGTCGCGCCGCGTCTGCTCGGTGAACTGCTGATCGGCCAGATTGCGCTGGGTGGCCTCGCGCACGGCGGCGGAGAGCTGGCCGCCCGAATTGAGAGGCATCGTCACGCCGACGCCGGCGACGATCGATTCGGTGTGGTTGGTGTTCTGATAGGGCGTCACAGGCGCGCGCTGTCCCGTGGCAAAGACGCTCACCTGCGGTCCCATTGCGGCGCGGGCGGCGGCGACGGCCGCGCGCGATCGCCGCTCGGTAAATCTGGCGGCCGGGAGCGCCGGGTTGTGTGCTTCGGCCTCCACGTAAAGCGTCTCGAGCGTCGGCGGGTCGGGCAGGGCCGGTAGCGGCTCGAGCCTTTCCGGATAGGTGCCCACCAGATTGCGGTATCGCGCCGCGCTGGCCTCCACCGCGGCGCGGGCGACGATGACGCGTCTGGCGGCGATCTGTAGCCGGTTGTCGGTCTGGTCGACATCGGGCTGCGTAGAATCGCGCAGCCGGAACCGCGCCAGCGTCACGTCGCGCTGCTGTCGCAGCAGCCCGTGGATTTCCTTCGCCACGCCGTAGAGCGCGATATCGCGCCGCAGCGAGGCATAGGCGCTGACGACGTCGAGAATCAGCTGCTGGGTGCCGGCGCGCAAGTTCTCCCGCGCGACCATCCGGCCCGCCCTTGCCGCATCGAGACCCGAGGCTAGCCGTCCCGATGTGAAGATCGGCTGGGACAGCGTGACCGAAGCCGTCGTGCCGAAGCCTTCTTCCTCGAAGATGCTGTCCTCGATCGCGGTCCGCCGCAGCGAATAGTCGTGGCTCGCGCTCAGGGTCAGGCTCGGACCGTATGCACCCTTGGCCTGGGTGACCAGTTCGTCCGCTGCCCGCGTGAGCGCACGGTTTCCGGCAAGGCCCGGATTGTTGTCATAGGCTTTGCGCACCGCCTCCTCGAGGGTGTCGGCGCGTGCCGCCGGGAGGGGGAGCACCGCGAAGAGCACAGGGACGAGCCGCAGCAATGCGATGAATTTCACCCGGAACCCCTTGGCAGTGCAGCGCTCGATATGCGGGGCCATTCTAGGCGCGGAGTTTCCCAAGAGAACCGCGACTGCATCCGGTTTGGCTCCAGATCGGATCAGCTAGTGATCGCCATTCCGGTGCGGGCCGATATTGAGTTACCGTGTTTTCGCGGATGACTTTGAATGATATTCGCCGTCAGGCTGTCCACCGAGCTCAAGAAGGCCATCGCGCCATTGCGGCGTGTCCTGCTGCCGGTGCTGGCGATCAGCAGCGTCTATAACGTGCTGCTCCTCTCCGGCTCGTTCTTCATGCTGCTCGTCTATGACGACGTGATCCCCAGTCGCAGCGTTCCGTCGCTCGTCAGCCTGCTGGTGCTGGTGACCCTGGCCTACGGCTTCCAGGCTGTGCTCGATGTCGTGCGCGGCCGGGTCATGGTTCAGGTCGGATCGCTGTTCATGCGCGGCATCAGCGACCGGGTGCTCGACGTCCTCTCGCGCCACGAACTGGCGCGCGGGCCGATTCCGAACGGCACGCAGGTGGTGCGCGATGCCGATACGGTGCGCGGCTATCTCTCGGGGGCGGGGCCGCTTGCCATAGCCGATCTGCCGTGGGTGCTCGTCTATCTGCTCATCCTCACGGTGTTCCACTGGAGCATCGGCCTGCTGGCTCTGGCGGGCGTTCTCGTGCTGGTCGCCCTAATGCTGGTCAACAACCGCATGACCGAGCTGCTCGCCCTGGAGACGATGCGTTCGGGCGCGAAACGGCTGACCCTGGCCGAGGCGACCTTGCGCGATGCCGAAACGCTGAAAGCCCTTGGCATGGCGACCGCCCGGCGGCGCGAATGGCATGCGATCGAGGCGGAATACCTGCGCGCCAACGACCGCTATTCCTACATATCTAGCACGCTGACCGGCTCGACCAAGGCGTTCCGGATGCTGCTGCAATCGGCCACGCTGGCGCTCGGTGCCTTCCTCGTGATCAACGGGAACGCCAGCGGGGGGATCATCATCGCGGCGTCCATTCTTTCGGCCCGTGCGCTGGCGCCGGTCGAACAGATGATCGGCAACTGGAAAGGCATGATCTCAAGCCGCCAGGCCCTCGGCCGTCTGCGCGATCTGTTCGGCGCCGTGCCTTTCCGGGTTCCGCCCATGGGGCTGAAACGGCCGAAGCGGGAACTGGCGGTGCAAGGGCTGGCCGCCGCGCCGCCCGGCATCCGCAAGGTGGCGGTCATGGACGTCAGCTTCAGGCTGAAGGCCGGCAATGCGCTGGCAGCCTGGTATCAGTCGCCGGTGAAGCGATTGCGCGTCCTGTTCGCGATCGCGACAAGCGAGAGCATGACCGGAACCTCGACGAGGACACCGACCACGGTAGCCAAGGCCGCTCCGCTTCCCAGCCCGAACAGACCGATGGCCACCGCCACGGCGAGTTCGAAGAAGTTGGACGTACCGATGAGCGCGCAAGGAGCGGCTACCGCATGCGGAACCTTCCACGCCTTGGCCGCGCCATAGGCGATGAAGAATATTCCGTAGCTCTGGATGATGATCGGCGCCGCGATCAGCGCGATCAGCAGCGGGCGGCCAACGATGGTCTCGGCCTGGAAGCCGAACAGCAGCAGCACGGTCAGCAGCAGGCCGACGATGGAGAGCGGCTTCATCCGGCCGGTAAAATCAGACACCGCGTGTTCGTCGCCGCCATGGCTTGTCAGCAGGCGGCGGCGAACGAAGGCCCCCGCCGCCAGCGGTATGACGACGTAAAGCGCGACCGAGAGCAGCAGCGTCTCCCACGGCACGGCGATGTCCGTCACGCCCAAAAGCAGCGCCACTATGGGGGCGAAGGCGACGATCATGATCAGGTCGTTCGCCGCCACCTGCACCAGTGTGTATGCGGGATCGCCCCGGGTCAGCTGCGACCAGACAAAGACCATCGCCGTGCAGGGCGCGGCGCCGAGCAGGATCAGTCCGGCGATGTACTGCTGCGCATCGGCGGGCGCGATGATGTCCGCGAAGACGATCTCGAAGAACAACACGCCCAGAGCTGTCATCGTAAAGGGCTTGATCAGCCAGTTGACCACCAGCGTGATGACGAGGCCCTTGGGTTTGTCGCCGACGCGGCGCACGGCGCCGAAATCGACCGCCACCATCATCGGGAAAATCATCGCCCAGATCAGCCCGGCGACGACGAGATTGACCGAGGCGTATTCGATCGAGGCGATCGAGGCGAATATCCCCGGCGCAAGATTGCCGAGCGCAATGCCGGCGAGGATAGCCGCGCCAACCCAGACCGACAGCCACTTCTCGAAAAGGCCAAGGCCCGCCGCGCGGGCTTCGAAATCAGCGGTTGTCGCGGTCATTGCTCGTCCGCCTCGCGGCCGATGGCCTGCAACTTCTCGCGCAGCGCCAGTGCCTCCAGGCTCGCGATCGGAAGCGTGAGCAGCAGGTCGATCCGCCGCTTGAGCATGCGGAACGCGTCGAGGAAGGCTGCGGCCTTCTCTGCATCGCTTCCCTCCACGGCCGCCGGATCGGGAATGCCCCAATGCGCGCTGGTGGGGCGGCCCGGCCAGACGGGGCAGCTCTCCGCCGCCGCATTGTCGCACACGGTGAAGATCAGGTCGAACTCCGGCCCGTTGGCGAACGCGTTCCAGCTTTTCGAACGATAGCCCTCCGCCGGATAGCCCAGCGTTTTCAGCGTATGGATCGCCCAGGGATTGACGGTGCCGGCGGGATTGCTCCCCGCGCTGTAGGAGCGAAAGCGACCTTCGCCGTCCTGAGCGAGGATGGCCTCGGCCAGGATCGAGCGCGCGGAGTTGCCCGTGCACAAAAACAGCACGTTCAGCGGTCTATCGGACATGAAAGCCTCAGCAGCAGGAGGATTTTGCCGGTGCCACCTGCGGCGAGCAGCAGGCGCCGGATGCGGCATTGGCCGAGACGAGCCGATCGAGATCGGGGCTGCCGCCATAGGTCGTGCTATCGCCTTCGGTCAGGAAGGCTTCCCACACCACGCCGTCGGGATCGGCGATCCAGCTTTTCTCCGACCGCGCATAGCAGCAGGTGGTCGCCCCTTCTTCCAGCACCGGGCGGTCGGCAGCCGTGAGCCGGTCGTAGACTTCGGCCAGCTCGGCCCTGTCCGCGACCTGCATGCCCAGATGCTCGATCCCCTTGGCGGCGTCCTCGCGCATGGAGATGGCGAAGTTGATACGCGGATCGTCGAGCAGCCACTTGGCATAATCGGGCTTCACCACGGCGGGTTCGGCGTCGAACAGGCTGGAATAGAAGGCGATCGACTTGTCGATGTCGGTAACGCCGACATGCACATGGAACCGTTTCATCAGGCGCTCTTTCTTTCGGGATCGGAAGGACAGGCGGCAGCCTCGGCACCCGTGTCGGTACAGGGAACGCCGCCGCAGCAGTTTTCGGTGAGGTAGCCCATCAGGCCGTTCATCGCGGCATAGTCGGCCGAATAGATGATCGAGCGGCTCTCCCGCCGCTGGGTAACGAGCCCGGCATTGGCCAGTTGGGCAAGGTGGAAGCTCATCGAGGAAGGAGGCACGTCGAGCAGGTCCGCCAGCGAACCGGCAGCGATGCCATCCTCGCCTGCCTGTACCAGCAGCCGGAATGCGGCAAGTCGATGCTCCTGCGCCAGAGCAGACAGGGCGCGGATGACGCGGTTGGCTTCCATCACATGTTCCAATGATTCGATAAATATGGAAATATCGAACACAGGGGCCGAAGTCAAGGTGTTTTTCGTGCTTGGTAATCCGAGTCCCGCGCGGTCCGACGCGGCGATGGCCGGCATGGAGCCGGGCGTCGTCTGCGGCTGTCTGCTCTCCCCGGCCGTTCCGGCGATCAGCGTTCACGGCTCGACCCAAGAAGTGTACCGCCCCGCCGCCCGTATGCAAACGCTGCAGGGGGCGTGACGTCAGTTCCTACGCAATCTAATCGCCTACTTGTCCTTGGGTGCCTCGATAGCGGGTGGCGGCGAAGGTATCTTGAGCGCCCCTTGGAGGTAGGCCGCTGCCAAGGTGCCGATCACAACCGCCACGATACCGATCCCCCATGAGGCGACCCTCGGCCAAGCCTTCCCGAACCAGCCCTTCTTCTTTTCGCGCAAGTAGATCGCCGCGTAGGGCACATACCGCGAGTGCAGCCAGTTGACCCCGAAGATCAGGGCCAGAACCACGCCCATCAGGATCGCGCGGTCCTTCAAGTTACCCAGGCTGGGGAGGAACACGATAGCTGCCAGCAGCATCACTTGATTGATGCCGATGCCCCATCGCTTGAAATTCGTGATGTAAGTGCGCTCGTACCGTTTCAGGTCGCGCTTCAACGTCTCAAGCTGGCCGAGTACCCACGCCTCGTTCGCCCTTGGGTCATGGCCGTATTCACCTGCGGGCCAAATTCGATTGAGATCACCTGATTCGCGCCGCTCCCATCGGGCTTTTGCGCGAATATCTTGATGATCTCGGCGCGGTCGACGGTGAATTGCAGCTGCTTGAAGTCCTCAAGGTAGCGAGCCTGCTCAGTGCCTGCGACCTCGGTAACAATGACGCTAGGAAACTCGCGCCTGATGTTCTCAGCGATTTCCGTGATCTGTTCCTTATCAATTTCAATAGCGCCGAAATTGAAGCGGGCCGTGTGGAATTGCTCGGCTCGTTGCACATCGTCGGTCTGCTCACCGGCTGCATGGGGAAAGAGCACGAAGGTCCCGGCCGAACCGATTGTGGTCTGCCAATCGCCGTTGATTTCGCCCTTGGCGTTCATGGTGCCGGTGACGGAGAGCTGTCCAAACTCGACGCCCTCGATTTGTGCCTGCGGTTGGCCGGTCAACGTCAGGGGGGGGCGTCGAACGTGCCTTGCACCGCGTACACGGCAATGCCAACGCTCGGCTCATTTATCCGAAGTGTGCCGGTCAGCGCAGCATCTTCACCTTCTAGGGTGACGAATACGTTGCCAACATTCGTGCCCCAAACGCGGCCAGCCCATCTCTTCGTAAGTGCCATAAAGCCCCCTTGCCATAGTCACTACGCGACTTGCGGAATGAAGAACAAGTGAGGAACGCTGAATATGCACCCAAGTTTGGAGTTTCTCCACATAGCAATTCCTCTGCGCCCGGCAAACGCGCCCGAATGGAGGGCCCAAATGTCACACGAGGAATTTCAACATCACTATGAACCCTAGCGCCTTCTACGCGCCCGAGGGGGCGAGCCGCCAGAGCCGGACTGGGACCAGTTCATCGCCATGCTGAGGGCCGTGACCGCCGCGTCGGAAAGGCCGCCTGGGCAAATAGGCGGTCCTATTGTGCAGATTTTTGGGGTTAAGAGCGATGAAATCAGCTCCCCCGAGCGGTGCCATCTCCCCAGCCAAGTGCCAGAAAAGATGGTGGGCGCGACAGGGATTGAACCTGTGACCCCACCCGTGTGAAGGGTGTGCTCTACCGCTGAGCTACGCGCCCGCTTCCAGTGCGGAAGCGCGCCCCTAAACAAATCGGATCGAATTGACAAGGTTCGAAATTGACAGGCGCCCATCGCGGACTAAAGCGCGGCTCATGACCGAAGAGATCTCGTCCGGCCCCGACGTCCCGCCCGATCGCATGGCGATCAACCCGAAGAGCCCGCACTTCGACGGCGAAAAGCTGCGCCGCGGCGTCGGCATCCGCTTCAAGGGCACGGTGCGCACCAATGTCGAGGAATACTGCATTTCCGAAGGCTGGGTGCGCGTGCAGGCGGGCAAGACCATGGACCGCCGCGGCAATCCGCTGACGATCAAGCTCTCCGGTCCGGTCGAGGCCTGGTACGAGGATCTTGGCGAGGACCCGCCGGTCGCCGGGCGCGACTGAGGCTTTTTTGCGCGTTGCCTGCCGCTTGCGGCGGATCGGGGATGGGTGACGCGGCGTTCCGGCGCTGTGCAGCCCCCGCTTGCCGCACGCAGCGGGAACCGGGCGGCGATTTTTGGCTAATGGTGCGGAAGGATATGAAGACCGCGAGCGGCACTCGCAGGAGGAGACATGCCTCTGTACACGTTGAAGTTTCTGGATGACGGCGTGGGGGTGGAAAAGAGGATCGAGTTCGACGCTGCGGATGCCGGCCACGCGCTCGACGTGGCGAGGTGCGAAGCGCCCAACCGCAATGCGGAACTATGGGAAGGCGCGAAGCGGCTTTGTACAATCCGCCGCGCGGAAGCCGCCTTCTGGCGGATCGGCCCCTGAAGTTCCTAGTCCCCGCGTGTGCCCGGATGGGTGGGCAGGCCGATCGACCAGCGGATCGCCGCGCCGCGCAGGGAAAATCCGGCGAAGACGGCAAGCGCCCACGTCAGTGCCGGTGCGAGGCCGAGCACCATCCCCAGCGCACCCAATGCCGCCGACAGCGCCGCCGCCGTGACGTAGAGTTCCGGACGCATCAGGATCGAGGGCTGCCCGGCCAGCACATCGCGAATGACGCCGCCGATACAGCCGGTCACCACACCCATCAGCACCGCGGGGACCACCGGCACGCCCCAGGCAAGCGCCTTCATCGTGCCAAGCACCGCAAACACCGCGAGTCCCAGCGCGTCGGCCCATTCCAGCAGTTGTCCCTCCCACCAGCGCACGGGCGTGAACCAGGCGAGAAGCGCCACCGCGAGGCATAGAGGCGCCACCAGCGGATCGTGAACCCAGAACACCGGCGCCCCGATCAGGAGATCGCGCAAGGTTCCGCCGCCGACACCGGTCACGAGCGCGAAAAAGGCAACCGTCACCACCGTCTGCCGCAAGCGCGCCGCCGCGAGCGCTCCGGAAAGCGCGAACACGGCGATGCCCAGCAAATCCAGCATCGGCGGCAGGATCGGGATGGCAGGGCCGGTCAGCGGCATGTCGATGCTGCGGGCCGGGATGGCACGCGGGAGCCGCGCGCAGGATCAACGGGCCTCGCATCGAGACGATACCGCTCGCCCTGGGCCGTTAGCAAGGCGTTGGGCGTCCCGGCCATCTCGCCTCAGATGTGGATCGGCTTGCCGGTCACCGCCATAGCTGCTTCCTTGATCGCCTCGGAGTGCGTCGGATGGGCGTGGCAGGTGTAGGCGATGTCCTCGCTGGTCGCGCCGAATTCCATGGCCTGCGCGGCCTGGGCGATCATCGTGCCGGCGACCGAGGCGATGCACCACACGCCGAGCACGCGATCGGTCTCGGCGTCGGCGATAACCTTCACGAAGCCGTCGGGCTCGTGGTTGGTCTTGGCGCGCGAGTTGGCGAGCATCGGGAACTTGCCGACCTTGACCGCGCCGCGTTCCTTGGCCGCTTCCTCGGTCAGGCCCACGCCGGCGATCTCGGGCTGGGTGTAGACGACGCCGGGAATCACGTCATGGTTCACGATGCCGGTGAGGCCGGCGATGTTCTCGGCCACGGCAATGCCTTCGTCCTCGGCCTTGTGCGCGAGCATCGGGCCGGGGATGACGTCGCCGATGGCCCAGACGCCATCGACCTTGGTGGCAAAGTCGTGGTCGGTTTCGATCTGGCTGCGCTGGTTCACTTCCAGCCCGATCTCGTCGAGGCCGAGGCCCTCGGTATTGGGCTTGCGGCCGATGGAAACCAGCACGACGTCGGCGTCCAGCTTCTCGGCATCGCCGCCGGCGGCGGGCTCGAGCGTGAGGGTGGCCTTCTTGCCCTTGACGGTCACGCCGGTGACCTTGGTCGAGAGCTTGAGCGTCATGCCCTGCTTCTTGAAGATCTTGGCCGCTTCCTTGCGCACGTCCATGTCCATGCCGGGCAGGAGCTGGTCGAGGAATTCGACGACGATGACTTCCGCGCCGAGTCGCCGCCAGACCGACCCGAGTTCCAGCCCGATCACGCCGCCGCCGATGACCACCATTTTCTTCGGCACCGAAGCCAGTTCCAGAGCGCCGGTCGAATCCACGACCACGCCCTTGGAGTTGTCGATCTCGACGCCGGGCAGGGGGGTGACGGAGGAGCCGGTGGCGATTACCACGTTCTTGGCAGTCACGGTCTTGCCCGCGACTTCAACGCTGTGCGCGTCCTTGAACTGGGCATAGCCCTTGAGCCAGTCGACCTTGTTCTTCTTGAACAGGAACTCGATGCCTCCGGTCAGGCCCTTGACCGAATCCTTGCGCTGGCCGTGCATGGCCTCCAGGTCGAGTTCGGGCTTAACCTTGATGCCCATCTTCGCCATAGTGCCACTCGCTGCCGCGTCGAAATATTCCGAGGCGTGGAGCATCGCTTTCGAAGGAATGCAGCCGACGTTGAGGCAAGTACCGCCCAGCGTCTCGCGCCCTTCCGCGCAGGCGGTCTTCAGCCCGAGCTGCGCCGCGCGGATTGCGGCGACATAGCCGCCGGGGCCGGCACCGATGACAAGGACGTCGTAGTCGTATTCAGCCATTCTTCTTCTCCGTCATCCCGGACCTGATCCGGGACCGCTGGCGCTCGTTCGGCGGGGGAAGCACTGCCACCGGTCCCGGGTCGAGCCCGGGACGACGTGCTTACAGCTCAATCAGCAATCGCGTCGGATCCTCGATCGCTTCCTTGATGATCTTGAGCGCGGTCACCGCCTCGCGGCCGTCGATCAGGCGGTGGTCGTAGGACAGGGCGATGTACATCATCGGGCGGATGACGATCTCGCCGTTCCGGACTACCGGGCGCTCGTCGATGCGGTGGAGACCCAGCACCGCCGACTGCGGCGGGTTGATGATCGGCGTCGACATCAGCGAGCCGAACACGCCGCCGTTGGAGATGGTGAAGGTGCCGCCCTTCATGTCCTCCATGGTGAGCGTGCCGTCCTTGGCCTTCTTGCCGTAGTCGGCGATGGACTGCTCGATCTGCGCGAAGGAGAGCTTGTCGCAGTCGCGAACGACGGGGACGACAAGGCCGTTGGGCGCCGAGACCGCGACCGAGATATCGACGTAGTCGTGATAGACGATCTCGTCGCCCTCGATATAGGCGTTGGCGGCCGGCACGTCTTTCAGCGCCAGGACCGAGGCCTTGGCGAAGAAGCTCATGAAGCCGAGGCGGATGCCGTGCTTCTTCTCGAACACGTCCTTGTACTTGTTGCGCGCCTCGATCACCGCCGTCATGTCGACGTCGTTGAACGTGGTGAGCAGCGCGGCATTGTCCTGCGCGCTCTTGAGGCGTTTGGCGATCGTCTGGCGCAGGCGCGTCATCTTGACGCGCTCTTCCCTGCGTGCCGGGCCTTCCGCACGCTCGGGACGGGCGGGAGTGGAAGCCGTCGGCGCCGGACTGGCGGACTTGGCCTTGGCGGCGGCGACGACGTCGTCCTTGGTGATGCGTCCGTCCTTGCCGGTGCCCTTGATGGTGGCAGGATCGATCCCGTATTCCAGAACCGCGCGCCGCACGGCGGGGGAGAGCACCGAGGCACCCGAAGGCGCTTCTTCGGCAGCGGCAGCGGGGGGCGGGGTCTCGGCCTTGGGTGCGGCTTCATTTTTTGGCGCCGGGGCGGCTCCCTTGCCTGACGAGCCGGTCCCTTCCTCGATAGTGGCGATCAGCGCGCCGACCGTGACGGTATCGCCCTCGGCTGCAAGCTGCTGGCCCATGACGCCGTCATGCGGAGCCATCACGTCGATGGCGACCTTGTCGGTTTCCAGGCTGGCGATCGGCTCGTCTGCGGAAACGGCTTCACCGGGCTGCTTGAGCCACTGGCCGATGGTGGCCTCGGCCACGGATTCGCCGAGCGTGGGGACCTTGACTTCGGTGGACATGGATTATCTCAAGCCTTCTGCTTGCGTCGGAGTTCGTCACGGACGGAAAGGTGGAGCGCGTCGGCAACCAGCGCGGCCTGCTCGGCGACGTGGCGCTTGGCGAGGCCAGTGGCGGGCGAGGCGGCGGAGTGGCGGCCGGCATAGCGCGGACGGCAGGCGGTCAGGCCTGCATCCCTGGCCGCTTCCTCGATCAGCGATTCGACGAAGAACCAGGCGCCGTTGTTCCGCGGCTCTTCCTGGCACCAGACGATCTCCTCCAGGTTCTTCATGCGCGAGAGGCGCAGGGCCAGCGGCTCGCCCGGGAAAGGGTAGAGCTGTTCGAGGCGGATGATCTGCGTATCGTCGATCTCGTTTTCGTCGCGCGCCTCGAACAGGTCGTAGGCGACCTTGCCCGAGCACAGGATGACCTTCTTCGTGTCCTCGTCGCTTGGCGTCTTGGGGTCCGAGAGAATGCGGAAGAAGTGCCCCTCGCCGATGAAGTCATCCGCCTGCGACTTCGCCATCGGGTGACGGAGCAGCGACTTGGGCGTCATGATGATCAGCGGCTTGCGGAACGGGCGGTGCATCTGCCGGCGCAGCACGTGGAAGTAGTTGGCCGGAGTGGTGATGTTGCAGACCTGCAGGTTGTCCTGCGCGCAGAGCTGCAGGAAGCGCTCCAGGCGCGCCGAGGAGTGCTCGGGGCCCTGGCCCTCATAACCGTGCGGCAGCAGCATGACGAGCCCGTTGGCGCGCAGCCACTTGGCTTCGGATGCGGCGATGTACTGGTCGATGATGATCTGGGCGCCATTGGCGAAGTCGCCGAACTGCGCTTCCCAGAGCACCAGCGTCTTCGGATCGGCGCTGGCGTAGCCGAACTCGAAGCCGAGCACGCCGTATTCCGACAGGGTCGAGTTCAGCACTTCGAAGTTGCCGTGCGGCAGCGTCGAAAGCGGCGTGTACTTGCGCTCGTCCTTCTGGTCGACCCAGACGGCGTGACGCTGGCTGAAGGTGCCGCGCTCGCAATCCTGGCCGGAGACGCGCACGCCGTATCCTTCCGAGACCAGGCTGCCGAAAGCGAGCGCTTCGGCCGTGGCCCAGTCGAAGCCTTCGCCGGCCTTGAACATCTCTTCCTTCGCCTGGATCACGCGGGCGAGGGTCTTGTGGATGTTCAGGTCTTCGGGAACGGTCGTCAGCGTGCGGCCGAGGCTGTCGAACAGCTTGGCCTCGATTCCCGTGTGGACGTTGCGGCGCGCGGTTTCGGGGTCCACCGGCTTGTTGAACCCGCTCCAGCGCCCGCCGAACCAGTCCGCGTGGTTGGACTTGTAGGTCCTGGCAGCCTCGAACTGCTCCTCGAGATGCGCGTTGAAGGATTTCTCTGTCTCGGACAGGAACGCGTCGTCAATCACACCTTCCGACTTGAGGCGCTCGGCGTAGATCTCGCTGACCGGCGGATGCTTGCGGATCTGCGCATACATCAGCGGCTGGGTGAAGCTCGGCTCGTCGCCCTCGTTGTGGCCGAAGCGGCGATAGCACCACATGTCGATCACGATGTCGCGGCCGAAGGTCTGGCGATAGTCGATCGCCAGCTTGCAGGCGAACGTCACGGCCGCCGGATCGTCGCCGTTGACGTGCAGGATCGGCGCCTGGACGCCCTTGGCGACGTCCGTGGGGTAGGGCGAGTTGCGCGCGAAGTTCGGCGAGGTGGTGAAGCCGATCTGGTTGTTGATGACGAAGTGGACGCAGCCGCCCGTGTCGTAGCCGGCAACGCCCGAAAGGCCGAAGCATTCCCAGACCACGCCCTGGCCGGCGAAAGCGGCGTCGCCGTGGATCAGCACCGGCAGGACCTGCTTGTGCTTCGCGCCGGGGCCGATATCGTCACCGATGTCGTCGTGGAACACCTGGTAGGCGCGCACCTTGCCGAGCACCACGGGGTCCACCGTCTCTAGGTGCGAAGGGTTGGGCATCAGGCTCATGTGGACCTTGACGCCGTCGAATTCGCGGTCGGTGGACGTGCCGAGGTGGTACTTCACGTCGCCCGATCCGCCAACGTCCTCGGGATTGGCGGTGCCTCCCGAGAATTCGTGGAAGATAACCTTGTAGGGCTTGGCCATGACGTTGGCGAGGACGTTGAGGCGGCCGCGATGGGCCATGCCGAAGACGATCTCCTTCACGCCGAGCTGGCCGCCATACTTGATGACGCTCTCGAGCGCGGGGATCATCGATTCCCCGCCGTCGAGGCCGAAGCGCTTGGTGCCGACGTACTTCTTGCCGAGGAATTTCTCGTACTGCTCGCCGCGCACGACGGCCTGGAGGATCGCTTTCTTGCCCTCGGGCGTGAACTCGATTTCCTTGTCGGCGCCTTCCATGCGTTCCTGCAGGAAGCGGCGTTCCTCGACATCGGAGATGTGCATGTACTCGAGGCCGACCTTGCCGCAGTAGTTGGCGCGCAGGATCTGAACCAGCTCGCGCACGGTCGTCCATTCGAGGCCGAGGTTGCCGCCGACAAAGACCGGACGGTCCAGCGCGTCGCCGGTGAAACCGTGGTATTCGGGCGTGAGGTCCTGCGGCAGCTTGCGCTGCGAAAGACCGAGCGGGTCGAGGTCCGCCGCAAGGTGCCCGCGCACGCGATAGGTGCGGATCAGCATCATGGCGCGGATGGCATCGGCGGCGGCCTGGTCGATGCTCGACTGGTCGACTTTCGCGGCGCCCCGGGCGGCGGCCTTTTCGATCTTCGCGCGAAGCGTGGTGGGATCGAGGCCCTGGGTCAGGTCGTCTTCGAACTCGGCGCCGACACGCGGCCAGTTGCTGCGCTGCCAGCTCGGCCCCGGCTGGGGCCCGTCCATGCCAAGGTCAGACGTGAAATCGAAACTCTCGTCGCCCATGGGAATCACCTTTCCTCGCCGGATGCACATTGCCCGGCGCTACCGGGTATTCAGATGCGGCCTTGAAGGTTTCCCGGGGAGGGCGCCTTGCCGGCCAGAGTACGCAGCGTGTCCGCTTTATGGTTTATATTCCGCGGCCTGCATTCTCCGGGTTTTACCGGATGGTGCAGGCCGGGAAAGAGTAAGTCAGGCGTATTCCTTGAGAACGTCGACAAGGGTCTCGCCCAGCAGCGAGGGCGAGGGGCTGACGCGGATGCCGGCCTCTTCCATCGCCGCGATCTTGTCTTCCGCGCCGCCCTGGCCGCCCGAGACGATCGCGCCGGCGTGGCCCATGCGGCGGCCCGGAGGAGCGGTGAGACCGGCGATGAAGCCGACCATCGGCTTCTTGCGGCCGCGCTTGGCCTCGTCCTTGAGGAACTGCGCCGCTTCTTCCTCGGCGCTGCCGCCGATTTCGCCGATCATGATGATCGACCTGGTCTCGTCATCGGCCAGGAACAGTTCGAGCATGTCGATGAAGTTCGTGCCGTTGACCGGGTCGCCGCCGATGCCGACCGCGGTGGTCTGTCCGAGGCCCGCATTGGTGGTCTGGAACACGGCTTCATACGTAAGCGTACCAGAGCGCGACACAACACCCACAGAACCCTTCGAGAAGATGTTGCCGGGCATGATGCCGATCTTGCACTCGTTCGGCGTCAGCACGCCCGGGCAGTTCGGGCCGATCAGGCGCGACTTCGAGCCGGTCAGCGCGCGCTTCACCGGAACCATGTCGAGTACCGGGATACCCTCGGTGATGCAGATGATGAGTTCGATCTCGGCGTCGATCGCCTCGAGGATCGCATCGGCCGCACCCGCAGGCGGCACATAGACGCACGAGGCAGTCGCGCCGGTCGCGGCCTTGGCTTCGGCGACGGTGTTGAACTGCGGCAGGCCGAGGTGCTCGGTGCCGCCCTTGCCCGGGGTCACGCCCGCGACCATCTGCGTGCCGTAGTCAAGCGCGGCCTGCGTGTGGAAGCTGCCGGTCGAGCCGGTCATGCCCTGGGTGATGACCTTGGTGTTCTTGTTTACGAGGATGCTCATACTTCCATCCGTTCCCTTAATCGTCACCCCGGCGAAGGCCATGGGGGGCAGCTCAACATATCGACTCGAACAAGTCGTCCCAGTCGGGGTTCATTTCCTCGATGACGCGCAGTTTCCATGCGCGCCGCCATTCTTTCATTTGCTTCTCACGGCGGATGGCATCTTCAACGCGATCAAATACGGCAAACCAGACGAGCGCCTTGCATCCATATTTCTTCGTGAAACCGTCGAAAGTGCCTTCCTTGTGCTGCCACACCCGGCTGCGCAGGTCACTGGTGACGCCGATATAGAGCGTTCCGTTGCGACGGCTGGCCATGATGTAAACGTAGCCGTGCTTCTCCATTACCTTCCCTGATCGTCACCCCGGCGAAGGCCGGGGCCCAGTCCAACAAATAAAGTCGCTTCGCGGCATTATTTTTCCAGCTGGGTCCCGGCCTGCGCCGGGATGACGGTGATTTGTATGCCGGTGTCAGGCCAGCGATTCGTCGATGCCCTTGCAGGCCACCAGCAGTTCGCCAACCGCGTCGATCGACACCTGAAGCCCCGCCTTGGCCTTCTCGTCGAGTTCGATCTCGATCACTTCCTCGACGCCGTCCTTGCCGATCTTTACCGGCACGCCGACGTAGAGGCCGTCAACGCCGTACTGGCCGGTGATGTGCGCGGCGCAGGGCAGGATGCGCTTCTGGTCGCCGAGGTAGCTTTCGGCCATGGCGATGGCGCTGGCGGCCGGGGCGTAGAAGGCGGAGCCGGTCTTGAGCAGGCCGACGATCTCGCCGCCGCCGTTGGCGGTGCGCTTGACGATTTCGTCGATGCGCTCCTGCGTGGACTTGCCCATCTTGATGAGGTCGGGAACGGGGATGCCCTTGACGGTCGAGTATTCGACCACCGGCACCATGGTGTCGCCGTGGCCGCCCAGCACGAAGCTGGTCACGTCGCGCACCGACACGCCGAATTCCCAGGCGAGGAAAGTCGAGAAGCGGGCCGAATCGAGCACCCCGGCCATGCCGACGACCTTGTTGTGCGGCAGGCCGGAGAATTCGCGCAGCGCCCAGACCATCGCGTCGAGCGGGTTGGTGATGCAGATGACAAAAGCGTTCGGGGCATGCTGCTTGATGCCTTCGCCGACCGACTTCATGACCTTGAGGTTGATGCCCAGCAGGTCGTCGCGGCTCATGCCCGGCTTGCGGGGCACACCGGCGGTGACGATCACGACGTCCGCGCCCGCGATGTCCTTGTAGTCATTGGTGCCGGTGATCTGGGCGTCGAAGCCTTCGACGGGGCCGCACTGCGAGAGGTCGAGAGCCTTGCCCTGGGGGATGCCTTCGGCAATGTCGAACAGGACGATGTCGCCCAGTTCCTTCTGCGCGGCGAGGTGCGCGAGCGTGCCGCCGATGTTGCCGGCGCCGATAAGGGCAATTTTCTTACGAGCCATGATGCGTGCGTGTCCTTCCCAGTGGCGGGACCTCGGACGTCAAAGGCGGCCTGCTTTGTCCCGCAGAAGGCAGGTGCCGTCGGTTTCGACGCGCGCCCTACGCCCGTCGGCGCGACATTGCAACCGCGAAAAGGCGTGGGAAGGGCATATTGCACTACTTTTTAGTGATAATAGTTCGCAATTGCAATAGAGAAATCCCTGAAACGGCGGATGCCGGAATGCCGCTAGGGGATCGGGCCGCGCCAGCCGGCTCGGCCAGGTGAAGCTCCGCCACTCATCTCACTGATAAGCTGCTGGTACAAGGCCTGTGGAGGCGAAGCGTGACGGCCTCGGGACGCGGCGCCGCGTCCCGTGAGGAGGAGGAACGAAATCGAAGAGTTCGGTCAGCCGCGGCTGGCGATCTTGCGGGCAAAGGCGTCGGCCATCCGCCGGTCGAGCTGGCGGCAGATCGACAGCCACCAGGTGCAGCCTTCATCGTCGTCGGCGGCGCGCGCCGCTTCCGCCTTGGCGCGGGCGTGGGCAGCGGCGGAGAGGCCATGTCGCGCGAAATGGCGCAAGGCTTCCGCCAGCAGCAGCTGGTCGTTCGCCGCCTGCATCGGCAATGGCAACGGCGCCTGCGGATTGGCGTAGGCGGCCATCGCCCGTTTTGCCGCGTCCGAACTCTGGCCTTCCCGTCTGTTGTCATTGACCGCGCCCAGCGGAGCGGACCGGCAGAGCGCACGCATGATAACGGGACTTCTCCCACCCCAAGCGGCGGCAAAGCGGATTGTCATGATCGGCGGCCCTTCGTGTCGTATCGTGCTTGGGCCGGTTATGCCACGCAGGCTCTAAACCTTCGTGATGGCCTATGGTTGCTGAAGTCTTGCGGCGCGGCCGGTCTTTCGACGGAGCCGCGGTCAGTCGGTCGGCTGGGCGATCCAGCGGCCGCTGTTGGCGTACTGCGCCTTGATTCCCTGCGTTTCGGGCAGGCTGTGCGCGCGGTAGATGGCATCGCCGCCGCGCTCGCGAACCTCGCTGGTATAGAGCGGGGTCGAGGCCGGTCGCGAGGCAGCGGGCTCGCTTGCCCGGGCCGGTTCGAGCGCGCCGAAACTGCGCTGCACATTTACCGGGTCAAGCGCGGCAGCGGCCGCGGCGGCAAGCGAGGAATCGTCGCGGCGATGCGGCGCGGCCAGCGGCTCGCCGCCGGCGTAGGCGAAGCGGAAAGTGCCGGGTCGTCCGGCCGTCCCTCGAAAGCCATAGAAGCGGTGCGCCCCGATCGTGCCTGTATAGTCGAGGCTGGCAGCCCAGTAGGGATGGACCTGGACGGTGTGATAATGCGTGGAGAGCCCGACCGGCGCATAGACATAGCCGGACAGTGCTGCGCGGGCGACGTCCATCGCCCGGTCCCAAAACAGGCGCACGGGCTTTCGTGCCAGCGAACCGTCGCAGGTGAAGGAGAACTGGCAGCCGGTCGTGCGCTCCGATCCCTGGTAGACGACACCGCACACCGTGCCGGGATAGGCAGGATGGGCCACGCGGTTGAGCACGACCTGCGCGACCGCGCGCTGGCCGGGGTCGGGTTCGCTGGCGGCTTCATAGTAGATCGCGGCGGCCAGGCACTGCAGCGCGCGGGTGCGATCGACACCGCTGTTGTCGATGCGCAGCGCGCGCGCGGCCGGGCTTTGGACAGTTTCGTCCGCGTCCGAGCGGATTCCTTCGCCGACCTTGAGCGGGGCCGCTTCGAAGTCGAGGTAGTAGAAGGCCGAGCCGGGAAAGCTGGCGCCTGCCCGTTCGAAAGGCATCGGCTCGACCCGAGTTTCCTCTGCGACCGCATCGGCGATGGCGAAACGTTCCCACCCGCCCGGCGCGGCGAACGCGGGCAGGGTGACGGCGGCAAGCCCGGCAAAGCCGATTGTCCAGTGGCGCCGCTTGTGCATATGGCGCCTGCCCCGGCCGGCCCTTCGCCGATCGAAACGCGCGGCGAAGTCGCGCGGGCGCGTCTCGCAGTCTCCGATCACGGCAAGGAAGGCGGGGGCTGGGTTCACTCTTGTCCTTTCGGCCGCAGCGCTTTGCGCAGCGCGGCACGCCTGCGCCTATCCCGCATCGCTAAGGGCCGCACCTGCGGCGTTCCAGCCGTCCCGAAGCGGAACATCCCGCCTTCCTACGCTTAACCGGTTAATGAACCGCCCTTCTGCCCTTCTCTTCAGTCAGCCGCTGCGCGCTCTTGCCATTCCTGACCCGGGACAGTATCGGCGCCGCCACGTCACGGGTTGTCCAGTTAGCCGGACCTAAGAGGGAATTTCGGTTCAACGCCGAAGCTGCCCCCGCAACTGTGACCGGGGAGTCCGCCTCCGACATGCCACTGGTTCGCGAACTGGGAAGGCGAGGGCGGGTATCGATCCGGGAGCCAGGAGACCTGCCCGAGATGGTCGTTCCGCGCCGGGCGGGGTGTCCGGTTGCAGCGAGCGTGCGCGCATGAGGAAAGGCGCGCTCCCTCCGCCATGAACGGCATTTCGTTCAAGGTTCGGAAGGAATGTACATGAAATATCTGCTTCTGCTCGGTTCGGCGCTCGCCGTCAGTACGCCTGCTCTCGCCGAGGAGGTGGGCGACCCGATCGTCGTCACGGCTACCCGCACCGAGATGCGGCTCAGCCAGATCGGTCAGCCGGTCAGCGTCGTCACCCGGGCTGACATCGAGCGTACCCAGGCGGTGCAGGCGGTCGATGTGCTGGCGCGCCTGCCGGGCGTGTCGATTTCTTCGGCGGGCGGTTTCGGCCATCCCACCAGCGTCTTCATCCGCGGGGCAGAGAACGCGCAGAGCCTTGTGCTGATTGACGGCGTGCGCATCAACGATCCGGGCGATGTCGGCGGCGGCTTTGACTTCGGCGGCCTCACCATCGGCCAGTTCGACCGGGTCGAGGTGGTGCATGGCTCGTCCGGCGTGCTGTGGGGCAGCCGCGCCATCGGCGGCGTCATCAACTTCATCACCGCGCGTCCCACCGAGCAGTGGACCGCGCGCGCGCAGGCCGAATACGGCTGGCGTGACCGCAGGCACGCCGGCGCCTCGGCATCGGGCATGCTCGGCCCGGTCGGCCTGACGCTGGGCGGCAACTGGCTGAAGGGTGACGGCCTTTCCGCTTTCAGCGAACGCCGGGGCGCCGCCGAGAAGGACGGTTTCGAGAGCCGCAGCGCCAATGCCCGCGCCGAGATCGAACTGGCTCCCGGTTTCTCCGCCGATGCCGGCGGATACTACACCAAGGCGGACTACGAATATGACGACACCGGCGCCGACGCGCTCCATGTGGGGGAAAAGCGCGATACGCTGGGCTATGCCAACCTGCGCTACTCCGGCTTCGATGACGAGCTCTCGGCGCGGATCGGCTATGGCATCACGGACACTCGGCGTGTATCCGATCATGCGATTTTCGGGCCTTATATCACCAATGGCCGCAACGAGCGTTTCGAAGGGCAGGTTTCCTTCGCGCCAGTCGAGATGGTGAGCGTGCTGCTGGGCGCCGAGACCGAAAAGTCGACGTTCTCGGACAACTTCGGTTCGCGGGATTCTACCTCGATCGACAGCTACTTCGGCAACCTCACTTTCAGCCCTTTCGCCGGCCTGACGCTGGGCGGCGGCCTGCGCTACGACGACCATGCCGACTTCGGCGATCGCACGACATTCGCGGCGAATGGCGCCTGGGCGTTCGGCGGCGAGGGTGCACCCGTGCTGCGCGCCAGCTATGGCGAGGGTTTCAAGGCGCCTTCTCTTTACCAACTGTATACGAATGGTGTCCTAAGCCCCCTCGATCCCGAAACTTCAAAGGCTTGGGATGTCGGCGTCGAACAGCCGTTTGCCGAAGGCAAGGGCCGCTTCACGTTGACCTGGTTCGACCGTAAGACCCGTAATCTCATCGATTACGACTTCGCGAACTGGAACTATTATAACGTCGGTCGCACGCGGGCTAAGGGTATTGAAGTGGCAATGGTGGTGAATGACTGGGAAGGCTTCGACCTCAGCCTGTCCTACACCTATCTTGACGCGAAGAACGTGTTGACGGGTACCCGACTGGCGCGCCGTCCCGAAAACAACCTTTTTGTCGGCCTCGACAAGACCTGGGACATGGGCCTCCATGTCGGCGCCGATTTGCGCGTGGGCGGGGGCCGCTACGACGACCATGCCAATACCCAGTTCGTCGAGGGGCATGTGGTCGTGGGTCTGCGCGCTTCCTATCCGGTCACCGACAATGTCGAGGTCTACGGCCGGGTCGAGAACGCGTTCGACGAGCACTACGAAGTGGTGCGCACATACGGCACGCCGGGGCGCTCGGCCTATGCCGGGCTGCGCGTGAAGATTTGAGCTTGCGGCTTCCCTCGTCGCCCCGGTGGAGGTGGGGGAAGCGGCCGGCGCGCGCGTTGCTGCGCGCCGGTGTCCTCGCAGCGGCGTGGACGAGCGTGACCGGATGCGGGGGCGGTTACACCGAGGCCGCTGCCGCATTCGCACGTCGCGACGCCGCGCATCCGACGATCGTCTCGCTCAATCCCTGTACCGACGCGATCCTCGCCGAAGTGACCGGGCCGGGGCAGCTCCTGGCGATTTCCGACTATAGCCACGACCCTTCCTCCACGTCGATGGATCTCGATCAGGCCCGCCGCTACCGCCCGGTTTCCGGGACGGTGGAGGAGGTTTCCGCACTTGCCCCGCGGGTTGTCGTCGCCAGCAATTTCCTTGCCCCGGCGACGCGCAATGCCCTGCATGATCTGGGTTTCGAAGTGGTGCTCGTCCCGATCGCGCAGGATCTCGCGGCGGCGCGCGAACAGGTGCGGCAACTCGCGGCCGTTGCCGGCCATCCCGAACTGGGGCAGCACCTGCTCCAGCGGATCGACAGGGCCGTCGCGGATGCGGCTCCGCCATCCGGTGCGCAGCCCCTGCCGGCCCTGGTATGGGAATCCGGCGGGCTCGTCGCGGGGAACGAGACGCTGATCGTCGATATGATGGAACATGCGGGTTTTACGAACGTTGCCGCTGCGAAGGGGCTATCGCAGGCCGATTATATTCCCCTCGAACAAGTGCTCGCCGATCCGCCCCGAGTGATCTTCGCAGTGGGCAACCCCCTGGCCCAGGAGGACCGCATGCTGCACCATCCCGCGCTGGCAGACCTGCGACGCACGACGCGTATTCCGCTCGACAGCTCGATGCTCTGGTGCGGAGGTCCGACGATTCCGCGTGCCATGGCGGGGCTGGCCGCATCGCGCGGCGCGGTGGCGCGCCAGATAGCCGCCGGCAAGCGATGAATCCGCGTCTTCTGCTTCTGCTGTTCCTTGGCCTTGCGGTCGCACTGCCGCTGTCGCTGCTTGCGGGGCGCGTCTGGATCGATCCGCTTTCGCCCGCGACCCAGAACGCAGCGACCATCCTCTTCCACTTGCGCCTCCCGCGCGCCGTGCTGGCACTGGGAATCGGCGCGGGGCTGGGAGCGGCCGGTGCGGCGATGCAGGGGTTCCTGCGCAATCCGCTGGCCGATCCGGGCCTGTTCGGCATCGCGCCCGGCGCGGCGCTGGGGGCAGTGCTCAGCTTCTGGACCGGCTATGCCGCCGCGCCCTGGCTGTTGCCGCTCTTCGCGCTCGCGGGGGCCTGCGGGGCCATGACGCTGCTGGGGCTGATCGCCGGACGCAGCGGCGGCATCGCGCTGTTCACGCTCGCCGGCCTGATGGTGTCCAGCCTCGCCGGCGCGCTGGTGAGCCTTGCCATCAGCCTGTCGCCCACGCCTTTCGCAATGAGCGAGATCGTCACCTGGTTGATGGGCTCTCTGGCCGATCGGTCGTGGCGCGATGTAGGGATCTCGATACCTTTCATCATGCTCGGCATCGGCGTGCTGGCTTTCGCGGGGCGCAGCCTCGATGCCCTGACGCTGGGCGAGACGGCGGCGCGTTCGCTGGGCGTGGAGCCGCTCAAGCTGCAGGTGCTGATGGTCGCCGGCATCGGCCTCACCGTGGGCGCGGGCGTCGCCGTGGCCGGGATCATCGGTTTCGTCGGGCTGATGGTGCCGCACCTCGTGCGCCCGTTCACCGATCATCGTCCGTCCTCGCTCATCGTGCCCAGCGCGCTTGCCGGGGCTTTGCTGCTGATCATTTCGGATTCGCTGTGCCGTATCCTGCCGCTCACCGGCGGGGAACTGCGCCTCGGGATCGGGCTCAGCCTGCTGGGCGCGCCGTTTTTCCTGCATCTGCTCCTGAAAATGCGGCGGGAGCTGGTATGAGCCTGGGCGTCAGCAACATCACCCTGGCGGGCCGGCTGCAGGAAGTGTCACTGCAATGCCGGCGCGGCATGGTCACGGCGATCTGCGGGCCGAACGGGGCGGGCAAGTCCTCGCTCCTGTCCTGCATGGCGGGTCTGCTGCGTCCGGACACGGGCGACGTTCTGCTCGGCGGAAGGCCGCTTTCCAATGTTTCGGTCGCCCAGAAAGCGCAGTGGATCGGCTATCTGCCTCAGGCGCCCGAAGTGGCCTGGGACGTCTCGGTCGAGGTGCTTGTCTCGCTCGGGCGGCTGCCCTGGCGCAACGCCCCCGCCAAGGAGGCGCGCAAGGCGATCGACGATGCAATCGCCGCCATGGACCTCGAGGACCTGCGGCATCGCCCGGTATCGCGCCTTTCGGGCGGAGAGCGGGCGCGGGTACTGATGGCGCGCTTGCTGGCGACGCAGCCGGGCTGGCTGCTCGCGGACGAGCCTTTCGCCAGCCTCGACCTCGCCCATGCCGCCGCGTTGATGCGCCGCTTCCGCCAGCAGGCGAAGGCAGGGCGCGGCGTGGTTCTGGTGCTGCACGATCTTGCCACGGCAATGAACCATGCCGATCAGGTGCTGGTCCTCAGGAAAGGGCGCGTCGAGGCGGAGGGCCCGCCCGAAATCGCCCTGGCCGGCAAGGTGATCCACCGCGTCTGGAACTGCCCCGCACGCTGGCTGGGCGAACCGGGCGAGCGGGCGCTGTCGCTGGGGCTGGCCACGCCCTTCCTGGTCGACGTCAGCAGAGGGTCTGTCTGACAGCGCTTCGGGGAGAGGGCTGTGCCGACAGGAATTGTCAGCCCTTCACCTTGCTCTGGAAGCTCTTGCGCAGTTTCATCAGCTTGGGCGGGATCACGGCGAGGCAGTAGGGATTCCGCTGGCCTTCGCCTTCCCAGTATTCCTGGTGATAGTCCTCGGCCGGATACCATGTCGCCGGCCCTTCGATGGTGGTGACGATCTTGCCGCCGTGCTCCTCGTGCGCGCGGGCGATCGCGGCCTCGGCTTCGGCCCGCTGCGCCTCGTCCTGCGGGAAGATCGCCGAGCGGTACTGCGTGCCCACGTCATTGCCCTGGCGGTTGAGCTGGGTCGGATCGTGCGTGCCCATGAACACGTCGAGGATTTCAGCGTAGGAAATGACCTGCGGTTCGTAAGTCACCCGGATCGCCTCGGCATGCCCGGTCTCGCCCGAGCAGACCTGCTTGTAAGTCGGGTTCTCGACCGCGCCGCCGATATAGCCGCTCTCGACCTCGCTTACGCCGATCACGTCGCGGAACACCGCTTCGGTACACCAGAAGCATCCGCCTGCCACGATTGCCGTTTCCATGATGATACAGATCCTCGGTTTCGGGGAATTCGTCACAAGATAGTTACACTTGAGCGGCTTGTCATTGGCTGCGCGCCGACTAGGTTCGCGGCAGATATTTGCATTCGGGAGACTCGTCATGCGCCGCGCCGTTATCGCCCTGTCCTCGCTGATTGGCCTGCTGGCCGTGCCGATGGCCGCTTCGGCGGCCGGCACGGCGTCCGAGGCAGAAGTCTGCGAAGGCTGTGAAGCGCTGCTCGAACTCGCCGCCGCGCACCCCTCGCGCAAGGACGACCGCGCGCGCGATGTCCATCGCCATCCGGTGGAGACGCTCTCCTTCATGCGCGTCGGGCCGCAGATGAAGGTTGGCGAATATGCGCCGGGCGGCGAGTGGTACTCGCGCCTGCTGGGCCTCTATCTGGGAGAGCAGGGGCATCTCGTGGGGCTCTATTTCGATCCCACCAGCGGCGCGTTCAAGCCCGAGACCCAGGAAGGCATCCGCAAGGGCGCGGCGGCATTCCCGGCGGACGTCGCGAAGTTCACCGGAATGCCTGCCGAAAGGTTCGCCGCCTACACGCTCGATGCCGTTCCGGAGGGAGAGAAGGGCACTTTCGACCGCATCCTCATCATGCGCATGATGCACAACATGATGCACTGGAACATCGCCGACAGCGAGATCAAGGCGATGCGCGCGCTGCTCAAGCCCGATGGCCTGGTCGGCATCGTCCAGCACCGGGCAAAGGCCGATGCGCCTTTCAGCTATGCCGACGGGTCCAAGGGCTATCTGCGCGAGGCCGACCTCATCAAGTTCATGGAAGTGAACGGCTTCGAACTCGTCGCGAAGTCGGACATCAACGCCAATCCGAAGGACAGCGCCGACTGGGAAAGGGGCGTCTGGACGCTGCCGCCCAGCCTCGCGCTCAAGGAGCAGGACAAGGCGAAATACCAGGCGATCGGCGAGAGCGATCGCATGACGCTTCTGTTTCGCAAACGCGACTGATAAAGGGCCGCAATGGCCGAAGTCACCATCGCAGCACTGCAACTCGCCCTCAACTCCGCCGACGAGGCGGAGAACATCGCCGCCGTTTCCGCGCTGGTCGAGGAAGCGGCGGGCAGGGGCGCGCAGATCGTGCTGCCGCCCGAGCTGTTCTCCGGCCCCTATTTCTGCAAGGTCGAGGATGAGGCACTGTTCGCGCTCGCCCGCCCGACGGCGCGGCATCCTTCGGTCATCGCCATGCAGGCGCTCGCGAAGAAGCTGAAGATCGCGATCCCCACCAGCTTCTTCGAGCGTGACGGGCACCATTACTACAACACGCTCGCCATGATCGGCCCGGACGGCGAGATCATCGGCACCTATCGCAAGAGCCACATCCCCGACGGGCCGGGCTACGAGGAAAAGTACTATTTTCGTCCCGGTAACGACGGGTTCAAGGTCTGGGATCTGTTCGGCGCGCGCGTCGGTGTCGGCATCTGCTGGGACCAGTGGTACCCCGAATGCGCGCGGGTGATGGCGCTGCTGGGCGCGGAACTGCTGTTCTATCCGACCGCGATCGGCTCGGAGCCCTACGACACCGATCTCGACACCAGCCGCATGTGGCGCCGCGCCATGCTCGGCCATGCCGTGTCCAACTGCATGCCGGTGATCGCCGCCAACCGCATCGGGGTGGAAGACGGCCAGGCGTTCTACGGCCATTCCTTCATTACCGATGAATGGGGAGACTATCTCGCCGAATTCGGCAAGGAAGAGACCGGCGCGCTTGTGGCGACGATCGACCTCGCCCGCGCCGCGAAGCACCGCGCCGGCATGGGCTTCTTCCGCGACCGCCGCCCGCAGCTCTACACGCGTATCGCGCAGGACGTCTGACGAGCTTGGACGGGCACCTCTACCTGATCGCGCTGGGCTCCAACGTCCGGCACCACCGCCACGGCCGACCGCGCCAGGTTCTCCGCGCCGCGATCACGGCGCTCGGGCGCAAGGGCTTCGAAGTCGAGGCCATCTCTCGCGTGATCGAAACCCCGCCCCTCGGCCACTCGCGCCGCCGCTACGCCAACGCCGCGGCGCTGGTGCGTACCGGGCGCGAACCGGACGAGGTGCTTTGCGAGCTAGCCCGGATCGAGCATGGGTTCGGCCGCAGGGCCGGTGGCCAACCCTGGGGCGCTCGGGTGCTCGATCTCGACATCGTGCTGTGGAGCGACGGCCCCTGGACCAGCGAAAGTCTCGTCGTGCCCCACCCGGCCTTTCGGAGCAGAACCTTCGTCCTCGGTCCGGCCTCGCGCATAGCGGGATCCTGGCGCGACCCGCTCACCGGTCTGACGCTGAATCAGCTCCACACACGCTTGACCAAGCCGCGCCCTGCCCCTAGGTGACGCCTTCCCCAGCCGCCAAGCGCGCTCGTGGGCCCGTAGCTCAGTAGGTAGAGCAGCTGACTTTTAATCAGCGGGTCACAGGTTCGAATCCTGTCGGGCTCACCATAATTTCATTTATGACCAATGTGCACCTTGCGCCGCTGACGGGGCGACCGCAGGGCATGCTGGGCGGCTCCCGGCTCGGATATTCAGGCGAACAGAAACCGGCTACGCTCACCGAAGCGGAACCGTTGGACGAACTCATGCCATGGATCACCGCGGGCTGAACACATCGCCTACACTTGCGATCCTCCGCCAGCGCAAGTAGCGCTCTCCGCAAGGCAGCTTAGGAGGGGCTATGGCAAACGCAGCGAAGCTTGTGATGACGTTGCTGGCGATCATCATGATGACCGGCACGGCCTATGCCAAGAGCGTCTATATCGTGCACGACGCCCTGCTTCCCCAGTCGGACTATGCTTCCCGCAGACTGGCCACGGCTCTGGAATCGCAAGGCTACTCGGTGGTGAACTCGCCGCGCGGGTACGACTACCTCATTAGCATCGCCGTAAACGACCACAAGCTGCGTCCGGAAGCCTACACGATCAAGCCAGAGGGACGCCACGTTACCGTTTATGGCGGCGACGCGCGCGGCATGGTCTATGGCGTGTTGGCCTTGGCTGACGATCTGCGCAGGGGTGTCGCTCTCGACGAGGTTCAGGCTCGCACCGAGGCGCCTCGCCTCCCGTTCCGGGCAATCAAGCACAACTTTCCCTGGGACAGCTATCGACAAAGCAAGGCGCTGGACCAGCATCTCGCGACCACGCGCGACCCGGCCTACTGGGAAGCGTTCCTCGACATGATGGCCGAGAACCGCTTCAATTCCCTGACTTTGTGGAACCTGCATCCCTGGACGTACATGATCAGGCCCCGCAACTTCCCGGAAGCCAGCCCCTTCAACAACAAGGAGATGGAGGAATGGCGCCACCTCCATCACGAAATTTTCCGCATGGCCAGGGAGCGGGGGATCGATACCTATCTGGTCCCGTGGAACATCTATGTCAGCAAGGAATTCGCTCAGGCCCACGATGTCGGGCATGAGAACTTCTACCCCTATTACAATTCGAAAGGGGATACGTCCGAGCTGATCAAGCGCTATGTCCGCGAAAGCGTTGCGCAGGTTCTGGAGGAGTATCCAGACCTGACGGGCATCGGGCTGGCCCGTTCGGAAGCAATGGGCGGGATGACCGCTCAGCAGCGCGACGACTGGCTCGCCGAGACCTATCATCAGGCGATCCGCGGCGCCCAACGCCCCGTCAAGATTATCGAACTCGTGCCGCCATCGTCCGGTCTGACCATGGACGGATCGACCAGCGTGGAGACCGAGCAGCTCACGCGAAAGGGAGTCGAGGCGATCGACTTCGCGGATGGACCGATATGGCTGGCCCCGAAGTTCAACTGGTCGCACGGTCACTCGACGCCAACTCTGGTCCGCGTGCATGGCGGCGAATTCGGCGACACGTACTACGATCCCGCCCCTGAGAACTACAAGATCACCTGGATCATGCGGAACGAAGATTTCTTCGCGCTCCGCTGGGGCGAGCCCTCCTTCGTGCGCGAGCACATCAAGCAGAACGCCACCGCCAGCTATGTGGGCGGCTACATCATCGGCAGCGACACCTATATCCCTGCGCTCGACTATTTCACGGCAATCGAGAAGGGCGTCGACTGGCGCTTCGCATTCGAACGGCAATGGCTGTTCTACAAGCTGTGGGGGCGCCTGATGTACAACCCGACGACGCCCGACGCGGTCTTTACGCAGGAATTCGAGCGCCGCTATGGCGCGAGGGGAAGCAACCTGCTGCGCGCATACGAACTCGCATCAAAGACGCCGCTGCGGCTCGCTTCGCTGTTCAATGCGACCTGGGACCATACGCTGTACAGCGAGGGTATGATGTCGCTGGCCGACACCTCGATGGCCTACATCAGTATCGACCGCCTGATCGAGCAGCCGGTGCTTGACCCCGCTTACGTTTCGATCGCGGACTATGTCGACGCGACCATGAAGCGGCAGAGCTTCGCCGCCGGACGGATCACGCCGCCAATCCTGGCTGACCAGCTCGAAGCGGATTGCCGCGAAGCACTGCGTCTGGTCGAAGGCATCGACACGAGCGGCAGCACCGCGTTGATGTATGAAGTGGCGGACGTGAAGGCCTGGGCGCATCTCGGCCTGCACCTGGCGGAGAAAATCCGTGGTGCAATCGCGTTGCAGACCTATCGTAAGGCTGGCGGCGCAGACAACAAAACGCGGGCAATTGCGCATCTGGAGCGCGCGCTGAGCCAGTGGGACGAGGTTGTTGCCATTACCCGGCCGATCTACCGCGACATGCTGCTGACCCACATGGTCGGGTCGAGCAAAGCGCTGCAGCCCGACGCCGTGTTTCACTGGGCTTTGATACGCCCGCAAGTGGCGGCGGATCTGGAACTGGCCCGAAAGACCGCCCGCGAACACGTGCAGGAGTAGAACGCAGTCGACGCGGGGCGCTCCGGTACCCTGATTGCGCCGGAGCAGATCGCCGAGGCTTCGCCCAAGGCAGGTGCGCGCGGCCAACCGTCGGTCGCCCACCACACTGTAAACTGATGGCACGACCGCGGCAGCGGTCTGTGTGATGCGGGCCGCGTTCGGAGCGTGCTCGTCAGGCTTCGGGAGGAGGCGGAGGCGTCCGCAACAGCTTCTGCCGTTCATTGAACAGCGCCGCTTGGGTAAAACTGATCTTCACGGGCACCTTGTGCCTAGCCAGCCGGCTCATGCAGTGCCTGCGGACGAGGGAGCGCAGCGCGGCGCAATCGGCTGCGGTTTCGCGCGGGCGGATCGTGGCGGACACGATCTGGCCGATCAGGGGATGGCTGGCGCCGCTCACCACCACTTCGGCAACGGCATCGAGCTCGCTGATCACGGCCTCGACCTCGCTGGGAAAGACCTTCTCGCCGCCGACGTTGATGAGGTCGCTTTCGCGGCCGAGGATGCGCAGCCACTCGCCGTCGACCTCGACCCGGTCTCCGGTGCAGAGCCAGCCGTCGGCGGTTCGCGGCTGATCGGCGTTGAGGTAGCCTAGCATTGTCGTGGGCAGGCGCATCCAGAGTACGCCGTCCTTCACCCGGACGGTGTCATCGCCGTTGAAACGTATCCACAGCCCGTCCTCCTCGCGCGTCCTCGCGCTGGGAGCGCCGAATTCAGACGCGCCGTATTTCTGGCGAAGCCGCGCGTGGGGGATCCGCTCGGCCACGCGATCCAGCGTCGCGCGGTCCATCGGTTCGGAGCCGAAAGTCACGATCCGCAGCGAACCGAGGTTGGCGGTCGCCGCGGCCTCACCGAGGCAAAGCAGCTTGAGGAAAGAGGGCGATACCGGCAGCACCTCCACTGACCAGCGCGCGACCGCATCGCAGACCGATCGTGGGCTGCGATCGGCCACGAGCACCAGTGATCCGCCAGCGTGCAGCGTGTAGAACAGCGTGTCCAGCCCGGCGATGTGGTCGAAGAGCAGGAACGCCAGTGTCGTCATCGGCTTGGTCGGGCGGTCATAGGCGGCGAAAAAGCCGTCGAGATCGTGCAGGATGGCCTTGGGCCTGCCGCTCGATCCGGAGGAGAAGATCACGAAACCCGGCTTCCGCTCATCCCGCAGCCCGTCGAGCAGGGGATGGCTTCCCTCGCAAGACCGGCGCTGAAAGGCCTCCTCTCCGGTTCTGCCGAACGTGAAGAGGCCCGCGGCACAGCACCCGGCCAGCGCGTCTTCGCTCGCGGCGCTTGGTGACAGGAAAGCGACGATGCACCCCCTGCGGAACAGCGCGAGCGCGAGAGTGATCGAGGTGAAGGCAAAGTCGGATTGCAGGCCGATCACTTCGCCGCCCGCGATCCCGTGGTGGTCGAGCCGGGCGCTCCAGGCATCTATCTGGTGGAGGAGGTCGTGGTAACTGTGAGAGATGTCCCCTTCGGCGATCGCCGGCTGGCCGCCATTTGCCGCCATGGCGCGGAAAAGGCGGTCCACCCTCGGGGCGGAGGGCATCAGCCAACTCCGCCGAGATAGAGAACCTGTCCGGTCACGAAGTCGCTTTCGTCGCGCAGGAAGAAGTCGATCGCATTGGTGACGTCGTCGAACGTCCCCATGCGCTTTACCGCCTGCCGGTCAATCAGGCTCGCCATCTTCTCGGCCGGGACACCCCGGATCAGGTCGGTGTCGATCGGTGTGGGGCCGAGCGCGTTGACGGTGATGCCATAGCTGGCGAGTTCCCGCGCCATCACCCGCGTCAGGCTTTCGACGGCCGCCTTGGAAGCGGCATAGGCGGCCTCGCCTTCGAGGCGCAGCGGCGTTGCGACGGTCGCGAAATTGACGATTCTGCCCGCCTTCGCCCGCAGCATGACCTTGGCCGCCTCGCGGCAGAGCACGAACGTACCGAAGACGTTGGTCGCGAAGACGCTCTCCATGGTGGACAGGGGCGTCAGCAGGACATGGTTCATCGACGCGATGCCGGCATTGTTGATGACGCCGTCGATGCGCCCGTATTCGCTGGCCACCTTGCGTACCATTTCCGTGACCGCGCGCTCGTCCGCCACGTCCAGGCAGAAGTGGCGATATCCGGGGGGAGGATCGTCCATCTCGCCCCTGCTGCATCCGGCCACCTGCCAGCCTCTTTCCATGTAGTGATCGACAAGATGGCGCCCGATGCCCTTGCGGGAACCGGTGATGACCATGACCCGATCCGTCCGTGGGCCCGTCCCTGGTCCCGTCACTGGGCCAACTCCGCCTCTATGAATTCGACGAAGCTGCCGACGCTCCTGTAGGGGCTGTGGCGCATGGACATGGCCTTTTCGCTGGCGAGCACCACTTCGCGCCCGAAGTTGTCCGCCACCGCCGCTTCCACGGCGCTGACGAGCATTACCAGCGACAGGGAATCGAGCCCGCTGTCGCCTCCGTACAGTTCCGTCTCCAGCGTGGGCGAATTCAGGTGATCATAGCCAAGGTCGCCGTTCAGTTCCCTGATGGCGCCGCACACGGTATCGATGATCCTGTCGCGCATGAAGTTCTCCTGTTGCGGCTGGCCGGACACGACGATTGATCTACCGCCTGAAAATGACCTTGGCGGGATTGCCCTGCAAAATGACGTCGTCCGGGTAGCGGCGGTTGACGAGGCTGTTGGCTACCACGATCGTGTTGTTTCCGATCACCGCGCCGTCCGTGATCGTGGACCCGGCGCCTATCCACACATTGTCGCCGATCCGTATTCCGCGAGATACTATGCCGACATCCTCAAGATGTATGTCCTTCTCGCCGTGAGCATAGTTCTGTCCTACAATATTGACGTTTGGCCCGCATATGAAATTCGCGCCTATGTGGATCCCCCCTGCTCCTGCGGAAACAAAGCACCCATTTGCTATTCCGCCGCGATGGCCAATCATTAACGGGCCTTCGCTGGCCTTTATCTTGGTAAAAGATCCAACAATACAATCTCTTCCGAGAGAAATATTTTTGGTGAGGTCGACTTCGGATCGAGGGCTTATCTTTCCACCGTACTTTAAATAGTAATATAGGGTTACCACCAAAGAGGGGGTGAAAATCCTCCTCGCCCCGCGGAGCAATTTTCTCTCTTTCATCGGATAACTTACTCATGGAAAATACGAATCAGGCGCAAGATCTGATGATGTACTGTTGTTCACAACTTTGATCTTTGCTGCAATGCAGCAGGCGTTGTTCTGCGGTGATCTGCCGCGTCCGGTCGACGGTCTGTTGCGGGAGCAAGCATCTCGGCGCGGCCCCGAACGGCTATCCCGTCGGGGGACAACGATAATCTTGCGCCCGAGGGGGCATTCACGGACCGGACCGGTCACTCGCCCTGGCTGGGCAGCGGCGCTGGTCGCAGGCCGGCCGCGAGGGAGGTGTACTCATCGGAATTTTCGGCCGCCGCCAGGACCGCCTGGAAGGCACGATAGCGCTCCAGCACCCGGCGTCCCGCGTCCGACAGCCGCGCGCCGCGTTCGTGGCCGCCGCCGGGCACGGTTTCGACCAGCGGTGGATCCCAGCAGCGGTTCATGGCATCGACCAGCAACCAGGCCCGGCGATAGCTCATGCCCATCGCGCGGCCCGCACCTGAAATCGAGCCTTCGCGCTCGATCGCCTCGAGCAGGTCGGCCTTCCCCGGCCCGATCGCGATCTCGTTTCCGCAATAGATACGCGCGTGCAGTTTCAGCTTCGGGGCGTCGGTCATTCCCTGACCCTAGCCAAGAGACCGGCACTAGGCGAGACGGTCTAACACCGCGCCTCGATGACCAGATTGAAGGGGGTTTCCGCCGCCCGTCGCACCGAGCCGAAGCCCGCCTCCTTCAGTACCTGCGTCAGCCGCCCTTCGCCCGCCTGGGCGCCCAGCGCCAGCCCCACTTCCTGCGCTTTCGACCCCGGCGTGCAGATCATCGTCGAGGCCGAGTAGTACATCCGGCCCACCGGGTTGAGATTCTCCGCCAGGCTGTCGTTGGCATAGGGCTCGACGATCATGAACGTGCCGTCGGGTTTCAGCATCTCGAGAACGCGCCGCGCCGCGCCGACGGGATCGCCCATGTCGTGCAATGCATCGAACACGCAGACGAGGTCATAATCGCTGCCCGGCGCATCCTTGGCGCTGGCAATCTCGAAGCTGATGTTTGACGGATCGCCTGCCTCCTTCGCGGCTTCGCGCGCGCGTGAAATCGACTTTTCGTGATAGTCGAAGCCGGTGAAGCGACTGTTCGGAAAGGCCTGGGCCATGATGATCGTCGAGGCGCCTGCGCCGCAGCCGATGTCGGCCACTTTCGCGCCTGCTTCCAGCTTGTCCGTCACCCCGTCGAGCGCCGGCAGCCAGTTGCTGACGAGATTGGCGCGATAGCCCGGACGGAAGAACCTTTCGGTCCCCCGGAACAGGCATTCATGGTGCTCGTGCCAGCCTACGCCCTTGCCGGTTCGGAACGCGTCGGTGATCTTTGGCTCGTCGATATAGGCAGAGGCGATCAGCTCGAACGCCGGCGCGACGTAAACGGGCGAATCCTCGTTCGCCAGCGCCATCTGCTGTTCGGCGTTGAGCGAGAACGTATCCTCGCCCGGATCGTAGTCGACGAAGCCGGAGGCAGCCTGTGCCGAGAGCCATTCACGCACGTAGCGCGTGTCGAGCCCGAGCCTTCCGGCAAGCTGCGCATCGGTGGCCGCGCCCATTTCGGCAAGCGCCTTGTAAAGGCCGAGTTTTGAGCCGGTGATCACGAGGCTGCCGCTCATGGCGGCGCCCATGTCGCCAACCATCTTGTGCATGAACTGTTCTAGCTTTTGCATGTCGGGGCCGCCGGCGGGGGCGGGTTGGGGCGGAGATGTCGTGGCCATGATTGCCGTCCTCCTGAGTCGCTGGCGCGGAATTTACCACGCCGGCTGCCCCGACGCCGACTTTTGCGGCCTTCCGGACGAAGTTTCGGTCAGTCCGATCACCCGACGCTCCGAACCGAAGCACGGGCGGCCATCACCCGAGAATTCCCGGCAGGTCCAGACCCTTCTCGCGCGCGCATGCGACGGCGACCTCATAGCCCGCGTCGGCGTGGCGCATGACGCCGCTCGCCGGATCGTTCCACAGCACGCGTTCAAGGCGCCTTGCCGCCGCATCGGTCCCGTCGGCGACGATCACCATGCCGGCGTGCTGCGAATAGCCCATGCCGACGCCGCCGCCGTGGTGCAGCGAGACCCACGTCGCGCCGCTCGCGGTATTGAGCAGCGCGTTGAGCAGCGGCCAGTCCGAGACCGCGTCGGAGCCATCGCGCATCGCCTCGGTCTCGCGGTTGGGGCTGGCGACCGAGCCGGAATCGAGGTGGTCGCGCCCGATCACGACCGGGGCCTTGAGTTCGCCTTTCGCCACCATCTCGTTGAAGGCGAGGCCGAGGTGGTGACGGTCGCCCAGCCCCACCCAGCAGATGCGCGCAGGCAGGCCCTGGAAGCGGATGCGCTGGCGCGCCATGTCGAGCCAGTTATGCAGGTGCGTATCGTCGGGCAGCAGTTCCTTCACCTTGGCGTCGGTCCGGTAGATGTCCTCCGGATCGCCCGAAAGCGCGGCCCAGCGGAACGGGCCTATGCCCCGGCAGAACAGCGGACGGATATAGGCCGGGACGAAGCCGGGAAAGGCGAATGCATTCCCTACGCCTTCGTCATGGGCCATCTGGCGGATGTTGTTGCCGTAATCGACGGTGGGCACGCCGGCCGCCTGGAAATCGAGCATGGCGCGCACGTGTACCGCCATCGAGGCGCGGGCGGCCCTCGCGACCGCGTCGGGCTCGCGTTCGCGGCGCTCGAACCATTCGGCAACGCTCCATCCGATTGGCAGGTAGCCGTTGACCGGATCGTGGGCCGAGGTCTGGTCGGTCAGCAGGTCGGGCCGGATGCCGCGTGAGAAGAGTTCGGGGAGCAGTTCGGCGGCATTGCCGAGCAGGCCGACCGAGACGGGTTCGCCCTTGGCCTTGGCGCGGTCGAGGATCGCCATGGCCTCTTCGATGGTTTCGGCGCCATGGTCGAGATAGCCGGTGCGCAGGCGCATTTCGATGCGGCTTTCCTGGCACTCGACGACAAGGCACGAGGCGCCGGCCATGACCGCCGCCAGCGGCTGCGCGCCGCCCATGCCGCCGAGCCCCGCCGTGAGTAACCAGCGACCCGTCAGGTCGCCGCCATAATGCTGACGCCCCATCTCGGCGAAAGTCTCGTAAGTCCCCTGAACGATGCCCTGGCTACCGATGTAGATCCACGATCCCGCCGTCATCTGGCCGTACATGGCAAGGCCCTTGCGATCGAGCTCGTTGAAGTGCTCCCAGGTTGCCCAGCGGGGCACGAGGTTCGAATTGGCGAGCAGCACGCGCGGCGCGTCGGCATGGGTGCGGAACACGCCCACCGGCTTGCCCGACTGGACCAGCAGCGTCTCGTCGTCCTTCAGGCGGCGCAGCGTTTCGACGATCCGGTCGAAGCTCTCCCAGTCGCGCGCGGCGCGGCCGATGCCGCCGTAGACGACCAGCTCTTCCGGTCGCTCGGCAACGTCGGGGTGGAGGTTGTTCATCAGCATCCGCAGCGGCGCTTCGGTGAGCCAGCTTTGCGCGGTGCGCTCAGGTCCGGTCGGGGGATAGATCCGGCGCGAGTTGTCGAGGCGGGTCATGGCGTGCCTTTCGCGAAGTCGAGACATGCGTCGATGACGCGGTGCAGGGCGGGCAGGACGGCGGGCTTGGGGGCGAGCGGGGCGGGCCAGTCTTCGGGGGAGGGTGAGGCCGGCTCTTCAAGGTAGCCGCGGATAGCCAGCTCCATCTGGATGGCGTGGATGCCGCTTGCCGGCGCGCCATGGTGCCGGGTCGTCCAGCCGCCCCGGAAACGGCCGTCGACGACATGGCTCATGCCGCTGTCGGCGCAAATTCCTGCCACGGCGTCGCGCAGCTCGGGAGTGCAGGTCGTGCCGCCATTGGTGCCGACGTTGAACTGCGGCAGCTCGCCTTCGAACAGGCGCGGGATGCGGCTGCGGATGGAGTGGGCGTCGTAGAGGACGATGCGTTCGTGCGCGGCGCGCAGGCGCGCGATCTCGGCGCGGATCGCGGCGTGGTATGGGTCGAACCAGAACTCGCGGCGGCGGGCGATCTCGGCCTCATCCGGCGGTTCGTCCGGGTACAGCGGTTCGCCGTCGAAAGTCTCTACCGGACACAGCCCAGTCGTCGCCTGTCCCGGATAGAGCGAGGCGCCGGAGGGATCGCGGTTGCAGTCGATCACCGAGCGCGAGACGGCGGTGCCGATCGTCGTCGCGCCCCGGTCGCGCACGAAGGCGTAAAGATCGGCGATGTGCCAGTCGGCGTCCTTGCGGGCGAGCCACGGGGAGGCGAGGAGTGCTTCGATGTCCTCGGGGATCGCCGTGCCGCCGTGCGGGAAGCAGACGATCAGCGGTGCATCGCCTCGCGTGATCTGGAGCCAGCCGGTCATGACACCCCCGGCAGGTAGAGCCCCGCCGCACGGACCACGGCGCCGGACCGGACGAGCGCATTGGCCGCTTCCAGGTCGGGATGGAAATGGCGGTCGGCGCCGAGCGGGGGCACTTTGTCGCGCACCAGCTTGCGGACCGCCTCCAGCGCGTCGCTCGAGGTGAGCGGGCCGTGGAAATCACACCCTTGTGCCGCCGCGAGCAGTTCGATGCCGATCACCGCCGTGGCATTGCGCGCCATGGCCACGAGCCGGCGGCTGCCGTGCGCGGCCATCGAGACGTGGTCTTCCTGGTTGGCGGAAGTGGGGATCGAATCGACCGAGGCGGGATAGGCCCGCTGCTTGTTCTCCGAGACGAGTGCGGCGGCGGTCACCTGCGGGATCATGAAGCCCGAGTTGAGCCCCGGCTCGGGGGTCAGGAAGGCCGGCAGCCCGGACAGCGCCGGATCGACCAGCATGGCAACGCGGCGCTCGGCGAGCGAGCCGATCTCGCAGATGGCGAGCGCAATCATGTCGGCGGCGAAGGCGACCGGCTCGGCGTGGAAATTGCCGCCGGAAAGCGCTTCGTCCGTCTCCGGGAAGATCAGCGGATTGTCCGAGACGCCGTTGGCCTCGATGGCAAGCGTGTTCGCCGCTTGCCGCAGCACGTCGAGCGCCGCGCCCATGACCTGCGGCTGGCAGCGCAGGCAATAGGGATCCTGCACGCGGATGTCATTCACGACATGCGAGGCGCGGATCGCGGAGCCGGCCATGAGTTCGCGCAGGACTTCGGCCGTGGCGATCTGCCCGGCGTGGCCGCGCAGCGCGTGGATGCGCGGATCGAACGGTGCGTCGGAACCCCTGGCCGCCTCGGTCGAGAGCGCGCCGGTGACGAGCGCGGCCTGCAGCAGCAGCTCCGCCTCGAACAGCCCCGCGAGCGCCCAGGCGCAAGAGAACTGCGTGCCGTTGAGCAGGGCCAGACCTTCCTTCGGGCCGAGTACGGCGGGCACGAGGCCGGCCTGTGCCAACCCCTCCGATGCCGGGACGCGCGCGTTCCCGACGAAGACCTCGCCCACGCCGATCATCGCGGCGGCCATATGCGCGAGCGGCGCGAGATCGCCGCTTGCGCCCACCGACCCCTGAACCGGGATCAGGGGGGTGACGCCTTTCGCCAGCATGGCTTCGATCAGCGCGGCGGTGGCGGGGGCGATGCCCGAGGCGCCTTGCGCGAGGCTGGCGAGCTTCAGCGCCATCATCAGGCGCACGACCTCCACGGGTGTCGCCTCGCCTGTCCCCGCCGCGTGGCTGAGGACGATGTTGCGTTGCAGCCGGGCAAGGTCGGCGTCCTCGATGCGGATGCTGGCGAGCTTACCGAAGCCGGTATTGATGCCGTAGACCGGCTCGCCATGGGCGAGGATCCGCGCCACGGCCTCGGCGCCGCGCCTGATGGCCGGGGCCGCGTCGGAATGGAGCCGAACCCCCGCCCCGCGATAGATCGCGCGCCAGTCGGCGAGCGGAACATCGCCGGGCCTGAGAGTGACAGTGTTCAATGGCCTCTCCGGACGCGCTGGTAAAGGGGGTTGAAGCCGATGCGGTAAACCAGCTCGGCGGGGGTCTCGATGTTCCAGATCGCCAGGTCGCAGGCCTTGCCAGCCTCCAGCGTGCCGATTTCGCCGGCCATGCCCAGCGCCCTGGCGGCATGGCGGGTGACGCCCAGCAGGCATTCTTCGACCGTCAGGCGAAACAGCGTCGCGCCCATGTTCATCGCCAGCAGCAGCGAGGTCATGGGGGAGGTGCCGGGGTTGCAATCCGTGGCAAGCGCGATCGGCACGTCGGCCGCGCGCAGAGCGGCGACGGGGGGAATGCGGGTCTCGCGCGTAAAGTAGAAGGCGCCGGGCAGCAGCGTCGCCACCGTCCCGACCCGCGCCATGGCGGCGACGCCGTCCGCGTCGAGCCATTCGAGATGATCGGCCGAGAGCGCGCCGAACCCGGCGGCAAGCGCGGCGCCGTGCTGATTGGAAAGCTGCTCGGCGTGGAGTTTGACCGGCAGGCCCGCTCCGGCCGCCGCTTCCAGCACGCGGCGAGTCTGGGCGGCGGTGAAGCCGATGGTCTCGCAATAGGCGTCGACGGCGTCGGCAAGCCCCTCCCTCGCGACGGCGGGGATCATCTCGCGCACCACGGCGTCGATGTAGCCGTCCGCGTCGCCGGCATGTTCTGGGGGCAGGGCGTGCGCGCCGAGGAATGTCGTCGTCACCGTGACCTCGCGCTGTTCCGCCAGCCTGCGCGCCGCGCGCAGCATCCGCCGTTCCGCGTCGAGCGAGAGGCCGTAGCCCGACTTGATCTCGATGGTGGTCACCCCTTCCGCGATCAGCGCGTCGAGGCGGGGGAGGGCGGTGGCGACCAGCTCGTCTTCCGATGCGGCGCGCGTGGCCGCGACGGTCGAGACGATGCCGCCCCCGGCGCGAGCGATCTGCTCATAGCTGGCGCCGGCCAGCCGCAGCTCGAACTCATGCGCGCGATCGCCGGCGTGGACGAGGTGGGTGTGGCAATCGATCAGTCCCGGCGTCATCCAGCGGCCTTCGCAGTCGTGTTCCCTGGCGCCCTCGAAACGGGGGGAACCGGCGGCCGGTCCAGCGTAAACGATGCGCCCCGCGCGCGCGGCGAGCACGCCGCGCTCCACCAAGCCGATCCCGCCGCCAGCCATGGTGGCGAGCCGAGCATTCGTCCAGATCGTGTCGCACCGCATCAGAATCGGAGGCTCCTCTGCAAACCGATCTTGGCATGCGCGGACAATAATGTATAGACATTATGGGTGAGAACGGAGAGCGTCGTGGACGCGACATTGCATTTCGAAAGCCTGCTCCTGCCGGAAGGTTGGGCCGACAATGCGCGCGTGACGATCCGCGACGGCCTCGTTTCGGCGATAGACCGCGATGTGCCGCGAGAGCCGCGCGACGAGGCCCACGCGATCGGCCTGCCGGGAATGCCGAACCTGCACAGCCACGCCTTCCAGCGCGGCATGGCCGGGCTGACCGAAATGCGCGGGCAGGGCGAGGAATCCTTCTGGAGCTGGCGCGCGGAGATGTACCGTTTCGTCGATGCGCTCGATCCCGAGGCCATGTACGCCATCGCGGCGCTCGCCTACATGGAGATGCTCGAGACCGGCTTCACCCGCGTCGGCGAGTTCCATTACCTCCACAACGACCTGCACGGGCGCCCCTATTCCCGGCCCGCGCAAATGGGCGAGGCGCTCGCCGGGGCGGCGGGGGAAACCGGGCTGGCGTTGACCCTGCTGCCGGTGCTTTACGCCCAGTCGGGCTTCGGAGGGCAGCCGCCCGTACCGGAACAGCGGCGCTTCGTTTCGGACATGGACGGCTACGCGCGCCTGCTCGATGCCTCGCGCGAATGCCTCGCCGCGCTTCCTGACGCGCGGCTCGGCATCGCCCCGCATTCGCTGCGCGCGGTCACGCCCGAAGTGCTGGCCGAAGTCGTGCGGCTCGTCCCGGGCGCCCCCGTGCATATCCACGTCGCCGAGCAGGAGCGCGAAGTTTCGGACTGCCTGGCGTGGAGCGGCGCGCGCCCGGTCGAATGGCTGTTGGCGAACGCCGAGGTCGACGAGCGCTGGTGTCTCGTCCACGCAACGCATGTCACCGGCGCGGAACTTGCCGCGATCGCGGCAAGCGGCGCCGTCGCCGGTCTCTGCCCGATCACCGAAGCAAACCTTGGTGACGGCCTGTTTCCCGCGGTCGAGGCATTGGAGAAGGGCGTCCGTTTCGGCATAGGCTCGGACTCGAACGTGAGGATCGACATGACCGAAGAACTGCGCCTTCTCGAATACGGCCAGCGCCTTGTCCACCGCCGGCGCAATTGCCAGACCCGTGGCGGCTCGACCGGGCGCTTCCTCTTCGACAGCGCCCTGAGCGGCGGCACGCAGGCGCTTGCCGCGCCGCCGCCGCTCGCGCCGGGATCGTCGGCCGATCTCGTGAGCCTCGCCGCCGATCACCCGGCGATCATCGGGCGGAGCGGCGACAGGGTGCTCGACAGCCTGATCTTCTCCGCCGGGCGCGGGGCCGTCGACTGCGTCTGGCGACGCGGCCGCAAGTGGGTCGAAGGCGGGCGGCACCGGGACAGGGACGCCATCATCGCCCGCTATGCCCGCGCGATCGGGCGGCCGGCCGGATGACCCTGACGCTGGGACAGCAGATCCGCTCGGAGATCGAGGCGCGCATCCTGTCGGGTGACCTCGCGCCCGGCGCACGTCTGCCGACCGAACTCGAACTGATGGAGCGGTTCGGCTGTTCGCGCATGACGGTGAGCAAGGCGCTTTCGGCGCTCGCGGCGGCAGGCCTGATCGAGCGCCGCAAGCGGGCCGGTTCCTTCGTTTCGCGCCCGCGCGTCCATTCGATGGTGCTCGACATCCCCGACCTTGCCGAGGAACTCGCCGCGCGCGGGCAGGTCCACCGCTACCGCCTTGTCCGGCGCGAGGTGCGTGAGGCACGGGCCGAGGTTTTCGGGCGAACCGGCAGACGGGTCCTTGCGCTGGACGGCGTGCACCTTGCGGACGGAAGCCCCTTTGCCGTCGAGCACCGCCAGGTCGACCTCGCGGCGGTGCCCGCCATGGAGACCGTAGAGTTCGACGACCTTGCGCCCGGCTCCTGGCTGCTGCGCCATGTTCCCTGGGACGAGGCCGAAACCCGCATCGCCGCCGAAGGCGCGGACGACGAAGTGGCCGGCCTGCTGGACGTTCCCGCCGGCAGCGCGACCCTGCTCGTCGAACGCCGCACCTGGCGCGGGGCGGACAGCATCACTTTCGTCCGCCAGCATTTCAGGGGCGATGTCTACGACCTCGTCGCCCGGTTCGGGCGTTCGGGCGCTGCTGCCGGGAGCGCCCCAGGGGGCTGACCTCTCGCGCGGAGGCGCAAGCGATCACTGCGTCCCGGCAGCCGCGATGCCGATGGAGTCGCCGATCGCGGCCAGCTTGTCCGGTTGCCCGCGCGCGGCCAACCGCGCGGCAAGAATGGCGTCGCGGGCGGTAAAGGCGCGCTGCAGCGACTGGTCGCGGCAATCGCGGATGTCGCTCATCAGGGATAGCAACCGGTTGTCGGCGCGGCCGCAGACCTCCCGAACCGCTCTGACGATCCGGGTATTCAGCCGGTCGATACCCTTCTGGTTATCGAGATTGAGGTCGTTGAAACGGACTTCGCGATAGGGCAGGTCCGCCAGGCTGGCGTCCTTCACCACGACATCACCGGACGAAGCCGTGCTCGTGGCAAGCACGGCCAGTGCGATTGCGGCGGCATGAATTCTGTTCACCGTCAGTCTCCCTTTTGCATGTGATGCGGAACCCTCTCCGTCAAGTCGTGTGACAAGCAGATTCAGGAAAATCCATGCGACCCAGTGAGATGTGGCAATACGAACCTGATGGTACAGGCGTTAGATACAGAACTATATATATAATACGATATTATGTCGTAGAAATAGAATAGCACTGCGATTCGTTGTGTTTGAAAGGTGTGAGTTGAGAAAATTTTTATATAACCGTGGTTTATCGAATGTGAATCATTAACCACGTTATATTTGTAATATTACGCCCCTTGCGTGGCGGTGGGAAGTGAATGGAAGCAAGATGGGACGGCCCGCGTCCTGCGCAAGGCAGGGCGCGCGCATGGATCATTCGCGGGAAGTGGGGGAGGTGGTGTGTACCGCCGTCAGCGGCGGCAATACTCGTAGTAACCGGCGCGGCAGGCGGCCACGTCGTCGCGCCATTCGGCCATGGCCTGCTCGTAGCGGCGGCGGTCCGCCTCATAGGCGCGAACCTGCTGCTGATGACGAGCCGAGTCCGAGCCGGACGAGTGCCGGGCACGATCATAGGCGCGCCATCCCTCGGCATATTGCGCGTCGCGCTGACGGACATATTCAAGCTGTTCGCGGTTCAGGCGGCGGATCGTCTCGCGATCACGGGCGAGTTCTTCCGGGGTGAGCTTCTCGTATGGGTCGTCCGCCCGCGCCGGAGCGCAGGTTACCGCGACGGCCAGCGCCGCAGCGCTCAAGAATGCCCCGTGCCTCATGACTGTTTCAACCCTTCCTGAACCTCGCGCCCGTGTTTGCCGCGTTCGCGCGCGTGATGCAAAGCCATTGCGACGAGCCGTTTTCATCCCATCTTTGGCGACAGGCGCGCTTGATTGGTGCGAACAAATCTGGAACATACCGCCCCCATGAGTCTCTCCCACATTACGGTGCGCGGTGCGCGCGAGCATAATCTCAAGGGCTTCGACATCGCGCTTCCGCGTGAGAAGCTGATCGTCATCACCGGCCTCTCGGGCTCGGGTAAGTCGAGCCTGGCGTTCGATACGATCTATGCCGAGGGGCAGCGGCGCTATGTCGAGAGCCTTTCCGCCTATGCGCGCCAGTTCCTCGAGATGATGCAGAAGCCCGATGTCGAGCATATCGACGGGCTCAGCCCCGCGATCTCGATCGAGCAGAAGACCACCAGCCGCAATCCGCGCTCCACGGTGGCGACGGTCACCGAGATCTGGGACTACATGCGCCTGCTCTGGGCGCGCGTGGGCGTGCCCTACTCGCCGGCGACCGGCCTGCCGATCGAGGCGCAGACGGTGTCCAACATGGTCGACCGGGTGATGGCGCTGCCCGAGGGTACGCGGCTCTACCTGCTCGCCCCGGTGGTGCGCGGACGCAAGGGGGAGTACCGCAAGGAACTCGCCGAGTGGCAGAAGGCGGGCTATACCCGCGTGCGTATCGACGGGGAGATGTACCAGATCGAGGACGCCCCCGCGCTCGACAAGAAGTACAAGCACGACATCGAGGTGGTGGTCGATCGCATCGCCGTGAAAGACGGCATCCAGACGCGCCTCGCCGACAGCTTCGAGCAGGCGCTGAAGCTGGCCGACGGGCTGGCCTATGTCGATCTTGCGGATGGCACTGTTGCCGAAGCCAGCGCCCAGCCCCCGTTCGTGTCGAGTGAAGTCGAGACACCTGCGCGCGGCGTCTCGACTTCGCTCGACGCGAACGGGAAGGGTGGGGCCATGAAAGGCACCGGCCTTCCGCCCAACCGCATCGTCTTCTCCGAAAAGTTCGCCTGCCCGGTCTCCGGCTTCACCATCGAGGAGATCGAGCCGCGGCTGTTCAGCTTCAACGCGCCGCAGGGTGCCTGCCCGGCCTGCGACGGGCTGGGCGAGAAGCTGCTGTTCGATCCGCAACTCGTCGTGCCGAACGAGAACCTGACGCTGAAGCAGGGCGCCGTGGTCCCCTGGGCCAAGTCCAACCCGCCGAGCCCCTACTACATGCAGGTGCTCTCCAGCCTCGCGGCGCATTTCGGGTTCGACCTGACCACCCCCTGGCACGACCTGCCGGGCGAGGTGAAGGTGGTGATCCTCTACGGCACCGCGGGCGCGCCGGTGCCGCTGACGTTCAGGGACGGGCGCAAGGAATATACGGTCACCAAGCCCTTCGAGGGCGTGATCGGCAATCTCAACCGCCGCATGGTGCAGACCGACAGCGCCTGGATGCGCGAGGAGCTGTCCAGGTTCCAGACCGCGCAGCCCTGCGAGAGCTGCGAGGGCAAGCGCCTCAAGCCCGAGGCGCTCAGCGTGAAGATCGCGGAGAGCGACATCGCCGATGCCGCGCGGCTGTCGGTGGCCGATGCGTACAAGTGGTTCGGCACGCTGGAAGGCAAGCTCACCAGCCAACAACGGCAGATCGCGCATGCCATCCTCAAGGAGATCAACGAGCGTCTGGGCTTCCTCAACAACGTGGGGCTGGACTACCTCAACCTCGACCGCACCTCCGGAACATTGTCGGGCGGGGAGAGCCAGCGCATCCGGCTCGCCAGCCAGATCGGCTCGGGGCTGTCGGGCGTGCTCTACGTGCTCGACGAGCCGAGCATCGGCCTGCACCAGCGCGACAACGACCGGCTGCTGGAGACGCTGAAACGCCTGCGCGACCTCGGCAACACCGTGATCGTGGTGGAACATGACGAGGACGCGATCCGTGCCGCCGATCATGTGGTGGACCTTGGCCCCGGCGCGGGCGTCCACGGGGGCGAGGTGGTGGCCGAAGGCACGCTGGCCGACGTGCTGGCGAACACGATGAGCCTCACCGCCCAGTACCTCACCGGCGCGCGCCGGATCGAGGTCCCGAAGCAGCGCCGCAAGGGCAACGGCCACTTCGTCACCGTGGAGAACGCGCGGGCGAACAACCTGCGCGGGGTGACGGCGCGCTTCCCGCTCGGCACTTTCACGTGCGTCACCGGGGTTTCCGGCTCGGGCAAGTCCAGCCTCACGCTCGACACGCTCCACGCCGCCGCCGCGCGCACATTGAACGGCGCGCGGATGATCGCCGGGCCGCATGACCGGGTGACGGGTCTGGAGATGTGCGACAAGGTGATCGAGATCGACCAGTCCCCCATCGGCCGCACCCCGCGCTCCAACCCGGCCACCTACACCGGCGCCTTCACCCAGATCCGCGACTGGTTCGCCGGCCTGCCGGAAAGCGCGGCGCGCGGCTACAAGCCGGGGCGCTTCAGCTTCAACGTCAAGGGCGGCCGGTGCGAGGCGTGCCACGGCGACGGCCTCATCAAGATCGAGATGCACTTCCTGCCCGACGTCTACGTGACGTGCGAGGAATGCCACGGCAAGCGCTACAACCGCGAGACGCTGGAAGTGAAGTTCAAGGGCCACTCCATCGCCGACGTGCTCGACATGACGATCGAGGACGCGGAGGAGTTCTTCAAGGCCGTCCCGCCGATCCGCGACAAGATGCACATGCTGAACGAAGTGGGCCTCGGCTACGTCAAGGTCGGCCAGCAGGCGACCACGCTGTCAGGCGGAGAGGCGCAGCGCGTGAAACTCGCCAAGGAACTCGCCCGCCGTTCCACCGGGCAGACGCTCTACATCCTCGACGAGCCGACCACCGGCCTCCACTTCGAGGACGTGCGCAAACTGCTCGAAGTGCTGCAGCGCCTTGTCGACCAGGGCAATTCGGTGGTGGTGATCGAACACAACCTCGACGTCATCAAGGTGGCGGACTGGATCATCGACCTTGGGCCGGAGGGCGGTGTTAGGGGCGGGGAGATTGTGGCCGAGGGGACGCCGGAGCAGGTGGTGGAGAACCCGAGGAGCTTCACGGGTCACTATCTCAAGCCATTGTTGGAGCGCTGAAAATTCCTCCCCGAGCTTGCTCGGGGAGGGGGACCATCCGAAGGATGGTGGAGGGGGAGCGGCCGAGTGATCAGGACCACGCGCTACTTTACCGAGCAGGTGCTGCGCAAGCGGCCTTACCTGACGCAGGAGATGTGCGAAGCCGTCGTTGCCGATCCTATCCGCACAATGGTGCAGGACGATGGGCGTATCCGCCACTGGGGCGCCGTGCGCTTGCCAAATCTGGAGGGCGAGCGCATCTTGCGGGTTGTGACACTGGCGGACGGCGAAACCATCCATAACGCCTTTCCCGATCGCGATTTCGTCAGGGATGAACCATGAAGCTGCATTACTACCCCGAAACCGACAGTCTCTACATCGAACTTTCCGCCGGCACCGGCGTGGAAGTGCGGGTGATCGCCGATGGCCTCAATGCCGACCTCGACGCAGAAGGCCGCGTCGTCGGCCTGGACATCGAACACGCTTCCACCCAGCTCGATCTCAGCAAGCTGGAAACGGTGTCATTGCCGCAGATGCGGCTGCGGGCGGCGTAGGTGCATAGCCACGATATCAGCTTGCGCCCGTCGGAGCGCGCGGACGCGGCGCTCGACGCCGTGCTCAAGGCCAGCGTTGACGAAGCGCTGGCCGATCCTGCACCTTCGCTTGCGCAGGAGGATGTCTTCGCACAGTTGGGTGCCCGGCGTGACTATTTAGGGATTAGTAAATTGCCTCGGTGATTCAATCTATTGAATTTTAGAATTCATTGAAAAATTTTCGTCTATGGCTAGCGAGTCGTCTGTGAACAAAGCGATGTTCGTATGGGGCCGGTTAGCCCGCGCCCTTCAGCCGTACGGATGGCATTGCCAGGTTCAGGCAGCGGCCATTTTCCGCTGTGCGGCAGGTAGCCAAGCTACGAGCAGGGCGCGCAAAAGCGCGCTCAGCCATGCGACGAGCAACCTGAGATTGTGGCCTGCGGCGACCAGGATGGCGTTGATGGCATCGCCAGTGGCGCCGGCGAGGTGGTTCCGCTCGAGCAGGCCATCGGACTTGGTGTGGCCGATGATCGGCTCGATGGCATTTCGTCGCCGCAGTTCCCGCTTTATCGTGGGCGACGTGATGCCCCGGGTGTGGGCGATATAGACCTTGGCCTTTCCGCCATGCTTGTGGCCCTTGTAGCCGCGATCGACATAGGCCCGCTCAACGGCGATGCCGGTCAGCCGCTCGACCTGTTCGATTTGCCCGGTGAGGGTGTGGCCATCGTAGGGATTGTCGGGCAGCGCCTGCATGCCGACGATGAACTGGCCGCCGGCGGTGCGGGCGTTGGTGACCGCAATCGACGTCTTCACGCCGAACTCGTAGCGCGACCTCGCCTTGCCCTTGGCGATGCATTCCACCTCGGGGGCATGCAGGGCATAGAGCTTGTCGGTGTCGCCAGCCTTCTGGGTGAGGATCTTCGCCACCCGCTCGCGGGCGACGGCGAATGCGGCCTCGAGATCTTCATTCCCGGCGATCTTGCGGCCGATATCGCGGTCGAGCCGGCCCAGCCAGGTGCGCAGTTTGCGCACCCAGCGCATGGCCTGCTTGTGACCGCGCCCGTGGATCAACCGCGCGACATCGCGGCGCGCCCGGCGGCCCACGCGCAGGAATGACTGGCGCAGCTTGATGCCGTGCTTTTTCGCCAACCGGTTGAGCCATTCGATACCGCGCATCAACAGGTGACTGTCGGTGGGATGGGCAACCGCCTTGGTCTGCACGGTCGTGTCCAGCGTCACCCGCTCGCAGGCCTGGGGCGTCACCGCATCGGTGCGCAGCGCCACGCTGAGCGTCTCGGCCAGCAAAAGCTCGAGCTTGTCAGGGCCGATCCGCCCCCGCCAGCGCGTCATCGACGAACGGTCGAGCGGCAGCTTGTGCCGGAAGTACTGCTCGCCGCAGAAATACTGGTAGTACGGGTTCTCCACCCAGCGCTTGCACACCGCCTCGTCCGATAGGCCCTCCATGTGCTTGAGCAAATGCAGCCCCGCCATCAGCCGCGTTGGAAGGCCGGGACGCCCCTACTGGTGATAGAAGCGCCGTACGCCTCATCGAACCGCGACCAGTCGATCAACCCTGCCAGCTTCACCAGCGCGTGTTCCATGTCGATCATGTTGTCGAGCTGGCTGCGGAACAGCTCATCGCTGCGCGGGGCGGGCTTCCTGGGCGGCATCGGCAAACCTCATCGTGTGTCGTCCAGCGCACTGAATCACAGCCCGATTTCCGAGGAAAGCCCTCGCGTGCATGGGCGCGGAAAAATCGCAAGCTTTTCGCCTGATTTCCCCAAAACCTTGCAAATCCGATTACTTCAATTCCTCAAAAGCCAACGCTTTCCTGCGGGCTTCAGCATTCTTCACGGGCGACTCGATACTCCCTGCGGTGGCGGCGTGCAGCGGGGCGTCCGGGCCGGACACGCCCAGATGTGCGGCAAAGCGCCATCCCGGAGCTAGCGCGCCGTCCACCGGGCCAGCGCCTCCTCCACGTCCCGCCCGAGCGCCGGGTTGAGATCCCCGAGCCGGCCCGGCGTCTCCGACAAGCGCGGGGCGGGCGCGGCAATGGCGAGATCGCCCAGCGCCGCGTCAACGACATGCGCCAGGCTCGCGCGATCCCGCACATGCGGATCGGCGAGCAGATGTTCTATACTGTTGACGGGGGCGACCGGGATGCGGCGCTCGACCAGCGTCGCAACCACCTCCGCTTGCGACCGGATCGCGATCCATGCCGCTACCCGCGCGTCGTCGCTGCCTTCATTGCCGCCGGCCAGCTCGACGAGATCGCGCTGATGTCGCGGTGTACTCGCGGAAATGGCCACATGGCGGCCGTCCGCGGTCGTATAGACGTTGCGGAGCACGCCGGGCAGGTCCGATCCGCAGCGTTCGGGAGCATGGCCGGGCGCCCAGCGCTGGGCAGCGTGGGCGACGATCTGGAGGACAGGCTCGAAAAGGCTGGCGTCAACCTGTTGCCCCCGCCCATTGCGGTCGCGCCAATAGAGCGCGGTCAGCGTGCCTATCACTGCGCTCATCGCGCCCACCGCATCGCCCAGCGCGACGGAGGGCAGCATCGGCGGACCGTCCGCCTCCCCCGTCAACCAGGTGAGGCCGCCAAACCCCTCGCCAATGGTGCCGGAGCCCGGACGGTCGCGATAGGGACCGGTCGCACCGAAACAGGAGACGCTCAGCATGACGAGGCGCGGATTGATCGCGGAAAGGCCGTCCCAGCCGATGCCGCGCTTCCGAAGAACTGCGGCCGGGTAATTTTCCACGAGGCGCAGCACACGATGCCGAACCCAGGAGTACTGGACGGGTCGGCGGGTGACATCGCCGACCGGGACATGCGGCTCCGCGCCGCCGATCTGCTAGGATGGCCGGACGACTTCCGGCTCTGGATGCGCTTCCTCCACTACATCGACGGACGGCTGGAGGCGACGCCGCACAGGCTGCTCCCTCATCTCCTGACTCTGTTCGAGGTCTGGCAGAACGCAATCGCCGACACGCCCAACCCGATCTCGACGATGATCGTGGGGCATGCGGGGCGCTGGCTGCAGGAGCTCGAGGTGCGTCACCAGCGCATGGGGCGCTTTCGGCGTCGCGATGAGGAGGAGGCGCCGAACCCCTGGGACGAGGGCGTCGGCGAGTTCGAGGGTGCCATCCGCCGTCTGCTGCTGCGGGCGGGCAGGACGGAACCCGGGCGCGTGTCGGCCTACCTCAGCCAGTTCGGGCCCGAACGTCCCGCCTCGTCGAAGGCGTTCGAGGACATCATGACGTTCTCGCCGCTGCTGTCGCAGACCCATCTCGCCGGCCTTGCCGACTTCGCGCTGAACCACTTCCGACGCGAGCTGCCGGAGGACCACCGGCGCCGGCGAATGGAGGAGGACCGACGGTCGGCGGCTTATCGCGAGGAGCTGCGCAATCGGCCGGAGGAGAGCCTCGACTGGTCCGAGCAGATGAGCCTCTCGAGCCCCAACCTTGGATACCGGGGTCCCGACCGGATGGACTGGGAGTCGCTATCGCTGGAACGCGATCCGACGACCTACTTCTCGGCGTCGCCGCTCCACCAGCCTTTCCAGNCCTCATCGAACCGCGACCAGTCGATCAACCCTGCCAGCTTCACCAGCGCGTGTTCCATGTCGATCATGTTGTCGAGCTGGCTGCGGAACAGCTCATCGCTGCGCGGAGCGGGCTTCCTGGGCGGCATCGGCAAACCTCATCGTGTGTCGTCCAGCACACTGAATCACAGCCCGATTTCCGAGGAAAGCCCTCGCGTGCATGGGCGCGCAAAATCGCAAGCTTTTCGCCTGATTTCCCCAAAACCTTGCAAATCCGATTACTTCAATTCCTCAAAAGCCAACGCTTTCCTGCGGGCTTCAGCATTCTTCACGGGCGACTAGCGATTTTAGTGTAGTCGAGGCAAAATGATGTAATTATAGGCTCGGGGAGGAACTGGTCGCTCGAACTCCCGGCGGATTTTCGTACTGGGCCGTGTAAACCTCAGCCGAGAGCGGCTTCCTTCTCGGCGTAGAGGCGTTCCAGCTCGGCGCGGCTCTTCCTTTCGGCGGCGGTCTTGAGCTGGCCGCAGGCGGCGTCGATGTCCCGGCCGCGGGGGGTGCGGACCGGGGCGGAAATGCCGGCTTCGAACACGATGTCGGAGAATGCCCGGATGCGCTCGGGCGTCGAGCATTCGTAGGGCGCGCCGGGCCAAGGGTTGAACGGAATGAGGTTGACCTTGGCCGGCAGCCGGTAGTGCTTGAGGAGGCGCACCAGCTCGCGCGCGTCATCGTCGCTGTCGTTCTTGTCCTTCAGCATCACGTATTCGAAGGTGATGCGCCGGGCATTGCTGGCGCCGGGATAGTCGGCGCAGGCCTGGAGCAGTTCCTCGATGCCGTACTTGCGGTTGATCGGTACGATCTCGTCGCGCACGTCCTTGGTCACCGCGTGGAGCGAGACCGCGAGGTTGACGCCGATCTCCTCGCCGCACTGGGCCATCTTCGGCACGACGCCGCTGGTGGACAGGGTGATGCGGCGCTTGGAGAGGGCCAGGCCGTCACCGTCCATGACGAGCTTGAGCGCGTCGCGCACGTTGTCGAAGTTATAGAGCGGCTCGCCCATGCCCATCATCACGATGTTGGTGAGCAGGCGCCCGTCGGCGGAGTAGGAGCCCCCATCCTCGTCCCAGTCGTCATCCCGGGCCTGACCCGGGACCGCTGGCGAACCTTCGGCGGGGTTTGTCGAAAGGGCGTTCGCAAGCACCTCCGCCGGTCCCGGCGTTTGCCGGGACGACACGTTCGCGTTCGGCCATTCGCCCAGCGCGTCGCGCGCGAGCATGACCTGGCCGACGATCTCGCCCACCGTCAGGTTGCGCACCAGCCGCATGGTGCCGGTGTGGCAGAAGCGGCAGTTGAGCGTGCAGCCGACCTGGCTCGATACGCACAGCGTGCCCCGGTCCGCGTCGGGGATGAAGACCATCTCGAAATCGTGCCCGTCCGCCGTGCGCAGCAGCCACTTGCGCGTGCCGTCGCTGGAATGCTGGGCCTCGACGATCTCCGGGCGGCCGATGACGAAGCGCTCCGCCAGCCAGGGGCGCATGGCCTTGGCGATGTCGGTCATGTCCGCGAAGTCCGTCACGCCGCGATGGTAGAGCCAGTGGAACACCTGCTTGGCGCGCAGCTTCGCGGCTTTGGCGTCCAGCCCGGCGGCCTCGAACAGTTCGGCGATGCGCTTTTTCGGCAGGCCGATCAGGTCGACGCGGCCATCCTCGCGCGGGGTCACCCCCTCGACGAGGTTCGCTCGCGGGACGGGCATGGGGTCGATGTGCCCCGGGATCGGCATGAGTGTCGTGTCTGGCATGATCGGCGCGCATATAATGCAAGTGGCGCGATTTCGGAAGAGCGCGGGTTTCGGGCGTGCTCGCGAACACCGAAAGGGGGCATCCGGTTCCCGCGAACCGGCGCCCGCCGCTTCCGCTCCATCGCATGAGTGTTGCCGAAAAACATCAAGGATTTCGTTGTTTCAGGTTAATGAAACCCGCTCCGATCCCCGCGCATTCCACCGGTCCCAGACGGGTGTTGCCCCGTTCATGGAATAAGATTGGAGTTACACATGAAGAAGATTCTTGTCAGCCTCGCCGCCGGCGGCACCCTCGTCGCGGTCCCGGCCATGGCGCAGAACGCAGAGCCCTTCACCGGTTTCCACGTCGAAGGCATTGCCGGCTACGACGTCACCAAGGCCGGCAGCAGCGTCGACGACGATGAAAACGTCGACAACGACCAGTCGATCGACGGTGCCGTCTTCGGCGTCGGTGCCGGTTATGACTTCAGGATGGGCAACGTGGTTGTCGGGCCTGAAGCGGAAGTGACCTGGTCGACCGCCAAGACCGAGTTCGACGATGGCGACTTCGAAGGTTTCGGCGTCGGCAACGTCAAGGCCAACCGCGATCTCTATCTCGGCGCCCGCGTGGGCTATGCCATGACGCCGAGCACGATGGTCTACGCCAAGGGCGGTTATACCAACGCCAAGTTCGACGTGCGCAACGGCGACGGCACGGTAGAACTGAACGAGGACATCGACGCGGACGGCTGGAGGGTCGGCGCCGGTGTGGAGCAGGCACTGAGCAGCAACATGTTCGCCAAGGTGGAGTATCGCTATTCGAACTATGAGAAGGGCGAACTCGACTACACCGGCGATATAGCGGATGGCCAGCGCTTTGACCTCGACCTCGATCGCCATCAGGTCGTGGCCGGCGTCGGCTTGCGGTTCTGACGTGAGGGCAGGGCGGGAGCGCGGCGCTTCCGCCCTTGCTCAGCGCAGGCGGGCGCAGCCGATCAGCGCCGCGTCCATCGCCGAGGCGGCTCCCGCCAGAGGCCAGGTGTTGACGAAGCGTCCCCCCTTCGCGCCTTGCGCGCGCACAGTCATGCGCGGGGCGGAGCGCATGGCGGCGATAATCGCGGCATTGTCCCGATCGTCCTGCGGCCAGGCATCGCCGCCGCCGCCGGTCAGGTCATAGCGCTTGCCGCCGACGCTGAGGGTTATGCGCGAGCCCTCGGCCATCTTGCGCGAAAGGCGGAGGTGAACCCGGTTGCGCGCCCCGCGCCGCGGCCAGGTTCCGACCGTGGCGAAAGGCTGATAGTCGCGCCACGCGGTACTCGGCTCGGCCATGGCGATGGCATAGCAGCGCGGCACCACCGGATCGCGGAACGCGCCCCAACGGCCGTAGAGGCCGAGGCTCTCGCGGCCCGAGGCCGGGACGGCGGCAAATGCCGCGAGAAAGGCGATCAGCGTAACAAGGCTTCGGATACGGGCGCGCGGCATTGTCCCTGCCTATAGGCCGCCGAACTGGCGGAAGGGAAGTCTTCAGGCGGCCGGTTCAGGGATATGCGATTCCCATCACTTCCCACTCTTTCTCACCCGAAGGCAGGCGCACCGTGCGCAAGTCGCCCATCGCGGCGCCGCGCAGCGCCCGGGCCAGCGGCGCGCTCCAGCCGATGCGCCCCGTCGTGGCGTCCTGCTCGTCGTCGCCGACCACGGTGACGGTCATGCGGTTGTCGTCCTCGTCGGCGAGTTCGACGGTGGCGCCGAAGAAGACCTTGTCGCGCTCCGCTTGAGCCGCCGGATCGACGACGCGCAGAGCCTTCATGCGCCGAGCGAGGTGCGCAAGTTCCCGGTCGATCTCGCGCATGCGCTTGCGGCCGTAAAGGTAGTCGCCGTTCTCCGAGCGGTCGCCGTTGCCGGCGGCCCAGGAGACGATCTCGACGATCTCCGGCCGCTCGGTGCCGAGCAGGTGGTCGTAGCGGGCGCGCAGCGCGGCCATTCCGGCAGGCGTGATGGGCGGTCCGGCGGGTTTCATCGCGATTAGCCCGGTGTGCGCTTGCCGATCAGGTGACTGAGCGGGGTCTTGCCCTTGTATGGCGACTTTTCCGGATACGTCATCTCGTAGACCACGGCGTTTTCCAGCACGCGCTGGATATAGTTCTTGGTCTCGTAGATCGGTATCCGCTCCAGCCAGTCGATCCAGTCGACCGCGCCGGTGCGCGGGTCGCCGTTGGCGCGCAGCCATTTGTTCACGTTGCCGGGTCCGGCATTGTAGGCGCCAACGGCGAGCGGCGTGGCGCCGCCGTAGTAGTCCATCATCCGCCCGAAATAGCCGTCGCCGAGACGGATGTTGTAGCTGGCGTCGGTCATGAGCGCTTCGGGCTGATAGCTCAGGCCCATCTTGCCCGCCTGCTCGCGCGCTGTGCCGGGCATGAGCTGCATGAGCCCGCGCGCGCCGGCGTGGCTGACGGCGTTCTGGGCAAACTGGCTCTCCTGCCGGGTGATGGCATGGACCATGGTCCAGTTGGTGCCCGGCGGATTGGGAACCAGCGGGAAGGCGATGGTGCCGAAGTCGCCATAGCCGTCCGCGTGGGCGCTCTGGCCAAGGATTACCGCAAGGTCGCGCCGGCCGATCTGCTGTGCGAGTTCCGCCACGAGGACATGGTCGGCCTCGGTCTTCGCGGCATCGGATATCTCGCGGAAGAACAGTACGGTGGTGCGCCAGTCGCCGTCGCGCGCGACGTCGCGCACCGCCTTGGTAATGGGCAGCGCCATGAAGGCTTCGCGTTCGGCCTTGGTCGGTACGACCTGCGGCATCGTGTCGACATTGGGCAGGGGGCGCCCCAGCCGCTCAAGCGAGAGCTGGCCGTAGAAGTAGTGCGGATAGGCGGCGGCCATCTCGAAGTAACGGTTCGCGCCTGCCGTATCGCCTGCCTTCGCGAGCGCCCGGCCCGCCCAGTAGAAACCCTTGGAGCGCGTGCCCGGCGTCTGCGCCGCGGCGCCGTAGCGGTAGAACAGCGGCGCGGCGCGGCGGGGGGCGCCGAGGTTCCAGAGTGCCTGCGTTCCGCCCAGCCAGACGAGCGAGGTATAGTCGTCGCGCAGGCGGAAGGAGAGCTGGCTGATGTCGGTGCCGGGCGCAAAGGCGTCGTCGATCGATTCGGCGATTTTCACCGCGCTTTCGGAACCCGCGCCGCGCGCGGCGGTGAGCAGTTCCTTCACCCACTTTTCCGGCTCGGGAACGGGGGCGGAAAGCGGCGGGCGGTTGGCCAGCAGGCTGATCGCCGAGGGCAGGTTGCCCGACGTGCGCGCTAGTACCGCGCGGTTGTAGACATAGCCGGGATCGCGCCCGATTCCTGAGGGCAGCGTGATCCCGAGGGTTCCCGGCGGCGAGCCCTGGAGCATGGTGAGCCGCTCCATGAAGGCGTTGCGGTTGGCGGCGGAGACGAACGAGATCTGCCGCTCGGCCTGCGTTCTGGCGCCCTGCCAGAGCAGTTCGTTCATACGCGCGTCGTGATCGGCCGGGGTCAGCTCGCCGCGGTAGAGCGTCAGCAGCGTGGTCTCGTCCATCGGATTGAGGCTGCCGCCGCGCCACGCGGCGATGGCCCGCGCTTTCGCCTCCGGCTGGCGCAGCGCCGCAAGCGAGACCGCATAGCGACCCGCGGCTTCGTTGGACAGCGGTGGGAAGCGTTCGAAGAAAGCGACCACGGACTTGGCATCGGGCGATTCGCGCAGCGCCGCCTGCTCGGCGAACCGGCGAATCTTTTCTTCCTGCGGATAGCCGGGATAGGTCAGCAGGAAACCGGCATAGGCCGAAAAGCCAAGGCGATCACTGGCGACGAGCTGTTTCCAGCGGTCGATCGATTGATGCACCGTCATATCATGACTCTGCATCAGCCGGGCCCGCGCCTGGTCCCACTCGCGGCCGTCATCGCCCCGACTCTGGCCCATGGCCGGCGTGCTCAGAAGCGCGACCGACGCCATCAGGATCAGGGGAGATATTCGCTGCATGCTGGACATTTTGGGAAAAGGCTCCTTATCAGGCGCTGAACGCTTTGGTCCGTGCGAGGTGTCCTGAAAGGAGGGACACCGTCACGGGCCGATCAATGAACGTCAGTCGGGGTAAAGTCCATGTTCTCGGGGTCCATTCCTGCTCTTGTCACACCGTTTCGCGACGGAGCGTTCGACGAGCAGGCCTTTCGTCGTCTGGTCGACTGGCAGATCGAATGCGGCTCCTCGGCGCTGGTTCCCTGCGGCACCACGGGTGAGAATTCCACGCTTTCGAACGCCGAACACCACCGTGTGATCGAGGTCTGTATCGAGCAGGCGGCGGGCCGTGTGCCGATCATCGCGGGTTGCGGCAGCAACGACACGATGAACGCGCTTCTCCACATGAATTTCTCCAAGAAGTGCGGCGCGGCCGCCGCGCTGGTCGTGGCGCCCTACTATAACCGGCCGAGCCAGGAAGGCCTGCTCGCGCATTTCAGCTACCTTGCTGAAAACGCGGAGCTTCCGATCGTGCTGTACAACGTGCCGGGTCGCACCGTCACCGACCTCAGGCCCGAGACGGTGTGCGAACTGGCGCGCCGCTATCCTGACACCTTCGTCGGCATCAAGGATGCCAGCGGTGACCTCAGCCGCGTGACCGATCACCGCCGGGGCATCGGTAAGGACTTCGCGCAGTTGTGCGGCGATGACGAACTGGCGCTGCCGTTCAACGCAGCGGGCGGCGTCGGCTGCATCTCGGTGACGGCGAACGTGGCGCCCCGGCTCTGCGCCGAGTTCCAGGCCGCCTGCGCCGCCAACGACCTCGAGGAATCGCGCAGGCTCAACGACCTGCTCTATCCGCTGCACTACGCGATGTTCGAGGACAGCTCGCCGGGGCCCTGCAAGTACGCGCTGGCCCAGGTCCACGACTGGATCGAGAACGAACTCCGCCTGCCGCTCGTTCCCTGCAACGACAAGGCACGCGCCGCCGTCGACAAGGCACTGGTTCACGCCGGGCTGCTCTGATCGGGCCGTTGACGCCCGGATGACGGCCTGCCTTTGTTCAGTCCGTCGGATTGTACTTTTGAACGAATCGCATTGCCGCGCGCAGCATCTGCTTGCGGGTTTCGCCGCGTGAAAGCCAGTGGTCCTCGCCCTCGAGTTCGATCAGTTCATAAGGTTTGCCGGCGTCCTTGAGGGCATCGGCCATGACGTGGCTTTGCTTGAAGGGCACGACTGTGTCGTCCTTGCCGTGGATCAGCATGACCGGGGCGTCGGCCTGCCTGGCGAATCGGCGCGGCGATATCTCGTCATAGCTCTTGGGATCGCCTAGCTCTTCGCGCAGCGCCCGCCCTGTCATCCGTGACTGGCCGCTTTCCAGGAGGTCGGTCTTGTACATCAGCTCGATGTCCGAAACGCCCGCGACGGATACGGCGCAGCGGTAGTAGCCCTGCTGCAGCGTCACGCCTGCAAGGGCTGCGTATCCACCATAGCTGGCGCCGACGATACAGGCGCGCTTTGGATCGACGATGCCGCGTTTGGCCAGTTCGGCGAGGCCGTCGGTGATGTCGGTCTGCATCTTGCGTCCCCATTGGCCGTAGCCGGCGCGACGGAAGGCATCGTCGCGATTGGTCGAGCCGCGGAAGTTGGGCTGAAAGACCGCGTATCCGTGCGAGGAGAAGGCTTGTGACCACCAGTAGAAGTCCGCTTCGTCATGCGACGAGGGGCCGCCGTGGGGAAGCAGGATTACCGGCAGATTTTTCGCCTCGCGTCCGGGCGGCAAGGTGAGGATGCCGTCCATTTCCAGTCCATCGCCGGCGACGTAGTCGACCGTCGATATAGGGCCGACGTCTTCGGGCAGAATATTCGAGCGTTCGTCACCGATCGGGTCTGCCCTGCGCGTGGCAAGGTTGACCATGTACCAAGTGCCGCTGTCGTTATTCCCGCTGGTACGCACGAGCACTTTCGAAAAGTCGGGAGTCCAATCCATCAGGCGGGGGCTACGGCCGTCGAATGCCTCGAAGATGCGCCCGACCGCCGAATCAACCTTGGGGTCGTACATTACGGTTTTCGGCGTACTGCCGCGTTCACGATAGCCGAAGATGCGGCCCGTGGCCCGGTCGACATAGGTGCGTTCGATTCGAACGTCGGCAAGAAACTCGTCCGGCGAACCGCCGGCCAGCGGAATTTCAAACCAGCGCCGGTTTCCGTCCTGATCCTCGATGGCGTAGACAATCGTCGATCCATCCTTACCGAAACACAGCAGGCTGACGTTGCCGGTCTTGTCCACGCCCCGCGCGATTTCGCGGCCCTTGACGTTCCTGATCCGCCAGAGCCCGTCTCCCTCGGCGACGTCCAGCGTGGCCGCGACGTTGCCTGCGGCATCGATCAGCCAGTCGCTGTAATGATTCTCTGCCGGTGGGCCGGCGGCGCGCTTCGCCCTGTTTCTGGCCAGGTCCACAGCGTATAGCGTCGCTCGCCCGTGGCGGAAGCGCGGGCCGCCCGAGCCGACGTCGAGCGCGATACCACCGAAATAACCCACAGTCGTGTCGTCGATCTTGCGAATGCCGTAGCTGCCGCGTGTGGTGTCAGCGATGCTCGAGGTTCTGGAGAACACGAGCTGCGCGTCGCGGTCCTTCGTCGAGACGATGATGGTCCCCGTCAATTCGTATTTGCTGGCGGTGAAGTAGGGGCCAAGCGATACGGTTGCACTGTTGGTGATGAGCAGGATGTCATCATCCGCCCAGACGAGGCCGCGTAGCTTGGCTTCCCCCGTCGGAGCGTTGATCAGCATGGCGCCGTCGTGGTCCATGGCAATGATCCGCCGCTCGCCCTGGAGCTCGACGATGGTGGCCAGTCTGCCGGTGGGCGAGATCGCCATGTCGGTGACTGCCGGAAGTTCACCATAGGCATCAAGCGGCGGCGGAGCTGCATTTGCGATCGCCGAGGTACCCATGATCGCCAACGCCGCACATCCCAGCAGCATCTTAATTTGCAACGCTTTTCCCCCTTAGGCCGAACGACTTTTCCGGTTATTTGCCGCTACGTGGCAATGGCAAGTGAAAATCTGTTGATCACCGCCAAACGGCGGTGCCGGCCCCGGGTCGGTAATCGCCGTGGCGCCTATTCGGGCCGGGATCTTGCCCGGGGTTCACGCCTGAGGAACACTGCGCTCAGACAAGAGCGACGGAGAGAGATCATGGCCACCACCGCAAGCCAGCAGGCGCCCGCCTCGGGCACATGGACCGACCGTGCGGCCGTTACGGGAGAATACGCGCTGAAGGTTCTGGCCTATACAGACTGCATCAAGCGCACCGTCGAGAAGGCGAAGGAGCCCGGCTTCAACGAATCGGGCTGGGACGAAGTGGCGGCGATGCTCGATACCGCCCGGTTCCGGCGCGTGGGCAACGACAAGGCGGACATGGGCTGGGAAGTCTATCGGGGGCTGCTCATGCAGTGGGGAACGACGACCGACTTCTGGGCCGAATTCCACCGTATCAGCCAGGTGGGAAGCCGCGTTTTCCTGGAGCTGACGGAGCATAACACGCCGCGCGGCGGGGCCGAATCGGTGGTCAACTCCTGCACCGTCTATCAGTTCGACGAGGGCGGAAAGCTGGTCCAGCTCGGCATCTACCTTCAGCACGACTGAAGCTGCCCGAAGCTGACCCACGGATCGTCCGTCAGGGGCGTTTCCTTTTCGTGCGCGAGTCCCTACATGGCGCTCTGACATGGCACGCCCGCAGCACAAGACTTTCGACAAGCAGAAGACCGTCGCGGAAAACCGCAAGGCGCGCTTCGACTATTATATCGAGGATACCTTCGAGGCCGGAATCGCGCTGACCGGCACGGAGGTGAAATCGTTGCGCTTCGGCGAAGGGTCGATCGGCGAGTCTTATGCCGAGATCAAGAACGGTGAGTGCTGGCTGGTGAACTCGAACGTGCCCGAGTTCAGCCACGGCAACCGCTTCAATCACCAGCCCAAACGACCGCGCAAGCTCTTGCTGCACGAGCGGGAGATCGACCGGCTGCAGGGCGCGGTGGAGCGTAAGGGCATGACCCTGGTGCCTCTCTCGGTCTATTTCAACAGCCGCGGCCGCGCCAAGGTGGAACTGGCGCTCGCCAAGGGCAAGAACGCGGCGGACAAGCGCCATACGATCAAGGAGCGCGACTGGAAGCGCGAACAGGGCAGGTTGCTGCGGGAACACGGATGAGCGCGTTGCTGTCCCGCCTGTCCGCCTGGTTACATCGCCAGATGCCGACGCATGCGCAGCTCGAGGCGAATCGCCTGACCGCGCCTTTCGCCCGGAGGCAGGAACTGTTCCGCTTCACCCGCCGCTCAGTGCCGCGCGGGGTCGCGGTGGGCATGTTCATCGGCATTTTTGCGCTGATCCCAGGCGTCCAGATCGTCGGTGCCGCGCTCATGTGCGTGCCGTTTCGCGGAAATATTCCGCTGGCGGCCGCCATGACCTTCATCAGCAATCCCTTCACGACGATCCTGATCATCCTGCCGCTGGCGGTTTCGATCGGCAACAGCTTCGGCTATCATGCGAATGTCGAGACCGTGGAACACCTGGTGAAATCCGGCGCGGGCATCCGGCAGTGGTCTGCCTGGCTGCTTACGGACACCGCACCGGCGATCGTTATAGGATTGTTCGTCCAATCGGTGGTAGCGGCCTTCGTCAGCTATTTCGCCGCCGTCTGGTTCTGGCGGTTCTGGATCGGCCGCAAGCACCGTGCGCGGGGCTTGCGATCGCAAGGGAGTAACGGTGCGTGACACATGCGGCGCACGATGATGGAGCAAAGCTTTGAGCGGAGAGTTCCGGCAAATCGCTGACGCTCTTGCGAGGCGCATGCCCAAGCGCGAGGACTTCGAGCGGAACCGCTGGATCGCGCCGATCGCCCATCGCGTTCTGAGCCCCGAGCTGTGGCGCTTCACGCGCCGCTCCGTGCCGCGCGGCGTGGCGCTGGGGCTGTTCGCGGGCTTCATCGTGCCCGTCGGCCAGATCTTCCTGGCCGCCTTCCTCGCAATGCCCGCGCGTGCCAACGTCTCGATCGCCGCGCTCGTGACTTTCGTGACCAACCCCTTCACCCTGCCGTTCTGGGTGGTTGTGGCGAATCGCGTGGGCCGGTTCATGCTTCACGTCGACCCCACCGGTGTCGCCTCGGCGGTAGGCGCCGGTTGGGGGGCGAGCGGATGGGAAACCTTCGTCTGGTTCGCCCGATCGGCGGCGCTCACGACCATCGGCTTCGTGGTTCTGTCGATCGTTACTTCGGCGCTGGGCTATGTCGTCTCCGGCGTTCTCTGGCGGAGCTGGATCGGGCGCAAACGCCGCGCGCGGCGTGAGCGCCATGCCGCGCGCACCCGGGCCATACGCGAATCGCAAGGCTGCGAGACCGCCGCATGAAGCTGTTGGACGAGGGGCTTCGCCAGTCCCGGCAGACGGACCTCCTGGTTGTCGGTCTTGCCCTGGCGTTCAGCGTCCTTCTCGTCGGACTGGTGGCGCGGGACGCGGTCGTGACTTCGGCTTTCGCCGGCGCGCTCGCCGCGTTTGCGGGACTCGCCTTCATGGTCTCGCGCAGCAGGCCGCAGAAGGCCGAGCCCGAGTTCGCCCTCCCCGACTGGTCCGTGACCGTCGCCGCCATTGACCGGCCCGACATGGCCATTGCCGTCACCGATCGCGCCGGCCGCCTCACGTGCGCCAATGCCAGCTACGAGGCGTGGTTCGGCGTCGGCCATGCCCCGCAGCGCCTGCCGCTCGACGATGCTTCGCTGGAGCGCCTCGCCGATGCGACGCGGGCTGCATGGCGCGACGGCGCCGCGACGGAGAAAGTCTCGGGCAACGACGGTTCCGAAAGCTGGAATATCGAAGTGCGCCGCTCCGGCCGGGGCGACGACTTCCTCGTCTGGTGCATCTCGCCGGTCCGCTCGGTGGACCTGGTTTCCGAACTCGTCGTCCAACTCGACGGCAAGCTCGGCAAGGGGCTTGCCCGCGCCGGGTTCGCCGCCGCGCTGGTCGATCCCGATGGTATGATCCGCGCCGCCAGCACCGGCCTTGCGCTGCACGCGGCCGGCGACGAACTGGCGGACATGACCGGACAGGACTTCGTCTCGCTGCTCAGCCAGGAGGAAGGCGAGCGCATCGGCTGGGCCAAGGATGGCGGCCGGGGCGCGCCGCTGGTGCTTTACCACATACCCGTCGCTGACCCTGATGCGCCGGGCGAACCTGATCCGCACACCACGCCCTCGCTGATGCTGGTGGTCGAGGCGGGGCAGGGCATCGGCGCCAGCGCCGCGGGGCGCGCGGCGGCCCCGCATCTGGAGGCGCTGCTCAGCCAGCTCCCGCTCGGCCTCGCCATGGCGGACCGCGACGGCCACCTGCTCTTCGCCAACCCCGCTTTCATGCGCGCCGCCGGACGCGAAGGGCAGGACCCGCCGACTTACCCGACCGATCTTGTCGTACGCGAGGACAAGCGCGCGCTTTCCGAGTCCATCCGCCGTTTCGCGCAAGGCCCCGCCGCCGCCGGCGACATCGCCGTCCGCCTTTCGACCCTGCCCGACGATCCGGTATCGCTCAGCCTCGCCGGCGTGCGCGGCCTCGGCGAAGCGGCGGTGCTGCTTGGCCTCACCGATACGTCCGAGGAAACCCGCCTCAAGCGCCAGGTCGCGCAGGCTACCAAGATGCAGGCCGTCGGCCAGCTCGCCGGCGGTGTCGCGCACGATTTCAACAATGTGCTGACCGCGATCCTGGGTACCTGCGACCTCATGCTGATGCGTCATACGCCGGGCGATTCGGACTATGACGACATCCAGCAGATCCGTGCCAATTCTAACCGCGCCGCCTCGCTGACCCGCCAGCTTCTCGCGTTCTCGCGCCAGCAGACGTTGCGCCCCGAAGTGCTGCAGCTCCCCGATATCGTCGCCGACGTTTCGCAGATGCTGCGCCGCCTGATCGGCGAGAAGATCCAGCTCGTGGTCACGCATGATCGCGACCTTGGCGCCGTGCGGGCGGACCCGACGCAGCTCGAGCAGGTCATCGTCAATCTCGCAGTGAACGCGCGCGATGCGATGCAGTCACGCGGCGATGGCTCGGGCAAGCTGACCCTCGCCACGCGCAAGGTCACGACCACCGATGTGCGCGCCATGCGCAGCGAGATCATCCCGGCGGGGGAATATACCGCGCTGATCGTCGAGGACACCGGCGGCGGCATCGCGCCCGAGCACCTCGGCAAGATCTTCGAACCTTTCTTCACTACCAAGGAGCAGGGCAAGGGCACCGGCCTGGGCCTCTCGACCGTCTACGGCATCGTCAAGCAGTCGGGCGGCTTCATCTTTGCCGAGAGCGAAGTGGGCAGGGGCACGCGCTTCGTCGTCTACCTGCCGGTTTACCATGTCGCGCCGGGCACGGCGCCAGCGCAGCCCCCGGCGCAGGAGGAAGCCCCGCTCAGCCAGTGGGCAGGCGGCGGACGCATCCTGCTCGTCGAGGACGAGGATCCTGTGCGTCTGGTCGCGGAACGCTCGCTGACCCGCCAGGGCTACGAAGTGACGGTCGCGCGCGACGGAGAGGAAGGACTGGCGATCGTCGAGGAGGGCGGTCAGTTCGACATCGTCGTCTCGGACGTGGTCATGCCTTCGCTCGACGGCCCGGCCATGGCCCGCGAAATCCGCAAGATCGCGCCGCACCTGCCGGTGCTGTTCATGTCGGGCTACGCCGAGGAGCAGTTGCGCAAGGAAATCGGCCTGCCCAACGCCTGGTTCATGCCCAAGCCCTTCTCGGTGCAGCAGCTTTCCGAGAAAGTGGGCGACGTGCTGGCTCGGACGGTAAAGCAGCCGCAGGATTAAATTTTGGGAAAACTCCCGTTGTTCCCCTCTTGTTCACTGGGAACAAACGAGATACACAGTCCCCTGCGACGTTGACCTTTCCGGTCAGGCCGGTAGCAAAGGGGAAGTGGTATGGCTGCTCAGCTCAAGCTGATCCAGGAAGGCAAGGATAAGGACTCCATGGACCGTCAGAAGGCGCTCGACGCAGCGCTCGCCCAGATAGACCGCGCGTTCGGCAAGGGTAGCGCGATGAAGCTCGGCTCGAAGGAGGCGATGCAGGTCGAGGCGATCTCGACAGGCTCGCTCGGGCTCGACATCGCGCTGGGCGTCGGCGGGTTGCCGCGCGGCCGCGTGATCGAGATCTACGGCCCGGAAAGCTCGGGCAAGACGACGCTGGCGCTCCACGTCATCGCCGAGGCGCAGAAGACCGGCGGCACCGCCGCGTTCATCGACGCCGAGCATGCGCTCGATCCGGTCTACGCGAAGAAGCTGGGCGTCGACATCGACGAACTGATCGTTTCGCAGCCCGATACCGGCGAACAGGCGCTGGAGATCGTCGACACGCTGGTCCGTTCCAACGCGATCGACGTGCTGGTGGTGGACTCGGTCGCCGCGCTGGTGCCCCGCGCCGAGATCGAGGGCGAAATGGGCGACAGCCATGTCGGACTTCAGGCCCGCCTGATGAGCCAGTCGCTGCGAAAGCTGACCGGCTCGATCAGCCGCTCGCGCTGCATGGTGATCTTCATCAACCAGCTGCGCATGAAGATCGGCGTGATGTACGGCAATCCGGAGACGACCACCGGCGGCAACGCGCTCAAGTTCTACGCCTCGGTGCGCCTCGACATCCGCCGCACCGGCCAGATCAAGGACCGTGACGAGATCGTCGGCAACGCCACCCGCGTGAAGGTCGTCAAGAACAAGGTCGCCCCGCCCTTCAAGCAGGTCGAGTTCGACATCATGTATGGCGAGGGCGTCTCCAAGATCGGCGAAATCCTCGATCTTGGCGTCAAGGCCGGGCTCGTCGAGAAGTCGGGCGCCTGGTTCAGCTACGATTCGATCCGCATCGGCCAGGGACGGGAGAACGCCAAGACCTACCTGAAGCAGAACCCCGAAGTCTGCGACCGGCTCGAAAAGGCGATCCGTGCGCAGACCGAAGGTTTGGCCGAGGAAATGATGGTCGGCCCTTCGGACGATGACGGCGGCGAATGAGCCGGGTATTTAAGTATTCATGCCTATTCTGATGTTTTGTCTCTATAATTGAAAGTAAACAGGAGGCCGGATAACCGGCCTCTTCGTTTAGCCAAGTCTGTAGTGCTTCCGGGAACGGATTCGCGGGTATTGCGAAACAGGTTCATTCGGGTGTTGGCGCAAGCCGAAATCAGGTGTTCGATGCACCTGTGACGTGCGCGACATGCAACGCCCCAGATGGAGGATGTTTCGCGATGACTGCTTCGATCTCGGGCAAAGCCCCAGTGGTGCAAACCGGCATCGGCGTCCGGTGCGGCACTCTTCCGGGCGCACGCGATCTGCCTCGTCGGTCGACGCGGAAACTTGAGATGGTCTTCGCCAGACGAAACGGCCGCTGGCCGCTGATCGGCCTTGCCTTGTCCCTGACGGTATCCGTTGGGCTTTGGATTGGACTGGCCGCGCTGGTTTTCTGATCCGGCGGACTTGTCGCAGCCGCCAGAGAAGGCGGTTGGGACGCCCTTGTGACGCCCCAACCCGTTCCTGTGTTGTCGATAAGGCGCCTGCGGCCCTATCAGACGACCAGGGTCGCGCCGCTGATGTCGCTGTCGCTCAGGAGCTCGTCGTAAAACGTCACGGTCGTGCTGCCGTACGTCATGATGGTATTGCTGCCCGAGTAGGCCAGCGTGTAGGTTCCACCGTCAGTCAATTCGACCGTATCGAGGCCGGCTTCGAAATCGAACACTTTATCGGTGCCGTCGTCGTTGTCGAAGACGAATACGTCCTGCCAGCCTTCGTTGTCGTTGTCATCGTTGGGATTGTCGCCGTAGAGCACGTCATTGCCGTCGCCGCCATAGACGCGGTCGTTCTGGGCGCCGCCATCGAGCGTGTCGTTGCCGGTGCCGCCCCAGATCTTGTCGTTGGAAGCATCACCTTCAATGTAGTCGTCGCCGTCATCGCCGTAGAGACGGTCGGCGTTGGCGCCGCCGTGGATTTCGTCGTCGCCCGCGCCGGCCTGCACGACATCGCGCGCGCCGCCCGAAAAGATCACGTCGGGATCGGAGGTGCCGGCAAGAATGTCGCCTCCGTCGGTGCCAGTTACAAGAGCCATGGGAACAGTCCTTTCCAATTGAACATTGCCACTCAATCATCTGCCTCGACCACGAGGCGCCGGCGTCCCTGTTCTGGTTTTCGGCGTATCGATCGCATTCAACTTGTCCTGTCGTCCGGCAGGGCGCGTTGTCGGGCACGACCAACCGTGCGAAATTATCGGCGTTTTGTCCGATCAAGCCGCTCGGGATCGGAGCTATTCGAAGTGCTCACGTCGTCACCTGGCGGCAATGCATTCGTTCGGCGCGCCGCATTCATGGGAAACGTACTGGTAATGAGATATTCGGCACTCGGTCCGATCTTGAGCAGGATCGGCGAATTGCCCTGATCGGGATCATAGGCAAAAAAAGAAGGCCCCGACGGTTCCGGGGCCTTCCTGCCGTGTCATTGATCCTGGGCGGTTACCGGGTCCGCAGCCCCCGTCCTGCCACGCCGATTACCGCCCAGTCCCCCCGCGTCAGGCCCAGATCAGCCCAAGTTCCGCCGAACTCATGGCGAGATCGTCGACACCAACACCCTTGATCCGGGCAATTTGCGTCACGCCGCCGTCGTCGTGCATTTCAAGGTACGTGTTCGATCCGGAGGTTACGAACTCGAAGCTCGCGTTGCTGTTGGCGCCGAGCCCCTTCACCAGGATGCGGTCGCCTTCGGCAGCGTTGAAGTCATAGATCGTGTCCAGGCCGTCGAGATCGGCGATGTCGAAGACGAAGGTGTCCGCGCCGGCATCGCCATAGAGCCTGTCGCTGCCGCTGCCGCCATCGATCCAGTCGTCGCCGTCGCCGCCCTTGAGCAGGTCATCTCCCGCATCGCCATAGAGCTTGTCGATGCCGAAATCGCCGTAGAGCTTGTCGGCGCCCTTGCTGCCGTCGAGGAAATCGCTGCCGGTGCCGCCGAGCAGCTTGTCGTCGCCGAGGCCTCCGTAGAGGGCATCGTCGCCGCCCCGGCCGACCAGGGTGTCGTTTCCGCCGTGGCCGTCGATCCTGTCGGCGGCATTGGTGCCGCGGATCTTCTCGCCGGCGGCGGTTCCGGCGAACGCCTTGTCATAGGCGCGTGCCGCTTCGTCGAAGCTCTCCATCGTGCTCGAGCCGTCGCTGTCCGGCCGATCCTTCGTGTCGTCCCCGGTGGAGCTGCCGGTCTCGTCCCCGACAGGTTCGTCGGGCGCGGGCACGTTCGATGCCATGGCGCATCCGCGTCAGGCGGCGATCAGGCTGGTCGTGGCAGGCGGGCCGGACGAAGTGAACTATCGCCGGGCAGGCTGGAGCCCGCCTCCGGGAACGGTCTTCACCGGTGTCGTATCCGACGCCGAACTGCGCGCGCTTTACGCGTCGGCCGCCGTGTTCGTGTTTCCGTCGCTGACGGAGGGTTTCGGCTTGCCGCCTGTCGAGGCCATGCACTGCGGCGCGCCGGTCGTCGCCGCAAGGGCAGGGGCCATGCCGGAAGTCTGCCGTGATGCCGCTCTCCTGGTCGATGCCGGCAATCCGCGTGCCTATCGCCAAGCCATAGAGGCCGTGTTGGGCGATTCCGGCCTGGCCGGGCGCTTGCGCTGCCGCGGCCTGGAACGCGCGGGCAGGCTGTCATGGAATGCGGCGGGTGAGCGCCTGTTCGAACTCGTCCGTCAGCTTGCCTGAGGGCCGGTGTCGGCCGGCGGTACCGGAGCTTCGCGATATGCGCCGAACCGTAGCGGCAAGACGCGGAACAGCGGAACCAAGGGACGATCACGACTGTTCTCCAGACAGTCCGGAAACTGGAGAACAGCAATGACAAAGGCACGTGATACCGACGCCACTCATATCCTTGCCCAGGATCACCGCAAGGTGGAGGATCTGTTCGAGAAATACAGCAAAACGAGCGGCAGGGATGCGAAGGCGAAGCTGGCTAAAGATATCTGCAAGGAACTGAATATCCACACGATGATCGAGGAGGAAATCTTCTACCCTGCGCTGCGCGGCAAGATCGAAGAGGACATGCTCAACGAAGCCTACGTCGAGCATGACGGTGCAAAGGTGCTGATAAACGAGATCGCCGGCGATGATCAGAACGAGGAGTTTTACGACGCCAAGGTCCATGTGCTGAAGGAGCAGATCGAGCACCACGTCGGCGAAGAAGAGAAGCAGCAGGGCAACATGTTCCAGCAGGCGCGGGCGGCCGACGTCGATCTGGACGCGCTGGGCGAACAGATGCTGGCGCGCAAGGAGGAACTCAAGCAGCAGGCCGAGACGCAGGGCCTGCCGGAAGCCAAAACGACCACGATGTAAACTCGATCGCTGGTCGGCGAGATACGGCGCCGAGTTCCGTCAGTCCTGCCGGATGCCCAGGACGGCCGCCTGCTGGCGCAGGTAGTCGGCCTTGCCGGGATTGGCGGCGACGGCATCCGCGAGGGCCTTGCTCGCCTTTTCGGGCTGGTCCAGCGTCTTGCGGCTGCGCATCAGCATGATCCAGCCATCGACGTTGGAGGGATCGCCTTCGAGCCGGGTCTCGAGCCGCGCTACCATGCCTTCGGCCATGGCGCGCTGCTCGCCCGGCGTAATGCCGGCGGCATTGGCAAGGTCATCCGCGCTGGGTCCGGGAATTGCCCGTGCCGCGAGCGGTGTCGACGAGGCCGAGGCGGGTGCGGCCGCCCCTGCTTCGGCCAGCCGGTCCGACACGTCCAGCTTGTGGATCTTCGCCACCTGCTCGATCGTGCGGATGAGATCGCCGCGCCACGGAGCGTCCGGGGGCGTGTCCTTGAGCAGTGCCAGCCAATCGTCGATCGCGCCCTGGTGATCGCCGCCGAGATCGCGTTTCACGGCCAGGAAGTAGCGCGCGCGCGGATCGGCCGGATCGATCGCCACCGCCTTTTCGAAGGCTGCAGCGGCCTCTGCGGGCATTGGATCGCGCTCGCTCGCCATGACGCGCGCTTCGCCCAGCGCGGACCAGAGCAGCGCAGAACCGGGAGCAAGCTGCGTGGCCTTGTCGTAGGCACGCACTGCATCGGCAAAGCGGCCGGCCTCGAAATAGGCCAGACCCAGCCGCTGCCATGTGCCGGAATCCTCGGGAGATTCCCTGGCTGCCTTTTCGAGGTCGCCAATCCCGGCACTCTCGGCCGTTATAGCTTCGCTGGGCGCGTCGTCCCCATCCTGCCGCAGTATCGCCGTACCGATCGCGCCGACCGCGACAAGGCCCGCGATCACCAGCGCGATCCTTTGCGGTCGAAATCTTGTCGCGTTCAGTTGTGTCATCGCGAATTCCCATTCATTACAGTACCGCCGGCTGAGGGGACAGGCCGCTGAATTTGACCGGGCAGATGCGGAATTTCGCACCTGTTTGCAATGATCGGTTGGCACGGCAAGGGGGAAGGTGTGAAGGATCGCGTCCGCATTGCCATTGTTGGCTCCGGCCCGGCGGGGCTGAGCGCCGCGGGCCGGGCGGCCAGGCTGGGCATGAGTCATGTCCTGCTGGAAAAGACCGATCACCTTTCCGACACCATCTTCAAGTACCAGAAGGGCAAGCACGTCATGGCGACGCCTTCCTCGCTGGTGCTGCGTTCGGACTTCGATTTCGATGCGGGCAAGCGCGAGCAGGTGCTGGGCACGTGGGAGGAACAGGCGGCCGCAGGCGCGATCACCGTGCGCTACAATGCCGAGGTCACCAGGATCGAGGGTGAGAAGGGCGCGTTCGTCCTGACGCTGAAGGACGGGGGCACTCTCGAGGCCGAGGCGGTGATCCTCGCCATCGGCACGCAGGGCAATCCGAACAAGCTGCGCTGCGAGGGCGCGGACCTGCCGCACATCCAGTACCAGCTCGACGATCCCACCGAATACATCGACGAGCATATCACCGTCGTCGGCACGGGCGACGCGGGGATCGAGAACGCGCTGGGTCTCGCCGCCGATCCGGCACAGGGCAATGTCGTCACCATCCTCAATCGCGGCGCCGAGTTTGCCCGCGCCAAGGAAGCCAACGTCAAGCTGCTGACGGAGGCGCAGGCAGCGGGACGCGTGATCGTGCGCAACGAGACGACGCCGGCCGAAGTGCGGCCCGGCCAGCTCGTGCTCGACACGCGCGACGGGCAGGAGACGATCCGCTGCGACCGCATCATCGCCCGAACCGGCTCGGCGCCGCCGCGCAAGTTCGTGGAAGACTGCGGGATCGCGTTCACCAGCCCCGAGCGTGAGGCTTTCCCGGTGCTTTCCCCGGTCTTCGAGACGACGCGGCCCGGCATCCACGTGATCGGCGCGCTGGCGGGCTATCCGCTCATCAAGCACTGCATGAACCAGGGCTACGACGTCGTCGAGTTCCTGAACGGCAATACCCGGCTCAAGCCCGCCGACGAACCGATCCTCGCCGAAAAGTTCGCGGCGCTCCCCGGTTCGCGCAGTGTCGACGAATGGCTCGAGCTGCTGGGTAGCCGCATCGAGATATTCCGCGACATCTCGCCGCTGCAGCTCCGCGAACTCATGCTCGATTCCGGTGTTGCTGCCTTTCGCAAGGGCGAGGCGGTGTTCGAGCGTAATGAGATCGGCTCCTCGCTCTTCGCCATTGCCGAGGGTTCGGTGGCGGTCGAGGTCAACAAGGACGATCCCTCGATCACCGTGCCGATCGCGCAGGGCTCGATCTTCGGCGAGGTCGGCCTGATCTCGGGCCGCCGCCGCGGCGCCACGATCCGGGCGGCGGAGGACCTGATCGTCGTCGAATTGTCGCGCTCGGCGGCGCTCAAGATGATGGCGACGGCGCCCGCTGCGGCCAAGGTCGTCAACCGCATCTCGATCGAGCGCCAGCTTCTCCAGATTTTCGGCTCGGGGCTGACGCGGGAGGACGTCGCCGAGCTGGTCGATGGCGCCGAAGTGCAGGAATTGCGCGCGAATGAAGTCCTGATGAAGGAAGGCGACGAAGGCGCCGACATCTTCATCATCCGCCGGGGCTCGATGATCGTCGAGCGCGAGATCGGCGGCAAGCCGGTGTTCCTCAGCTACCTTGCCGCCGGAGCCTATGTCGGCGAAATGGCCGTCATCGACGGTTCGCGCCGTTCGGCGACGGTGCGCGCGGCGATCAAGTCCGAAGTGATCCGCCTTCCCGGCGAGGCGTTCGTCCGCCTGCTCGAACGCAAGCCGCAGCTGAGGCGCAAGGCCTTCGAGGAGATGGAGCGCCGGCGCGAGATCAATGCCTTTGTCGAGGGGCGCAAGGAGAACTTCTCCAGTGTCGTCGACATGTACTCGCAGACCGCGCAGTTCCTCGTCGACAACGGTATCGGCGAAGCGACCGACGTGCTCCTGATCGACGAGACGCTCTGCGTCGGCTGCGACAACTGCGAAAAGGCCTGCGCCGACAGCCACGACGGGCTTTCGCGCCTCGACCGCGAGGCGGGGACGACTTACGCGCACCTCCATGTGCCGACCTCGTGCCGCCACTGCGAGCATCCGCACTGCATGGCCGACTGCCCGCCCAACGCGATCCAGCGCGGGCCGGACGGCGAGGTCTTCATCGACGAGACCTGCATCGGCTGCGGCAACTGTCAGCGCAATTGCCCCTATGGCGTGATCCGCATGGACTCGGTGCCGCCGAAGAAGCCCTCGATCCTCTCCTGGCTGTTCCTCGGCAAGGGGCCGGGGCCGGGCGAGCCGAGCAAGGACTGGCGCAAGAAGCACGCGGAAGGAGCGGAAAAGCCCAAGCAGGCGATCAAGTGCGACATGTGCGCCGGGATCGACGGCGGCCCCTCCTGCGTGCGCGCCTGCCCGACCGGCGCGGCGATCCGCGTTTCGCCCGAGGCATTCCTGTCGGTGGCCAAGCTGGCGGAGGGTGAGTGATGGCGACCCGCACCACAACCGGCCCGGTAGCAGGTCGCGAGTATCGCAGCGATCACGAAGGATTCCTGCGCCATCGCCATTTCCGCTGGCTCAAGATCGCGACCCTGCTCAGCGTGATCTGCATCGCCGCCTATTTCCTCACCGATCCCAGGCCGCGCCCCGGCGGGGGGACGTGGATCGGCTATACGCTGGGCACGATCGGGGCGCTGCTGATCGTCTGGCTTTCGCTGCTCGGCATCCGCAAGCGGGCGATCACCGAAGGGCGCTGGTCGCTGAAGGCGTGGACTTCGGCGCATGTCTATCTCGGTCTTTCCTTGATCGTCGTCGCGACGCTGCACACCGGTTTCCAGCTCGGCTGGAACGTGCACACGCTCGCTTATGCGCTGATGATGCTGGTTATCCTCTCCGGCATGTTCGGCATCTGGGCCTATGCGACGCTGCCTTCCGCGCTCAGTTCCAATCGCGAGCAGATGACGCAAGGGCAGATGATCGACGCCATCCGCGCGCTCGACCGCCAGCTGGACGAGGCGGCGCAGCCGCTGGCGCGGGGGCCTTCGGACCTTGTGCTGGAGGCGCTGGGGGAAGACCCCTTCGCGCCCGGTCTCTGGCGGCGCCTCTCCGGCAACTACCGGAACTGCGCGACGCAGAAGGCGATTGAGGGGCTGGCGCGGCTCGGCGATCAGGACGCGGCCGTGGAGCGCGTCGAGAAACTGCTGGTGCGGCGCAAGGCCCACCTCGAACGGCTCAGGCGGCACATGCGCCTCAAGTCGATGCTGGAAGTATGGCTTTACGTCCACGTTCCGGCGACGATGGCTTTGCTCGCGGCGCTGACGGCCCATATCGTTTCCGTGTTCTACTACTGGTGAGGGCGGCATGACTTTCCGTATCCGCCAGATCGAACGCACCGCGACGGGCCGCGAAATCGTCCGCGACCGCGATGTTGCCGGCGAGACGCTCACCATCGGCCGCTCCGCCGACAACGATGTTCACCTGCCCGACCTGGCGGTGGAACCGCACCATGCCGAGATCACCCAAGCGGCCGGGGGCCGTCTGCGCGTGGAGGCCGTGGGTACGCTCGGCTTCGTGGTTGACGGCGCGGAGACGCGCTCCGCCTCGATCGACAGCATCGGCGGCGCCGAGCTGGGTTTTGGCACCTACCGCCTGACCGTTTCGCGCGAGGATGACGGCGTTGTCCTGCTGACCATCCGCAAGGTAGGGACCGCCGCCACGCGCTCGGGCGATCTCGAGGGCAAGCGCGGCTTCTCGCTAGCGGGCGTTCTGCCGGGCAAGCGCAGGATGTCGTGGGCGCTGGCGGCGATGATCCTGCTCGCCTTCCTCGCCGTGCCGATCGTGAGCAACCTGACGCGTGCCACCGGGCCGGAGGTTGAGAAGAAGGATACGGTCTTCGGCGACAGGAGCTGGAATCCCGGTTCGCTGAGCGTCGCCCACCATTCGCTCACCGACAAGTGCGAGGCCTGCCACGTCAAGCCGTTCGAATCGGTGCGCGACGAGACCTGCCTGACTTGCCACAAGGACGTGCACGACCATGCCGCCCCGGTGCGCCTCGCCGCCGCGCGGGGCAATCTGCCGCTGGGGCAGGCCGCGCTCTGGAAGATCGCGCACGCTTTCGGCAAGGAAGGGCCGGGCGCCTGCCGGGACTGCCACTCCGAGCACAAGGGGCCGACACGGCTGACGGCGCCCGATCAGCAGTTCTGCGCGGACTGCCACGGCCGGCTGAAGAGCAACCTGCCCGATACCCGGCTTGGCGATGCGGCCGATTTCGGCAAGCTGCACCCGCAGTTCACCGCGCGCGTGATCGCCGACCCGGTGAAGAAGCAGGTGGCCTCGTTCCCGCTCGACGGCAAGCTGCGTGAGGACAACGGGTTGTCGTTCCCGCACAAGCTGCACCTCGATCCGCGCGGCGGCGTCGCGCGCATGGCGAAGAACATCGGCGCTGAGCGCGGCTATGGCGCCGGCGGCCTGCAATGCAAGGATTGCCACCGCCCCACCGAGGAAGGCGTGCGCTTTCAGCCAATCGAGATGGAGCGCGACTGCGAGGGCTGTCACAGCCTCGCCTATGAGCGCGTCGGCGGCATCGTCCGGCGCCTGCGTCACGGCGATGTCGAGCAGCTCACGGCCGATCTTCTGGCCGCTGATCGCGGGCGGCCTTTCGTCTCGAACCGCAAGCGGCCGGGCGAGTATGGCGAGGGCGGGCTCTACCGCTTCCGCTCTTCAGGCTCCGGCTGGCCGGGACTGAAGCTCAAGACGGCGCTATCCGACAAGGGGGTCTGCGGCGAATGCCACCGGCCCATGACGGTGAACGGCATGCCCGGCGTCGTCCCGGTTTCGCTGCCGGCGCGCTATTTCGATCACGGCTGGTTCGATCACGCCGCGCACAAGCAGGAGAAGTGCACCACGTGCCACGCGGCTGATACCTCGACCAGCGCATCGGACGTGCTACTGCCGGGGATCAAGACCTGCCGCACATGCCACCTCGGCGAGGATGCGCCGAAAACAAAGGTGCCATCGGGCTGCGCGATGTGCCATGGTTATCACATAATCGCGACGGGGTCGGCGGACCGTAAGCCGGACGTCAACCCGTCGTCTCCTATGAAGGCCGCGCTTCGAAGGGAGTAATCGAGAGCATGAGGGGGACTACCGGATTTTCGTCGGGAATTCCGACGTGCTGATCGCGCAGATCACGGATCTGCACATCGGCTTCAGCGGCACCGCCTCGGGAGGCTACAACACGCATCGGCTGCGGGCGGTCATCGAACGCCTGGTGGAGGGGCCGAACCGCCCGGACCTGCTCATCATGTCGGGCGACATGACCGAGTTCGGCGATGCGCCCAGCTACGCGCGGCTGGCCGAGATGGTGCGGGGCTGCCCGTTCCCGGTGGCGCCGATGGTCGGTAACCACGACGCGCGCGAGGCCATGCTGGCGGCTTTTCCGGATTGCCCGACCGGCGACGGCTTCGTGCAATATGCGCTCGATCTCGGGCCGCTACGGGTGCTGGTGCTCGATACGCTGGAGGAAGGGCGCCACGGCGGGGCCTTCTGCAAGCGGCGGGCTGCGTGGCTTGCCGGCGAACTGGCGGCGCACCCCGGGAAACCGACGCTCATCGCCATGCACCATCCTCCGTTCGAAAGCGGCATCGCCTGGCTCGACACCGACGAACGCGAGGACTGGATCGTGCGGCTGGCCGAGACGGTGCGCGGGCACGGCCAGATCAGGGGCATCGTCGCGGGGCACCTGCACCGCACGATCCACGCGCTGTGGGAGGGGATCCCGGTGGCCGTCACCGGCTCGACCGCCGCCACGGTCGCGCTCGATCTCAATCCCGTCGATCCCGACAAGCCGGACGGGCGGGCGATGATTACCACCGAACTGCCCGCCTATGCGCTGCACCGCTGGGATGGTCGGCGGTTGGTCTCGCACGTCGAGAGCGTCGGCGCGCTCGATGTGCTGGCGCGCTATGATAGGGGCTTTCAGGAGACCGTGCGCCTGATCGACGCGGAGCGGCGCGAGGGATGAATTTCGGCAAGTACCACGTCATCCCGGACTTGCTCCGGGACCGGTGGCTGTCGTTCGGCGCGTTCTCACGGCAAGCCGCGCGTAAACACCGCCACCGGTCCCGGAGCAAGTCCGGGATGACGGTTCGGTTTACCTCGGCCGCATCGGCACCCACACGCTCATGTCCACCTCGTCGGTCACCTTGAACGGCACGCCGCGCCGGTTGAGGAACAGGCGCTCCATCTCCGCCCGCGTGAAAGGCCGCGAACCGAGGCGGCCGAAGACCGCCATCTGGCCTCCGGTTTCATCGACCGCGCGGTCACGGTCGAGTCCCTTGGACAAGGCGCGGGCGGGGGAGGGCGTCCTGGCCCAGGCGACCAGTTCGGGCTTGGGCGCGGGAGAGAAGCCGTAGAAGTTCGGCTGGCTCGATGGTGAGGTGAGCTGCAGCACCTTGAGGCCGTTCCGGCCGTCCGCGACATAGGCGAAGAGCGAGGCATTGGTCGAGCCGACCACCACGTCCTCGGCATCGCTGAGCTGCCCGGCCAGCGTCACTTTCTGGTAGAGCCTCGGGCGCGGCGGGCTGCGCACGTCGACGATCACGAGACCGTCCTGCTTGGCCGCGACATAGGCATAGGTGCGCGCGACGTAGACGCGCCGCGCGTCGGCCAGCGGCACCGTGCCCGAAGGCACCGCGATGGGATCGCGCAGGTCGGTCACGTCGAAGAGCTTGAGCCCCTCGCGGTCCGTCACCCAGAGATAGCGGAACTGCACGGTGCTTGCCCGCGCGTCGTCGAGCGGACGCACGGCGGCTAGCCGCGGGCGGAGCGGGTCGGAAAGGTCGACCACGACGAGGCCGGCCCTGGCGGCGATATAGGCGATGTCGCCGGCAAGCACGATGTGGCGTGCTCCGGCCAGCACATTGTCCGGGTTCCACGTCACCGCGCGTCTGAGCTTGTTGTTGCGCAGTTCGCCGTCCGCCATCGTGTCGACATTGACGAGGATCAGGCCTTCCTCGCTGTCGGTGATCGCGGCGTAGCTGTAGATCGGCCGCATCGGCTGCTCTTCGTTCGCCTCCAGCAGGTTCAGCGTCGTGCCGTCGGCCTGCATCACCGCGTTGCCTTCGGTGTCCTTGAGCACCGTCGCTTCCATAGTGCGGTTGCGCGTGGGCGCGACGGGCTGGTTGGTCGCCAGCGCCATGCAGGTCGCGTTCTTCGTCTTCACCCGCGTCTTGTGGCCGAGCGGCGAGAACGGCGCCGAGACGACCGCGTCGGAGAAGCCCTTGTTGCCGACCGAGGCGACGTCATAGACCGCGAACCCGCCCTTGCCCTGCGCCGCGAACATGTACTCGCCGCGAAGTTGCAGGCATCCCACGGTGTCGCTCGTGCCCTGCACGACATTGCGGAACTGCTCCATTGAACGCGTCTCGCCCGACAGGTTCGCGTCGAACGTCTTGCCGCGCGTCCAGTTCTTCAGCTCGCGCCCGTTCTGCCCGACGTGGAGCTGGTAAAAGTCGGGATAGGCGTATGTGTGCAGGTAGGAGCCGAGCACGGCCTGCGGCTCGTCCCACTCGGTCACGCGCACCGCCTCGAAGCCATCCTCGAGGCCGACCCAGGCATTGAGGCCGATGAAGTTGACGAAATTGGTGCCCAGCAGCAGCGTCTGCGCCATGATCGCGTTGTTGTCGTCCGCTTGCGAGAGGTGGCAGTCGGTGCAGGTCTTGGTCTCGGTGAGGCGAACCGTATGCGGGAAATGCGGCGCGAAGGCCTGGCTGGAATAGCCCGCCGCGCTGACCGGCGGCTGCTGGATATAGATGCGCTCGCGGTTGGCGTTGGTGGAGGAAAGCACCAGCGCCGAAGTCGAGCGGATTGGCGCCACCTGCGCGCCCTTGGTGGTCATGTGCTTGCCGAGCTGGAACATCTCGTCGCGGGCCACTTGCGGGTTGTAGGTCGCGAAGTTGCGCGTCTCCTCGCCCTCGTAGTGGTGCGTGGAGGTCTTCCAGTTGGCCTCGATCGGCAAGTGGCAGCCGCCGCAGCTTGTCGTCCAGGAGAGGTGGCAGGTGAAACAGGCCATCTCTCCGTCCTTGTGCGCGCGATCCTCGAAATCGACGCCGGGACCGAATGAGAACGAACCGTCGTCCGCGCCCGACTTGCTCATCAGCTTGGCGCGCGCGGCCTTGGCGTTGAAGGTCGGGAAGGCCGGATCGACGCTGTTCTTCACCAGCGAGACATCCCACGAAAGCTGCGGATCGACGATCGAACGCTGGATGAGCCGTCTGCGACCGGATTCGTCGGTGCTCCATTCGAAGCGGCGCTGGCCGTCGGGGTTGCGCAGCAGCGCGAGGTTGTTGCCCTTGGGCGGCGCTGCAGGGCCGCTGGTGAGCAGCGTGGGATAGGCATCGGCGGTGCCGTGGCAGTCCTTGCAGCCGATCTCGACGGCATTGGCGACTTCGCCATAGATCAACCCGTTGCCGTGGGCGTCCTGCGAGAAGTGGCAATCCGCGCACTGCATTCCCTTTTCGGCGTGGATGTCCATCATGTGGACCGTCTTGCCGGGGTTGGTGCCGACTGGCACGAACTTGCCTTCGCCCGCCTTGCGCCACTTCTCCGGATCGTCGGGCGAGACGATGTGGTCCTTGTCGGTGCCCCAGGTCGCCTGATTGCCGCCCGCGTCGAGCAGGTTGCCCTCGCGGTCGCGCTTGAAGATGGCGCGGAAGTTCCAGCCGTGGCCGTGGTAGTCGGCGAACTGCGTGTCCTTCAGCTCGGGATTGAGGTCGTAGACGTTGCGCAGGAAGTCGAGGTCGGCCCACTTGCCCTTGGGCGCGGCACCCTCGGGATTGCGCTCCAGAACCTTGTGGACTTCGGCGGCGGTCGGGTATTTCTGCTTGTCCGGCCACATTTTCGGCGCGTCGGACTCGTAGTCCCACATGGTATAGCCGAGGTAGGAATTCAGGAAGATGTTGGGCTGGTGCATGTGGCAGTTCATGCACTGCGCGGTCGGGATCGCGCGGGTGAAGACGTGCTGGAGGGGGTGCCCCTTCTCGCGCGGGTCGGCGGGTTTGGCGATGCTGTGGCCGTCATCCTCGTGCCCGGTCTTGAGCTTGCCGTGGCCGTTCTCGTTGCGGTGCTTCAGCGCGGCGATAGTCGGGTCCGTGGTGATCGTCTGCCCGTCGCGCCCGAGCGGGGCATAGATCAGCGAGTGGCGCGGCTCGCGGTCGTTGGCGTAGATCACATGGCAGGAGGTGCAGCCCGAGGAGCGATAGTCGCCCGGCTGGTCGTTGGTACCCATGAACCAGGTAAACGGGTCGTTGAGGCGCGTCTTGTGGATGTTGAGTACGGGGATCGCGACGCGCAGGCCGGTGCCGGGCCCCCGGTTCGACTGCTTGAGGTCCGGGCGGCCCGGTTCGTCGAGGCGCTGGATCGAGCCGGTCGGGTTGGGCAGGCCGACTTCGGCGAAGACGGAGTTGTTCACGCGCCCGCCGCGCTCGAAGACGCGGAAGACGTCGCCGGGCGGGACCACGTTCCAGCGCGGCAAGGGATACAGCGCGGCCAGCGCACCGCGCGCCTTCTGATCGTCGGTCAGCGTGCCCGGCGGATCGCCGGGGGAGACGACCTTCGCCGGCTCACCTTCGCGGGTAAAGGCCTCGCCGAAGATGTAGTTCTTGTAGGGAATGATGCCGTTGTTATAGGCCGCGCCGCCCCAGAGCATCGCGCCGGAGGCCATCAGAGAGCGCTCCGCCGCTTCGATCACGGGCAAGTGGCAGGCACCGCAGCTTTCGCGGGCGACGCGGTAATCGCCGGGATTGACGAAGCGGATGTATTCGGGCGCTTCCTTGTTGAGCAGGGTGTAGCTGCGCTGAGGGTTGGCGGAACTCGGCCAGTGCCAGGATTCCGGATACTTCGGCAGCACATGGGCCCTGTCGCGCGCGGCGATGTATTGCGGATGGTCGAAGCCGAGGGCGGGGCGCCCTTCGATCCGGGCATTGCCGCCGTGGCAGTCGGTGCAGCCGAGTTGCACGGCCGGGCTGGCGTGCATCGACGGGGCATCGGAAGCGGTGTGGCAGGAGAGGCAGCCGGCGGACTTGAGTCTGACGTCTGCGACGCTCTGCCCGGCAGGCGCCGCCGGCGCGCGAACGAGCGAATAGTCGCGATCGACCGGCTTTTCCTCGTCAGCCGCGAGGAGATGGCCTGCGGGGATGACGAGGGCGAGGAGCGCGAAAGCGAGGAGTATTCGTCTTCCCGGGCTCGCCCCGGGACCGCTGGCGGTCTTCAGGCACTGCCTTGCCGGGCGCGCCGCCGAAAGGTCGCGCCTGAAGACCGCCAGCGGTCCCGGCGTTCGCCGGGATGACGAGATTGCCCAACGCATCAGTAACTCACGATCAGGTTGGCGAGGACCGAGTAATAGTTCCGGTTGCCTTGCGAATTGTCGAACAGGTCGCGAAAGCCCTTGCCGGGCACAAGCGCGGCGGCGCTCAGCCGCATGACGATGTTCTGCGTCGCCTTGGGGCGCCAGATCGCAGCGGTGGAAAGGTCCCAGCCGATGTCCTTCGGGATCGAGCCCTCATTGCGCAGGGTTTGCAGCGTCGCGGTATTCTCGAACCACAGGTGGTTGGCATTGGCCGAGACGCGCACTTCCGGGGAGAGGTCGAAATCGGCCCCGGCGCCCACCAGCATCGTGCCCGGATTGTTGAAGTTCGACTGCCCCTGTTCCTTCGACGAGCGCAGCGAATTGAGAATGCCGTTGCGGCCGTTGACGCTGACGGCGCGCCCGCCGCCGGCGAAGGGGATCGTCTGGCGGATCCAGTAGCTCGTGTCCGCGCCGGCGAAGATCGGGTTCTCGAATACCGCGTCGAAGCCGGTTTCCTTGCCATCGTAGGGATCGCCGTCGCCGCTGGCGTAGAGCGCGGAGAGGCGAAAGCGCATCCAGTCCTTGTCGTAGCTCAGTTCAGCCGCGCCGAAGAAGGCGCGGATATCGGCCTTCCGGTCGGTGAAGAAGCTGTTGCGGTCCTCGCCCAGCGCGGCGTAGGTCGAGGCGGTCAGGTTGATCCGGCCCACGCGCCCGTCGGCGTTGTAGCCGAGGTAGAACACGTCATAATCGCGGCCCCGCAGCGTGCCGAGCAGGGCCGGGCGGACCGGAAAACCGTTGTCGTCGATCTCGATCTCGTCGCCCTCGCGGTTGCGATTGTACGCTAGGGTGATCTGGCTGGTCAGGCTGGGGATCAGGAAGTCCTGACGGTAGATGTTGGCGACGAAGAGGAAATCGTCACGCGGGCGCTGGACGACCGAGTTCAGGCCGGAATTGGTATCCTTCTCCAGCCGCCAGAACGCGGCGAGGTTGTACTGCACGCGGTTGTTGTCGCGATTGCCGAAGAAGCGCAGGCCGAGCTGGTTGTCGTTGAACAGGAAACCGCGAAAGTCCGACTGGAAGGGCTGGATGCCGAGGCGCACGGAATCGAAATCGTAGCGGTCCGAGACGTTGCGGATGTGATAATCGACGAACAATTCCTGCACGCCGAGGAAGTGGTCGGCGCGGTGCGATGCCTTGCTCGGCTCGACATGCAGCACGCGCCGCTCGGGCACGTTGACGTAATTGTAGTTGAAGGCGAGCGCCACGCGGTACTCGACGTCCGGCGGCTTGAACGCGGTATTGCCCTTGGTCAGGCTGGCGCCAACGATGACGGTCTGTGAGAAGACGAGGCTGGCGTCCTTGCCGAAGACATCGAGCGAGCCGGGGCGCTCAGTGGTCTGCACGCCGACCGGGATCGGGAACGTGCGCGGCTCCAGCACGGTGTCCGAGATCACGTTGAGGCCGAAGAACCAATCGTCGCCGGTGATCGGCAGCCAGGGCACCTTGGCGCGGTCGATCGGGCGGTCGCCCTTGTGCGTGTTCTGGTGGTAGGGATCGAACCAGCGTTCCTTGACCACGCCCAGCGTCTCGATCAGGCGCCAACGGTCGGGAATCGGTACCTGATCGGTGGGAAAGGCCTCGGGCGGCGGCGCGCGCACGGCGCCGGGATTGTCCTGCGTCACGCGCTCGGGCAGCGGTGCGTTGTAGCCGGGACGGCGGCGGCCCTCGATCACGCCGGGGTCGACATCCTCGGGCGCGGTTTCCGTGCCGGGGGGATCGATCACGGGGGGCTCCGCCTCCTGTTCCTCCTGCCCGTACTCGGGCGCGGGCAACTCCTGCGGAGCCGCCTGCGCCGTGGCGAGGGGGATGAAGAGGACCGGGAATCCCACTAGAGACTGGCCCGTCCACAAGGAAACAGCCCCCAACTTCCGATCGTGTCGAGCGAAGTCGAGACACCCGGCGCCGTGCAGACGTGCCTCGACTTCGCTCGACACGAACGGGCAGGGGGATGATTCAAGTTCATCCTAGAGTCCCTCGCAGACGTTCTGCTGATTGGTGTCGAGGAACGGCGCGAAGGGGCACTGGACGTAGCGCAGCCGCACCGGCCGGCCGCTGACGTTGACCACGATCTGGTCGGCGCGGATCGCCGCCGGTGCATTGCCCAGCGATCCGAGGCGCACGCCGGCATTGTGTGTGCCGAGGAAGCTTATCATGTCGTCCTGATCGATGCCGTCGCCCGAGACGCCGATGCCGCCGACGAGCGTACTGCCGCGATAGACCGGGACCGAGCCGGGGAAGATCTGGATGCCGTTCTGCAACCGGTTCTGCCCCGCGGCGACTTCGGGCAGGAAGGTGCAGCGCTGCGGCGTGTCGGTCGCGCTGGCACCGGTCACATATTGCAGGTGCTGGGCGAGGTTGGTCAGCACCAGCGCGGATTGCAGGCCGGTGGAGAACGGGCTCCACTGCGCGATGGGGCGCGAGAGCGGGCCGTTCGCGGTGCCGACCTCGCCGTCCGGGAAATAGGGGCGCGAGAGGTTCCCGCCCGAACGGTCGGCGAAGGCGTGCGTGCCGGTCAGCGCGTTCGCGTCGCTGAGGAAGCTGCGGACCTTGCCGACGAAGCCCTGCACGTCGCTGCCGGGATCGGCGAGCAGTTCCGCGCCGGCGAACGCACCGGAGAAGAACGTCGCCGTACGCGCCTTCTGCAGCGAGACGTCGGTGCCGAAGATCGGCGCGTCGGCCGAGCGGACGATGCCGAGAACCTGTCCGCGCGTGTCGACCAGCGAGATCGTCACTTGCGCCCGGCTGTCGAGTGGCTGGCGGATCTGCGCGCGGGCGCGGGTCATCACCTTGAAGGCTTCCTCCAGCAGCGCGCGCGCTTCGTCGGCGGTGAGCGGCTGGGCAATATCCGCGCCGTCGGTCCCGGCGCGGATCGGGAAGCGGTTGGCGCCGCTGCCGTCGGTGAGGACGAAGGCGTCGCGGTCGGAGAACTCGGCGGCGGTGGAGGCGCGCAGCCCCGAGGCTTCGGAGCCGTAGGCGGTGCCGGCACGCAGGGCGGCGGTCTCGAAATAGCCCTTGACCGCGACGAGGCTGCCGAGGGCAGGGGCGGTCTGCGCATAAGTCGCGCCGGCGACGTCGAACAGGCTGCCGTAAGCGGTGTCGGAATAGCGAAGCTGCGTGCCGTCGACATGGATGCGATTGGCGCGGATCGCTTCGGGCGCTTCGAAGCCGATAGTGGCGGCAAGCGCGATCCGCTCATCGAAATCGGTATCGGTATCGAGCACGTTGCCGTCGAGGCCATAGACCCCGTCCGCACTCACACCCACGCCGCCGACGACCACGCCGTTCACGTAGAGCGGAAAACCGCCCGGATCGGCCGAAAGGCCGAGCGGCGAGCGCTTCGGCCCGATCAGCGCATCGGCGCCGGCCGCCTTGAAACGCGCGGCGAGGTCGGAGCAGGGAAGCTGGCTGAACTGCACGCCGAACAACGGTCCGCTTTCGAGGCCGACGGTGCTGGGGCCGGGCGGAAAGTGCTCCTGAACGATCATGCTGGCGGTGCGGCTGGAAAAGGCGTTGCCCGCGCTGGAGAGATAGGCCCCGGTCAAGGCCTTGGCGATCGCCGCTGCCTCGGCGGGGACGGAGAGGCCCTGGATGTCGATGTTGTCGCCATTGGGCGCGCCGGGGATCGTGGCACTGGCGGGAGAGCCGGTCATGCGGAAGACGGCGAGCACGTTGCCGACGCGGTCGACCACCGCGATCACCGCCGGATGCCCGGACTGGCTGGCCTGCGCGGCCGCCTGGGCGACGATCTTGCCCACTTGTGTGCTGTTCAGTGCCGTTTGTGCAGGGGCTGTGTAGTCTTCAAGCGGGGTGCCGCCACCCGAGGACCCGCCCCCCGAACCGCCGCCTCCCGACGAACTTCCACCGCCGCCTGACGAACCGCCATCATCGCCGCCGCAGGCCGCAACCAGCAGAGCCGCTGCGATCGTTGCAAGGTACCGCATCAACGCAGTGCCTCGATAGAACGCGCCGCGCCTCCCAGCGCGGAGCGGAACGTGGCGGGATCGAACGTCTCGGGAGCGGAGACGGCACCATAGGCGCGGTTGATCTGCGCGCGGATGCCCGCCGCCGCGCCGACCGTGACGCGGCCCTCGCGCACCAGCGCATTCAGCAGCGTGTCCACCGCCATGACCGCCTGCGCCGAGCCCGTGTAGTCGGTCAGGCGGGGGGTGATCGCCTTGCTCGAAATCGCGGCGATGACCTGAAAGGCCGTGTCGCTGGAATAGTGCCTGCTCGCCAGCGCGTCGGAGAGGATCCCCGCTGCGGATGACAGCGCCTTTGCGGCCTCCACGGCCTGCGGCCGGCCCTGCGCCATGGCGGCGTGGAAGGCCCTGGCGGCGGTGTCATATCGCGCCGCCTGTCCGGGAGCGAGCGCGCCGGCCACGGCGGAGAGCATGATCATGTTCTCGTCGTTGTAGGGCGGATTGCCGAAGGGGATCGGGCGGCCGGGATTGGCCTCGAACCTACGCTTCGCCGCCGGGTTGTCCGTGATCTGGCGGTGGCAGGAATGGCAGTCGTAGAAGTAGAACTGCGGGAAGATCCCCTCGGTCGCGAGCGAGGCGTTGGTGAAGAGCCGGGCCGAGCGCTTCACCGCCTCGGCCTGCCCCACGGCCCAGAGCTGGACGCTGTCGAGCCGGCCCTTGCGCTTCACGTAGTCGCCGTCGATGTCGTAGTGCGCCTGCAGCGAGGAGAACAGGTCCAGCTCGAACGAGACGCGCGGATGACCGGCCGCCATCATCGCGTGGGTGACGAACTGCCCCGGCTTGTCTGAGCCGAAGTGGCAGTCGAGGCAGACGGAGGCGCGGACCTGCGGCTTTTCAAGCGGGATCATGCCCGCCGCGACATTGGAAGCATGGGTCGCGGGCATGGCATAGTGGCTGGAGAGCCAACCGGAGGCCGCGCCATGGCAGGATTCGCAGCCAACACCGTCCGAGGCGAGATAGCGTCCGCCGCGCGAGGCACCGGGCGCATTGGTCGCATGGCAGCCGAGGCATGCCGAAGCCGAGGCGGCATTGCCGAGCCCCAGCGCCGAGGCGATCCGCCTCCCGCGCGGCGCGGAGAGCACGGCCGCTGCCCGGCTGTGCGCGCCGGTCTTGCTCGAAGGTTCCTGCCAGATGCGCAGTTCGTCCTGGCGCACGACCTTGCCGTCACCCTCGCTGCGGCCATGGCAGGTCGAGCCGGCGCAACTGGCGACGCCTTCGTAACTGCCGGCGATGGCGGTGTTCGACCATACGAAGAGGGCCGCGACAAGAATTGCCGCGAGCGCCGCGAAGACGATCGCGGCTCCGCGCCGCCTGGTCCCTGTACCCCCCGCATGGATCACTTGGTCTGCCCCTCCGCGCAGTCCTCCTCGCCCGGAGAACAGCCGCCATCCCAAAGATCTTCGTTACCTACGCCTGTAACCGGCTCGTCAACAAGCGGCAATGTCGGGTCGCGCTCCAGTTCAAGCAACTGCGTGTCGATCTGGATTACGGGGGCGGAGAGCAGGCCGCCGCCGATATTGCCGGGAGACACCGGGCTTTCGATATCCGCCTTCGTGCGAACGAGATCGTCGGGGCCGTGACCCGTCTGGGGCAAATCGCAGCGCAGGCCGATGATGCACCCGTTGACGGTGGAAAGCGCATCGAATGATCCGCCCCCGGCAGCGACCGCGCCGTTGATGAAGATCGTGGAAACCGTGTCGAGCCCGGTGACGGCATTGCCGCTCGCATCGACCGTCATGCCGTTGATGACGATGCGTGTGTCCGCCGCGCCGGTGGTGATCGCAAGCGAATCCGCCGTGAAGCCGCGCCGGTCGGCATATTCGGTCGAGGCACCGATGTTCTGGATATAGATCCCTTCGACCACATTGGCCTCGATCGACCCGGCGAGCAGGCTGCCCTGAGCCGGACCCGTTCCGGGCCCGTCCATCAGCGCGTTCACCTCGTCCATGCTCATCGCCGGGTCGAGCTGCGCGATGGCGTCGGAAGTCGCCGCGACGAAACGGTCCGCGTTTACGCGCAGCCGGCCAAGGCGGTTGCCGCTGGCATCGCTCATGGCGATCGACCCGGCATCGGTCACGACTTCGACGCTCGCCGCCGCGAGGTCGAGCGTGTCGAGCGGGTCAGACGTGGTGAGGGCCACATCGCCGTTCACGGAAATTCGCCCGCCGGTCGTCAGGGACAGGGTCCCGCCGCTGCCGATGGCCTGTCCCGTCCCGAAGGACAGGCTCAGGTTGCCCAGTTCCACCTCGCCCGCACCGGTGTTGGGCTGGACCGCGAAGGCAATTTCCTGATCGGCGAAGACCTGCTGGAGTTCACCGCCGTCGAGGCTGTAGCCGCCGGTGGTGGCGGTTCCGCCGACGTAGCTGACATTGCCGCCGTTGCTGTTGGTGAAGCCGATGGTGGCGGTTGTCCCGCGCTGGCCGATCTGGCCGGCCGAACCGATTGCGACATCCTGCGATGTGGCCGCGATCTGGCTGCCGCTGGCCAGCGCATCGACGGTGATCGTCTGCCCGGCAGTGATGTCGAGCAGCCCCGCCGCGATGGTGTCGCCGTTGACAGCCACGCTGCCTCCCGCGTCGAGCGTTGCCCCGCCGCTGGATGCAAGGCCGCCGTTCACCGCGATGTCCTGCCCGGCGGTAGCCGTGATGCCCGCGCCGCTGACGGCATCGTTCATGGTCACCGACCCGCTGGTGCTCGCCAGCGTCACCGCGCCGGTGGCATCGACGGTGGCGACTGTCAGGCCGTCGCTCACGTCGATCGTGAGGTCGCCGCTCGTCGCATCGGCGTCGGCGAAGGTCAGGCCGCCGCTGGAGCCGATCGAGACCGAGAGACCCGAGACCGTCACCGGCCCGGTAGAAAGCAGATCGGCTATCGCCACGGCGCCATTCGCGGCGAACAGGCCGGTGGTGCCGCCCGAGTCCAGACTGCCGAGATCGATACCCGTGGCGCCGCTGATGAGCATGTTGCCGCCACTGGAGAGCAACCCGGTCCCTGTCACTTGCCCGGCTGTGGAGGTGACCGCGAGCGCGCCGCCGGTGTCGAGGCTGCCGCTTCCCACGATGTCGAATACCGCATTGCCGGTGACGGCGATCGTCGTGTCGCCGTCGACCGAGAGTGCGGCATTCGCGGTGCGCAGGCTGAGGCCTTCGCCTCCGGTCGGCGCGGCGTCGCCCACCGCGCTGACATCGAGCGAGCCGGTGACAGTGAGCGTGCCGCTCGGGTCCGCCGTGTCGCTGCCGATCTTGAGGAATCCGGCGGTCGTCGGCGGCGCGGTGCCGACGGGGTTGGCGCCGCCGGTGGCGTCCGCGTCGAGCGTGACATCGCCGATGACCTGCAAGGTGCCGCCCGCCAGTTCGAGGCCGCCGCTGCCGCCGCTGGCAAGCCCCTGAACCAGCGAATCGACGCTGTTGTCACCGCCCGTCGCGGAGACGTCGAGCAGCAGGTTGCCGGTGATCGTCATGCCGCCCGTCCCGGACAGGCCTGCCGATGCACTTCCGCCGAAGCCATTGCCGCCGAGCGCCCCGCTGGCCGTGCCGGCTCCGCCAAGGCCGTCGGCAAGCACCGATACGGCGTCGTTCAGGGCTATGGTGCCACCGTTCTCCGAGATCAGCAGGGCAAGGCCGCCGGTGCCGTCTCCCGCCACGCCGCCGACCCCGGCAGCGCCGGCGAGTCCTCGCGCGCGGACCAGCGTGGTTCCCGCAACGGTCACATCGCCCCCGCCTCCCAAAAGACGCGCTTCGCCGCCCGTGGCGTTGCCGCTGCTGCCGCTTTCGGCCGGATCGACACCGGTGCTCTCGCCATTGGCCGAGATCGTCAGGCCGGCGCCGTTGACGAACAGCGCGCCGCCCGAGGCGTCGATCGCGGCAAGGCCGCCGACGCCATCGCCGCCTGTGGCGCCGCCCTTGATCGTGCCGCCGATGCCATCGGCCAGCACGTCGAGCGTGGCGCCAAGCGTCATGGTCCCGCCACTCACCGCGACCAGCGCGGTGCCGCCGGTGCCATTCCCGAGCGAGTCCGCGCCGCCGATGGTATCAGATGGCCCGCCGATGCCCTGAGCCTTGACGACCATGGCTTCGGCAACGTCGATGGTGCCGCTGTCTATCAGGAGACTGGCGGAGCCGCCCTGCGCGGGGCTGGCAAGACCGTCCACAACCGTGCGGAAGTCGGGACCGATCTGGGTCTCGTAGGCGCCCGTGGCGCTGGCAACGATGTTGAGGCCGGGTACCGATGGCACGCTCACGCCGAGCGCGCTGTCGACGATCAGGCTGCTGTTATTGCCGACCGCGACTTGCGCGGTGCCGCCGGTTGCCGACCCGGCATCGACCAGCGCGCCCATACTCACCGCAAAGGCCTCGACGGAAAGGCTCGGCACCGCGACCGAGCCGTTGTCCATCGCAAGCGCGGCGTTGCCGCCGAACATGTCGGGCGTGAAGTCGGGGTCGCTGCCCAGCCCTTCAATGTTGAAGCTGGCGTTGGCGGTTATGAACACGTCGCCGCCAGCGGTCAGCGAGCCGCCCGTGCCAACGTCCACGACGGCATTGCCGGCGCGGCCGAAGCTTCCGGCATCGCCGTTCACCGCAACCCAGGCGTCGGCGTGAAGTTCGAGGAAGTTGGCGATGCCCAGATCGACCCCTTCCACGTCCAGTCTGGCTCCGTTTGCCAGGTCCGCCGTGGCGGAACCGGAAGCGCCGCCGCCGAAGCTCTCGCCGCCAAAGGCGCTGGCGTCGACGTAGAGGCTGTCCCAGTTCTGCGCGTTGCCGCGAAGGAGGACATGGGCGGTGCCGCCAAAGCCGTCTCCCGCGTCGCCATCCGAGCTTGCGCCGCTGCCGATCGAACTGATGGAAACATTGGTAAAATCCAGAATGCCGCCGTCGTCGGTCAGCGTGTTGCCGCCACCGGTGCCGTCGCCGCCAAGCGCATCGGAGCTGCCGCCGAAACCGCCCGTCGAGGCGGAATAGCTGGTGCTGCTGCCGATCGTACCGCCCGTGCCCACGGCCGTGTCGATCTGGCCGCCGGTGCCGTTGCCGCCCTGATTGAGGCCGAAACCGCCGTTGCCTGACGCGTCGAGGTTGGCAAAGGGCATCACGATCGTGCCGTTGTTCGACGCTGTGAGCTGTATCGAGCCGCCGTTGCCATCTCCGCCGACGTCTCCGTCCCCGCCGGTACCCACTGCGGTTGCCGTAAGGCCCGCTATGGCGAGGTCGCCGGCGCTGGCGATGCTGATGCTGCCCCCGGTGCCGACGCCCCCGGTGCCGACGCTGTTGCTCCGGCCAAAGCCGCTGGCGTCGATCTGAAGCTCGTTGGCGTCTATCGAGCCGCCGAGCAGGTTGATCGCGATCGTACCGCCGATTCCATCGGGAGAGAGCGCCGCCGTGGCGCTTCCATCGCCGATCGCGCGCAGGCGCAAGTGACCGGCCAGGGAGAGCGCGCCGCCGTCGACGGTGATGGCGATGGTTCCGCCTTGCTCGGCATAGCCGGCGCTGACGTCCAGCGAGTAGCCGGTGCCGAAGGGCAGGTCCGCGGGCACACCGGCCGTATCGTTGGCCACGATCTGCGCGCCGCTCACGGCGTTGAGTTCGACGCGATTGATGGCATCGAGCGTGGCGAAGCGTTCGAACGAGGTGGTGCTAGTCGGCGCCACGGTGATCGTGTCGGTGGCCGTCGCCGTGGTCAGTGATGTGAACTGCGCATCGCCGATGGCGATGCTGGCTGTGGCGGTGAGGGGATCGCCTGCATCGAAGCCGATGCCGTGGCCGGCGGACAGCACGACGGCGCTGCCATCGTCGGTAGCCAGCGCGGCGGCGTCATAGCCGATGCCGCCATTCAGCAGCATGGTGAGGCCGTCGTTCTTGCCCATCGCGACCATGTAGATCGTCTTCACGTCGGCAGCGCCGGTCGAGGCTGAACCGCCGGTCGTGCCGGTATGGACCACGCCGTTGCCGTCCGTCGTCCCGGTGGTGACATTGATGTCGAACAGGCCGGCGTTGATCGTGATGTCGGCCACTTCGGCGGCGACATAGGCGATGGACCCGTCCGAGCGCACCGTACCCGCCTGCTCGATGCGCGGCGCCACGAGCGCGACATAGGCCGGATTGCCGGGCACCTGCGGGTTGAGCACCGCGTTGATCTGGGCGCCGCTCTGTATGGTCACGGGGGCAAGCGATCCCGCCGCACCGTTGAAGCGGATCTCGCCCGAAGAACCGTAGAGCCCGCCGGTCGTGTCGATCGGGTTGGTGGTCAGCACCAGCCCGCCGACGTTGAACCGTGCCGTCGATCCCAGGATCACGCCGTTGGGCGAATAGAACCAGATATTGCCGCCGGTCGCGCCGAACAGGGTGCTGTTGACCGTGCCGTCGAACTGGATCGTCGCGTTGGTCGCAGCGCCGTTGACGTCGACCGGAACGATGCGGTTCAGCACCGTGTAGTCGGTGCCGACGCTGCTCGATTCGGCGAACGTCGCCGTCGTGCCGGAGGGCTGGAACACGACGTTCCCGGTGCCGCTGGAATCGAGCGTCGTCCAGTCGATCACCACCTCGTTGGTGAGGACGAAGACATCGGTCGTACCGGCCCCGTCGATGATCGACGCGGAGCCCGTGGTGACATTCCCGGTCCCCTGGAACGACTGGGCGGCGGCCGGCTGGGTGGCGGCAACCGCGAGCATCAGCGCGGAGAGGCTGGCGCCGGAAAGAGCGGCCTTGCGCCCGCGTGCGGGAATGGGAGTCTTGGTCATGACGGATCCCGCGGCCAGAACCGCGCCCTTATTGTGAAGAGAACGCGGACATCGCCGCGCTGTTGCTGAAAGCCGACGCGTTTCAATGGAACGGCAAGCGAGAGGTTGGCATCCAGCCTCTTGTTCCAGCGCGCTCGCAGGCCGCCGCCGGCGGTATAGGCGCTTTGCGGATCGTCGGTCAGTCCGCCGTCGCGGCGCCAGGCCCATGCCGCGTCAAAGAAGGCGTAGGGCTGGACGGCCAGCGCCTTGTCGACGGCGCGTGAGAGGTTGCCGTAGCGCAGCTCGAACGACGAACCCACGCCGCTGTCGCCCAGCAGCACGCCGGGATCGAGGCCGCGTCCCACGGTGTAGTTGCCGACGCTGAACTGTTCGTAGGACAGCAGCGTGTCCGGCGACCACTGCACGCGCGGCGCGGCCGCCAGCGTCACTTTCGGCGTGGGCCGGAATTCCGCGCTCGCCTCGGCGCGAAGGACGAAGCCGCCGGGATCGGCGAGCAGGTTGCTGATCGGCACGTTGGGCGCGAGGCAATCGGTGACCGGTGAGCAGTCGTTGCTGGCACCGAGCCCGTCGAGTCCCTGCCTCGCCTCGACCTGCATCCCCAGCCGCCAGCGCGGTTCGCCGGTGGTGAAGCCGCCACGGCCGATCAGGCTGTCAGCGTCGATCGTGTCGACGGCGAGGCGGGCATAGAGGACGCGGAGGCGGTCGCGCGTGAAAGTCGCTCCCGCGAAATCAACGTCCTGATCGACAATCTCAAGGCCGCCGGCAGCGCGGAGCGAAAGATCGCGTTTGCGCACCAGCGGATAGCTGACGCCGATGTCGGCCGCGATCGTCTCGCTTTCGAAGGGGAGAGGACCGGAAGGTTCGCTGCGGCCCCACAGCAGGCTGCCGCCGAGGCGCAGCCCGCTCGCGCCCAGCGCGAAGTCGTGGCTGGCCTGAAGCACGGTCTGCTCCTCGACATCGAAGGTGTTGTAGAGGCTGAGCGTGGTGCGGTCGGCAAGGCCGGTCACGCCATTGAATGTCGCCTGGACGAATGCGCCCTCGCGCCCCGTGGCCTTCGCGCCGAGGTTCTGGATGCCGCCGACGAGTTCGAAGGGTTCGCGCCGCACGAGAACATCGCCCACGACTTCGCCGGGCGCGCCCTTGGCCGGCTTGAGCGTCAGCCGGACCTGATAGCCCGGCATGTCGCCGAGCAGGAGCAACTGCCGCTCGGCGACGCGGGTGTTGAACCAGGGCTGTTCGGTCAGGCGCGAGAGGTGTGCCGCGATGGCTTTCTCGTTGGCGCCGACATCGCCGCGCACCTGCACCTCGACGAGGCGGGCGACGAGCACGTCCATCTGCACGTCGCCGCCCTTTTCGATGCGCTGCGGCGGGATCTGCACTGCGGCGAGGTAGCCCATCTCGCGCAGGGCCGTCGCAGCGCGGTCGCGCACGTCGCACAGGGCCGCAACGGGCAGATCCTGCCCCGCCATGTCCCGCCACGTATCGTCGAGCACGGAAGGATCGACCGCTTCGAGGCGGGCGAACTCGACGCGCGAGAAATTGACGCGGGTCTGGGCGAAGGCGGGATCGGCGAGCGGGCAGGGGCCGCGCTCGATCTGGTCGTCGATCTCCACGCGGGGGCGCGGCGCGGGCAGACGGTCGAGCACGCGGCCGGGGCGGAGTTCCTCACGGGTCTGGGGCGGCGGCGTGGAAGGGGCGGATTGCGCCCGCGCGCCCAGCGGGAACGCGGCCGCCGCGATGGCGGGCGCGAGCAGGAGCGCGCGCGTCCGGGGTCTGCTTCGCAGGACCCTGTTCCCTATCCCATCCGCAGTCGAACTTACCCTCATTCTTATTCCCCCACGCCGGACTTCCCTTGTCCGGCACTGAACCTGTCTTGTGGCGCGCTGGCCGGCGCGATCAGCTTTCCGGCAGGACCAGCGACTGCGCCAGCAGCGCGACCTGTCCTTCGCAGCCCTTCGCCAGAAGCACCTCGGCAAGGTCTTCCGGCGCGTAGTCCTGTTCGGGGAGCAGCGCGAAGCTGACGGTCACTGCCGGTGCGGCGGAGCCCTGCGAAATCGTGAAGGATGACCCGTCCGTGACCGGCGTGCCGTCATGCCATGGCGCGACCATCGAACCGCTCTCGAAAGTGAGTGTGGTCGCGGGGCCGCCCGCCGCGGGCTTTACGCTGTAGGTCGCATCGCCTTCGACACCCGGACGCCAGGCGCGCACTTCGGCTGGTTCGATGACGCAAACCGGGCCGGGGCTCGTCACGTCGACGTACCAGAGGTTCGGCCGCAGCGGCTTGCCCTCGGGTCCGCCGGCGCGCACCGCTCCGGTGCGTACTCGGCTGGCGCTGCGCTGGGTGGTGAGCGCGGCGAAAGTCGAGACGCGGCTCGGTCCGCGCGGAGAGCCTACGGTGAAAGTTCCGGCGCCGCGCAGCACGCGGGTGCCGCGCTTGTCGAGGATGGTCACGCTGTCCGAGGCCTTGAGCGTGATCCTGGCATCGTCGGACAGCTTCTTGCCCGGCGGATAGTCCTTTGCCGAAGGGCCGCTGGAAGCGACGACGATGCCGGCCATGGCGCTGGCCGGCAGCGCCATCAGCGCGAGAGTGGCGAGGCCGCCGAAAGCGGCCCGAGCGAAGCGGTGGCTCTTACGCGAGGACATAAGCCCGGTTCCCTTCGAGTTTGCGGGTTCGTTCGAGAAGATTGCGCAGCGCCGCGTCGTCCGGATGGGCGGCGGCGATGGCTTCGATCTGGTTGGCGGCGGCAGCGGGGTCGGTGTCGATCAGCGCGACGGCGGCGCTCAGCGCCTCGCGGTCGGCGGCGGGGAAATCGGGCGCTGGCTCGAACACGTCGACCGGCTTGGCACGGCCCCTCAGAACCACCCGGCCCAGGGGGCGCCACCAGTCCAGCCCCGAACGCTCGGCGAATTCGCGGCTGGCGATTACCGATGTGCCCAGGGCCTTGTTGGCGGATTCGAGGCGGGCGGCCGTGTTCATCGCATCTCCCAGCGCAGTATACTGTATACGCCGCTCTCCGCCAAAGTTGCCGACCACCGCCTCGCCGAAATGCTGGCCGACGCGGGTGCGGCCGATCGGCGGCAGCGCGGGGTCGATGTTTCGGCGGAATTCCTCGCCGGCCTGCCACATGGCATAGGCGGCCCTGGCGGCCTTCTCGGCATCGTCGGGCCGCGCGATCGGCGCGCCCCAGAAGGCGACCACGGCATCCCCTACATACTTGTCGACGATCCCGCCATGTTCGAGGACGACCGAGCTGAGCTTGTCGAGGTATTCGTTGAGCAGCCTCGCGACGACTTCCGGTTCGAGCTGGTGCGAAAGCTGGGTGAAGCCTTCGAGATCGCTGAACAGGATATAGAGTTCGCGCTTGCTGCCCGAGAGCGTGAGGCGCTCCGGGTTGTCGATGATTTCCTGCGCGATGTCGCGCGGCAGGTATTTGCCGAGCGCGTCCTGCGCGAAGCGGCGCTCCACCGTGCCCGAGGCGCGCACCGCGCTGGAAACGGCGATGAAGGCGAGGATCCAGCCCGCGATCCAGCCGAAGGCGGGCGTGCCGTACGTCTCCACGCCCGCGTGTTCGAGATAGAACGGCAGGCCGACGATGACCGCGAGTTGTGCGACGAAAAGGGGGACGATCTTCCAGGTTCGCGCGTCGAGCAGGGCCGTCAGCGCGGCGGCGACGATGACGAGCAGCGCCACCGACCAGCGCTGCCAGGCCGCGACCGGCGTTTTCGGCGCGCCGTCGAGCATCTGCGCGATGGTCGCCGCGTGGACCTCGATCCCGGGGACAGTGGTGCCGATGTAGCTGGTCAGGCTGGTGGTGACCTGATCGGTGTCGACAATCTGTCCGCCGATGAGCACGTAGCGGCCGCGAACCTGCGCGGCGAATGCGGCGGCCATTCCCGGATCTTCGAGCGCGGCGAAAAGGTCGATCGGGATCGAGGAGAAGACCGGCGCATCGCTGTTCGAGAGGCGGTAGCGGATCGATCCGGTGTAGTCGGGGAAAGCCTCGTCCTCGCCGTTGCCCCCTGATGCTACCATAGCCTGCCCCAGGAGCGGCGGCAGGCCCGGCACTATCGAGGGCCAGACTCGGGTGGCACCCTGGTAGTTGCTGAGGCGGATGCTCGCTGGCCGGGCATTGCTTCCTTCGAGCCGGGCCAGGAAGCTCTTCAGATACTGCTGCTGCTCGTAGTTGATGTCGTTTTCGTTCGTTGCGTGGTCTGCATAGGCGACGAAAGTCGGCGTCTTCATCGCGCGCAGGGCTTCGATGAGATCGGCGTCCTCGTCCTGCGGCTGGTCGAACAGGATGTCGATGCCGATGGCCTTCGCGCCCATGCCGTCGAGTGTGCGCAGGGTGGACGCGAGCAGGCCCCGGTCGAGCGGGGAGCGCTTCTTCACGTTGATCAGCGTCTGGTCGGTATAGGCGATGATCTGGATGCGCGGATCCTGCTCGACCTGCGGCGCCATGACGAAGCTGCGCAGGTCGTAGAGCGAATCCTCGGCATCGCCGACGACCGGAATGTTCCAGCTGAAGCGGGCGAGGATGAGGGCGAGGATCAGGAGCAGGGCGGTCGCCGCCATCTGGCGCTTGCTGGCGGCGCGCACCTTGCGCCAGCCCTGGCGGATCAGGGCCGGCCGTGCCGTCATGTCCGAAGCGCTTGCCATGGCCGTGTCGCGATCACTGCGCGGGAACGGGCCGGGTAGCGTCACCGATCACGGCGAAGCCCGCCCAGTAATAGGGGTGCGAGGTCAGCGGATCGTCCATCAGCCGGCGCTGCGAAGTGCGCAGGGCCTCGCCGATCGAAACGCCTCTGGCCTTGTAGAAGCCATTGAACAGCCGCTCGGTCGCGTCGAAATCGTCGGGCGCGGGCCAGTGGCTTGCGATGACCTGCCGCCCGCCCGCCGCGATGAAGGCGCGCACCAGCCCGTCGAGCGCCTGCCCGCCGCCGGTGGCAAGCCCGGCCTCGCGGGTTGCTTCCAGACCGGCTCCCGCGGCCGTGTCGCAAGCCGAGAGGATCACGAGGTCCGCGTCGAGCTGCAGGTCGAATATCTCGCCGAAGGACAGCAGCCCGTCCGACCGGGCATCGCCGAACGAGGTCAGCAGCGCCGGGCGCACCGGGCAGCCGACGCGCGGCGCGGTGACGAGGCCGTGCGTGGCGAAGTGGACGATGCGGAAGGCGCCGAGGTCAGGCCGGGCCATGATCGCCTCGTCGGTGAAGGCGGCCCCGGTCATCAGGTCGGCCCCGCCGCCGGCCAGCAGGCTTGCCGCTTCGTTCAGTTCCCTGGGCGAGATCGGCTGGTTCCAGGTCGAGAGCGGCCAGACGCAGTCGGCGTCAATCGCGACCTCTTCGCCGGAACGGATGCCGGGCCGGGAACCGACTGGCCCGAGCGGCACGTTGTTGCCAAGCCCGAGGTAATCGCGCGGCGCTGCCGAAGCCGGGGCTGCCCGCGCGTCGCGGAAGCTGGCGGCGGAGAGTGCGGTGCTCACCGCGCGGTCGCGGCCTAGCCAGTCGATGCCGGTGAAGTCGTACTCGTCCCCTCCGGCCTCGACCCGCGCGTGATAGGCGGCAACGCCTTCGCGGTCGCCCGTCAGCAGGTTGAGGGGCAGTTTGAGCATCGCTCCCGCCGGCTCGAAGATCAGGTGCGAAAGCGAGGCCACATCGGTGCGAGCCGGGCCGAGCAGCGCTTCGTCCAGCGCGAGCGCGGTGTCGACGTCGAAGGGATAGGTGGACTGGACCCCGTTGATCGTAAGCGAGATGGAATCGCGAAGGGTATCGACCGCGTCGGCCGTCTCCTGCGCGCTCAGTGCCACCTTCCAACCCCGCGTTTCGGTGGGCGAAATGAACACGGCGTAGAGCGATCCGGCGACTTGCGCGAGCTTCAGGTATCCTTCGCCGGAGCGCAGGGAGGACCGCAACTCAGGAAGAGAGGCGGTGCGGTGGGCGACCGCGCGGTAGCTCGGATAAGCGGCCAGGGCGTCCATCGCGGCGACTTGCGCGTCGGCAAGCTGGTCGCGGCGCGCCCGCAGCGCATCGATGCGGGGATCGTTCTCTCCGGCTTCGCTGGCGGCGGTCAGCCGCGCGATCTCGATGCGGGTGCGTTCAAGCTCGCGAGAAATCCCGAGCGAACGGCGATACAGCGCGGCGGCCTCGCCCGATCCGCCTTCGAGCTGGCGCGAAAGCTGGGTGAGCGTCTCGGCGGCGCCAGTCTGCTGGAGGAGCTGGCTCACCCGGAACAGCTCGCCGACGGTGGCCTCGTCCCGCGATCCCTCTCCCGCGAGCATGTCGAAGTAGGGCCGCATGAGGTTTTCCATGCCGACCAGCGCGCCCCGGTTGCGCATGACATCGTCCACGACGGCGCGGTAGATCGCCATCGCCTCGGCGCCTTGGCCCCGGCGGGAGAGGAAACCGGCCAGACGCGCACTCACGACGTTGACCGATGCGCTGTCCGGATACGTGGTCCGGACGAGTTCGAGCGCGCCGCGAAGGTTGCTTTCCGCCTCTCCGTAACGGCCCTGTGCCTCGTAGCCGAGGGCGAGTTCGGTCATGATCTGCGCGCGCAGGCGGGCAATCGAAAGGATGCGGCCGTCCTGCACCTTCATGGCGTCGTCGTAGGCCCGGGCAAGGGCCTGCCGCGCCTCGTCGGGCTTGTCCTGCAGGCGCAGCGCCGTGCCCCGCAATTGCAGGGCCTGGGCGTCAATGATGGCGGCGCGGTCCTGCGGGGAGAGGCGGGTTGGCTGGCCGAGCAGGGCGGTCAGGCTGGTCCCCGCCGCGGCGTTGAGGCCGGCCGCGGTCTGCCGGTCGATGCTGACGCCCGCGTCGGTGCTGTCGGACGGTAAGAAGGGCGCAACGTCGCGGCCCAGGATGTCCAGCGCCTCTGCGAGTTCGCCCCGGTTGATCGCGTCGATCGCGGCATAATTGCGCGCGAGTCGTGACTGGACCGGATCGCGCAGTCCCATGTCCCTCGCTTCGGCGAAATTGCGCTCGGCCTGAGCGAAGGCGCCGAGATTGGAAAGCTGCAGTGCCCTGTTGACCAGCGCCTCGTGGATCTGGGTCTCGCGGGAAAAGCCGCCGTCCTGCGCCGTATCGGCGAGAATAGCGGGAGCGGCGGCGAAGAACTCCGCCGCTTCGGCAAAGGAGCCGGCGCTGTTGCCCCGGTATCCCTGACCCAGCAGCAGGCCCGGATCGCTGTTCGCGGCGCGCGCGCGAACCAGGCTGAGCGTATCGCCCGAGCCCAGATTGGCGATCGAAATCGGCCCGTCGACGACCCGGTCCGCTACCAGCGACCGAACCGTCAGGCGCAGGGCGTCGTCATAGGCGGCGAGCCCCTCCACCGCCACGTCGCCGCGATCGGTGCGGCGCATGTAGACGCGCCAGGGAAGACCTGACTTCACGCCGGTGCAGGCCATTCCCTCATCCGCGAAGGCGGCATTCGCCTCAGGGCAATCGAGCGCCTCTTCGCGCGCGGCGGCTATACGCTGGACCGCATCGGCAGGGTCGCGCAAGGCGTAGGCCGTTCCGACCGGGCGCGCGACGTCGGTGCAGAGAATGACCCACTTGCGGTCGAACATGGACCGCCGCTCATCGCCCATGGACGTGCCCTGCACTTCACAGGCGGGGCCGGAATTGCCAATCGGAAAGCTTTCCTCAACCGAGGGACGAAGCTCTGCAGGGGCTGCAGTGGCCAGACGGGATCCTGCCAGGACGGCGAGAGTGGCGACCGCCATCATCGACCGAAACTTGCGCATCGTTCATCCCCCCACTTTTTCAGCAATCGCGCGGCAGACATGTGCTGTCAACGTGCTCTGCTTGGCGACTTCCCCTTCGCGAGGATCTCCAGACACTAAGCGGAGGGCATTGTAAACCCCAATGCCGTCTTTGTTGAAGGCCTGTGTTTTGTGATATTTATCACTAATTCTTCGTCTCGTAAGGTTACAAGCCCAAGAAAACCGGGGCCGCGCGCGCGAAATATAAGTTAAGCATTATATTATAATGCCATTGCGTAGCCGGAGCCCGCTCGAGCGCTCCAAGGTGGGGTGTGTCGGTCGCCGACTCGTCTTGGATGATCTTGCAGTGGTCCGATCATCGTCTCATTCAGCTCGCTGATCCCTGGGCATCGACAGTCTGGACCGCCACGAAGCCTTCGAATCTGGGCGGCCCGATATAGCGCGGTCTGGCCGAGCCCGCCCCGGCATGCGCCTTGCGGAAGGCTTCCGACCGCGTCCAGGCCTCGAAGTCGCCTTGTGAATGCCACACGGTGTGCGTCGCGTAGAGCGTGTGATCCTCGGCCGCCGGTCCGCGAAGCAGATGGAATTCTACGAATCCCGGCACTTCGTGGAGGAAGCTCTCGCGGTTCTTCCACATCGCTTCAAAGCCTTCTTCCTCACCCTTGATGACCTGAAAGCGATTCATCGCGATGAACATGGCTGACGACTCCCTTGGGTCTGTTCCCGCGATTGTCGGGCATCGCGGCGCGCATCGCAAGACCATGGCGCGGCGGCGGCAAGGTGTATATGGGCGCGGCAATGCTTCGTCTGTCCGATCTTGCCCTTCCCCTCGACCACGGTCCCGCCGATCTCGAGCAGGCCGTCATCGCGCGCCTTGGCGTCGAGCCGGGGGATATCGAGCGCCTCGCGGTGGTCCGCCGGGGTAACGACGCGCGGCGCAAGACGGCGATCAAGCTGGTCTATTCGCTCGACGTCCAGCTCCGGAACGAAGCCGAGGTGCTGGCGCGTTTCGCTGAGGACCAGCATGTCCGGCCGACCCCGGATACCTCCTACAGGTTCGTCGCCCGCGCGCCCGAAGACTACGCGGGGCTGCGTCCCGTCGTCATCGGGGCCGGACCCTGCGGCCTGCTCGCCGCTCTGGTGCTGGCGCAGATGGGGTTCCGGCCGATCATCATCGAGCGCGGCAAGGCCGTTCGCGAACGGACCAAGGATACCTGGGGCCTGTGGCGCCGCTCGGTGCTGGACCCGGAAAGCAATGTGCAGTTCGGAGAGGGCGGGGCGGGCACATTCTCCGACGGCAAGCTCTACAGCCGCATCAAGGATCCGCGTCATCTGGGGCGCAAGGTGCTGACCGAATTCGTCAAGGCGGGGGCGCCGGAGGACATCCTGACCGAAGCGCATCCGCACATCGGCACGTTTCGGCTCGTCACAATGGTCATGTCCATCCGCGAGACGATCGAGAAGCTGGGCGGCGAATACCGTTTCCAGACTCGCGTCGAGGACTTCGAGATCGAGCAGGAGGCCGGCGGCGGGCGTCGCCTCACGGGCCTGCACCTCTCGACAGGCGAGTTCCTGCCCGCGAGCCACGTCATCATGGCCGTCGGCCATTCGGCGCGCGATACCTTTCAGGTTCTGTACGACCGGGGTGTCCACGTCGAGGCCAAGCCCTTCGCACTGGGCGTGCGCATCGAGCATCCGCAAAGCTGGATCGATAATGCGCGCTATGGCCCGAATGCCGGAAACAGCATCCTCGGCCCGGCGGCCTATTCGATCTCGCACAAGTGCGCGAACGGGCGCGTGGTTTATTCGTTCTGCATGTGTCCGGGCGGGCGCGTCGTGGCGGCGACCAGCGAGGAGGGGCGCGTCGTCACCAACGGCATGAGCCAGTATTCGCGCGCGGAGTTCAACGCCAATTCCGGACTTGTCGTCGATATCACGCCCGAACGCGACTATCCCGGCCATCCGCTAGCCGGCATCGCGTTCCAGAGAAAGTTCGAGGAACTGGCCTTCAAGGCGGGCGGCGCGAACTACAAGGCGCCGGGCCAGAAACTCGGCGATTTCCTCGCCGGGCGCGCTTCGAGCGAATTCGGCGCGGTGATCCCCAGCTATCAGCCGGGCGTGCACCTGACCGATTTGCGCGAGTGCCTGCCCGATTTCGTGATCGACGCCATCCGCGAGGCGCTGCCCGTTTTCGGCCGACAGGTTCCCGGCTACGACCATTCCGACGTGGTCATGACCGGCGTGGAGACGCGCACCTCCTCGCCGGTGCGCATCACGCGCGGGCGCGATTTCCAGAGTCTCAACACATGCGGCCTTTATCCCGCCGGCGAAGGCGCGGGCTATGCGGGCGGCATCCTCAGCGCCGCCGTCGATGGCATCCGCGTGGCCGAGGCGCTGGCGCTGGAACTGGTCAGTTGCGATAGAGTCCCGGATATTCCTTCCTGAATGCCGCCAGCTTGGGCATGTCCCACCGCACGATGTACGGATGATCCGGGTTCTTGCGCATGAAGTCCTGATGATAGGCCTCGGCGGGATAGAACCTTCCGCTTTCCAGCGTGGTGACAATCGGCCGGGTGAATGCGCCGGTCCTGGTCAGCTTGGCGATATAGGTCTGGGCCACAGCACGCTGCGCGGCATTTTGCGGGAAAATGGCCGAGCGATAGCTGGGGCCGACATCGGGCGTCTGGCGGTTGAGTTGCGTGGGATCGTGCGCGACAGAGAAATAGATCTGCAGAAGCCGGCCATAGCTGATCCGCGCCGGATCGTAGACGATGCGCACTGCCTCCGCATGCCTGGTGCGTCCGGAAGAAACGTCCGCATAGTTCGCGGTGGCCCTTGTGCCCCCGGCATAGCCGGACGTGACCGACTTCACGCCCCGGACATGTTCGAATAGCCTCTCAATTCCCCAGAAGCATCCGCCGGCGAGCACGGCAACCTGATCGCCTTCTGGCGCGACTTTTTCCGCAGGCGGCGGCGGGATGCTGCCGGCCGCGGAACTGGATCCGGCGGGAACCACCAGCGCCGAGGCGAGCGCGCCGGCACCGATGATGGCCAGCAATGTTATGGAATAGGGGCGAATGGCCATGGCGGCCTCCCGGGCTTCTTTCAGGCTGCGCGACCATTCTAAAGCATGATCCCGCAAGCGGGAAGCCGGGGAAAAACCCCATTTTTGTGTGACTTGTGGCTTTCCCCCTATTTTGCACACGCTTAGCGGCGTGTTAAGATTGTGTAGATATGGGTGCATTAGCATCCGAGGGGGCATGCTGACCGGCAGCTTGGGTGTGGGGTCCACGGGATGCGGAGTTGGATGCGATGAGGAAGAGCAGCGAAGTCGCGGAACTTCCCAATGTCAATGCGATAGAGAAAGTGGCCGGAGAGGCTGTGCATCTGGCAGGATCCGCGCTCCTGACGGCGGGCGTCGCGGCCGCGCTGGTCGTGGTTGCCATCCCGGCCTCGATTGGCGTGGGAATCGCGGCGGCACTGAAGTCTCGCAAAAAGCGCGGCTAGCGCGCCGGCGTTCCGCGCCGAGGCGCTCCACTGGCCGCATGTCAGGCCCGTCTCGTCAAAATTAACCATTATCTACCAAAAGGTTGGCTTGATTGCCGCGCGCACCGCCGGCAACTTCGAGCGGCATTGGAGGCGCCACCGGTGCAGTAATGTTGAAGGCCGGAAAACCTGTCGCAGTGCTTCCAGAAGCATCCCTCGCCTCGGAGCAACGCCATGCCACCGGATATCACCCGCAGAGTTTTCGTCGCCACGGGCCTGGCGGCGCTGCTGGCTCCCCGTGCCGCAGGTGGCCAGGCTGCTACGATCATCGACGGGAAGACCTTTCAGGGCACCCGTTCGAGCCTCGGCACCAAGGGCGAGGGCGGCGAAGGCCTGCGCGTCCGGTCGAACACGATCATCCGGAACTGCAGCTTCCTCGATCTTGGAAACGGGGCGGTGCGGGTGAATGTGCCCGTCGACGATCTGGTCATAGAGGACTGCGAGGCGCGCAATCTCTATCGCTTTCTGGAGGACACGAGCTCCAACAACACCGATCCGGCACGATTGACCAACTTCGCGGTCCGGCGCGTCACGGCGCACGAGGTCGACAAAAGCATGACGCGCATCCGCTATGATTCGCACAATGGTGTGATCGAGGACGTCACGGCCTACGGCAGTGCGCAGGGCGATCTCTATTGTGTCGGTTTCCAATTGGATGACCAGGCCTACGACATCACGTATTCGCGCGTGGCGGCGCACGGCTTTCGGGAATCGTCCAGGCCGGCGGACAGGTACTGGAACGGGGACGGGTTCTCCGACGAACGCGGCAATCGCAAAATCCGCTATCTTTCCTGCGTGGCGAGCGAGTGCAGCGACGGCGGTTTCGATCTCAAGTCGGAGAATGTCTATCTCGAGGACTGCGCGGCGCGGCTGAACAAGCGCAATTTCCGTCTCTGGAGCAGCGGCGAACTGCACCGGTGCATAAGCGAGAATCCCAGACACTATGGAGGGACGGGCGAGGCGGCGCACTTCTCCTTTCATGGGGCCGTCGACCGATATGTGCTCGACCGGCCCGTGGTTCGCGCGGAGGCGGGCAATTCGGCGCCCGTCTTCCTTATCGCTACGGACACGCCCCTGCATCTGGAAATCCGCGATGCCGCCATCGACACGCCCGACGCGGCGCTCTTCAAGGTCACGGGGGCGGAACCGGTCATCACCTGGGCTCCCGACCGCAGCCAGCAACCTGTCCGAGTCTTGCGCGAGCGAGCGTGAGGGAACGCGGATTGCCCCTTCGGGCGGATACCCGATACCACCAAGGGATGATCCGCGAAGGGCCCGGAACCGGGGAGCAAGACACGGCATACGATATGTTGAGCCGAAAACCCGACGAGGGGAATGTTGCGGCGCACAATCGGCGTTCAAGTCCCGTCTGCACCGCGCTATCATCCTGCCAACACGTGACGTCAGCTCAGTATCGGGCCATTCGATATTGAGGCACTATTGGTCTGAGCATGGAAGAATCTCCGGTGATAACCGGAATCTTTCAATCGCTGTGGTGTGCCGTAACGCCTGTCATCTTATTGATCCGCTCAAGGTTGAGCAGTGGCATCGTAATGTTAGAGGTATCGGCCGAGCATGAAGATATTTGTCACCGGTCTTCGAGGCATTCCTCGGGTGATGGGCGGGGTCGAGAGTCATTGCGAGGAAATCCTGCCCCGCATCAAGCGGGACAACCCGAACCTCCAGATTTCCGTGCTCTGCCGCGCGCCCTATGTCGAAAGCGGTGATCGCAGCTATCGCGGCATTTCCCTCATCTCCCTGCCGTCTCCGCGTTCGCAATCGCTCGAGGCCATCGTCGCGACTTTCATCGCCACGCTTTACGCCTGGATACGCGGCACCGACGTTCTGCACATCCATGGCATCGGGCCGGCGTTGCTGACACCCCTGGCGCGAGTGCTTGGCCTGAAGGTGGTCGTAACCCACCACGGGGCCGACTATGAACGTGCCAAATGGGGGCTGATGGCAAAGCTCATTCTCCGCATAGGCGAGAGGTCGGGACTGATCTGGGCGCATCGCGTGATTGCGATCTCGCCTTCGCTTGCCGCGCATCTGAAGCAGATATTCCCGTCTCAGGCACACAAGGTCACCTACATTCCGAACGGGGCGCCGCAACTGCCATCGAGCGGCGTGGACGCCGCCGAAACGCTTGCGCAACTGGGGCTGAGGCCGAAGGGCTACGTGCTGGCGGTCGCGCGGCTTGTGCCTGAAAAGGGGCTGCATGACCTCATTCGCGCCTTTCGGGCAAGCGCTCCGGCGGATGGCTCCGTGCTGGCCATCGCCGGCGATGCCGATCACGATTCCGATTATGTTCGCGAACTGCGGTCCCATGCCAGCGACCGGGTCCTGTTTCTCAGCTTCCAGCCGCGCCCGGTCCTGAAATGCCTTTACGAGAACTGCTCGGTATTCGTGATGCCCTCTTACCATGAAGGACTGCCCATCGCCGCGCTGGAGGCTGCCTCCTGCGCGGCGCCCATGCTGCTCAGCGACATTGCCGCCAACCGCGACGTCGGGCTGAGCGAGGACTGCTATTTTCCGGTTGGCGATACCGATCGCCTGGCCTGCCTACTGGCAGAGGGGCATCAGGCGCGCACAGCCGACGCGCATCTGGTGAAGCGGCGCTTTGACTGGGAAACGTCAGCCCGCAGCACCGCAACGCTCTATCATTCCCTGGCATCGTCGCCCGACACCGCGAGGCACCTTGGCCGCTCGACTTCACGTTCGCTCAAATAAAATGATGCCGGGTTCGCACCGAAGGAAACGAGCGGTCTTCATCATCAATTCGCTTGCCGGGGGCGGAGCGGAACGGATCATGACGACCCTGCTGCGGGCTTCCGGCCCGTGGCGTGACCGGTATGACATTTCGCTTGTCCTGCTCGACCGGGAACGCGGTGCCTATCCGGTGCCGGACTGGGTGGACGTCATCGAGTTCGACAGCCGCCACAGGCTTCTTCCCGGCGTCCTGGCGCTTCGCCGCCTGCTTGCCGAATTGCGTCCCGAAGTCACGCTCAGCTTCCTGACACGGGCCAATGTCAGCAATATCGCCGCGACCTGGGGAACACAGACCACCTGCATCATCAGCGAACGGGTCAACAGTTCGGCCCATTTCGGGGGACGCATGCGCGCGCTGGCAAGCAAGCTGCTGCTTCGCCTCAGCTATCCGCGAGCGGATCACGTTATCGCGGTTTCGGACGGCGTGGCGCAGGATCTGGTGCGGAATTTCGCCGTGCGAAGCAACCGGATATCGATCATACCCAATCCCGTGGATCACGCCCTGATCGAGACCCTTGGCGCCAAACCGATGGTCCCGCCCGTCGAGGGGGAATTCGTTGCCGCGACCGGCAGGCTCGTCCCCAACAAGAACTTCGCGATGCTGATCGAGGCCTTCGCCCAGTCCGGATTGCCCGGTTCGCTGGTCATTCTGGGCGAGGGGCCGGAACGGCGCAGGCTGGAAGCGCAGATCGCCCGGTTCGGACTGCAAGGGCGCGTCCGCCTTCCCGGGTTCGTGGATAATCCCTTTGCGATACTCAAGCGCGCGACGCTCTTCGCGCTCCCCTCGAACGCGGAAGGCTTTCCGAACGGGCTGGTGGAGGCGATGGCGTGCGGGCTGCCGGTCGTCGCTACGAATTGTGCCTCCGGCCCGTCCGAGATACTGCTCGACCGCGCGCGCGAGGCGGTGCAGGGGCTTGTCCCCTGCGCGGCCGGGGCCGTCGTGCCGACCAACGATCCGCACGCTTTCGCAGAGGCGCTGCGCCTTGTCCATGATCCGGCGATGCGCGCGCTCAGGGGCGCGGCGGCATCGGCGATCACCCGCAAGTTTGATATCGTGCCGACGACGGGCCGCTATTGGGAAACCATCGAAAAGATTGTCACCGCCTCGCGGCGACCGCCGTTCTCCGCGCATGGAAGCGGGATCGCAACATCGGGTCAGGTCTCGTGACGGACGGGGCGGGCGGCAATCCTAGGAAGAGAGGTGTGTAATGACCGGGCTATGGATCAAGCGTTTCATCGTCTTCCTGGCGCTGACGTTCGTCAGCGCGGTTTCGCCGGCGGCGGCTGACAAGCCGCTCGAGAGCAGAGAGATCGAACTCAAGCTGGCGCCGGGCGACATGGTGAAGATCACGACCTACGGCCAACCGACCTTGACCGGCGAGTTCGTCATTTCGTCAGAGGGAACGATCGCGTTTCCCCTGCTTGGAAATGTCCAGGCTGCCGGCGTCAGGCCATCCGACATACAGGCCGCGCTGATGGCGGGTCTTGCCAACGGGTATGTCAACGACCCTAGCGTCACGGTGGAAGTGGGCGCGTACCGCCCGATCTACATCCTGGGAGAAGTCGGCAAACCCGGCGAGTATCCCTTTTCGCTGGGGTTGACCGTCCGCGATGCCGTGGCCAAGGCCGGCGGCTTCAGCTACCGGGCCAACAAGAAGCGCGTCTACATCAAGTCCGCCGGGGAGGCGGACGAGCGCCTCTACAAGCTGACGGCGGGTATTCCGGTGGCTCCGGGTGACACGATCCGCATCGGAGAGCGCTTCTTTTGAACAAGATGGCTCCGATTACGCCCGATGCCCTCGGGAAACCGCATAGCCGCGGTTGCGCGCGCACGTTCCGCCAGTTGCGCCTTCTGCTTCAGGCGGATCTCTACCGCTATGCCGGACGTATCGATGCGCGGGCGTTCTGGCGGCATTTCCTCTTCACGCCGGGGTACAAGTACACGGTTATCATGCGCGGCTGCGGCTATCTGCGGACCTGGCGCTTCAAGGCCTTCGGGCTATACCTGATCGCCAAGTGGCTGCTGCTGCGTTGCCGCTACAAGTATGGAATTGCCATCCCCGAGTATACCGTCATCGGTCCCGGCCTTTTCATCAACCGTTTTGGCGGCATCTACATCAATGGCGACGCGGTTATCGGTGCCAATGCCAATCTGACCCATGGCACGATGCTCGGACAGGCGAACCGGGGGGCAAACGCCGGCTCTCCGGTACTGGGAAACCGCGTCTTCGTCGCGGCTGGCGCAAAGATCATCGGCCGCGTCTACATCGGTGATGACTGTGCCGTCGGCGCCAATGCCGTGGTGACGAAAGACGTTCCGGAAAAAGGCGTAGTGGGCGGTATCCCCGCGCGGCTGATCTCCGAATCCGGTTCGGACGGGTACTTGAACCGGCTTGTGCCGGATGAGCTGTTGCAGCGCTGCCGGGCCGCAGCCGGCCCGGCGAGCGGTTAAAGCCCCTTGAAGACGACGCCGATTGAAACCTGATTATCGTGGAATTCCCGCCCCGGCAGGGTGCCCGAGCTGTTCTGCCGCCGGTGGCTGAAGTCGGTCCTTACCGACCAGCGCGGGCTCAGGAGCCATGTGGAGCCGAAAGAGGCGGAGAAACGGTTGTCCTTTCTGTCGAGGCTCACGAAACTGCGATGTTCGTTGCCCGCTTCAAGATGCAGGAGCAGGTTGCGCTTCAGCTCGTAGTCCGCCCGTAGCGAGGCGTTGGTGCGGACATAGCCGGCGGCCTCGCGCACGCCGGTCTCCGCGGTACGCCGGTCGACTTTCGCTGTGAGAGTTACCAGCGGGGTCAGATAGTATGCCACTTCGCCCCGGACCAGCAAACTGCGTCTGTCGTTGAACAGCGGATCCTCGTAGTTCTGGCGCATGTAGCCCACGCGTATAGTGCCGTGCATCAGGCGGCTGATCTCGAAACTGGAACCGAGCGCCAGTTCGTACCCCTTCGAATCGCGGGCCGGGACGAGGTCTGTCCGCGTCCGATAGTCGCGCTTGTTGGCAGAACCGGCGGCGAAGAGCGCGAAGCTGGGGCTGACCGTATATTCCAGGATCAGATTGCCCGTGACGGTCGAGCGGTCCCTGAAATCCTGATCGATGATTTCACCCGCGCCGTTGAAGTTGTCGATGTAGTTCACGCGCTCGAAATCGACGGTGCCGCGGATGCTCACGCGATTGAACGTGTGGCTCAGGTCGCCGTAGGCTTCCGTGACATGGAAGCGGTTGGGCCGCACGATGCCGGCAACCGAGTCAGGGGAGCTTCGTTGCTCGGAATTGCGGGCCTGCAGCGCCCTGGCAATGAAGACCGTGTTGCTTCCGATCTGGTACTGGACGCCTCCCCGGAACGCGTAGTCGTCCCTGTTCTCCTCCGTGAGGTCGAAATAGCGCGCTCCCGCGTACTCGCCGGCTACCGACCAGCTGAATACCGGGGAAGGGCGCGAGACCGAAATCCGTGGCCGGAATGTCAGGATCGCGTCGCTGGTGCGGCCATCGTCGACGGCGTAGACGTTGCTGTCGGCTTCGAGACCGACCAGAACCTGCGGCATGATCTGAAGCGATCCGGCCTGGATGGGAACCGCCGCGTATTCGGGGCGCGGTCGACCGGTAACGCTGTCCGGTCGTTCATCGTCGAGCGGATTGTCGCTGGCCCTCAGGCTACCCAGCTGGTCGAACGGATCGTACCGCTGTGCCAGGGCGGGAGCCGAGAGCGCCCCGAACGCAACAACCGGAATGCAGGGACAGGCGATTGCGCGGACGATCTGCGCGCCCGTGAATACAGTTCTGATTTTCATTCCCTCACCTTGCCCCTGCGTGCCGCATGTGTAGATATTTCGCGACCTGGTAGGCGGACTTTCGCCAGGACGCGGGTGTCCATCGCGTCATCGCCAGCATGGCCAGCGTGCTGAACCCCTCCGGCAGGGCGACGTCGCGCAGCGGAATACGGATCTTGTTGTCGAGCTTCAGGGCATAGCGGGTGTAATGCGCTATTTCCTGATTGATCAGCCGCCGCAGCAGCCGCTGTTCCCCTGGACTGGCCTCGGCCATCATCGCGCGCGCCGTCGCGATCAGGCAGGGCGTGGAGAGCGTGTTGGTCGACTTGCTGACCTTGTTCGCGGAATCGCGGCTGAACTCCGCCGTGATGACGGGTTCGTAAGCCAGTTTCGAATGCCGCATGGCCCGCAGCCACAGATCCTTGTCTCCGCCGCGCCGGGCACGTTCCTCGGGAAACAGGCCGGCGTCGATCAGCAGATCCCGGCGAAGTGCAATGGCGCCGGTCCACATCGGGCACTCGCGAACGGTCAGCCAGCTTTCCAGGAATTGGGTGAAATCGAGCACGGCGCCCGTCTCCAGCCGGGGGGCGATGCGCTGGGGCTGACGGTGTGTGTCGAAGACATGTTCAAAGCGCGTTGCCGCTGCGCCGGCCTCGGGCGCCTTCGAGAGGCCATAGGCCAGCACGGCAAGATGGTCCTGATGCCAGAGATCGTCGGCATCGAGAAACGCGATCCAGTCGCCCCTGGCTTCGCGAATGCCCAGATTGCGCGCCGCATATCCGCCGGGACCTGGGGTGTCGCGATCGAGCAGCCGCAGTCGTTCGCCGGCAAAGTCCGCGGCGATCGCCCGGCTGCCGTCGGTCGAGCAATCGTCGATGACGATGATCTCCAATGGCGGAACGCTTTGCGCAAGCACGCTTTCGATGGCGGTCGCGACGTGGCCCGCCTTATTGTGGAGCGGCATGACGACAGAGAACCCGGGTGATGTCATGAAACCTCGCTCAAATCATTGTCTCGCGGATCGATGACCCTGGGAAAGCTTCCAGAACTCGCGGGTGGCGACGACGGAAAGGTCCATCGTCAGGCGTGAAAGCGCAACCTTGCGGCCAATCGGCATGTCGGCCGTCGCCCATACGCGGCGCAGGCGTCTGGCCGTGTCGTAAATCGTCATGCCCAGTACCCTGGCAAGACGTGCGGAAGGCTCCGTCCTGTCCCACCGCCCGCCGCTCAGGCGCTGGCGCTTGCGCACGAGGTCGTCGCGTGTGGCACGCACCGGATGCCAGACGATCTTGTCCGGAACGTAGACGAGGGGATGTCCCGCATCGCGAATGCGCAGCGCCATTTCACGGTCGCCGCCGGATTTCAGCCGTTCGTTGAAACCGCCGACCGCGTCGAACACTTCGCGGCGGCTCGTCCAGTTGGCCGTGGCGCAATTGCCCCGCGCGGCAAACGACTGGGGGAAGCTGAACAGCCGTTCGTAGTCGGCGCACAGCGGGTTTGTTTCGCGGCCTTCCTCGAACAGGCTGATCTTGCCGGCCAGGACGCCCGCGTCGGGATGACGCTCTGCCGCATCGAGCGCGCGTTCGAGCCAGCAGGGGGCCGGCCGGCAATCGGCATCCGTAAATGCGACATAGGTTCCGCGCGCAAGCCCTAGTCCCAGGTTGCGGGCGGCGTAGGAACCGGGGCGGGATTCGACGTGCACGGCCACACCCGCGAACGAGCGCGCCAGGTCCACCGTGCCGTCGCTCGATCCGTTGTCGACCACGATCACTTCGAACGTCTCCGGGGGGAGCGACTGCTCCTGAAGCGCGGCAAGGCACCGGCCGATCACCTCACGACCGTTCCACACCGGTATTATCACGCTGATCAATGGCCTGGACATCTATGCACCTGCGACGTTCGGGACATCGGATCTGAAGATCTGAACTGTTCGCGACGCTCGCGCAGTCCCTTCAGACGGTCAAGCATTCGCCGCAATTGCGAAGACGAGCCGGTCTGAAAGCTGGCCGAAATGTGCCCACGCCATCGCCCCGCCACGAATTGATCGTTATTATGGCTCGCTACGACGCTCCGTGACCGGCTGGCGGAGCCGCCCAGGTTGCGTTGCAGCAGAAAATTCGATTTGTTTCGCCTCGCCGGTGAACAGCAGCCGGTGTACGATCACGCGTGGCTGGCGAAAGAAACCGCTGATTTACCATGACTCAAAGCGCATTTCCCTGTCCGGTCGTCGTCATATCGATGACGAGTGCGGAAAAACGCCGCGCCGCATTCGCCGCGCGCGCGCGCGATGCCGCGCTTCCCTGGCGCTTTTTCGATGCCTGCACCCGGCCGGGTGAGGGATTGACTTATGACACCGAGGCCGTGGAGCGGAACAAGGGGCGGCCACTGACCCAGGGCGAACTTGGTTGCTATGCCAGCCATTTCTCGGTCTGGCAGGAGATGGACCGGCAGGGCATCGCTCAATGCATCGTCCTGGAGGACGACGTGATTGTGGATTGGGCCTTTCTGGCCGGGCTGGCGGCGACCAACCTCGAAGCGCTCAACGTACCTTATCTGCGGCTCTATTCGAAGGTGCCGACGTTCAGCCGGGTGGTTTCGCGTAATTTTCTGCAGCATTCCCGCTCGATCGTGGAGCTGGTGGGCCATCCCTACGGCACCCAGGCCTATGCGATCACACTGAAAGGCGCGCGCGCGTTCCTGGAGGCTTGCGCGACGATCAGGCGGCCGATCGATGATCAGATGGATCGCTCATGGGAGCACGGTGTGCGCAATCTCGCGCTCTTTCCTGCCCCGGTGATCGAGGAATTCGTGCCCTCCGGGATCGGCTCGGAGCGTTTCGCGACAGCGCGGGCCCGGGCGTATCTGGCTCCGCGTCAGCGGCTGGCCCGGTGGATCGACCGGCAGCGCATCCGCTTCAAGAAGCTGAGTGTCCTGCGTGGCCACTGATTCCGTCGCGACATCGCCCCATGGCTCGCACCGCGGCGCGCGGTTCGACCATCAGCTGCGGCGGCAAAGCAAGCATTCGGTCGGCTGGACCATAGTGAGGTTCGCCTCCGACCAGTTGTTCTCCTTCGTCGTCTTCGTCCTGCTCGCAAGACTGCTCACGCGGGCCGATATCGGGGCCTTCGCGCTCATGGCGATTTTTGCCGAGGTATTCCGCACCATGAGCACCGCCGGCCTCGTCCAGACTGTCGCGCGGGAAAGGGAACTGAGCGATGCCTTTGTCGACACGGTCTATCGCAGTCACATGGCCTTCAGTCTGGCGGCCTGCGCCATCATCCTGGTTTTCGCCCACCCCTTCGCGGCCTTCATGGACGCGCCGCAGATCGCGGTCCCGCTACAGGTTCTGAGCGTCGTCCTGCCGCTTTCCGCGCTGGGCCAGACGCACATGGCCCTGCGCCTGCGCGAGTTCGGGCACAAGACCACGGCGCTGCGTTCGGTGGTCAGCGGCATCGGTGGCGGCGGGACGGCTGTGGCGGCGGCGCTCATGGGCTTCGGCCTCTGGTCGCTGGTGATCCAGCGAATCCTCACCGAAATCATCAGCGTCGTCCTGTCACGCCACGCTTATCGGTGGAAGCCCGGCTGGAACTGGCGCTGGGCGGTCCTCAAGCGCAATCTGGGCATCAACGGCAGCCTGACGGCGATGCAGCTGGTCTATATTTTCATGAGCCGGATGCAGGAGCTGGTCATCGGCAATGTGATCGGCGTCGTGGCCGTCGGCATCTATCGCACCGCCTGGCGCACCGTGGACATCATTTCGGGCGGTGCCATCCGCCCTTTCACCACCGTCGCCACGCAGACGCTGGCCCGCGTGAAGGATGACAGGGCAGAGCTGGCACGTGCCTACCAGTGGATGATCTCCAAGGCATCGGCCATATCCTTCCCCGCTCTCGTGGGATTTGGGGTACTCGCTCCGGACGCCGTGCCTGTCGTGTTCGGCGAGAAGTGGGCGGATGCCGGAGATCTCGCCCAGATCTTTGCCTTCATGGCTCTTCCGTTCACGCTCAACCAGTTCGCCTCACCTTCGCTCGGCGCCCTCGGCGCGAGCCGGGGTCTGCTGTTCATCGCCCTCGCGCAACTGGGCCTGACCGCGGTCTTCACGCTGCTCGCCGCGCCTTATGGTGTAATGGCCGTCGCTGCGGCCTTCGTGGCCCGGGCCTACGTGATGCTGCCGGTCCAGATCTTCTTCCTGAAGCGGGTGTCGGGCATCGGGTTCCAGCAGACCTGGAGCGCGATCTGGCAGCCGTTCACGGCCTCCATCGCCATGGGCGCCGTTCTCTACGCGATACGGCCGGCCATGGCCGCCGTCGCGCAGGAAGCGGGTATTCCCCTCGGAACAGGTCCCTTGATCGCGCTTCTCGCGGGGGTGGCGATTGGAGTCATGGTTTACGGCCTTGCCCTGTTGTCACTATCGCCGTTCTGGCGTGCCCAGGCGGTGAAGACGTTCCGGAAGGTTCGGTAGCTCGGCCCATCGCCAGGACATCGCTGTCACCCGGCTTCGGGTTGATCGAGGCTGTAGCCCTGTGCCTCGATCACGTCGCGATAAGGCAAGAGACCGCGCGTGATGGCTCGCCGCTGCGCCGAAGAGAGCCTTTCGATCTGCGCGGCGTTCATGTTGGTAAGCTCCTGCGGCGCGTAGTCCTTGACGCGGACCTGCGCCTTCGCATTCATCGCATCGAGGCGGGGAATGGCGTTGGTTAGCCTGGCCGCCGCGCTTTGCGTGCTCTCGGTCAGCTCTTCATAGGAAATCACGATTTGTGCCATGTCGCGGCACGATTCCAGCGTGTTTGCACGTTCGCCGTAGAGTGCCCCGAGGGCTTCGAAAAGCGCCTCGCTGTCGGCCTTCATGTGCGTGAACCTTGGGTCCCATTCGCGGCCCAGCCGCGCGGGCGGATAGCGCTTGGCCCAACTGGCGCAGACCGCGTAGGGGTCGCGCGTGAGCACGATGACGTGGACGGGCATGTCGGAGAATGCCTCGGTTATCGCGCGCAGGCGGACGATGTTGGGCGGCGATTTCTCCACCACCAGCGCGTTCGCACCGATGCCACGGCGGCGTGCGGCGTCGATCCAGACCGCGCGGAGCATCGCATAGTCGATCCTGCGCGTCTTGTCCCAGCGCCCGATCCCGCGCGAGAGCTCCGGCATCAGCCACTGTGCCTCGCCATTGTCGGTAAGCGTCGTCGCGCCGCGCGCGGTCGACAGGAGCATGGCGAGCGCCGTCGAGCCGGAATTGGGCAGGTTGGCGACGAACAGCCACTCAAGACCGGGCATCGGCTTCTCGCCGGCGCCCCGCGCGTGGGTGATGCGATTGGCGATCCGGAGCCGCGCATCGCGAGGCAGGCACCGCTTGGCCGCGGCGGTGGCAATCTGACGGATCATTCCAAAGCCTCCACGAACCTGAGCGGGGAATAGTCGGACGTCAGGCGGCCCGTGGGGACGCGCTCATCGGCCCCCAGGAGGGCGCACGCGCATTGGCGCGTCGCTGCGCGCCTTCTCTGGCGCTGAACAGGGTGTACCCGCACAGAACCGCGTAGAGGGCGAGCCCCTCGATCTGCCAGAACGGCATGGTCCCCATGTTCAGGAAGAAGAAGCTGAGATGCGCCGCGGCCAGTACCGGGCGGTCCAGCCGCCTGGCCTGAAGGACAAGCGCCGCCATCGATATCCAGAGCAGGACTATCACGCCGACGCCGACGCCGCCCAGCTCATAGAGCGTGCCGATGAGCGTGTTGTGCGGATAGACGTTGAACGCCTTCTCCCACGATTCGGGACCGAAACCGAAGAGAAGCTGATGTGGCAGCCCTGCGCTGTAGGCATAGATGTACTCGCTCCAGATGAGCGGACGTGCCGAAAGAATGCCGCGCTCGATCTGGGTGAACTCGCGAGGCGGTTTGATGAGCTCGGCCGGGTTGGCAAGGAACGTGCCCATATCCACGAAGCGCTGATGGTCGATCACCGCAATCGTGCCGACGCCCACCACCGCGGCCATGAGCGCGACCGCAGCCATGATCCGGCGCTGGCTTGGGCTGATGTGGGTGATCGCCACCCAGAAGGCAATCAGCAGCAGGGGGACTGCCGCGATGAGGCTCGTGCGGTAGCCGGCAAGAAAAATGCCGATTGCCATCGCGCCCAGATAGGGGAGGCGAATGGCGGGATGGAGCCGGTGAGCGAGGCTGCCGACGATAAATCCCAGGAGCAGCGAAATGGAGAAGCTGCTCTCGTGATTGTACCCGCCGATCCACACCAGCCCGTCACCGCCCTCCGATCCTTTCGGCAGGTTGAGGACAATGGAAAGCGCCTGGAAAAGCAGCAGCGGCGCAAAAGCCCAGATGAGCAGAGGCATCAGCCTTTCCGCTTCGTCCCGTCTCAGGGCCTCGAACGCCGCGATTAGTAGCACCACGAAATAGCCGTACTTCACGGCAACGGTCATGATGCCGCCCATGTCCCTGTTGAGGACGCCGCTCAGAAGCACCAGCGCCATGAGGAAATAGACCGGCAGGAGCGCTTTCAGCATCAGGTGACGCGGCCGGATGACCAGCAGCCCGACGCCGGCGACGGCCACCGAGGCGAGCGCGTTGCCGGACATTCCGGCGGCAAGCGGCTTGAACATGTAGACGTGGTAGGCGCCCAGGATCATGCGCAGCCAGATCGCCGCGAATACGAAGCGGCCCTGCAGGCTCTTGATCCGGTGTCCCGCGATCAGCGCGCTCACCAGCAGCACCAGCGTCGCCGGTCCCAGGATGGCGAGACCGAAGTACGGCCCGGATGCTGCGGCGGCGTTCATTTCGAGTCGGGGAAGGGCCTAGGCATAGTAGGATTTGTAGGCGCCGTAATAGTAGCTCGCGTCCTCATAGCCGATGCGCGCCTGCGCCGTGACGTCGACCATCGACAGGGTGGCACCGATGACGTTGGCGCCGACGCTGTCGAGGTGACGCAGGGCAAGCTCGGCGGCGCGCGTCGGGGTCTTGCGCCAACGCACCATCAGGATGACCGAATCCGCCTTGGCCGCAATGACCCGGCTGTCGTCGATCGTCAGGACCGGCGGCGTGTCGAGGACGATGAAATCGAACTTCGCGCGCAGCGCGGCGATAAGCTCTGAAAAGGCCGCGCTGTCGGCGAAAGGCTGAATATGGTGTTCGTCGTTTCGCCGGGGAAGAACGAACAGGCCGGTCTCGGGATCGACGTAGATCGCGTCGTCCAGCTGCCCCTGGTTGTCCAGAAGCGCGCGCAGGCCGATGGTTTCCATTGGGCCCGGCTCCGTGCTCGAAACCCGCCGGCGAAGGTCGCAATCGACCAGGATGGTGCGCTTGCCGGCCATGGCCGCGGACCTTGCGAGCGAAAGGGCCGCCGTTGTCTTGCCCTCGTTGGGCAAGGCCGAGGTTATGGCCACGACCACCGGACCGCGATCGCGCTGGTTGAAATGGATCGAGGTTTGCAGCCAGCGGAACGCTTCCGCGAACGACGATTGCGGCCGGTCGACGATGAGCTGCGTTGGATGGACGGAGTCGCCGAGGCCTTCCAGCTCAGGCAAATGCTTCGTGTCCGGAATGGAGCCCAGCACCCGCATGCCCAGCTTCTTTTCGAGATTGCTGGTGGTTTCCACGCCCCGGTCGAGCAATTGCAGGATAGCGACCACGACGGTGGAGCCTGCGATCGCCCCGATCAGTCCGATCACCGCGAAAATCAGCACGTTGGGCGAGGACGGGAGTGCGGGAACTTGCGCCTCGGCGACGATGTAGGAATCGGCCCGTTCCAGGCCGCGCTGGGCGCGGGTCTGTTTGTAACGGTCGAGAAAGGTCTGATAGAGCGTGCGGGCGGATTCGGCCCTTCGTTCCAGTTCCGAAAGCCCCACCGACGCCTTGTTGTCGACGGCGAGCGTACCCTTGGCCCGTTGCAGCGAACCCATGATCGAGCCCGTCCGCTGGCCTGCCGCGTTTGCCTGAATGCTCAGATTGGCGACGATCCGCCGGACTTCCGAAGAAATCTGCTCGTCGATGTCCTGAAGCTCCTGCTGGGTTCTGGTGAGTTCAGGGTACCTGGGGCCGTATTGCTGACGGAGCGCCGCCACCCTGCCGCTGACCTTGGCGCGCTGTGAGCGAAGCGAGCTGACGACGGGCGAATCGAGCGATTCACCCAGTTCCTCGCCGGACCCGCCGCGCGCGAGCTGTGCGTTCGCGGTGCTGAGGCGCGCTCGTGCTTCGGCTTCCTCGGCGCGGGCCTGAGCCAGCTGGGCGTTGAGGGTGGTGATCTCCTCCTGGGTGACGCTGCTGTTTCCTCCGAGGTCGAACAGGCCATGACTGGCCCGGTAACTCGCGACCGCCGCTTCGGCCGACTCCACCTGGGCACGCAATTCGTCCAGCTGACCTTCCAGGAAATCGCTGGCGCGCGACGTGGCGCCGGACTTCGTGGCGACCTGCTCGCCGATGTAGGTTTCGGCAATCTTGTTGGCCACCTTGGCGGCCATTGCCGGCGACTCCGACGCGTATGAGATGTCGATCGCATAAGAGAAGCCGTTACGGCTGGCCGTCATGTTGCCAAGGACGGTCGTCACGGCGCGTTTGCGCTGGGCTTCCTCCGGAACGACCTCGCCGGTTTCCAGAGCCGGATTGAACTCGGGGTACCGCGTGAGCTGCAGATCGTCCACGACCTTGCCGATCAGCCCGGGAGACTTGAGAACAGCCACTTCGGTGTCGACCGCAGCGGAATCCGGGGCGACGTCAGGCACGACCTGATCGACCTGCACGACCTTTTCCCCGCCGCGCTCAAGGGCGACCGTCGTCGTCGAGGTATATACCGGGGGCGTTGTGAAATAGGCCGCTGTGGCCGCCGCGAAAACGACGAGGCTGACCAGGATAATGACAAGCCGACGCCTTCTCAGAACCTGCATGAAAGCCCGCAGGTCGATCAGCGCGCCCTCGTCGACCGGGGCGCTGTCGCCGCGTCCGTCCATGTGTCCATCAATATGCGTCAGTTGTTGAGGTCTGGCGTACATCACAGCATCCCTGAATCATGCGTTGTACAAGGACTAGACGGTTCACAGCGGTGCATGGGGCCGCCCTGCGCATTTGTCGTCCGGCTGATTGCCGGCACCGGACGACAAATTGCCGGAACATGGTGCACCAGTTTTGCACTGCAACAAGCCGCTTGGCGCCAGACCGTGCGAAAGCAGCGGTCTGGCGCCAGCGACGGGGGCGAACTGCCCAATTGTCGCGCAAAGGTCTGTCGGATCAGGCTTTGGGGTTCCCCCTTTGGGGTAATCCCAAGGTGCAGTGATCCCGGCGCTGTGAGGACCGGGAACCGCCAGCAGGCCGGCGAGCGAGACGCTTGACGCTGCGGCGACGCGCAGGCTGGAAGGTGTCAGGTGTCAGGTGTCAGGTGCCGGGCACGGGGTCGGGGCGCTCAGGGTAGAGCGCGGATCGGCGAAGCCCGTTCAGCGGCTTCCGTGTTCCCCTTCGGGTCGTACGGAGGCCGCCTAGAGGCGTTCGGCTTCGGCGACGGCTTCGCTGGCACGCAGCGAGCCGACGATACGCGTAAGGTGCGCAAGGTCGGAGACCTCGATGTCCACCTCGTAGGTGCCAAAAGGCTCGTCGCGCTGGATCATCTGCAGGTTGACCACGTTGGCGCGGTTACCGGCGAAGATCTGGGTCACTTCGGCCAGGGTGCCGGGACGATTGTAGAGCACGAGGTGCAGTCGGCCGACCGCGCCCGTGGTGCGCGAGCCCCATGAGATGTCCAGCCAGTCGGCATCGACGCCGTTCGCCAGGGTCAGGCAATCGATGGTGTGGACTTCGACCTTGTGGTCGGGTCGGCGCAGGCCGACGATGCGGTCGCCGGGAACGGGGTGGCAGCATTCGGCGAGTTCGAAGCCCATGCCCGGCGTCAGGCCCTTGATCGAGATGGCACGTTCGGTGCGCGTCCATTCCGGGTCGTCGGGCAGTTCGGCGGTGCTGCCTGGAACGAGCGCTTCCATGACCTCACGGTCGGACAGGCGCGCCGAACCGATCGCGAACATCAGGTCTTCCTCGTCGCGCAAGTCGAGCCGTCGCACCGCCCCCTCGACCGCCTTCTTGCCGATGCGAGTTGGCAGTCGGCCGGCGATGGCGTCGAACAGCTTGGCCCCGATCTCGGCGATTTCCGCGCGCTCCTTGGCGCGCACCGCGCGGCGGATGGCGGCCCGGGCCTTGCCGGTGACGACGAAGCCCAGCCACGAAAGCTGTGGTTCGGAACCGCTGCTCTTGATGACGTCGACGACATCGCCATTGGCCAGCTGCGTGCGCAGCGGCATGTGGCGGCCATTGATCTTGGCCCCTACGGCAGCGTTGCCGAGATCGGTATGGACGGCATAGGCGAAATCGACTGCCGTGGCGCCCTTGGGCAACTGGTGCAGCGCGCCCTTGGGCGTGAAGGCGAAGATGCGGTCCTGGTAGATCGCGAGCTTGGTATGCTCGAGCAGTTCCTCGGCATCGTGGCTGGCATCGACGATCTCGATCAGGTCGCGCAACCAGCCGACCTGCCCGTCCGGCCTCGCCCCGCCCTGCTTGTAGGCCCAGTGCGCGGCAAGGCCGAACTCGTTGAGCCGGTGCATCTCGCGGGAGCGGATCTGCACTTCCATGCGCATGGAGTTTTCATAGATCAGCGCGGTATGCAGCGAGCTGTAGCCATTCGACTTTGGCGTCGAGATGTAGTCCTTGAAGCGGCCGGGAATCATCTGCCAGGTCTGGTGCAGCACGCCCAGCGCGCGGTAGCAGTCCTCCGGCGTCTCGGTGAGCACGCGGAAGGCCATGATGTCGGTGATCTGCTCGAAGGTGACGTGGCGCTCGGCCATCTTCTTCCAGATCGAATAGGGGTGCTTCTCGCGCCCGGTTACTTCGACCTTGACGTCCGCCTCGGCCAGCGCCTGCTTGATGGCGAGCGCGATGGCATCGACCTGCCCGCCCTCCTGGCTGCGGATCTGCGCTAGACGGCCGGCGATCGTCGCATAGGCCTCGGGCTCGAGTTGCTCGAAGGCGAGCAGCTGCATTTCGCGCATATATTCGTACATGCCCACGCGCTCGGCGAGCGGCGCGTAGATATCCATGGTCTCGCGGGCGATGCGCTGGCGTTTCTCCGGGTTCTTGATGAAGTGCAGCGTGCGCATGTTGTGCAGCCGGTCCGCGAGCTTGACCAGCAGGACGCGCAAGTCCTCGCTCATCGCGAGGAAGAACTTGCGCAGGTTCTCCGCCGCCCGCTCGCTCTCGGTCATCGCCTCGATCTTGGACAGCTTGGTGACACCGTCCACGAGCCGCGCCACGTCCGGCCCGAACAGCTTTTCGATCTCGTCGATCGTTGCCAGCGTATCCTCGACGGTGTCGTGAAGCAGTGCGGTGACGATCGTCTGCAGATCGAGCTTCAGCTCGGTCATCAGGCCGGCGACTTCCACCGGATGACTGAAGTACGGGTCACCGCTCGCGCGCTTCTGCGTGCCGTGTTTCTGCACGGTATAGACATAGGCGCGGTTGAGCAGGGCCTCGTCGGCCTCGGGCGCGTATTCCTTAACGCGTTCTACAAGTTCGTACTGGCGCAGCATTGCTTGGTGTTCATGTCAGCATTTTTTGCGCTGCGGCAAGTGCTACGCGAACTGCGTGCGAATTTTGCAACGGGGGTTGGCAAGCTCTGGCTTGGCATACGGCGGCCCGCCGCCGCTCGGCCCTGCGGTATTTCCCTCCGCCTGCGGGGGCGGAGCTTTCTTGCGTTTCAGGGGTTGCGCTCGCCGTGTGAGCCAGGGGCACTGTCCTCATCCCGCAGCCGCTCGCCGAGCACTTCGCTGACGTAGAGGCTACGAACCAGAGTGAAAATGACGACGAGAAACGCGGCTGCGAAGAACAGGCCATAGAGGCCGGTGATGGCGCCGATCGCTAGAATGGCGAACAGCGTGATAGCCGGAGGAATGCGGATTACGCGCTGTTGTACATAGGGAGTGATGAGATTGGTCTGGATCAGCCGGACGACTGCGAAGGTGACCAGCGCGCCGATCAGCACGTCCGTGCCTCTGGTGGCCGCGAGGCCCAGCGCAGGCACCATCGCCACGGTCGGGCCAATGTAGGGGATGAACTCGCTCAGCCCCGCCAGCAGGCCGAGCGCGGCGGCCGAGGGTACACCCGCGAGCCACAGGCCGACACCCACCATGACGCCCATCGTGGTCATCTGGATCATCTGCGCGATCAGCCATGCCCTCAGCTTCTCGGCAGTCTCTTCCAGCGCGTCGGCAAAAGCCTCGCGCTGTGGCTCGGGCACGAGCAGAAGAAAACCGCGTTCATAGGCGGTCGGGTCCGCCGCCAGAAAGAACGAACCGACGATGACCAGCAGGATGTTGAGCACCAGCTCAGCCGAACCCGCGACGATCCCACCGATGTCCGTCGCCACTCTCGATCCTGCATAGGCCGCCTCGACCGCGTCGACGATCTTCGCGCCCACCGGGGAAGTCGACAGCATGGCTTCCAGCTGGCCGACGATTTCGGGGAGGGAAGTGACAAAGAGATTGATCTGCTGTCCGAACTGGACCGTGAACAGCCAGACGAGGGCAACGATGAACGCCAGTGCGGTCAGCATGCCCGCAAGCACGGCCCAGCGGTGCGGCAGGTGCAGTCTTGATTCGTAGGCGCTGCTCAGGCTGCGGATGATGATGGCGCCCAGGATCGATCCGAAGGCCAGAATGAAGATGTGGATCGCGCGATAGAGCGCCATCACTACCAGCAATATCGCGATGAGAATGACCACGCGGCGAATGAACCGCTTGTCGGCATCGTCGGGGATCAGCCTCTTCATCATCCGTCAACGCGTGACGCCGGGCGGATGTTTCCTGCCAGAGGGGGGCTTCGGGCGCCCCCCTGGGGGCGGGTCTGCCGGTATGTGTCCGCATCTAGCTCCAGGTCGCCTCGGGTGGCAGGCTCATCAGGATCGCGTCGATATTGCCCCCGGTCCTGAGGCCGAAGAGGGTGCCGCGATCGTAGACGAGGTTGAATTCGGCGTAGCGGCCGCGCCATTCCAGCTGGCGCGCCTTGTCCTCGGGCGTGAACGCCATGCCCATGCGCCGGCGCACGAGGCGCGGGAAGACGGCCAGGAAAGCCTCGCCAACGGCTTTCGTGAAAGCGAAGTTCGCTTCCCATTCGGCTTCGTCCGTACATTCGAGGTGGTCGTAGAATATCCCGCCGACGCCGCGATGAACCTTGCGGTGGGGGATGTAGAAATACTCATCCGCCCAGGCCTTGTAGCGCTCGTAATAGTCCGGCCCGTGCCTGTCGCAGGCGCCCTTGAGTTCGCCGTGGAATTCCCGCGTATCGTCCTCGTAGGGCAGCGGCGGGTTGAGATCGGCGCCGCCGCCGAACCAGGCCCTGGTCGTCGTCAGGAAACGCGTGTTCATGTGCACGGCGGGGACGTGCGGGTTCGCCATGTGGGCGACGAGGCTTATGCCGGTGGCGGAAAAGGCATTCTGCTCTGACGATGCGCCGTGGATGGTACCGGCGAAGTCTTTCGCGAGCCCGCCGGCCACGGTCGAGACGTTGACGCCGACTTTTTCGAAGACCTTGCCTTTCATCACGCCCCGGGTACCGCCCCCGGTCTCGCCGTCTTCACCGCCTTCGACGGCGGCGCGCTGCCATGGAGTGTATTCGAAGCTCGCCTCGGAGCCGGCCTCGCGCTCGATCGCCTCGAACTCGGCGCAGATCCTGTCGCGCAGCGATTCGAACCAGTCGCGGGCGCGGGCGGTGAAGGGAGTCCAGTCGGTCATGCGCGGCGCTTGCCAAATCGGGCGGGCTGCGGCAAGGGAAAGCCATGGTTCCCTTTTCGTTCCGATCGGAGGAGATGCATCTGGTCGCCGCTGCCGGATCGCGGGGCGGAGCGATATACTGGCCGCGCGAACAGGCGTTGCTGGTGGCCGACCTGCACCTCGAAAAGGCGAGCTTCTATGCGAAAGGCGGGCAGATGCTCCCACCCTATGATAGCCGCGAGACGCTCGAACGTCTCGCCCTTGCGGTGCGCCAGACGGGCGCGCGGCGGGTCTTCGCGTTGGGCGATAACTTCCACGACAGCCGGGGGACCGACCGACTCGAACCCTACGCGGCTGGAATGCTTGCCGCGCTCACCCGCGCGCTGGACTGGGTCTGGATCACCGGTAACCACGATCCCGAACTGGGGGCAGAGGCCGGGGGAATGCGGGTCGAGGAACTCGAAATCTCCGGGCTGGTGTTGCGGCACAAGGCCCGGGAAGGGGCCACCGGCCCCGAACTCTCCGGCCACTACCACCCCCGTCTGATCGTTTCGGCGCGCGGCCGGCGGATCGCCCGGCCTTGCGCGGTGCGCAGCGATAACCGCCTGATCCTGCCCGCTTTCGGCGCGCTGACGGGCGGAATGGACGCTTCTGATCCGGCGATCCTTTCGGCCATGCAGCCCGCCTCGGCGATCGACGCCCTGGTACCTGCGACGGGGAGGCTGATTGCATATCCCCTCTGGCGCGGATCGGTCTGAAACCCCATATGACGAAGTCAGGCCGTGCCATCGGCCGGGGGCTCTGTTACAGTTGTGCGATTTCCCGCTTTTCATGGCGGGGCAATTGGCATTATTGAGCGCCCGTTCGCACGCAAATCGTAAACGACTCAGGAGAACGCATATAGCACCCCCACCCCGGCGCATGATGACGCCACCGGTCAAGAGTGGACCGCGCTACAACAACATGATTCAGTCCGACAAGGTCCGCGTGATCGACGAAAACGGCGAGAACCTTGGCGTTATGTACACTCGCGAGGCGATTGAACAGGCAGCCAATGTCGGCCTGGACCTGGTGGAGGTTTCACCCAACGCCGATCCGCCGGTGTGCAAGTTCCTCGATGTCGGCAAGTATCGGTATGAGGCGCAGAAAAAAGCCAATGCCGCGCGCAAGTCGCAGAAGACGCAGGAGATCAAGGAGATCAAGATGCGTCCGAACATCGACGATCATGACTATGATACGAAGATGCGCAACGTCCACCGCTTCATCAGCGACGGCGACAAGGTGAAAGTCACCCTGCGCTTCCGCGGCCGCGAGCTTTCGCACCAGCAGCTCGGCATGGACCTGCTGCGCCGGGTTCAGGTCGACGTGGAGGAAATCGCCAAGGTCGAGGCTTATCCCCGTATGGAAGGCCGGCAGATGCTTATGGTGCTGTCGCCAAAGTAAACGCTGCAGCGCGATGATCGCGAGAACGAGGGGCGCGTCCGCCGGACGCGCCCCTTGCTCGTGACAAGGCCCCGGTTGCCCATGCGTCCTTGGGCGAGTTGGAATTTCCCCCGGCGTCGCCGGGCGGAATTTCCCGTTTTCCTTCACCCCCGCATTCGCGCTACCCTTCGGGATATGACCCGATCCATGATTTTTCAGCCCGCGTTTGGGCGCGGTTTTCCGATGTCGCCCGGGCGGGCGGCGCATTTCACGCGTTTGGCGTCATCCCTGGAGCGGAGGATTGGCGCATGACGAAGGCCGGCCCCATCCGCGTCGGCATCGGCGGCTGGACCTACGAGCCGTGGCGAGGGACATTCTACCCGGAGGGTCTGGCGAAGGCTCGCGAGTTGGAATACGCGGCCTCGCGCCTGACCGCGATCGAGGTCAACAGCACCTTCTATTCGCGGCAAAGCCCGGCCACCTTCGCGAAGTGGCGCAAAGCGGCTCCGGACGGCTTCGCCTATGCCCTCAAGGCCGGCCGCGCCTGCACGCAGCGCAGGGATCTGTCGCAATCGGGAGAGAGCGTCGCGCGATTCCTGGAGCAGGGGATCGTCGAGCTGGAGGACAGGCTGGGGCCGATCCTGTGGCAGCTTCCCCATACCAAGAAGTTCGAGGCCGAGCAGATCGGCGCGTTTCTCTCGCTACTTCCCTCGGCGCAGGACGGTGTGCCGCTGCGCCACGCGATCGAACCGCGGCACGAGAGCTTTGATGATCCCGCTTTCTTCGAGCTGGCGCGCAAGGCCGGCGTTGCGGTCGTCTTCGCCGACAGCCCCAGATACCCGTGCTTCGAGGAGCAGACCGGAGCTTTTACATACGCCCGCCTGCAGGACACGCGCGAGGACGCGGCGACAGGTTATGACGATGCCGCGCTCGATGCCTGGGCAGACAAGGCGCGCGGTTGGGCGGCAGACGGGCGTGAGGTCTTCGTTTTCCTCATCGCGGGAGCAAAAGCGAGGAACCCCGCTGCCGCTGAGGCCCTGATCCCGCGGTTGGAGTGAGCGGCGCGGCTTGCATGCCGCGTCCCATCGGGTACGCACCACGCACAAACCGCAAGGGGTCGCCATGAACCAGTCCGCCACCGAGCTCAGCATCAGAACGCGCCGCGCCGATTTCAACCGCGCGATTGCCGAAGGGGACATTGGCGCGATCTCGCCGATCCTGGGGCGCGACGTGGTGATGGTGACGGGCAGCGACAGCGCCGTCGTTTCCGGGCGCAACGCCCAGCTTCGCGCCTGGCGGCGCGAGTTCGCCAGCCCGGTGCGCGCGGTCTATGTCCGCACGCCCTCGCGCGTGGTGGTTTCGACGGTGGAGCCGGTCGCCATGGAGACCGGCCACTGGCAGGGATTCGAAGCGCTCTCGGGCAAGGCCCTCGCCTCGGGCGACTATTCGGCCAAGTGGCGGGAGGTTCTGGGCGAATGGGTGATTGTCGCCGAGATCTACGCCACGCTGGGTTGAGCGCGCGGCGTCGCTTGCGGAGCGGGGCTTAATTTTTGCGGTTAACGTCCGTTTTCGTGGACAAGGCGGCAATGCCCCTGCCGCCGCTCGGTCAACAGGCTCTCGCAAAGACAGGTGGAGTGATGCTCAGCAAGATCAACCCTTCGGCGGTCGTGGCCCAGTGCTGGTACCTGCGCCGTCATGTACCGACAGGAAAGCAGCGGCGCGAGGAGGATGGCGCCGTCCATTGCACGTGCCGCTATTGCGAGCGCCCGATCCGCTCGCGCGGCGGCGGGAAGTGGGATCTTGCCGAGGGCTTCGATCTCGATGCCCTGGCGGCGGGCGGCCGGAACAGCCATTTCTGTGTGATCGACGCGCTCGATGAGATGGTGATTGCCCGCTACCCGGTCGCCAATGACATCGATGAAGAAGCCATCGCCGCGCGTCTGGCGGAGATCTGCGAAAAGCACGGCGTCGAGGCATCGGGAGGCGTGCTGGAAGTCCGCCTGGTGCAAGGGCAGGGCGGGCTGCGAAGAGTGCACTGACCGGTTTCCGTTCGCCGCCGGCGAAAGGCCCCTTCGGCCGGCAAGGCGGTTGTCCGGGGGGCTTCGCGGCGGTAGTCGGTAGCCATGAGATATCTCCATCGGTTCATCGCTGGCCCCGTGTCCAGATCCGGACTTCTGTTCGGCATGCTTTCTCTCGCGGCATGTCATCAGGCGGCGTCGAACCTGCCGGGCGACAGCACAGACCATCAGCCGTGGCGCGGTATAGCCCGCGATGAAGTCGTGCATTTCCTCGGTACAGAACCCTTCTGGGGCGGCGAGGCCTCAGGGAATGAACTGACTTATACCACGCCGGAAAATCAGGACGGCGAGACGATAACCGTTTCGCGCTTTGCCGGGCGCGGTGGACTTTCGTTCAGCGGTAACTTGGCGGGCGGTGCGATGACGCTGGCGGTGACGCCGGGCGAATGCAGCGATGGCATGTCCGATCGCACCTATCCCTTCACGGTGACGCTGCAGATCGGCCCCGATGTGAGGCAAGGCTGCGCCTGGACGGACCACCAAGGCTACCGCGATGCCACCCAAAAGGAGTAATCCGAATGTCTCAACCGCGCGCTGGCGAATTTTTTGGGGACAAAGCGTGCCATCCGGCCACCGGGTTCTTCCGGTCACGGCAATCAAATGTTATGCCGCATGGCATAATTGAAGATGGGCTGGGTCGAAGAGGCGCCGGCCGGGATAGAGGATGATGTCTTGAAGCAATTTGGGCTGCTTTTCAGGCAGGTTTTGTCCTGTGCGTAATGGCCATGGCCGATCTGGTCAGGCCTGCGGCTCGCAGCTTGAATCCAGCATGATGACCGGCGAGCATCATGCGCGATACCCTGGTTCTCCGGCCGGGAGAATCGACACCTCAACACGACATCAAAGCGATCAAGCGCTGGCCGGGCTTCGAAGAAAGCTGGCTTGATCGAACAATCCGCCGAGCCGTTCGGGTCGCACCGCAGGTCGAGTGGAGGGGGAGGAGCACAAGGCGTGGCGGGTTATCCTGCCACGCCTTGTTGTTGCCCGCCACGACCCCGGGCGAACGGAAAAGGGGATTGCGATGGAGTTCGTGAAAGTGGCAAGCGCATCGGATATTGCCGATGGAGCGCTGGTTCCGGTCGAAGCCAAGGGCGTGAAGCTGCTGGTGACGAAAGTGGGCGGCACGTTCTATGCGGCGCAGCGCAAATGCCCGCATCTGGGCTTCAACTTGTGCCGGGGAAAGCTTGAGGGCCGCTCGGTGGTCTGCGCGCTGCACAAGGCGAAGTTCGACCTGACGACGGGGAAGATCGAGCGCGACCCGAAGTTCCTCTTCATCGACATGAAGGCGAGGAACGAGCTTGCCGTCTATCCGGCGAAGGAAGAGGACGGCGCGGTGTGGGTCGAAATATAGAGCGCGCCGTTCGCTCGCTTTCTGTCCACTTCAGAGGAGAGGATGCGGGGTGATCGCTGCTCGTTCCCGGATCGCTGTCCATCGCCCACCTCGTTTCAGTTCCTCGTGGCGGCGAGGACCATGGCCGCGCCCTTTTCCGCGATCATCATGGTCGGTGCATTGGTGTTGCCTGACGTGATCGTCGGCATGACCGAGGCATCGATCACGCGCAGCGAACCCACGCCGTTCACTCGCAGCTCGTGATCGACCACGGAGCCCATGGCCGCCGTGCCGACGGGGTGGAAAATGGTCGTCCCGATGTCCCCTGCCGCGCGCTGCAGCTCCTCTTCGCTCTGGAACGCGATGCCGGGGCGGACCTCCTGCGGACGGTACCGCGCGAGCGCTGCCTGCGAGACGATCCCGCGCGTGATGCGGATCGCCTCGGCCGCCACGCGGCGGTCCTCTTCGGTGGAGAGGTAGTTCGGGCGGATGCCAGGCGCGGCTGCGGGGTCGGCGCTGACGATCCGGCTGGTGCCCCGGCTCTCGGGGCGCAGGTTGCACACGCTCGCGGTGAAGGCGGGGAAGGGGTCGAGCGCGCCGCCGAAGGCTTCGAGGCTCAAGGGCTGCACGTGATATTCGAGGTTGGCGGTCGCGTAGCGTTCGTGGCTCTTTGTGAAGACGCCGAGCTGGCTGGGTGCCATGGCCATCGGACCGCTGCGGCGCAGCACGTATTCCAGGCCGATCAGCGCCTTGCCGAAAAGGTTCGCGGCCCGCTGGTTGAGCGTCGGGACGCCTTCGACGCGCCAGGCACAGCGCAGTTGCAGGTGATCCTGCAGGTTCGCGCCGACTTCGGGGCGGTCGACGAGGGGGATGATACCAAGCTCTGACAGGCGCCGCGCGTCGCCGATGCCGCTGCGTTCGAGAATCGCGGGCGATCCGATCGCGCCCGCCGCCAGCAGCACTTCGCCGCGAGCCCGTGCCACCCGCTGTTCGCCGCCAAGTGAGTAGGCGATGCCGGCGGCGCGGCCGTGCTCGACGATAACCCTGTCCACGAGGGCGCCCGTCTGGACCTTGACGTTGGCCCGCGATCTGACCGGGCGCAGGAAGGCATCCGCCGCGCTCCAGCGCCAGCCCTTGCGCTGGGTGACCTGAAAGAAGCTCGCGCCTTCATTGTCGCCGCGATTGAAGTCGTCGATGGGTTCGATGCCATATTCGGCGCAGGCATCGCGGAAGGCCTCCAGGACGGTCCAGCGCAGCCGCTGCTTCTCGACACGGATTTCGCCGCCGCTGCCGTGAAATTCGCCGGGGCCTTCGAAGTGGTCTTCGGCCTGCTTGAAGCAAGGCAGCACGTCGTCCCATCCCCAGCCGGGATTCCCGGCCTGGCGCCACCCGTCATAGTCCGCCGCCTGGCCGCGCATGTAGATCATGCCGTTGATCGAGGAGCAGCCGCCCAGCACCCGGCCGCGCGGGTATTTCAGCGCGCGGCCGCCCAGGCCGGCTTCGGCTTCGGTCGACATGCACCAGTCGGTGCGCGGATTGCCGATGCAGTAGAGATACCCCACCGGTACGCGAATCCAGAGGTAGTTGTCCTCACCGCCCGCCTCCAGCAGCAGCACCCGCGTCCTGGTATCCGCGCTCAGTCGGTTGGCGAGCACGCAGCCGGCGCTGCCGCCGCCGACGATGATGAAGTCGAACTCTTCCATGCGTTTCCGGCTAGGCTTGGCGAAATGCGCAATCAAGCCGCCATTTGCGCCGCATCCGCGCAATCGGCGAACCCGCGGTGGCGATCTATGGGGCATTTCCCGCAAAGCGCTTGAAGCGGTGCCGGCCGCGCATCAACATGGCGTCCCCTCAGTGCACACAAAGGGAAGAGTCATGACCACGCCCGCAATCGGGAAAATCGGGATATGGTCGCTGGAGCTGCGCTTCGGCGACAAGGCGGAAGGCAGCAGTGCCGCGGCGGAACTCGACGAACTGGGTTATGGCGCTCTGTGGATACCCGGCGGGATCGACGACGGGGCGCCCGCCGATGTCGAGAGGCTGCTTGGTGCCACGCGGCGGACCGTGATTGCCACCGGCATTCTCAACGTGTGGCGGCACGAGCCGTCGCAACTGGCGGCCTGGTTCTCGGCCCTTCCCGATGCGCACAAGATGCGCACTCTGCTGGGCCTGGGTGTCAGCCACGGCCCGATCATCGGCGAGAAATGGGGCAAGCCGCTGGCCGTGGCGCGGCAGTTTGTCGACGGCCTCGAAGCGGCGGGGATGGACAGGGACAACCTGTGCCTCGCCGCACTGGGGCCGAAGATGCTGGCCCTTGCCGGCGAGCGCACCGCCGGCGCGCATCCCTATCTGGTGACGCCCGAGCATACGGCTGAGGCGCGCGCGATTCTCGGACCGGGCAAGCTGCTCGCCCCGGAGCAGGGCGTGATCCTCGAGGAAGATCCGGTCCGCGCGCGCGAACTCGCGCTGGCCGCGCTCGAGAGCTATCGCAGGCTGCCCAACTACCGGAACAACTGGCTGCGGCTGGGATTCTCGGAGCAGGAAATCGACGAAGCGAACGACCGCCTCATCCATACGCTTTTCGCCGTCGGCGGTGTTGACCGCGTGGCGGAGCGGGTCAAAGCCCATCTCGATGCCGGGGCCGACCACGTCTGCCTGCAGGTGATCGCCGGCGCGCGCGGCGGCGACTTCGCTACTTTGCTGCCGCACTGGAGGCGCCTGGCCGACGCGCTCTTGTGATCGCCGCGCTTTTTCGGGTGATGTCGGAAAATTTTACGACAACGAATTTGCGTGGTTTTTCAAGCCGCCAATCCTGCAACAGTGAGCTTTTCCGGGCTCGTTAACTTTTTGGAAAGTGATTGCCCATAACCCTACGTAATGCAGGGGATGGCGGCCATGTCGCCATTTTTGACAGAAGCCGCTGGCGCTCGGGGGCACAAGTTTCGTCGGGGGGTGAAACTTTGATCCAGGGGGGATCGCAATCGTACCGGTTGCGCTCGGCAATCCGCCTTCGTCAGCGGCTTCTTCCTTGCCTCTCGCCATTCAACCGGAACTTGCGCCGCAGCCGGCAAGATAGCACGCGAATGTCGCGCCCGGCCGCGTTGCCGATGCGTTCCACCTCTTGCCGGACGGACGGAACGATCCCTCCGTCCGTGGCTCGGCTATCCGCCGAGGGCGTGCTGCTCGGCCGTGACCGGCCAGCCATTCGCAGGCCTTTCGGACAAGGCGCGCGTGATCCACACGGCTGACATGGCGATTATTGCCAGGGCAAGACTTACGAGCAGTACATAGCGCACGATATGAGGCGTGCTGCCGGCGCGTGCCTCGTCCGTGTCGACATGCACTTCTTCACCGATGCGTTGCATAGTCGCTCTCCCGATGGCTCGGCGACTTTGGCGCCGCTTTCAACTTCGGGCCATCAGGCGTACGATAGCAGGAAAGCCGGCGGTAGGCGAGGGTCAGCTTTCGAGGGCGGATGCGTCCGGCGTGCCGCCGATCCGCTCGAGAGTTCGCGCGTCACGATGGTTGCCGCAGAAGGCCTCGATCCCGCGAGCAAAGCGTTCGCTGCCGCCGGCGGCCTCGAACAGCGTCATGGAACTGCGGAACTTGAGCGCATCGACTTCGCCCAGGATGGCTGGCGCGCTTCGTTTGCCGGCCCATTCGAGCATGGCCCCGGTACATTCCTCCAGCCGGGGGCCGAGTACCGGATGGGCGAGGTATTCGCGTGCTTCGGCCAGATCGGCAATCGCATAGAAGCGCGCGGTCTCGCTGCGTCCCAGCCCGGCGATCTGCGGAAATATGAACCACATCCAGTGACTGCGCTTGTCGCCGGCCCGAAGCTCGGCAAGCGCCTGCGGGTAGATTCGGCGCTGTGCGTCGAGGAAGCGTTCAAGCCGTGCCATATGCCATGATCCCGGGGACTACGGCGCTTCACCCTGTATGGTCCGGGCGCTTTCGCTACCGGTGCGCTCAGGGTTCTCGTCGGTGAGCGCCCCGGTAATCCAGATTGCCGAAAGCGCGATGATCGCCAGCGCCAGGCTGATGAGCAGGACGTAGCGCACGATATGCGGCGTATTGCCTGCGCGTGCTTCTTCGACGTCGACGTGAACTTCGTCGCCACGGGTTTCCATGGTGCGTCTCCCTTATCGATTGACGGCCTTTCGGCCCCACTTTCCAAGGGAAACACACCAAGGCGGGCAGCGTTCCGACCGCTTTCGGCCGGCAGTGCGCCGGATCAGTCGCGCAGAAGCTCGTTGATACCGGTCTTGGAGCGGGTCTGCGCGTCGACGGTCTTGACGATCACCGCGCAGTAGAGCGAGGGGCCGGGCGTGCCGTCGGGCAGGGGCTTGCCGGGCAGCGCGCCGGGCACGACGACCGAATAAGGCGGCACCTTGCCCATGTGGACCTGGCCTGTCGCACGGTCGACAATCTTGGTCGAGGCGCCGAGGAACACGCCCATCGAGATCACCGCGCCTTCGCCAACGACCACGCCTTCGGCCACTTCCGAACGGGCGCCGATGAAGCAGTTATCCTCGATGACCACCGGGCCGGCCTGCAGTGGCTCCAGCACGCCGCCGATGCCGACGCCGCCCGAAATGTGCACGTTCCGGCCGATCTGGGCACAGGAACCGACGGTCGCCCAGGTGTCGACCATGGTGCCTTCGCCGACGAACGCGCCGATGTTGACGAAGCTCGGCATCAATACGACGCCCTTGGAGATATAGGTGCCGCGCCGGGCGACGGCACCGGGAACGACACGGAAGCCGGCCTTGCGGAAGTCTTCCTCACCCCATCCGTCGAACTTGACCGGAACCTTGTCGAACGCGGACGAGCCGCCGGCGGCGCCCGGAACCGGAGCATTGTCGTTGAGGCGGAAGCTGAGCAGCACGGCTTTCTTGAGCCACTGGTTCACTTTCCAGCCGCCCTGTCCGTCCGGCTCGGCGACGCGCGCGGCGCCCGATTCGATCAGGCCGAGCGCTTCGTCGACAATCTTACGGACATCGCCGCTCTTGGGGGTGACGGTGTCGCGCGCTTCCCAGGCGGCTTCGATCGCGGATTCGAGTTCGGACATGGTCTGCAATCTCCGGCAAAATTCGTTCCGGGCGCGCCTAGAGCCTGCGCGCGCGCAGGACAAGTCTCGTCAGGGTGCCATCAGCTCGCGGACGAAGCCGATCAGGCCCGTCTGGCGCGCGCGGCGCATGCGTTCGGCGGCAAGAATCTGCTCTACCTTGGCGAAACAGGCGTCGACGTCGTCATTGACCACGACGTAGTCATAGCCGTCCCAGTGGCTGATTTCCGAGCGGGCGCGCTCCATGCGGGCGGCGATCACTTCGGGGCTGTCGGTGCCCCGGCCGGTGAGGCGGCGGTGCAGTTCGTCGATGCTCGGCGGCAGCAGGAAGACGCGCACGACGTCGCGTTCCAGCTTCTGGTAGAGCTGCTGCGTGCCTTGCCAGTCGATGTCGAAGATATAGTCCTGACCTTCCTTGAGGCCGGCCTTCACCTGCGCCTTGGGCGTGCCGTAGCTGTGGCCGAAAACGGTCGCCCATTCGAGGAATTCCTCGGCTTCGACCATTTTGTCGAACTGGGTCTGGCTGATGAAATGATAGTCGCTGCCGTCCACTTCGCCTGCGCGCGGCGGGCGCGTGGTGCAGGAAACGGACATGCGGATGTGCGCGTCGCGCTCCAGCAGCATGCGTGAGATCGTGGTCTTGCCCGCGCCGGAGGGCGAGGACAGGATGAACATCAGGCCGCGACGGGCGAGCGTATCGCCGGCGGCATGGGAAGTCTGGGAAGCAGAAACCATGTCTCCCGATGGCGGGCAGTGCGGTTCAAATCAAGAGGGTTGGGCGATTATGGCAACGTGTCCGGCCGGTATGGCGCTCAGGAGCGTTCGGCTTCTTCCGCGCCTGCTTCCGCCATGTCGTCCAATGCCGCCTCGCCTTCGGCCTTTGCCTGTCGCGCCTTGCCGCGGTCGTACAGGGTCTTGGCGATCAGTCCGCCGCCGACGAGAATCGCCCCCGGGATCGACTGCATGGCAATCCGCGAAAGCGCGGTGTGGAAAATCGTTTCCTTGAAGCTGCGCCCCTTGAGGATCGCCTTGGCCTTGCCCGGCGTATACTTCCTGCCCAGCAGCGTCTTTTCGACCGCGCGGCGCGCCAGGAACGAGCCGCCGCGCAGGGCAATGTCCGCGATGGCGAGATTGGTATGCACATTGGGGCTGGGCGCGGCGAGATCGCTGGCGGACGGATCTGTCTTGCCCTCGGCCTTGCCGGTTGCGCTCTCCTGGGATTTCTTCGTGGCCATCGAGCCTTCTTTCCCGGGCCCCGGCTCGCCCGTTCTACTTCTTCTTGCCGAAGTCGACCGAGACGACGTTCGAACCATCGTCGCTGGGAGTAATGCGCGAGGCGACGTCGCGTTCCTGGCCGTCGTTGCCGGCCATGCCCGACATGTCCTCGTGCTCGTCCTCGGCCATGGCCTGGAACTGGAGGCCGAAATCGACCGCCGGGTCGACGAACGCGGTGATCGCCGAAAAGGGAACGTCCAGCTTTGCGGGACGCTGGTTGAAACTCAGGCTGACCGAAAAGCCGTCTTCACCCACCGAAAGGTCCCAGAACTTGTTCTGCAGGACGATGGTCATCTCGTCCGGGAAACGCGTCCTCAGGTCGGCCGGAATGCTGACGCCCGGCGCTCCCGTCTTGAAGGTGATGTAGAAGTGATGGGTGCCGGGAAGCACACCGTTCGAGGCTTCGACCTGACCGAGAACGCGGCCCACAACGGCGCGCAGGGCTTCCTGTACGATCTCGTCGTAGGGGATCAGGCTGTCTGGTGGCGTGTCGTTCATTGCGCCCTAGGTGCGCATCGTTCATGGTCTGGTCAAGCTTATTGACGCGTCTTTTTTAGACCTCTCCCATGGTTATTCCAAGGTAATCGGCCTAAATGCCGGGGAATAACGAGCCGGTGCGCCGCTTGTTCGCGCGCGATTGATTCCGCCGGATACAGGTCTATAGGCCCAAGCCATGCGTACAGCTTCGATCACCCGCACGACCCATGAGACCGACATCGCCGTCGAAGTGAACCTCGATGGCACCGGCGCTTACGACGTTTCGACCGGAATCGGTTTCCTCGATCACATGATCGAGCAGTTCTCCCGCCATTCGCTGATCGACATCACCTGCCGCATCAAGGGTGATCTGCACGTCGACCAGCACCACACGGCCGAGGATAGCGCCATCGCCATCGGCCAGGCCATTGCGCAGGCGCTGGGCGACAAGGCGGGGATCGGTCGCTATGGCCAGGCCTATTCGCCGATGGACGAGACGCTCGCGCGGGTTGCGCTCGATATTTCCGGGCGGCCCTATTTTGTCTGGAAGGCCGCCTTCACGCAGGAGAAGCTGGGCGAACTCGATACCGAACTGGTCGAGCACTGGTTCCACTCGATTTCGCAGGCGGTGGGCATCACCCTGCACATCGAGCTGCTCTACGGCGCCAACAACCACCACATCTGCGAGGCGATCTACAAGGGCTTTGCCCGCGCCATGCGCAGCGCCGTGGAACTTGACCCGCGCAAGGGCGGCGCGATTCCTTCCACCAAGGGCCAACTCGGGGGCTGAACGGCGGATGGCGCAAGTCCTTGCCCTGATCGACTATGGCGCAGGCAATCTCCATTCGGTCGCCAATGCGCTGAAGGCGGCGGGCGCGTCCCGCGTGGCGGTCACGGCCGATCCCGACGTTGTGCGGGCGGCGGATCGCATCGTCCTGCCCGGTGTCGGCTCGTTCAGGGCTTGCGCAGAGGGGCTCTGGGGCATCGCCGGCATGGTCGAGGCGATGACCGAGCGGGTCCACGTCGGCGGGGCGCCGTTTCTTGGCATCTGCGTGGGAATGCAGCTTCTGGCGACGCGCGGGCTGGAGCATGGCGTCACCGAGGGGCTCGACTGGATCGGCGGCGAAGTCCGCCTGATCGAGCGGACCGACCCGGCGATCAAGGTTCCGCACATGGGCTGGAACGATGTTTCGGTGGGCCGCAAGGACCCCGCGCACGGGCTGGTGGAGCGCGGCGAAGCCTATTTCCTCCACTCCTATCACTTCGCGCCCGACGACGGCCACACCGTCGCCGCCATGACCGACCACGGCGGCGGCCTTGTGGCGGCCGTCGCGAAGGACAATGTCGTGGGCGTGCAGTTCCACCCGGAGAAGAGCCAGGCATACGGGCTTTCCCTCCTGTCCCGTTTTCTCGATTGGAAGCCCTGAGATGATCGTCTTTCCCGCCATTGACCTCAAGCAGGGCCAGGTCGTGCGCCTCGCCGAGGGCGACATGGCGCGCGCTACTGTCTATGGCGACAATCCGGCCGCGCAGGCGATGCTTTTCGCCGATGCCGGTTCGCAGTTCCTGCACGTCGTCGATCTCGACGGCTCATTCGCCGGCAGGGCGGAAAACCGCGAGGCCGTAGAGGCGATTCTCGAGGTTTTTCCCGGCCACGTCCAACTGGGCGGCGGCATCCGTACGCCAGAGGCGGTCGCGGGCTGGTTCGAGCTGGGTGTCAGCCGCGTCGTCATGGGCACCGCCGCGCTCAAGGACCCGCAGTTCGTCAAGGACATGGCCCGCGAGTATCCCGGCGGCATCGTCGTCGCCGTTGACGCGCGCGACGGCATGGTCGCGACCGAAGGCTGGGCGGAAGTGTCCGACGTGTCGATCGTGGACATGGCCCGGCGTTTCGAGGACGCGGGCGTCGCCTCGTTGCTCTTCACCGATATCGGCCGCGACGGGTTGCTCAAGGGCTGCAATGTCCAGGCAACCGTCGATCTCGCGCGCCAGACCGACCTTCCGGTCATCGCCTCGGGCGGCGTCAAGGGCCTCGACGATATCCGCATGCTGGTCCTGCACGAACGGGACGGCATCGAGGGCGTGATTACCGGGCGCGCGCTCTATGACGGCCGCCTCGACCTCGCGACCGCCATCCGGATGGCGCAGGGGGACGACTGAGCCGTGACCGTCCGCATCCGCATCATTCCCTGCCTCGACGTTGCCAATGGCCGCGTGGTCAAGGGCGTGAACTTCGTCGATCTCAAGGACGCGGGCGATCCTGTCGAGCAGGCGCGCGCCTATGACGCTGCCGGAGCGGACGAACTGTGCTTCCTCGACATTTCCGCCAGCCACGAAGGGCGCGGCACGCTGCTCGATATCGTCCAGCGCACGGCCGAAGTTTGTTTCATGCCGCTCACCGTGGGCGGCGGCGTGCGCACGGTAGAAGATGCGCGCGCACTGCTGCTTGCGGGCGCGGACAAGGTCGCGGTCAACTCCGCCGCGGTCACGCGGCCGGAAGTGGTGGCGGACATCGCCGGGAAATTCGGTTCGCAATGCATCGTCGCCTCGGTCGATGCGCGCCGGGTGGGCGAAGGGCGCTGGGAAATCTTCACGCACGGCGGACGGCGGCCGACGGGAATCGACGCTCTCGAACATGCGCGGACACTTGCCGGCCTTGGCGCCGGTGAGCTTCTGGTAACCTCGATGGATGGCGACGGGACGCAAAACGGCTACGACCTCGAACTGACCCGCGCGATTGCCGATGCGGTTTCGGTGCCGGTCATCGCCAGCGGCGGCGTGGGCACGCTCGATCATCTCGTCGAAGGCGTGACCAAAGGACACGCCAGCGCCGTTCTCGCCGCCTCGATCTTCCACTTTGGCAAGTATTCGATAGCCGAAGCTCATGCCGCGCTGCGTACAGCGGGACTTCCGGCCCGCGCCTGACTTAAACGCCTCGGTGGTAAGGACTTAGCGGTGCAGATGATCCATACCGGGACAGGCCGCCCGTGTTACTTGCTGCGCTGCCGCAATTGGTGAATTGCCCTAAGGACTGGCCGAATCATCGAGGTCTTCCCCGTGCGATCGCTAAGGTATCTTCCTTCCGCCGTCTGCGCCTGGCTGGCGCCTGTTCCCGCGTTTGCGGCCGGGGCCGCGGTGCTGCCCGAGCCGAGCAGCCTCGCGCTGCTGGGCATAGGCATCGCCGGCGTCATTCTCGGCCGCCATCTTTCCTCGCGCAAGCCGCGCGATTGATCGCGGCGGCTTGACCGCGCCCGCGCCGCGCCGCATGGCTTGGCGCGTGATGAATAGCCCGCAAGACACCCTGAGCCGCCTCGAGGTCACGATCGCGGCGCGGCGCGATGCCGATCCCGAAACCAGCTATGTCGCAAAACTCAACGCCAGGGGCGTGGGCAAGATCGCCCAGAAGCTCGGCGAGGAAGCGACCGAGACGGTTATCGCTGCCCTCACGCAGGATCGCGAGGAATTGATCGGTGAGGCCGCCGACCTCATGTTCCATCTGCTGGTCCTGCTGGGTGCGAAGGGCGTGCCGCTGGCCGACGTGCTGGCGGAACTCGACCGCCGCGAGGGTCTTTCCGGGATTGCCGAGAAAGCCTCGCGCCCCAGGGGCTGAAAGACAACCATTCGCGGGAGCACCGAATGCCCATCGATCCCAAGCTGCCTTACGACGAGAACAACATCTTCGCGAAGATCCTGCGCGGCGAGCTGCCTTGCGCCAAGGTCTACGAGGACGAACACGCGCTCGCGTTCAACGACATCCGCCCGCAGGCGCCGGTCCACGTGCTGGTCGTGCCGAAGGGGGCCTACGTTTCGTGGGACGATTTTACCGCCAACGCGGATGACGCAGAGATCGCGGGCTTCATGCGCGCGGTCGGCAATGTCACGCGCCAGCTCGAGCTTGACGGTCCGGGCTACCGCCTGATGGTCAACATGGGCACCGCCGGCCACCAGGAAGTTCCGCACCTGCACGTACACATTTTCGGCGGGCGCCAGTTCTTCCACATGATCTGCGACTGAGCTGCGCGGGCGAGATATCCACATGTGGGCGGCCGTAGCGTTAACCGTGAGCGGCGAAACGCTGACAATGGCTTTGCAGTGCGGTGCGGCCCCGCTAAACATCCGCGCGGCATGACGGCTATTCCAGAACCCAGCAGCGGCGTGATCGACGGCGGCGTCCACCGCTATGCCCTGCGCGTCTACTATGAGGACACAGACGCCGGCGGCGTGGTCTATCACGCCAATTACCTGCGCTGGTTCGAGCGTGCCCGCTCGGACTTGCTCGAACGGCTGGATATAGACCAGCGTGCCGCCCTTGATGCAGGCGAGGGGCTCTATACGGTGGCCGAAGCCGCATTGCGCTATCGCGCGCCGGCCCGGCTGGGCGATGTCGTGGTTATAGAGACCTTCGCGGAAAGGGTCGGCCGCGTCAGCTGCACGCTGCGCCAGGTCGCCTGGCGGGGCGAGGTCCGGCTTTGCGACGCGACCATAAAGGTGGGGTTCATCCGCCCTGATGGACGACCGCGCGGACAACCTGCCGCCTGGCAACAAGCCTTCGATTCGCTCGTTGCCGGGCGAATGCTCATACAAACCTCGGCCTCAGGCCCCGATTCCTGCCCGGAAGGACAAGAATGACACTCGACCTGCTCGCGCTTGCCGCCACGTTCGACGTCGCGCCCGATCGGCTCAATCCGGTCAAGCTGTTTCTCGATGCCGACATCGTCGTGCAGACGGTCATGATCGGCCTGTTGCTCGCCAGTATCTGGGTATGGATGATCATCGTCACCTTCACGATGCGCATGGGCAGCATTGCGAAGCGTTGCAACAACTATGAAGAGGGGTTCTGGGAGGCCGAGAATTTCGAAGCCTACCAGAAGAACCTCGGCCGTCGGAATGTCCCGCTGGGCCGGGTTGCCGGCGCCGGCCTGGCAGAGTGGCGGCGCAGCGCGGCGATGCGCTCGCTCGACCATGAAGGTGCGCGCCAGCGCATCGCCTTGGCCATGAGCACGTCAGTGGGCGAGGAGGCGGACAACCTCTCCGATCGCCTGAACTTCCTGGCGACTACCGGTGCGGTCGCGCCCTTTGTGGGCCTTTTCGGTACCGTCTGGGGCATCATGAACAGCTTCTTTCAGATCGGCCAGCAGCAGAATTCCTCGCTCGCGGTCGTCGCCCCCGGAATCTCCGAGGCCCTGTTCGCGACCGCTATCGGCCTCTTCGCGGCGATCCCGGCCGTCATTGCCTACAACCGCTTCTCGCACCGGGTGAATTCGCTCGAGGCGCGCATGCAGCGCTTTGCCGACAAGCTTCACGCCGCGCTCACCCGCCAGCTGGAACAGCGCTGATGGCGATGGGCGTGTCAGGAGGCGGCGGTGCCCGCCGCAGGGGGCGCGGCACCCGCGCGCCGATGGCTGACATCAACGTCACCCCGCTGGTCGACGTCATGCTGGTGCTGCTGATTATCTTCATGGTCACCGCGCCGCTCCTCAAGGCTGCGGTGCCGATCGAACTGCCCGACAGCCGAGCCAAGGCGATGTCCGAGGAAGCGCAGCAGATCACCCTGACCATCCGCCGCGACGGCGCGGTGTTCTACGAGGATTTGCCGCTGGCGCCGGGCGAGCTGCCCGACAGGCTCGCTTCGATCACTCCCGGCCCCGACGGGAAGAAGCCGCTGGTCACGCTGCACGCGGACAAGGCGCTCGATTATGGCACGGTCATGGGCGTGATGGGCGAACTCAACCGCGCCGGTTTCACGTCGATCTCGCTGGTGACCGGCGTCAGCAGCCGTTCAGGCGCCTGAGGTAGGGTGGCGCCATGGCGACGCTCGGCCTGCGCAGGGATGAGAGGATCGGTCTCGCGGTTGCGCTTGCGCTTCACGCGGCGGTTCTTGGTGCCTTGTTTCTGGATCCGCACAGCGACCAGCTGGTAGAGCCGCCCGAGCGTATCGAAGTGACGATCAGCGACGAATATGGCCTGACCTCGACTTCGCTCGACCCCTTCAGCCAGGCCGCGCCCGACATGGCGCCGACGATCGGCGAGGCGCCGCCCGCATCGGCGGCGCTTCCCGACCCCCGGCCGTCGCCTCTGCCGCCCGAGCCGGCCGCGCGCGCGGTCGAGCCCGCCCGTCCCGCCCCCCAGCCCAAGAAGGCCCCGAGCAGGGAGACGACCGCGAGCCGCCAGAAGAGCGCGATCGACGATATCGTCTCGAGCCCCAGCCGTCCTTCGCCGAAGTCCGCGCCCCGCCCGGCCGAGAAGACCGGCGGCAGCCGCGTGGGATCGGACTTTCTGGAGGGCGTGGCCGGCGCGCAATCGGCGCAAGGCAAGGGCGCGCCGGCGGCCGAGATCGGGCCACAGGTGCGCTCGGCGCTCTCGGCGGCGATCACGCGCCAGCTCAAACCGCACTGGCAGGCGCCGCAAGGCCCCGAGGCGGAAGAGCTGGTCACCTACCTTGCGTTCAATCTCAACAAGGACGGCAGCCTTGACGGCCGACCGACCGTCCTGCGCCAGACCGGCATCACCGACGTCAATCGCAACCAGGCCTCGCGTCATGCCGAGCAGGCGGTGCGGGCGGTGCAACTGGCGGCGCCTTTCAATCTTCCCCCGGAATACTACGATGCGTGGAAACGCGTTTCGTCGTTCAAGTTCGACAAGAGGCTATCGCAATGACCCCCCGCATTCTTTCGCTTGTCACCGTGTTCGCCCTGTCGGCGGCCTATCCCGCAGCGGCGCAGCCGGCCGCGCCGGTTCCCGCGCCCGCTGCCCCGGGCGGGCTGGAGGTGGATCAGGGGGGGCTGACTGGCTCCGTTTCCGATGAGAGCGACTGGCAGGACCTCGGCATCGCCATCACTACTTTCGCGACCGACGCGAACGTGCCGACACAGACCAACGCGGGTTCCACCGCGGCGCTGGGCCGTGCGCTTTCGCAGGTCGTGGCCGACGACCTCAGGAACAACGGCCTGTTCAAGCCCTCTGGGCCGGCGGGTCTTCCGCAGCCAGCGTTCGGGGAAGTGCAGGCCCCCAACTATCCGGTGTGGTCGGTCCGCAGCACCGACATGCTGGTGCAGGGCTATGTGCGGGCCAGCGGCAACGGTCAGCTCACGGTCGGCTGCTATCTCTATGACGTGGCGCTCAAGCAGCAGCTTGCCAAGGGCGGCTGGCAGGTCGGCCCTTCCGACTGGCGCCGCGCCGCGCACAAGTGCGCCGACATGGTCTATTCGCGCCTCTCGGGCGAAAGCCCGTTCTTCGATTCCAAGATCGCCTACATCGCCGAGACCGGACCCAAGGACCGCCGGATGAAGCGCCTGGCGATCATGGATTCGGACGGCGCCAATCACCGCTATCTGACAAGCGGGCAGGCCACCGCGCTCACGCCGCGCTATTCGCCTGACTATTCGAAGATCCTCTACCTGTCCTACCTCAACGGCCAGCCGAGCATCTATGCCTATGACCTCGCCACCAATACCCAGAAGCTGATCGCCCGCACCGGCAATCCGACCATCGCCCCGCGCTGGTCGCCCGATGGCAGGTGGGTGCTCTATTCGATGGCGACTGGCGGCAGGACCGACATCTACCGCGTTTCTTCCGCGGGCGGCGGCACCCCGCAGCGGCTCACCAACGGGCCCGGCATCAACATCGGCGGCAGCTATTCGCCCGACGGCAGCCAGATCGTGTTCGAAAGCGACCGTTCAGGCAGCCAGCAGATCTACCTGATGAATGCCGATGGTTCCAACCAGCGCCGCATCAGCTTCTTCGGCGGCCGTTCGGCAACGCCCGAATGGAGCCCGCGCGGGGACCAGATCGCCTTTACCCACATCGCCGGAAACCTGCGTATCGCGGTGATGAGTCCGAACGGAAGCGGGATGCGCTACCTGACCAATTCCTGGCAGGACGAGGCGCCCACCTGGTCTCCCAACGGCCGCATCGTACAGTTCTTCCGGACCGAGAAGAACTCCGGAATTGCCTCTATCTGGCAGGTCGACCTGACCGGCCGGAACGAGCGGAAACTGCCCACGCCCGTCGGGGCCTCCGACCCCGCGTGGGGTCCGGTACGTCCCTGATCGTCAACGGGTTTTCGTTGGCGTGCATTCAGCTTTGTTTTATCTATCTTGAATGAAACCACAGCCAGTGCGAATCATTGCGCCCGGCTGTGCAGAACAGGAGATTGCCCGATGTCTAACCTTCTTCCGACGTTGCATTTTTCGAAGACCGGATCGACGATGCTCCTGTTCGCAGGGGCGCTGGCTGTTTCCGCTTGCGCGTCCAAGGCGCCCAAGGAACTGCCGCCCGAGCCCGGCCCGGCGACCACCACTCAGACCCAGCCCAGCGACCTTGGCCCGGTGGCCGGCAGCCAGGCTGACTTCGCCGCCCGGATGACGGGGGCGGACACGATTTACTTCGACACCGACAAGTACGATATCGACGCGACGGACCAGGCTGCGCTCGCCAAGCAGGCGCAGTGGCTGATGCAGTATTCCAACAAGCGCGCCACCATCGAGGGCCACTGCGACGAGCGCGGCACCCGCGAATACAACCTCGCGCTGGGGGAGCGCCGCGCCAATGCGGCCAAGAACTATCTCGTCAGTCTCGGCATCGACGCTTCGCGCGTCACGACGATCAGCTATGGCAAGGAACGGCCGGTCGCGCTGGGTTCGGACGAGCAGGCCTGGGCGCAGAATCGCCGCGCCGTCACCGTGACGATCGACTGACCGGTCAGTCGAACAGTTGGAGGAATTCGCCCGGGCTCTTCGGCAGCTCGGGCGTTCCCACGCTGACCGTCAGCCCGGTTCCGGACAGGAACTGGGAGGGGCCGAGCGGCATTCGCTCGACGTTTTCGCCGAACAGCACGTAGATCGCCATCATCAGGACGGAAAAGCTCGCGGAAATGGCCAGGCGGTCGCTCATCGGGGCCTCGATCGCTGAGAGTCCTAAATCTAACCTTGCTGAGTAAGTATTGCAATGCAGCAATATCTTTCCGTCATAGCCGGCTTCCGCACACTTTCAAGGCTTGCATCAGGCGCGAGTCGGAGCCTATCGCCAGCAGGATGAGCCGCGCACGCCGATCGATGGACTGGGGTTTCCCGCGCTGGCGCGGTTACGAATCCGCACGCGAGGCGGCTCAGGTGCGCCTGTGCGACCGCTATGGCTGCACCGAACCGGGCGATTGCCCGGCGCCCAAGAGCCCCAGCAGCCCCGAACGCTGGTACTTCTGCCAGAAGCACGCGGCTGAATACAACGCGGGATGGGATTACTTTGCCGGCCTCACCGCCGAGGAAGCCGCCGCGCGCGAACACAAGGAACGCCAGACCCACGAGGGCTACCACGAATCGGCGCACTATGGCTGGGCCGGCTCTGGCGACGGCAGCCGCAGCCGCGACGAGTTGCGCGCGCTTGAGGCGCTCGGGCTCGATCCCGATGCCGATTTCGACGCGGTACGCAAGGCGTGGAGGACCAAGGCCAAGGAAGTGCACCCGGACGTGCGGCCCGGCGATGCCGAAGCGGCCAAGGCGTTCCAGACCTATCAACTCGCCTACGAGGTCCTGCGCGCGGCGGAAGAACGGCGCGAGTGGCGAGGATGACGGCTCCGTAGACTGATCGCGGTCGTACCGAGACGCCAAGTGCTATGGCGGTGAAAGGTGGCTCGCGTCGCAGCCTGCAGCGTCGAGGGTTTGTTAATTTCGTCGTCTGACGCGCTACGTCCCTTCCTTACCAATAGGGGCAATTGCCCTGGCCGTGTGATGTAATGATACAAAACGGTTTCTGTCACATAATCATCTGGCCAGAGATCTCATCTGGGACACGCGAGGGCCGAACAGATGCCGCAAGTGACCGTCAGGAGGTCACTTGCGACCGTATCGATCCGCTACTGACAGCGGGAACAGACTCCAAACGAGAGGGCGAGATGATCAAGATACTCTGCTTCCTGCGCCGCAAGGACGGCATGACCCTGGCCGAGTTCAAGGCCTACTACGAGAATAATCACGCCCCGCTGATCAAGCGGCTGCTGCCGTTCTACGACAGCTACAAGCGCAACTTCGCCGCCGAGGTGCAGAATTATGCGACGGGCCACATCGACAACAAGGCCGCCGGCGCACGCGACTTCGACGTGGTCACCGAGCTGACGTTCTCCAGCCAGGAGAACTATCAGAAGATGATCGATGCGCTGAGCGATCCGGTAATCGGCGGCGAGATCGCACGGGACGAAGAGAATATCTTCGATCGTGACGACATACGCGTCTTTCTGGTCGAGGAATGCGAATAGGCGCTGCGACACCCGTTCAAAGTGGATGAGGTCTGGCGTCAGCCTTGCGGCAATCGATCTCGTGGCATCTCGACCGGCGGCAATTCTTCTACCGGGAGCGGACGGGTGTAGAACCGCCCGCTGGGTCCCGATGGGAAAGGCGGGTCTATCCAATGCCGTGCGCGATCGGCCGGCACCACCGGCAGTTCGATCGCGGAAGGCCGCGCCGCGTGATGGTAGATCGTTTGCCGCGCCACTTGGTAATCATCTGGAGTGGCGGCGGAAAGATCGATGAAGCACTGCGGATTGATCTCGCTGTTCGGATAATCGCTGCTGGAGATAATGACCCGGACGCGATGGCCTTTCCTGAACAGGTTGCTGGTTGCCGGTAGTTCGATTTCATATTGCTCGATGGTCCCCGGAGTCAGGGCTTCGGGCGCCGTGCGCGATTTGCGATAGCGACCCCGGGCCATGCCGGTCGCCAGATTGTAGGACCGGCCATCGGGAAAAACATCGACGAGCTTGACGAACCAGTCGGCATCCGCCGAAGACGATGCCGCATGGAGAATGGCGCGGATTGGACCCGTCACTTCCATATCGGCCTCCAGCGCCGCCGTCGTGTAGACAAGAATATCCGCTCGGTGATCGTTCGGCCGCTGATCCGCCGGTCCACCATGAAGGGAATGGCCGCCAAGCGAGGGAACCGGATCGCGCGGATCGCTGACATAAGTGTCCGCCGGTTCATCGTCTTTGGGAGGCGCCAGGGACAACAGGCCGTCCCCCGAGGCGCCGTTCGCGCTGCCGCCGCTGTCCAGATAGAAGAGCGTTGGCCGCGCATCAGGCAGCGGCCAATCCTGCTCGGCACGCCACCGATTTTCACCCATCACATAAAGCGTGACGCGGTGATCGTCCGCCTTATCGGCGACGCCGAGGAGGTGCCGGTCCATCCAGGCGCCCGTCATCGCGACATCATCGACCAGCGCATCGGGGAAATGGCACAGCATACCGCTTGTGACATGACCCCATGGCCCCACGACCAGCCGCTGCCCCTCGCGTGCCGCCTGCGTGGCTCCATGCCGGGAAATATTGACGAACGCGTCGAGCGAGTTGCGGCTGAACAGATCGTACCAGCCGGTGAAATGCAGGACGGGCGTCCTTATCTTGTCGTAGCGCCCGGCGGTATCGTTGTTCGCGAAGAAACCGGGATCGTCCCGATTGTCGAGCCATAAGTTCCAGAATGGCATGTGCCGGTTTATGGGCACGTCCCGCAGGCTGTGACCCCGCGCGATTTCAAAGGCAAGCTCAGGCATTGCCATCAGCATCTGAGGCGCCGCGTAACCAGTCGGCAGCCCCAGCGCCCGCGCATCGGCCTCGATCGCGGCGACCACATCCGCGCCAAGATGCGGTGCGGCGGTGAACGCCATCGCCATCGTCCAGCATAAGGCCGTGCCGTCCATCACGCCTGACGAGTAAACCCAGCCATTGGTGAACTGATTGACCCCCGGCACCTGGACGAATGCCGCGTCGATTTCACTGCCATCGGTCTGGAGGTGCAGCAGCTGCACGCCCCCCATATAGGATGGCCCGGTGGTTCCGATCTTGCCGTTGCACCAGGGCTGCTGCTTGATCCAGCGGACAGTGTCGATCCCGTCCTGCCGCTCACCCCAACCTTCGTTCATCATCGGCTCGAACACTCCGTCCGATCCACTAGTGCCGCGCACGTCCTGGACGAAAACGGCATAGCCGCGGCGGGTCAGATAGGTCGGCGTGCCGAACGAACCTTGCACGGCACGCTTGTCGTAGGGCGTGCGAACGATGACGACCGGATATCGCGCATCCGGCGCGATCTGTCCCGCATTCATTGGCAGATAGAGATCCGCGGCGAGGTCGACGCCATCGCGCATCGATACCTTGAGATCGCGGCAAACCGCTATTTGCGTGTTCATATGGTCGCCTTGCACGATGTTTCCCAACTATTGAGGGCGTCATCGAGCACGCGGCCGACATGCTCGATGACGCAATCGCGCGCTCGCCGGTTGCGATCTCGCGTCAACGATCAAACCGTATGCTACGGGTGACGCCCACTCGCAAACATCGTATCTCAATTTTCATCCGGATGCAGCATAATTTTATATATTGACAGCATGATGAAATTGTTTGCACTATACAGCACAACGAGCCGCTCGCTGAGGGTGGCAGATGGGGAGGGTAATATGAACTTGAAGGCGCGCTATCTCGTGGGTGTCGCTCTCGTGCAGGCTCTCGCGCCTCATGCTTATGCTCAGGTTGCAGAGGGGCAGGCGCAGACTTCCCTGCCTGGCTCGGAATCAGTTCCTGATGCGTTGTCCCCAAGGGCGACACGATCAAACGAATCCACGGCCTTCGAAGAGATTGTGGTCACTGCGCGGCGATCTGAAGAGAACCTTCAGGATGTTCCACTGAGCGTTACCGCCTTCTCCATGCGTTCGCTTGCCGAGAAAGGCGTGCGGGACATCTATGATCTCCAGCAGGCAACGCCCGGGCTGAGTGTGGGTGCCACGCAATCCGAGGGACGCTCCGCGGGATCTTATAACGTCCGCGGTCAGAAGGCCGCCGCTGACGATGCGCCTCCAGGTGTGGTTACCTATCTTAACGATGTGCCAGTGATTGGCGGTGAGATATCTCGTGCGCTATTCGACCTTGATAGCGTCCAGGTTCTCAAGGGCCCGCAGGGAACTCTGTTTGGACGCAATACAAACGGGGGCGCAATACTATTCAATACTGTCGCGCCTCGCGACGAATTCGGCGGCTATGTTACCGCGCGCTATGGCAATTATAACAATCGATATTTCGAGGGCGCTATCAATGTACCAGTAACTGAAAGTCTGGCCATTCGTGCTGCCGGAAACCTTGAGCGGCGCAACGGATTTACGAAGAACGATGCCGGCCCTGACATCGACAATGTTCATTACCAGAACGGTCGTCTCTCGATCCGTTTCAAGCCCGATGACATCGTCGAAAACACTCTGGTCTTCAACTACACACGTATTCAGGAACGTGGGGCTGGTGAGATCATGGTCAGCCTGGCTCCTTGTACCGCGACGTCTGCTCCAACGACCGCCTCGTGCCTTCTGGTACCCGCCCTCGGCTTTGATCCCAGTGTTACGGAGCAATTTGCCGACCAGCAGGCACGCGGCATTCGTCGCGTCAGTCAGAGTAAGCCCAGCACGACCAATGTCGAGGCGTACGGCGTATCGAACACAACGACGGTGTCAATTGACAACATCACAGTCAAAAACATCTTCGGCTATCATCACTACAAGTTCTGGGGCTATCAAGACAAGGACGGCCTCGAGGGCGAAATCTTGGCTGTGAATTACAACCGTCGCACCCATACGATTACAAACGAGCTTCAAGTTCAAGGCTCGTTTTACGATGACAGGTTGAATGTCATTGCCGGTGGATTTTACCTCAGCAGGCAAGAGGACCCGTTCTGCGGAGTCAGTGGCGGTTTCTGTGCGACGAACGAGGGCCAACTCTTTCTGCCATTGTTCTTCAACAACAACCAATATGAGCATCGTGACGACACCAGCAAAGCCCTCTTCGCGCAAGTGGGCTTTGAGATCACGCCCACTCTGACAGCGACGGTGGGTTACCGCTACACGTGGGACACAACCAAGTTAACTGATCGGCATGATCGGGTCTTTCTAGCGGGCAATTGTCGCGCGGCGATCTGGATGAGAGAGCGCGACGATCAAGATGAGAATCCGGTGTCTCGGGATTGGCGGAGGGCGTAGCCCGTAGCCGGTCCCGAGACACCGGA
>NZ_BMHK01000005.1 GCF_014640675.1 Novosphingobium endophyticum | reverse complement strand
AGTCGGCGAGCCGCGCATGCCCAGCTTGTCGATCTTCTGTCCGACCGAGAAACCGGGCATGTCTTTCTCGATCAGGAAGGCGGTGATGCCTTTCGAGCCTTCGCCGGTCTTGGCGTATACGACCAGCGTATCGGCATACGTGCCGTTGGTGATCCAGAACTTGGTGCCGTTGAGCCGGAAACCGCCCGCCGCCGCGTCGGCCTTCAGCTTCATGCCCACGACATCCGAGCCCGCGCCCGTCTCCGACATGGCAAGGCTGCCGACGTGTTCGCCCGAGATCAGCCTGGGCAGGTATTTCGCCTTCTGCTCGTCATTCCCCCAGCGGCGGATCTGGTTGACGCACAGGTTCGAATGCGCGCCGTAGGACAGGCCCACCGAGGCCGAGGCCCGACTGACTTCTTCGATCGCGATCACATGCTCGAGATAGCCAAGGCCGATGCCGCCCCATTGCTCCTCGACCGTAATCCCGTGCAGCCCCAGTTTGCCCATCGCCGGCCACAGCTCGCGCGGAAACCAGTCCTCCGCGTCCACCCGCGCGGCGAGCGGCGCAATCCGCTCGTCGGCGAAGCGCGAAACGCTCTCGCGGATCATCTGCGCGCTCTCGCCCAGCGCGAAGTCGAATTCTGGCGTGGCTGGCATATCAGTATTCTCCTGCAAGAATGAGCGCCGGGGCTTCAATGAGCTTCTTCAGCTCCTGCGCGAAACTGGCCGCGTCCCACCCGTCGACGACGCGGTGGTCGCAGCTCATCGAGATGTTCATCAGTTTGCGCTTCTCCACGCGCTCGCTTCCACTGGCATCGCGCACGAACATCGGCCGCTCGACGATCCGGTTCGGCCCGATGATCGCCACTTCGGGACGGTTGATAACCGGTGTCGTGGCGACGCCTCCCATCGGCCCCAGGGACGTGATGGTTATGGTGGAACCTGATAGTTCGGCCGATTTCGCCGATCCGTCCCGCGCTGTCTGGGCAAGACGCGCGATCTCCGTCGCCAACTGCCACAGATTGCGGTTCTGCGCATCGCGGATCACGGGCACCATCAGGCCTGCCGGAGTCTGGGCTGCCATACCCAGATGCACCGAACCATAACGCGTCACCACGCCCGCCTCGTCATCGTAGTGGGCGTTCAGCATCGGGAATTTCGGGATCAACTTGCAGATCGCGGAAATCAGGAACGGCAGCATCGTCAGCTTGGGACGCTCCCCCCTTCCCTCGTTGAGCTGCGCGCGCATCTCCTCGAGCGCGGTGACGTCGTACTCCTCGACATAGGCGAAGTGCGGGATCTTGCGCTTGGACGCCGTCATGTTTTCGGCGATGCGGCGGCGGAGGCCGATGACGCGGACCTGCTCGTCCTGTCCCTTGATGCCAGCGGGCTGAAATCCGCCGGCAGAGTTGTAGGCCAGGAACGCGTCGAGGTCCGCATGGCGAATCCGACCGTCCTCAGCCGGCCGGATTTCGCCCAGGTCAATGCCGAGGTCGGCGCCGCGCTTGCGGACCGCCGGGCTTGCCATCACCCTGGCATGGCCTGGCGGAGCATGGGGAATTTGCGCCTTCGTCGATGCGGCAGCGGGTTTGGCAGGTTCGGTCCGGACAGGTTCCGATCTGGTAATGGGTTCGGGAGCCTGCATAGGCTCAGGCGCTGTTGCCGGCACGTCTGCCTTGGGGAGTTCTTCCGCCTTGGCGGGGGGTGTCGCTGCGGCAGGCGTTTTCGCGGGTCCGTCCCGCTCGTTGCCATCACCTTCAACCTCGATCACCACGAGCGAAGAACCGATGGCGATGACATCGCCCGTTTCGCCGGCCACTTCGAGAACCTTGCCCGACACGGGGCTTTCCATTTCGACCGTTGCCTTGTCGGTCATCATGTCGGCAATGCGGCCGTCTTCCTCGACCGTATCGCCCACCTTCACGTGCCAGGCGACGATCTCGGCTTCCGCGATGCCCTCCCCAATGTCCGGAAGGCGGAATGTGTAGCGACCCATCAGGTGTTCTCCATGACCCGGCGCAGGGCCGCGGCGATGCGGGCCGGGCCGGGAAAGTAGTCCCATTCGAAAGCGTGCGGATAGGGCGTGTCCCAACCCGCCACACGCTCGATCGCCGTTTCCAGGCCGTAGAAGCAGCGCTCTTGTATCAAGGAAGAAAGCTCGCCGCCGAAACCGCCGAAGCGCGATGCCTCGTGCACGATCACACAGCGGCCCGTCTTGTTTGCCGAAGCCACGATCGTTTCGATATCAAGCGGAACGATCGAGCGCAGATCGATGACTTCGGCATCGATGCCGGTCTCGTCGACCGCCGCGAGGGCAACATGCACCATGGTGCCGTAGGCCAGAACCGTGACCGCATCGCCTGGTCGAACGACGGCCGCCTTACCCAGCGGTACCGTGTAATGGCCTTCGGGAACCTGCGCGGCCGGATGCCCTGCCCATGTCCCGATCTCACGATCGTGATGGCCGTCGAACGGGCCGTTGTAGAGCCGCTTGGGCTCCAGATAGATCACCGGATCATCGCATTCGATCGCGGCGATCAGCAGGCCCTTCGCGTCATAGGGAGTCGAGGGGATCACGGTCTTGAGGCCGGTAATATGCGCAAAGATGGCTTCCGGGCTCTGGCTGTGCGTCTGGCCACCGAAAATGCCGCCGCCATAGGGTGAGCGCACCGTAATCGGCGCCCAGAACTCGCCGCCGGAGCGGTAACGCAGGCGCGCCGCCTCGGACACCAGCTGATCGAAGGCGGGAAGGATGTAGTCGGCGAACTGGATCTCCGGCACCGGCCTCAGCCCTTGCGCACCCATGCCGATGGCAGTGGCGATGATGCCGCCTTCCGCGATCGGCGTGTCGAAACAGCGCCGGATACCATGCTTCGCCTGCAACCCCTCGGTCGCGCGGAATACGCCGCCGAAATAACCGACGTCCTCGCCGAAAACCAGCACATCGGGATCACGCGCCAGCATGACGTCGAGTGCATCGTTGATCGCCTTGACCATGTTGAGTTCGCGCATCGCTCAGGCACCCGCTTCACGGCGCTGTTCGATCAGGCGCCAGTCCGGTTCGGCAAAGACGCCCTCGAACATCTCTGACAACGGCGGCTTCGAGCGTCCCAGCGTGCCGATCGCCTCGCCTTCGCGGACCGCGGCACGCACTTCGGCATCGAGCTGCGCAATCAGGTCATCATGACGCTGCGCATCCCATTCGCCGATGCGGACGAGGTGCTGCCTGAGCCGCTCGATCGGATCGCCGAGCGGCCAGTGCTCGGCTTCGTCGCGCGGGCGGTAGCGCGTCGGATCATCGCTCGTCGAATGCCCGGTCGCGCGGTATGTGAAGAGCTCGATCAGGGTGGCACCCTTGTTGGCGCGTGCGCGTTCGGCCGCCCACTGCGTCGCGGCGGCGACCGCAAGAAAATCGTTCCCGTCGACCCGCAGGCCCGGCAGCCCATAGCCGATCGCACGCGCCGCAAAGGTCGTGTCCTGAGTGCCCGCCAGTCCGGCAAAGCTGGAAATCGCCCACTGATTATTGGTGACGCAGAGGATTACCGGGGCCTGATAGACGGCTGCAAATGTCAGCGACTCATGAAAATCGCCCTCTGCCGTGGAGCCTTCGCCGCAATAGGCCAGCGCGAGACTGTCGCTCTGGCGATAGGCCGACGCCATCGCCCAGCCCACGGCGTGGCCGTAGCGCGTGCCCAGATTGCCCGACAGCGAATAAAAGCCATAGTCCCGCGCAGAGAACAGGATCGGCAATTGCCGGCCATGCAGCGGATCGCTCGCGTTGGAGAAGATCTGGTTGACCATGTCGATGAGCGGGTAGTCCCGCGCGTGAAGCCAGCTCATTGCCCGGTAGGTGGGAAAGCACATGTCTTGCCGCTCCAGGACGAGAGCCTGTGCTGCACCGATCGCCTCCTCACCGGTCGACTTCATGTAGAAGCTGGTCTTGCCCTGGCGGTGGGCCCGGAAGAGACGATCGTCGAAAACACGGGTGCGCAGCATGGCCCGCAGGCCCCGGCGCATAAGATCAGGCGAAAGCCTGGGATCCCATGGACCGACGGCCTGCCCTTCGTCGTCGAGAACGCGGATCAGATCGAAGGGCAGGTCGCGCATTTCGGCCGGACTCGCCAGCGCGTCGGGACGACGGACAAGCCCGGCGTCGGGGACAATTATGTGTGAGAAACTCGCTGGCTGCCCTGGTCTTGAAGGTGGTTCAGGAACGTAAAATTCCAGCGGAGGTCGATTTGCCATTTTCCACTCCGTTTTCGAGGTGCCGTTCTAAGGCGGCCGGCGAGGAAAATCGTGTTCTAAGTCCGAGCGAAATCCAGCTTGATTGAGAACTATTTTCTCCATATTGTGCATATATAGGATGACATTTCCTAAATGGCACATTTTTCAGGAATTCAGATATGGATGACGTGGATCTGCGAATCCTGCGCCAAATTCAGGCAAACCCAGAGTTGCCCCTCTCCGAACTCGCGCCGTCGGTTGGCCTGTCGCAAACTCCCTGCTGGCGTCGATTGAAGAAGCTGGAAAAGAGCGGGGTGATCAAGGGACGAACCATATTGCTTGATCCCGCTTCGCTGGGACTGACAGTCAATGTGTTTGCGCACATTAAACTGACGTCACATCATGAGGAAACGCTCGAAGCGCTCGAGCGCGCTGTCGAAGAGCATCCAGAGATTATCGAATGCTTTTCAATGAGTGGAAATAGCGACTATATGCTCCGTATATTGTCACCTAGCATTGAAGCCTATGAACAATATCTCAAAAGGAAACTTTCGCATTTGCCCGCAGTGGTTTCAATAAACTCCAGCTTCGCACTGAAGTGCGTCAAAGATACCCGTATTCTTCCAATCTGATCTGCGAATTTCCCCTGAGATTGGAATGACCCACCGCCGCACGCGGGCGGCAGCCGATACCACGAAACAAAACATTTCCAATACATTGGCGAGATCGCTGTAAGCTGGTCATCTCGAAGTACCGGTGGTAGATAATGGCACGAAATGAGTCACTGCCTGAGCGCGACAACGGAAGCAGAGATGTCAGGACAGCCCGGCTTTTTCGATCTTTCCAACCGGTATAAGGCCCTGAGTGTAGCAAGCGATCCGCTTGAACGCTTGGCCGGCGTCGTCGGCTTCGAGGTTTTGCACGGACTATTGGTGACCGCATTGCGCCACTGCGAGCCGACGAGCAAAGGTCTCGATAAGCGGAATGTGAACTGCCGCGAGCCCTTCCGCCTCGCGCACTATGCGGCGGTAATCCACGGTGTTGTCGATCCTCTCCACATCGGCGACTTGGAGCTTCAGGTCGACTGTGATCACTAGCGGCTGCTGCCTACCGACCTCGACCGGATTAATCCCGATGTCCGCAAGGAGCGGCAGGTCGCGCACACGTACCGTGGTCGTGGCCTCAGTCATTCACGGTCTTCCGAGCGGCGGTCACGGTGTTGCTCAGCAAGCAGGCGATCGTCATCGGACCAACCCCGCCAGGCACCGGGGTCACGGCTTTGGCATGATCGAGCTCATGGGTGGCGCAATCGCCGACGATCCGCTTGCGCCCGTCATGATCCGTGATCTGGGTAATCCCCACGTCGACAACGACGGCGCCCGGCTTTACCCAATAGCCGCGCACCAAGTGCGGTGCGCCCGCCGCCGCCACGATCACGTCGGCCCCGCGCGTGATGTCAGGCAGGTTGCGCGTTTCGATATGGGTAACCGTTACCGTGGCCTCGCGCTCGAGCAACAGCATGGCGACAGGTTTACCGACGATGTTCGACTTTCCGATCACTACCACGTTAAGGCCGCGATAGTCATCTATAACGCTGTCGAGCAGCATCATGATCCCGAGTGGCGTGCATGGCACTAGCCCGCCGGTGCCGGTGGACAGGCGTCCGACGTTGACCGGATGGAAGCCGTCGACGTCCTTGGCAGGCGATATCCGATCCAGCACTCGGCCGGCGTTTATCCCCTTCGGCAGCGGAAGTTGGATGAGAATGCCGTGCACATCATCGTCCGCATTGAGCGAATCGATAAGCGTCAAAATCTGGGCTTCGGTGCAATCTTCCGACAGACGCTGCTCGATCGAACCGATACCGACCCTACAGCACTCGGCGAGCTTGCGAGCCACGTAGACTTCGCTTGCCGGATCGTTGCCAACCAGGACGACGGCAAGCACAGGGGTCGCATCCCGCGCGCGAAGCTCGGCGACCGCTTCGGCCGTACGGGCCGAAAGCGCCTGCGCCATCGCGCGGCCGTCGATCAGCGCTCTCATTCATTAGTTCCGGAAAACCACGGTGCGCGCGCCGTTTGCGAAGACACGGTCCTGCAGGTGGAGGCGCACGGCTTCCGCAAGCACGCGTCGTTCGATGTCCCGACCCTTGCGGACCAGATCCTCAGGCGTATCGGAATGGCTCACTGCCTCGACATCCTGGTGGATGATCGGGCCCTCATCGAGATCGGCGGTAACATAGTGCGCGGTCGCGCCAATCATCTTAACCCCGCGATCGAACGCCTGATGATAAGGCTTGGCGCCCTTGAATCCCGGGAGAAAGCTGTGGTGGATATTGATGCAGCGCCCCGAGAGGAAAGCCGCCAGATCGTCCGACAGGATTTGCATGTAGCGTGCAAGGACGACCAGCTCGGCGCCAGCCTCGCTCACGACCTGCTTGATCTGCGCTTCCTGCTGCGGCTTGGTGTCCTTGCTGATCGGTAGATGATAAAAGGGAACATCCCCGATCAGCCCGCCATGGAGGAGTTCGCGGGGGTGATTGGAGATAATGCCAACCACCTCCATCGGGAGTTCGCCCAGGCGTTCGCGATAGAGCAGATCGACGAGGCAATGGTCCCATTTGGAGACCATCAGCGCGACCTTCTTGCGCACAGCCTGGTCCTGCAGCGACCATTCCATTCCGGCTTCGCCGGCGATCTGCGCGAATTCGTCGCGCAGGCGCTCGACGCCCCATCCCTCGCTGGGCTCGAACGCGATGCGCATGAAGAAGAAGTCATTCTCGCTGTCGTCGAATTGCTGCGCGTCGAGGATGTTGCTGCCTCTGTCGGCCAGAAATCCCGCCACCTTCGCGACCAGCCCCGGCCGATCGGGGCACTGGAGCCGCAGAGTATACACGTCCGACACCACTTTCTCCTTTGTTGAACTGCCAACGCGATCAGTGCGCACTGTCGTAATCCCTGATCCACGCCACCGTCTTTTCGAGCCCGCCGAACGGGTAGAAGTGAAGCCGCACCAGCCCGTGCTGAGGGCCAAGCGAGCGGGCGAAAGTGTCGAGGAGCCTGTCGGGTCCGGCAGAGCCGATGAGTCGGCCGATCGAGATGCCGTACTTGGCCAGGACTGTCGTCGAGGCCCCCACCCCGCAGCGTGCGGCAAAGCGCATCAGCGTTTTGATCCCGGCGGGACCGGGCACGCCTATCCTGACAGGGGCGACGATGCCGCGCGAGCGCAGGGTTTCCAGCCAGCGCAAGGTGCGATCCGCGTCAAAGGCGAACTGGGTGACGATCAGCGGCGCCATGCCTCGACGCCCGATCTCGGCACATTTCGTTTCCAACGTCTGCCAGCACTGCTCATCGGTCATGTGCGGATGCCCCTCGGGATGGCCGGCTATCCCAAGGACACTTGCACCGTAGCGCTCGAACGCCCCCGAGGCGATCAGGCTCATGCTGTCGGGAAAGGGGCCTTCCACCTTAGCGGTATCGCCCGCAATAACGAAGCATCGCGTCACGTTCGCCGCCTCGCATATCCTGTGCAGGTAGCATTCGAACTCGCCGACAGATTGCAGGAGCCGTGCCGAAAAATGCGGCATCGGCTCGAAGCCAAGTTTTCGGACCGCCCGAACGACGGCCACCCGCGCATCGTAGGATTCTCCCGGCAGGAACGTGATGGCCACCGGCGTACCAGCCGCGATGTTCGATGCCGCCGCGTTTAGCGAGTCGACGTCCCGGGCTGTCATTTCGAGCGAGAAGCCGTCGATCAGGTTGGTCTCTGCGTACGCCACATTTGCACCAAGTGCTGCCTTCATTGGGGCCTCCATTCGCCGCCGCCCGTAAGGGTTCTGGTGTTCGACCGCCTTCGCCCGGCGTCCGCTTGCAGTGGATCGCAAGCGGAGCCGACGACATTCAGGCTGGATGGTCAGATCTTCCGGTATTCCTCGCGGGCGACCCGCGAGTATGGCGCCGGGCTCACGGTAGTTCTGATTGGCACGATGTCCGTCGCGGGTGTGACGTAGCGGCCGAAGCCACCTCCACTCTCCCCCCAGTGCAGTAGAACTTCGTCGCCGATGCGGACGGATTCATCCAGGAGCGACAAGGTCAGCATGGCGCGTTCACCGGCCATGTATGCGGACGAGTGGCCCGTCCCGACTTCCTTACCGTTTGCTGTCACCCGGAAATACTGCATGTCCAGCTTGTCGCTCATGGTCGGCAGATGAAGAAATTTGACATTCCGTCCGTCGCGAATGAGCATTTCCCTGAAAAGGTTAGCCGTATCGTCCGGGTCCCAGGCCAGCGTCACCTTCTGCAACTTCGCTTCGCCGGCACGGGCGCGCAGGGCATCGCGTCCGATAAACTCATGATCCAGATGGATCAGACGACCATAACCCATGTCGAAAGGCGTTCGGTAGTAGTCCGAAACGCAGTCACGCTCCTGGCTGCCCGTCAGTCGGATCAAGCCCTCGACTTCGTCGCTTGGCATCCATTCGCGATAGCCGCGAAGTTCCGGGCCGCTGTAGATCGCTGGCAAAACCGTATGCACCCACCCGGACTCAACGGCGGATGAGACGTAAGCCGCAGCCCCGACTTCAACGATGCCAAACTCCTCGCCCTCCTCCAGGATTGTGCCACGAATTTCATCGCGCGCCTCCCAAGGCCCCCAAATCTCCAGTCCGGGCGCTCCGGCCATTCCGTGGCGAAGCCCTTCCATGCGATGCCCTGCCACGGTGATCTCGGTAAGATGGAAGAACGGGACGTCGGCGACGGAGCCGCCATTGAGTTTCTCGATCAGCGCCCACGCATTCGGACCCTGGATCTGGTAGCGGCACGCGGGGCGCCGATTGCCGTGGCCATTCGCATAGACGGGTGATCGAGGGTCAACCGTGGCTGTCACGTCGAAGCCAAGAGTTTCCGCGTGGTAGGATAGCCAGTTGAGGAGATAGGGGCCAACTGCCGCGAACGTGTTTTCATCCTGTTGCAGCAGGATCCCGTCGCCGACCAGGTAGCCGTCGGGCGAAGCACAGATGATCTGGAAAGCTCTGCCGGGGTGGGCGTTTGTAAGATTATTGCACGCCATATAAGTGAGAAACGTCTTCGCATCCCGGCCGCTGATGATCACCGCCTGCATGTGATGCGACTGATCCAAAAGAGCGACCGTATCCCGCCACGCAAGCTGTTCGCGTTCCCAATCGGTGAACTCATAGGGGAGCTGCGGCATGATCAGCTTGGGATCCCAGGCACGGTTAGTGTGGCGGTGGGTCTTGTCGCTGCGGAGATAGCCGAGAGGGCTGTCCGCGCTTTCCAGGATAGACTGTAGGTTCATCGGCACGAGATTCCTGTCCATTCCATGCGCTTCAAAAAGTGGCATTCGGTGCGGGGTCAAACGATCTACCTACGGCGCTTCTGGGCCGAACCTGGGTGCAGATTAGCGTCGCTGCCAGCCTATCCAATGAGCGGAAGCACCAGTTCAGCATGACCCTGTCTCCCTCCCCACATTGGGCAATATTGCCGGTTCAGAAATTGAAGCCTGCGCGAATGCCGTACGTCCGGGGTGATCGCAGGGCAGCCACAAACAGTCCGTTGGTCAACGGCGGCGGGAAGCTGTTGGTGAACACCGTCTTGTTGAACGCGTTGCGGACATAGCCGCCGATGTAGAACCGATCATTTGGCGCGTTATAAGTCAGCGCGGCATCGACGTTCCAATAAGAACCCTGCGTCTCCACCGGAAGGAACTCGAGCCCGGTCAGCGTCTTGCTCTGGAAATTGCCGGATGCGTTGAAGACGAACTCGCCACCGTTCCCGAGCGGGACTCTCTGTTCGCCGGTCAGGCGGATCACCCATTTGGGCGCATTGGGCGGACGAAAGCCCGAGCAATCCAGCGCAATCGTGGCACCACCGCCGGAAGGCGCGGTCGCGCAACCGGTCTGCGGCGGCGAATTCGCAGGCACGTTGTAGACGAACTCGTCGTACTTGGCATCGAGGTACTGAACCTGGGCGCCCAAACGGGTAGTATCCGTTACCAGTGCCTCCAGTTCGACCTCGCCACCGGTAAACGTAGCCTTGCCCACGTTTTCCGTCGGGAAGATTATGACCGACTGCTGTGTATCGGGATCAAGTGCCGAGCCCAGATGGCTGATCTGCTGGTCCTTGTAGATCCAATGAAACGCCTCGACATTGAGACGAATCCGGTTGCCCATGAAGCTGTTCTTCGAGCCTAGCGTGAAGGCCTGAATCGTTTCCGGCGAATAGGTGTTCTGGGTGGGAGAGAAGAAGAAGCCCCCCGACTTGAACCCGGTTTCATAGCTGGCATAAATCAGGTTATCCGGCGTGACCTGATAGTCGGCCGCCAATCTATAAGTGAACTTGTTGAAGCTGTTCGAGCTGTTGTTTGAGATCTCGTTATAGACTTGCACCAGGAAGCGATCGGGATCAAAGCCATTTTCGTAGGCCGCGATGCCGCCGGCCAGCGGGAACGGCACGAGCCCGACGGATTCCAGGTTAGCGAAGGCAAGTGGCAACGTATCGTTGAACGGGATTGGCGGTGCCCCCGGACATGTCAGCCCAAAGCTGAAGGTTTCAGTGACGCAGAACCGATTCTGACCCCGGTAAAGGCCCTGGAACGCCTTCTTTTCCTTTGTGTAGCGTCCGCCGAGCGACAGTGTCAGTTTATCTGTCGCGCGAAAGTTCAGGCGACCGAAGAACGCGTAACTTTCTGTTTGGTATTCATAATTCTGAAGCGCCGCATTATATTGCGCATTTGTCCGGAACAACGGGACGTCGCCATCTTCATCAATGTAGTAGGCGCCCAGAAGGTAGCTGAAAGTGTTCGTGTCGTCCGAAGCCAGCCGCGCCTCCATGCTGAACTGCTGGCTGCGGGCGTCTTCCGATATGTAAAAGCCGGGCTGGATCGTGACCGACTTGCTGTCGGTTTCCCTGTAAGCGGGGATCACGGTCAGCTCGCCCGCTGGAGTATCCCAATTGATCGTGGCGGAAACGCCCCAATTATTGATATCGACATCGCTGACATCGGGAAGTCCAGTCAGAAAACTGCCTGCGGTGAAAACGAAAGTGTCCTGTTCGTATACGGCCTGCGCGCGCGGATCGGACAGCCCGACACGATCATCGATATCAAAACGTCCGCCGGTGTCCGAGATGATGGTGGCACCGCCTCCTTTACCGCGTTTTCTGAAATAGTCGCCGGTAACGGTGACATCGAGTGTGGGTGTTAATTCGGCGCGCATGCCCAGACGGGCACTGAAATCGTCCTGATCGTCGGTACCGTCGGACAGATACCCGTCATGCTTGACCCGCATCGCCGACAAACGGATCGCGCCATTGTCACCAAGCGGCGCATTTACCGCGCCTTCGACGCGCATATGGTCGTAGTTCCCGTATTCGCCCGAGATATGGCCGCCGAACTCACCCAACTTCGGAGCGGCCGGGATGACGTTGATGGCGCCCCCGGTCGCGTTGCGTCCGTATAGAGTGCCTTGCGGTCCTTTCAGGACCTCGACACGCTCAAGGTCATGGAAAAAGCCGCCCGTACCTTGGGCGCGCGCGATGTACACGTCGTTGAAATTGAACGCGATCGCGCCATCCGACAGAGAATTACCCGAGAAATTTCCCACGCCGCGCAAATAGAAAAGACTCTTTCCGCCCGTTCCGGTCGACACCTCCAGCGCGGGCACCGCCCCGGTCAGACCGGCGGGATCGGTCACACCCTGCTGGACCAGGGCGTCGCCGCTCACAGCGGAAATCGCGATGGCAGCGTTTTGCAGCGATTCCGCCCGCCGCTGCGCCGTGACGACAATTTCCCCCAGACCAGCATCATTACTCTGCTCGACCGGTCCCGCATCCTGGGCGATGGCGGGCGCAGCAAATGTACCGAGCGACACGACGCTCAGGACAGGTGCCGCCAACAGCGTTGATTTGCGCATTATTTCTCTCCCTCAAGATCGCGCCCGCATTTATTTCGCGGACTGCACTTCACGTTGAACTCACTAAGAGGCGTGGACCTATTGAGCGAATCGACTTTTGCGATCAGATCTATTCCCGACACAGATGCGTTGCGCCGCGACGATTTGATGGGATTTGTAGCCGCCCCTTGCAGCACCCGCAGTTCAAATAAACTACTGTTTTACATTGATTATGCTGACGGGGACGATGCTCAAACGCTAACAGCAGCCTCGCTCCGGATCGAATGTCACGCGCGTTCGAGGAGGAGCGCGACGCCCTGTCCCACCCCGATACACATCGTGGCCAGCGCATAGCGTCCGCCAGAGCGGGTCAACTCCTCCGTTGCGCTCAGCGCCATGCGCGCCCCGGACATGCCGAGCGGGTGACCAAGCGCGATGGCTCCGCCGTTGGGATTCACGCGATGGTCGTCATCGGCAATTCCAAGCCGTCTCAGGACGGCCAGGCCCTGCGCGGCAAACGCTTCGTTAAGCTCGATGACGTCGATATCCTCCAGTGCAATGCCGGTCGAAGCCAGCAGGCGCTCTGTGGCGGGGGCTGGTCCAATACCCATGATACGTGGCGGAACGCCGGCCACCGCCATGCCGACGATCCGGGCACGAGGTGTCAGGCCATGGGCTCGCGCAGCTTCCTGCGAAGCTATGATCAACGCCGCCGCGCCATCGTTCACGCCGCTCGAATTGCCTGCGGTCACCGTTCCGTCCGCCCGTGTGATAGGCTTCAGGCGACTGAGGGCTTCTAGCGATGTTGGACGCGGATGTTCATCGCGATCGACTTTCAGCGGATCGCCCTTTCGCTGCGGAACCGAAACCGGACAAATCTCCGCAGCAAGCCGTCCGTTAACCTGGGCCGCGGCGGCTTTTTCCTGACTGCGCAGGGCGAAACGATCCTGATCCTCACGCGAGACACCGAATTCCCGCGCCACGTTTTCAGCGGTTTCCGGCATGGAATCGACGCCGTGGCGCGCCTCCATTTCCGGGTTAATGAAACGCCAGCCAATCGTCGTGTCGTACAAGTCGCAAATGCGGGAAAACGCGCTCGTCGCCTTTGGCATCACGAACGGTGCCCGGCTCATGCTTTCAACGCCGCCCGCTATCAGCAGGTCGCAGTCACCGGAGCGGACGGCCCTTGCCGCCGTCCCAACCGCATCGAGGCCCGATCCACACAGCCGATTTATGGTGGTGCCCCCGACACTTTCGGGTAGTCCGGCCAGCAGGCCGGCCATGCGCGCAACGTTGCGATTGTCTTCGCCGGCCTGATTTGCGCAGCCGAAAATCACGTCCTGCACAGCAGACCAGTCCATGTCCGGGTTCCGCGCCATCAAGGCCGCGATAGGACGGCTCGCCAGATCGTCCGCGCGTATCGATGACAGCGCGCCGCCATAGCGGCCAATGGGCGTCCGTATCGCATCGCAAATGAAAGCGTCGGCCATGGCCTAGTCCTTGTCCTTCAGGAATTCGCAAATCGCGGCGAGGACCGCTTCTTCCCGGTCGAAATGCGGCGAATGCGCGCAGTTCTCCAGTTCCAGCCGCGTGGTTTCGCGCAAGGCAGCGGCGGCCCGGTCAAGCTGCTTCATGGAGCCGAACTGATCGTCCCTGCCCTGGATCAGCAGCGCGGGGGCCGTTACCAGATCGAGCGAGGCTTCAATGTTCCAGTCGCGGAAATCCGGCGAAAGCCAGACCCTGCTCCAGTCCTCGAACAGCGCGGCCGGCTCCTGATGGTAACGCTCCATGCGTTTGGCCATGTTCGACGCGGCGAAACCGGCCTGCACCGCGGAGATCCCGGCAACGGTCATATCCTCGAGGAAAACGTGCGGCGCCTCCAGGATCAGCGATGCCGGCAGTGCCGGAAAACGGCCGGCCGCGATGAAACTGATCGACCCACCGTCGCTATGCCCCAGCCAGTGAGCCCGTTCGAGGCCCAGAGCTTCGTGCACGGCCGGCAGCAGGTCGGCCTCCCGGTGCATATAATCGAGGCCGCGCGGCTCCGGCCGGGCAGCACTCCATCCGTGCCCTGCGCGCGACCAGGCGACGACCCGACGCCCGCTTGCCTCCGCCAGACGAGCGGGGAAATGCTTCCACAAGCGGATCGAGCCGAGCCCTTCGTGCAGGAGGAGGACCGGCAGGCCTGCACCATCGCCCCAACTTGCGGCTTCGAGCCTGCCGTTTCCGGCCCGAATCCAACAGGTCATCAAGCCGAATCCTCGTTCGCCAGATTCATCAGCGCATCCGACGGCGCGATACCCAATGCCCGCAATCGCCGTGTGACTTCGGGCAGCCCGGTCTGCCGTGCGTGGAACATCGGTCCGCCCGTCCAACGCGGCCAGCCATAACCGTTAAGCCAGACGACATCGATATCGGATTCGCGCAGGGCGATCCCTTCGGCCAGCAACTTCGCGCCTTCATCGACCATCGGCCAGAGCAGCCTGTCGAGAATTTCGGCGTCGTCAAAGGAACTCCGCGTGATCCCTCGGTCGCGCGCGAAGCCGGCGATTATCGCCTCCGCCTCTTGGGAGGGCGCGGGTTTACGATCGTCACGGTAATCGTAAAAGCCAGCTCCGGTCTTCTGGCCCCGCCGCCCCGCCTCGCATAGTCTTTCGCGGATGGTCGATCCGGTCGAACTTTCCGGCGTCCAGCCAAGGTCCAGTCCAGCTAGGTCACCCATACGGAACGGCCCCATCGCAAAGCCGAAATTCTCCAGCACGCGATCGACCTGCGCCGGACTGGCCCCTTCAACAGCCATTGCTTCGGCTTGCTCGCGCCGCACTGCCAGCATGCGATTGCCGATGAAGCCCCATGCGTTGCCAGAAAGAACCGCGATCTTGCCGATGCGCTTGGCCAGCTTGAAGGCGGTGGCGATGACATCCGGTGCGGTTTCCCGGCCCCGGACGACTTCAAGCAATTTCATGATGTTGGCGGGCGAAAAGAAGTGCAGTCCGATCACGTCGGCCGGGCGGGACGTGACACCGGCAATCTCGTCGAGGTCGAGATAGGACGTGTTGCTGGCCAGGATCGCACCGGGTTTGGCCAGTTCGCCGAGTTCCGCGAAGATCGACCGCTTGATGTCCATCCGCTCGTAGGCCGCTTCGACGATCACGTCGGCGTTGGCGAGCGCCGCCATGTCGGATGTGGGCTGCACCGCGGACAGTGCGCGATCTGCGGCCTCACGCGTCATCCGACCCGAGCTGACGTTGCCATCCAGAACCATGCGAATATGCGCCAGACCACGCTTCAGCGCAGCCGGATCGCGCTCGTAAAGCGTCACCGGAATGCCTGCGGACAGGAAAGCGATGGTGATGCCGCTGCCCATCGTCCCGCTGCCTATCACGCCCGCCGTTTCAATCACGCGAGCTTCGCCCCCTTCGATGCCGGGAACCTTGCCAGCTTCGCGTTCCGCGAAGAAGACATGGCGCAACGCCTCGTTCTGCGGTCCGGCGCGCAATTTCAGAAATATGTCGCGCTCTCGCCGTGCGCCATCTTCGAACGGAAGTTCCGTGGCGGCGCGGATCGAAGCAATGATGGCCTTGGGCGCATCGAGGCCGCGAAATTTCTTCGCATGGCGCTGCGAGAACTGTTCATAAATGTCATCGGAAACCGGCTGCGCAACCCGTTCGCGAGTCCGGCGCGGCGGCGCATCGGCCGCGCTACGCGCCTTGGCGCAAGCGGCCTCCACCAGATCGCCCTCGGCGATTTCATCGACCAGCCCGATGGTGCGTGCCTCCGGCGCCGAAACCGGCTCCCCCAGCGCGATGATCTCAAGCGCCTTGGAAACGCCGACCAGACGCGGGAGGTGCTGTGTGCCGCGTGCCCCGGGCATCAAGCCCAGCGTGACTTCGGGCAGGCCAAGGCGCGCGTCGGCGTGGGCCACCCGGTAGTGACAAGCCATCGCGATCTCGAGCCCGCCACCCAGCGCGCTGCCGTGGATGGCCGCGATTACCGGCTTGCCCGCCCCCTCTATCGTATCGACAACTTCGGTCAGGAACGGCTCGGTCGAAGGCTTGCCGAATTCCTTCAGGTCCGCGCCTGCAAAGAACGTTCGGCCCGCACAGGCGATGACCAGCGCCGATACGTCCGGCTCCGCCGCCGCCCTCTTCACCCCTTCGACCAATGCGGAGCGAACGGCCTGCGAGATGGCATTCACCGGAGGATTGTCCAGCGTCAGGACCGCAATCGCGCCATTCCGTGTCCAGGCAGCGATATCACCCATGCCCGCGGAGCCCCTCGATAGCCTCGATCATGCCATTGCTGCCCTGAATCGCGCTGCGCTGGAGGTAAGGCATCATCCCGATCACGCCGCCCAGTTCGGCACCGCCCCCTGCACGACCGGGGCCGCCATGCTGGAGATGCGGCAGCGCTGCACCATGACCGGTGGCGAATTCCGCGTTGTCGCGGTCGACGATCATGATCCGTCCGTGAAATGGCGCGGTGCCAATCGCGAGCCGAGCTATCGCGGCCCGATCATGGCTGAAGATCGACAGCGCCAGCGAGCCCTGACCGGCGTTGGCGATGGCGATGGCCTCATCCACGTCGGCATAGGGCATCAGAGTGGCGACCGGGCCGAAGGCTTCGACCGAATGCACGATTTCGGAGCCGAGCGGATCATTGCAGCGCAGCAGCGTCGCATCGTAATAGGCACCGCCAGCCAGCGCATCGCCCAGATCGGGGATCGTCCCGCCGACGACGACGTTTGCCTCAGTTTTCAGGCGCTCGACATTGGCGATAACGTCATCGCGCTGAGCGAGACCGGCCAATGCGCCCAGCCGCGTGCCGCCTTCGCGCGGATCGCCCACGGTGACGCGAGCGAGGCGGGCGACAACGGCACTCTGCACTGCGTCTATCGACTTTCCGGGGACGAGAATGCGGCGGATCGCGGTGCATTTCTGCCCCGCCTTTTGCGTCATCTCACGCACGACTTCCTTGACGAAGAGGTCGAACTCCGGCGTCCCCTCATCGGCATCGGGTCCGAGGATCGAGGCGTTCAGGCTATCCTGCTCCGCCGCGAAACGCACGGTCTTGCCCACGACGTTGGGATGGGCCTTGAGGCGGTTCGCGGTATTGGCGGAACCGGTAAAGGCCACGCTGTCCTGCCCGTCCAGTCGATCGAGCAAATCGCCTGTATCGCCCAGCAGCAGTTGCACGGCGCCCTGCGGCAGAACGCCACTTTCGATTATGATGCGAAAGGCCGCTTCGGTCAGGTATCCGCCGACAGTCGCGGGCTTGACCACCGCAGGCATACCGGCAAGCAGCGTCGGCGCCAGCTTTTCAAGCATGCCCCAGACAGGGAAATTGTAGGCATTGATATGCACCGCAACGCCGGTCAACGGCGTCAGGATATGCTGGCCGAGAAAATCGCCCTTGCTGATCGTCTCGCGCCCGGATTCGGGCAGGACGTGCGCGTCCGGCATTGCCTTTGCCTTCGATGCATAGACGAAGAAGGTTCCGATGCCGCCTTCGATGTCGAAAGCGCTGTCACCCTTCGTCGCGCCGGTAAGCGAAGACAGGGCGTAGAGTTCGTCCTTTCGTTCGGTCAGGGCGCCGGCCAGCGCACGCAGCATCTGGCCGCGCTCACGGAACGTCATCGCGCGCAGGGCCGGTCCCCCGATGGTGCGCGCATGGTGCAGTATTGCCGCGATATCAGCCGTCCCCGGCATCTGCGCAACAACCGCTCCGTCAATGGCGGAATGCAGCGACCGTCCTTCTCCGCCGCCCACCCATCGGTCCGCGATATAGTGGCTGAGCGAAATGCAGTCGGTCATGTCCCGGTATCCTTGTTGGCATGTCTTCCGGCGAAGCGCAGCACGGCTTCGCGATAGTCCCTGGTCCGGCCGAGCGCGGCCTGTTCATCGCGCTCGGCATCGAGCGCGGCGTCGAGGGTGCCTGGCGGATTTACGCGGAATTGCCGCTTGATCGCCGCAAGCGCATCGGCCGAGCGGGCGGTCAGATCGCGCGCAATGGCCTGAGCCGTCTCCGGCAGGTCGCTGTCGTCCACCACGCGGCTGACCAGCCCCATTTCCAGCGCCTCCGCCGCCGTCACGGCTCGTCCGGTCAGCGCCAGATCGAGCCCCCTGGCCTGGCCGACGATCCGAGGTAGCGACCAGCTTGCCCCGCTGTCCGGCCCGAGACCGACATTGACGAAACCAAACTGGAAGCGCGCCGACCGCCCTGCCAGCACAATGTCACAGGCAATCGCCAGAGCAGCTCCTGCCCCGAAAGCGATACCGCCTACCGCCGCGATGACCGGCACATCGAGCGAAGCGATGGTGCGGATCAGAGGATTGTAATTGCGATCCAGAGAGTCATGCAGGTCCGGTTGGCCCCCGGTATCGAAAGTTGCGGCGCGCTCTGCCAGGTCCTGCCCCGCACAGAAGGCGGGTCCCGAGCCCGTCAGCACGACGGCGCGAACGGACCTGTCCTTCGCAATCCGAGTAAAGGCATGACGTAACGCCGCGTGCATCGCCTCATCGATAGCGTTGAGACTACCGCTGCGCACAAGCGTCAGCGTCGCCACACCATCGATGATTTCCAGCGCAACGCGATCCGGCAAGCTCACCATCTCAATTCCGCGTGAACTCGATTGCACCGCCGGGCAGGAGATACAGGACAAGGGCCTTGCCGCCCCTCACCCTCGGGCAATGCGCGGATTGCGGAGCATAGACCTTCCAACCCGCGCCCCGGCCATCGAACTCGGCACCATTGTCCAGCGGCATGACCAGATCGATCTCACCATTGGGGTGCGAGTGGTGCGGTCCGACGACGTCGGTCATCTCGACCACATCGACCGAGAAACCATGCGTCGCATCGCCTTCCTTCACCGCGCGGCCGAACTTGACCCCGCCCCTTTCGTTCTCACAGAGCCAGCCTTCGTCACACCCCGCCCGGCAAAGCGCGAAGGTCTCTTCGAACCAGACGGAATCAGCCGAAAACCGGTCGTTCAGCCAGCTTTCCAGTTCGGAGCCGGGTTCCCGGTCAGCGATCGCGGCCGTGACTTTCGCGATCTGGGCGACAAAGGCGTCGGGAGTGTCAGGCTTCTCGGTCATGTTCTTGTTTCCTGTTCTTATCCTGCGCGCGCTGGCGACAGGATCCATTCCTTGAGAGGGCGCGCGGCATCTGCCAGAGCTTCGGGAGCGACCTCGATGCCCAGTTCGACGAGCCTGCGACCGTGCGAGTAATCACGGGCGCTATTGACGCAGTCTAGCGCGACCACTTTTCCATCCTTGAGATAGACGACCGAAAACGTGCGCGTGGCCGGATCCCCCCTCAAGACGGCCTCGTCATGGCCGGTCGAAATCCCCACGGTCTGCAGACGCAAATCGTACTGGTTCGACCAGAACCATGGCGTCGCGTCGTAACTTCCATCCTTACCGCAAATTGCCTTGGCGGCCGTCGTCGCCATGTCGTTGGCATTCTGAACCGATTCCAGCCGGATGCTCGCACCGCCTGCAAAGCGGTTGGCATGGGTAGCGCAATCGCCGATGGCGAAGACGTCCGGCAGATTCGTGCGGCAGCTTGCGTCCACGTCCACGCCGTTCGTGCCCGATGCCCCCGCCGCTATCAGCGGTTCGACGCAAGGCGAGATGCCGATACCCACGATGACCATCTGCGCGGCCAAGAATTCGCCCCCGCCGAGACGGACCCCCTCGACGCGCCCCTCTCCCTCGATCGCCGCGACGGTCTGGTTGACCCTCAGGTCCACACCGTGTGCCTTGTGGTCAGCCTCGTAGAACGATGAGAGCGCCTCGCCCGCAACGCGGACCAGCACGCGGGGCAGGGCCTCAAGCAACGTCACATGCTTGCCCAGCTTGGTGAGCACGGCCGCGGCCTCCAGGCCGATGTAGCCGCCACCGATCACGACGATCCGGTCGACACCGGGAAGTTCGGCGACAATCGCGTCGACATCTTCCCGATCGCGGATTTCATGCACCCCGGGCATGTCCGCCCCGGGAATCGGGATGGCCCTGGGATCGCCTCCCGCGGCCCAGATCAGCTTGCCGTACCCAACTCGTGCGCCATCGTGGCATGTGACGACGTGCCCATCCGGGTCGACCTTCGTCACGGTCTTGCCGAGCAGAAGTTCGATTTCCTTCTCCTGCCAGTATTTCTCGGGTCGCAGGTGCAGGCGCTCGAACGGCTTTTCCCCGGCCATGTATTCCTTGGACAACGGCGGACGTTCATACGGCAGTTCCGGTTCGCGGCCGACAATGGCGACAGTCCCCTCGAACCCGTTCATCCGCAGCGCGACCGCCGCCTGGGCGCCGCCATGTCCGCCGCCTACAATCACGACGTCGAAAGACTGCTCGCTCACGATGCTTCCCTCAGGCGGAAGCGCTGGATCTTGCCGGTGGCCGTTTTCGGGAGTTCGTCAACGAACGTGATCCAGCGCGGGTACTTGTATGGGGCAAGGTGCTGTTTGACATGCGCCTGCAAGATGCTCGCCAATTCGTCATTGGCGTCCACGCCTTCACGCGCAACGACGAAGCCATGCGGCTTCACAAGGCCGTCGTCGTCGGTATCGGTGACAACCGCCGCTTCGATCACGTCGGGATGCCCCGCCAGAACCTCTTCAACCTCGATCGGCGAAACGTAGATTCCGCCGACCTTCAACATGTCATCGGACCGGCCCGCGTAAGTGAGCCAGCCATCTTCGTTGATCGTGTACTTGTCTCCGGTCGCGGTCCATTCGCCCTTGAACGTGCTCATGGACTTTATCCGGTTCCGCCAATAGGCTGCGGCGGTCGTGGGCCCCCGCACTTCGAGATTGCCGATTTCGCCGACCGGAACCGCTTCGCCGCTCTCGTCCACGACCCTGACCTCGTAGCCGTCGATCACACGTCCGGTGCAGCCGTACCGAAGGGAATCGGGTCGTTGCGAAACGAAGATGTGCAGCATTTCGGTGGAACCCAGGCCATCGAGCACATGCGCGCCGAAGCGTTCGTGAAACGCCATGCCGAGGTGTGACGGCAAGGCTTCTCCCGCCGAGATCGCCATGCGCAGGGCGGGCGTTTCCCGTCGCGACGGACAGGACGGATGCGACAGCCAACCGGCGAGGAAGGTCGGAACGACGCCGAGCACGGAGACCCCATGTTCGCGGACCAGTTGGCTGATCGGCTCCGGCAAGGGGCGACCGTCGAACAGTACCACCGTTGCCCCCGCCGCGTATGGGAAAGACAGTGCATTGCCGAGGCCATAGGCGAAGAACTGCTTCGCGACGGACAGGACGACATCGTCCTCGCGCATGCCGATCGTGCCGATACCATAGAGGTTCGCCGTCAGCCGGATTGAACCATGCAGATGCATGGCTCCCTTGGGGTTGCCAGTCGATCCTGACGTATAGAGCCAGAACGCCACGTCGTCACGATGCGTGTCTGCTGCACTCGCCGCCGGCTCGGCCGTGCCGAGAAGCGTTTCCAGATCGTCCCATGGGCCCCCGCCGCTGGAAACCATCCGAAGGTCAGGTCTCTGCCCCGCCACGCCGTGCCACTTGTCGGAAAGTTCGGCCGATACGAAAACAGCCGCAGCGTCGCTGTTCTCGGCGATCCAGCTGTAATCTTCGCTCGTCAGCAGGGTATTGAGAGGGACGGGAACCACGCCGGCCCGGATCGCGCCGAGAAAGGCGGTAGGAAAATCGCGCGTGTCGGTGAGGCAGAGGAGAACCCGCTCGCCCCGCCGCACGCCCAGATCGTTCAACATGCCCTGAAACGTCGCCACCCGTTCAGCAAGCTCCCGGTAGGAACAAGTGCCGCGACTGTCGATGATCGCGGTCTTGTCCGGGTGCTTCGCAAGATTGGGTGCCAGGAGATCCTCGGCGGCGTTCAGAGCCTCCGGCAAATCATGGGCCGCGCGGGCTTTCGACGTATCCGTCATTGATTCTTCTCCCGTCACGCCCGGCATTTCCGGGTCGTGCGATGCTTGTGTCAGGCAGCGCGCACGTATTCGAAATCAAGCGGCATGTTGTTGATCCCGCGATCCGGCAATGTGGTCCAGTTGGCACATTTCCCCGGTTCGGTGACCCCGACCATCTGCGATTTGACGTAGCCCCGATCGGTCTCGCTCGGCAGCGAAGCTTCCACTTCGCCCGCGGAAGCCGGCTTCCCGTGGACCCCGATCTCCTTGCCGGACCACAAGCCGACCTTGCGGTTGAAGCGTTCGGACGGAAGGTGAAACGCGAAATCGAAACCCGCTTTTGCGATCGTGCGGTTCCAGCGCTGCAAGCCGATGCCGCAGTCGCGAACATAGGCATTGCGCGTGACCCAGTTCATTGCGTTCCTGCTGGCGACTTCTTCCATGCCGTCGGGCGTTTCGATTTGCTCGACACTGTTTGAGCAATCGTGGTCTTCGTAGGTGCTTTCGTCCGGGCGGCCTTTCAGACCATTGGCGAAGTAAGTCGCCGCGTTGGAGGATATTTCCGCGCCGAACAGGTCGAGAGCCGAACTATACCAGAAATTGATATAGCGCTGGATCAACGGGAAATCGAAGAGTCCGGCCTTACGCAACGTTTCGGGATCGTCGGTGCCCAGCTTCTGCATCTCTTCCAGCGTACGCTTGATGATGCGTCCGATGCCGGTCTCGCCCACGAACATGTGGTGCGCTTCTTCGGTCAACATGAACTGGCAGGTCCGGGCCAGCGGGTCGAAACCGCTCTCGGCCAGCGACTTGAGCTGATACTTGCCGTCGCGATCGGTGAAATAGGTGAACATGTAAAACGACAGCCAATCGTCGATCGGTTCGTTGAACGTGCCCAGGATACGCGGATTGTCGATATCGCCGGAATGGCGATAAAGCATCTCTTCCGCCTCCTCGCGCCCGTCGCGCCCAAAATAGGCGTGAAGCAGGTAGACCATCGCCCAAAGGTGGCGCCCTTCCTCGACGTTCACCTGAAACAGGTTCCGCATGTCGTACAGCGACGGCGCGGTCAGCGCGAGCAGGCGCTGCTGCTCCACTGAAGCAGGCTCGGTATCGCCTTGGGTTACGATCAACCGGCGCAAGGTAGAGCGATACTCGCCGGGAACCTGCTGCCACGCAGGCTTGCCCATATGATCGCCGAAACCGATGGTTCGTTCAGGCTGCTTGTCGGCAAGGAAAATACCCCAGCGATAGTCCGGCATCTTCACGTGGCCGAAGGTGGCCCAGCCCTTCGCGTCCACCGAGGTGGCGGTGCGCAGGTAAACGTCGTGCCCCTGGTAGGTCGTCGGACCGAGATCCTTCCACCAATCGAGGAAAGCGGGCTGCCAGTGCTCCAGTGCGCGCTGAAGGCCCCGGTCATTCGACAGGTCGACATTGTTGGGGATCTTGGTTTGATAATCGATAGCCATGGCGGCTTCTCCGGTCAGTATTTCGTGATGACGGCGACGTTTCGGATCAGACGCGCTTGCGGTCGAAATCAGCGCGGGTACCGCTGCCGAAAAGCTTGAGTGCGCCGCCCTCGCCGACGGCGTTGGGGCGAATGAATATCCAGTTCTGCCATGCTGACAGGCGGCCGAAGACCTTGGACCACACGGTTTCCGCCCCACCGAAGCGCAGCGACGCTTCCATCCCGGTCAGGGCGTCGGGCGAAAGTCCTGCCCGTTCGTCGATGGCCAGCCGAACTTCGTCATCCCAATCGATATCGTCCGGCGCGAATGTGACGAGGCCCAGATCGTAGGCTTCGCCTGCGGGGATCGGCTCGCCCTTGAGAGCAGAGACTTCGTCCAGTTTGTCCGGATCACCCAGGAAGCGCGACGCGAGGCGAGACAGGCCGTTGCACATCGGAAACGTGCCGAAGTTGAGCGCTGACAGGTGCATCGCCGGCCCGCTTTCGGGGTTCGACAGCAGTTCCAGCATGTACGAACGGTCGGCGGCGAATGCGAGTTCCGCCAGCGTTCCGGCGAAGGCCGAGCCCGGCTCGATCACCGCGTAAATCGAACGCGACGACACATCGAGCCGCGACAGCGTGCGACGCAACATGCCGATCACTTCGTTGACGAACCAGTGGTCGGCGTTGGCCAGCAGCGCTTCGTCATAGGCAAGCACCTTCGCGCCATCACCCTCGGCCTTGACGATCCAAAGGCCGAGCTCCGGCTCGTTGGTGCGCAGCATCAGGATCGCGTCGTCCAACTCTCGCGCCATGGCGAGCGGCCAGAACGCAGTGCCCTGCACGCGCATCGCATCGCCATCGGCGGGCGGCGCATCCGTCGGCGCCTTGACGGTGATCGTGACCGCACCCCGTTCGCGGTCGAATTCGGCATCGACATGCCGATAGTGATAACCGCCCTCGTCGATCACGCGGTCGAGCGGGGTTAGCTTGACGCCTTCGGCATGCTCGGGCCGGTTGCTCCGGGCAACGAGCGAAGCGGAGCATTCGGCAACGCGCTCATCCCAGCGGCCTTTCGGGGCAATATCGTCAACGAGACCCCATTCTTTGGCGCGGCGCCCCCTGACCCCTTCTTCCGAAGTGCAGAATACATCCGCCAGATCGCGGCGCACCTTGCGCTTGTCGATCACGCGGGTCAGCCCGCCCGTGCCCGGAAGGACCGCAAGCAAGGGCACTTCAGGCAGGGAAACGGCTGAAGACCGGTCATCCACCAGCAGAATTTCGTCGCAAGCCAGCGCGACTTCGTAGCCGCCGCCGGCACACGTGCCGTTGACTGCGGCCAGGAACTTGAGACTGCCGTTTTGCGAGCTGTCCTCAAAGCCGTTGCGCGTTTCGTTGGTGAACTTGCAGAAGTTCACTTTCCACGCGTGGCTGGACGTGCCCAGCATGTAGATGTTCGCACCCGAACAGAAGATGCGGTCCTGCGCGCTGGTCAGCACCACACAGCCTACCTGCGGATGCTCGAAACGAAGGCGCTGCACGATATCATGCAGCTCCATGTCGACGCCCAGGTCGTAGCTGTTGAGCTTGAGCTTGTAGCCGTCGAACAGCCCGCCGTCGGGATCGACGTTCATGGCGACCGTGGCGACGCGGCCATCGATGCTGACTTTCCAGTGGCGATAGGTCTCGCCATCCCTGTCATATGTAAAGGCCGCTGTCGGCGGGGCGGTTTCCGCAACCCGGGTAGCCATCGAATCACTCCTCATCCCTGACTTGCACGCAAGATAACGCATTCAGGAACGATCAGCAAGCACTATAGTTCACATTATCAGGCGCGACACCTCCTCATCGAGCAGAGCGAACGTCGCCTCGAACCCTTGCGCCGAGGTGTTCAGTATCGCATCGGCGCGACCATAGTCAGCCTCGCGCGCGGACAGGATCGCCTTGAGATCGTCCATTGCCGAACGCCCGGTCATCGGGCGCAGATCACCTTGGGAAACGACCCGCTCCATATGGTCTTCGGGCCTGGCCTGAAGCCAGACCGTCCATGTAGATTGCAGCAAATGCTCATAGAGCTTGCCGTCCGAAACAATGGCTCCCGGCGCCGCTATCACCGCCGCATCGTGCTTTGCGCATATCTCCGAAAGAACCTCGGTCTCGTAACGATGCAGCGCCGACGGTCCGTTCATCTCCAACAGGACGCCAATCGAGCCTCCGTAGAGCCGCTCCACTTCCTTGGACATCTCAAAAAACGGGACTTTCAGGCGCTCTGCAAGGAGTTTCCCCAAGGATGACTTGCCCGCCCCCCGCAGACCAACAAGGGCAATCCGGCGCGCCTTCCCGCCCAATTCCCCAGGCTGCTGCGCAAGCCAGGCCGCGGCGGCGCTGACCCGTTCCGGCGGTAGCCGGCGCAAGAATTGAGCCGCTCGCGCCAAAGTACGATCACGCTCCCCGCCCAGAGGCAGAAGCTCGGCCAGGGCTATGTCCAGGGCCTTGGCGATCGCCACAAGCATTTCGACCGAGGGATTGCCGGTGCCATTCTCAAGATGCGCAAGATAACGTTCCGACGCGCCGGAAGCCGCCGCGAGCTGCTTGCGTGTAAATCCCGCCCTCGCGCGCGCGGCCCGAATGCGCCGCGCAATCTCGCCGCTGCCCGAAGGCTGTTCACCCTCCATAGAGTCATTCCGCTCTTGCATATATGTCATATAGTGCATATTCCATTGCAATACGATTCATAATTCCGAATGGGAGAAGCATGTCGAGCAATAATCCGAGCATCGGCATTTTCGTAGCGACGATCACGGGCCTTGCCGACATTTGCGGCGAGGAGATCGAAGACGCACTCGCGAACGCCGGCCTTGCTAGCGAACGCCACATGATGGACTGCATGGGCGCCAGTGACCTCGATCCGTTCGATCTGCTGGTGATCGTTTCCTCCACTTACGGGCACGGCGACATACCGGACAATGGACAGGCGCTCTACGGCGATCTGGAGAACGGCGCAGACTTGTCCGGAAAGAAGTATGTCCTTTTCGCTCTGGGCGACCGAACCTATGCCGACACGTTCTGCGCGGCAGGCGACCGCTGGGCGACCGCGCTCGATACCTGCGGCGCAACGCGAATCGTCGATATCCAGCGGCACGACGCATCGAGCGGTACCCTGGCGGAAGACGTCGCGGGCGAATGGGCGGCCAGCTGGATCGACAGGATCAAGGAAGGAGCCGAGTGATGGATATTCACAAGGCCGATGACGACATGCGCGCCGCCCATGCCGAGATGGGCGGGTTGATCGCCCGGTGTTCGCTGCTGGAGTACCGGGTTGGCCAGTTCATGGCCCGCTGGTTCTGCGCCAACCAGAAGCAGAAGTTCCTGTCCTTCACGCTCAAGGCCATGCCCTTCACCGAGAAGCGGCAGATCATCGAGGAACGCCTTTCGCAATGGCACAAGGATCCGCGAGCGCTGCGCGAAACGATGACGGCGATCAGCGCGCTCCTCGAACGCCGTAACCTGGTCGCAAGTGGCGTCCTGTCGCGGCGATCGTCCGGTGCCCTTTGCATCAAGAGCTTTTCGGGCGCTCGCTTCATTTCGGACGAGGGCGCCGTCGATATCATCGACATTGCCGAACTCGCGACCTGGTCGGAAGCGGCCACGGAGCTGTCCGAACGCCTCATGGCTCTGGGCCAGATGCTGACCGCAGCCGAAGGCAGGTCCCTTGCGGGCAACTGACACGAGGGTTTCGCAATAAGGATGCGACTATGCTGAAGCAGGTCCTTGTCGGCAAAAGCGGATTGCGGAGTTCCGAGATTGCGCTCGGCACGATGACGTTCGGCGATCCGCGCCCGTGGGGCTGCTCCGCCGACGAGGCCCGCAAGATCATGGCACGTTTCGTCGACGGCGGCGGCACGACGATCGATACCGCCCCCAACTACGCCGACGGGGCAAGCGAAGAGATCGTGGGCGATTTCACGGCCGGCCGTCGCGATCAACTGGTGCTGTCGACCAAGTACACCGCCGCCGCATCCGCGCATCCCCTGGCGGGCGGGAACAGCCGGCGGACGATGATGCTCTCCGCGGACGGCAGCCTGCGCCGCCTGAAAACCGATCGCATCGATGTGTTCTGGCTGCACTTCTGGGACGGGACCACTCCGCTCGAGGAAATTCTGCGCGCCGCCGACGACCTCGTCCGCGCGGGCAAGATCCTCTATTTCGGTCTGTCGGACACGCCTGCGTGGCTTTCCTCCCGCGCCGTAACCCTTGCCGAAACTTTGCGTCTGACGCCTGTCGTAGCGATCCAGGCCGAATACAACGCCGCCACGCGCGGGATCGAACGTGATCTTGTTCCCATGTCGGAAGCACTCGACCTTGCCGTGTTTTGTTGGGGGCCTCTGGGGGCGGGCGCACTTGCAGGTGGCAACGATCCGCGCCGTCAGTCCGCGGATCGCATGTCTCCGACCTTATGCGAATTTCGCCATGCGATTTCTGGCCTGGCCGAACGAAGCGGCCAATCCACGCGGCGCCTGGCCCTGCGCTGGCTGATGGAATCGGGGCGCAACCGCATTCCGATCTTAGGTGCACGGACCGAGGAGCAAATGGCCGAACTGCTCGCCGATGCGCAGGAGCCGATCAATGCAGATCTTTTCGCCGAGGTCGATGCGCTGGCGAAGCCGGGAAAGCTGTTTCCCTCGCCACTGATAGGTTCGTCCTATTTGCGAAAATTCGCGCTGGGACAGCCGGACCTTTTCACCGGGTCGTCGCGAGCCCGCAGTTGATGTGCGCCTATTCTGCGCGAAGGCGCGCCGCGATTGGTTCGGGGATCGGAACGCCCATGATGCCGGGTGCACCATCCGTTCGCGGCGCAGCCCACACGCGAACCTCGCTGGCCTCGATGCACACCTGCCCATCTTTCGTAAGCTGATGCTCCAGGGCAAAGCTCGATCGTCCCACGCGCGTCATGCGCGTCTCGATCTCGACAAAGTCGCCATAGCTTGCCGGAGCCATGAAACGCGCGCTCGTGTCGACCATCGGCCAACCGATGATCCCGTTTTCGTGAATTATCCTGGCGCTCTTCATTCCCGTTGCCGCTTCCAGCAAACAAGCCGTGGAAGTGTCGAAAGCCGCGAAATAGCGGGGATAGAAGACGATGCCCGCGGGATCGCAATCCCCCCATTCTATCGTCCAGCACCGTGTATTCACGAACATCCGAAGCCATCATCCTGTCAGTAGCCGAAACGCCCGACTGCGAGTTTCAAGGGAGAACGACAATGAACGACACAGCCGCACCGCCGCAAGACCAGACAATTGTTCGTGCCGCGACCGTAATTGTGTTCCGCAGCGGGTCTGAAGGCGTGCCCGAGATACTGATGGTCCAACGCTCTGCCCAACTGTCATTTGCAGGGGCTGCCGTCGTATTTCCGGGTGGCAAGATCGCTCCGGCAGACGAGAAGCAGGCGGCCGGCTTTCCCGCCATCCCCACGGATGAAGCGGCGGCCCGCATTGCAGGCATCCGTGAAGTGCTTGAAGAAACCGGTCTCATTCTGGCAACCCATGAAAAGGCTGGCGCGCAAGCAGCTATCGATGCGCGCGCGATGCTGATGCACGACGAGGACCTGGCCCCTGTGCTCGACCGTTTCGGATGGACGCTCGACCTCGACCAACTTGTTCCCTTTGCGCGGTGGGTGCCGACCTTCAAGCCCGGCCGCATTTTCGACACCCGGTTTTACCTTGCCGACCTCGGTTCGGGACGAGTCGACCTGACGCCCGATCTGGGAGAGAATACACGCCTGTTCTGGGCCAGCGCGAAACAGGCGCTGGACATGATCGAAATGGACGAGATCAAGGCAATTTACCCCACCCGCAGAAACCTTGAGCGGTTGGCACGGTTCGCCAGCTTTGCCGAAGCGAAGGAACACGCGCTCAATACACCGATGGATCCAATCTCACCCTGGGTTGACGGCGATATGCTGCGTATTCCGGAAGGGGCAGGCTATCCGGTGACGATCGCGCCGCTTTCCCAAATCCGGATTTCATGAAGGAAAGGGGGGCGGCCGGTCAGTCATTAGTGTAATCGTCCGCCGGCTTGTCCTCCGGCAGCGGCTTGCCTTCGTGGAGGTAGGGGGCTGCCTCGATCAGAATAAATGCAATCCGGCACGGCTTGTCCGTTGCATTGCGCCAAAGATGATTGGTGCCGCGCTGCACGATGACACCGCCTTCGCGGACCGTGCGCACTTCGCCGCTGTCCAGTTCCAGCTCGATTTCGCCGCTCAACACGATCCCGTAATCGATGCTGTTGGTCCGGTGCATCGGGCTCGACCGCCCCGGCAGCATGTCGACGATACGGATAACCGATCCTTCGTTGAGCGTCAGCCCCGCCTCACGCAGCCGCCCGTCGGTTTCATCGTTGTTGTCGACCGGCACCTTTTCCGTGGTCCAGACAAGCAGGAACGCCGCATCGCCAGACGGGATCATTCGTGTTGGTTCGACATCTTCCGACTTAAAGACCGCAAGGCCCCTGGCATCATGGCCCGTGACCACGCGCTGTACCGGGGGCAGCCCGGAATCCGAAACTGTCATATGCGATCCCTCCGCTCGCTATCGCTCGACGGGAATGCTGCCTCCCTCATGGGCGAACGACCTTTTGATCGATCGCGCCAAAGGGCGCGCTTCCGTCCGCGGCATGTGCCTCCATGCGGACGCGGTCGCCGAAACGCATGAAGGCGGTGCTCGCCTCGCCGTTGTCGACAACCTCGATACCGCGCCGCTCCGCGATGCAGGACGATCCCGCCTCGCGGAAATTCTCATTCGAAACGGTCCCCGATCCGATGACTGTTCCAGCCACGAGATCGCGCGTCCGCGCGGCGTGGGCGATAAGTTCGTCGAAGCCGAATTCCATCGGTCCACCATCCGCATTGCCGAATTGTTCGCCGTTCCAGCACACCCGCAGCTTGAGATGAGGGCGCGCGTCCTTCCACGCGGCACCCAAAGCGTCCGGCGTGATCGCAAAGGGGGCCATCGAACACGGCGGCTTGGCCTGAATCCAGCCGAAGCCGGTCTTCATTTCAGGCCCGGCCAGAGCCCGCAGCGACCAATCGTTGATCTGAACCACCAGCTTGATATGCGCGGCCGCGTCGGCAGCGCTCGTGCCCATGGGAACGAAATCGGTCACGATCCCGAACTCGCCTTCGAAGTCGATGCCGAGTTCCTCGTCGCGCATGACCACGTCTTCGTTGGGTCCATAGAATTTCGACGAAACGCCCTGATACATCAACGGGCTGTCACTGATGATCGGATCCAGGCCCAGCACCTGCTCCATCAGCCGCGCATGGCTGGGATAGACCGATCCGTCGAGCCACTGCCACGCCCGCGGCAGGGGCGCCCGCAGGCTCTCTGCTGGCAGCCGTTCCGGGTACTCGCGGATGGCTCGCAGGGCCGGTTCGATGACATCCCACCCCTCCACGGCTTGCTGAAGCGTGTCGACAGGGGCCGAGGCGCAGGAAGAGCCGTCGGCGGACACAACCACCAGGCGGCCATCGGGCGTGCCATCGTCCAAAGTTGCAAGTCGCATCGTGTTTCTCCCGAATTATCGGCAGTCGTGCTGTCGTGATTGCGAGGCACAGGAAAAGGCGAATTTTTCAGCCGCGGGCATCGGCGGGGCATCTGAGCGATCCAACATGGTCCGAGCGCCGAAAGCGCGAATAGGCCCCGCTTTGTGCCCTAAAGGGCGCTGACGTCTGTGCGCCGCCTATCTTCCTTGAATGGCAGCGCGGCTACCGTCGCGCGGATTTCCCGCTGCGGTGTCCCCGGCCTTCCCCACAAGACCGTAAGCTGCGTGCCCACTTCCATAAGGTCGCGGTCGATGACGCAAAGCGAAATCATTTTGCGCAGAACGGTGCTGTAGGTCCGCGAAGAGGAAATGCCGACCTGCCGCCCATTGGCCAGAACCTGATCGAACTCCGCCCCTATTGCGCGGGGCATTTCCATGGAGTCCGGCAAGGGACCGCCCCGGAATTGGGCCGCGAACAGATCGGTGATGTCCTGCTCATTCCAGATGAGACCGGCCAACTTGCGCGCCGGGCCGCCATCTGCCGCCTGGGCTTCCAAGGCTTCGCGGCCGACGAAATCGTGACCATCGCGCGCGCGCCGATTGCCCCACCCCAGTTCGCCTGGCATCCGGAAGTAGTCCGTAACCGCCTGCGGAATGAAACTTCCCGTCGGCGTGCCTCTGGGCAAAAGCTTCGGCGCGCCCGGCGTTACGATCGAGGCGGGGAAATAATCCAGACCGACGGTCGCGATCCCGGATTCGATATGTTGCACCAGCAACGAACGCATGCCGAGCTGACGAATGCCGAATTCCTTGCCCGCCTCGAAAGCGGCGGCCCACACGGCCCCGGCATCGTCCGCCGAGCCGTGCAATTCATAACCGAGTTCGCCGGAAATACCGGTGCGCAGGACGCGGACCTCAATGTCGCCGATCTGCGACATGCGGCTATGATTGAATCTGATGTCGCGAAGGTTCTCACCCGTCGCCTTCTCCAGCGCGAAAAGCGAATTCGGCCCCTGTACCTCAAAAATGAACATCTCGGGACTGATCGCTTCGATCTCCATGTCCCAGGAACCCTGCGTCGCCTGCCAAAGCGCCCAGTCGCCACCACCGCCGGTGTAGATGAACTCTTCCTCGCCAACGCGATAGACCACGCCTTCGGACGCGATCTGTCCCGCCTCGTTGAGCTGCACATGATGCTTGATCTGGCCCAACGCGAATTTTTCGAGGCTGTTCATGCCTATGCGGGCCAGAAACGCCAGCGCTTCGGGGCCACGCACCCGGATCTTCGAGATCGAGGTCCAGTCGCCGATATAACAGGCCTCTACATGCGCAGCGCTTTCCTCCGTCCAGTTTGTATATTCCAGCGGAACGGTCAACGGCGTCCAGCTGTAATACGCCCCCTTTACGTTGAAGACATCCTGTCCGGTTGAAGCGGGAGCCAGCAGCATGGCGCGGTCGGTTTCGAACAGGCCCTCAGCGTTCCGGAGTTGCTGCTCGTAACCTCTGCGTTGCTGATCTACGATACGCGACATTAACCATCCTCTGTTTGTCTGTTATGCTTTGGCAGGCCGCCGATCGGCGCCGGCAGATGACATGAGCCGGCGCAGGTTCGGGCGAGGAACGAGTGTAGCGGCGAAGCGTCGCGAACCGAACGTCAAATAACCGATATGAAGAATGGCTGGCGGCGATAGCTGACGGAGAAGTGGCCGCCGGTCCGAAGTGGCTCGCAATGCAAACGGGTAAGGCGCACCATCACCTCGCCTGCCTCAATTGCCCGATCGAAAGCAGCCCAAACGATCAGACTTTCGCCTGCCGGGCCATGTTCCCTTCTTCTTCCAAGATCAATCGGCTCAGCACCCGCCGCGCGCGAACATTGCCTTCATCGATCGGCAGCAGCGCCGGCTTGTTTGCGAAGAGATCGTTCGACGACATGCGGCTGCGCACCGCGCAGATCATGGGCTCGTCCTCATGCTCGAAGGCGTTGCGCGTACCCTCGCGGATCATTTCGGAAATCTCCACGTTATCCCGCAAGCGGTTGCGGCCCATGGCCCAGAAATAATGTGTGCTGTTCTCCGTTTCCGGCGTCAGCAGATGAATGCCGGGCACGCGGGGCGCCTTGCTGGGATCTTCGCCCGGAGCACTCATCCCGGTGTCGAGATAGAGGTAAGACGGTGCACTCCAGTACATGTAAGCGTGAAGGTCGGCTTCCACTTCGTCGCCCTCCCATAGCAGCCTGAACAGCGCTGTGATCGGTTCGTTGCGCACGTCATAATAGGAATTGACCCGATCCCCCACCTGCTCGGCACGGAAAACCGTGCGCGAGGAATTGCCGTCGGAGGCAAGAAATGGATGAAGGAATTCGACATGGCTGAGATCGAGGAGGTTATCGATGACAAGCTCATAATGCGCGTTCACGAACGTCCGGCCATGAACCCAGGTAAAGTCCGCATCTTCCAGGATCGGCAGCGAGGGAAGTTTGTCCTCATCGGCCCGATCAGGATCACCCATCCAAATCCAGATCATGCCGTAACGCTCTGCCAAGGGGTAGGACCGTACATTCAGGGCAGAGGCGATGACTCCTTTGCCATGCGGATTAAGTACGCAGTGCCCTTTCCTGTCGAATTCAAGGCCGTGATACCCGCACTTGATGCGATCGCCCTGTACCCGCCCCAGGCTGAGGGGCGCGAAACGATGGGGACAGGCATCATAGAGCGCGATGGGCTTGCCGCCTTCGCCGCGATAGATGACAACCGGCTGCTCATGGAATGTCCGTGACAGCGGCTCGTCATCCAGGTCATGACTCCAGGTGGCCGCATACCAGGCATTTTTCAGCACTTTCATCATGAATCTCCCTGGATTTTGTTTGCCCGCAACCCGCCCTGGCGACAAACCGGATGTAGTGATAGCGCGTATTGTCGGAGGTTATAACTTGCCTCCCGAACCGGTTCGCATTCCCACGGCCCGGCTTGGGTCGAACCGTCCTGGTGCGGTGTGTTGATGCGGTCGGCTTTGCCGGGACATCAATACGGCACGGACAGCGTGGCCATGGCTTGCCTTCGCACTTTACTCTGCTCGGCCGGGGAGACTTTTTGCTGTGTCATCTGGTCGAGCTGAACACTGGCTTCCACAACGAAGCGAGCCCGGTCAAATCTGCGCGCCATGAAAGCCGCCAACGCCTCCTCGCATGTGGCGGCTTTCCCGATTTCCTGCCCTAGAACGATTCCATCCTCGACCGCCATGCCGCCGCCGGAAGCAAGATGAGCGGTTGTGGCATGCGCAGCATCGCCGATCAGAACTACGCGCCCGCGGTACCAGGGGTTCTTCACCAGAAGCCAGTCATAGTCATTGACGATCAGCTTAACCTCGTCCGTCAATTTGCTGGCCACGGCGCAAAGCAACGGCGCGGAAAATGCGCTGAAGATATCGCGCACTGTTTCTCGCGCACTTTGCGCGTCGAAAGTTGGCCGTTCAGCATATTCGCGACCCGTGGCGAAATAGATACGACCATCAGCCATCCGCCTGATCACACAAAGATCTTTCGCATGGAAATGGCCCGTAGGCCCAAGATCCGGAACTCCGCCGACCACGGCCCGAAACATGGTCACCCCCGAATAGGTCGGCTCGACACTTTCCTCTCCGGTCAGGATCAGCGAACGCGTTTTTGACCGAATGCCATCGGCACCGACGACCAGTTCATATTTCCGGGTCTGGCCATCGGTGAGCGTCACTTCGACCCCGTCCGCCGACTGTTCAAGGCTTTCGATGCTAAGGCCGATCCGAACATTGGCGCCCGCGTCTTCAGCGGCCTTGCGCAGAACCTGGTACAGATCAGGCCGATAGATGAGAATGCCTTGCGGGAGGTCGGATTCAGGGGATTTTGGCATGGGCGGCGCCGGCAGCCGGTTTCCAGCCGCGTCGAAATTCGTGAACAGCTCCTCGGCATCAGTGATTTTGCCCTGGGCCAGACAGCCGTCCAGCGCCCCGATCTCGTTCAGAGCGTCTACTGCCCTATTGAGCAGCGTGATCGCTGCGCCCGCCGGACCATCGGCGATGTCGATAACCTTGCAATTCACCCCTGCGCGAGCAAGCGAAGCGGCTGCCGTCAGGCCAGCAAGGCCGCCCCCGACAATTAGAGCATTCCTGATCGCAGCCATCTCGTCCTCTCTCGGCCAATGCAGCTAAGTGCATTTTGAATGCAGCCTTCATGCGGCTCCATTTCCCGGAAGACAAACGCACCGAGTCGATGGCTGGCATCGAAAGGCGTGATAGATTGCTATCAACAACGCCCGACATGCCACCCGACCAAGTTCATAGCTCGTACCCGCCCAATGCCGCGACATGGAAGCTGGGACGCGAGTCCGACAGAGCTGACGAATATGTCGAGCGAATGCTTGCAGAAGCCAACCAAACGGAGACGGCCGGAGCGGGACCGCTGATGCGGTCCCGCTCCGCTTTCATCTTGATCCTTACTTGTATCGCTCAGCAGGGCTGTCGCGGGAAACATTTACGGCCAAGGCACCTTCGGCTGCGACATAGGCATCCCACAGCCCTGGGGCGGCCAGCGAGGGGATACAGACCAGTTCCCCGGTATCGAACGCCTTAAGCGACGATGCCACGAGATCCTCTACCTGCATCACGATTTCCGGCGGGTAGCCGGAGAGGTCGACCTTTGCCACTTGATGCATTTCGGTCGCTACTACGCCGGGGAGTAGCAATTGCACGTAGACGCCGGATTCCGCTGCCTCGGCTTGCATATGCCGGGTAAAAGCCATGACGAAGTTCTTCGATGAGGCATAGCCGGCATTGTCCGGCATCTGCATGAAAACCATTCCGGACGCGACGTTGATGATGCCCCCCTGCCCTTGCTGCATCATCCGCTTCATCGCTGCGACCGAAACGCCGACCGCCGCCTCCACGTTGACTAGCAGCATCGCGGCAATGTCATCCAGTGCGATGTCAGGTGCCATCCCGCGAATGGCAAATCCGGCGTTGTTGACGACAAGATCACAAGAACCGCCCTCCGCGATGCGTTCACGGACCCTGCGCAGGCCGGTTGCTTCACCAAGGTCGGCGAGAAGTACTTCGATGTCCACACCGCTCCTGCCAAGCTTGACGGCCAGTTCGCGCAAGCGAGCCTCGCGTCGGGCGACGAGAACGAGATCGTAGCCTCGCTTCGCCAATTGTTCGGCAAACTCCCGGCCAATCCCGGACGAAGCACCAGTAATCAAGGCACGCGGCATAACATTGTTCCTTTTAGTTGGCACGCCGACCGGATCGCTGATGCGTTCGCGGCGTTGGTGTCATTCTTGCGCCTATCCGAAGTCGCGGCGTCGAACCCGGGCAGAGAATCTGGCAGTCGCCTGGTTCGAGCACACAGATGCCCCTTTGTGCGCTTGCGATCACGCCGCCCGGCGTCGTCGGTCAGTGGCCACGAATTCGCCAAGGGCCTGCTAATTTACGATCGGCATGCCGGATTTTCCGTCAGTTCAACAACTGCATGATCCGGGAGCCAAGCCCAGCAAAGCCGCCGCGTTCTGGCCGAGTATTTTTTGCTTGTCCGCCTCGTCCAGACGGGCATGGAAGCCCACCGGATCGGGCTCTGCCATGTCGAAGGGATAGTCTGTCCCAAGGCACAGGCGATCCGAACCGTGCGTGCGGACGAGGCTGTCAAGCTGATCTTGATCGAAGACGAGCGTGTCGAGCCAGACCTGCCGCAAATAGGACGACGGTTCGCGTGAGATATGTTCGCGGCAATCTTCCCGAACGCGATAGGCGTGATCCATCCGGCCCCAGTATCCTGGCAGATAGCCGCCGCCATGCGCCACGCAGAGTTTCAGGCCAGGGTGGGCGTCAAGCACGCCGCCGAAGATGAGGTGGCTCAACGCGATGGTCGATTCCATCGGATTGCCGAGAATATTGTCCAGGTAATGCTCGGCCAATCGATGGCCGTGCGTAAAGCCCAGCGGGTGCATAAACAACAGCACTCCGAGTTCTTCCGCCGCCGCGAAGAAGGCTCGGCGCGAAGGGTCGGCCAGTTCGCCTCCGTTCACGTGGCTGCTGATCGCGATCCCGCGCAGGCCCAGGTCCGACACGCAGCGCCGCATTTCCGCGATGGCCATCCCGGTATCCTGCAGGGGCACCGTCCCCATGCCAACCAGTCGGCCAGGATGCCGCGCCACCGCCTCGGCAATGCCCTCATTCACGATGCGCGCGGCTTCCCGCCCCACCTCGGGCGGTGCGAAGTAATAGTACTGCCCGGGCGACGGGCTGATCGCCTGCACGTCAATGCCCAGGCGGTCCATGTCCGCGATGCGATCGTCCACGCCGTTCAGCTTCTTGCCGATCTCCGCGAACAGCTTTCCATTCACCGCTTTCGATGCGGCGGACATGAATGCCAGGGGATCTGGCGGATTGTCGACGTGCGACCGGACATAGGCTTCCGCAGCCGCCACATTGAGGTGACAGTGAATGTCGATGACAAGGTGCTTGCCACGCTGCTCGACCGGGATCGGGCGCCGCTCCTGCCCGCAGGTGGAAATCGTATCGGCCATCAGATCCGCTCCCCGCGAACGCCCGTTGCGCGGCCCATCCTGTCAAGCGCGACTGGGCCTTTCAGCGCGATTGCCGCAGACATTCCGCCGGTCCCGCCCCGCACGACAAAAGCCTGTTGCGATCCGGCCATGCTTGCCTATTCCTCGATGATCGCGACAGCGCGTGTCCAACCCGCGGAAGCGCCCCTGATCTTATGCGGAAAGCAACTGACGACGAACCCGTCTGCCGGAAGCGCTTCCAGATTGTGCAGCTTTTCCAGATGGCAGTACCCGATGTCGCGGCCGGCCTTGTGCCCTTCCCAGATGAGCGACGTATCGCCGGTCTCGCGGACCCGTTCCGCCGTGTACTTGAACGGCGCGTCCCATGACCACGCATCGGTGCCCGTCACACGAACGCCGCGTTCGGTCAGGTACATCGTCGCATCGTAACCCATGCCGCAGCCGATGTTGACGAAGTCCGGATCGCCGACCGCCTTGCCTGCCCGTGTATTGACCAGGACGATTTCGAGCGGGCGCAGTTGGTGCCCGATGCTCGCCAGCTCGTCCTCGACCTCTTGCGCCGTAACGACATGGCCATCGGGAAAGTGCCGAAAATCCAGCTTCACGCCTGGCTGGAAGCACCATTCCAGCGGCACCTCGTCAATGGTGATGGCTCGTTCGCCACCGTCCATCGTGGGATGATAGTGGTAGGGTGCGTCCAGGTGCGTTCCATTATGCGTGCTGAGCTTCACCATCTCCGCCGCGGCAAAACCTTCACCACCGGGAAACTGCTCCGCCTCAATGCCCGGGAAGAAAAAGCGCGCTTCCTCCAGCGTCTCCAAGTGCCCCATATAGCTGATCTCGGGCCGCATGAACGGTGGATCCGTGACGACATCGTTCTCCAGATAGATCGACAGATCGACAAATCGCCGTGCCATAACTCTCCTACTTTCCCTCGGACACCGAACGGCAAACAGGTTCTCTGGACCTGCTCATCTCCATGCGCTGTTGTCAGGCGCATTTCAGTCACGAACCCTAGCGCGGGATATTCAGCCAAACAAAACGCTTCGCGCGATAGCAGCCATTGGCCGCCATCATGGTGCCGCCAACCTGCCGGATCGAGACGGAGGGCGACATCTGGTCGACACCGGCTTCCGCCCCCTCGTCAATCTGACCGGCTACGTGCAGGGATCAGGCTTCTTCCTGCGCCCGGAACCTTTCCCACATCTTGGTGAAGGGGCCGAAATGATAGCCACGCTCCTTCCCCTCGACATCTTCGACGCACTTGTTGTGCTGACGACCGAGGAAGGTCACCTCGCTGTCCATCACGTCGCCCGGCTTCAGCCAGCGGCCGCCATGCATCGCGCCGTTACCCGGGGGCGATCCGGTGATCAGCAAGTCGCCCGGCATCAGCCTGATCCGTTCGGAAGCATAAGACAGCAGCTGTTCAGGCGGGAAGATCATGTCGCTGATCGGCCAGTCCTGCATCGTTTCGCCATTATGCCTGAGATGGATGCGCACCTGCGAGCGGTCCACGAATTGCTTGGGCACGATGAAGGGACCGGTCGGCTTGAAGTTAGGCTGGTGCTTCGAAATCCAGTCGAATTCGAACCGTGTATCGGGCCGGGTCGCTTCGTCGACGGAGCCGAGATCATTCACCATCACGTAGCCCGCGATAAGATGGTTCGCGTCTTCCGGCTTAACGTACCGCTCCGACCGCGCGACGATCACTCCGAATTCCAATTCCCAATCGTGATGTTCACCCACGATCGGCATGGGAATATCGGCGTTGGCGCCCGTCAACGACGAATGGAGGCCCGTCCAGAAGAACGGCGCCCCTTCCCGGGCGCGGCGATCGACTTCGGCAAGATTGCGCTCAAAGAAACTCTCGTCGCTTTCGCCGGGCTTGCGCCGATGTTGGTTGAACTTGTTGTGCGTCATCATTTCGGCGACATGCTGGCGATAATTCGAACCCGCGCACAACATGTTGGGATGCGCGACCGGGGGAAGGCATTCCACGGCTTCAAACCGAATACCGGTTTCGCCCCCTTTCGCGGCGAGGTCGGCGAGCTTGTCGAGCGCACGATCCCAATCATCGAAAATCGCGTGGGTGTCGGAATACATCTCGCTCAGGTCGAATACGGTGCCATCCGGCTGAACCAATCCCGGAAAGGCTTTGCCACCGTGCGCATAAGTGCCGATGCCGAAGCTGCCTTCGGCCAGGCCGGTCGCCGCATTGAACTGAGTCATGACCTTCTCCTCCATTTGAGGGAACGTGCTCTCGATCTCGGGCACCGTTCTCTTCTTGTGTCGGCCTCCCCCATCCACGCACAGGTCCCCCCGGTCAAATCGATAGGTGCGCAGTCATCTATCATTCAAGCCGATGCCAGGCAGGATTTTGCCCCAGAGTGTCAGGCGAAAGAACACTATTAATCGAGGCAATACGATCTGTGAGTGAAATCGATTGGACATTGCATCCCTGCCTATCCACTCGACCAGATGAAAAGAAGTAACTGAAACTGGCTTCCGGGAGAAAACACAATGCAAGTTTTGGTAACCGGAGCAAACGGCTTCGTCGGTCGGCAACTCGTCAGACTTCTTTCCCGTGAGGGACATATCGTGCGGGGTCACGACCTGACGACGGAGAGTCTCGAAGCGTGTGGCGCCGACAGCATGATCGCAGGAGATCTGGGCGATCCTGCGATACGACAACGCGCCTTGCGCGGGACGGAGGCGGTAATTCACCTCGCCACCGTTCCTGGCGGCGCCGCCGAGCGGGACCCCTCGGAAGGACGCCGGATCAATGTCGATGCAACGATGGCATTCGCCGACGAATTCGCTGCTCTCATGCCCGGCGCGCCATTCGTCGCAGCCAGCAGTATCGGTGTCTTCGGGCAGCCGTTCCCGCCCAAGGTCGTCGATACTACGCCGGTAGCGCCGTACATGTATTACGGCGCACACAAGGCGATCATGGAAATCTGGCTCGGCACGCTGGCCCGGCGCGGGCAGTTGTCGGCGCTTTCGATCCGACTGCCCGGCATTATCGCCCGTCCGGCAGGGTCGGAAACGATGAAGTCCGCATTCATGAGCAACGTGTTCCATGCCCTTCGCGCCGGCCGCGAAATCTCCTTGCCGGTCGAACCAAGCGCGACATTGTGGCTAATGTCCCTGGGCCGCATCGCTGACAACTTCGTCCATGCGCTGAAGGCCGTAAAGAGCAGCGACGTGCCCGAAAGCGCGGCCATAACGTTGCCGGCGATCCGTCTTCGGATGGACGAGCTGGTCGCCGAGATCGCGCGGCAAACCGGCGCGAACCCGAAGTTGGTGAGCTACGATGTCGATCCCGCCATGCAGGAAGGGTTCGGTCAGCAGCCGCCGCTCGAAACGCCGGCAGCCGAACGGCTGGGCTTTCGCCACGATGGCGATGTCGCGAGTCTCGTGAAGGCCGGGCTGGCGGCAATAGAGGCCGGGTTCGCTTGACCTGACGCCTGCGAGCAGATCAATCCAGACGATCCGCGATCGACTGGAATTTCCCGCGCAGCCATTTCAGGCCGGCATCGTTGTTATGCGATGCATGCCAGACCATCATCTCGCGAACCTTGGGCATTTCGAAAGGCAGCGGAAACACCTTGATCGGCATGTGCCGCGCGAAGAAGTTTGCATGCCTGCGGTGCATCGTGGCGATACGCTGGGTACCCAGAAGGGCACCAGGCAGGCAACTGAAGGTAGGCACCGTAACCTCGATTTTGCGGGCAATGCCCTTGTCCTCGAAAATCATCTCGGAAACGGCCGGAACCCTGTCCGGACCGAAATTGACCGTCACGTGACCGAGGTTGTTGAAGGCTTCCAGCGTTACGCCGTGACGGCAGGTCTCATTCCCGTCCCAGCAAATTGCGACTTCTTCGTCCTCGAACAACAGGGAACGAGGGTGCGTGTCAAACAGGCCAAGCGAACTGCTCTCGATCGTGATGAAAATGTCGATCTCGCCGCGATTGAACCTGTCCACGCAGGCCTTGTCCGGGTTGGTGATCTTGAAAGTGATCGACGGCGCTTCGTTGGCGATTTCGCCGATCGCCTCCGCCAGCAGGATTTGCTGCGCGTAATCCGATCCGACGACCGAAAAACATCGCTCTGATGTTGCCGCATCGAATTGCTGCGGCGTGGTGATATTGCCGCGAACAAAAAGAAGGGCTTCCCGGACGGGCTTGGCCAGTTCAATGGCCCGGGGTGTCGGCAACATACTGCGTCCGCTCTGGACGAGCAGATCATCCTCGAAATATTCACGCAGGCGATTGAGCGCGCCGCTCATGGCGGACTGACTGAGACAGAGATCATTCGCGGCGACGGAAACACTGCGCCGCTCGATCAGCGCATCAAACGCGACGAGCAGATTCAGGTCCAGTTTATCGAAACGCATGCCTCTTCCCCCCGCTATCGGTTTTGCGGTGAGGTTTAAGTGAATGCACCGATTTTATCAATTCAATAAACGATCGGCGAAGTTCGCCGGGAATCGGATTCAGGTCCGGGCGGAGTTGCGCGGTGATGGGGTCATGCGACGGATCAAGCCGTCTTTCACGATGAACTGATGCCAGACGGCGGCCGCGACATGCAGCGCCACGAGCGCCATCATGGCCCAGCTCCCCGTTTCATGGGCGAAGAAGGCCGCGCCGGCGACTGCCATGTCCGGGGCAACCGGCAGGAACGGGATCTGAAGCGGCCCCGCCATAATCGCATGGCGTTGGGGAAATGCCGAAGTCATCAGCCAGCCCGAGAGGGGCAGCGCCAGCAGGAGGATATAGAAGAGTGCGTGTGCGCCATGCGCGGCCCAACGCATTGGCGCTCCCATGCCATCGGGCAGTGCCGGCGGTCGATGCGTCAGCCGCCAGCCGATGCGCACGGCCGTCAGCGTCAGAACGCTCAATCCCAGCACCTTGTGAAGGTTGATGAGGCGCTCGCCGGTACGGTTTTCCAGGTCCGAACCGTACAAGCCCAGTCCCAGTACCGTCAGGACAAGCGCAGCGATCGCCCAATGCAGGACGACAGCCGTGGCGGAATAGCGTTGAGAAGCGTCGATCTTCGTCATGCGAAATATGGCCTCTGCTCAGGGGGCGAAATAGCGATCTGGCGGATCCGAGCTCCAGCAATCCATGTCTTGTTCCTTGATTGCGTGAAGGCCGGTCTCATGCTCGTCATTGAGCAGGTCGGTGTCGGAGAACGTCTCGAAGCGGAAACGGTCGGGATCGAACCAGACATCGAAAACGTGGCTGCCGAGTGGATGGCGGCCGACGCCCCAGTTGGGATCCCACCCCTTGTCCTGAAGATAGCGATGGGTGCGAAACTGCGCTTCGAAATCCTGCACCTCGAACGACAGGTGGTGAAGGCCGGTCATGCCCATGGCGCCGATGAAGATGGTGTGATGGTCAACCCATTCCGCTCCATGATCCAGTCGGAAAAACCCGACAACCGCATGGTCCGGCGATTGCGCATACAATGCGTCGCTCAGCTTCATGCCCATGACGTTCTGAAGCCATTCGGCGTTCGCCGCGAAGTCCTTGGCATAGAGGCCGACATGGCCCAGCCGGAACAGGGTGGCAGGTCCGGCGGGACGTTCCGATTGCGGCGCAGCGAACCGGCTCCGCTCGCCGGGTGCGTTCAGCCTGAGGTGCGGTTGCGGTGCCTTGGGTTGATCTTCCACAATGCCGTAGATCAGTTCGAACTTCAGGCCTTCGGGGCTGGTCAGCGTGGTGGCGCGGCCGCCGCCCGGACCGTCAAGCTCGACAATAGGCGTGCCGCCATGTTCGCGAACGGCTTCTTCGAGATCGGCTTCGCTTTCGACCGTGAAGCCAAGGCCGATAAACCGACGTTCGTCGCCTTGCTCTGCGACATAGGAATAGGCGTCGCCGCCGTCGGTCCTCATGTACAGTCTCGAACCGGCCTTGCGCACGGTCTTCAGGCCGAAATCCTCGGCGAAGCGTTGCGTCTTGTCCAGGTCCGTGACCACCAGACTGGCATGATGAAGTGATCGTATTCGCATCCAACACTCCCGAATGAATTCTCCCGCGGTGCCTGCGGCGCGCGCCCGGCATGGCTATCCGGCAAGCCATTCGTATCAGCGCTGTCCGGCGCCAGATCAAACCGTGCTTAAAGATGCAATGTATCGACAAGGTTGATGGATGAATGTCCTGCAACCGGTACTATCCATCGATCCCGCGGATCGCTTCGGACACTCCAATCGATTGGTGGGATGCCGCCATGATCGATTAGGGTTGGACCGAACAAACAGAAAATTGCCTGTTGGGATTGGCTCAATGTATCCGTTTCGTGACGAGAATGTGTTCCTGCGCAACGCCTGGTACGTGGCGGCGATGGCGCAGGAGATCGCCGACGGCCCCTTGCAACGCACGATCATGGACAAGCCGGTCGTTCTCTATCGCGGCGAGAGTGGACGGATGCGGGCGATGCACGGCTTGTGCCCGCATCGAAATTACCCGCTTGGCCTTCATGGCACGGTGGAGGGAGAGGCCATCCGCTGCAACTACCACGGCTTCGTGTTCGACGGCGAAAACGGCAAGGTGGTCGATATCCCCTCCGCGGCCAACACCCCGATGCGTTTCTGCCAGAAGATCTACCCCGTCGTTGAACGCGGGCCGTGGGTATGGATATGGCCTGGCGATCCGGATCTGGCCGATCCGGGCAAGGTGCCGACGCTCGACCAGATGAAGATGGGGGACGGCTTTGTCACCAGTCCGATGATGGAGCCCATGCATGCCAACGCACGTTACATGCTGATCCTCGAAAACCTGATGGACCTGACGCACATCAGTTTCCTGCATTCGATGACGGCCGGTTTCGATGAGATCGCTTCAGCGTCGATCGAGATCGAGGAGACCGAAGGCGGCATGATCGTGACACGCAGGATGGATGCCGCCGCCTGGGGCAAGTACCACGAGGCCGTCTTCGGCGAAGAGAACCGGTTCGAAGGTAAGGCGCAATCGGACAACGAAGCGATGACCGTCGCGCCGGGCTATTTCCTGAATACGAGCCAGACGATCCGGTCGATCGACGGCAAGCCCGTTGATCCCAGGGTTTACGGCGAAGTCTGGTTTCACCACGTGGTGACGCCTGAAACCAAAACCAGTTTCCACTATTTTGGAACCCAGACGCGGAATTTCCGGCTGGACGCGGACGCCCTGGGCGAGGGATTGCGCCATGCGGATACCCGTGTCCGGGCAGAAGATATCGAGGCAGTCGAAGCGATCGAGCGCCAGCTTGTGCAATTCGGCCCGCCGCCGGTGGAACTGGCGGTCAGGAGCGATACCGCAGCCGGCAAATTGCGTCGCCTCATGCAGCGCGCACTCGATGCCGAAGCGGCAATGGGCGAACCGAAGGCAGAAGCTATCGCCTAGGTGTCTGATCCTCAATCTTGGCCCGCCATTAGTGCGTCATTGTTCCCGGTATTCCAGATCGCTGCCATGGAAGTGGATTACGCTGTTCGTCGTCGGAACATTCGGCACAACCAACTGCGTGAATCGGCCAAGTGCCGGCCTCGTCCTGGAGTGCGTGCCGTCATCGAGTTAACGACACAGAATCCGCCGATCGGCCTTATGCCCAACCCGGTCGAATCCCGCGCCGTCCGCTCCGTGGCGTTCAGTCCGGTTCGTTCGCAGCGCAATTGCCGGCAACTCGCCGCCGGTCGCCGGCCGGACGAAAGCGAATGCCCGCACGAGGAAAACGAATGTTGAATATCGCGAAATCCGTGCTGTTAGCCGGCATGGTCGCCACCGGCCTGTCCGTTGTTGCGCCGGCTGGCGCCCAGCAGGCGGACGGGGCCTGCATACCGTTCACCTGGACCACATTGGGCACGGCCGGGGGTCCAATGCCGACACCTGACAGGGGCGAGCCTTCGAACCTGCTGCGGGTCGGAGATCGCCACATCCTGGTTGATACCGGCGACGGCACGGTGAACCAGCTGGGTCGCCTGGGGATGAACCTCGGCGCTGTAGACACCGTCTTCATCAGCCATCACCATCTCGACCACACCGGCGGTCTCGCCGCCGTGGTGGGGCTGCGCTGGATGAACAGCTTTCCGGGCCCTCTGACCGTCTACGGCCCCCCGGGAACCCGCGAGCTCGTCGACGGCTTGATAACCTCGATGCAACCGCAGGCTCGCATTGGTTTTGGCGTCGGGGCGGCCGGATCCCCGCCCGCAGACGCTGTGCGAGTGATCGAACTCATGAACGGCCAGCGCGTCGAACAGGTTCCGTTGACCGTTACTGCCGCTGCGAACACGCATTTCGATCATGACGGCGAGCGGGGCGCTCCCGGGGCACAGTCGCTCAGCTATCGCTTTGACCTGGCTGATCGCTCCATCACCTACAGCGGGGACACAGGGCCTAGTCCGGCTTTGACCCGGCTCGCCGCCGGAACCGACCTGCTGGTAACCGAAATCATGGATTTCGAGGCCCTGATAGAGGAGATCAGCCGCCAGAGGCCCGACATGCCCCCGACTATTCGGGAGCAGGTAGAAAGGCACCTGTTCACCCATCATCTTACCGCGGAGCAGGTCGGGCAGATGGCGCAGTCGGCCGATGCGAAGCAGGTCCTGCTCACCCACTATGCAATTCCGCCGACGCCCTTGGCCGCAAGTGCCGGAAGATTGCTGGATGGAATAAGAGCAAACTATGCCGGTGCGGTGCACTTCGGGCGCGATCTGGGCTCACTCGATGTCGGCTGCCGTTGATCGGATTTGTGCAGCGTGACGCCATCCTTCGCCCATCACGCCGTGCTAATGACGTAGGTCATCGTCACAACTCGCGAAGGCGAAGACTGTTGATTATGGAATGGCCCGCCCCTTTTTCCGGTCATCGATTATGATGGCGGTGTCAGAAAAGGAAGGAGCGGACCGATGGCTATTGTTATCCTTGGTGTTGATCTGGGCAAGAACTCTTGCAGTGTGGTGGGCATTGACGCGGCTGGAGCGGTTGTCATGCGTCGATCGATGCGCCGTCAGACACTGATCGACTTTGTTGCGAAGATGCCGCCTTGCGTGATTGCAATGGAAGCCTGCTGTGGTGCGCATCATCTTGGCCGGCTGTTTGAGGGAAACGGTCACGAAATCCGTCTGATGTCGGGCTTCTCGAATTTGCAGATGCTGACGTGGGTGCCGTTGCCGCGCTCGCCAGCATGTCCGCCCATTCCTGTAACATCTTCCTGCGAGGGGCCAGGTAGAGTGCGCTGTTGTATGCACCCCGGACCTCGTCTGCATCCGAATGGGCCAGCGCCATCTCGATCCAGTCGGGGTTGTATATCTGCGCCTCGTTCGCCCATGTCGAGGCGAGACCGCGAAATCCGTGCACGGTTTGCCGGCGCCGATAGCCCATCCGGTAGCAGGCATAGATCATCGTGTTTGCCGAAATCGGCGCGCCGGGTTTTGAGCCGGGAAATACGAATCGATCGTTGGTAGCTCGCCGGCGTCGGTGCAATATATCAACGACCTGTCTGGATAGCGGCACCAGATGTTCACGTCGCATCTTCATGCGCTCGGGCGGGATGCGCCATAGCGGCTCATCTCCATCCAGGTCCTCGAACTCATCCCACACCGCGAAGCGGGTTTCGCCCGTGCGCGACCACGTGAGCAAGGTGAACGTCAGAGCATCGCGGGTCAACTCACGGCAACGCGGCGTTTCCTCTCCATCGTATCGGGCGATCGCCGTGACGAGCTGGGGAATCTCCTTGATGGGCACACGCGCCATGTGGCGCACGCGCGGCCTGGGCTTAAGGGCACCAAGCAAGTGCATCGTAGGATCTTGCTGGGTCAGCCCGTTCGCGATTGCAAAACGGAATACCTGACTGACCCCCTGCTTGAGCCGCCTGCTGATATCAAGTGCACCGCGTGCCTCGACCTTGCGAATCATGCTCAGTATCTGCGGCGCTGTGATATCGGCGAACTGAAGAGCACCGATCTCTGGAAAGACGTCCCGTTCCAACCGATTGAGCACTCGCTTGGCGTGGGCGGGATCAAGGCCCTCTTCACGATTGGCGTGCCACATCCGCGCGACGGCCTCGAAGGTGCTGNCGGCGTGACGCTGCAGATTGTGCGCGACTGGGTCCTACGCTTCAACGAAGGCGGTCCTGATGGTCTGGCGACACGCAAGGCTCCTGGCCGGTCCTCTATCCTGAACAACGAGCAGCGTGCGCGGCTCGCCGAGATTGTCGAGGCTGGGCCGATCCCAGCAGCACATGGCGTGGTGCGCTGGCGGCTAGGGGCTACGTCAACGCCGCCTTCCGTCGGCGCTTACTGCTTTCCGCCATCGCACGAAGCGATTGTAGCAGGTGATTCGTGGACCGTAGCGTTCGGGTAGATCGCGCCAAGGCGCACCGGACCGCAGAACCCAGAAAATGCCGTTCAGCACCCGCCGATCATCAACGCGCGGCACGCCTCGGGGCTTGTTGGGCAACAGCGGCTCGATCACGCGCCATTCGAAGTCGGTCAAATCATATCGGCTCATGCCAACGCTGAATCAGCATTCGCCGCAAAAAGGAAGCATCACAGCGAATCGGATCAAGGAACTTCAATTTCTTGCTCGGCTCCGGGCGGATGCTCAGCCAATTCCATCGACCAGCCATCAACCTCGAATGTCAGCGTGATCTCGAACGTTGGCCCATCACCGTCGCTGTTCATGTACCAGCACCGAACCTGGCTGCCTTCTACGGCCAGGAACTGAACGAAGTTCATGTCCACGTACGAGCCGATCTCGGCGCTGATCGCCTCGGCAATATCAAGAGCACCAATCCTCTGAAGCTTGCGCGAACTACCTGTCATGCCGCCTGAATGGCATCGTTGACCCAGTCAGGCAATCGCCGAACCCAACCGATGGTTCCTTCTGCTCGGCCTGGCGTAGTGCCGCCGGATCGACTCCATCAGCAAGCAACGCCTTGGCCTCGCCGCGTTTCGCGCGTGCGGTCGCCAGGGTGACGTCGGGGTACTTTCCGAAGCTCAACAGCTTTTCCTTGCCGTTGAAGCGGTATTTCAACCGCCACAGCTTCGATCCGTTGGGTTGCACGAGCACATGCAATCCTCCGCCGTCGGAGAGCTTGTATGGCCGCTGCCGACGCGGCGCATATTTTACCTCGAGTTCCTTGAGCGGCATCTGGGGGTATCGCCTGTTGGGGGTACCCACGAAAAATACCCCCAATCCACCCCCACTTCAAATCGACGTGCGCGGATACGCCAGGATCGAGCTGGACGCTGCCACCCACGCAGGGACGCGACAAATCTTTGATTTTTTGCAAAAAATTATGCCGCCGGACGAATCCGGGCAAAGGTGGAAATCGCGCTGGAAGGGGTGATGGTAGCGGAGGAGATCTCAGTGGCTCGCCTGAGCAGCTGCCGCAAGTCGAAGTCGCAATCGCCGGAATTCACCCAGAAGAAGTTAGAGCTGGAGGTTCGCTGACGCCAACAGAGCCGCCATTCCGGCACTTTCGCGGGTCAAGCGAAAGCGGCCCCACATTCACATGCCTGCGGCGGGCGTCGAGCGCGCCAAACGGATAGACCAGTCACGCTAATGATAATGACTTGCAACCCTGGATTACATTCCCTAATGGCGCCCGCCGAAGGGGATTTTCCATGTCGGTCAAATGTCGCCACACGTTGTTCGTCTTGCCGATGGTCTTTGGTTCGGCGCCCATCCTCGCCCAGACCGCGGTGAGTCCCGATAGCGATCTGGACGGGCCCATTGTCGTTACCGCTGCGCGTACCGAACTGCCGGCAAATGCCCTGCCGATGACTGTCGAGGTGCTGGACAGCGAGACGCTGACCCAGCAGGTCGCCATCGGTGGCTCGATCGTCGATGCCGTCTCTGCGCTGACGCCTTCCTTCTCGCCAACGCGCCAAAAGCTTTCCGGCGCGGGCGAGACGCTGCGCGGCCGTTCGCCCCTCTACGCAATCAATGGCATTCCGCAGACGGCGCCGCTGCGCGACGGCGCGCGCGACGGCTTCACCATCGATCCCTTCTTCGTCGACCGGGTCGAGGTGATCTACGGCTCCAACGCGCTGCAGGGCATCGGCGGCACCGGCGGTATCGTCAATCAGGTGACGGTCGGCCCTCCCGAACGCGATGGTATCTCCGGCCGCGTGCTCGTCCAGGGCAGCGCCGACACCGGCTTCAGCGGCGACGGGCTGGGTGGCAAGGTCGCCGGGCTGCTCGGCTGGCGCGGTGGCCGTTTCGACGCCACGATGGGCGCCGCTTTCGACAAGCGCGGAGTATTCTACGACGGCAAGGGCCGGCGCATCGGCACCGACCTCACCCAGGGCGAAACACAGGACAGCCGCTCATGGTCGCTGTTCGGCCGCTTCGGCTATGCGCTTTCGGACACCGCCCGGCTGGACTTGATGCTGAGCCGCTTCGAGCTGGAGGGTGAAGGCGACTACGTGCCGGAAAATGGTGACTACACCATCGACCTGCCGACCACATCGGTGCGCGGCACGCCTCCCGGCAAGACGGCAACCAACCGCACCGAAAGCGCCGCGTTGACTTTGACCGACAGCGACCTGTGGGGTGGCAGCCTGATGGCGCAGATCTTCTGGAACCGCTCACGCGATACCTACGGCGGCGAAGTGGCGCCGATCGCAACTTTCCAGGACGCCGCGCTCGCGCCAATCGGCGCACTGTTCGACCAGTCGCAGAACCGCAGCCGCAAGTACGGCGGCAAGTTCTCCTACGAGCGCAAGATGCCAGGTTTCGAGGCGCTGACCGCAACATTAGGCCTCGATCTGCTTTACGACGGTACCGAGCAGCGCCTCATCGCCACCGATCGCTCTTGGGTGCCGCCGACGAACTATCGCAGTATCGCCCCTTTCGCGCAGTTCAACCTCGCGTTGTTGGACGAGAAGCTACGGCTCGCGGGCGGCATGCGATACGAGGACGTGCGGATTTCCATCGACGACTACACGACGCTGGCCAGCTACGGCGGTTTTGACGTTGCCGGCGGCACGCCCAAGTTCAGCGATACGCTGTTCAACGGCGGCGTGATCCTGGAGCCGATCAAGGGCCTCCGCGCCTATGCCAGTTACGCCGAGGGTTACACGGTGCCCGACGTGGGCCGCATCGCCCGTGCAGTTAACCAGGCGAGCGTTGACATCGATGACTATGTCAACATCAGCCCGATCGTCTCCAACAATCGTGAAATTGGTGTCGAGGCGAAGCGAGGGCCGCTCGATGCCAGCGCGGCCTATTTCTGGTCGGCGAGCAAGAACGGCTCGTTGCTGGTTCAGACTGGCGGCGTATTCGAAGTGCAGCGCCAGCGGGTCGAGATCGAAGGTGTCGAGATCAACCTTGCAGCGAAAACACCGGTCCCGGGTCTCACCCTCTCGGCCGGTTATGCTCATCTCATTGGCCGTACCGACGGCTCTCGTGACGGGATAGACAAGGTGGACCGTGACCTCAACGGCGCCAACATTTCGCCCGACCGCCTGAACCTCGCCGCCAGCTATCGCAATGGCCCGTTCTCTGCCCGGGTCCAGACCCTGCTCTTCCTCTCGCGCAAGTTCGAACGCACGCCGGGCAGCTACAACGATCTCTACAGCTTCGATGGCTATAACGTTACCGACATCAGCCTGCGCTACCAGACCGGCTTCGGCGCCTTGACGCTGGCGGCGCAGAACATCTTCGACGCGTCCTACATCGATTACTACACGCAGACCGTGCGCCCGACAGACAATGCTCATTTCTTCGCCGGGCGCGGCCGCAATTTCACGCTGGGGTGGGATTACCGCTTCTGATGAAGCTGCTCGATGCGCTCCACCGCTGGACAGGGGGCCTGATCGGCCTTCTGCTTGCCCTGCTGGGGCTGACGGGGACGATCTTGCTCCACAAGGACGCGTGGATCACGCTACCCCACAGCGGTGATGCGCAGATGCAGGATACTGCTCTGGTGGCCGAGGTCACGCAGCTTCTGATGGCAAGTCCGGAGCATCGGCCTCAGTCAATCACCTTTGCAAGCTCCAGCTTCGGTCTCAACCGCCTTGCCTACAAGGACGGAGCCGGAGCTTATGTCACGCAGTCAGGCGACCCGGTTGGCAGGTGGTCGAGCCAATGGGAGCGGCCCGAACTCTGGCTCTTCGATTTCCACCATCATCTTTTCGTCGGTGACGCGGGCGAGGCCGTGATTGGCATCGCCGCCATCTGCGGCCTGGTCTTCGTGGTGAGCGGCGTGGTCCTGTGGTGGCGCACGCGCCGGACCTTCGAATGGCGGCTGCTGCCCGCGCGCATGACCCGGCCGGCGATCGTGCGTCATCATCGAGACCTTGGCATTGTCATCGCGCCGCTGCTGATGCTCTCGCTGATGACGGGGGCAGTGCTGGTGTTCCGGCCGATGGCTGCGATGCTGTTCGGCCCCGGCGCGCCGCAGGAGATCAGTGCTGCGCTGACATCGCCACCGGCCCGGACTGCGGCTGTCGGCGAGCGGCTCGATTGGGCCGGAATGATCCACGCCGCCCGCACGCGGTTTCCGGACGCGGAGGTGCGCAGTCTTTCGCTGCCGCGTGAGAACAACGGCCTCATCACCTTGCGCATGCGCAGTCCCGAAGAATGGCTGCCCAATGGCCGTACGACGATCTGGTTTGCGGCCGATACCGGTGAAATTGTTGCCGCGCGCGATGCCGCGGACCTGTCGCGAACCGTCAATGCCTACAACGCCCTCTACCCGCTCCATGCCGGCAAAGTCGGAGGGCTGCCTTATCGTCTGATTGTTTCACTATCGGGGATCGCGCTGACCCTACTGGGGACGCTCGCCGTCTGGACGTTCTGGTTCGTTCGTCCCAAACGGCAAGTACGATAGGCTGCGGATGATCTGGCCACCTCTTTGATCGATCCCCTTCCGCGCGCGTCATCCATTACGCCTCAAACCTTTCCAGTAATGACCGCCGACGTTGCTGCCGTTGGACGGCTCAAAGCGATACCTTGATAGCTTCCAGTCGTGCATGTCCATTCAGTTGCTTGGAATGCGGCCTTACGCCGGAACCTTGTCAGTGGATTGAACCAGGCCCTGGGCGTCCCCATTCTGAAATACGNCGACGCGGCGCATATTTTACCTCGAGTTCCTTGAGCGGCATCTGGGGGTATCGCCTGTTGGGGGTACCCACGAAAAATACCCCCAATCCACCCCCACTTCAAATCGCCGTGCGCGGATACGCCAGGATCGAGCTGGACGCTGCCACCCGCGCAGGGACGCGGCAAATCTTTGATTTTTTTGCAAAAAATTATGCCGCCGGACGAATCCGGGCAAAGGTGGAAATCGTGCCGGAAGGGGTGATGGTAGCGGAGGAGGGACTCGAACCCCCGACACGCGGATTATGATTCCGCTGCTCTAACCGGCTGAGCTACTCCGCCATACCAGATGGCCTGTTCCGGCCGCACCGCAAAAGGGGCGATGCAGGCCGCGTCCTTTACGGGGGAGGCCGGACGCGGTCAACACTGAAAAGTGCAGATCACCCGCGAAAGGAAATCACCCGGATTTCGCGCCACAGGCCTTCTTCCCAGGCATAGAGACCGAAGCCGCGAAAGCGGAAGGCAATGGTCTGGAGCGAAGGCTCCAGTTCCGCCTGGAGTGCCCTTGCGGCCTGGCTCGTCACCTTGTTCTGGATCGTCACATGCAGGCGCAGGGGCCGTGTGTCCTGGTGCGTCAGGAGACCGTGCATGCGCTCGGCGATAAGGCCGTGCAGTTCGACCATCTCCCGGCTCGCGACCGTCAGCGCCGTGCCCCTGTCGAGCTTCATCAGGCCATCGATACGCGCCGCCGGCGGCGGACGGCGGGCGAGGCTGGAGAGCACCTGCACCAGTTCGGCTTCCACCGAGGGCGGCAGCGCGTGGAACAGCGTGACGTGGGCTCGCAGACGATTGCGCTCGGGCGGGTAGTGGGCGCGGCGCAAGGCATCGGCCCAGGCGAGTACGTCGGGCGGCAGTTCCGCCGTCACCAACAGCGGCGCACGAGGACTGCGCGCGGCCGCCTGCGACGGGTCGGACGAATTCGTGCCGATGACTACCACTCCTTGAGCCGAAGCGATGAATGCGTCCGTGTCATGCCGCGACAATACAGATCCGGCCGAAAGGTGGTTCGGGCCGCACGCCGCAGCGGGTCACAGCTCTCCGCGCGCACGGCGGATGGCGAACCATTTCTTCACGTTCTCGTTGTGCTCGGCAAGTGTCGATGCGAAGGCGTGACCGCCGGTGCCGTCCGCCACCATGTAAAGCGCGTCCGTCTTCGCCGGATTGAGGACGGCCTCGATCGAGGCGCGCCCCGGGTTGGTGATCGGGTGCCTGGGCAGACCGACCATTGTATAGGTATTGTAGTCGTTGACCGCCTGGATCTCCGACTGGCGGATGCGGCGCCCGAGGGGCTTTCCCCTGGTGATCGGGTAGATGATCGTGGGATCGGCCTGCAGCAGCATCCCCTTCTTCAGCCGGTTCGAGTAAAGACCTGCCACCATCCGCCTCTCGGAGGGCTTGCCGGTCTCTTTCTCGACGATCGAGGCAAGGATCAGCGCCTCCTCGGGCGTATTCACCGCGATGTCGCTGGCCCGTTTGGGCCAGAGCTCGCTGAGCGTGCGGCTCATCGCCACCTGCATACGGCGCAGCACGTCCTCGCGGCTGTCGCCCGACTGGAAGGCGTAGCTGTCCGGCAGGACCGAGCCTTCCTCGGGCACGGCGACCTCACCGGTAAGCTGCTCCGTCGCCATCAGGCGCTCTTGCACCATGATCGAGGGCATGCCCTCGGGAATCGTCACGTAGCGGCGGATGACATCGTCGCTGGTGATGATGCCGAGTACACGCGCCGGGCTGGCGTGCGCGGGAATGGCGAACTCCCCGGCCTTGATCGAACCGCCGCCGCCGAAGATGCGTGCCCGCAGCGAAAAGCCGGAGGCGGAGCGGATGATGCCCTGCTGCTCCAGCTTGTCCGAAACGGCCGCGAGGCTCGCGCCGCTCGACACCACGAAGGCCCGGTCCTTTTCGAGCGGGCCGGGGGCGTACCAGCCCCACAGGAAGCTCCCAAGGGCAACGAAAGCGGCCAGCGCCAGTGCCGCCGCCAGAATACAACCGCGCCGGGACATCATCGGCCCGCCCGTTCCTTCGCGCCTCAGTCGATCTGGCGCATCACCAGGCTGGCGTTGGTGCCGCCGAACCCGAAGCTGTTGTTGAGCACCGCCCGCACATCACGCTTCTTCGCGGTATGCGGCACGAGGTCGACGCCCGCGCAGCCCTCGCTCGGGTTGTCGAGGTTGAGCGTGGGCGGCACGATCTGGTCACGCATCGCGAGGATGCAGAAGATCGACTCCACCGCGCCGGCGCCGCCGAGCAGGTGCCCGATCGCCGACTTGGTCGAACTCATCGAGACATCGTCGATGGCATCGCCGAAGAGACGGCGGACAGCCCCCAGTTCCAGTTCGTCACCGAGCGGCGTGGAGGTGCCATGGGCGTTGATGTAGTCGATGTCCCTGGGCTCGAGGCCGGCCTTTTTCAGCGCCATTGCCATGGAACGGTAGGCGCCCGAGCCTTCCGGGTGCGGGGCGGTGACGTGATAGGCATCGCCCGAGAGGCCGTAGCCGATCACTTCGCAATAGATCTTCGCGCCGCGCGCCTTGGCGTGCTCGTATTCCTCCAGCACGACGACGCCCGCACCCTCGCCCATGACGAAGCCGTCGCGGGCCTGATCGTAGGGGCGGCTGGCTTTGGCCGGTTCGTCGTTGAAGTTCGTCGAGAGCGCGCGCGCCTGCGCGAAGCCGGCGATGCCGATCGGGCAGATCGTGGCTTCCGCGCCGCCGGCCAGCATGATGTTGGCATCGCCGTCCTTGATCATGCGCGCGGCATCGCCGATCGAATGCGCGCCGGTCGAGCAGGCGGTGACGACGGCGTGGTTCGGCCCCATCAGGCCGTACTTGATCGAGACCTGGCCCGAGATCAGGTTGATCAGGCGTCCGTGGACGAAGTGCGGCGAGACACGGCCGGGGCCCTTCTCGTGCAGGACCAGCGATTCGCTCTCGATCCCCGGCAGGCCGCCGATGCCCGAACCGATCGAGCAGCCGGCCATGAGCCGCGTCGCGTCGTCCATGTCGACAAGGCCCGCATCCTCGATCGCCTGCCCGGCGGCATCGATGCCGAAGACGATGAAGGGATCGACCTGACGCTGGATCTTGTGATCGACTCGCTTGCTGGCATCGAAACCGTACTCGTGATCGGCGGGTTTGACCTCGCAGGCGATCCGGCACTTCTGGTCCGAAGCATCGAACCTGGTGATGGGCCCAGCACCGCTCTTGCCAGCGAGGATATTGGCCCATGTGGTCTCGACGTCACTGCCCAACGGGGTGACGAGACCAAGTCCGGTAACGACAACGCGACGCATTCACACTCTCCGAAAAGGCAACAGGCCCAACCCCCAAGAGGCCGAGCCTGTACTCATATCCTGAATACCGCCCAAAATGGTCGCGATCCCCTTGCAGTCAAGGGTCGATACCACGTCGGACGGCAATCGGGCTCAGCCCTTGTTTTCTTCGATGTACTTGATGGCATCCGAGACGGTGCTGATCTTTTCAGCCGCATCGTCCGGGATCTCGACGCCAAATTCTTCCTCGAAGGCCATGACGAGTTCGACGATGTCGAGGCTGTCCGCGCCCAGATCGTCGATGAAGCTGGCTTCCTCGGTAACCTTGTCGGCTTCTACACCCAGGTGTTCGACGACGATCTTCTTAACCCGATCGGCGGTATCGCTCATTCTATGACCCCTTCAACAATCCGGAGGATTAATCTCGCCAGACGCCCTAATGACTAGGTGTCGCGCTGGCAAGTACCATGCATCGCGACTTCCCCGACTTCGCGCCCTGGCGGCTTCGGTACGCGCCGCCGGCCAATCAACCGGCGTCAGGCGCAACAATGTGACCAGCCGTGCTTGCGGCAGGTTTGGCGGCGTCGACGAGCCGCAGGTGCAGTTCGCGAAGCTGCCTGGATTCGGCCGGAGACGGCGCGCCCATCAGCAGATCCTCAGCGCGCTGGTTCATCGGGAACAGCGTTATTTCGCGCAGGTTCTGCGCGCCGCACAGGAGCATGACGACTCGATCGACGCCCGCCGCCATGCCGCCGTGGGGCGGTGCGCCATACTGGAATGCGCGGTAGAGGCCGCCAAAGCGCTCCTCGACGTCCTGCTTCGACAGACCAACCAGTTCGAAAGCCTTGACCATCAATTCAGGCGACTGGTTACGGATGGAACCCGATGCGATCTCGTAGCCGTTGCAGACGAGGTCGTATTGGAACGCCTTGATGGTGAGCGGGTCCTGATTGACCAGCGCCTGCATCCCGCCCTGCGGCATCGAGAAGGGGTTGTGCGCGAAATCAACCTTCTTGTTGTCCTCGTCCCATTCGAAGAACGGGAAGTCGACGATCCAGCACAGGTCGAAACGATCCCTGTCGATAAGGTCGAGCTGCTCGGCGGTGCGGGTGCGCGCGAGGCCGGCGAGCCTGGCCGCCTGCTCTTCCTTGCCGGCGGCGAAGAATACGCCGTCGTTGGGGCCAAGACCAAGCGCCTCGATCAATGCGGCGGTCCGGTCCTCGCCGTGATTCTTGGCGATCGGGCCGCCCGGTGCGCCATCCTTGATGTTGATGTAGCCGAGGCCCGAGAATCCTTCGGAGCGCGCCCAGTTGTTCATGTCGTCGAAGAACTTGCGGCTGCCCGCGCCCGCGCCCGGAGCCGGAATGGCGCGAATCACGCCGCCGTTCTCGACGATGCCGGCGAAGATGCCGAAGCCCGATTCCTTGAAGTGCACGGTAACGTCCCGGATCAGGATCGGATTGCGCAGGTCCGGCTTGTCCGTCCCGTAATCCAGCATCGCCTGGGCATAGGGAATGCGGCGAAATTCACCCGAGGGCGTCACCGGCCTGCCTTCGGCGAACCGTTCGAACACGCTCGCCATGACGGGCTCCATGGTCTCCCAGATCTCTTCCTGGGTGACGAAACTCATCTCCAGATCGAGTTGGTAGAATTCGCCCGGCAGCCGGTCGGCGCGCGGATCCTCGTCGCGGAAACAGGGTGCGATCTGGAAATAGCGGTCGAAGCCCGCGACCATCAGGAGCTGCTTGTACTGCTGCGGCGCCTGCGGCAGCGCGTAGAACTTGCCCGGATGAATGCGACTGGGCACGAGGAAGTCGCGCGCGCCTTCGGGCGAGGAGGCGGTGAGGATCGGCGTCGAGAACTCGGTGAAGCCGATGCCCTCCATGCGGCGGCGCATGTCGGCGATGATCTGCGTGCGCTTGATGATGTTCGCGTGCAGCGTCTCGCGGCGCAGGTCGAGGAAACGGTAGCGCAGTCGGATGTCCTCGGGATATTCCTGCTCGCCCGCCACGGGCATCGGCAGTTCCTCGGCGCGGGACAGGACGGTGGCCGAACGGGCAAAGACTTCGATCTCGCCCGTCGCGAGGTTCGGGTTCACCGTCGCTTCGGTGCGTGCCTTGACGACGCCTTCGATCGTCACCACCGATTCCAGGCGCAGCGCGTCGAGCGTCTCCAGCGCCGCGCTGTCGGTATCGGCGACGACCTGCGTCATCCCGTAATGGTCGCGCAGGTCGACGAACAGTACGCCGCCATGATCACGCTTGCGGTGCACCCAGCCCGAAAGGCGGACAGTCTCGCCGACCTCGGCCGACGTCAGGGCGCCGCAGGTGTGAGTGCGATAGGGATGGGTCATGGCGTGATCGCGCTTCTTTTCAAAAAACAGGTGTGCAAACGCAGCCCCCTAGTCGACTGCCGCACCGATTTCCAGATGGCGATTTCCGGCTCGCGCTTTGCCGGAGCCTCCCGGCCTTCCGTAACTCCAAATAAACCACTGACGGCCTATCCGGGTATTCACGGGTCATTGGAGAAAACAAATGCAGGCTGGCATAACCATCGACGGCACGGTGGAGGACGAATTCGGCCAGCCCGGACACAGCGAGCCTGAGACCGATTCCAGCGAATCCGCGCTAAATCATCCACGGCTTGACGAGCTACGCGAGCTGGCCGAACCCGATGCCGATCCCGGCCAGGAGCCCCAAGCATGGGAACTGCCGCCGCCGCCCGACCACATCACCGGTACGCAGCTGCGCCGCCGGATCGTCACCGAGGAAAGCATCGCGGCACTCGAAGCGACGAAACGGCCGAGCCTGCTGCAGCGACTGTTCCGCCGTAACCAGACGGCAAACTGATGAACGGGGCCGTTGATCCGGCGACGCGTTCGGCGTAACGCCGCTGATTAATGATCATCCATCCTCTCATAACCCGGACCGAAGACCTCGCCGCCCTTTGTGAGCGTCTTGCAAAATCGGATTTCATCAGCGTCGATACCGAGTTCATGCGCGAGAACACCTATTGGCCCGAACTCTGCCTGGTGCAGATCGCCAATACGGAGGAAGCCGCCGCCATAGACCCGATGGCCCAAGGCATAGACCTCTCGCCGATGCTGGACCTGCTCACCGACAACGAGGACGTGCTCAAGGTATTCCACGCCGGCGGGCAGGATGTGGAGATCATCTACAACGTCACCGGCCGCACGCCGCACCCGATCTTCGATACGCAGATCGCGATGATGGCGGTCAGCCAGTCGGAACAGATCGGCTATTCGAATCTCGTCGAATCGTGGCTCGGCATCGCCGTGGACAAGGGCGCGCGCTTTACCGACTGGTCGCGCCGTCCGCTGACGGAGCGGCAGATCGAATACGCGATCGGTGACGTCACTCACCTGTCGAAGATCTTTCCCAAGATCCTCAAGCGGCTGGTGAAGACCGGACGCGGCCAATGGCTCGACCAGGAAATGGAAAAGCTCGCCGACCCGGAGAACTACCGCAACGATCCCTCGCAGGCCTGGAAACGGATCAAGGCGTCGGGACGCAATCCCGCCATGCTCGGCCGTCTCAAGGCGATCGCCGAATGGCGCGAGCACGAAGCGCAGTCGAAGAACCTCCCGCGCGGCCGCATCGCCCGCGACGAGACGCTTGCCGACATCGCCAGCCACCCTCCGAAGCAACAGGCGGACCTTGCCAAGGTACGCGGCCTTTCGCAGGGCTGGAAGGACAACGAGATCGGCAAGCGCCTGATGGCGACGATCGAGAGGGCCCAGCCAATGCCCGATGACGAGCTACCCCCTCGGGTCCCGCGCGGCGCGCCGCTCGGCAAGGAAGGCGCGCTGGTGGCCGATCTGCTCAAGCTGCTGCTCAAGATCCGCGCGCGGGAGATCGACGTCGCCGCGCGCCTTCTCTCCCGCACCGACGAGCTGGAAATGCTCGCCGCGGGCGTACGCAAGAACCTCGCCGTGCTGCAGGGCTGGCGCTACGAAGTCTTCGGCAGGGACGCGCTTGATCTGGTCGAGGGCAAGCTCGCTTTCGCGGTCGAGAACGGCAAGCTGAAGATGACGCACGTCGACGATGAAATCGCCGTCCCACTGGAAGAGCGCGCCCAGGCCCGGGAATGACGGTCTACCAGCCCACGCTCAAGCAGCTTCAGTACCTCGTGGCGCTGCATGAGCACGGCCATTTCGGCCGGGCAGCGGAAGCCTGCTTCGTCTCGCAATCGACGCTCTCGGCCGGTCTGCGCGACCTCGAAACGCTGCTCGACGTCACTCTGGTCGAACGCACCAAGCGGGCGGTGCGTTTCACTCCGCTGGGCAATACCGTGGTCGCCAAGGCGCATCGCATCCTGCGCGAAACCGAGGAGCTTTCCGAACTCGTGCAGTCGAGCGGCAAGCCGCTCTCGGGCGAATTGCGCATGAGCGTGATCCCGACGATCGCGCCGTTCCTCCTGCCCCGGATGTTACCGCGCCTGCGGCGCGAGCGCCCCAACTTGAAACTGTTCCTGCGCGAGGAGCCGAGCGCGGCCGCCATGGAGTCGCTTCACCACGGGCGCGCGGACTGCGTGCTGCTCGCCCTGCCCTATGCCACTGGCGAAGTGGAGAAGGAGACGATCGAACTCGACGCCTTTTTCGTCGCCTTCCCGCACGACGATCCGCGCAACCCGCCCGAGGAAGTGCTGCCCGAACTGATCGACCAGCACCGCCTGCTGCTGCTCGAGGATGGGCATTGCCTCAAGGATCAGGCGCTCGCCGCCTGCAACCGCCCCGAGTTGCGCGCCAATGCGACGATGATCGGCACCAGCCTGCACACGCTGGTGCAGATGGTCGACAACGGTCTGGGGCTGACGATGCTGCCGGAAATGGCGCTCGACGCGGGCATTCTCAACGGCACAGACGTCGTGGCACGGCCCCTGCTTTCGCCCAACGCCAACCGCGAGATCGCGCTGGTATGGCGCAAGAACTCACCGCGTTCGGAGGAATTCCGGATGCTGGCGGACGAACTGCGGGCGGGCTAGAGCGGCGTGCCGCTCTAGGCCCCCCGGTCAGATCTCGAGCTGGCTGCCCAGTTCGACGACGCGATTGGTCGGCAGGCGGAAGAATTCCATGGCGCTTGCCGCGTTGCGCATCATCCACGAGAAGAGCTTTTCGCGCCAGATCGCCATGCCCGGCTTGTCGGCAGGCAGCAGCGTCTGGCGCGAGAGGAAGAAGCTGGTCTTCATCATCTCGAACGGCGCACCGCAGATCTGCGAATTGGCGAGCGCAGAGGGAATGTCGGTCTCTTCCATGAAGCCATAGCGCAAGGTCAGGCGATAGAAGCCCTGCCCCAGGTCCACGACCTCATAGCGCTCGCCCGCCTCGACGTAGGGTACGTCCGCCACTTCGACGGTCAGGACCACGACGCGCTCATGCAGCACCTTGTTGTGCTTGATATTGTGCAGCAGCGCCGAAGGCACGCCGATGTTGGTCGAGGCCATGAAGATCGCCGTGCCCGGCACGCGCGCGGCGCTGCCATGGGCGCTCTTGGCGAAGACGTTGAGCGGAAGCGCGGCCTCGGTCATGCGCAGGCGCATCAGGCGGCGGCCCTTGTTCCAGGTCGTCAACAGCGTGAAGGCGACGCCGCCTATCAGCAGCGGGAACCACCCGCCGTCGGCGATCTTGGTCGCGTTGGCGGCGAAATAGGCGCCGTCGACCACGAAAAAGGTGACGATAACCGGAATCGCCAGCCACAGCTTCCAGCGCCACACCCCGATCAGCAGCACCGTCATCAGGCAGGTGTCGATCAGCATCGCGCCGGTGACGGCAATACCATAGGCCGAGGCGAGGTTCGACGAGTTCTGGAAGGTGAGGACAAGGGCGATCACGCCCACCATCAGCGCCCAGTTGACGAAGGGGATGTAGATCTGCCCGACCTCATGCTCGCTGGTGTGGCGGGTGGAGAGGCGCGGGATGAAGCCGAGCTGCATCGCCTGGTGCGTGATCGAGAACGCGCCCGAGATCACCGCCTGGCTGGCGATGAACGTGGCGCAGGTCGCCAGGATGACCAGCGGCAGGCGCAGATACTCAGGCGCGAGGTTGAAGAACGGGTTCTCCATCGCCTGCGCCGCCGCCACATCGTCCATGCTCAGGATCATCGCCGCCTGGCCGAAGTAGTTGATCAGCAAGCAGGGCATGACGAATCCGAACCACGAGAAGCGCATCGGCCCGCGCCCGAAGTGCCCCATGTCCGAATAGAGCGCCTCGGCGCCGGTCACCGCCAGCACGACCGAACCGAGCGCCAGGAAGCCCAGCATCTTGTCGGTGAGGAAGAACTGGATCGCGTACCAGGGGTTCAGCGCCACAAGCACTTCGGGCATCTGCACCAGGTGGTAGACGCCCAGCACCGCAAGGGTGCAGAAGTAGATCACCATGACCGGCGCGAAGAGTGCGCCGACTCTTGCCGTGCCGCTCTTCTGCAGAACGAAGAGGCCGATCAGCAGGATCAGCGCGATCGGCAGCACCAGCGGCGCCAGACGCGCCTCGACCACCGTGAGCCCCTCGACCGCGGACAACACCGAGATTGCCGGAGTGATCATCGAATCGCCATAGAACAGGGCGGTCGCGAAAACGCCGAGCAACACGACGAGCCCGCCATACCGCGATTTCTTGATATGGCCCGAGATCAGCGCGACGAGGGCAAGGCTGCCGCCCTGCCCCTTGTTGTCCGCGCGCATAAGGATGCCGACATATTGCACCGCGACGACCAGCGTCATCGACCAGAAGATCAGGCTGACCACGCCAAGGACGTGCAGTTCGTCGATCGCCAGCGGGTGCGGACCCACGAAGGTTTCGCGAAAGGCGTAGATCGGGCTGGTGCCGATATCGCCGAAAACGACGCCAACCGCCCCGAAGGCAAGCTTGGCGATATTGCCGGAGCGATCCTTGTGCGCCCGAGTCGTGGATGCCGTCGCCGGATCGATTACCGACGGGGTACCAGCGGAGTCCGCATTTTCGTCACTCATTCGTGCGCCCCGTCATGGACTGGATAACCCATCTCGCAGCTGCGGCAAGCGCCGGCCGTTAGCAGCATGATGAGGCCCAGGCAACGATACTTGAATGCGATTTATGGAGGTGACCCGCCAGCGGACATGCCCTCGCCGCCACCTTGCCCGCCGATAAAGGCATCGAGTCTGTCAAGCTGTTCGGCAAGCGCATCGCGGAACGGAGCATCCTGCGGCGTGCGCTCGAGCAGATCGGCCCAGAGCCGCCGCGCTTCGGCGTAGCGGCCCGACTGCGCGAAAGCGAGGCCGAGGAAGAACGGCGGCCCCGGCGCTTCGGGATCGGCGCGCGCGGCGCGGCGGAACGCATAGAGCGCGGCTGGTGTCAGCAGCCCATCCGAATGCGCGACGAGCGCGTTGCCCATCGCCAGCCAGGCTTCCGAATTTCCGGGATTGGCCTTGACGGCACCGCGCAGGACCGCGGCCGCGTCGCCATAGCGACCGTTGCGGGCGAGGCCGTCCGCGATCACCACCCAGCGGTCATTGGGCGGAATGCTGCTGTCGGAGACCTTGCCGCGCGCATCGACCATCGCGGCGGCATCCCCGGAAATCGACTCGACAGCCGCCTTGGGCTGCCCCGGAAGGCCCGGGCTCGCCTGCGAGGCGTAACCGGCGATGCCAAGCACGAGCGCCGCCGCAATCGCCTCCCGCCCGCCGCGCGGCGCCTTCAGCACGAAGACCATGAAAGCGAACCCCGCCACGGCGAGAAGGACGACCAGAACCCAGATCATCGATCTCCCCCCCTGCGGAAACGTCGCCGCAGCAGCAGGAATGCAAGCAGGACAAGCGCCAGCGGCACCGCGAACAACGGCCAGGTGAGCGAGGTCAGTTGCGGCGCATAGCTGACGTAGTCCCCATAGCGCTCGATCAGCCAGGCGCGAATCTCTTCGGGCCGCTCACCGCTAGCGATGCGTTCGCGCACCAGCGAGCGCATCGAACCGGCGATCGGCGCGTCCGAATCGGCGATGGACTGGCCCTGGCACTGGAGGCAGCGCAGCGTTTCCATCAGGTCCTGCGCCTGTTGCTCCTTGGCCGGGTCGTCGAGCTGGCGATAGGCGTAAGGCGCGGTCGACTGCTCTTCCTGCGCCAGCGAAGGCACGGCGCAGAACAGGCCGATCGCGGCCAGGAGCATGACAATGAGGCGGCTCATCTGGAAGCCTCCCGCAGCTTGTCGAGGATCAGCGGCACATGCTCGGGACGGATCTCGCCAATGTGCTGGTAACGGATCACGCCCTTGCCATCGATCACGTAGGTCTCCGGCACACCGGAGGAGCCGAGCGAGAGCTGCACCTTGCCATCATCGTCGGCGCCGATCCGCTGGAAGGGATCGCCATGCTCGTCGAGGAAGCGCTGCAGGGCCTCGGTCGTGTCGCGAACCGAGATGCCTTCGATGGGCACCCCCGCCTCCGCAAGGGCGGCCAACTGCGGTGCCTCGACACGGCACGGCAGGCACCAGCTGGCGAAAATGTTGACGAGATGCGGCTTCCCGTTCGCCAGATCCCTGCTGTCGAGGCCGGGACGGGCCGGCAGCGCGGGCGGAAGCTGGAACTCGGGCACCGGTTTGCCGATCAGCGTGCTTTCAACATTGCGGTCCGCCGGGCGCAGGAGCCCGATCAGCACGAGCGCCACGAAAGCCGCGAACAGCGCCAGCGGCAGCCAGATCGCCCAGCCTCCTCCCTTGCGCGTCGTGGTAGGCGTTTCCTCGCTCATCGGCCCTGACTCTCGCGTCTGTCGGCGGTTCTGTCACGCGCGATGATGCGGCGCAGATCGCTCTTCACCCGGCCGATCAGGGCCAGAACGCCGCCAAAGGCGATCAACAGGCCGCCGATCCAGATCAGCGTGACGAAAGGCTTCCACCACAAGCGAAGCTGCCAGCGCCCGTCCTCGCCCTCGCCGCCGAGCACGGCATAGAGCTGCCCGTTCCAGCGCGTCAGCAGCGCCGATTCGCTGGTCTGCTGCGGCGGCGTCCAGAAGCTGCGCGACTGCGGGCGGACCATGACCGGATCGGCATCCTTGTAGCGCACCTTGAGCTGGGCTTCGAGCGCGGTCCAGTTCGGCCCCGCGACCGGCTCGACGCCATCGAGGCGGACCAGCCAGGGGCCGACTTCGGTAGTATCTCCGGCGTTCACGGCCACCAGCTTTTCAATCGAGAAGGCACTCTCGCTGCTCATGCCGAAAAGCGAAACGGCCACGCCGAAATGGGCCATGACCATGCCCCAGACCGCCAACGGCGTGCGGCGCAGCTTGCGCTCGCGCAGCGGCAACAGGCTCGCCCAGGCAAGGCCCACCGCGAGCACGAGGCCGAGGAACGGCAGCAGCGAGACGCCGCCCATCACCAGCAGCGCCATCGCTCCGGCGGCGACCAGCATGGCGGGAATGACGAGGCGCCCGCCAACCCGGCCGAATCGATCGTTTCTCCAGCGCAGCAGCGGCCCCACCGCCAGCACGACCAGCATCGGCACCACGAAGAGCGCGCCCATCGGGTTGAAGTACGGCGGCCCGACCGAGACCTTCGCCCCCATCGCCTCGGCCACAAGCGGATAGAGCGTGCCGAACAGCACGATGCCCAGGATCGCCGAGAGCATGACGTTGTTGAACACCAGCGCCCCCTCGCGGCTCACCAGGGCGAAGCGCTCGCCTTCGGTCACGGTCCCGGCGCGCAGGGCAAAGAGCGTCAGCGCCCCGCCGATATAGATCGCCAGCAGGACGAGGATGAAGCTGCCGCGCTCCGGATCGACGGCGAAGGCGTGGACGCTGGTCAGGATTCCCGAGCGCACCAGGAAGGTACCGACCATCGACATCGAGAAGGCGACGACGCCGAGCATGATCGTCCAGGCCCTGAGCGCGTTGCGCGCGGCCAGCACGCTGACGGAGTGCAGCAGCGCGGTCGCGGCCAGCCAGGGCATGAGCGAGGCGTTCTCGACCGGATCCCAGAACCACCAGCCGCCCCAGCCAAGCTCGTAATAGGCCCAGTAGGAGCCGGCGGCGATGCCGGCCGTCAGGAATATCCAGGCCGCCAGCACCCAGGGCCGCATGGCGCGCGCGAAAGCCGGCCCGACTTCGCGGGTGACCAGCGCGCCGATCGCAAAGCTGAAGGCCACAGAGAGCCCGACATAGCCCAGGTAGAGCGTCGGGGGGTGGAACGCGAGGCCAAGGTCCTGCAGCAGCGGATTGAGGCCATTACCCTCGACCGGGGTCGGAGAAAGCCGCTCGAACGGATTCGATGCGATCAGCAGGAAAGCATAGAAGCCAATGCTGACGAACGCCTGCCCGGCCAGCGTCGCCAGCATGGTACGCTCGGGCAATCGCCTCTCGATCAGCGCGACGACGCCGCCCGCCATGCCCATGACAGTGACCCACAGCAGCATCGAGCCTTCGTGGTTGCCCCAGGCGCCGGCGATCTTGAAAACCAGCGGCTTCATCGAGTGCGAGTTCATCGCCACCAGCTTCACCGAGAGATCGGTGACGGCGAAGACATAGATCAGGCAGATGAAGGCGGTAAGCGCGAGCAGGCCCTGCACGACCGCCACCGGCCTGACGATGCCGGCCAGCGCCGCGCCCTTCGGTGTCAGGCCGAGCGCGCCCGATACGAGTTGCAGCGCCGCGAGCGCGGCCGCCAGCCAGAGCGCGGCAAGACCGAGTTCCGCGATCATCTGGTTTCCGCCACCACCCGTTCGGCTTGCGCGGTGGTCATCTCCTGCATCTCGCGCGGGATATAGTTCTCGTCATGCTTGGCCAGCAGATTGTCGGCAATGAAGACTCCATTCCGGCCCATGCGCCCTTCGGCGACGACGCCCGATCCCTCGACGAAGAGCGAGGGGATGATGCCGGAAAAACGCACGGGAACGCGCGCGTCGCCGTCCTGCACGACGAAGGCGATGGTCACGCCGTCGGCCTCGGTCCTGAGCGAGCCCTGCTCGACCATGCCGCCCAATCGCACCGCACGGTCCGGGGCCGGCGGATCGGCGACGATCTCGCTGGGAACGTAGAAATAGCTGGCCTGGTTGCGCAGCGCCCAAGCCGCGAGCAGGCCGGCACCGATCAGCACGATCAGCGCGATGGCGAGCAGCACGAGCCGCTGATGCTTTGCCTTGATCGCCATCAGCGCTTCCCCTGTGCCTCGTCGCGGCGCTTTTCGGCGCGCTTCATCGACAGGAGCGACCATGCGATCATCACTGCCGCCGCGCCAACGCCGACGACATATGACGCGATCACGAACGTCCAGGCATCCATGACCTCGCGCATCAGTAGGTCGCCTCTGCCATGGCTTTCCGGCGCAAGCGCGCGTCGGCCTGCTGGTCAGCCAGGATCGCCCGCATGCGCGCCAGGACGACGCCCGCGAAAATCAGCGAAAAACCGAGCATGGAGGCAAACAGCGGCCAGAGGAACGCCGCGTCCATCGCCGATTTGCCCATCGAGATGCTGGGCGGCTGGTGCTGACTGTTCCACCAGATCACCGAATAGTGGATGATCGGAATGTTGACGGCCCCGACCAGTCCGAAGATCGCCGGCGCACGCGTATGCCCGCCAGCGCTCGCCTCGCTCGCCTGCGACAGCGCCATCCAGCCGAAATAGAGGAAGAGCAGCACCAGCATGCTCGTCAGCCGCCCGTCCCAGACCCACCATGTGCCCCAGGCGGGACGGCCCCAGAGCGATCCGGTGACAAGGCAGACGGCAGTAAACACCGCACCCGGCACCGCGCAGCCCCGCGCGGCGATCCCGGCCAGCGGATGCCGCCAGACCAGTTCGGTGAAACTGGCCGCCGCGATCCCCATCCATCCGGCCATGCCGAGCCAGGCCGCCGGCACATGCAGGAAGACGATACGAACGGTGTCGCCCTGCAAGCGTTCCGGAGGCGCGCGGAACAGTCCCCAGCCGAGCGCCAGCGTCGCGATCACGATACCCGCGCCCAGGCACAACGGCATCAGCCAGCGGGCAATGCGCAGAAAGCGGGCGGGATTGGCAAAGCCATGCATGACAGGCGCGCTTCTAAAGACCGTTACGCAAGGAGCAAGTGCCTCGTGTCAGAGCCGATCGGTTTTCAGCCGCCAGCCGGCTTACAATCCCATATGTTCCGAGGAAGAATGGGGCGATCGATGGGGTTCGAACCCACGACCTCCGGTACCACAAACCGGCGCTCTAACCAACTGAGCTACGATCGCCACGCCAGGGCCGGGGCCGTTTCCCCCGCCGCCGGAATACCGCGCGGGCTCGCTGCTACGAGCGATCCGTGCGGGAGCGCGCCTTTGCACATGGCGAGCGATCTTGCAAAGCAAAAAAACTGATCGCCATGCCAACCTCCGCAATTTACCGCTAGGGTCCGCGCGATGCAAACCCCGGGCGAATCATCCGAAGCGCTGCTTCTGTCGCATGACAGAATGCAGCGGGCGTCATCCCGGAAACTCGAACTGTTCGTCATGCGCGAGTTCCTGTCCGCACAGGAATGCGCCGAGCTGGCCGACCTGATCGAGTCGGAATACCGCCCCTCGACCGTGGCGAACCATAACGGCGATGCCGCGTTCCGGACGAGCTGCACCTGCGACCTGTCCGCGGAGCATCCGGCCGTCGCGCGGCTGGCGGATCGGCTATCCGCGCTTTCCGGCATTTCTCTCGCACATGCCGAGCCGCTGCAGGGGCAGCGCTATGAGGTAGGACAGGAATTCAAGGCCCATACCGACTACTTCGAGCCGAACAACGCCGATTACGAAAGATACTGCGCGGTCGCCGGGCAGCGCACCTGGACCTTCATGGTCTATCTCAACGATGTCGAGGCCGGCGGCGCCACGCGTTTCAAGATGATCGACAAGATCGTCAAACCCGAAGCCGGCAAGCTGCTCGGCTGGAACAACCGCCGCCCCGACGGCAGCCTGAATCCGGCTACGCTCCACCATGCGATGAAAGTGCGCAAGGGGCGCAAGTACGTCATCACCCAGTGGTACCGGGAGCGTCCCTGGGGATAAAAGGGCCGGGAGAGGGAAAGGCCCTCCCCCTGGCCGCAGGTCATTTATTTGGGAGCGCTGATCACCGCGCAGGCGATACGGCCGCCGGCATCGCCGGAGGGCTGGCTCTTGTAATCGTCCGCACCGGCATGGATCACCAGAGCCGAGCCGTCGGCGTCCTCCAGCGACTTCGGCCCATCCCCCAGAGTCACGCCCGTGTTGTATATCTGCGTCTTGAGCATGCCGTCGGCAGCGACGTGCTGGTTGGGCATGTCGCCTCCGTGCGGCCCTTCCTCGATCAGGATGCCGTGCTTGGCGCCACCGGCGGCGAAGTGGCCGCCGGCAGTCGTGAATTTCTCGCCGGGATCGCACACGCCCTTTTCGTGGAAATGAAATCCGTGTTCGCCTTCGGGCAAGCCCTTCAGATCAGTCATCACCAGCACGCCGTGTGGCGTTTCCCGCAACATGACCATGCCAAGCGATGCGCCGTCCAGCCCGATCACGTCTGCATGAACCGCCGACGCTCCGGCATGTTCGTGGTGGTCGGCCGTGGCGGCGGAAGCGCTCAAGGCGGCGGCACAGATGGCCAGTGTTTTGACGGTACGGATCATTACTCTCCTCCATTCAGGACCGGGTCTCCCCGACGGGATCAGCGACCTTGCCACTGATCAATCGACGGCACATGCCGGAGTTCCCTCCAGTCCGGCGCAAATCTACGCAGCGCTCCATAGGCTAGGCTTATCGGCCTGAAAGGCAATTGCGGCCCAATTGTTACCGCGACGGCAAGGACATCTCGTCAAGGCCGGTTAATTTTCCGCGACGATCCTCGAGGGAGACATCAATGCCAGGCCGGAGACGCACCGTCGTGAACACATTGCCAAGAAGGTTGATCGCCGCCGACGAGATCACGGCCGAAGACCGCCGGCGCGAGCCGCGGCATCCCACCTGTTTCGAAGCCACTCTGGAATTTTCCAACGGCACGTATGCCTCGGCACTGCTGGCCGACGTTTCGCTGCACGGCTGCTGCGTAAGGACCGACGCCGATTCGCTGCGGCAGGGAGCGTTTGTCTCTATCGGGCTCGGCGCGGAACCGAAAATGCCCGCTATCGTACGCTGGGTTCGTGGCAATACCGCCGGAATGGAATTCCTGCGCCAGGTCCCTACCTATCGCCACGACTGGCAGGCCATGATGGACACCGGCCTCGAAGGTTAGGAGGCAAAAAAAGGGCGGTCCTCGCCGGACCGCCCCTTCTTGTGTCGCGATGAAACGCTGCGCTCAGGACTTCTTGAGCGAAAGCCCGCCGAAACGCTTGTTGAACTGGGCAACCCGGCCGCCTTCGTTGACCCGCTGCGTGCCGCCGGTCCAGGCCGGGTGCGAGGTCGGATCGATGTCGAGGACCAGCGTGTCGCCCTCCGAACCCCAGGTCGAGCGGGTCTGGAAGGTGGTGCCGTCGGTCATCTGCACCGTGATCATGTGGTAGTCGGGATGCGTATCGGCCTTCATTTCGAATCTCTTTCGCATGTGGCCGGTTCCGACCGGCCTGCCTTGGAAAGCGGCGCGCATAGCGCCGGGTGCGCGGAAATGCAAGCACTGGAAGGTCCAATAGGCGATCGGGACATTCGAAACCGCCGTCATCCCGGACTTGATCCGGGACCTGTAGCGGTGTTTACGCGCTGCCTCGCCGAAAGAACTCGCCGAACGACCTCCATCGGTCCCGGATCAAGTCCGGGATGACGTGTACCTTCTGGCTCGGGTCAACTATCCGCGATCATCGCGGTAAAGTTCACCTCGCAGGTCACCTTGTCGTCGATCGAGGCCTTGCCCCAGAACTTGCACACGCGCGAGCGCTTCTGGACGAAGCCGGCGCGCAGGTCCAGCAGGTGGCCGGGAGTCACCGGATTGCGGAACTTCGCTTCCTCGATCGCCATGAAATAGACCAGCTTGCCGGTGCCGGCGAGGCCGAGCGATTCGATCGCAAGGATTCCCGCCGCCTGCGCCAACGCCTCGATCTGGAGGACACCGGGCATGATCGGGCGGCCGGGGAAATGGCCCTGGAAGAATTCCTCGTTGAAGCTGACTGCCTTGACCGCATGGATCTCCTCCTCGGTGAAGGAGACCACGCGGTCGACCAGCAGCATCGGATAGCGGTGCGGAAGCGCCGCCAGAATCTTCGCGGTATCGTAGACCTGTCCGGTTGCTTCGCTCATGGCCGCCCTCCGCTCAGGTCTCAGCGGCCGGTCGGCTGAGTAACGCCGGCAGCCGGGGCCTGTGCTTGAGCGGCGGCCTGCTGCTGCGCGCGTGCCTCGCGGATCTGGCGCGGTTCCCAGCCCGACGGCGGGACCAGCTGCGCCGAGGGAAGCGCCGAGTTCAGCTCGTTCAGGATGTCCTGATTGAGATTATAGGCGTTGCCGTTGACGGCCAGGATCGCCTCGGGCGAAAGGAGGATCGAGACCTTCTTCTTGGTCATCGCCGCCTTGACGGCCGCGTCCAGCTTGTCCTCGATCTGCTCGTTGACATAGGCCTGCGACATCGCGACCGGCGCGAGGATCTGCTGAATCTCGCGCTGGCCGTTTTCCTGCATCTGCTGGATCTGCGCGGCCTGCTGCTGCAGCGCGGTCTGGTTCGGCTTGGCGGCCTGGCGATCGGCGTTGAACTTGTCGACCAGCGGCTTGAGCTGGGCCTGAATGGCTTCGCTGCGCGCCTTCGCCTGATCGTACTGCGCCTTGTAGGTGGTCTGGCGCTGCTGCTCGGCGGTCTTGTAGGCGTTCGAGTTGGCGATCACCGCATCGAAGCTGGCGACGCCGAGGCCCTGAACGATGGTGCCGGTGCTCTGCGCAAGGGCAGGCTGGACGGCGACGGTGGCCAGCGCCAGGCTCGAAGCCAGCGCGGCGGACTTGATAAGAGTTTTCATCAGAATTGTGTTCCCACGTTGAAGGTGAAGGCCTTGGTGTCGTCCCCCTCTTCCTTGAGAAGGACTCTCGAGAAGTCGATCCGGAACGGACCGAAAGGCGAATTCCAGTTCACGCCGATACCGACAGCAACGCGCGGCTTCCAGGTGTTGCCGACAAATTCCTCAACGAATTGGAACTGGTACCTCGCCGGATCGAACGGTGTATTGGGCGTGCCGTCCGGAGCCGTCGGTTCGGTGGTCTGGCGGCCGTCCGCATCGGTGAAAATCTCGTTGCAGCCGGGATTGCACTGCGTGGTTTCCGGCTGCTTGACGCCCCATACCGCGCCAACATCAGCGAAGATCGAAGGCCGCAGCCCCAACTCGCGCGCGCCGGAACCCAACGGAATTTCGAGCTCCGCACGGCCAAGGTAATAGTATTTGCCCCCCAGCGCGTCGTCATTCCACTCGCTGCGCTTGGGAGACGGGGTATCGAGAATATCGTCCCCGTCGGAATCAATGGTGAGCCGCTTGCGCAGGATGCGCGGGCCAACGCCGCGAATACCGAAGCCGCGCATCTGCGGTTCGCCGAGGAAGAAGCGGTCGGTGAGGCGCACGTCGTCGCCGCCGTAGCCCTTGATCACGCCGCCCTCACCCGAAAGCGAGAAGATGAACCCGCCGCCGAGCGGCCAGTACTTGGCGGCGTTGGCACGGAGGCGCGCATACTGAACGTCGCCGCCGAGCCCCGCGACATCGACGTTGATCGATGCCGATTCCCCGCGCGAGGGACGAACGCGATTGTCCAGCGTATCGTAGATCAGCGAGAGGCCGAGGATCGAACTGAGACGCTTGCCGATCGCATCGCAAAGGTAGCGCCCGGCGAACAGCGGGTCGCACTGGCGGACGTTGGGGTCGACGCGATTGGAGAAATAGGTCGATTCATCGAGCGAGATGTCGTCATAGTTGAGCGTGTAACGCCCGACAGCCGTCAGATACTCGGTCAGCGGCACGCCGGCGCGGATCTGGAAGCCCGTCGTAGTCTGCTCGTAGGTCGTATCCCGAGTGTTGCCCGAGCGGAACCGGAAGCTGTTGAAATCGCGCCGGTAGACATCGACGCCCACGGAAACGTTCTTGTCGAACAGGTAGGGCTCGACGAAGCTCGCCTCCACGCTCTTCGAATAACGTGAATAGCTGCCCGAGAGGCCGACGGTCTGGCCTCGGCCGCGGAAGTTGCGCTGGCGGATAGAGGCCTGGAAGATGAAGCTCTCAAGGCTGGAGAAACCGGCCGAAAGCTGCAGTTCGCCGGTCGGCTTCTCCTCGACGTTTGCCTCGAGGACGATGCGGTCCTCGGCGCTGCCGGGTTTCTGCTCGACCTCGAATTTCTCCTGGAAGTAGCCGAGCGACTTGATGCGGTTGGTCGAACGCCTGACCTGCAACGAGTTGAACGCATCGCCCTCGGCGAGGCGGAACTCGCGACGGATTACCTTGTCCTGGGTCAGCGTGTTGCCGTTGATGTCGATGCGCTCGACATAGACGCGCGGCGCTTCCTGGATGACGAAGGTAAGACCCATGGTGAGGTCTTCCTTGTTGCGGTCGTACTGCGGCCGCACGTCGGCGAAGGCGTAACCATAGGCGCCGGCGGTCTCGTTCAGGCTCTCGATCGTGTCCTCGACGAGCTTGGCGTTGTACCAGTCGCCCGCCTTCATCGGCAGGTTGCCGGTGAGCCTTTCGCTGTCGAAATCGCGCAGCTGGCTCTCGACCTTCACGTCGCCGAACTTGTAGCGCTGGCCTTCCTCCACCACGTAGGTGATGATGAAGTCCTTCTTGTCGGGCGTCAGCTCGGCCACGGCCGAGACCACGCGGAAGTCGGCATAACCTTCGGTCAGGTAAAACTGCCGCAGCTTCTGCTGGTCGAACGCCATGCGATCGGGATCGTAGCTGGTGCTCGAGCTGAAGATGCGCGTGAAGCGCGCCTGCTTGGTCACCATCTCGCCGCGCAGTTCCCCGTCGGAGAAATGCTCGTTGCCGATGATATTGATCTGGCGGACCTTCGACTTGTCGCCCTCGGTGATCTCGAAGACGATGTCCACGCGGTTCTGGTCGAGCATGACCATCTTCGGCTCGACCGTCGCGGCGTAGCGGCCCTGGCGCTTGTACAGCTCAATGATGCGCGCGACGTCGGCGCGAATCTTCGACCGGGTGAAGATCTGGCGCGGCGCGACCTTGATCTCGGGCAGGATCTTGTCGTCCTTGATGCGCTTGTTGCCCTCAAGGATGATGCGGTTGACGACCGGGTTTTCCTTCACCTGAATGGTGACGATGCCGTTTTCGTTGGTGATCTGGACGTCGGCGAAAAGCTCCGTCGCGTAGAGATCCTTGAGCGCCGCATCCGCCGCCGCCTTGGTGTAGGGCTGGCCGACGCGAAGCTGGATATAGGACATCACTGTCTGCGGCTCGAGGCGCTCGGCACCGGTCACCCGGATCGCCTGGATCGTCTGCTGCTGGGCCGCCGGCGCCGCCTGCCCGGCGGGAGCAGCTTCGGGCGCATCCTGGGCGAATGCGGGCACCGGCAGTCCCGCCAGGATCGTGGTCCCTAGAAGCACTGCCGCATACTGCGAAGCACGGTGGGCATCAGTGCCGCGAACCATTTCCAATCCCATCATTCCACGCAAATTCCCGTATTCGCTTTCGCGAGAGCCCCTGGCGACGATGGAAAGCCAAAATGCCAACCCGACGCCTCGCGGCAGACAACCGCAGCCATCTGCCCGATGGACGGCGTCCGATCAAGCAGTCAAACCCGGCGAGATTGTGATCGCAGGTGAATTCCTCCAGGCTATCCCCCGAAAATCGGTAGCGAAGCCACGTCGTTGACCGTGACGAAGACCATCAGGGCCAGCACCAGCGCCACGCCCATCCGGATCGCCCACTCCTGACTGCGCAGGCTCAGCGGCTTGCGACGGACCGTTTCAGCCGCGTAGAAAGCCAGGTGCCCGCCGTCGAGGCCAGGGATTGGCAGGAGGTTGATGAATGCCAAGTTAATCGAGATGAGGGCCACAAAGCCGATGAAATCCGCCCAGCCCAGGCTGAACTGTTCGCCCGAATACTTGGCGATCTTGATCGGCCCGCCCAGCTCCTTCACCGACCGTTCGCCGGAAAAGATCTGCCCGATTCCGGTCGCCATCATGCGCATGATGCCGAAGGAATCCTCAAAGCCCAACCTGACAGCCTCGGCGGGGCCGACCGGCTGGACATCGATGGCCGGACGAATACCGATCAGGCCGACCCGCGCCGTCTTGCCCTGCCCATCGGTCACTTCCCGGCTGCCGAGCGTCACCGGCAGGACAATGTCCCGCCCATCGCGGTTCACCGTGACCGAGACGGTCTCGCCGGGCCTTGAGAACACGAGTTCGGGAAGTTCGGAAAAGCCGTGAACCTGCTTGCCGTCGATGGCGACGATCCGGTCGCCAAGCTGCAGACCCGCGGCCTTTCCGGCGGAATCCTCGGTGAAGTCCCCGACGATCGGAAGCACGAAGTCGACGCCCAGATCGCCCATCCGCGATTCGTTGCCAAATTCGTCACTGACCTTTTCATCGGCCAGCGCGACCGGCAGGGAAAGTTCGCGCCCGTCACGGCGGATACCCAGCGCCACGGTCTGGCCGGGATAGGGGACGATGTATTCGCGAAGGTCGGCAAAGCTGTCGACCTTGTTGCCGTCGACAGTGACAATGCGATCGCCGATCTGCACGCCGGCGGCTTCGGCCGGCGAATTTTCGGTGAAAGTCGCGACGTCCGCCGGACTGACCAGTCTGCCGTGGGCGTAGTTGAACCCCGCAATGATCGCGACCGCAAAGAGCAGGTTCGTGACCGGCCCCGCAAGGACGATCAGCGCGCGCTGCCAGAGCGGCTTGACGTGGAAGGTCTGCGCGCGTTCCGCCGGGGTCAGTCCGTCGTCCTCCGCGCTCGGCGCGCTTGCCGCGTTCATGTCCCCGGCAAACTGGACGTAGCCCCCCAGCGGCAGCGCCGAGAGCTTCCAGCGCGTTCCGCGCCGGTCGGTCCAGCCCGCCAGCTCCTTGCCGAAACCGACGGAAAAGACGTTGGCCTTCACCCCGAACAGGCGTCCCACGAGATAGTGGCCCAGCTCATGGATCACGACCAGCGGCCCGAGCACGAGCAGAAACGCGAAGATCGTCGTCAGCAGGTTGGGTGATCCGGTCAAGTCAGACAGTCTCCATCAGCAAACGCGCCCGTGCCCGGGCTTCCCCGTCCACGGCCAGCACGTCCGAAAGTGATGCGGGAGGCGGAGGCGCGAAACCAGTGAGAACATCCTCGACCTGTGCAGCAATTCGGGTGAACGAAATCTGACCGGCGAGAAACGCGGCTACCGCGACTTCGTTGGCGGCGTTGAGCACGGCGGGGGCCGCTCCGCCCGCCCGCGCCGCCTCTCGGGCGAGGCGCGTGGCCGGAAACCGATCCTCATCCGGCTTGCGGAAAGTCAGTTCGCCGATCCCGGCGAGATCGAGCGGGGCGCATGGCGTATCCATCCGCGCCGGCCAGGCGAGCGCGGAGGCAATCGGCACGCGCATGTCCGACGGGCCAAGCTGGGCCAGGGTCGACCCGTCGCGGTACTCAACCATGGAATGGACGATCGATTGCGGATGGACGATGATCCGCAGGTGATCGAGGCCCACCGGAAACAGGTAATGCGCCTCGATCAGTTCGAGGCCCTTGTTGAACATGGTCGCGGAATCGACGCTGATCTTGGCGCCCATGTCCCAGTTGGGGTGACGCACCGCCTCGGCGGGGGTCGCCGCGCAGAGCCGCTCCCATGACCAGTCGAGGAAAGGTCCACCGCTGGCGGTGAGCGTGATCCAGCGCACATGGCGCGGGTCGTTGCCCTGCAGGCACTGGAAGATCGCATTGTGCTCTGAATCGATAGGCAACAGCGTCGCGCCGTGGTGCGCGACCGCGGCGGTCATGACGTCACCGGCCGAAACCAGCGCTTCCTTGTTGGCCAGCGCGACGATCCCGCCCCGCTCGATCGCGGCCATGGTGGGCGCAAGACCCGCACAGCCGACGATCGCGGCCACCGTGATGTCGGCGCCGCGCGCGGCGGCTTCCTCCAGCGCGGCGCAGCCACCGGCCGTTTCGATGGCCGTTCCGGCCAGTGCTTCGCGAAGTGCCGGCAGCTTCCCCTCGTCGGCCACGACCGCCAGCTCGACCGCGAACTCGCGGGCCAGCCGGGCAAGTTCCGGCACATTGCCGTTCGCCGTCAGGGCGATGACGCGCCAGGCATCCCGATCGCGCCGGATCAGGTCCAGCGTCGAGGCGCCGATCGAGCCGGTCGCACCAAGAACGGTTATGCTGCGTGTCATCAGGGACCCGGTTGAAACAGGAGCATCAGGCCTAGCACGAATAGCACCGCCAGCAAGCCATCGACACGATCGAACACGCCCCCGTGCCCCGGAATGAGATTGCCCGAGTCCTTGACACCCGCGCGCCGCTTCAACCAGCTTTCGAAGAAATCACCGCCTTGCGCGCAGATCGCGAAGAGGGTCCCGGTCAACAGGCAAGTCGCGAAAAGCGGTGCCGCGCCAGCCACCAGATACCAGCATGGCTGCATGCCGAAGCAAGCCTCGGCATCGGCCACGCTCCCCGCCGGCGTGACCGAAATCGCTCCGGAGCGCCATAGCAGCGCAGCACCGAAAAGCACGAGCGTCGCGCCGGCGATACCCCCGACAAGGCCTGACCAGGTCTTCGACGGACTGATCGACGGCGCGATCTTCGGGCCGCCGAATGTCCGTCCGGCAAAATAGGCGAAGACGTCGACAGCGATTACGCCGCAGACAACCGTCAGCAGCGGCGCAAGCGTGAACAAGGACGAATTACGCAGGAACAGCAGTATGGCGGCGCACGTGCCGACATAGAACATCCCCGCGAAATTCCAGAAGCCCCGCTCCGCCGGGTTCTGTGTTCCCGCGCGAGACAGGCGGACCCATTCCCACAGCACCGCGACGGCCGCGGCACAGACGAAGGCAATCCAGACCGCACCGCCCGTCCAGAGCGCCAGGCCGGCCACGGCGACCATCACCGCGGCTGAAATCGTGCGCACGCGAAGGTCGGATTTCGAGGCGCCCATCAGATGCGCCCCGGCAGGGCGAGGGCCTGCATGTCACCGCCCGCCATAGCGACGCTCACGGGTCCTGAAGGCTTCCAGCGCCTGCCCAAGGTGCTCGGCGGTGAAATCCGGCCACAGCACGTCGGTGAACAGCAGTTCCGCGTAGGCGGCCTGCCACAGCAGGAAGTTCGACAGCCGCACTTCGCCGGAGGTGCGGATCAGCAGGTCGAGCGGCGGCAGGTCGGCCGTGTCAAGCTCGGCGGAAATGGTTTCAGGCGTGATCGTTCCCTTTTCCGCCGCCCTGGCGGCCGCACGCGCGATCTCGTCCTGCGAGCCATAATTCAGCGCGACCGCCAGCGTTGTCCCGCTGTTGCCCGACGTGCGTTGAATGGCCTTCTCGACCAGTTCGACGACATCGGGCGTGAACGCCTTGTAATCGCCAATGATCTTCAGCCGCACGCCGGCCTGCGCGAACTCGTCGAGGTCGGACAGGATGAAGCGCTTCATCAGCCCCATGAGGTCGGAAACCTCTTCCTCAGGCCGCCTCCAGTTCTCCGTCGAAAAGGCGTAGAGCGTCAGCGCCTCGAGCCCCAGCTCGCGCGCGCCGCGCACGACCCTGCGCACAGCTTCGACACCGCGCTGATGCCCCACCGCGCGCGGCAGGTGGCGCTGTTTCGCCCAGCGCCCGTTGCCGTCCATGATGATGGCGACATGGCGCGCCTTTGCCGGCTCGTTTTGGCTCAAAGCCCCCTCCTCTTGGGGGAAACGGCAGCGAACGTCGTCACCTGCCCAGGATTTCCTTTTCCTTGCGCGCCAGCTCGTCGTCTATGGCCTTGATCTGCTCGTCGGTCAGCTTCTGAACCTCGGTCTCGGAGCGCTTCCTCTCGTCCTCGGAGATTTTCTTCTTGTTCTCGTCGGTCTTGAGCGCTTCCATACCGTCACGACGTACGTTGCGGACGGCGACGCGCGCCTTCTCGGCGTACTGGCCGGCAAGCTTGGCGAGTTCCTTGCGGCGTTCCTCGGTCAGGTCCGGGATCGGCAGGCGCAGGGTATTGCCGTCATTGATCGGGTTGAGGCCCAGGCCGGCCGAGCGGATCGCCTTTTCCACTGGCCCGATGTTCGACTTGTCCCAGACCTGCACCGACAGCAGGCGCGGTTCGGGAGCGGAGATTGTCGCCACCTGGGTGATCGGCATGTTGCTGCCATAGACCTCGACGGTGATCGGCTCCAGCAGCGCGGTGTTGGCGCGCCCGGTGCGCAGCCCCGAAAGGTCGTGTTTGAACGATTCGATCGCGCCGTGCATGCGACGCTCGAGATCGGCCTTGTCGTACTTGGCCATGGCTTTCAGGCTCCTTTCTGGACGATCGTCTGCGTGCCCTCGCCGGCGAGAACGCGGGCGAGATTGCCCTTCTCGCGGATCGAGAACACGACGATCGGAATGGAATTGTCGCGGCACAGCGCCACGGCGGAAGCGTCCATCACTTTCAGGTTGTCGGCGAGGACGGTGTCATAATCGACGGCATCATAACGCCTGGCGTCGGGATTGGTTTTCGGATCGCTGTCGTAGACGCCGTCGACGCTGGTCCCCTTGAACAGCGCGTCGCACTTCATTTCGGCGGCGCGCAGGGCAGCCCCCGAATCCGTGGTGAAGTAAGGCGCGCCAACGCCGGCCGCGAAGATCACCACGCGGCCTTTCTCGAGGTGCCGCTCCGCACGGCGGCGGATCACCGGTTCGCAGACCTGATCCATCTGCACCGCCGATTGCACGCGCGTCTCGACGCCGATCTGTTCGAGCGCGTTCTGCATGGCGAGCGCGTTCATCACCGTTGCCAGCATGCCCATGTAGTCGGCCTGGGCGCGGTCCATGCCCCTGGCCGCGCCGGACATGCCGCGAAAGATATTGCCCCCGCCGATCACGAGGCAGATCTCGAGCCCCGTTTCCTTGGCCGCCTTCACTTCCTTTGCGAGTTCGGCGACGAACTCTGGATCGATGCCGAACTGCTGGCTCCCCATCAGCACTTCGCCCGACAGCTTGAGCAGGACGCGTTTGTAGGGAGAGGATGACATTACCGCGCGGTCTCCTGGGGGGATGTTCGCTGCGGCTTTAGGAGGAGCCGCACGGATTGCCAAGGGGAGAGGTGTCGATGGAGACACGCGATGCGCGAGGTTGTCGCTATCGCGGAAATGACGAGTGTCGGGGTAAAAAAAGAAGCAGGCCGGGAAGCCATCGCTCCCCGGCCCGCTCTGTTCCTGCCCCGAAGGGCGGGTAGCTGGAATCAGCCGGCAACCGCCGCGGCCACTTCCGCCGCGAAGTCGGACACTTCCTTCTCGATGCCTTCGCCGAGCTGGAAGCGCACGAAGTCCTTGAGGACGATCTTGCTGCCCGCTTCCTTGCCGGCCGCGTCGACGACCTGCTGGATCGGCGTCTTGTTGTCGATGACGAAGAGCTGGGAAAGCAGCGCGTTTTCCTTGGCGTACTTGGCGATCGCGCCCTCGACCATCTTGGCCTGGACGTTCTCGGGCTTGCCGCTCTCCGCGGCCTTCTCCGCCGCGATCTTGCGCTCGCGCTCGATCAGTTCGGGGTCGAGATCGTCGGCGGTCAGCGCCAGCGGGAAAGCGGCGGCGATGTGCATCGCGATCTGCTTGCCCAGCGCCTCGAGAACATCCGCCGGGGCTTCCGATTCGAGCGCCACGAGCACACCGATCTTGCCGAGGCTCGGCGCGGCTGCGTTGTGCATGTAGGGCACCACGAGACCCTGCGAGACTTCGACGGTCTTCATGCGGCGAACCTGCTGGTTCTCGCCGATGGTCGCGACGTTGTTGGTCAAGGCATCGGCAACGGTGCCGCCGCCCGGATAGGTCGCGGCCTTGAGCGCCTCGACGTCATCGCCCGCCACGCCCAGCGCCACTTCGGTGGTCTTGCGCACGAAGTCCTGGAACTGGTCGTTCTTGGCAACGAAGTCCGTTTCGGAGTTGACCTCGACGGCAACGCCCTTCGTGCCCGAGACGGCAACGCCGACGAGACCTTCGGCGGCAGTACGGCTCGACTTCTTGGCGGCGGCGGCGAGCCCCTTGGCGCGCAGCGCGTCGACAGCGGCTTCGATGTCGCCGTTCGATTCGTCGAGAGCCTTCTTGCAGTCCATCATGCCGGCGCCGGTGCGCTCGCGCAGGTTCTTCACGTCAGCGGCGGTGTAAGCCATCGCTCAAATCCTCTTGGTTGTTAGGGCCGTGCCGCGGCCCTCGATACGGTTGCGCGCCGAGCCCACTGGACCCGGCGCGCGACAATTCCATGACGAAAATGCCGTCGCCGGGACCGATCAGGCCTCGGCGGTTTCCTCGACCGGCTGGTCCAGTTCGCCGATGTCCACGCCGCTGTCGACCACGGCTTCGCGGCCACCCTTGGTCGCGGCCTGGGCCACCGCTTCGCAGTAAAGCCGCACGGCGCGGCTGGCGTCATCGTTGCCGGGAATCGGGAACGCGATGCCATCGGGCGAGACGTTGGTATCGAGCACCGCGACGACCGGAATGCCGAGCACGTTGGCTTCCTTGATCGCCAGGTCTTCCTTGTTGGCGTCGATCACGAACATCACGTCGGGAATGCCGCCCATATCGCGGATGCCGCCGAGCGAAAGCTCGAGCTTGTCACGCTCGCGGGTGAGCTGGAGCACTTCCTTCTTGGTGAGGCCCGCTGTATCGCCCGAAAGCTGCTCTTCAAGCGCCTTGAAGCGCTTGATCGAGCCGGAGATCGTCTTCCAGTTGGTGAGCATGCCGCCCAGCCAGCGGTGGTTGACGAAGTGCTGGCCGCAGGCGCGCGCGGCCTGGGCGATCGGCTCCTGCGCCTGGCGCTTGGTGCCGACGAAAAGGACCTTGCCGCCGGCCTGCACGGTGGCCGACACGAAGTCGAGCGCGCGCGCCATCAGCGGCACGGTCTGCGACAGGTCGATGATGTGGATACCGTTGCGGGCGCCGAAGATATACGGCTTCATCCGCGGGTTCCAGCGGTGGGTCTGGTGGCCGAAGTGCGCGCCGGCCTCGATAAGCTGCTGCATGGTGACGACGGGAGCCGCCATAATCATTTCCTTTCCGGTTGAACCTCTGGAAGGCAGGAACCGTGCGGAAAAATCCGCTGCGGCACCGGTATGTTCGCCTTCCATGTGGATTTGCCCTCTGCCGGGCGCCGGGGATCGGCACCGTTCGCTCAGACGGGGTGGCCCTTAGCCCCGTTTCGCGGCGAAATCCAGCGCAAATTTGCGGGAAACGCGCCGCCGAGCATCACCCCTATTCCGCAAGGCGTCATTTTGCTCTTGACAGGAACGGAACAAAAAGAGAACTAAACATCTCTGGAACATTGGTAGAACAGATTCGTGTTTTCCACAAGCTGTCCACGGCGCGATGCACCGGATGGGCGGAAGATCGAAAGGAACGGTCATGACTGCATTCGCCGCATTGTTCTTCGCTTTTGGCGCGCTGGCATCGGCCTGGGTCATCGCTGTGAGCTGGGTGCGTCATGGCCGCGCAGCGTTCGCCCTGCGGGCAAGGCTGGATGCCTGCCCGGAAACGACAGTGCTGACGTGGAGAATAATCGAGCGGGTGCCTCTGCCGGCGCTCGCGCTCAGGACGGATCGGAAGGCGCGCCCTGCCCGCCTTCGGAAGCAGCGTCCGGGGCTGGACTGGCCGGGCGCGGTTCGTCAGCCGCTGGATCTCGCCGCCTGACGCTGGCGTAAGAGACAATGCCGATCGGGATCAGCGCCAGATAGACGAGCGTGATGGCGGCCAGCGTGTACCAGGGCTCGGTCAGCAATGCCGCGACGGCCAGACCCACCAGTGCAAGCACCCCTATACGGATGCTGCGCGGCGGCTGCAGGCGCGACCAGCTCAGCGTCGGCAGGCTGGAGATCATCAGGAAAGCGATGAGGGTCATCCAGATGCTTACCGCCACTTCGTTGGCGAATTCGGGAATGCCGGTCGCGATCCACAAGTACATCGGCAGGAAGGCGAGGCCCGCTCCGACCGGCGCCGGAACGCCGGTGAGGAAACCCGCCTGCTTGTGCGGCTGATCGAGCATGTCGAGCCGGGAGTTGAACCGCGCAAGGCGCAGCACGCAACACATCGCGAAGGCAAGCGCGGCGATCCAGCCCAAGCTGGGCAACTGGTGCAGAGTCCAGAGATAGACGATCAGCGCCGGGGCAACGCCGAACGAGATCGAATCGGCAAGGCTATCCATCTCGGCGCCGAAGCGCGTCTGCGCCTTGAGCAGGCGCGCCGCGCGGCCATCGATCCCGTCAAGCAGACCGGCGACGATCACGGCCTGTACCGACTTCTCGAATTCCCCGGCAATGGCAAAGCGAATGCCGGTAAGCCCCACGCAAAGCGCCGCCACCGTAATCGCGTTGGGCACGATGGCTCGCATCGAAAGACCACGCGCCAGCCGGCGGCGCTGCGAAAGCCCCTCCTCGGCTGTAAGCGCGTCGGTCTCGTCGATCACTGGGCGATGCCTTCGATCACCCGGCTTTCCGAAACTTCCGCGAGCACGGTCTCGCCGGCGATTGTCTTTTGCCCGAGCAGTACCTTCGGCTCGGTGCCCGCCGGAAGGTACACGTCGACCCGGCTGCCGAAGCGGATCAGGCCGATACGCTGACCAGCGGCGATAATGTCGCCGGGCTTGATGAAGGGAACGATCCGCCGCGCGACCAGGCCGGCAATCTGCGTAAAGCAGATCCGCAGGCCGTCGCCCCGCTCGATCAGCACGTGTTGCCGTTCATTCTCCTCGCTCGCCTTGTCGAGGTCGGCATTCACGAATTTTCCCGGAATGTAGATCACGCGCCGCACGGTGCCGCCGATCGGCGCGCGGTTGATGTGGACGTCAAACACACTCATGAAGATCGAAATGCGCGTGACCGGCTCTTCGTCCATCGGTTTCGAACCGCTACCATCATCGACGGTCAGCTCACGCGGCGGCGGAACCTTCTGGATCAGCGTGATCAGACCGTCCGCGGGTGCGACGATGCAGCGATCATCCTGGGGCGTGACGCGGACGGGATCGCGGAAGAACGCAAGGACGCACAGCGCAAGCACGGCGAGCGGCCAGCCGATCCACGGGCCGAGCAGGAACCAGGCGACCAAGGCAACCGCGCCGGCGATCCCGCCGAACTTGCGTCCCTCGGAATGAATGGAAGGCCATTGCCACGAAGCGTCGCCGCGACCCTGGTTATCGAGAATTTCTCCGGGCATCGCTCTCATTTAGGCCTGGTCCACAGATACCGCAATGCCGGGTTGGCACGAGTGGCTCGCACGGTCATCGGGATCGTTGAAGGGAAAAAGCTGGTGGTGGACAGGGCTGGATTCGAACCAACGTACGCTTGCGCGGGCAGATTTACAGTCTGCTGCCTTTAACCACTCGGCCACCTGTCCACACCAGTTTGCTCTGGCTCGCGGGGAAAGCCCGCGAAGTAAAGCTCCTGAGCGGAGCCTCATTGCCGAGGAGCAGCGCCTTTGCCGAAGCGAGCCTTGCCTGTCAATGGGGTGACTGGCAGGAGCGGCAACAGTTTTTGACGGAAAGGACATTCGATGAGCAAGCGCGGCGAAAACAGGGGGGACGACAAGCCTGCCCGGGCCCTGCGCGGACGGGCGGGTCGCATGAAGAACGGCCGGGGCAGCGGCCGCGCGAGTGCTGGCACAGTGCGTCTCTGGGGGCACCACGCGGTCGAAGCCGCGCTCAGGAACCCGGACAGGCGCCACCGGAAGCTCTGGGCGACGCGCGAGGCGGTCGAAGCGCTTGATGGGGAGTTGCCCAGCGATTTTCCGGTGGAATGGGCGCAGGCAGCCGACCTTGCCCGCCTCGTCGCGCGCGATGCGCCGCATCAGGGGCTGGTGCTGGAATGCGAACCGCTCGACGATCTGTTCCTTGCCGATGTGCTGGATGGCGACCCCGCACGCCCGGTCGTTGTCCTCGATCAGGTCACCGATCCGCACAACGTGGGCGCCATCATGCGCTCGGCCGCGGCATTCAACGCCTGCGCGATCGTCACGCAGGACCGGCACGCGCCGCCCGAATCGGGAACGCTCGCAAAGTCGGCCTCGGGCGCGCTGGAGATCCTGCCCTGGGTCCGCGTGGTGAACCTGGCGCGCGCGCTGGAGGAGATCGCCGAAGCCGGCTACTGGCGGATCGGGCTTGACGGAGAGGCCGAAACGACACTGGCGGAAGCGCTGCCGGCCGGCCCCGTCGCTCTCGTGCTCGGGGCGGAAGGCGATGGCATGCGCCGCAACATCACCCAGCATTGCGACGCCACAGCCAGGCTGCCGATCAGCGACGCCATGGAGAGCCTGAACGTCAGCAATGCCGCGGCCATTGCGCTTTATGCGGCGGAAACGCGATAACAGGTCCGGTAACGAGGGGGATCAGACATGCGATATTTCACCGATCTACGTTGGGGCCGCAGGTCGCTGCCCGTGATGGCGGCCGCGGCACTCACGCTGCTGCTGGCCGCCTGCATCTTCGCGCCTGGCAAGTTCGCTTCGCAGCTTGACGTTAATCAGGACCGCACTTTCGCTTTCCGCTACACCGGCGAAATCCTGATGATCCCGCTGATGGAAGCGGCGCGGAAGAACACGTTCGAGCCGGAGGCCTGCCGCGATGAGGACACCTTCGACGAGCGCGAGTGCACGGCCGACGAGATTGCCCGGCAGAAGCAGGAATGGGAAGCCTCGCGAGAGGAGCGCAAGCAAAGCGATGCCCAGGCCGCGCAGATGCTGCTTGGCGGCATCGACCCGAGCGACCCGGAGTCCGGCCGTGAAATCGCCGAGAAACTGCGTCGCCAGACCGGCTGGCAGAAGGTCGAGTACCTCGGGGGCGGAAAGTTCGACGTCGACTTCGCGATCACGGGCCGGCTCGACCACGATTTCACTTTCCCGACTTTCGAAGGCATGCCGATGACCAATGCCTTCGTGCAGCTCTCGCTGCGTCAGGACGGTACCGTGCGGATCGACGCTCCCGGATTCGGGCCGGCAAGCAACCCGGGCGCCATGGCCGGGATGATGGGCGGGATGGCAAGTAACGCCGGTGCCGACGGAGAAGGCGCGAACCTAGCCCAAGGTACGTTCACCGTGCACACGGATGCGCCGATCCTCGCCAACAACACCGACGAAGGACCCGCGCCCGTCGCCGGCGGCCGCCAGGCGCTGGTCTGGCAAGTCAATCCGCGCACGCCCGCCGCCCCGACCGCGCTGCTCAAGCTGCGGCCCTGATACCAAGCTGCAGCGATCCCGGCCTATGAGGATTGCCAGTCCCGTTTGCTGGCAAGGAGCAGCGGAAACGGCGATGTGGTTCATCGTCGTGACGCTGCGACGAAGTCCAGCGGACGGGACTGGCAACCCTGCGGGCGGCCTACTGGCGGCCCTCGGACATCGTCACGCCCTCGGAACTATGAACCACATCGCCCCTTCGGGCGTTCCTCGCCGAGAACCGCCAGTAGGCCGTCCTCATAGGTCGGGATCACTGCAGCTTGGTATGAGCGCCCGAACGGCCGATTGAAAAACGCCGCGCCGGCCCAAAGGCCAGCGCGGCGTCTTTCTGTTATGCCTGCGAGGCGAACAGGCAGCCTGTCAGATCAGTTGACGGCGTCCTTCAGGCCCTTGCCTGCCTTGAACTTCGGCTGGGCCGAAGCCTTGATTTCCATCGGCTCGCCAGTGCGCGGGTTGCGGCCGGTCGAAGCCTTGCGCTTCGCGACGGAGAAAGTGCCGAAACCGACCAGACGGACTTCGTCACCCTTCTTCAGCGCGCCGGTGACGGCGTCGAACACGCTTTCGACGGCCTTGGTCGCATCGCTGCGGGTGAGGCCGCTGCTATCGGCAACTGCGCTGATGAGATCGTTCTTATTCATTATGGGTACCCCCTAGGCTTTCAGTGGAACCGGAGTTGATGGGAAGGAATGAATCGCCTCTTCGAATGGCCCCGGAATTGAGCGGCTTTTTCCGGCGCTGTCAAAGCCAAAACTGGCCTGAAAGCTCCAATTTGTCGCGTTTTTCCGCCATTCTGATGAGGAATCGTGTTTGTGCAGCGCAGCATCGACATCCACCGATGCCGCGACTCGCTTCACATTGATGAACGCCGCAGTGCAACTGGAAGGCTGAACGGCCTGCCATCGCCGGGCGCACTGATTCGAAAGATGAAATTTCTGTAACCTCAGCCGCGCATCGCTGCCGATGACAGAAGAGCGCAAAAAAGGCGGTCCGGAGCGAACCGCCTCTTGAGCTGCCTGCCAAAGATGGCAGGCGGTCGACCGAAACTTACGCGCCGGCTTCGTTGCGAACCTCGCGGCGCTCGGCGATGCGGGCGCGCTTGCCGGTACGGCCGCGCAGGTAGTACAGCTTGGCGCGGCGCACGATGCCGCGGCGGACCACGGTGATCGAATCGATATTGGGCGAATAGAGCGGGAAAACACGCTCCACGCCTTCACCGAAGCTGATCTTGCGCACGGTGAAGTTCGAATTGATGCCACGGTTCGAACGCGCGATGCACACGCCTTCGAAGTTCTGGACGCGGCTGCGTGTACCTTCGACAACCTTCACGCCGACACGAACAGTGTCGCCCGGACGGAACGCGGGAATTTCCTTGCCGGCCTTGGCAATTTCCTCGGCCTCGATCTGCTGAATCAGGTTCATGAACCCAAATCCTCGTCTTCATGCCGCGCGCCAGAGGCAGACTGGCCCCGAGCGCCCCTGTGACGCTCCCAAAGGTCCGGCCTGCGTAACCGTGTATCTTCCTCCGCCCGTTGTTTCCGCCAGGCGGCGATCTTCGCATGATCCCCCGATCGCAGCACTTCAGGGATCGTGCGCCCTTCCCACTCGGTGGGCCGGGTATAGTGCGGGTATTCAAGAAGGCCGTCCTCGAACGATTCCTCGGCCCCGCTGGAAGCCGCGCCCATTACGCCGGGAAGCAGGCGAATGCAAGCGTCTAACAGCATCAGCGCCGCCGGCTCTCCGCCGGAGAGCACGATGTCGCCGACCGAGACTTCCTCGACATCGCGCCCCTCGAAGATGCGCTCGTCGAAACCCTCGAAGCGGCCGCACAGGATGGTGACCCCCGGCCCCGCCGCCAGTTCGCGCACGCGGGCCTGGGTGATCGGCTTGCCGCGCGGGGTCATGGCGATGACGGGTGCCCGGGGGTTGAGCACGCGGGCATAGTCGATCGCGGCGGCGAGGATGTCGGCCTTGAGCACCATCCCCGCGCCACCGCCAGCGGGCGTGTCATCGACGGTGCGGTGCTTGTCGGTGGCGAAATCGCGGATGTGGACGGGCTCGATCGACCACTTCCCCTCGGCAAGCGCCCTGCCCGCCAGCGACAGGCCGAGCGGACCGGGGAACATCTCCGGGTAGAGAGTGAGAACGGTGGCGGTGAAGGTCATGCTCGTTCGGCCACTTTATCCAACATCACGACGGCGGCGGCCGAGGCCAGGCAACTCACGCCAAGAACAATGAGCAGAAACACCAAGGGGTCGGTATCACCGCCTCCACTCTCTTCAAGGTAAATTGCGCCTGCAAGCCAGCTAGACGGCGATACAAGAACGCCACCGGCGAACGCGATGAGATGACGAACCGGGTAGCGAAGTCGCATTGCGCAAATCCAAGCAATCGACGCACAGAGAACTGGAAAAGGTAACATTCCAGCAAAAATGAAGATGGCCCAGTTCAAATCACACCGTCCAGTTCTCGACCTTCAGCCCCGGCACATCCGCGAAATCCGCCCCATTGTTCGTCACCAGCGTCAGACCGGCGGACAACGCATGGGCAGCGATCAGGCGATCGAAGCTATGGCGACGAAAGGGCAGTCCGGCATGGCACAAGGCTGCCGCCGCGCCGAAATCGAGCGGGGGTATGACTTTGAACAGGCGCTCCGCTTTGGCAAAGGCCTCGCCATCTGTGCGATCGACGCCGCGCATCACTTCCGCCAGGCAGATCGCTGAAGTCACCACCTCGCCGGGGTGGCACGCCTCGACGCGCCCGCGCGCGGTGTCCGACAGGCCTTCGAGCAGATAGACGCAGATGTTGGAATCCAGCAGGTAAAGCGGCTCAATCACGCGGGAGCCTCTCCCCGGACCAATCGAGATTTCGCCCGGAAAGCGACCGATCCTCGGAAGAGAGCGGCTTCAACCCCGGCTTCGAGCCGTAGATCCCGGTCAGGTCTATCCGCCTTGCTTGCGGGTCGCATGCCTTGACGACCAGATCGCCGTTATCATCGCGTGCGACGATCCATTCCCGGTCGGGCTCCACGCCAAGCGCCGCCGGCATGCGGATCGCAACCGAATTGCCCGACCTGAAGCTCTTGGCGGTGTATTCCTTGCCCATGGCGGACTCCTGTATATACGCGATGTATATACTACTCCACGAAGGCCGCCGCAATCACCAGCTTCTCGTCATCCCATTCGGGCACGGCGATCCGGGTCATCGGCACCATGAAGCGATGGCGTTTACCGCCCTCCTCAACGGACCGCTCGATCTCCAGCACATCGCCTGCGCCGAAGTTCTCCACGGCAACCACTGAGCCGAGCGCCTCGCCTGCATCCGAAACGGCACGCAGGCCGAGCAGGTCGGCGTGGTAATATTCACCCTCACCCAATTCGGGCATGGCTGAACGCGGCACCGTCAGCGCCGTGCCGCGCAGTTTCTCGGCAGCGGTGCGGTTGGCCACTTCCTCGAAGCGGGCGATGGCGCCGCCCTTGCCGTCGTCGCGCAGCTTTTTGAGAGTCAGGGTGGAATCGTTGAAGGCGCGGTAGCGCTTGAGCGCGTCCACGCCTTCTCCGAACAGCTTGAGGCGAACTTCGCCCGTCACGCCGTGAGCGCCTGAGACGGCGGCCAGCGTGACGGGTCGGTCGTTGGCCAAGGCTCAGCCCTCGGTCTGTTCCTCGGTAGCCTCCGCAGCGGGAGCTTCCTCGGCGGGAGCCTCCTCGACAGCCGGAGCTTCTTCAACGGCGGGCGCTTCAGCGGCAACCTTGGCGGCCTCTTCTGCCTCGCGCAGCTTCTCGGCCTTCTCCTCGGCGCGGTCCTTGGCCTTCTGGCCCGGCTCGCCCTTGTTCGGGTTGCTGGTCGCGGCGCGCTCCTTGATGCCGGCCTTGTCGAGCATGCGGGCAACGCGGTCGGTCGGCTGGGCGCCTACGCCGAGCCAGTAACGCACGCGGTCCTCGACCAGCTTGACGCGGTTCTCATCGTCCTTGGCAAGGATCGGATTATAGGTACCGACCTGCTCGAGGTACTTGCCGTCGCGCGGCGAGCGGCTGTTGGAAACGACGATCTTGTAGTAGGGGCGCTTCTTGGCACCACCGCGCGAAAGACGGATTGCAACGGACATTTTTCTACCTTTCTGTGAAATTCTTACTTCTTGAGAAACTTGCTGAGATCGGGCTGGCCGCCGCCGCCCATGCCGGGCAGGCCGCCCGCCCCCGGACCGCCAAGTCCCGGCATCGCGGCGTCGAGCCCGCCCTTGCCGAACATCGCGGCGAGGCCCTTGAGCCCACCCATCTTCTTGATCTGCTTCATCGCCTTGGACATCTCCTGATGCATCTTGATCAGCTTGTTGATGTCCTGGACCTGCGTGCCCGAACCGTTGGCGACGCGGATCTTGCGCTTGGCGTTGAGCAGCGCGGGGTTGGCGCGCTCCTTGGGCGTCATGGAACCGATGATCGCATCCATGCGCACCAGCACCTTGTCGTCCATGTTCGAGGCGGCCATCGCGGCCTTCGCCTTCTTCATGCCGGGCATCATGCCGGCCAGCATGCCCAGACCGCCCATGTTCTGCATCTGGCGAAGCTGCATGCGCAGGTCGTTCATGTCGAACTTGCCCTGCTCCATGCGCTTGGCCAGCGCTTCGGCGTCCTCGACCTTGACCGTCTCGGCGGCCTTCTCGACCATGGAGACGATGTCCCCCATGCCGAGAATCCGGCCCGCGACGCGGCCGGGATGGAAAACCTCGATGGCGTCGGCCTTTTCACCGATGCCGGCGAACTTGATCGGCTTGCCGGTGACCGCGCGCATCGAAAGCGCCGCGCCGCCGCGCGCATCGCCGTCCATGCGGGTCAGCACCACGCCGGTAAGATCCACCTCGCCGGAGAAACTCTGCGCGACATTGACCGCGTCCTGACCGGTCAGCGAGTCGACGACGAGCAGCGTCTCGCGCGGGTTCGAGATGGCAGCGACCGCCTTCATCTCGTCCATGAGCTGCTGATCGACATGGAGACGGCCGGCGGTGTCGAGCAGCAGCACGTCGATCGCCTGCAGCTTCGCGGCCTGAAGCGCGCGCGTCGCGATCTCGGTCGGCTGCTGGCCGGGTATGATCGGCAGGGTGGCGACGTCGACCTGCTCGCCGAGTACCTTGAGCTGTTCCTGCGCCGCCGGACGGTTGACGTCCAGCGAGGCCATCATCGCCTTCTTGCCGTGCTTTTCCTTGAGCAGCTTGGCGATCTTGGCGGTGCTGGTCGTCTTGCCCGAACCCTGCAGGCCGACCATCATGATCACGACCGGCGGAGCGGCATTGAGATCGAGTTCGGGCGTCGTATCGCCGCCCAGCATCTCGACCAGCGCGTCGTTGACGATCTTGACGACCTGCTGGCCCGGCGTGACCGACCGGAGGACCGACTGGCCCACCGCCTTCTCGGTCACCTGGTCGACAAAGCGGCGCACCACGGGGAGCGCGACATCGGCCTCGAGCAACGCGATACGCACTTCGCGCATGGCGTCGCGGACGTCCTGCTCCTTGAGCGCTCCGCGGCCGCGCAGCTTGTCGAACACGCCGCCGAGACGATCGGAAAGAGAGTCAAACATGATCGCTCCTGTCGTCGCTTGTGGCGAACATTGGCCAAACTCCCTTTTGACGAACCACCGGCCCGCCAGAACGCCGAAAACGCCGGTGGGCGAAATCTCGCTGACCGGCGTAACGTGAATTACGCGAAAAACGCCGGCGGGCGAAACCTCGCCGGCCAGCGTATCGCTATCACGCGAACATCATGTTCGAAATGGATGGTGGAGCCGAGGGGGATCGAACCCCTGACCTCTACAATGCCATTGTAGCGCTCTCCCAGCTGAGCTACGGCCCCGTTCCATTTCAGCAGGTCGATCCTGGGAGGTTCGGCCCGTTCCCTTGCGGCAACCTTTGGCTTCCGCTCGGGAAGCCGCGCTCTAGTGAGGGGCTTCCCGGTTGGCAAGAGAGAATTTTCGAAGACGCCGCGATTTTTTGTCCGCCTCTGCGCCATTCCCGCGACGGCGAGATGCAAGCCGCCACGCCGGAAACCGGGTTCCTGCTTTCGCGGGAATGACCGGTAGAGAGGTCAACAAGCCCGCGGCAGAAACCTACTCGTCGCGATCGTCGTCGTCCTTGCCGCCGATGCCGAGGTCGTCGTCACCACCGAGGTCGACATCGTTGTCGGGCGAATCGCTGTCCTCGTCGATGTCCAGATCGTCATCGGCCAGGTCGGTGTCCTCCTGCTCAACACGCTCCTTCTTCTGCACTTCCTCGAACGGGATCGGCTGCTTCGACTTGAGCACCGGCTCCGGGTGCCACGCGTAGCCGCATTCGATACAGGTGACCGGGGAGTCCTTGCCCAGATCATAAAAGCGCGTGCCGCATTTCGGGCAGCCGTGCTTGGCACCCCACTCAGGCTTTGCCATGAAACGTCCTCATCTTTCCCGCCCGAAAGCGGGCAGGCGTAAATTCCGTGTCTTGATGGAAAGGCTCACGCGTAAAATCAAGCGTGCCGACCACATCAGGGCGCGCGCCTTGCCATAGGCGGCCGGCGCTGTCAAAAGCCGCGCGATTTTCTCGCCCGTATGTCTACGAAAGCCGCTTTCCGTGAGCCACGCTGCCGATACCGCAATGCGCCCCCTCCGTTTCATGCCCTCCGGTCCGCTCAAGGGGACGATTCGCGTTCCGGGCGACAAGTCGATCAGTCATCGATCGATCATGCTGGGCGCCTTGGCAGTGGGCGAAACGAAAGTGACCGGGCTGCTCGAAGGCGAGGACGTGCTGGCGACCGCCGCCGCTATGCGGGCGATGGGTGCATCCGTGGAGCGCGTCGCGGAAGGCGAATGGCGCGTCCACGGCGTCGGCGTCGGCGCGCTGCTCCAGCCCGAGGCACCGCTGGACATGGGCAACTCCGGGACATCGACACGTCTGCTGATGGGCCTCGTCGCCAGTCACCCGATCAGCGCAACCTTCATCGGCGATGCCAGCCTTTCCAAGCGGCCCATGGGGCGGGTTATCGAGCCTCTCTCCCAGATGGGCGCCAGCTTCGAGGCGAGCGAGGGAGGCCGCCTGCCCCTCATTCTCAAGGGTGCCTCTCCCGCCGTGCCGATCTCGTACCGGCTACCAGTCGCCTCGGCCCAGGTAAAAAGCGCGGTGCTGCTCGCCGGACTCAACACCCCGGGCGTCACCACCGTCCTGGAGCCGGTACCGACACGCGATCATTCGGAACGCATGCTCAGGGGTTTCGGTGCCGAACTGAATGTCGAAGTCGAGACTGACGGCACCCGCGTGATTACCATTCGCGGCGAAGCCGAACTGAGGCCGCAGGTCATCGACGTGCCCGGCGACCCGTCCTCCGCCGCTTTCTTCATCGTCGCCGCGCTGCTCGTTCCGGGCAGCGACGTCGTGATCGAGAATGTCGGTCTGAACCCCACCCGAGCCGGACTGATCGACGTGCTGCGGCAGATGGGCGGCCAGATCGAAGAGATCAATGCACGCGAGGTCGGCGGCGAGCCGGTTGCTGACCTGCGTGTCACGCACTCCGTTCTCAAGGGCATAGAGGTCGATCCGGCGATGGCCCCCAGCATGATCGATGAGTTCCCCGCGCTCTTCGTCGCCGCATCGCTGGCCGAGGGCACGACCCGCACTTCCGGCCTCGACGAATTGCGCGTCAAGGAATCGGATCGCCTCGCCGTCATGGCGACCGCACTCGCGGCGGCCGGCGCGCGAATCGAGGAGCACGAGGACGGCCTCGTCATCGAAGGCACTGGCGGCGAGCCGCTGGCCGGCGCCGAAAACGCCATCGCCACGCATCTCGACCACCGCATCGCCATGTCCATGGCCGTCGCCGGCCTCGCAAGCCGCGACGGGGTCGAAGTCGATGACACCCGCCCCATCGCCACCAGTTTCCCGGTATTCGAAACGATGCTCGACGGGCTGAAGACGTGATTCTGCCGCTGCCAACCGAGATCGCGAACATCATCGGCTTCGCGGGCATGGCCTGCATCGTCTTTGCCTATGCCTACATCACCGGACGCGAGCGGCCGAACCCCTTCGTCCAGCACGGCGTCAACCTGCTCGGCGCCGCTCTGCTGACGATCTCGCTGCTGGTGAACATGAATGCTCCCTCGCTGGTCCTGGAAGGCTTCTGGGCGGCGATCGCCATCTGGGGGCTGGTGAAGGCCGCCAGGAACCGTGGCGGGGATCGCCGCCCGAACTGAGCAATTCGGCTCGGGCTTGCGGTGCCGAACTGCAAGACCTGCATCCCCGACCTTGCCTCGACGCGCGCGCCGCGCCAAAGGCACCTGCATGATTATCGCCGTCGACGGACCTACCGCCTCGGGCAAAGGCACGATTGCAAAGGCGCTCGCCGCCCATTTCGGCCTCCCGCATCTCGATACCGGCCTGCTCTATCGCGCGGTCGGGCTCCAATGCCTGCTCGACGGCGGAAACCCGGACGATCCTGCGGCCGCACTGGCGGCATGCACCTTCCCGGACACGCTGCTCGGCGATCCCGAATTGCGCTCCGAGGAGACCGGAGGCCTTGCCAGTCGCGTCTCGATCCACCCCCCGGTTCGTAAGGCGCTTTACGAACGCCAGCGCAGCTTCGCGACACAACCTGGCGGTGCCGTGCTGGACGGGCGCGACATCGGGACCGTCATCGCGCCCGAGGCCGACGTCAAGCTCTTCGTCACCGCTTCGGTCGAATCCCGCGCCCGGCGCCGTTTCCTAGAAATGCAGGAACAGGGCCGCAGCGTCTCGCTGGAAGAGATCGCCGGCAACCTGGCGCGGCGCGACGAGCGCGACCGCGGCCGCGACGATGCACCCCTGGTCGCCGCGCCGGACGCCGTCGTGATCGACACGTCCCGGCTTCGCCGCGAGGAGGCGATCGCGGCAGCCATCGCGGCGGTCCATGCCGCGCGCGCGCGGCGCGGCGCCTGACGGGCTTTCCGGCCCATTCCGCTTGCATTCCCGCCCCCCCGGGCGTAGGGGCCGCCGGTCCGAAGGGTCATCCATGCCCCCAAGGATGCCGTGACCGGTATTCGGCCGCCACGGCAGTTCGGCCCCCTTTTGGCCCGCCGATGCAATGGTGCGGATGGCGGAGGAAAGACCGGCGGAAACAACCGCCTGGCCGGAAACATCGTTGAACAGGAATGACCTGATAATGGCTACTTCTGCCAATCCGACTCGCGACGATTTCGCGAAAATGCTTGACGAACAGCTCGGCGGCGCCGCCGACGAGGGCTTCGAAGGCCGTGTCGTCAAGGGCACCATCACCGCCATCGAGAACGACAAGGCCGTCATCGACGTCGGCCTCAAGAGCGAAGGCCGCGTCGCCCTGCGCGAATTCGCGCGCGGTGAAGACGAGCACGGCCTGAAGGTCGGCGACGAAGTCGAAGTCTATGTCGACCGCGTCGAGAACGCCGACGGCGAAGCGATGCTCAGCCGCGACCGCGCCCGCCGCGAAGCCGCCTGGGACAAGCTCGAGAACGAATTTGGTGAAGGCAAGCGCGTCGAAGGCGTGATCTTCGGCCGCGTCAAGGGCGGCTTCACCGTCGACCTCGACGGCGCCGTGGCCTTCCTGCCCGGCTCGCAGGTCGATATCCGCCCCGTCCGCGACGTCGCCCCGCTGATGGACGTGCCGCAGCCCTTCCAGATCCTCAAGATGGACCGCCGCCGCGGCAACATCGTTGTCTCGCGCCGCGCCGTCCTCGAAGAGACCCGCGCCGAGCAGCGCAGCGAGCTGATCGAGAAGCTCTCCGAAGGCCAGGTGATCGACGGCGTCGTCAAGAACATCACCGATTACGGCGCCTTTGTCGATCTGGGCGGCATCGACGGCCTGCTCCATGTCACCGACATGAGCTACAAGCGCGTCAACCACCCGAGCGAGGTGATCAACATCGGCGACACCGTCACCGTGCAGATCATCCGCATCAATCAGGAAACGCAGCGCATCTCGCTGGGCATGAAGCAGCTCGAGAGCGATCCCTGGGAAGGCGCGGCGGTCAAGTACCCGGTCGGCGCCAAGCTCAACGGCACCGTCACCAACATCACCGAATACGGCGCCTTCGTGGAACTGGAGCCGGGCATCGAGGGCCTCGTCCACGTGTCCGAAATGTCCTGGACCAAGAAGAACGTCCACCCTGGCAAGATCGTCTCGACCTCGCAGGAAGTCGAAGTCATGGTGCTGGAAGTCGACAGCGACAAGCGCCGCATCTCGCTCGGCCTCAAGCAGGCCCAGCAGAACCCGTGGGAAGCCTTCGCCGAGAAGCACCCGGTCGGTACGCAGGTCGAGGGCGAAGTCAAGAACGCGACCGAATTCGGTCTGTTCATCGGCCTCGACGGCGACGTCGACGGCATGGTCCACATGTCGGACATCGCCTGGGGCATCTCCGGCGAGGACGCGCTGGCGCTGCACCGCAAGGGCGAAGAGGTCTCGGCCGTCGTTCTCGACGTCGATGTCGAGAAGGAACGCATCAGCCTCGGCATGAAGCAGCTTGAGCGTGGCGCCCCGGCCGCTGGCGTTGCCGCTTCCGGCGATTCGCTGCGTCGCGGCCAGGTCGTCACCGTCTCGGTCCTCGAAGTCCGCGATGGCGGTCTGGAAGTCCAGGCCGGCGAAGACGGCGCCACCGGCTTCATCAAGCGTTCCGACCTCGGCCGCGACCGCGACGAGCAGCGTCCGGACCGCTTCCAGGTCGGCCAGAAGGTCGATGCCATGGTCACCGGCTTCGACCGCTCGAAGAAGCCCAACTTCTCGATCAAGGCGCGCCAGCTGGCCGAAGAGAAGGAAGCGGTCGAGCAGTACGGTTCGTCCGACTCGGGTGCGTCGCTGGGCGACATCCTCGGCGAAGCACTCAAGAACCGCTGATAACTGTCTTCCCGGCCAACGCCGGATGACGACAGTCGCAACGAACAAAAGCCCGTCCGGACTGTCCGGGCGGGCTTTTGCTTTGCCCGGCGCGCGCCTAAATAGCCTTTCAAGGAGAGCCGTCATGCTAGAGGTCCACCAATTCCCCTGTCTGTCCGACAACTACGGCTATCTGCTCCACGACCATGACAGCGAGGAAACCGTCTGCATCGACACACCCGACGCGGACGAATACCTGAAGCAGGCCGCTCACAAGGGCTGGCAGATCACCCAGATCTGGAACACGCACTGGCATCCCGACCATGCCGGCGGCAACGAGGCGATCAAGCACGCCACCAGCTGCAAGGTAACCGCTCCCGAAAGCGAGGCCGCGAAGATCGCAGGTGTCGACCGCACGGTGCGCAACGGCGACGTGGTGATGATCGGTGACCGCAGGGCCTGCGTGATCGACGTGGGCGGTCACACGCTCGGCCACATCGCCTATCACCTGCCCGGAGCGCGCCTCGCCTTCGTCGGCGATTCGGTGTTCGCGCTGGGCTGCGGCCGCATGTTCGAAGGCACGCCCGAGCAGTTCTGGGCGAGCCTGAAGCGGATCAAGGCGCTGCCGCCCGAAACCATGCTTTACTGCGCGCACGAATACACCGCCGCCAATGCGAGGTTCGCGCTCCATGCCGATCCCGAGAATCAGGAGCTGGCCGCATACGTTCAGGAGATCACGAAGCGCCGCGAGCACAAGATCCCGACGGTACCCACCAAGCTGGAACGCGAACTGGCGACCAACCCCTTCCTGCGCGCCGACACCCCGGACATGCGGGCGCGCTGGGGCGGCGGCGATGCCGTGGCGACCTTCGCGGCGCTGAGGAAGGCCAAGGACGCGTTCTGAGGCAAAAGGACCAAGAGCAAAGGCCCCGCTTCATCCTGAACCTGTGCTGCAAGCAGCATACCGAACCTCGCGCGGCACCTCGAGGCCTTCGACAAGCTCACGCTGCGTTCCGGGTATGCTGCGGACAGGTCCGATTCTGCCGAACGCCCGGAATGTCGGGGTGAGCAGTCATAACCTTTTCGTCATACCGGCGCAGGCCGGTACCCAGCGCAAGAAATAAAGTCGCCGCAAAGCGGCGGCGATCTTGTCGAGGCTGGGCCCCGGCCTGTGCCGGGGTGACGATCATCTTGTATCATCCGCAATGTCGGCGTGTCCGGCCACAAAAAAGCCCCCGCTTTTCGCGGAGGCTTCCTTGTTTCGAATTGCCGGAAAGTCAGTTCAGATCCCGGCAATCGCCTGATCGACCAGCGCCTTGTCGGCTTCGGCAGAGTGGTTGGCGCGGATCAGGCCTTGCGCGGCCGTAGCGGCGGCGCTGGCGGCCTTGGCGCGCAGGTCGGCGACGGCGGCGCGCTCGGTCGCCGCGATCTTGTCTTCGGCCATCTTCTCACGGCGGGCGATCACCTCGGTGGTGTCCGCCTCGGCCTTTGCGACAATGGCTTCGGCCTCGTGCCGGGCATGCTCGATCATTGCCGCCGCGTCCTTTTCGGCATTGGCGATCTTGTCGGCATATTCCTTGCGCAGCGCCTCGGCCTCGGCACGCAGTGCGCGCGCTTCCTCGAGCTGGGCCCTGATTTCGGCAATGCTCTTGTCGAGGCCGCCGGCGAGCAGGCCGGGAACCTTCTTCCAGATGCCGATGCCGAGCAGTACCAGGATCGCCAGCGCGACCCAGCCTGCCGGGGCGATTCCGAGCGCGTTAGGCTCGGGATGATGGAGCACGGCTTCGCCATCGGCGAGGGTCTCGGCGTGGATCATGGCCTCGTCGTGCTGAGCCGCGCCGCTAGTGGCCGCGAGAATGATATGCTGATTCATGGCAGCCTCTCTCAAGCCCCGGTGAGTTCGGCCTGCACCGCCTTGCGGGCAGAAGCCTGATCCACCGAGATGCCGGCAATGCGCGAAACGATCTGCTCCGCGGCCTCGGCGGCGACGGCCTCGATCTCGCCCATGGCGCTGTCGCGAGAGGCCGCAATGCGGGCCTCCGCTTCGGCGATCCGCGCGCCGAGCCCGGCGTTGACTTCGGCAAGACGGCTCTCGGCCTCTTTCGCCGCCTCGACCTTGGCCTTGGCGATGATGGCCTGGGACTCGGCGCGGTTGGCGCTTTCGCGCTTGCGCCAGGCTTCTTCCTCGGCGTCCGCCGCCTTGCGCGCGGTCTCGGCCGCGGCGAGATCCTGGGCGATCTGCTTGTCGCGCGCTTCGACCGTCGCCATGACCTTGGGCACCATGCCCCGGCCGATGACGAAGAAGATGAAGCCGAACACCAGCAGGATCCAGAAGATCTGGCTGGCGTATGTCGCAGATAGCTGGGCTATTTGAGGCATTGCGGGATCCGGGTTTTTGCCCGGCCGGTTCTGCTCGCTGGCGAGCGCCCCGGCCGGTCAGTTCAGGTACGTTCGGGTCAGGCGACGAAGATCAGGATCATCGCGACGACGAACGAGAGCAGGCCGAGAAGTTCGGCGGCGGCGAAGCCGATGAACAGTCGACCCTGCTGGCCGTCGGCGGCACCCGGATTGCGCAGCGCGCTCTCGAGGAACGAACCGAAGACGTTACCGACGCCGATGGCGGCCATGCCCGCACCGATAGCGGCAAGACCGGCGCCGATCAGCTTGGCAGCTTGAGGATCCATGTGAAAACTCCCTTGTTGAAACGTGTAGAAAATGAAGGAACGAGAATTAGTGAAGGTTCTCGGCGTCGTTGAGATACAGCGAAGTCAACAGCGCGAAGACGTAGGCCTGGATGCCGGCGACGAGGAGCTCGAGCGCGACGATCGCAACCATCAGGATGAAGCTCAGGACCGAGACGACCGGGCCGATGCCGATCCCCGCATTGAGGCCGTTGATCACGAAGCCCGAAAGCACCTCGAGCAGCACGTGGCCGGCCATCATCGCGACGAACAGTCGCAGGCCGAGGCTGAAAGGACGCACGAGGAACGAGACCAGCTCGATCACGAAGATCAGCGGGATCATCACCAGCGGCGTGCCGTGCGGCACGAACAGCGAGAAGAAGTGCAGCTTGTGCTTGGCGAAGCCGACCAGCAGCACGATCGCGAAGGCCATGACCGAAAGCACGCCGGTGGCGCTGAAATGGCTGGTGAAGGTGAAAGGATGAAGGCCGATGATGCCGAGCGGCAGCATGCCCAGGATATTGGCGAAGAGGATGAACATGAACAGCGAGAACATGTAGGGGATGTACTTCCGGCCTGCCGGTCCGACGTTCGTCGCCAAAAGGCCGTCGATGAAGCCGGTGAAGCTTTCCACCGCCATCTGCCAGCGCCCCGGCACCAGCTCGCGCTTCAGGCCGCCCGCGACGAAGATCAGCAACGCAAACGCGGCAATCACCATCCACATCGCCGAGTTGGTGAAGGCAATATTGTACTGGCCGATCTGCCATCCATCGGTCCCGAACATGGGCTCGATGGTGAACTGGTGCATCGGATCGACTTTGCCCGCTTCGGCTGCCACGCGAATATCCCTGTCGCCAATGAACGACAGCGCCCTGCTTCACCCCCTGTCGGGTCAATCCGGGCGCCGGTTCGAATTCCGTATGATATTCCTGAAGGCGACGAAGATTCCGAGGAACAACATCACCAACAGACCCCAGGGCGTGGTCCCGGCGAAGTGATCGATCACCCAGCCAAGGAACAAGCCGCCGACAACCCCTCCGAGCAAGTCCGCCAGGACGCGGCTTCCGGCACGATAGTTCTCGTCCGTTTCCGCGCCGCCGACAGGCTTGTTACGCTGCTCTTCCCGCTCGCGAACGGCCTTCAGCCTTTCGTCGAGCGATTCGAGGCGCGCGTCCTCGCCGTCAGGGTCCCGTGCAGATGGCTCGTCGTTCATGTCGCTCTCCACAGATGTTCACACGAGGACCCGTGTTCCCACTGTTCGATCGACGCGGTCAACCGCCACCCGCCGAGGGCGCCGACCCCTTAGGGTGGGGGATGTGCCGAGTCAACCACACAGCACGCTGCGGCGCGGGCCGGTCCTGGAACTATCAACGCGCGGCGGCGGCGGCGGACGCAACTCCTTTGACAGCAACGCCCTACGCGCGAGCGATACCGCATTGGCGATGCGCATAACGCAAGGGCCGCAAGGTGTTTCCACCCTGCGGCCCCGCGGCTGACTCGAATCACGGCAGCGGCATTCGCCGCCGCGCTGTCACGGACAGCGCGGGTCGCGCTCGGGCGCGCCGGCGCCGCGCGTCTTCCAGGTACCGTCGGGCGCCTGGTATTTCTCGCCCGGCTTCGTCTCCAGGATCAGGCGGCAGGCGGTAGCGAAGGCATATTCCTCGATCGTGCTCTTGCCGGCGGCCTTCTCGGTGTAGACGGCGCGGCGCTTGTTGTTGATGTCCTTGACCATCGCGCGGACGTCCGGCGACTGGCCGCCGACGACGCCGAGATATCCGTCGGTCTGCTCGCCCACCTGCCCGGCCGCCTTGGCCGCGGCATAGCTGGGATCGCGGCTCTGCGCGGCAGCGACCCCGCCGATGCCGAGAACCAGCACTGCCCCGGCCAGGCCGAGCGCGGCGACGGATTTGCGAATAGGGGTTGCCATCAGAAAATCTCCGGGTTCTCTTCGATCGTGTTCGCCGCGTCCGCAGCCAGACGATAGATCACTTCCTGCCTGATGTTGATATTGAGCTCGATCACGATCGGCTTGTCGGGAGCTGCCACGTTGATGCATCCCCCCAGCGCCGGAACCGTTCCCAAAACCAGCATCGCCGCGCAGACGGTGCGCCAGCCGGACCGGAACATTTCCTGCTGCATTGCCTTTTCCCCTGGCCCGAACATGGCGGGGTTTGTTGCAGCCGGAACACTTCCGGTCAATTTGCAAGGTTTCATGGATTGTTCTCGCTGACTGGAGGCTGAATGGGGACGATTGGAGGATCCGGCCGCGGAGTGCCGCTGCGGTCGATCAGGCCGAGGGTACGCGGATCGGTCACGAACTCGGGATCGTAGAGCGAGCGCATCGACCCGAACAGGCTGAAGAACGGCGCCCTGATGTTGAGAACGAAGCGGATGGGCAGCTTTGCGACCTGCCTGGTCAGGAAGTTCGACTGGGCGCCCACCCCCTGGCTCAGGCCGTCGAAGCTGATACGCGTGACGATTTCGCCCGAAAGCGATCCGCCAAGGCCGATCTCCATGCGGTTGTAATTGACCGACTTGAGCGCATCGAAGGCGAAATTGCCCATCGCCGAGAGATCCTTGTAGGTGAGTTCGCCGATGTAGGCGACGTTCCCTCCCGGCGGGCGCGACACGAGATAGCCGTTTTCTATACGTCCGCCGTTCTCGTCGAAGATCAGCGGCAGCTCGCCGTCGAACACGCCGGTGGCGTTGATGTTGGACAGATCGAGGTGCTGCACGAACGTCGCCGCGTCGAGCCCTTCGACTTTCAGCGTGTAGCGTCGCGTCTCGGCCACGCCGATCGTCATGCGCGCGGGTTCCAGCGTCAGCCTTCCATCCATGAACGGCCACTGCGCGCCATTGATCTGCAAGAGGTAATCGGGCTTCATCTGGAACGAGAGCACGCCGTCCGTCACTTCGATGCCCGGATTGATCGAGGCGATCTTGAGTGTCTGATCGGGCGCCGTGACAAGGCCGAGAAGGTCTGTGAAGACGACTTCGCCGGACAGGCCCTTGACCGGTCCGAACGCCGCGGCGAAGTTCACGGCGTCGGTCGCGAAACGCCCGCGGCTGGTGACGCCCGCTTCGTCCCAGTCGATCCGCCCGCTGCCGCGCACCGTGCCTTCGAGATTCGAGACGACCCCCAGCGCCAGATTCGAAAGCGTGTCGGCCTGCAGGCGCTTGTCGAACGTGATGCCCTCGACCGTGAGATCGGCATGCCCCGCCGCCGTGGCGAGGTCGTGAACGATGTCGGCGCGCACGACCTCTCGCTCCGACGCCGGTTCGCGCATCACGGCCCGCGCCGTGATGACATTGTCGGCGAGACGCAGCGTGGCACCGTGCGCGACGGCCGGCCGGAACCGGGCTGTTGGCGCGCGATCGACGAGGGTGAAAGTGCCATTGTCGATGGAGAGCACCCCATCCGCATAGCGCCAGTCGCCCGCCGTATTGTGAAGATCGAGCGGCACCGCATAGAGCGCGACGTCCGCCTCGTCGAAGGTTCCGCCAATCTCCTTGCCGACTTGCGCATCGAGGTGCGTCACTGTGAACTTCGAGGCACTGCCCGCCGGTCCGAGTTCGACGTCGAGCGTCCGGGCCGAGAGAGCGCCCGCGCCCGAACCCTTCTGCGCATAGCCGATCGGACCGCTGGCGATGCGGATCGGCGTCTCGCCCAGACGCCCGGCGAAGTCGAGCGCGGGAACGCCTGCCGCCAGTTCGAGCCTGCCGCCACGCTGGCGCAGGATCGCGCGCCCTTCGGCCGGACAGACCTGCAGGCTGCGCTTGTCGATCGTGAGATTGGCAAACGCGAGACGATCGAAGGCGACCTGTGTGCAGCGCGGCCAGACCGCAAGGTCGCCGTTGGCGGCCCATGCCCCGTCGACCGGCAACAGCAGGTTCTCGGCCCGCCCGCCGGGCAGCGCGCCGCTCAGCACCGCCCTGCCCGAGAAACCGACGGTTCCGTCCGCCTTCTGCACCAGGGCCAGGTCCGGGACAGCAACGCGCGTTTCGCCGGTACGATACTCGCGCATCTCCACCCGCATCGACAGTCGCCCGTTCGCGCCAGTCTGCATGCGCGCGCCTATGCGCGGAAGCCCCCGCCCCCCGGTCGCGAAGTTGCCGGTCACCAAGGGCGCGCCATCGGAAAGCAGCACCTGCACGCGCGAGAGCGACAGGAGCGAGGCACCGCTGGCCCCGCGCAGCGCGCCGCGCGGAACGACGAGGCTCACCCCTTCCGCAGACTGTCGCAGCACGAGGTTGGCATCGAGCGAGCTGCCGCGCATCTCGCGAGCCAGGGCGCTGCGGACCTGCGCCGCGAGCGATGCGACCAGCGTGCCCTTGCCTGCGCTGACGGCTTCGCCGAGCGCGCGATTGAATGCGGCGCCGGGAACGATTCCCTTGCCCGAGAGGTCACCTTCGATGTCGATCCGGTCAAGCCCGGCACTCGACCGTGCGCGACCATCGAAGGCGAGGCTGGCAGCGCGCGCCTGCGGCGTCGAGATCCCACGCGCCGTCAGGTCGTACCGTGCATTGAGCGCCCGTTCGCGGTAACTCACCCGCACTTTGCCGGAGACCCCGTCGAGGCGGCCGTCGCCGTAGGCACCACGAGCGGCGGTGATGCCGATGGTGCCTTCGCCGCCGTCGAGCGCCTTGTCGAGAGTCACGTCCAGCTCTGCCCCTCCGCGCGCCAGCCGCAGTCCATCTTCGGGACAGGACAACGAGGCAAACCGCAGCGGACCGGCGAACCGCGGTTTCCCGCCGCTTGTGCTCACTTTGCCGTAGAGGCTCGCCCGACCGGTCTCGCAGCCGGCAACAGACAGCTTCGGCGAAATCGCGGAGAGTTCGCCCTCGAAGCCGCCCCGCAGCGGCCCCTCGCCCGCGATCCGGGCGCCGATGCGGCCATGGTCGCTCTCGATAAGGGCGCGTCCGTCGACGATCCTGAGATCGTAGTCGGGCATCGAAAAGGGTTCCTCGCCGCCGGTAAAGAGCACCTTGTCAAGCGAGCCGAAGCTGGGCCGCCCCCCATGGACCGTACCATAGAGGCGCGGCCGCACCAGCGTGACCCGGCCGATTCCGGGCAGCCCCCAGCCGAGCCTGGTCCTGACGCGGACCTCCTCGACGGTCAGGTCCGGCCTTGCGGGATCGCCGATCGACAGGTTGCGGATCACCTGTTCGGCAGGACCGATGCGGACAACCTCGTAACGCGCCGGGAGCCCCATCGAATCGAGCTGGCCGGCAATGACGTTGTCGGCGATGTCCTTGCGCGTGACCCAAACGACGCCGACGGCAACGAGCAGAATCCCCAGAATGACGAACGCCGCCAGCCGCCAGCGGCGACTAAACCGCTGACGAGGTTCGGAAGTCTCGATCCCATCGACGGGCTGGTCTTCGTCGTGCGCCATCTGTTCCATCACTTGCGCTGGACGCGCCGGAAAGGCAATTGTTTCTACCGGATATGCCAGACCAAGCCCCTCTCTTCGATGAACGCGGCCCTCCGGGGACCGCGCCCAACGACCCCAGCGGGCACCGCGCCCGGCTGCGCAAGCGGCTGATCGAGAGCGGGGACGAGGCGCTGGCGGATCATGAGGTGATCGAAATGCTGCTGATGGAGGCCGTTCCCCGGCGCGACATGAAGCCGCTGGCGCGCAGCCTGCTGCAGCGCTTCGGCTCGCTGGCGGGGGTGCTCCAGGCCGATCCGCGCACGCTGGCGGCCCATCCCGGCATGGGCGAGGCAACGGCGGCGGCCCTGCGCGTCGTAACCGTCGCCGCAACGCGCCTGGCCCGTCAGAAAGTTCGCGAGGCCCCGGTCATCGGCTCATGGCAGGCGCTGATCGACTACCTCACCATCGACATGGCCCACCTCACGCTGGAACGCGTGCGTGTGCTCTATCTCAATTCCCGCAACATGCTGATCCTCGACGATCTCGTCGGCGAGGGTTCGATCGACGAGGCCGCGATCCACCCGCGCGAAGTGATCCGCCGCGCGCTCGACATCGGCGCGACGGCGCTAATTCTCGTCCACAACCATCCTTCCGGCTCTCCGCAGCCCAGCCGTGCGGACATCGAGATAACCAACCGCATCGCCGAAGCAGGAAGGCTGCGCGGCGTCACGGTCCACGATCATGTCGTGATCGGGCGTGAGGGCCATGTCAGCCTGAGGGCGAAAGGACTCATCTGATGTGCGTCGCCGCCGTTGCCTGGGATACCCATCCCGACTGGTTGCTCGTCGCCGTGGGCAATCGCGATGAGTATCACGACCGCCCTACCGCCCCGCTAGCGCCCTGGCCTGACGGCAGCGGCGTGATCGCCGGCAAGGATCTGCGCGGCGGCGGCACCTGGCTCGGCGTATCAAAGGCCGGGCGCTTCGCGCTCGTCACCAATTACCGCGTGCCGGAAGGCCCGCAGCTTGGACGCCCCACGCGCGGCAAGCTCGTCACCGACCTGCTGGAGGGGCGGGAACCCGAACAGGTCGCGCGGATGAACCCCTTCAACGTCGTCCATGCCGATCACGGCGAAGCCTGGTTCCTCACCAATCATCCGGCCACGGAATCACGCCGTCTAGCCGCCGGCATTCACGGGCTGTCCAATGGCGGCTTCGATGTTCCCTGGCCGAAGACGGTGCAGTTGCAGGCAGCGCTCGGCGACTGGCTCGCCGCCGGAACCCGTGAGTTCGAACCGCTGATGACGGCCATGCGCGCCGAAACGCCCTGCCCCCGGCTCGCTCGGCCGGAGGATGGGCCGGAGCCTCGGTTCGCGCCCGTTTTCATCCGAAATGAAATTTACGGCACGCGCTGCAGCACGATCGTCGCCATTGCCCGTGACGGGCGCGGTGCCATTCATGAACGCAACTTTTCCGCGCAAGGCGCCGTCACCGGCGATGTTCGGATAGGTTTCCGGTGGCCGCTTTCGTGACAAGTGCCTGACCGGAATGCCGATGCCATCCGGCGCACGCCTTACCCCGTAGAACTTTTCCTATCTTGCAAGGCATGCAATTGCCGGTAATCCCACGGCCCGGATCGACACCTTCGGGGCACTCACAAGTCAGGGGCGACGATGATCTTCGGAATCGATGCAGGTTCGCCGGCCGTGATGGCCGTGCTCCTCGTCCTGCTGTTCCTGGCCTTCGCTTTCGAGGTGGCGGCCCCGGAAGTCGTGGCGCTCGGACTGGTGGCGATCCTGCTGCTGCTCGGCGTGGTCGCAACCGACGACGTGCTGGCCGCCATGGGCAATCCCGCCCCGCTGACCATCGCCTGCATGTTCATCATCTCTTCGGCCATGGTGCGCACCGGTGCGCTGGACCTGCTGGCGACCCGGATCACCGGGATCGGAAAGACGCGTCCGATCCTTGCCATGGGCATATTCCTCGCGGCGATCGCGACGATGTCCGCCTTCACCAACAACACGCCGCTGGTGATGATGATGATCCCGGTCGGCATGACGCTGGCGAAGGAACTGCGCATCCCGGCATCGAAGATCCTCATGCCGATCTCCTTCGCCGCTGTGCTCGGCGGGACGGTGACCCTGCTCGGCACTTCGACCAATATCCTGGTTGACGGCGTGGCCCGAAAGGCCGGCCTCGCGCCTTTCTCGATCTTCGAGATCGCACCGGTCGGCGCGGTCGTCGCGCTGGCCGGCGTGGCCTGGCTTGCCATCAGCTACCGGCTGCTCCCCGACCGCGATACCGTCGCGGGGCTTACCGCGAACGGAGAAGACAAGCGCTTTATGGTCTCGATCTTCATCGAAGCCGAATCGCCCTACATCGGGCAGAACGCGCTGACGATCGATCTGCTTTCGCGGCGCGAGCGCCGCCTCGTCGATGTGCTGCGCGGCGACGAATCGCTGCGGCGCGATTTCGAGCACTGCGTCCTCCAAAAAGGCGACATCCTCGTCGTGCGCACCTCGGGCAGCGACCTGATGACGCTCAAGGAACGCGGCGATCATGCGCTGACCGAATCCTCGAGCGACCCGCATGTCGTCCAGCTTTCCCGCCGCAACTCGGTGCTGGTCGAAACTCTGCTGGCCCCCGGGGCCGGAATCATCGGCCATACGCTCGCCGACCTGCGCCTGCGCCGCCGCTACGGCGTCTATCCGATCGCCCTGCACCGCAAGGGCACCAACCTGCAGAAGCGCTACGAGGAAGTCCCGCTGCAGGTAGGCGACACGCTGCTGCTTGAAGGCGCACAGGAGGACCTGCGCCGGCTCGTCGAGGACCAGCAGCTCGTCAACATCGCCGAGCCCACCGTCCGCGGCTTCCGCCGCAACAAGGCCTGGATCGCCGTCGGCAGCATGTTCGGAATCGTCATCGCCGCCGCTTTCGATTTCATGCCGCTGGCAGGGCTCGCCGTGCTCGGCGTCGCCACGGTGCTGGCCAGCCGCTGCGTGGAGCCGGACGAGGCCTTCAAGTCGGTCGACTGGCGCATCCTCGCGCTGATCATCGCCATGCTCACCATCGGGACCGCGCTCGAGAAGACGGGCCTTGTCGAAATGGCGGTGCAGTTCGCGACGCCGTGGCTCGGCACCATGGGCCCATGGGTGGCACTCGCGGCGATCTATCTGCTCAGCCTGGCATTGACGGAACTCGTTACCAACAATGCCGTCGCGGTCGTCGTCACGCCCATCGGCATCAGCCTTGCACACGCGCTTAACGTCGATCCGCGCCCCTTCGCGGTTGCCGTGATGTTCGCCGCCAGCGCGAGTTTCCTGACACCCATCGGCTATCAGACGAACACCCTCGTCTACGGCGCCGGCGGCTACAAGTTCACCGACTTCTACAAGTACGGCTTTCCGCTGACCGTGCTCGTGGCCGTGACAACGCTGATCATGATCCCCATGATCTGGCCGCTCTGAAAAGCGGGCAGGACGCCGCCACCTGATGGCCGCCCCGGGGCCTTCCGGGGGCGGAATCAACAGCCGCGCTTTCGCAATCTGCACGTAGCGGCGCGCGGTTTGTCGAGAACCTAGACGCCTGTCGTCCTATTCACGCAAATGCCGTGAACAGGGGCAGGCGGAGAGGATTTTCGAACAATGTCCTACGAGTTGAACCGCAAGCTGGCCGCGCCGCGCGGAGCAATGCCGACGACATATGAGATCGACCAGGTCACCGCCGACATTATCCGGGGCGCTTTCGAAACGGTCTGCTTCGAAAGCGCCACGTATCTGGGCCGCGCCGCCTCCTCGCCGATCATCAACCAGTCGAACGAGCGCAATGCCGCGATCGTCGATGCCAATGGCCGCCTTGCGATGGGCGCGGTTGGCACGCCGCACCTCACCTTCGTCAACCAGATGGAGACGCGCTGGGGCCTGATGAACCTCGAACGCTACGACTGGGGGCCGGGCGATGTCTTCCTCGCCAACGACCCCGACCATGGCGGCGGCCATCTGCCCGACTACTGCGTTTATGGCCCGGTCTATGACGAGAAGGGCAAACTGATCTGCATCCAGACGCTGCAGGCGCATCAGGGTGATACCGGCGGCAAGGATCCGGGCGGCTTCTCGCTGGACGCCACCGACCTCTTCACCGAGGGCGTCATCTACCCCTGCCTCAAGCTCGTCCACCGGGGCGAACTGCGCCGCGATGTATTTGATATGGTCGTGCGCAACAACCGCTTCGCCACTTTCGCCGGCGACATCACGGCGATGATCGGCGGTGTCCAGCACGCGGTGAAGATGCTGAACGGCCTGATCTCAAGGTGGGGCTCCGATGTCGTCAAGGCGGCTATCAATCACTCGATCGAGCACACCGAACGCCGGGTGCGCGAGGAAGTGTCGAAGTGGCCGGACGGCACTTACGAAGCGACCGTGCTGATCGACCACGACACGGCGGGGACCAAGGACATCAAGGTCCATGTCGCCTGCCGGATCGAGGGCGACCAGCTCACGGTGGACCTCACCGGCACCGACGACCGACCGAACCTCGTGGGCGTGTGGAACACCTTCGCCAATACACGCAGCTACGTGATGACACAGGTGGTCGCCGCGATGGATCCGACGATCGTCAAGAACGAGGGGTTCTTCAACGCGGTCGACATCGTCATTCCCGAAGGCTGCATCGCCCAGCCGCCGCCGAACAAGCCGGCCGCGCTGGGCTCTTTCCACCCGGCCTGCGAGATCACCGAGGCAGTCTGTCTCGCCCTCTCCAACGTCGCGCCGGAGCGTTCGCAGCCGCAGCTCTACAAGATCGGCATGCCCAACGCCGTCATCGGCTTCGACGAAAAAGGCATGATGTGGATGGATCAGGGCGTCGACTGCCGTTCCATGGACACCAGCGCGGTGCAGGGTATCGACGGCTGGGGTTCCTGCCCGAATGCGCTCGGCTCGCTCATCCTGTCGGAAGCCGAAGATGCCGAAAGCCGTTTCCCGATTCTCAACATCTCCCGCGAGATGACTACCGATGGCGGCGGCGCCGGCCAGTGGCGCGGGGCCCCGGGCTCGCTCAACGTCAAGCAGGTGCTGAAGCCCACGACGGCGATGGCCTGGATGGTCTCGGCCGACCATCCCCTGCGCGGCATGTGCGGCGGGGACGATGCAATTCCCTACAGCAACCGGTTCGAGGTCGGATCCCCGAACGAACGCAAGATCGAACACACCGCGCAGGACCTCCTGCCGGAAGGGGCTAAGATCGCCTACCAGCACGGCGGTGGTGCCGGTTTCGGTCGGCCGCTGCTGCGCGATCCCGAAGCGGTGAAGGAAGATGTGCTCGACGAGTACGTCAGTCTCGAGGCGGCGCGGACGAAGTACGGCGTGGTGCTGACGGGCAGTCTCGATGACTACACGCTGGAGGTCGATCGCGGGGCCACCGAGGCGCTGCGGATCGAGATGGCTGCGATGGCCGAAGCGGTAATGTAGGCGCAAATAATCCTCCCCGGCACGGGGAGGGGGGCCGCCGCTGGCGGTGGAGGGGCCATGGCTGGACGCCGAATGAAGAGGCTATTCCTCCATCAGCTCTGCGGCCTGCACCTCCCCGTGCCGGGGAGGATCTCTCTGGGATCGAGGAAGCGGAATGACTTATCGCGTTGGCATCGACATCGGCGGCACCTTTACCGACTTCGCCCTGCTCAAGGAGGGCTCGAGCGAATCGGGGAAAGTAGTCCTCCACAAGAACCTCTCCACCCCCGAGGACCGCTCGCTTGGCGTGATGCAAGGGCTGGGTGCGCTGGCGGAGAAGGAAGGCCTTTCGCTCGCCGATTTCCTCGGCCGGTGCGAAGCCATCGTCCACGGCACCACCGTTGCCGACAACACGCTCATCGAAATGAATGGCGCCGTCACCGGCCTCATCACGACCGAGGGTTTCCGCGACGAGATTGAGTACCGCCGCGGTTTCAAGGAAGACATCTGGGATGTGCGCCTCGAGCCGCCCCGACAGATCACCCCCCGCCGCCGCCGTCTGACCGTGCCCGAACGCATCTTGCACGATGGGACGGTCCACAAACCGCTCGATGAGGGCGCGCTGCGCGAAGCCTGCCGCAAGTTGCGGCTGCAGAACGTGGAGGCAGTGGCGATCTCGTTCCTGTTCTCCTTCGTGAATCCCGATCACGAAAGGCGGGCCAGGGAGATCGTTCGCCAGGAAATCCAGAATGCCTACATCTGCGCCAGCCATGAGGTGCTCCCGCGCGCGCCGGAGTACGACCGCACGTCGACAACTATCGTGAACGCCTACGTCGGCCCGCGTGTGACGAGCTACCTCGAGAAACTCGTCCAGCGCCTCGTCGAGGGTGGATACAGGAACCAGCTCATGGTCATGCAGGCCTCGGGCGGGGTCATGACCAAGGAATATATCGACGGCGCGCCAATCCGCGTTCTGGCCTCCGGCCCGGCGGGCGGCGTCATCGGCTCGGCGCACTGCGGCAGGGCCAAGGGCCATACCAATCTGCTCTGCGTCGACATGGGCGGCACGAGCTATGACATGTCGCTGGTGGTGGACGGACTGGCCCCGGCCGAAGCGGGCTGGAATATGCACCATCGCTATCTGATCGGCGTGCCGATGGTGAAAGTGGAGACGCTGGGCGCCGGCGGCGGGTCGATCTGCCACGTCAACAAGGGTGCCCTCGAAGTCGGCCCGCGTTCGGCCGGCGCCGCGCCGGGTCCTATCTGCTACGGACGCGGCGGCAAGGAACCCACGGTAACCGACGCGCTGGTCATGCTCGGCATCCTCTCCACCGACGAGGGTTTCGCCGGCGGCAGCTTTCGCCTCACCCGCCAGGGCGTCGACGAAGCATTCCAGGCAATTGCCGACGAGATGGGTCACGGGGTCGCGGAACAGGCCGCGTTCGACTGCTGGCGCGTGGTCACTGCCAACATGAGCCAGGGCGTGCGCCGCACCACCGCCGGCAAGGGCATCGACCCGAAGGATCTCGTCATGCTTGCCTATGGCGGAAACGGCCCGGCCTTCGCCGCGATCCAGGCCGAAGACCTCGGCATCTCCAGAGTTCTCGTCCCCAAGACCTCGCCGACATTCTCTGCGCTCGGGACGCTGGTCGCCAACCCGACAATCGACGAGGAACGTTCTTACATCGCCTCGGCCAGAACGCTCGACCTCAACCGCATCCGGCAACACTGGAACGACCTTTCCGTCCGGGCGAAGAAGTACTTCACCGATGCCGGTTTCGCCGCCGAGGCGATCCGCGTGAATTACCAGCTCAACATGCGCTATCCTGGGCAAAACTTCTCGCTCTCGTTCGACTACCAGGCGGACGTGGCGCTGGGCGACCTCTCGTTCATCGGCGAGGACTTCGGCGAAACCGCGATCAAGCTGTTCAACGGGCGTCACATGGCCGAGTACGAGCACATCCGCGAGCATGAGGTGCCCGAAGTCTCCGGCGTTCGCCTCAACGCGCACGTGGTTACGCCCTCTCCGGAGATCGGCGGGGGCTTCACCCCGAGCGGCAATCCACCAAGCGCCACCAAGTCACGCCGCGCCAATCTCGACGCAGGTTTCGCGGAAGTGCCGGTCTACCTCGGCAAGGACCTCGTGCCCGGCATGGAAGTATCCTCGCCTGCGATCATCGAGGAGACCTTCACCACGATCGTCGTCTACCCCGGCTGGAAGGCACAGATCGACGATGCCGGCGACTATCAACTTGTGAAAGCCTGACAACGCCGGCGCGGCTTCGACCTCCACGGCGTTGCAGCGTCAGGCGTCGCGTGTACCTTATCCGGCGAACAGGAGAGGACGCCCGAATGCCGCTGCCCATGGCCATCCACGCGCAGGACCGCCTGCTGTCGCTCAATATCCACGAGGAACCGGGAATCGATCTCGATCACCTGATCCCCGGCATGATGCTCTGGCCGCTCTTCCTCGATCCCGACAACGCGACCTGGGTACTCTATGCCCGCTACGCGCCGGGAACGACGCTGCCGAGCCACTTCCATACCGGCGCGGTCCATTTCTTCACGACCAAAGGCACCTGGGGCTACAAGGAGTATCCCCGGGACCAACAGGTCGCCGGCAGCTATCTCTATGAACCGCCGGGAACGATGCACACGTTCCACATTCCCGAGGACGGCGAACCGGTTGAAGGGTTCATGGTGGTGTCGGGGGTGAACGTCGTTTTCGATGATGAAGGCAACTACCTCAATACCGATCACGCCGGCTCGATGGAACAGACAATTCTCGAATGCGCGAAGAGGCAAGGCATTGACATGCCCCGGTACATCCGCCCGTCCGGCCCGGCGGCCTTTACCGCCTGAAGGAGGGCGCCGGCCCTCGGGCACGGTACGGACGGCGCAGGAACAAGGGCGCGCGCGTAAACGGCCCGTCGATTCCATTGGCCCGCGCGCCATCGCTAACTTGCGATTCAGCTATCCGAGCCTACATTGGCCGACGAAAGGACGTTTATCCGACAATGAACGACGACCAGCCGAACGGCAATCCCTGGGTAAAGAGCCTGCTCGTGTGGGGCGGCATCTTTCTCGCGCTGCTCATGGTGGTATCCATGTTCAGCTCGCGCGGCGACGCGGGACCGATAATCCCCTATTCCGATTTCCGCGCCAAGGTCGCGGAAGGCAGCGTCGATGCTGTCGAGATCGGCGAGAACCGCATCGACGGCAAGATGAAGAACGGCGATTCGTTCTCTACCGTCCCGGTCCCCGGCGATACGACCCTGACGCAGCTGCTTCAGGCGCATGACGTCAAATATGCCGGCAAGGCGGCCGAAGAAGGCAACCTGCTGATCTACATCCTCGCCCAGACCCTTCCCTTCCTGCTGATCGTGGGCATCGCCTTCTTCGCGCTGCGCCAGGTCCAGAAGGGCGGCGGCTCGGGCGCGATGGGCTTCGGCAAATCGAAGGCCAAGCTGCTGACCGAGCGATCGGGCCGCGTCACTTTCGCCGACGTGGCCGGTATCGACGAAGCGCGCGAGGAGCTTGAGGAAATCGTCGAATTCCTGCGCGATCCGCAGCGCTTTTCCAAACTCGGTGGCCAGATCCCCAAGGGCGCGCTGCTCGTCGGCTCGCCCGGCACCGGCAAGACCCTGCTGGCCCGCGCCATCGCGGGCGAGGCTGGCGTGCCGTTCTTCACCATCTCCGGTTCCGACTTCGTCGAGATGTTCGTGGGCGTCGGCGCCAGCCGCGTGCGCGACATGTTCGAGCAGGCCAAGAAGAACGCGCCGTGCATCGTCTTCATCGACGAAATCGACGCGGTCGGCCGTCATCGCGGCCATGGCCTCGGCAACTCGAACGACGAACGCGAGCAGACGCTGAACCAGCTGCTCGTCGAGATGGACGGTTTCGAGGCGAACGAAGGCATCATCATCATCGCCGCGACCAACCGTCCCGACGTGCTCGACCCCGCGCTGCTGCGCCCGGGCCGCTTCGACCGCCAGGTCGTGGTGCCCGTGCCCGACATCGAGGGCCGCGAGAAGATTCTCGAAGTGCACATGAAGAAGGTGCCGCTGGCGCCCGACGTCAATCCGCGCGTGATCGCTCGCGGGACGCCGGGCTTCTCGGGCGCGGACCTGGCCAATCTCGTCAACGAGGCGGCCCTGCTCGCGGCACGCCGCAACAAGCGGCTCGTGGCCATGCAGGAGTTCGAGGACGCCAAGGACAAGGTCATGATGGGCGCCGAGCGGCGATCCATGGTCATGACCGAGGACGAGAAGAAGATGACCGCCTATCACGAGGCGGGTCACGCGCTCGTCTCGCTCAACGAGCCGGCTTCGGATCCGATCCACAAGGCCACGATCATTCCGCGCGGCCGCGCCCTGGGCATGGTCATGCGCCTGCCGGAACGGGACAGCTACTCCTACCACCGTGACAAGATGCTGGCGAACCTGTCGGTCGCCATGGGCGGCCGCGTCGCCGAAGAACTGATCTTCGGGCACGACAAGGTTTCGAGCGGCGCCTCGTCGGATATTCAGTACGCCACCGGCCTGGCCCGCAACATGGTCACCAGGTGGGGCATGTCGGACAAGCTTGGCCCGCTGCAGTACGAGGAACAGCAGGAAGGTTACCTCGGCATGGGCGGCTCGCAGCGGCTGATGGGCTCGGACGAGACCAACAAGCTGATCGACAGCGAGATCCGCGTGCTGGTGGATGACGCGCACAAGCGCGCTACGCAGATACTCAACAGCGAGATCGACAAGCTCCACCTGCTGGCCAATGCGATGCTCGAGTATGAGACCCTGTCGGGCGACGAGATCAAGGATCTGCTCGAACACGGCGAGATCGACCGCCCCAGCGAGCCGGTCACCACCGGCAAGCCGGTGCGGACGGCGGGTTCGTCGATCCCCAAAGCAGGCAAGCGTTTCTCCGGAGGAACGGCGCCCCAGGGCGCCTGATCCGGGAATTCGGTTCTCCCCCAGGGAGAATGCAGGAGGGGGCGGCAGGCCGAAAGGCCTACCGCCCCTTTTTGCTGGCCGGCCCTACCCGCGCCCGGCCAGCTTCATTTCGATCGCATGCCAGAGCATCGCGAACTGCCGCGCCGCCGGGCTTCGGGGTGCGATGGCGCCCACGGGCTGCTGGCGCACCGCGCATTGCTCCACCACGCTGGCATAGGGAATCGCCGGCCAGTTCGGATGCTCTTCCTGCACCTGCCGGTGCAGCGCACGCCGCATGTCGAGCATCGAGATCACGGGAAGGATCGGCGGATGGCGCTTCGTGTTCCCCGCGATCTCCCGCAACACGAGATCGAACGCACGCGACGAGAGCGGCGATGGCGGAAGCGGGACGATGACGAGATCCGCCGCGCGCACAACTTGCGCGCTCAGTTCGTTCATCACCGGCGGGCAGTCGAGCAGGATGCGGTCGTAATCGGCGGCGAGCTGCGCCGTCATCCTGGCAAGGCGCTTGCGCTTGCCGATGCGCACCAGCCGGGCGTCCAGCGCACGGATGCTCTCGTCCGCGGGCAGCACATCGACGCCGCTGCAGGAAGTCTTCCGGATCAGTCTGGAAGGGGGGCGCTCGCCCAGCAACACATCTTCGGCAAGCCGCGAGTCCTTCGGCTCAAGCCCGTAGAGGAAGCCCGAACCGCCGGCCGCGTCGAGATCCCAGAGCAACGCGCGGTGCCCGGAAAGGCTGGCCGCGAACCACGCAAGATTGGCGGCCAGGGTGGTCTTCCCCACCCCGCCCTTGACGCTGTAGATAGCAATGGTCGCGCCCGCGGGCGCTGCCGAAGGCTTTGAAATCCTGGCGCCGGAGGTCCCGGCAATGCGAGGCAATGTGCGTTTTTTTCCACTCACCTCGCCGACCGTTGCGGGTCAGATCCCGCCAGTCAACCTTTGACGTTCAACCGTCATAATCGCCGCCAAGGGAGGTATTGCGGGTCGGCGCCGACGCCGTGATCCGCAGGGCCTCCGCCGACTGGCTGAGCGAGCCGACCTCGTCCATCTCGTCGTCGTCTTCGGGCAGCAGGCGCTGCATCGACGTGACAAGCGTCTCCTTGAGTTCGGCCGGCCTGACCGTCTGCTCGGCGATCTCGCGCAGGGCGACGACCGGGTTCTTGTCCCGATCGCGGTCGACGGTGAGCTCGGCGCCGCCGGAGATCTCTCTCGCGCGCTGCGCGGCAAGCAGCACGAGATCGAAACGGTTGGGAATCTTGTCGACGCAATCTTCGACAGTAACGCGCGCCATGGGCACTCCGTGAGAATCTGGAGGGTTCGGAAAGGATGCCAGATAGGTGCCGCCCCCCCGAAAGTCAAGAAATCCCGGCGATGCCGCCGCCGGATGCCCTGAGCCTTCCGAAAGCCCGCGATCAGGCGTTTCCGGTCTCGCTGGACAGCAACGCCGGGTCGATCCCTTCCGCCTGCCAGGTGGCGTCCCAGCGCTCGTCCACCGGCGTGCCGAACAGCACTTCGGGGTGCGGCTCGGCCGCGTACCAGCCATGGTGGCGCATTTCGCCTTCGAGCTGCCCCGCTCCCCACCCGGCATAGCCCAGCGCCATCACCCACTGTCGCGGTCCGCGCCCTTCCGCGATCGCGCGCAGCACGTCCAGCGAGGCGGAAAGCGCGCAGAGCGGCTGGACCGCAATGGTGTCGCTGCCGCCCCAGTCGACCGAATGGAGAATGAACCCCCGCCCTGGTTCGACGGGACCGCCATGGCAGACCTCGCGATCGGGTGCTTTGCCGGGATCGATGCCCAGTTCCCTGAGCACGTCGTGAAAACGCACGTCTTCGCGGGCCTGCCCGACGCCGATCCCCAGCGCACCGTTCTCATCATGCACGCACATGACGTTGACCGACCGCTCGAAACGGGGATCGAACATGCCGGGCATCGCCAGCAGGATCCTGCCTGAAAGATAGTGTTCTTCAGTCACCCTCCAGAGTGTACCCGCTTGTCGCGCCCCGGCAAGCCGCGCATTCGGTCGAGCTCGCCCTGCGCGCGAAAGCCAGCAACGGACCTGTGATCGGCGCCGGTTGCCAACGATCGTTCACGTCTTATAGAGCGCGCATGTTACGTCACAAATGCCGCCACCTGATCGCGACGCTCGCGGTCGGCACCGCCCTCCCCTTCGCGCCGGCAAAAGCACAGGATACCGTGCTTGCGCACTCGATCATCGTCACCGGCGCCGGGCTGGGGGATACCCCGGCGACCCCGGCCTACGACGTCGAGACGATCACCCGCGACCGGGTCGTCACCAGCGCTTCGGGGCGGGTCGAGGATGTGCTTTCCTCGATCGCCGGGTTCCAGCAGTTCCGCCGGTCGGACAGCCGGTCAGCCAATCCTTCCGCGCAGGGCGTGACGCTGCGGGCGCTGGGCGGCAATGCCTCGAGCCGCACGCTCGTCCTGCTCGACGGCGTACCGGTCGCCAATCCGTTCTTCGGCTATATCCCGTTCAATGCCATCGCCCCCGAGCGGCTCGGTTCGATCCGCGTCACGCGCGGCGGCGGCCTGGGCGCATTCGGCGCGGGGGCGGTCTCCGGAACGATCGAGATGACCAGCGCCGGACCGGGGGAGATCGGCCCGATCCACGCGCAGGCGCTGGTCAACGACCGCGCGGAAACCCAGGCCTCGGCAACGCTCGCGCCGCGCCTCGGCTCTGGCTTTCTCGTCGCCAGCGTTCAGTGGGACCGGGGACAGGGCTTCTGGACCACGCCCCGCTCGCAGCGCGTCGACGCCTCGGCGCGCGCCGCCTACGACAGCTGGTCGGCAAGCTTGCGCGGCGTCGCGCCGCTGACCGGGACAGTGGAACTGCAAGCCTCCGCGCTCGCCTATGACGACGCGCGCACGCTGCGCTTCGAGGGCGCCGATTCCACCTCTTCCGGTCAGCAGGCTTCGCTGCGCCTCGTCGGCCGGGGTGACTGGCAGTTCGATGTGCTGGGCTATGTCCAGGCGCAGGACTTCTCCAACGTGGTGGTCAGTTCGACGCGGTTCGTGAAAGTGCTCGACCAGGCCAAGACCCCGACGACGGCGATTGGCGGCAAGTTCGAACTGCGGCCGCCGGTGGGCGACGGCCATGTCCTGCGCCTCGGCGCGGACCTGCGGCTCACCGAGGGGCGGTTGCTCGAAATGCCCTTCAGCGCTTTCACGGGGGCGTTGACCGCAATCCGCCGGGCGGGCGGCAACCAGTCCGACCTCGGCCTTTACATCGAAGACGACTGGACGCTGGGCGATCTCGTGCTGACCGCCGGCGTGAGAGCGGACCGCTGGACCATCCGCGACGGCTTCTACCGCGAAACGACGCCGGCGGGTCTCGTCATGGAGGACAGCGCCTTCGCCGACCGTTCGGGCTGGACCGGCAATGTACGCGGCGGCTTCGTGTGGCAGGCGAGCCAAACGGTTGCCCTGCGCGCCGCCGCCTATACCGGCATGCGCCTGCCCACGCTCAACGAACTGTACCGGCCCTTCGTGGTGTTTCCCGTGGAAACCCGCGCCAACGCCGCACTCAAGCTGGAAAAGCTGCGCGGTTACGAGGTCGGCCTCGATGCCCGTCCGCTCGAAGGGCTGACCCTTTCGCTGACCGCCTTCGACAACAGCCTCAAGGATGCCATCGCCAATGTCACCATCGGCGAGAACCTGCGCCAGCGCCAGAACGTCGATGCCATCCGCGCGCGCGGGCTGGAAGCGGCCGCCGCGCTCGACCTTGGCCGGGTGCAGTTCGACGGTTCCTTGAGCTGGACCGATTCCGAAGTCGAGGCGAGCGGCGCCCAGTCGGCTCTCGACGGGATGCGCCCCGCGCAGGTTCCCAGGCTTGCCGCCAGCGGCACCCTCGCCTGGCTGCCCCGCGCCGGCTGGCGCATCGCGGCGACGCTGCGCCACATCGGCCGCCAGTTCGAGGACGATCAGGAAACGGACAGCCTGCCCGCCGCGACGACTCTCGATGCCTATGTGAAAGTACCGGTCGCGCCGCTGGTTTCGGTCGTGCTGCGCGGGGAGAACCTCACCGACGAGAGGATTGTCACGCGCGATCAGGGCGGCTCGATGGACCTCGGCGTTCCGCGCACGGTCTGGGCAGGGGTGCGCGTCGGTTTTCGCTAGAGTATCCGTGATGATCAAGGCACTGGCCCTTCGCCGCCCGAGCGCATAAGGAGAGCCGATGTCGCGCATGACCGTCAACGGCCGTCCGGTCGAATTCGACATGGACCCCCAGACGCCCCTGCTCTGGGCGCTGCGCGACGCCGCGAACCTGACAGGCACCAAATACGGCTGCGGCGTCGGCGATTGCGGGGCCTGCACGGTCATGGTCGATGGCGCGGCGCTGCGTTCGTGCCTTATCACCATCGCCGAGTGCGAGGGCCGCTTCGTCACCACCATCGAGGGCCTGTCGGACGACCGTTCGCACCCGGTGCAGCAGGCGCTCGTCGCCGAACAGGCGATCCAGTGCGGCTTCTGCACACCGGGAATCGTCATGAACGGCGCGGCTCTGCTCGCCCGCAATGCCGATCCCGGCGAGGCCGAGATCAGACAGGCGATCCCGAACCTGTGCCGCTGCGGCGTCTATCCGCGCCTCGTGCGCGCGATCCAGCTTGCTGGCCGCGCCATGCGCCGCGAGGAAACCCTGAGCGCCGCGCCCGCACCGGGCATCGCCCCCCAGGACGCGGCGAGGGCCGTTCCCGCGCTGGGCCCCGCGCCCGCCACCGACATACCCCAAGGACAATGAGGAGCAGGCCATGAAGGCGACGATCTGGCACAACCCCAAATGCGGCACGTCTCGCAAGACGCTGGCAATCCTGGAAGAGACGCCGGGCATCGAGGTGGAAGTGATCGAATACCTGCGCGATCCGCCCGGCGCTGAAAAGCTTGGCCAGCTCTACAGAGACGCCGGGATCACCCCGCAGGAAGGCTTGCGCATGCGCGGCACGGACGCTGCCGAGCGCGGATTGCCCGAGGCGGATGACGCCTCCGTACTGGCCGCGATGGCCGCCGAACCGATCCTGATCGAACGCCCGCTGGTCGAAACCGCAAAGGGCGTCCGGCTGTGCCGGCCGCAGGACAAGGTTCACGAAATTCTCTAAGCCTTGAGGGGCCGTTTGCTTGCAAAGGCGGGCTGAATCTGCCACCGACTTTGCACTTCATCCCATGACGATAATGCGAGAGCTTCCGCCAGCATGACCAGTACAGAGCTTGCCCGAGAGGCGCTGCCCCAGAAGATCAAGCAGACGATAAAACGTTCGCTGGGACCATGGGGCGTCTTCCTCGAAGGCTTCATGCGCCATCCGGTCATGGTGGGCTCGATCATCCCGTCCTCGCGCTTCACCATCAATCGCATGCTGAAGCCGGTCGACTGGGCAAACTGCAAGCTGTTCGTCGAATATGGCCCCGGCGTGGGCACTTTCTGCCGTCCGGTGCTCGACCGCCTGCCGCGCGACGGGCAGCTGATCGTGATCGACACCAACCCGCTGTTCATCGAGTACTTGCGCAAGACCATCTCCGACAGCCGCTTCATCGCCGTCCACGGCTCGGCGTCGGATGTCGAGGAGATCGTGCGCGCGCATGGGCACGAGAAGGCGGACTATGTACTGTCCGGCCTGCCTTTCTCCACCCTGCCCGATGGCATCGGCCCGGCCATTGCCGCGGCGACCCACCGCGTCATCCGCAAGGGCGGTGCCTTCCTCGTCTACCAGTTCACGCCCAAGGCGCGCTCCTACATGGCCCGCCACTTCCAGCGCATCGACGACGCGCTGGAACCGATCAACGTCCCGCCCTGCTTCCTGTGGTGGGGCTGGAAGGACGAAGACGAAGACTGATCGGGCAGCGCTTCGGGTGGAATGAGCGAGCCCCCCTCCTTCCGAAGAGAAGAGGGGCCGGGATCCCTATACAAACGGCGCGCTGTCGCTCTCCGGGGTGTTGCCGGCAAGCTGGCGATGGCTGGCGGCGATGATGGCGGCGAAGTAGAGCGCCATCAGCGCGCTCAGCGCCGAACCCAGAACGGCTTCCACGGTCAGCGCCGCTTTCGCGGGGGCGAGCAGCGCAAGCGGAATGCCGATCAACACGTTGACGATGATCAACAGAACAATGAAAGCCACGATGAACAGGCCGTAGAAGGCCAGCAGGCGCCCGGTGTTGCCCTTGGTCAGTCTCCACGAGCGGACCAGCGCGGCGATCGGGTTGGAAACCTGCTCTACGGCGATCACCGGCGCCGTCAGCGACAGGCGAACGCCCACGAAAATGGCCAGGACCGCCATCGCAGCGATGCCCGCCACCGCCCCCGCCGTTCCACCGGCCGCGGTGAGCCCGCCCACCAGGACGACGGCCGCCAGAGCGAGTGCGAGGCCGCTCATAAGCTGCGCGAGGAGATAGGGAACCACCCCTTTCAGGCTGCCCTTGATCGCCTCGCCTACCGTAGGGCGCCGCTGCCCGTCGAGCAGCGAGAGCAGCGCCAGCGTGCCGACAGCCTGCAGCAGCACCATCGGAAGCACCATCGGAAGGATCGAACCATAGTAGGCCGCGACCACGTCCATCATCTCCTTCTCGCTCATCCCGGTCGTGGTCTGCGGCTGCGGGTAGAACACGGCGAGGGCGAGTTGCGGCAGCATGAAGAACACGCCCGCCAGCGCCAGAAGCACCTCGCGATTGGCGGAAACCGCGCCCGATGCCTGCTTCCAGGCGATATTGCTGTCGAAATTCATCATGTACTCCGGATGCCATCGCATTGCCGACGGCCTAAAGGCACTTGATAACCGCAGGGAATGCCGCCACGCAACGCGCCATGACGATCCCGCAAACGCTTTCCGGCGATATCGAGCTGCGCGTGAGCCGCGAGTCGGTGCCCTACCGCGTCGCGCTGGAGGAAATGCAGGCGCGCAACGCCGCGATCGCGGCCGGCGAGGCGCGCGAGCTGATCTGGCTGCTGGAACATCCGCCGGTCTATACCGCCGGGACCAGCGCGGCATCGGCCGAACTGCTCGATCCGCGTTTCGAAGTGGTCGAAGCGGGGCGAGGCGGACGCTACACCTATCACGGCCCCGGCCAGCGCGTCGGCTATGTCCTGCTCGACCTGAAGAAGCGCGCCCGCGACGCGCGCGGCTTCGTCCATGCGCTGGAAGGCTGGGTGATCGACACGCTGACCGACTTCGGCGTCGAGGGCTTTCGCAGCGAAGGCCGCATCGGCATCTGGACCCGCGACGTTGACGGGCGCGAGGCCAAGATCGGCGCCATCGGCGTGCGCATCCGCAAGTGGGTGACGATGCACGGGTTCGCCGTGAACATCCGGCCGGACCTGTCGCATTTCACCGGCATCGTCCCTTGCGGCATCGAGGAATTCGGCGTGACCAGTCTGGCGCGCCTGGGCCGCAAGGTCGATTTCGACACATGGGACCGGGCGCTGATCGCAAGGGCCGATGCCTTCCTTGCCGCGCTGGAGCGGTCCTGCCCCCCTCAAGACCGGCAAACGGAGACGAGCGAATGATGCTCCGGCACATCAAAACCTGTACCGCCCTTTCCATCGTCTGCGCCGCGACCCTGGCGCTGGGCGCCTGCAAGGACGACGCGGCGGACCAGCGCAAGGCCGCGGGCGGCGAACTCTTGCCCCGCTCGGTGACGGACGACATGCCGCCTTACGACACGGTCCGCTCGCAGTCGCCGCTGGTCAATCCCGAAGCGGCCGCCAGCTTGAGCCAGGAAACGCAGGATACGCCCGTCGCCGCCAGCACGGATGCAGCCGAAGCCGCCGAGGAAACCGCTAGGGAAGCAACCGCCGCCGAAGCCGCTGAACCGGCCCCCGCGCCGGCCGCACCATAGCGCTGCAGCGTCGGACGCCGCTACAGCGCCTTTTCGTAGATCACGTATTCGCGGTTGACCTTGCTGTCGATGGCATCGGCGATGGCGACCATGCCCTGGTTGTCTTCGAGGACCCAGCCGATCTCCCCGCGCCGGGCATCGAACCTTTCGATCGCGGCGCGGCGGATGTATTCGATCATCATGAAGGCAAGCTGGCTGGCAAGACGCGAGGACTGCAGCTTCTTGCGCACGCCCATCAGCGGCACGCGCATGTCGGCGGACCTCGGCCGCTTCAACCAGAGCGCCAGTTTGAGCCAGCCGAGCAGCGAGGGCCTGCCGTTTCTGCCATTGATGCGCATTTGCGCCCGGTTGAAATCGGGCAGCGTCATCATGAAGGCCACCGCCTCGCCTTCGTATTCGGCGATGCGGATCAGGCAGGGGTGGACGAGCGGCTTCAATGCCTCGCCGATGTGATCGACTTCCTTCTGCGTGAAAGGCACGAAGCCCCAGTTGTCCGACCAGGCATCGTTGAGGATGTCGCAGATGATCGCCGCGTCCTCGTCGAAGCGTTTCAGGTCCACCTCGCGGATGCGAATCTTCGCGTTCTTCTCGCCCGAGGTGACAATGCGCTGGATCAGCGGCGGGAACGGCTTCCTCACGTCGAGATCGTAGGTATGGAGCGTCTTGGCGCGGGCATAGCCGGCGCTCTCGATCCACCCCTGATAGGCGGGGTTGTGATGCGCCATCATCACCATCGGCGGGTGATCGAAGCCGCGCACCTGCAGGCCCGGTTCCTCCCAGACCGAAAGGTTCATCGGCGCCAGCACGCGGACCATGCCCTGCTTGCGCAGCCAGTTCTCGGCCGTCTCGATCAGCGCCCTGGCGACGTCTTCGTCCTCGGCCTCGATCGCCCCCCAGTTGCCGGTGCCGGGCCCCATGCCCTGCTCCAGCGGCAGCGTCAGCGCCAGTTCATCGATGTGCGCCGATATGCGTCCCACGATCCGGCCGTCGCGCTTTGCCAGGAAGAGCTGGTAGCGCGCATGGTCGAAGAACGGGTTCTTTCCGGGCGTGAACTTCGCGATTTCCTCCTTGCGCAGATTCGCGACCCAATTTTGATCCGGCGCATTGAGGCGATAGGCGAAGTCGACGAAGGCGGTGCGGTCGGCCTTGCTGGAGACGGGTGTAATGACTAGTTCGGCGTTCGCCACGATCCTGCCTTTGTTATGCGCCAAGAGGATTTTCGAGACGCGACCTGCGTGCGCTTCCGGCATGTTGTCAAGCCGGGCATGACGGGCCATCGCGGCAAATACAGTTCGAGACGCGGAAAAACAGCCCGGGTCCGGCAAACTGGAATGCACTTTGGATTGACTGCATGATTGCCCAGGAAGTGATTGACGCGCGCTCCGCTCCGGCCTCGGCGCCTGCCCAAGCCGGTATGCCGAAGAAATCGGAGATTCCGGACGACAAGGACATGCTGCGCGCGGCGGTGGAACTGACGCGCGACATTTCCGTGGCGCAGCCCCGGATCTACTGGCCCGACATGCTTGCCTCGGCCGCGGTGGGCTATGCCGCGCTGGCGGGCGCAATCCTGCTCGACAATCCGTGGGCCGCCGCGCTCAGCGGGGTCGTCGCCGCGGTGGCGCTCTACCGGGCGCTGCTGTTCATTCACGAACTGACGCACATCCACAAGGACGCCCTGCCCGGTTTCCGCTTCGGCTGGAACCTGCTCGTCGGCATTCCGCTGCTCACGCCCTCGCTCATGTACGAAGGCGTGCATACGCTCCATCACGCCCGCACCCGCTATGGCACGGCCGAGGACCCGGAATACCTGCCGCTGGCGCTGATGAAGCCCTGGTCGCTGCCGGTCTTTGCGCTCACCGCGATCCTGCTGCCGTTCGCGCTGCTGGTCCGGTCGGCGCTGCTGGTGCCGCTGGGCGTGGTGTTGCCGCCGCTGCGGCACCTCGTGTGGGCGCGCTTCTCGGCGCTGGCGATCAATCCCGGGTTCCGCCGCCGCCCGCCCGAAGGCGACTTCGCGCGCATGGTCTTCTGGCAGGAACTGGGAACCTCCGTCTGGGCCATCACCCTTCTCGCCAGCACTTTCCTGTTGGGCTGGCGTCCTCTGCTGGTCGCGCTGAGCGTGGTGTCGCTCACCGCATTCCTCAACCAGGTGCGCACGCTCGTCGCCCATCTCTGGGAGAACGACGGCGAGGCGATGACGGTGACGGCGCAGTACCTCGATTCGGTCAATGTGCCGCCACCTGCCCTGCTCACGCCGCTCTGGGCTCCAGTAGGCCTGCGCTATCACGCGCTGCACCACCTGCTGCCGAGCATGCCCTATCACTCGCTGGGCGAAGCCCACCGGCGGCTGTCGAAGCATCTCGGCGTCGATACGACTTACGCGAAGGCCAGCTATGCCGGGCTGGCGCCGCTGATGTCGCGGCTGGTCGGCAGCACCATGCGCCCGCGCTGAGGCGATCCGCCGCGCTATTCTTCGGTTCGGATCAGCACCGTCTCGCCGATCAGGGCGAAGAGGAAGAAAGGCGCCCATGCCGCGACTAGCGGGGGGTATCCGCCGAAATTGCCCATTGCCAGCGCCGCGTTGTCGACGACGAAATAGGCAAAGCCCAGCGCCATGCCGATCACCGCGCGAATCAGCAGCTGGCCCGAACGCGCGAGGCCGAAAGCCGCCACCGCGCCGAGCAGCGGCATCAGCGTCGAGGACAGCGGGCCGGAGATCTTGTGCCACCAGGCCGCCTCCAGCTCGCTGGTCCTGCGCCCGGCATCGCGCAAGGCACCGATCGAATGCGCCAGTTCAACAATGTTCTGCGAATCCGCATCGACTCTCGCCATCGTGACCTCTTCCGGCGTGATCCCTTGCGCGACCGTGGCCGAGGCGAGCCGCGTGGTCTTCGTGCCGGAAACGTCGAAGCGCACCGGCTGCTCAAGCTTCCAGCCGGGATTGACGTAAGTTGCGCGAGCGGCGCGAAGCTGCTCCACGATCATGCCCTGCTCGCTGCGCCGGTAGAAGGTCACGCCGTTCAGGACCATGGCATTGCCGCTGCCCTCCAGCGTTTGTGCCAGCATCAGGTCCTTGCCGTCGGAGAGGTATATATTGCTGCGCACGCCCGAGTCCTTGGGGATCGGGCCGTAATCGACCGATTCCCAGGCCTCCAGCGCCGCCGAGGCGCGGGTGACAACACGTTCGTTGAAAGCGAAGCTCAGCAGCGCGACGACCACGGCGGTCAGCATCAGCGGCGCCAGGATCTGGTGCGCCGAAAGCCCCGCCGCCTTCATCGAGATGACCTCGCTGTTCTGGTTGAGCGTGGCCAGCGTGATGATCGTCGCCAGGAGCACCGAATAGGGCAGGAACCGGGCGATGAGCTGCGGAATGCGCAAGGTCACGTAATAGAACAGCTGCGCCTCGCCGTTGCCAGGGTGGGCCAGGATGTCGCCGCTCTCGCCCAGCAGGTCGAGCACCTGCAGCACCAGCACCAGCATCAGCAGCACCGCGACGATGCGGGTGATGAACAGCCGTGCGAGGTAGAACGTCAGCGCGCGCGAAGGAAAGAATTCAAGCTGCATATCAGGATTGCTCGACCGGTGCCGGCAGGATCGGGCCGCGACGGCGACGGCGCAGCAGCGACTTCAGACGTTTCGTCACGCTTTCCGCCGCCTTTTCCAGCCAGCCGATTGCCTGCCCGCCCGGCACATAGGCGACGCGGTAATACATCCACACGATCAGCACCGCGAGCAGGCAGAACGGCCCCCACAGCCCCAGGATCGGGTTGATCTTGCCCAGCGCGGCGACATCCGCGGCATACTGGTTCACCTTGTGGTAGGCCACGACCAGCACGATCGACACGAACAGGCCGAGCGAGGACGTGGAGCGCTTGGGCGGGATCGCCAGCGCGACCGCCAACAGCGGCAGCAGCAGCATCATGATTACCTCGACCATCCGGTAATTGAAGTTCGCCTGGCTGGAGACGCGCTGTTCCCTGGTAAGCTGATCGTTCCAGCCCAGCTTCAACAGCTCGGGCAGCAGGTATTCGCGGTCTTCCCCGCCGCGCTGGCGGAACTTCTCAATCTGGGGGAGGTCGATGGGCAGGTCGTGGTTGGTGAAACTGAGCACGCGCGGCGTGCTGCCCGGCATGTCCTGAATGATCTGGCCCTGCTTGAGCCGGAGGATGACCGTATCGGGCGCGCCCTGCAGCGCGAGAAACTGCCCCTCCTGCGCGGAAATCGACAGGACCTGCCCCTTGGCGTTCGCGACGCGCGCGAAGATGCCGATGAGGCGGCGGCCATCATCACGGCTCTCGTCGATGCGCAGCGCGATACGGTCCTTGAGCGCGGTGAACTCGCCGACCTTGATCGAGGCTCCCAGCGCGCCCGACTTCAGCTCGTAGTTGAGTTCCTCATAGTAATAGCGCGACAGCGGCTGCAGATAGCCGACGATGGCGAAGTTCAGCCCGACGAAAAGGATCGTGAGGATATAGGGAACGCGCAGCAGCCGCGTGTAGCTGAGGCCCACGGCGCGCATCACGTCGAGTTCGCTGGAAGTCGCCAGCTTGCGGAAAGCGAGCAGGATGCCCAGCATCAGGCCCAGCGGAATGGCAAGGCTGGCATATTCGGGCAGGAGGTTCGCCAGCATCTTGAACACGACGCCGACCGGCCCGCCCTGCGTCGCCACGAAATCGAACAGCCGCAGCATCTTGTCGAGCACGAGCAGCGACGCCGCGAGCAGGAAGATACCCAGCATCGGCATCAGCACGAGGCGGAAGATGTAGCGATCGATGGCGCTGAAGAATTTCACGTTGCCGCCGTCAAAGTACCGTCCTTTCCCTGGGCCTTAACGGCTGGTCCGCAAGGGCGAAAGGGATTTGTCGGCTTCCGCCCCATTCGAGCGACACGATGAACGAGCGAAGCCCGGCGCCCGGCGCGCGGCGTTGAACGGCGTCAAGCGCCGCTCGTCTCAGTCTCCGGGGCGAAACAGGCCCCTTTTCGGACGATCTGCCCGCTCAAGCCTTCTCGAGCGTGCATTGCAGCGGGTGCTGGTTCTGCCGGGCAAAGTCCATCACCTGGTTCACCTTCGTCTCGGCGATTTCGTAAGGGAAGACGCCGCAGACCCCCACGCCCCTCTGGTGGACATGGAGCATCACGCGGGTCGCCTGTTCCAGATCCATGCTGAAGAAGCGCTTGAGTACCATCACCACGAATTCCATCGGGGTGTAGTCGTCATTGAGCATCAGGACCTTGAACTGGCTTGGTTTTTTCGGCTTTGCCCGCGTCTTGGTGGCAATTCCGACCTGTTCGTCCCCGTCCGCATTGCGATCCGCGTCATGGTCATTCCCGGCGCCAAGCGGCCAGGGTCGGTTCGGATCGGAATCGGCAAGGAAAGAATGCATGGCAGCCAGAATATCGTAACGGGACACCCGTCTACAAGATGCCCCGTTCAGAATGTCGGATTTTGCGCTCTACCGATCAGGCGGCCACCGGCCACCCGATCGGTTTGATGACGGGCCGGCCTCAGTTCGAGGTCTGGCGGACCTTTTCCATGGCCAGGCTGACGCGGCCGGAGATCGGCGCCATCGCATCGCTCACCAGCTTGAGCATGGCTTCGCTGTTCTTCGCGCTGGAGGCCACGGCGCTGTCAATGTTCTTGCGCATCATGTCGCCCTGGACCTTGATGAAGTCCGACGGCGATTTGGCGGCGGCGAGTTCCTTGATGTCACCCGACATGGCTTCGAAGTTCGAGCGCCCCTCGGCAACGATTTCGGAACCGATGCCCTGGATGCCTTCGGCCAGGATCTTGCCCGATTCCATCACGGCTTCGAGGTTGCCCTTGGTGAAATCAGACACCTCGCCGAGCACCGAAGAGCTCTTTTCGAAAGCAGCCTTTGCCTTGGCCTGGGCCTCGGTCATGGCGTCCTGGATACCTGCAAAGTTGGCGTTCATGTTCATCGTCTTTTCCTCGGGAAAGAAGTTCCTGAATAGTCCTGCGAATATCGACTGCTTGTTACCGGCGGTCTTTTTTGCCGCCTTCAGAGCGGGCACCGCCGGCTTGGCCGGGGCTGTCCGGGCTGCGGCGGTCTTGGTCGGGGCGGTCTTGGTCGGAGCGGTCTTGGCGGAGACCGCCGATGCGGCAGGCTTGCGCTTCGCCCTCACCGCGGGCGTCGCCTTCGACTTCGGCGCCGGCTTGGCCTTCACCGTCGGTTTACGCCTGACCGGCGCTTTCACCTTCGGCGCTGCCTTTGCGGGCTTGGCGCTGGGGGCGGGCTCGACGCTCGTGGTCGTTTTCACTTCAGGCGCGGCCTCCGCCTTGACGGGCTGGGCCTGCGAGACCGGAGCGGACTCGGCCTTGACGGGCTGCGGCTGCGAAGGCGAAACGGGTTCGGCCTTGGCTTCCTTCGCCGCGGGCGTCGCCGGCTTGGGACTGGTCGCGGCGACGGGCGCCTTGGCATTCACGGGAGTCGCGGATACCGCCGCTTCGTAAGCCTTTTCGGCGCGCGCCGTTCCCGTGTTGTTTTCGTTGTCAGCCATTGAAATTCGTCCTGAATCCTGCGCTGGGCGATCGAGACCATGCTTCATCCCGACTCGCCGCCAGCGATTTGAAATTCACTTTGTTGCGGTGCACAAATAAAGTGCTGAAAGCGCGAGGTCAACAAATTTGTGCAGTGCAGCAAAAATGGCGCATCGCAGCACTCGCGGCGAAATCGGTGTTCCGCCGCGAGTCAGGCAAGCCTTCACTTCAGTGCTGTACTATTGGCGACAGCGCCATTTGTAGCCAATCACGCGGACGAGCGATAGCCTGGAATTTTCCATGAGAGATGCTCGCAGACGCGGCATGAACTCTCCCGAATCGGCCGAAGGCAGGCGAGGAAGCGCAAGGCGGGCGACGGTTCCGCCCCGATGAAAGGGCCGCGTTCCCGCACCGATTGTCAGCGCGTCATGACATATCGGCCGGGCGCGTCCTCTATCGTCCGGTCCCCGCGCCCGCCCGGACGGCGCTTGCCGCGCGCGGAAACCTCCCGTCCGTCGAGCGACCGCAACCAATCGCTCCAGTGCGGCCACCAGCTTCCCGGATGTTCGCGCGCACCGGCGACGAAGGCTTCGAGGCTGTCCGGCGAACCCTCGTTGGTCCAGTACTGGTACTTGCCCGAGGTTGGTGGATTGACGACGCCAGCGATGTGGCCCGATCCGGCCAGGAGGAAGGTTTTCGGCCCCGTGACATAGTGCATGAGTTTCCAGACGCTGGCGGGAGGCGCGATGTGATCCTCACGCCCGGCCTGGATGTACACCGGCGTGGCAATGCGGCGCAGGTCGATCGGCACGCCGCGGGCCTGGAGCGAATCGGCAACGACCAGCCGGTTGTCGCGATACAGGTCGCGCAGGTAGTCGCGGTGCCACTGCGCCGGAAGGTTGGTGACGTCGCCATTCCAGTGCAGCAGATCGAATGCCGGGTAGTCCTCGCCCTTGAGGTAGTTCTTCTCGACGTAGCTCCAGATCAGGTCGTTGCCGCGCAGGATATTGAAGGTGGCGGCAAGATAGCGTCCGTCAATGTACCCTTCGGGCGAAAGATGGCCGATCGTCTCGATCTGCTGGTCATCGACGAAGTTCTTGAGATCGCCGGCCTCCTCGAAATCCACTTGCGCGGTGAAGAAGGTGGCGCTGGCGACTTTCTCCGCCGCTCCGGTGCGGGCCAGCACCGCCAGCGTGGCGGCCAGCGTCGTGCCCGCGACGCAATAGCCGATGGTGTGGACCGAAGGCACCTTGAGCCGTTCCCGCACGAAGTCGATCGCCTCGATCTGCGCGCCGATGTAGTCGTCCCAGGTGATATCGGCCATCGAGGCGTCCGCCGATTTCCATGAGATCATGAAAACGGTGATCCCCTGCTCGACCGCCCAGCGCACGAAGCTCTTCTTCGCGTTGAGGTCGAGGATATAGAAGCGGTTGATCCATGGCGGGAAAATCACCAGCGGGGTGGCGAGCACCTTGTCGGTGGTGGGGTTATACTGGAGGATCTGGCAGAGTTCGGTTTCGTGAACGACCTTGCCCGGCGTCACGGCAATGTTCTCGCCGAGTCTGAACGCCGAGGCGCTGGTATGGGTCAGCTGGCCCCTGCGCATGTCGCTGAGCAGGTTTTCGAAGCCGCGCACCAGGCTCTCTCCCCGGGTCTCGTTCGCTTTCTCGAGCGCGACGGGATTGGTCAGGGGAAAATTCGCCGGGCTGAGCGCATCGACAAGCGTGCGGACCGCGAAAACCAGTTGCGCCTTTCTGGCCGGCTCGATCCCATCGACACCCTCGGCAAGCCCCACCGCCCGCTCCGACAGGAGCAGGTAGAGCTGGTGCAGCACCGCGAAGAAGGGCTGGCGGCGCCAGTGCGGATCGGCGAAGCGGCGATCCTTGCGGGGCAGTTCGCGATCCTCCCGCTCGTCCTTTGCGGCGCGCGGCCCAAGGCCATATTCGCCGAGAACCGACGTCATAACGTCCATGACCTCGTTCCATAGCGTCTGCTGCACTTCGGGATCGGTAAGCGGCAGCTGGCGCACCACCGCTTCGGCGGTCGCGATCCATTTCAGCGGATCGGAGTAGTGTGGCCGCTGGCCCGGAGCCCTGTTCAACTGCTCCATCTGGTAGTCGCTCCAGATCGAGTGCAGCCGTCCGGCAATTTCCGCCCAGTGCACCGCCTCTTGAGCGTTCGGCCCTCCGCCGGCCGGAGCCAGCTGGCCGAACAGGCCCGCCGCTTCGCGTGCCTGATCGCGCAGGAACTGGGTGAAGATTTCTGCGGCGTCGGTCGCCATGGACTGAATTCTCCGATCGGTTCGAATGAACCTTAGCCGCCGGACGCATGCTGTCGAGCCCTGCAAAGTGAAAGATCCCTTCGAGCACGGCACGATCGCCCATTTGCGCGCGGCGCGTAATCCCTTACAGGAAGCCTCGCGGCAATCCCGCCGCATTCATGGAATTACCGAGGTCATGGAAGACGAGTTCTACCGCATCAAGCGCCTGCCGCCCTACGTCATCGCCGAAGTCAACGCGATGCGGCACGCAGCACGCCAGGCGGGACGGGACATCATAGACCTCGGCATGGGCAACCCCGACCTGCCGCCGCCCCAGCATGTGATCGACAAGCTGTGCGAAGTCGCGCGGAAGCCCGACGCCCATGGCTATTCCGCCTCCTCGGGCATACCCGGCATCCGGAAGGCCCAGGCCAATTACTACGGCCGCCGCTTCAACGTCGATCTCGATCCCGAGACCGAAGTGGTGATGACGATGGGATCGAAGGAAGGCCTCGCCAGCCTTGCTACCGCGATCACCGCGCCGGGCGACGTCGTGCTGGCGCCCAACCCCAGTTATCCCATCCACACGTTCGGCTTCATCATCGCCGGCGCCACTATCCGCTCGGTGCCCACCACGCCGGACGAGAACTACTGGCGCTCGCTTGAGCGGGCGATGGCCTTCACGGTTCCGCGCCCGTCGGTCCTGATCGTCAACTACCCGTCGAATCCGACGGCCGAGACGGTCGATCTCGCCTTCTACGAACGCCTCGTCGCCTGGGCGAAGGAGAACAAGGTCTGGATCCTCTCCGATCTGGCCTATTCCGAACTCTACTACGATGGCCAGCCGACCCGTTCGATCCTGGAGGTGCCCGGCGCGAAGGACATCGCGGTCGAATTCACCTCGATGTCGAAGACATTTTCCATGGCAGGCTGGCGCGTGGGCTTCGCGGTCGGCAACCGCAAGCTGATCGCCGCGCTCAAACGCGTGAAGTCCTATCTCGATTACGGCGCCTTCACGCCGATCCAGGCAGCCGCCTGCGCCGCGCTGAACGGGCCGCAGGACATCGTCGAGAAGAACCGTCAGCTCTACCAGAAGCGCCGCGACGTCATGATCGAGGCATTCGGCCGCGCCGGATGGGACATCCCGGTCCCCAAGGCCTCGATGTTCGCCTGGGCTCCGCTTCCTCCCGCGCTCAAGGACATGGGCAGCCTCGAGTTCTCGAAACAGCTCCTGACCGAGGCGGAAGTCGCCGTTGCCCCCGGCGTCGGCTACGGGGAGGACGGCGAAGGCTTCGTGCGCATCGCCATGGTCGAGAACGAGCAACGCCTGCGTCAGGCCGCGCGCAACATCAAGCGCTTCCTGGGCTCGATGGGAGTGAACACACCGGCGGCATGAAGTTCGTGAAATCGCCGATATGGGGTATTTTCCCATATATTCCGGGCCTGAAGTGACAAATCTGTAAGTTTTTCAGAGTTGTGACGGGGCCGCCCTGCCGGCCAGATTATCCCTCATCCAGATTAGCCTGGAGGGCGATGGGGGTATCATGTCGTGCTTGGATAAGAGCGCGTTTGACGACGCGCGAAAAGAGGTTGTTTCACGATTCTGCTGGCTGGCGCCGGGTGCGATTCCGGCACAGCTGGATCTGCGGATGCGCGGCTGGAAACTGTGCGACTGCAACGTACCGGGTATCGATTGCATAGGCATTTTCCACGTTGCCGATTTCGACGACAAGGGATGGACGCATGCCCTCTCGTCGTTCGGCCACGACACGCGCCGCTACGTCCTGGTCACCGGCATCGAGTTCGCACACCAGCGCGCGGCCCTGCTGGGGACCGGCTTCGGGGATGCGGTGCCGCAGGAAAGCGGTATGGACGAAGTCGCTGCGCGGGCGGGGCGGATCGCCGAATCTTCACAATGGCTGCCGCGAACCCGCGAATTCGGTGCGCTGAAGCTCGATCTTCTGGCGCGCGAGGCTTTCGGCTTCGACAAACCACTCAATCTCAACCCGCGCGAGTTCGCCTTGCTGTGGAGGCTGTCGGACAACGCCGGCTATGTGGTCGACAAGCAATCGCTGATCCAGGACGTGTGGCGCATGGGCTTCGTGCCGGAAACCAACAGCATCGCGGTGCACATGTCGCGGCTGCGGCGCAAGCTCTCCTTCGCCGGCCTTGCGGGCATGATCGAGACGTCTTCACGCGGCGGCTATCGCCTGCGGTCCCTTGCCGGCCGGCAGGACAAGCCTTCCGGCACGCCGCAACACCGCGCGATTGCCCCGAGCTGCCCGGAACCGGCCGATCACCGCCAGTCGGCCGATCACCGACAGTCGGCTGATGTTTCCGGCGTTTGAAGAGCGCGTCGTCGGCAGGGCCGGTTCACCGACGTTTTCTTATGTCCGACAGGTCCTGCTGCGTATTGATGTTCGGAATGGCCGCCGCGGTATCCACCCTGCGCGCACCGAGAAGTTCCACAAGGCGCAGCATGGAATGGCGATCATTGCTGTGCAGCAACTTCTCGACGACTTCGACCGCCGAGACCGGCCACAGTCCGATCACAGGCTGGCGGGTCAGACATGCCGGCGCCGGTGACAGGACCTGAACGAGGTCGTCAGGCAGGAAGGCCGCGTCCACGCCGCAAGTCAGGACCGCCTCGTAACCTTCGTCTCGTGCGTGGTGCAGCGCAGCGGCGATTCCGCCCAGAGGCCCCATCCCAGGCTTGGGCCAGTCCGGCACGGTCGGGGCTGGCGCCGTCTCGCGCCCGACTACGATAACGTGCTCGCACAGCCCGGCCAGAGCATCGACGGCCAGCGCCAGCAACGTGTGCCCGTCCAGTTCCGCCAGCGCCTTGTCACTACCGAAGCGGCTGGACTGCCCGCCTGCGAGAACGGCTCCGAGAATCATGGCAAAGGCTCCGTGCAGTGTCCGGCCGGGATTGGCGGCAATGCTTTCAGAATGGAGCCTAGCGCAACGCGGTCTTCAGCCAAGTCTCAAGTTGCAGCGCACGGCCCCGAAAACACCGCGAAGGAACACTGCATGTCACCGTCGGGGAGAGCAGGCACGCAAGCCTGCAAATTGGATTGCGCGCGGCCGAGAGGGTTGCTAGGGGCGCACCTTCACAGGAACACCACCTGGACGGCCCGATGGCGGAGTGGTGACGCAGCGGACTGCAAATCCGTATACGCCGGTTCGATTCCGGCTCGGGCCTCCAAAATCCTGTTTGGCGAGATTCGCCAGCGGTTGAAAATTTCCCCTGATTTCCGTTAATTCAAGGGCAATAGTTGGCCGTCAGTGACCGCCTCTATTTGCCTGCAACTGCGGATGATGGGGCCTAAATCGGGGGGCCCGTAGAGCCCCGATTGGCGCTGAACGACACCGCAATCCGAAACGCCAAACCAAAAGAAAAGCCCTACACGTCCGCAGACTCGCAGGGCCCTGCATCTTCTGGTCAATCATCGAAGGGCGGCAGACTCTGGCGCATCATGTATGCGCTGAAACTCACATCTCTCTGGATCATCCCGGAAAATGAGATGATGCACCTTCCCCATTCAACGCTGGATACGCGCGGCGATGCGGATCGAGAGCGCCGGCGACGCCGGCGCCACATCGCGCGCCGGCGCGACGGGTCAGATGCAGCTCATCCCACCTGGGCGACGATGCGGGCGCGCTACCGGCTTGGAAGCAACCCCTGTACGCCGCATGACAACATCCTGGCGGGCGCGGCCTTGACATAAGGCGGGCCATCGCAAAAGCCGGCGTCCTGACCATAGGCGCAGAGAGGAAGCCATGCCGAAACTCGATCTCGAAGCGATCCCGCAATCCAACCGGACAGGCTATCCCGACCCTTTCGACCAGGCCGTCGCGGGCCGCTGGTGGCGGCGCCTGGCGCGTGCCGGCGGCCTGACGGAGATGGGCGCGAGCCACGTGGTGCTGAAGCCCGGTGCCTGGTCGAGCCAGCGCCACTGGCACGACGACGAGGACGAGCTGCTGATCATGCTTTCCGGCGAGGCCGTGCTGGTGGAGGATGAGGGGCGCACGATCCTCCGGCCCGGAGACGTCTGCGCCTGGCCCAAGGGCGCGACCAACGGCCATCACCTGATCAACGAAAACCGCGAGGACTGCAGCTTCATCGCCATCAGCGCGGGCGACCGCAACGGAACCGGCGCCTATTCGGACATCGACATGAAGTTCGACGGAAAGGGCTATTATCACAAGGACGGCACACCGTACCCAACGAAGCGGATGCGTTGAGCCGAGACGGCGCGCAGCCCGTCTTCAGGCGACCGGCATCTCGAACTGCTCGATCACCCACTCCTCGGCCTCGGCCGCCGCGACCCACTGCTGCATCCACTCGTGCTCCCAGACCGCCTGCATATAGGCCTGCGCGAAGCCGGGAACGCCGACGCCGTAAGTCAGGAAGCGGCTGACAACCGGCGCGTAGATAACGTCCGCCGCGCTGAAAGTGCCGAACAGGAACGGCCCGCCCTTGCCGAAGCGCGCCCGCGCCTCTGCCCACAGGGTGAGGATGCGCACGATGTCCGCGCGCACGTCCTCGTCCACCTCCAGCCCCTCGACGCGCGCGCGCACGTTCATCGGGCAGGAGCGGCGCAGCGGCAGGTAATTCGCATGCATCTCCGCCACCATCGAGCGCGCCATGGCCCGCGCGTCGTCGGCCTTGGGCCAGAAACGATCGCGCCCGACCTTGTCGGCAAGGTATTCGATGATCGCCAGGCTGTCCCACACCACGGCATCGCCATCCCACAGGATCGGCACCTTGCCATGCGAGGGCGCCAGTTCACCACGCTCGCGCTTCTTCTCTTCCCAGTCCTCACCATAGATGGGGACGGTGATCTCCTCGAAATGCTGGCCCGACTGCTTGCAGGCGAGCCAGCCGCGCAGCGACCAGCTGGAATAGTTCTTGTTACCGATAATGAGCTTCATGGGGGCGGCGTTTCCCTTGGCTTGCAGGGGAAAGGCCTAAAGGCTCGCGCCGGGCATGTCGAGCACGCGGCGGAAAGTCTATTCGCAGTCTCCGAATTCCCGGATGAGAGCGGCAAGGTCCGGCTCGTCGACCGCGTCGGCGGCCTCGGCCGGGGAGAACCAGCGCCGCTCGCGCTCGTGCTGCTCGTCCCAGGTTCGCAGTTCCTCGGTCACCGCCAGGGGAAAGACATCGACCACGGCCCAGACCGAAGCCCCCGAACCGCGACGCTTGAGATAGCGGTAGGAGCCGAGCGCCGTGGGACGGATCTCACCGACCACTCCGGCTTCCTCCTTCGCCTCGACGGCGGCGGCCTCATGCGGCGCAAGACCCTTCATCGGGTTTCCCTTGGGTACGATCCAGCGGCGCGTCTCGCGCGAGGTAATCAGCAGGATCATCGGGGACGCTTCGCCCGCGCCGCCAGCAGTGCGGTAAGGAAGAACGGCAATCTGGCGCATCGACAAGCCCTTGTCCCTCCCCCTTTTTCAGCGCGTTGGCGGGGCCTTTAGGCGAGTTCTCAATGTCACACAACCGTCACATTTTAAAATGCCCGCGGCTCTCGCAGTGTACAACGCGCGAACCGGCGTGGGGTGCCGCGCCAGGCTGCCCGGACGGCCTCAGATCTCCGAATCCGCGAGCACCGCGGCGCGCAGTTCCGCAATGCCCATGCCTTTTTCGGAACTGGTTACATGAACTTCGGGGAAGGCGGCGGGATGCTTGCGCGCTTCGGCAAGCGTTTCGGCGATGACCTTGTCCAGTTCGCTGGCCTTGATCTTGTCCGCCTTGGTAAGGACGAGGCGATAGCCGACCGCCGCCTCGTCGAGCATCTTCATCATCTCGGCATCGACCTGCTTCACGCCGTGGCGGCTGTCCACCAGCAACAGCGTGCGCTTCAGTACCACGCGGCCGCGCAGGAAATCGCGCACGAGGCGCCGCCATGTCTCGACCACCTTGGGCGGCGCCTTGGCAAAGCCGTATCCGGGCATGTCGACGAGGCGGAACTGCAGCGGATCGCCTACCTCGAAGAAGTTCAGCTCCTGCGTGCGCCCCGGCGTCACCGAGGTACGCGCGATCGCCTTGCGGCCGGTGAGCGCGTTGAGCAGCGACGACTTGCCGACGTTGGAGCGGCCGCAGAAAGCAATCTCCGGCACTTCCGGCTCGGGCAGGAACTTGAGCGCGGGCGCGCTCTTCAGGAACGTCACCGGCCCCGAAAAGAGCTTGCGCGCGCGCTCGCCGAGGTCGTCTTCGGGTTCGCCGGTCACTTGCCCGCCTGCGCCTCGGCGGCCTTCTTGTCCGCCGCTTCCTTCTCGGCCTGCGCCTTGAGCTGCGGGTGGCGGCTGTAGAGGTATTTCTGCTGGGCGATGGTCAGCACGTTCGAGGTGATCCAGTAAACCAGCAGGCCCGAGGCGAAGGGCGCCATGATGAACATCATGAACCACGGCATGAGCATGAAGATCTGCTGCTGCGTCGGATCCATCTGCGCCGGGTTCAGCTTGAACTGCAGCCACATCGTAAGGCCGAGCAGCAGCGCGAGAATGCCGATGGCAAGGAAGCCCGGCGGGTCGAAGGGGATCAGACCGAAGAGATTGAGGATATGCAGCGGGTCAGGCGCGGAAAGGTCCCTGATCCACAGCACGAAAGGCTGGTGGCGCATCTCGATCGCCAGGATCAGCACCTTGTAGAGCGCGAAGAACACGGGGATCTGAAGGAACATGGGGAGGCAGCCCGACAGCGGGTTCACCTTTTCCTCCTTGTAGAGCTTCATGATCTCCTGCTGCTGCTTCTGCTTGTCGTCCTTGTAGCGCTCCTGGATCGCCTTCATCTTGGGCTGCACCGCGCGCATCGCGGCCATCGAGGCGAACTGGCGATGGGCGATGGGGAACATGATGCCGCGCACGATCAACGTGAGCAGGATGATGGCGACGCCGAAGTTACCGACGAGCTCGAAGAGCTTCACCAGAAGCCAGAAGATCGGCTTTTCGAACCAGCGGAACCAGCCCCAGTCGATGGCGAGGCCGAAATTGGTGATGCCCTGTGCCTCATAGGCATCGAGCACCGCATGTTCCTTGGCCCCCGCGAAGAGCTTGGTCGTGCGCGTCAGGCTCTGGCCGGGCTGGACCACGCTCTGGTCATAGATCAGGTCGGCGCGAAACAGGTCGTTGCCGAGCGAACGGAACGTGCCGTCGGCCTTGGCGCCGACGGGCGCGAGCGTGGACATCCAGTAGACGTCAGTGAAGCCGATCCAGTCGGTCTTGCCCGGCTCGTCGACCGTGCCCTGCTCGGCGACGTCCTCGTAGTTGGAACTGAAATTGACCGAGCCGTCAAAGGCACCGATCGGGCCAGAGTGGACGTTCCAGGTATCGAGGCTGGCGGTCCGGTCGGTGCGGTTGACGAAACCGAAAGGCTGGAGGACGGCCGGCGCCGGGCCTGCGTTCGTCACCGTCTGCTCGACGGTAATCATGTAGTTGTCGTCGATCCTGTAAGTGATCGCGAAGCGCTGGCCGGTGCCATTGTCCCAGGTCAGGGTCACGGGAGTGGAGGGCGTCAGCCTGGCCCCGGCAGGCGCGCTCCAGACGACGGGATTGTCGACGCTGGGCGCTTCCACACCCTGACCGACCCAGCCGAAGCGCGCGAACTGCTGCGCGGGGGTGCCGGCGGGCGAATAGATGCGCACCGGCCCCGAATCCTTCTCTACCGTCTCGCGGTGACGGTTGAGGACAAGATCGTCGATGACCGCGCCCTTGGGATTGATCGACCCGGAAAGCCCCGGCGCGGCAATCGGCACGCGGTTGCCGCTTGCCAGCGCCGTCTTCAGGTCCTGCCTTTCGAGCACCACGTCGGCAGCATCGCGCAGGCCGCCTTCGCGAGTCGGCTTGGTCGGGCCTACCGCCTGCTCCGCGCCGCCGGCCTCGACAGCCTGCGTCGGCGTCTTGCTCTGCGGATAGAAATAGCCGACTCCGGCGTCCCATCCGAAGAGGACAAGCGCGGTCAGCAGAACCGCGAGGATGATGTTGCGCTGATTATCCACGAAGGCGTTTCCTGTCGTATTCTCGTCAGCGGCGACGCGGTGCGCCGCCCCATTTCAATTCAATCCGGTACGGGGTCATAGCCGTGCCCACCCCACGGTTGGCAGCGCAATAGACGCTTGAACGCCAGCCAGCCACCCTTAATCGCACCGTGTTTGCCGACAGCTTCGATCGCGTATTGCGAGCACGAAGGGCTGTAACGGCAGGTCGGCGGCATGATCCGCGACGGGCCGATTTGCCAGGCGCGCGCGATCCCGATCAGCAACAGACCGGGAAGCGAGGCGATCCGGGCCAGAACCTTGTTCATCACGCGCCTTTCGATCCCTTCGATCCCGAACCGCCCCTGCGGCCCCGTGCGTTCCGGGGCGGATCGCCCTTGCCCTCCCGCGCCCGGCCGAGCGCGGCGGCGAGTTCCTGGCGCAGCAGCGCATAGTCGCGCTCTATCCCGCCGTCCCGGCCGATCAGGACATGGTCCGTGTCGGCAAGCCCCTGGCCCGGCAGAACTTCGCGCAAAAGCGCCCGGAAGCGCCGCTTAATGCGGTTGCGCACGACCGCGTTGCCGATCTTCTTGGTGACGGTGATCCCCACGCGCATCCCCTGCCCGCCGTTCGGGCTGGCCAGAAGCACGAAGCCCGGCCGCGCCACCCGCAACCCGCGATTGGCGGCGAGAAAGTCCGCCCGGCGGGTCATTGTGATGTAAGGCACCGTCATGGGTAAGCAGACCTGCTGAACGGTTGCGGCGTCATCCCCAGCATGAACCGGAATAATGCCGATGCTTCGCGGCAAACGCTACTCCAAACGGCATCGGCCCGCGCCTCCGTCCGGGCCCACCGCGATGGGAAACCGGACGGAGGCGCGGGCCGATGCGTTTCCAGCCGCGAGGCCGGATTCAGATCAGGCCGAGAGCTTCTTGCGGCCGCGGGCGCGGCGGGCGCGAAGCACCTTGCGGCCGCCAGCGGTCGCCGTGCGGGCGCGGAAGCCGTGACGGCGGGCGCGGACAAGGCGGCTGGGCTGGAAAGTGCGCTTCATGTCGGTCCTCGAAATTCCAGAATGGCCCCGAAGGACCCGAACAAAAAAGGCCACCCACCGGATGACCGCAGATCAGATGGGCGCCCGTAATGGAGGACTGGAGGCGAGTCAAGGCGAAGTCTCCCCCATCACGCCGCGACCCGGACGGGCATGCCGCCGCCCGATTTCATGCCTCACGTGTCATTTTCCCCTCGTTCGTGCTATCCGTTAACCAACAGCAATACCGGAAGTAAGCCGAAAACTGTGGGCGGGACCGAACCGATGGGAAACGAAGAACGCCATGGCGTGCTGGTGGGCTGGACGTCGCAGGAACTGGGATCGAACGTCATGGTCGACCTGCAGACGTTCGACCGCGCGAGTTGGGGCACGCATGACACGCCAGACCACACACGCATCCTCATGACACGCAGCCAGGCGGCCGTGCTCGCCAATCATCTGCTGAAAGTCAGCGGATCGCTGCCGCCGCCGCGGCGCAAGCGCTGGCTGGCCTCGCTGCTGGACTGAGAAGGCCGCCTCAGGCGCCGGCCTGATCCAGCCTGACCCACATCGCCATCTCATTCGCCCCGAACCAGCGGGCCGATTCGAAGGGAACCGAGTTGGTCATGGCATAGAAGGCCTCGGCCTCGACCGAACTCATGCCCATATTCTGGTAGTAGACGATGTAGCGCCGGTTCTCGGGCGCACTCGCCTGATAGTCGTCCGGTTCGAGCCCGGTATCGTCGATCCAGGAATGCACCGCGAACTCGGCTCCGGGGTCGGCGTAGCGACGGGCGCCCGCAAGGAACAGCTCCACCCCGCCGGACCGAACCGAGCCGCCCGCCGGTACATATGTCGCGATACCCTTCTCGCGGATCAGGCGGCCAAGGCGCAGATTGGCAAGATCGTCTTCAGTGCCGGGGCATTCGATCATCTCGAGCACGCCGATGCCGGGATAATCGCGCAGCATCCGCGCGAACTCGCCGGGGCTGCGCGCGTCGGTCACGTCGACCAGCGCCGCGCGGCCGGGATCGAGCACGCGGAAGGGACCGTAGGCGGCGATGCCTTCGGGAATCGCCGCGGTCTCGACCTGAAGCATGCGCTCGCCGCCGTCGTCGAAGCGGTCGGCATCTACCTCGACGACCTCGTAACTGATCGCCTGGGCCGACAGGGGGGACACGGCGTTGAGGGCGATCAGGGCAAGGATTGCGACGGTCGAGCGCATGCCGGGAAAAATGCACCCGCCGACCTTACCCAAGCCCTGAGCGATTCGGTTAAAACGCTGTAAGGCATGATTTAAGCCGCTGCCGTGGCGCGACATTCCTGTAGTAGAAACGGCATAACCGCGCCGCATCGCAGAGGAAAAGGACCAGGAGTGGTCGCACTCGTTTCGACTGTCGCATACCTGGGGCTGGAGGCGCGCGCGGTCGAGGTGCAGTGCCAGATCGCGCCGGGAATGCCGACTTTCGCGCTGGTGGGCCTACCCGACAAGGCGGTGGGCGAAGCCGCCAGCGGGTCAGCGCGGCGCTGACCGCGATGGGCCTTGCCCTGCCGCCCAAGCGCATCACCATCAATCTTTCGCCCGCCGACCTGCCCAAGGAAGGCTCTCACTATGACCTGCCGGTCGCGCTTGCGCTGCTCGCGGCGATGGGCGTGGTCGATGCGGAGCAACTTGCCGACTTCGTGGCGGTGGGAGAACAGGCGCTCGACGGCCGGGTGATCCCCTCACCCGGCGTGCTGCTGGCCGCGCTCCAAGCCAGCGAGGCCGACAAGGGCCTGATCTGCCCCGCCGCGCAAGGCAGCGAGGCGAGCTGGGCGAGCGGCGTGCCGGTGGTCGCGGCACCCAACCTCATCAGCCTGCTCAACCACCTCAAGGGTACGCAGGTCCTGCCGCCGCCCGAGCCGGGCCGCGCCGATCCTCCCGAACGCGGGCCGGACCTGCGGCAGGTCAAGGGGCAGGAGACAGCAAGGCGGGCGCTGGAAATCGCCGCCGCCGGGGCGCACAACCTGCTGATGATCGGCCCGCCCGGCGCCGGCAAGTCGCTGCTCGCCTCGTGCCTGCCCGGAATCCTGCCCGAGCTGACGCCCGCCGAAGCGCTGGAAGTTTCCATGGTCTCCTCCGTCGCGGGTGCTCTGGAGGATGGGCGCATTTCCCGCGCGAGGCCGTACCGCGCGCCGCACCATTCGGCCTCGATCGCGGCGCTCACCGGGGGCGGGCTCAAAGTGCGGCCCGGCGAGATCTCGATGGCGCACCTGGGGGTGCTGTTCCTCGATGAGCTGCCGGAATTCCAGCGCGCGGTGCTCGATTCGCTGCGCCAGCCGCTGGAAACCGGCGAAGTGACGGTCGCGCGCGCCAACGCCCATGTGACCTACCCGGTGCGCGTCCAGCTCGTCGCGGCGATGAACCCCTGCCGCTGCGGCCACCTTGGCGACCCCGCGCTCGGCTGCTCGCGCGCGCCGAGATGCGCGGCCGATTATCAAAGCAAGGTCTCCGGCCCGCTGCTCGACCGCATCGACCTACCATGTGGAAGTCGACCCGGTCCGCGCCACCGACCTCGCCCTGCCCCCACCAGAGGAAGGGTCGGAGCACGTCGCCGCCCGCGTCAGGACCGCCCGCGCGATCCAGACCGCCCGGCTCGAAGGCGAAAGCGCGCGGACCAATGCCGAACTCGACGGCGACCTTCTGGAGCGCCACGCGACTCCTGACGAGGCCGGGCGCAAGCTGCTGATGCAAGCCGCCGAAGCGATGCACCTGTCCGCGCGCGGCTATACGCGCATCCTGAGGGTCGCGCGCACCATAGCGGATCTCGGAGGCGCGGAAACGGTGGGGCGCATCCATGTGGCGGAGGCGCTGAGCTACAGAAGGCAGCCGCCGAGGGCATAGAATGCCGAAGGCAGACATCCTCCTTCCGAGGGGGAAAGGGTCCGCTTCCCCTAAGTCTCTGACTGCCGGTTTCAGCCGCCATTCCGCACTGGCGAAACGCGAATCAATCCTCGAAGTCGAGCTGGCGCAGCACTTCCATCACCACCGCCGGGGCACCGGCGAAATCGAGGTGCGAGCAGCGGATCGGGATGGCGCGGTCGCGTTCCGCCGGCCGGCCGCAGGCCGCGCGGGGGGCGATGATGCCGTCGCGCGCGCTCCACAGGGCAATGGTCGGGACCGGCGGCTTGGCGGCGAAATCGCATTCGATCGGCGGCGCGTCGACCGAATGCCCCGTCAGCACCTGATAGGCGCGCCAGGCGTTGTTGGCGCGCGGGTCGCCCGAAAAGGGCGTACCCATGGTAATCACCTTGGCGACCATCTGCGGCTCTCGCCGGGCGATCTCGCGCGCGAAGAGGCCGCCGAGGCTCCAGCCCACCAGCGCCACGGGCGCCTTGTGCTCGCCCGCGATAGCGGCGACGCGCCGCATCAGGTAGGCGAAGTTGCTCCGGCTGGGCCCGAAGTTGAAACCGAGTCCCCAGTCGCAAACCTGATGGCCCGCCTCTGCCAGCGCATGGGCCATCGGCTGCATCCGTTTGGGGTGCGAGCCGAAGCCGGGCAGCAGCATGACCGGCATCGGATGCACCGCCGGCGCGATCGAGAGCCCCCTGTTCCGTCCCCGGTACAGCGAAAGCAGTTCGACAAGCATCAGTAGCAGCGGCGGCCTGGCGACACCCGCCGGATGCGGTTCCCGCACGAAAGCGGCGCGCCGGGCGATCGCATCGCGCAGGGAGCCCGGCTGCCGCCGCATCGTGGTATTCAGGTTCTCGTCTCGCGTCTGGTCCATCGCCTTTGCGGGCCGTCGTGCCTCAGGACGCGCAGTCGCCCACGCGCTGGGTGGTCATGTGCATGGTCATCTTCATGTTGCCCATCGGCTGCTGCCCGCCTTCGGCGTCCATCGCGACGGTCACATCCGAGCCGTCGGGCTTGACCGTCCCGTTGATCTTCATCGTCGCCGTGCCTTCCTGCGGCGACTTGCAATCCATCTGGGCATCGAGCGTGCCGCCATCAACGTCAAAACGCGAATAGCTGCACTGGCTGCCCTTGCCGATGCCGTCGAACATGTCCTTGAAGCCCTTTTCGGTGTCTTCGCGCGTGAGGCAGAAGGTGTTCTCCTGGGCGGCGGTCATCATCGCCTTCATCTGCTCTGCCGCGTCCTCGGGCATGCCCGGCACCTCCAGCCGCGTTATCTCGATGGTCTGCTTGTACTGCCCCGGCTCCGGCTGATCGAGCTTGGCGGCCTCCTGCTTCACCTCGTCCATCGACTTGGGAGCGGACTGCTCTTCCTTGGAGCCGCACGCCGCCAGCGAGAGCGCGGCGCCCCCCAGGCAAAGACCCATCGCCGCATTCCGCACAACATCACGCATAAGGATACCTTTCGTCACAGCCTCAGCCGGGCCCGAAGGATGCACGGCTATCACCGCCCTTGGGCAGTGCCAATGACTCATTGCGGCGCGGGGGTATATACTCCATATGTTCCGCCATGGCCGAACTCGTAATCCGCCGGGGCCTCGAAGAGCCGGACACGTCGGGCAGCTTCGTCCCCCACAAACCGCAGCGTCCCGAAAAGTCCCTTCCCGGCAAGGCATTCCGGATCGTCTCGGACTATCAGCCCGCCGGCGACCAGCCCACCGCGATCGCCGAACTGGTGCAGTCCGCGCGCGAGGACGAGAAGACGCAGGTGCTGCTGGGCGTCACCGGATCGGGCAAGACCTTCACCATGGCCAAGGTGATAGAGGAACTGCAGCGCCCGGCCCTGATCCTCGCGCCCAACAAGATCCTCGCCGCCCAGCTTTACGGCGAGTTCAGGGACTTTTTCCCGGATAACGCGGTCGAGTATTTCGTATCCTACTACGACTATTACCAGCCCGAGGCCTACGTGCCCCGGTCCGACACCTACATCGAGAAGGAAAGCTCGGTAAACGAGGCGATCGACCGCATGCGCCATTCGGCCACGCGCGCGTTGCTGGAACGCGACGACGTCATCATCGTCGCCTCGGTCTCGTGCCTTTACGGCATCGGCTCGGTCGAGACCTATTCGGCGATGATCTTCGATCTTGAGGTCGGCAAGACGCAGGACCAGCGCGAGATCATCCGCAAGCTCGTCGCGCTTCAGTACAAGCGCAACGATACCGCTTTCGCGCGCGGCATGTTCCGCGTGCGGGGGGACAATCTGGAGATCTTCCCCAGCCACTATGAAGACATGGCCTGGCGCATCAGCTTCTTCGGAGACGAGATCGAGGAAATCGCCGAGTTCGATCCGCTGACCGGCAAGAAGGGCGCGGTGCTGGAGAAGGTGCGCGTCTATGCGAACTCGCACTACGTCACGCCCGGTCCGACGATGAAACAGGCGGCCGAGGCAATCCGCTTCGAACTGGCCGAGCGGCTCAAGGAGCTGGAAGCCGAGGGGAAGCTGCTGGAAGCGCAGCGGCTGGAACAGCGCACCAATTTCGATCTGGAGATGATCGCCGCCACCGGATCTTGCGCGGGGATCGAGAACTATTCCCGCTTCCTCACCGGGCGCCTGCCGGGCGAGCCGCCGCCGACGCTGTTCGAATACCTGCCCGACAACGCCCTGCTCTTCGTCGATGAAAGCCACCAGACGGTGCCGCAGATCGGCGCCATGTCCAAGGGCGACCACCGGCGCAAGATCACGCTGGCCGAATATGGATTTCGCCTGCCGAGCTGCATCGACAATCGACCTCTCAGGTTCAACGAATGGGACGCGATGCGGCCGCAGACGGTCGCGGTTTCGGCCACGCCCGGCGGCTGGGAAATGGAGCAGACCGGCGGCGTCTTCGCTGAACAGGTGATCCGCCCCACCGGGCTGATCGATCCTCCGGTGGAAATCCGCCCGGTCGAGGACCAGGTCCAGGACTGCATCAACGAGTGCAAGGAGGTCGCCGCCAAGGGATACCGCACGCTCGTCACCACGCTCACCAAGCGCATGGCCGAGGACCTCACCGAATTCATGCACGAGGCGGGCGTGCGCGTGCGCTATATGCACAGCGACGTCGAGACGCTGGAGCGCATCGAACTGATCCGCGATCTGCGCATGGGCGTCTATGACGTGCTGGTGGGCATCAACCTGCTGCGCGAGGGGCTGGACATTCCCGAATGCGGGCTGGTGTGCATTCTCGATGCCGACAAGGAAGGCTTTCTGCGCAGCGAGACCAGCCTGATCCAGACCATCGGCCGCGCCGCGCGCAACGTGGATGGTCGCGTGATCCTCTATGCCGACCGCATGACCGGCTCCATGGAACGCGCCATCGCCGAAACCGACCGCCGCCGCGCCAAGCAGGAGGAATTCAACGCCGAGCACGACATCACCCCGCAAACGATCAAGCGCCGCATCGCCGACATCGTCGCCGACACCGCCAGCCGCGACGGCGTGCTCGTCGACATCGACGACGGGGAACGCAACGAACTCGTCGGCCACAACCTGCGCGCCTACATCGAGGAACTCGAAGGCCGCATGCGCGCGGCGGCGGCGGATCTGGAGTTCGAGGAGGCTGGGCGGCTCAGGGACGAAATCAGGCGGCTGGAAGCGACGGAGCTGGGCCTGCCCGACGCGGAGCACAAAGCCGCGCGCGTGGGGCGGAGCAACGAAGGCAAGCCGGGGACGCGGAAGATGCGGTACGGCAAGACGCAGCGGAAGTGGGGGCGGTGATGCTTGCAAAATTTCTCAATTTTTGCTAGCAATATTCTTCGAAAGGAGCATCGCGATGGCCACCGCAACCGTACGGAATGTGGATGACGACGACTATGCCGCACTGACCGAAATGGCCGAAGCCAATCAGCGCTCGGTTTCGGCCGAGCTTCGCGCCATGATTGCCGAGCAGGCCCGCCGACACCGCGCCGAGAAACTGATTGTGGAAATGCGCGCGATAAGGAAGCGAAATGCCCTCAAACTACCCGATGGCAGAACCATGCTCGACCTCCTGCGCGAAGAGCGCGATTCCTGGTGATCGTCATCGACGCCAGCGTCGCGGTCAAATGGTATGCGAACGAGGCGCTGTCAGAAGATGCCGATGACATCTTCACGGCAAACCAGTCCGCCATTATCGTACCCGATATCTTCGTTACCGAAGTGATGAGCGCGCTGGTGCGGCGCGCCAATATCGACAAGGCGGTCCGCAGCGAAACGGAAGCCTCTATCGGCAATCTTGCCGATCTGTTCGCAGCCGGGATGCTGCATGCCCATCGCATCGAGCCTCCGCAAATGTCCCAGGCCGCCGGGCTTGCGATGGACCTCGGCCACCCTTTGAAGGACTGCATCTACCTCGCACTGGCAATGGAGCGGGAGTGTCCGCTGATAACAGCGGACGCCAAGTTCGCCGCGAAAGCTCGGGAGGTCTGGGAGGCGGTCCAGACCTTGGGCGCGTGAGGCAAGTCGACCGGACTGAGGCCAAGTGCATGAGACACATGCACGATGGCAAGCCGGGGGACGCAAGACGCGGCTGAAGTGGGCGGCGATGACTACCTCTGTAGAACTGAGTGTTACCGGGAGCGTCCGTAGAGGAGCGATTCAAACTCGGCTTAGACTGCTTATCACGTAGCCGTTCCAGTAATGAGGCAGTCATGACCCCATACGAAACCATCACTCTTACTATCGCCATCGTTGTTCTTGCGGGTGGGTTCGCTTATGCCGGTATCCAGATCGGCAAGTGGATCGGTGAGAAGAAGTGAGATGCTCCCTTCTTCGTCATGCTGAACTTGTTTCAGCATCCATCGTGCCCCAACTCAGGTCCGCGCGCGACGAGAAATGGACCCTGAAACAAGTTCAGGGTGAAGATGAATGTGACGCCGTGGGTCCGCCGGACTTTGACGCGGCGTAGCGCGCGGTCCCGCAGCCGGCTCAAGTTCCCGGTCTCCGGCGTAACCGCCAGCACCTTTCCCAATTCCCACGCGACGAAACGCCCCCTGAAGCGTATAGTCGCACCTCCCAACCGGGAGAAAGACGATGCGCATGCTGCTGCTGGCCGCGATACTCGCCGCCACGCCGGTCGCCTCGACGGCCCCTGCTGAACGGATCGACGTGATCCTTTCCAACTTCGACTTCGATCCCCGGGTCGTCACGTTCCGCCATGGCGAACGCTATCACCTGCATCTCAGGAACGCATCGCGCGGCGGGCACAGCTTCAAGGCCCAGGCCTTCTTCGCGGATGCCTCGATGGCGCAGGAGGAAAGGGCCAAGATATCCGGGGGCAAGATCGAACTCGATGGCGGAGAGACGGTAGACCTGATGCTGACGGCCCCGGCCACGCCGGCCACCTACGATCTCAAATGCACGCACTTCCTGCACGGCGCGTTCGGCATGACCGGAAAGATCGTCGTCCAATAGCGCGGCAGCGCCGGGGCCGCGTCAGAGCTTGCCGAACTTCTCCTCGTAGCCGGCGGTATTGCCGTCGGCGAGGAGCCTGGCCTGTTCCACCCAGTTGTCGCGGCGGGGACGGCCGGCGAAGGAGCCGAGCTTGGTGTCGAGTTCGTCGAGATCGGCATCGGTCCACCCCGCGATCTGTTCGAAGCGGGTAATGCCCAGCGAATGCAGCAGCGTGAGCATCTTGGGGCCGAGGCCCTTGATCTTGCGCAGATCGTCGGGCTCCCCGGCCGCGGGCGCCGGAGCCGGTTGGGGCGCGGGCTCGGCGGGCGGGCGCTGTTGCTCCTCCTCCTTGCGCTCCTGCGCCGCATCGACTTCCTCCTGCGCGGCGACGGCAATGACTTCTCCGATGCCGGCCATCGTCCCGGCCATGGCCGGCGGATCGATATGCGCGGCGGGCGGCGTGTCGATCAGCGACTGGTTGCGCTTTGCGGGACCTGTGCCCTCGTCCAGCACGTCGGGGCGGTGCTGCCGCTTGTGCGGCTTCGCGCCGTGGACGAACAGCCAGTAGGCAACGACGATGCCGATCAGCAGAGCGGCGATAAAGATCAGCCAGTTGGCCTCGATCATCTGTACCAAGGTTCTATCCCCTCCGGTTCCACAAGAGCCAGCCGATGCCAAAGCCCGCGAAATAGGTCAGCAGCACCGAGACGGCCATTTCAAGCCACAGCGGCATCAATGCATCCTTTCATGCCTCGAAATACCGCGCGCGTAGTCCACCGCAACCATGATCTCAACCCGGCCCCGGCGTGTCGATGGGCGTGGGCTTGACCGGCGCAGAGGCGATCACTGAAAACTCGATGCGCCGGTTGGCGGGATCACCCGGATCGAGCCCCGCGATCGGATCCTTCGAGCCGACGCCGGTGGCGCGCAGGCCATCGGCGGGAATGCCGCGCCCGATCAGCGCCCAGCGCACCGCCTCCGCGCGCGCCAGCGACAGTGCCACGTTGGCCTGGGGGTGGCCGCCGGCATCGGTATGGCCGGTGACAGCGATGATGCTGCCGACGCACGGACGCAGGGCCTGCGCCACCTCGTCGAGCGGGCGTTCGCTCGCGGGATCGATGCGCGCGCTGGCTTCGGAAAAACGGATGGTGCGGGTCTCCAGGATCGTCTCGACATCGTCCTGGCAAGGCAGCGCTGCGGCCATCCTCCCGTCCCTCTCGCGCGCCCAGCTTACCCCGCCAACGCCCGGAACCGCCGCGACGGCGGCAGCGACGCGGGTGCGGGTCGCCACGTCAAGGTTTCTGCCGCCCGAAAGTACCGGATGGCGCGTCTGCCAGCCGTAACGGTCGCGGAAGACGAGCTCGACGCCCTGCCCGCCCGCCGCGTCGCGCGCGGCATTCGCCCTGCGTTCGAGGTCGGCGATGAAGGCCGGGGCGATGAACCTGGAACCCGCGAACGACAACGCCACGCTGAGCGCGGCTCCGGCAACGACAATCAGGGCTCGACGCGGATTCATGCGCCAAGCCTAAGGGCCAAATCGAACGCTGTCAGCCTCCCCCGCGGGAGTTGCCCCCAAGCGTATCCCCGGCATCGGCGAATTCGGCCTGGGCCACCTTGGTCTTCTGGAACAGCTTGCGGTCTTCGGGGCCGAACGCCCTTTTCCAGATCACGTAGAAATAGGCGCCGAGGATCGCCGGGATGCCGAAGGAAAGTTCGGCCCACTCCGGCAGGTACCGCGTCGCGAGGAAGCCGATGATCACGGCCGGCGATGCGGCCCAGACCAGCGCCCAGCGCCAGTTGTTGATGCGTTCGTTCAGGATCTTCGCGAGCATCCGCGACTTGACGATCGAGGCGAAGGCCAGCGCCAGCGTCAGCGAAATCGCCGCCGCGGCGGCCTGGTACAGCGAGTTGTAGCCATAGTGCTGCATCAGCAGGATGCCGCCCAGCGTCAGCGCCGCCTGCAGGACGATGGTGACGACCGAGACGATCAGGTTCTTGACCCGCGCGACATAGATCAACGCCGCCTCGCTGACGACGGCAGTGGCCGCGACCACTTCGGCGATGAGCAGGAAGGCAAGCGCGCCCGTGCCGCCGACGAACTCGCGCCCGACCAGGCCCATCACGCCTTCACCCGGGATGCCGAGCGCAAGCGCGATTCCGGCCTGCGCGGCGGTGATCCAGAAGCCGACCTGGCAGACCTGCCGCGCGATGGCGCCATAGTCCTTCTGCTTCAGGTTGCGGGTGATGACCGGCCCCAGCACCGGTTCGAAACTGGTCTTGAGCTTCTGCGGCAGGCTCGCGACCTGCTGCGCGGCATAATAGATGCCGACGGCGGCAGGCGGCGCCAGGAAGCCGAGCAGGAGGAGATCGACGCGTCGCGTGCCCCATTCGATGGTGTCGGCCAGCGCGATCGGCATCGAGCGCATCGCGAGCCGCTGCATCTCGACAGGCCTCGGACGCCACCCGTGGGGCAGGCCATATTCGCGGATAAACGGGATGAAGGCGGTGATGGCGGCGGCAAAGATCGACGCAATGTAGGCGAGCGAAAGGCCGCTTTCGGGCGCGACGAAGATCATCGCGCCAGCCATGATCGAGATCGTCCACGGCTCGACGATGGCGCGCGACCAGACCGAAGGGCCGATTTTCAGGCGATAGGCGAGCGCCGCCAGCCAGATCTCGGTAAGCGCCAGCGGCGGAATGGCAAGAACCATCAGCCGATCGATTTCGGTGTACTTGCCGCCGGGGAACATCGGCGTCGGCACGAACCAGAAGAACAGCGCCGCTGCGCCGCTGGCGAGGAGCGCGAGGATCATGCCGTCGGCGACGATATTGGCCGGGGGCACCTCGCCCTCGGTATCGGACAGGCGCTGGGCGAGGCCACGTTTCTCGCCCATGGTGCAGATCATCGCGGTCAGCTCGATCACCACCAGCGCAGAGGCGAAGCGGCCGAGCGCCTCCGGGCCATACGCCGCGGCCCGGCCGGCGATGAACAGGAACGGGATGCGCGCGGCGAGGCGCAGGAAAAACCCGAAGAGGTTGGTCCGTCCACCTCTGGCCAGCGCCGCGATGTCGTCCCGGGGCCTCTCTCCGGGCGCGCCCAAGGCGCCGGTACCCTCGCTCAAGTATCTGCTTCCTGCTCTGCGCGAAGCGGACGCGCCAACAGATCCTCGACCACGACGCCGGCCGGGGCCTCGCCCTTCAGCAGACGGCACACCGACTGGACGATGGGCATGTCGACCCCCTCGTGCGTCGCGATTTGGGCCAGCACGGGGGCGGTCGCCGCGCCTTCGGCCACGCTGTTCTTGCCCGCCAGCGCCTCGGCGGCGGACAGGCCCTTGCCGAGCGCTAGGCCGAGCGAGAAGTTCCGGCTCGATGTGGACGAGCAGGTCAGCACGAGATCGCCCAGCCCGCACAGGCCCGACAGGGTTTCCGCCCGCGCGCCGCGCGCCAGCCCGAAACGCAGCATCTCGGCAAAGCCGCGCGCGATCAGCGCCGCGCGCGCGTTCTGGCCAAGCCCCAGCCCCTCGACGACGCCGCAGGCGATCGCCAGCACGTTCTTCACCGCTCCGCCGATCTCGGCGCCGATCACGTCGTCCGAATAGTAGGGGCGGAAACCGGAACGCGCGATCAGCGGCGAGAGCCGGTCCCACTGCGCTTCACCGCCCGAACAGGCGAGCGTTACCGCCGTCGGCAGCCCGGCCGCCACTTCGTGCGCGAACGTCGGCCCGGAAAGCACGGCAAGGCGCGCGTCGGGCGCCGCGTCGGCGGCGACGTCGAACATCAGGCGCCCGGTCGCGGCCTCTATTCCCTTGGAGCAGAGCACGACATCGCGCTCCCCCCGGGGCAATTCGGAGATCACCGAGGCGAGGAACTGCGCCGGCACGACGAGGAGCAGCACCGGCAGAGCCGCGAGCTCCCCAAGATCGCCGGTGGCGCGGATCGTTTCTGCCAGCCGCGCGCTGGGCAGGAACAGGCTGTTGCCGTGCTTCGAATTGATTTCGGCGACAAGTTCACTCTCGCGCGCCCAGAGCAGCACCTCGCTGCCGTCGCTCGCCAGCGACTGCGCCAGCGCAGTGCCCCAGGCGCCCGCGCCGATTACCCCCACCTTGCCCCTCATGCCTTCACTCCCGCACCGCGTACTGCTTCCGCATCGGGGTCCAACGGCCAGCGCGGCCGGGCCGCGATGTCCAGCGGATCGGACTGCCCCAGTGCCAGCCGCTCCACGCCCGCCCAGGCGATCATCGCCGCGTTGTCCGTGCACAGCGCGAGCGGCGGGGCGACGAACGCGAGCCTGTGCTCGGCCGCCAGCGTTTCGAGCGCGGAGCGGATCGCCTGGTTCGCGGCAACCCCGCCGGCGACGACGAGCGCATTCATCTCGCCCACGTTCTTCAGCGCGCGGCGGGTACGGTCGACCAGACAGTCGATCGCGGCCTGCTGGAACGAGGCGGCGATATCGGCCTCGGTGTATCCGGCCCCTTTGTCCATCGCCTGTTTCGCCCGCATCACCGCGCTCTTGAGCCCCGCGAACGAGAAGTGCGGCTCGTCCGATCCCACCAGCGGTCGCGGCAGCGGCACTTTCCTCGCATCACCCCGCGCGGCCAGTCGTTCGACCGCCGGGCCTCCGGGATAGCCGAGGCCGAGCAGCTTGGCGGTCTTGTCAAAGGCCTCGCCCAGAGCATCGTCGATCGTCGTGGCGAGGCGGCGGAACCGGCCCACGCCCTCGACACCAAGGATCTGGCAATGCCCGCCCGAGACCAGCAGCAGCAGGTAGGGATATTCGAGTCCCGGATCGGCCAGACGCGGCGAAAGCGCATGGCCTTCGAGGTGATTGATCGCGATCAGCGGCTTGTCGGCCGCCATGGCCAGCGCCTTGGCGGTGACAAGCCCGACCATGACGCCGCCGATCAGCCCCGGTCCGGCCGTGGCGGCGATCGCGTCCACATCCTCCAGCCGCATGTTCGCATCGGCCAGCGTTGCCTCGATCAGCGGGGCGAGCCGCTCTGCATGCGCGCGCGCGGCGATCTCCGGCACGACGCCGCCATAGGGGCGATGCACCTCGTCCTGCGAGGCGATGCGCTGGGCGAGAATGACGCGCCCGTCCGTCACCAGCGCCGCCGCCGTCTCGTCACACGAGGATTCTATCCCGAGAACTGTCCTCATCGTGACTTTCCCTGAACGACAATGCCGGGTAGCACAAGCCGCCGATGACTTACGACAAGCAAGAGACCAAGTTCCGCCTCGGCACCCGCCGCTCACCGCTGGCCATGGCCCAGGCCGAAGAGGCGCGCGACCGGCTGGCGGCAGCGCATGGAATCGAACCGGCGCACATAGAGATCGTCGCGGTCACCGCCAGCGGCGATCGTGTACAGGACCGCCCCCTCGCCGAAATCGGCGGCAAGGCGCTGTGGACCAGGGAACTCGACGCCTGGCTGGCGGCGGGCGATATCGATTTCGCGGTCCATTCGGCCAAGGACGTCGAGACGATCCGGCCGAAGGAATTCGCCATCGCCGCCGTGCTCCCACGCGAGGACGTGCGCGACGTGCTGATCGGCGCCGAAAGCATCCACGCCCTGCCGCAAGGCGCCGTCGTCGGAACCAGCGCCCCGCGCCGCGCCGCGCAGCTCCTTCACGCCCGGCCGGACTGCAAGGTCGTTACCTTTCGCGGCAACGTCGCCACGCGCCTCGCCAAACTCGCCGCGGGGGAGGTGGACGCGACCTTCCTCGCTTCCGCCGGACTGCGGCGGCTGGGCGAAACCGGCACCGGTCATCCGCTGGACGAGAACGAATGGCTCCCCGCCCCCGGCCAGGCCGCGATCCTGATCGAGTGCCGCGCCGGAGACGAGCGGACCCGCCGGTTCCTTGCCGCGATCGATCATGCGCCCAGCCGCGCCGCCGTCGCCGCCGAGCGCGCGCTGCTGGCGGCGCTGGGCGGCACCTGCCACAGCCCGATCGCGGTGCTGACCCGCATTCAGGGCGGCGATATCCTGCTGCGCGGCGCGCTCTTCAGCCCGGACGGTGCAGAGAAGGTCGAAGGCGAATGTCTCTTTCCGCTGGGCGACAGCGAAGGCCCCGCAAGGCTCGCCGCCGACCTTCTGGCCCGCGCGGTCCCGGCCATTGCCGTTCATTTCGCCGGATCCGCGTGAGTGATCTTGTGCCACCGCTGGTCGTCATCCGGCCCGAACCGGGCGCCTCGGCCACCCGAGAGGCCGCACGCACGATGGGTCTGGACGCACGCGTCTTCCCCTTGTTCGACGTGCGAGCGCTGGAATGGGAACCGGTTCCGCCCGGGGAAGTGGACGCGCTGCTTTTCGGCAGCGCCAATGCCCTTCGCCATGGAGGCGCGGCGCTGGAACGCTATCGCGGCCTTCCGGCCTATGCGGTAGGCGAGACGACCGCCGCGGCCGCCCGCGCGGCGGGCTTGGAGGTGATCGCCACCGGCAAGGGCGGGCTGCAACCGATGCTCGGCGCTCTTTCGGGCCGCCACCGCCGCCTGCTGCGCCTTGCCGGGCGCGAACGGGTGGACCTCCACCCGCCGGACGGCGTCACGATGACCACGCGCGAAGTCTATGCCAGCAAGCCGCTGCCTTTCCCTCCGGCGCTGGCGCAGTTGCTCGCCCGCCCCGCCGTGATCCTGCTCCATTCGGGCGAAGCCGCTGCGCATTTCGCGCGCGAGTGCGAACGCGCCGGGATAGATCGCGGCAAGCTCGCGCTCGCGTCGATCGGACCGCGCGTCGCCGGGCGCGCCGGCGAAGGCTGGGCCGCCTCGCGCAGCATATCGCGGCCGAGCGATGCCGCGCTGCTGGCCTTGGCCGCGCAGATGTGCCAAGACTCCGCCAACTGGCTTCCATGACCGAACAAGGCGCGATGCAGGACAACACCACGCTGCAGAAACACACATCGTCCCGTTCACGGAGCGGCGTGATCTTCGTGGGCTTGCTGGCTTTCCTGTTCGGCGCGCTGCTCGTCGCCTGGGCCAGTACGCGCGGTTACCTGGACGACCTGCAGCCCGCCCCGGAAGCCACCGAAGTCTCCGCGGAATCGATCATCACCGACGAAGAGAACGTCGTGCCGGAGGTCGCCACGACCACCTCCAAGCCGACGCCGGAGCAGATCGCCAAAATCGGGTCTGTCGAGGCCCGGCTCGCGCTGCTGGAAGACCGGCTATCGCGCATTGATTTCCAGACCGACGCCGCTTCCGGCAACGCCGCGCGCGCCGAAGGGCTGCTGATCGCCTTTGCCGCGCGCCGCATGGTCGATCGCGGCGAGCCGCTCAGTTACGTCGCCGACCAGCTCCGCCTGCGCTTCGCCAACGCCCAGCCCCGCGCCGTGCAGACCATCATCGACTTTTCCAGGAACCCCGTGACCATCGACGAGCTGCGCGCCCGCCTCGAAGCGCTCTCTCCCGAACTGAGCGCGGTGGAAAATAACCAGAGCCTGTGGAAGCGGGCCACCAGCGAACTGGCGGGACTGTTCACCGTGCACCGCGATTCATCGACGCTGCTCTCGCCGTCGGCCCGGATCGACCGGGCCAGTATCATGCTCACCGCCCGGCGGATCGGCAGCGCCGTCGCCGAAGTCCAGCGCCTTCCGGGCGCCGAAGCCGCCGAGCGCTGGATCGCCGACGCCCGCCGCTATGAGGAAGTCCAGCGCGCGCTCGAACTGCTCGAAACGACCGCAATGCTCGAACCGCGCCGCCTGCAGGATGCCGAGGGAAAGAAGGTCGACCAACCCAGCCCCCTGGCAACGCCGGCCATGCCGGAAGGCGCGGCGCCGCCGCCGAACCCCTGAGGCCGCCCCCCCTCTTACTTGCCGCCGCCGACCGGAATCGACTTCGTCTTCTTCTCGGCCGGGGCCAGACGAGGCACTGTGACTTTCAGAAGCCCCTTGTCGAGGTGGGCGCTGGCCTTGTCGGCATCCGCCGCGAAGGGCAGCGCCAGGCGCCGCAGGAACGTGCCCCGGCTGCATTCGACGAGATGGTACCTCTTCTTGTCGTCCTTTTCCTCGCGCTCCGTCTTGTGCTCGGCCTTTATCGTGAGCACGTCGTCCTGAATGTCGAGCGAGACGTCCTTTTCGTCAAAGCCCGGCAATTCGGCGGTCAGCTCGAGACCGGCTTCCGTTTCGGCCACGTCGACCTTGGGAATCATGAAGCCGGCCTTGTCGCCCGAAATCGCGGCCGGCAACCCGCGTCCGAAATCTTCGAGCAGGCGGTCCATTTCCTGACGGAAGCCCGAGAACGGATCCTGACCTCCGCGCGAAAGCGAGCCGAAGCCAAACGGGATGAGAGAACGAAATTCAGCCATTGCCTTTCTCCTTTCTCACTGTGTCGTGCATCTTCTCCCGCTGCGACCGGAATGCATTGACGCCCATCAAACAGCCGATGCATCCAGCCTCGCCAACACTGAGATGGGAAGTGGACAGGCAAGAGCAATCCCCCTCTTGCGAGGACGTTCAATCTCCCGGAGATGCGGCCACGGCGGCCTTTCAGGATTTTAGTTCGAAAGCGGGCTTGCCGGTCGCGCCGACAAACCGGTCGGAGTGTCGTTGACCGATCAAGGGCGTCTGCCACGCTCCATTCATTAGAGGAGGCACTGGTAAAAGCAGGGCGGGCTCAGTTTGAACGTTTCAGTTCGACCTCGATCACCCGTAATGGATTTTTCCCAACGTTGATGGCCTGATGCGTGACGTTGGCCTCGCGGAACCCGACGGTTCCAGTTTTCAAGTCAAGTGTTTCCGACTTGCCGTCGGGATAGCGAAAGATCAGACGCCCATCGTCCAGAGGGATCCCCACGTGGGCAAGGTCATGGGTGTGCATCGGAGCTTCGCGATCGCCGGGCATGAAAATGGCCTGCTTAACGCGCACCATCTCATTCTCGAAGAGTACTTGGCTGGTGCTCTTAGCTGGCGATGTCCCAGCGAAGGTGGTCACGGCAGTGGTGCCGAAAATTCCGAGAATGACGCCGCTCAGCAGCGGCCAGCGCAAAGCCAATCTCATACAGATGCCTCCTAACAAGTGGGTCAACATCGACGTTCCTTAAACGGCTAACCCGTCTCCGCAACACCTAGTAACTGTCGTCTCCACCAGCGGGCCGTCCTAGCGACACGTCCGCTCCCCCCAACTTTCCGGTCATCCAGCAGGCCGAAACTGCCTCTCGAAAGCTGCCCCGGCTGCTACCGTCCAACGCCGGTCGTCACTATCCCTGCAACAGCTCGGGCAATTTGCCCGACATCCCTCGCGCCTCGTCCATGAAGAAGCGCTTGAGGGTCGGCATGCGCTGCACCGCGCCCATGCCGAAGCGGCGCACGGCGCTGGGCAGGCGGCCGGGGATGCCGAAAAGGCGGGTGAGGCCGTCGGTCACCGACATGACCATGAAGGCATCGAGGCTGCGCCACTTCTCGTAGCGCGCGAGAAGCTGCGCGTCGCCCGGCTCGAGGCCGAGGCGCATGCCCTCGGTGAGGACTTCGACGAGGGCGCCGACATCGCGCAGGCCGAGGTTGAGGCCCTGCCCGGCGATCGGATGCATGCCGTGCGCGGCATCGCCAATCACGGCAAGGCGCTCACCGATCACCTTGCCGGCGTGGTGGAAGCGCAAGGGATAGGACATGCGCGGCGCGGCGAGTTCGATCCGGCCGAGCACGCCGTGCATCCGCGCCGCGACTTCGTTCACGAACATCGCATCAGGCATGGCGGTGATACCGGCGGCGTCCTGCTCCGCGACGGTCCAGACGAGCGCGCTGCGGTGGCGCCCCTCTTCGTCATCGCGCAGCGGCAGCAGCGCGAAGGGGCCGGCCGGATAGAAGATTTCCCAGGCGGTGTTCGCGTGCGGCTTGTCGTGGAACAGCGCGGCAACGAAAGCGCGGTGCTTGTAGTCCCACCTGGCGAGCGCGAAGCCGGCCTCGTCGCGGGTGGGCGACTGGCGTCCCTCGGCGGCGACGAGCAGGCCCGCGCCGAGCACGCGGCCATCGGACAGTTCGACTTCCACCCCATACGGACCGCGATCGCGCCGCACCGCTTCGGTCTTCACGTGCCAGGCGATGTTCGGCTCTTCCCGCGCGGCATCGAACAACGCGATGCGAAGATCGCGGTTGGCGAACATGCGGCCCAGCGAGCCTTCTTCCGGCTTTGGCGTGAAATCGATGCGCCCCGGCTTCATACCGTCGGTCACCGCGATCGAATCGATCGGGCAACCGAGCGGCTCGAGGCTTTGGGCGATGCCGATGTTGCGAAACAGGTTCCAGCTGGCGGTCGAGATCGCCGAGGCGCGCCCGTCCGCGCCTTCGGCGGTCAGGTCGGCCGGATCGGCGCGGTCGACAACATGGCTGGTGATCCCTGCGCGCGCGGCCGCCAGCGCCAGCGTCATGCCGACGAGGCCGCCGCCGAGGATGATCAGGTCGCGGCGTTCGGGCGCCGCATCTTGCTCAATCGCATTCGAGTCGCTCATCGAGAGCAGCTATCGGCCTCTCCGGCGTCGATGTCGAGACACCTGCCGTCCCATGTGCCCGCCGGTTCGGTGAGGCCGATCCGCGCGGCGAGCGTCGGAGCGATGTCGACGGTCGCGACCGGTTGCGGCTGTTCCATCGGCGTCATGCCCTTGCGCCAGAACAGGATCGGCACGCGGCGGTCATAGTCCCAGGGGCTGCCATGCGTCGCGGTATAGCCGGGGCGGGCGGGGCCGGGCACGAGCGCGCGCTTCGTCATCATCAGCACTTCGCCCGAACGCTCCGGGTCGTACGAGGCGGCGACGCGCTCGATCATCGTCCAGTCCTGCGGATCGCCGTTCGGCAGCTTGACCCCGGCCAGTTCGTCGGCGGTATAGACCGCCTCGATCTGCGGGCTCGCCTCAAGCCGGGCGACGAGCGCCGCGATGACTTTCCGCTTCTGCTCGTCGGTGAGACCGTCGGCGATCCAGATGTCGCCCGAAGCGCCCGCGCCGTAAAGCAGCGGGCCGGACCTTGCGGTAATCCCGGTATCCCTCGAAACCGCCTGCGAAAGCCCGGCGCTGGTCAGCGAGGCGTCGATGCGCCCGGCATAGGGCACGCCCTGTTCGCGCAGGCGTTCGGGCGTGTCGAGGCCGCCGTGATCGGCGGTGAGAACGGCGAGGTAGTCAATCCCGCGCGCGTCGAGCGCATCGAGCAGGGTACCGATGGCCCGGTCGACCTGGTCCATCTGGATGCACATCTCGACGCCCTCGTGCCCGAAAGCGTGGCCGATGTAATCGGTGGCCGAAAAGCTGACCGAGAGCACGTCGGTGACGTCATCCTTGCCCAGCGGCAGCTCGTCGAGCAGGCGCACCGCCATGTCGGCGGTGGCGGCGTCCATGCGCGGACTGCGGCTGAAACCGCTGAAATCGCCGGGCCTGAGCGGAAAACGGTACGTGCCGATGGTAAAGTTGCCGACTTTAGTCGCATGATCGACCGGGCCGCACCAGTCGGGCACCGGCAGCTCGCCCGCTCCCCTGGCGACCGTCGCAGCCATCGCGGCGTTCTCGGCCTTAGCGGCGGGCGAGAGCTTGCGGCCCGCGTAAGTCGCAAAGCCCTTGCCCCTGATCCAGTAGACGGCGTCCGCCGTGTGCCCGCTCATCATCACCGCCGCGCGGTCCTTGGCCGAGACGGCCACGTTGAGCGCGGCGGGATCGGCCTGCTTCATCAGGTCGCCCAGCGTCGGCGCCTTGAGGTGACCGGGCGAGACCACCGGCTCATCGGACGTGCTCTTCGGATTGCTCTCATCCTCGGCGCAATAGACCTTCTTGTCTTCGCGACCGATGGCGGGGACGAACCAGTTGTTGCCGATGATGCCCGAGCGCGAGGGATGGACGCCGGTGAGCAGCGTCGAGTGGCCGGGGCAGGTCTCGGTCGCGGCATGCGACTGGAAGCCGGAAGGAAACACCGCGCCGGTCAGCAGCCGGGCGAGACCGCGGCTGTAATGCTCGCGGTACTGCGCGAAAAGGTCGGCCGAGAACTGGTCCACCGCGATCGCCACGACGAGTTGCGGCTTGCCCTGCGGCGCGGCTGTTTCGGCTGAAGGCGCGTGTTCGGCGAGCGCCGGGGCGGCGCAAGTCAGCGCAGCAGCAAGGCCAAAGGGGACCAGGCAGCGACGCGGGGCGAAAGACATATAGGCAGGTTCCTTGAAAAGTCGGCGCATAGCGGGCAGATGCAGCCGTGGCCGGAATGAGCGTGTCTCGCAAGGCGGCCGGATGCACGGGAGCTTCATGGAACCGCGTCGCTATCGCCTGTTTGTGGCAGTCCTGTGTCGCCTGCTTGCCTTGCTCCTGCTCCCGGCGCCCGCCATGGCCGCGTCCAATCACATCGCCGCCGAACTGATCGCTCCCGCCGCCGTCGCGGCTGGCGAGGAGACCACGCTGGCGATCCACATGCGGCCCGCAAAGGGCTGGCACGGCTACTGGACCAATCCGGGCGACGCGGGCCTCGGCATGCAGCTCGACTGGTCGCTGCCCGAGGGCGCCAGTATCGGCGAACCGCAATACCCGGTGCCGCATACGCTGGTCGTCTCCGGCCTGATGAACCACGTCTACAAGAGCGACTATGCGGTGCTGGTGCCCTTCACCCCGCCCGCCGATGCCGCGCCGGGCAGCCGGCTGCCGGTGCGCGTCAAGGCGCAGTGGCTCGCCTGCACCGACGAGATCTGCGTGCCCGAACGCGCCGAGCTGGCCACGGAAGTCGTCATCGGGGGATCCGCGCCGACCGACGCGCGCTTTGCCGAATGGATGCGCCGCCTGCCCGCCCCGCTCGACGCGCCCGCGACAATGGCGATCACCGACAAGTCGCTGCGCCTCGCGATTCCGCTGCCTGCCTCGGTCGAGCTGACTGCGCCGCATGTCTTTATCGAGCAGGACAAGCTGGTCGATTACGCCGCGCCGCAGACTTTCGCGCGGCGGGGCGACCTGCTGCTGGTGACCATCCCGCGCGCGAGGTTCGCCGCGCGCGAGGCCGGGACGGTCGGCGGCGTGCTCAAGTTCGACGACGCCGGCAACGGCGTATTCTTCATCGCGCGGCCGGGCGAAGTCCCCACCGGCGGCGAGGTCATCGCCAGCGGCGGCGATCCCGTGCTGCCTGCCCTGCCGTGGCTGCTGCTGGCCGCGCTGGCGGGCGGGCTGCTGCTCAACATCATGCCCTGCGTCTTTCCGATCCTCAGCCTCAAGGCGCTGAGCCTCGCCCGTGCCGGCGAGAGCGAGGCCCATGCGCGGATCGAGGGGCTCGCCTATGCGGCGGGCGTGATCGTCGCCTGCCTCGGCCTCGGCGGTGCGCTGCTGATCCTGCGCGCCGCAGGCGAGGAAGTGGGCTGGGCCTTCCAGCTGCAGGAACCGCTGGTGGTCGTTGCGCTGCTGCTGCTGGCAAGCGCGATTACCGCCAACCTGCTGGGTGCCTTCGAGTTCGCCGTCCCGGGCTTCGTGGCCGGGAGAAGCCCGCGCAGCTACACGCAGGGCGCCTTCGCTACCGGCCTGCTCGCCGCCTTTGTCGCCACCCCCTGCACCGGACCGTTCATGGCTGGCGCGATGGGCGCCGCGCTGTTGCTGCCGGTCATGCCGGCGCTCGCGCTCTTCGCCGCGCTCGGCCTGGGCATTGCCCTGCCTTTCCTGGCGGTGGCCTTCGTGCCCGCACTGCGCCGCCGCCTGCCCCGGCCGGGACCGTGGATGAACGGCCTGCGCCGCGCGATGGCCGTGCCGATGGGCCTGACGGCGCTGGCGCTGGTATGGCTCACCTGGAAGATCGGCGGCCCCTGGTTCCTGGCCGGCGCGCTGATCTTCACGCTGCTGGTGCTCGCCGCGCTCACCGGGGCGGGCCTCGCGCAGCGCCGGGGCAAGCGCGCCCTGCCCGCCGCGCTGCTGGCCGTGTTCGCCGCCATCGCCGGCCTCTTTCTCCTGCCTCGCCCCGACCCAGGCGCCGCGCAGGTCGAAAGCGTGCTCGACACACGCCCCTTCAGCGAGGCAGCGCTCACCGACGCGCGCGCCTCGGGCAAGCCGGTGTTCGTCTACATGACCGCCGACTGGTGCCTGACCTGCAAGGTCAACGAGGAAATCGCCATCGAGCGCAAGGAGACGAAGCAGGCCTTCGAAAAGGCGGGCGTCGTGGTCCTGCGCGGAGACTGGACCCGCCGCGATCCGGAGATCACCCGCTATCTCACCGCCCACGGCGCGGCCGGGGTGCCACTCTATGTGTGGTACGCCAAGGACGGCACGGCCGAAAAGCTGCCACAGGTGCTCACGCCCGCGCTGCTGGCGGCGAAGGCGGGGAGTTAATCGAGACGCGCGGACGCGCTTATCCCGGCGGGTCTTCGACGAACGCCCTGATGTCGCCGGGCTTGCGCAGCATCTTGTCGACCTCGCCGGCGTGCACTTCTTCCGCATAGATCATCTTGCGGGCGTATTCCTCCAGCGTAACGGACTTGCCGGCCACGGCCTCCAACAATTCCCTGTACAGGGCCGTTGCCGCGCTCTCGGCCTCGAGCGACTCGCGCAGGATCGCACCGATTTCGTGCTGATGCGATTCCAGCAGCGGGCCGATCCTGAGCGATGGATGCTCGCCCAACAGAGTCACCATCTCACCCGCTTCCTGGGCATGCAGCAGCGATTCATCGGCCTGGCTTCGCAGCCATGAGACGATAGGAATTCGGCCATAGCCGTAAACCAGGAAAGAATAATGCGTGTAGCGGACGACGCCGGCCAGTTCCTGTTCAAGGATGCGGTTCAGCAGTGTGACAACGCGTTCTTTGTCGATTTCGGTCATTGGAGGCTCCTTTCAGACAGGCCCGCCCTCCCGCGCTGCTCCCATTCACCCCCGGAAGCTGGCGATTCATCCTATCATATCATCGGTGCTTCCGCATGTGATCGCAGATTCACCGCCACGACTTCGCCCGAAGGTCTCTGTCACAGCACCTGCGCCCTGCCCTCCAGCGCCAACTGATGCGGGGCCGGCCCGGCATCGCCGGATTTGCGACGAGCCGTTGCGCCGGCGGAAACCCGATCCCTCTTCCGGATATTAAACCCATGCGGGGCGGGAAGCCTCGGCGCTTCACCGAAGGGGCACAAATGCTCTGGGAGAAGGAACATGATTACCATTACCCCGCTCGAACTGACCATCGGTCTGATCGTCCTTGCAGTAATCGTCGCTGTGGGCGTGGTTTATATGCGCAAGCGGCGCGCCGACTCGCTCAAGGCGCGGTTCGGCGGCGAATACGAACGCACGGTCAAGGATGCCGGCAGCTCACATCGCGCCGAAACGATCCTGCATGAACGCGAAAAGCGGGTCGAGAGCTTCGACATCCGTCCGCTTTCGCCGGAGAGCCGCAGGCGTTACATCGAAGAATGGCGCAAGGTGCAGACACGCTTCGTCGATTCCCCGGCGGACGCAGTGACGCGCGCCGACGTGCTGCTGGGGCAGGTCATGGAGGATCGCGGCTACCCGGTCGCCGATTTCGAGCAGCGCTCCGCCGATCTTTCGGTCGATCACGGCGACGTGGTGCAGAACTACCGCGCCGGCCACACGATTGCCGAACGCCACGCACGTGGTGAGGCCGATACCGAGGATCTGCGCCAGGCCATGATCCATTATCGCGCCCTGTTTGACGACCTCGTCCACGAACCGGTCGACAGCAGCCCGGTGATCGAACACCGGGACGGCCGCGTGATCGACAAGCGCAAGAAGCGGGAGACTCATCGTGGCTGAACCCATCCAACACGAGCCAGGGACAGATGGAGCCGTTACACCCGAGAGCGTAGGCGGCACCGCCGATATCGCCCGGGCCGGCACAACCCGGGGAACCGATGCCGCCAAAGCCGGCGACGACCCGCTGTTTCCCCCCGGGGACGCGCAGGAACTCCAAACACGGTGGGAGGCTATTCAGGCAAGCTTCGTCGACGAACCGCGCCGCGCGGTCGAGGAGGCGGACACGCTGGTGGCAGGCGCGATGAAACTGCTCGCCGAGACGTTCGCGCAAGAGCGCTTCCATCTCGAAGAGCAATGGGATCGCGGCGGCGACGTCACGACCGAGGACCTGCGCATTGCCCTGAAGCGCTACCGCGCCTTCTTCGGGCGCCTGCTCGCGATCTGATCCCGCCGGCGGGAAAACGCGGATTCGCGCGTCCGGCGAGCGATCGCGGCGTGTGCCATCGAGCGCGAGGAAACGACGCAGGCCTTCAAAAGGCCGGCGTCGTTGTCCTGCGCGGAGACTGGCCCCCCGCGATCCAGAGATCCCCCGCTACCCCACGGCCCACGGCGCGGCCGGGGCGCAGTTCTATGTGTAGAACGGCAAGGACGGCAGCGCCGAAGCGCTGCCGCAGGTGCTCACGCCCGCTCTGCTGGCGGCGAAGCGCGGAACTGACGCCCCCGATCGCAGCGTCACCGTCTCCAAAGCAAGAGACCATGGAGGTTACTACGAAATTGCCAATAGCCCGAGAGTTTTTGGGCTTGTGCGCGACTTCCAGCTCGCTCAATTTGCTTAATTGATGGGTATTGAGTCGCTCGTTTGGGCTTAGCGGCGTGTATTCTGGACATCGCTGCCTCTTCCATATCGAAAAGCTCGCCAATACCGATCCTGTTGCTTTTGGCCTGCGCGACCACGACGGGCCGATCGAGACAAATTCATGGAGTAATTGGGGGAACTGATCGTCATGTTACGCAATATTCTATGCATCAGCGGCATGGTCTTGTTGGCGGGCTGCGGCGGTAGCGCCGAAGCCCCCGATGACGAGACGGCGGTCGCCGAAACGTCCGATCCGTCCGCCGAGGCGGAAGCAACGGCGTCTCCAGCCATTGCTTCTCCGAAAGTCGATTGCGGCGATTTCAAAGGTGAGACCGCGCCGAAAGGGCAGCCCGCGGACGATATACTGGGGGTGCGCCAAGGCATGACGCTGGCGCAGGTGCAGAACGTCCTGCAGTGCAAGAATTCAAGTTATGCCGTAAACACCAACGAGCGCAGCGTCTCCTTGCCGAGCGGCGGCCAGATGTCGCAAATCGACCTCAGTGCCGATTCAGGACTGGACAAGGTCAATGCGACGTTTGTCGGTCCTTCCGGGAGCGAGCAGCTGGTTCATGTCGATCGCACGATAGAGTTCACGGAAGGCAAGGAACTGCCGGTCGCCAGCATCAAGCAGGAATTGGCCGACAAGTACGGGGCCTTCGACACCAGCAAATACTACAAAGGGGATCGAGGCGAGATAGTCAGATCACGGGACGGTCAGCAGCTCAGTTCGGGCAATTCCAGCTACTCTGTCTGCCAGCGGCAGGGGGTCCAGCTCCAGCAAGCGACGCCCTGCCTGTTCGCTGTTTCCTACAGCATCCAGCGCGACGACGAGAATCCCGAACTCGCATCGAAATTTTCCGTCAACATCACAAATCACGCCAAGGCCTGGGCGATGGTGGAGGCCGGTGAGCGACAACTGTCGGCTGATGTCCAGCGCGCAAAGGAGAAGGTCTCCGAGGGCGGCCTCAATCTCTAGGCGACGTCACAGCACCTGTGCCACGTCCTCCAGCGCCTCGCGCAGCCTGGCCAGCGCCTGCGCCTTGAGCTGGTGGACGCGGGGCACCGAGACGTCCAGCACCTGCGCGATTTCGGCGAGGTTGAGTTCCTCCACGAAATAGAGCTGCACGATCAGCCGCAGCCGCTCGGGCAGGTCGGTGATGGCCGCGATCACGGCGTCGCGCATTTCCTCGTCCTCGAGCAGCGAAAGGCTGTCGGGCGTCTCGTCGGCGAAGGCCGCGTTGTGGTCCGAATAGACTTCGTCGATCGAATCGAAGCGCAGCGGCTGGCTGGAATCGCGCAAGGCGTGCAGTTCGCTCTCGTCCAGCCCCATGGCCTCGGCAAGTTCGTGCGGCAGCGGGTCGCGGCCGAGTTCGCCGCGCAGCCCCACTTCCTTGCGGGCAAGCTGGCGGCGCCGCTCGCTGGCCCCGCGCGACATCGGCACGGTGCGCCGGATCAGATCCACCATCGCGCCGCGTACGCGCATCTTGGCATAGGCGGCGAAACCGTCCTCGCCCGGGCCCTGGTGGCGCTGCGCGCATTCGGTGAGGGCGACGAGGCCGGCCTGCATCAGATCGTCGAGCTCGATGCCGGCACGCCCGGTGCCGTGGACGTGCCAGGCGAGGCGCCGGACCATCGGCAGGAATCGTCGGACCCGGTCGGCGACCTCCCCCTGGTAGCCGCCGGTCCCGCGCCGCGACTGGGCGGCGGGGATCCGGTAGGTCGGGGAGGGGCAGGGGGCGGGCGCCCGCTGCTCGAATGCGCTGTGATCTAGCTTCATGCTGCCATGCTTTCGGCTGGGTCGATGGAATCGGGATGCGGCAGGCCGGGGGCCTGATGCTGCGGGACGGGAGAGCCGATCACGTCGATGACCTCGATCGGCTGGGTCGCCGGCAGTTCGGCGATGGAAAGGACGAGACACGAGGGCGCCCGCAACCGCAGCAACGCGGCAAGCGCGCGGCGGGCGCGAGGCTGGACGATCAGCGTCAGCGGAATCGCGCCCGGCCCTCTTGCGGAGGCGAGTTCGGACACGCGCTCGCCGATCATGCGGGCCAGGTCGGGCTCGATGACGGGCTGGCCGGTCACCGGGTCCTGCATGCCCTGGACGATGGCGGCCTCCAGGTTGGCGTCGAGCGTGAGCACCGGCAGGCGCTCGTGCGGCGGGCAAACGCGGCCGACAATGAGCGCGCCGAGGTCAGCGCGGACCAGCTCGATAAGCCTGTCATGATCGACCGTCTGTTGGACCGCGCGGCTGAGGCTCTGGAGGATCGGCAGCGGGTGCGCGATGGGAATCTGGTCTTCGAGCAGGGCGCGCAGCAGACGCGTGAGCGCGGAGAGCGTGAGCGGCTGCGGGTGGATTGTCTCGACCAGCCCCGCCGAATGCTCCTTGAGCGCTTCCAGCAGGTCCTTGACCTGATCGGGGCCGAGCAGATCCTGCGGGCGTTCGGACAGGAGCTGGTTGAGGTGCGTAGCGATGACGGTGCCGGGATCGACCGTCAGGAAGCCCTCGGCCGTCGCATGGTCGCGCTGCGCGGGGTCAATCCACAGCGCCGGGCAGCCGAAGCTGGGATCGCGCGTGGCCTCGCCCTTGAGTGTGTGCCCGGGGCGCACTTCGCCGGCGTCGATGGCCAGCACTTTGTCGGCCCGGACCATCGCGCCGCCCACGTTCACGCCGCCAAGCATGATGCGGTAGTCGTGCGGCGGCATGTCGATCGCGTCGCGCATCCGGAATTGCGGCACGATGAAGCCGAAGGCCTGACTGAGCTGCTTGCGCACCCCGGTGACGCGCTGGACCAGCGGCGAGCCGCGCCGGTCGTCGACGAGCTGCACGAGGCCGTAGCCGAGCTCGATGGTGACGAGCGTGTGGTCGGACACGTCCTGAAGCTCGATCTTCTGCGGATCGACCGGCTCGGGCAATGCCTCGACCACGGGCGCGGGCCGGTCGCGGTGCTTCTTGAGCGCGTGCCACAGCCAGAACGCAAGGCCGGCGGCGGGAAGAAAGATCGACTGCGGCATGGCCGGGATCATGCCGATGGCGCCAAGCACGACGGCGACCGGCAACCAGGTGCCGGGGGCGGCAAACTGGCCGCCGATCTGCCCGGCAAGGTCGCGGCTGTCGGAAACGCGGGTGACGATGACCGCAGCCGCAATCGAAAGCAGCAGCGAGGGCACCTGCGCCACCAGCGCGTCGCCGATGGCCAGCGTCACGTAAGTCTGCGCGGCATCGCCCGCCGACATGGAATAGCTGATCATGCCGAGGCAGAAGCCGGCGATGATGTTGACGCCGAGGATCAGCAGAGCGGCGATGGCGTCGCCCTTCACGAACTTCGACGAACCGTCCATCGAGCCGTAGAAGTCCGCCTCGGTGGCGACTTCGCGGCGGCGGGCCTTGGCTTCCTCGGCGGTCAGCAGGCCGGCGGCAAGATCGGCGTCGATCGCCATCTGCTTGCCGGGCAGGGCATCGAGAGTGAAGCGCGCGGAAACTTCCGAGACACGGCCCGCGCCCTTGGTCACGACGACCAGGTTGATGATGATGAGGATCAGGAAGACAAAGATGCCGACGGCGAAATTGCCACCGATGAGAAAGGCGCCGAACGCCTCGATCACCTTGCCGGCTGCCTCTCCGCCCTCGTGCCCGTGGACCAGCACCACGCGGGTCGAGGCGACGTTGAGCGCGAGGCGCAGCAGCGTCGCGAAGAGCAGGACCGAGGGAAACGACGAGAAATCCAGCGGCTTTTTGGCGTTCATCGCGGCCATCAGGATGGCAACGGAAAGCGCGATGTTGAGCACGAAGGAAATGTCGAGGATGACAGCCGGAACCGGCACGATCATCAGCACGATCAGGATCAGGATGCCCGCCGGCAGCGCCATCGCGCCGGGATCGGAGATGCGGTTCAGCATGTTCACAGCCCGAACCTCGCAAGTTTGGCATAGGCCTCACGGACATGCGCCGGGGCGGCATCCCCGCCCGATCCGAAAGTGCCGCGAAGCGTTTCGGCCATCGATTGGCTCGCACCTTGCGGCGCCTGCCCTCTCGCGGCGTGGAACTCCTGCGCGATCGGCCCCAGCGATGATTGAGCCGGGGGCGCGGAGGCCGCCAGCATCGCGCCGGTCGAAACGCCGGCCCACTGCGCGGCGCCGCCGCCTTCCATCGCCTGCGAGACCTTGCCGCGCATGAGGTCCATCACGCCGCCGACGCTGCGCGGGGCGCCGCCCTGATAAAAGATCGAGCGATTGGCGGCCGCCGCCTTGGGCAGGATCGCCGCCGCGCTTTGCGATGGATTGCTGCTCAGCGCGGAAAGGAACTGGCTGGCCCCGGAAACGCCCAGGAAATGCGCCAGATAGAGTTCGGAAGCATCCGGCTCGCGCCCCAGCACCGAGGTCAGCTCGGCGCGGTTGTCGCTGGCAAGCTCGGCCGCCATCATCGCCGACATGTCGGCATCGTAGCGCAGCGACATGATCTGCGCGCGCGCGGCGGGATCGGCCACGCGGCCGCCGTCGATGGCCGAGCCTATCCAGTCGAGGCCGTGCCGCCCGGCGTGACGATCAAGCGTCTCGAGCCAGGTGCCCTGGGTGAACTGATAGAGCCCAGCGGCGCTGGACGTCGTCGCCTTTGCGCCCGGGTCCATGCTGGATTCGAGCTTGGCTTGCGCCATCAGGTATTTGAAATCGACGCCCGTCGCCTGGGCGGCACGCGCGATGGCGGCCTGCACTCTCGTGCCGCCTCCATTCGGGCCTCCTGCCCCACCGATGACTGGTGCATCGCTCAAATCGAAACTCCCGGTCGAAAACCAACCGGGAGTGTTTCAGCAAGGACCGTGCCAAACCGGCCCGCTAAGCAAGAATGTCAGATGCGGGCGTTCATCTGCCCGTAACGGGGCGCCGCGCTGTAGACCTGCGGGCTGCCGACCAGCGCATTGAGGCGCGTCGTGACGTTCGCGGCGATGATGTTGCGGACCTGGCGGTTTACCTCATTGAGGCGCTTCGCGGTTTCGAGCAGGCTGCGGCATTCCTCGTCGATCTCGTTCGTGCCAACAGCGCCGAGCGTGTCGCAAAGGCGATCCTTGTCGCTCGTCGCGCCGACGATCGCGTCGATGTCGAGACCGGCAAGAGCCTGCCGCTCGCCTTCCAGGACGGCAACCATCTGCCGCAACGTGTCGCGCAGTTCGTGCTGGGTCATTACTTGCCGCTCCTCAGCAGCACGCCGGCTGCAATCATGGCATCAGCGATCTTGGCCGGCACCACAGGGTATTTCCCTTCCTCGACCGCCTTGCGGATCATCTCGACACGGTCGGTATCGACCGGCGCCGCGCCCGGATCGAGCGCTTCGCTGGTTTCCACGGCCGCGCCCGCTGCCGCCGCCGATGGCCTGTCGGGCGCCGCCGTCTTGCCTGCCGAGACACCGTTGGCGCCTGGCAGCGTATCATCGCCAGCCTTGCGGGCGATCCTGGCACTGATAGCGCCGATGGCACGTACAGGTCCCACTTCCATAGGTGGCATGATGCCGCTCCATTGAAATTCCTGAACACCAGAACGGAGCGGATAAGGATCTTTTAAGGGCGCGGGGGAAAAAATTTCCAATCCGCCCGCGTGCCCATAGGGGGAAACCGAAGGTTCGCGTTCAGGGCAGGGGAACGGCTACCAGCCCGGGCCGCACAATGCGGGCGCGGATGGGGTCCGCGCGGTTCCTGGCCGCGCTGGCGGGGCGGACGTTGATCCACTCGCCCACAGCGCCGGAATCCAGCGCCTCGCCGGGCTGCGAGACGGAAAAGCCCTCACCGCTGATCGCGATCGAGATGGCATCGCCGCGCCGGATCGCGTCGGGCTGCTGCGCGGCAGCCACGTGTGCCGCCTGCCTGACAGGCACGAATATCCGCCACCCGTTCGCATCGCCGCACTGGACGACGACGCTGTCGTGCAGGGTCGTGCGCCAGGACAGCGAAAGGCCGCTGCCGCAGCGCTGGAGGCGAAGGCGCCTGTCGACCGGCGTCACGGCGCCCCCGACCGCGCCGACGGGCGCGCCGGTGAATCCGGCGACCTGACGGTCGATGGCTTCGAGATCGGCAAAGGCGCCGGTGGCGGCGGCCGCGGCGATCAGGATAAGGCCGGTGGTCATCATTTGGGTTCCCGTGGCGTGAGCTGAATTCTCACCTCGTAGCAAGCAAGCCTTGTGCCACTTCGCCTGATGAATCGAAAGCGATCACGACGCGCGAAGGCCCCTCGCCCGGCTCGATGACGATGCGCGCCGCGTGTCCTGCCCTTCCCGCCTCGCGGACGAGTCGCACGGCGGTGGCGAGCGCGCGTTCCTGGGCGCCGGGCGCGGGACCGTAGCGCGCCGTGACCGTCAGTTGCTGACGCGGATCGACCGCCTGCTGGTCCAGCCAATCGGCCAGCGGCGGCGCGCCGGGTGCGTCGACATAGACGGCAAGCGGCTCTGCCTGAAGCGGGGGAGCGGAAACCGCGTGCCCCGGATCCATCTCGCGGCTCTCGCGCGTCGCGGGCAACTGCTGGCCCACCGCCGCGGCGGTCACCATGAACAGGATCAGGGAAAGGTCGGCCAGCGCCGTCTGCCAGCCGCCCGCACGCGCACTCACGGCCTGGCGGCTCCGCCCGCCGCACCCCGCATATGCGCCGCCTGCCGCTGATCCACGGCAGGGCGCGCGTGAGACGCCGCCCGGTGATGAACCGGCAGCGCGACCACGACCTGCTCTTCCAACCAGTCGAGCACCTTCTGGCGCTCCTTCTCCTCGTGCGCGGCCGCGCGCGCGACAACGCGCGCGAGCGGCGCGAACACGATATTGCCCAGCAGCAACCCGTAGAGCGTCGTCAGCACGGCCATGGAAATGGCCCCGGCAAAGTCTCCCGAAGCACCGGAAAGCTGGCTGAGCGAGACGAGCGTGCCGGCAAGGCCGAACACGGGGGAAAGATCGGCGGCCTGGTTGAAAGTCCGTACCGCGCGCCGGTTGCGCGCGGCCCGTCGCCGTTTATGCGAAGCGTGGGCAAGCTGCAGCGCACCGATCGAGCGGCTGCCGATCAGCGCGTCGGTCGCCTCGTCGAATTCCGCGTCGCCGAAATGGTGCGGCCTCGTCCGGATCACGCCGTCGGTCTGCATCTCGCGCACGTGCACGGCAAGCTCCGCGCGCGCCAGGGCGGCATCGAAGCGCTTGCCCAGCAGCCCGAACAGGGCGGCGAGCCCCGCGCCGGTATCCGCGAAGCCGCAGCGCATCAGCGTTGCCAGCGCCGTTCCCCCCAGGACGATCAGGCCGCTGGTGGGATCGAACAGGTTGTCGATCTGCATGACGCAGGTTCTCCTTTGGAATCGAGAACGGCAGCGGCGGCGAGATTTCAGGGGGGAAAGAGCACAATTTTGCCGCCCGCCGGCAAAGCCTTGCCGCTTTGCCTGCCCCGCGCCCGGCATCCGGCAGCTTCAGGAGACGAAAACATGCGTGCTCGCGGAACTGGCACGGTGTTTGCGTAGAGCGTCAGCGGGAAAAACCTGGAGCCAAGACGAATGTCACAGGACCTGTTCGGAATTCACGGCAAGGCGCTGGAGCTTCGCTCCCAGCGCATGGGCCTGATCGCCTCGAACATCGCCAATGCCGCGACGCCGGGCTACAAGGCGCGCGACATCGATTTCGCCGCTGCGCTGCGCTCGGCGAACGGCGGCGCCGACGTCGATGCCGCCGCGCAGGCCGCGACGCTCTTTCGCGTGCCGGTGATGCCTTCGCTCGACGGCAACACGGTGGAGCTGCAGAACGAGCAGCTCGCCTTTTCGGAAAACGCGGTCGGCTATTCGACGACTCTGGAGTTCATCCGCTCGCGCGTCGACACCGTCAAGCGCTCGCTGCGGGGCGAATGACGATGGCCGGCCAGCCCTTCACCATCTTCGACCTCGCGCAGCGCGGTATGTCCGCGCAGCTCGTGCGCATGAACGCCGCCGCGTCCAACCTCGCCAACGCCGGCACCGTCTCGGCCAGCGAGGCGGAAGCCTATAAGCCGATCCGCGCCGTCTTTGCCGAAAGCCTCGATCAGGCCAGCGGCCTTGCCACCGTCCAGGTGCAGGGCGTGGTCCGCGAACAGGCCGCGGCAGTGCGCGAACACAATCCTGACCACCCGCTCGCCGACGAGAACGGCGATGTCTGGGCAGCTCCCGTCGACGAGAACGCGGAGATGGTCGAGATGCTGGAAGCCTCGCGTCAGTACCAGAACCTGGTCGAGGCCCTGTCCACCGCCAAGCAACTCATGCTCGACACGATGAGGCTCAAATGACCGTGACTTCCACCAGTTCCGCGAGCGCGGCGACGAACACCTCGTCCATCGCCAAGACCACGCTTTCAGCGCTCGACCAGGGCGACTTCCTCAAGCTCATGCTCACGCAGATGCAGCAGCAGGATCCGTTCAACCCGACCGACCAGACCGAGATGCTGGCCCAGATGGCCCAGTTCTCGTCCCTCGCGGGCACGACCGAGATGTCCGACACGCTGAGCGCCATTTCCGCCAAGCTCGACACGCTCGTCACCGCGCAGACCGCCACCAACCAGACGGTCACCGCGCTCGCGAAGCAGGTCGCCGCTTCATCCATCACCGATACCACGACCACCGCCTGATCCGCATTTTCAGGAGACTTATGCCATGTCCTTCTACACTTCGCTTACCGGCCTCAAGAATTCGCAGACCGACCTCAACGTCATCTCGAACAACATCGCCAACGCCGAAACCAGCGGCTTCAAGAAGAGCAACGCCTCTTTCGCCGACATCGTTTCCAACTCGGTGTTCGCCGATGCCAAGATGACCGTGGGCATCGGCGCGCGCGTCGCGTCGATCACGCAGAACTTCGGGCTCGGCGCGATCGAGCAGACCGGCAACGCGCTCGACGTCGCGATTAACGGCGACGGCTTCTTCACCGTGGTCTCGCCGGTCTCCGGGCAGACCGAATTTACCCGCGCCGGCGCTTTCACCGTCGACGGCGATGGTTACGTCAACACGCCCCAAGGCGCGCGCCTCCAGGTCTTCCCGGTGGATGCGAACGGCGCGATCACATCCACGACCGCCCTGCAGGACGTCCAGATCCCGGCGACCAATGCCGGGGGCGCGGAATTCGCGGGCGTGAGCATCAGCGCCAATGGCGACGTACTCGCCACTTATGCCGACGGGACCAACACCTCGGTCGGCGTGGTCGCGATGGCCTCGTTCGTCGCTCCGACGGGGCTCAAGCAGGTCGGCAACGCGGGCTGGGAGGCGACCGGCATCTCGGGCGCCGCGAGCTACGGCCAGCCCGGTTCCGGCCTTTACGGCGATCTCCTGTCGGGCTCGATCGAGCGCTCGAACGTCGACATCGCCGAGGAACTCGTTGCCCTGATCACCGCGCAGCGCAACTTCCAGGCCAACGCCAAGGCCGTCGATACGGCCACGCAGATCTCGCAGACCATCATCAACCTGCGGAACTGACGTCTCGTAAGGACCTGACCCCATGGACCGGCTGATCTACACCGCCATTTCCGGCATGAACGCTTCGATGACGCGCGAGCGCGTCATCGCCAGCAACATGGCCAATTCCCAGACCATCGGCTTTCGCAAGGAGATGATCCAGGCGACGCCGATGACGCTGGACGGCTCGCAGTTGGAAGCGCGCGCGATGACCAGCACGGTAGTGCGCGGCGCCTCGATGAAGGAAGGCGCGGTGACGAACACCGGCAACCCGCTCGACATCGCGCTCGAAGGCGATGCCATGCTCGCGCTCCAGGCTTACGACGGCGGCGAATCCTATACCCGCCGCGGCGACCTTTCCGTCTCGGTCACCGGCGTGATCGAGAACGGCGATGGCCTGCCGGTCCTGGGGGACAACGGCCCGGTCACGGTCCCGCCCGGTTCGCAGATCACCATCGCGCCCGATGGCGGCGTGCTGGTGACCGATCCGGCGACGCCCGACCAGCCGCCGGTGCGGCTCGACCGGCTGAAGCTGGTCAGCACCGCCGGATCGCAGATCGAAAAGGACATTGCCGGCCAGTTCCGCGTACGTGGCGGCGGCGTCCTGCCGATCGACGAGAACGCGCGCCTGATTCCCGGCGCGCTCGAACAGTCGAACGTCAACGCATCGGAAGTGCTGGTCGAGATGATCTCCGCCCAGCGCCTTTTCGACATGCGCACCAAGCTCGTCGAAACCGCCAAGCAGCTCGACGAAGGCAGTGCCCGTCTCATGCGCATTGATAGCTGAGGAAGAGAAAAGCCATGCCCAGTTCCGCACTCCAGGTGGCCCGTACCGGTCTCGAAGCGCAAGACCAGCGCATGCGTGTCATCGCCAATAACCTGGCGAACGTCGGCACCACCGCCTTCAAGCGCGACCGCGCCAACTTCGCGACGCTCGCCTATCAGGACAGCCGCGTGGCCGGCGCCGATTCCTCGACCGAGACGACTTACGCCACCGGGCTCAACCTCGGCACCGGCGTCGCCGTGCAGTCGACCACGCGCATGGAAACGCAAGGGTCGCTGGAGACCACCGGCAACTCGTTCGACCTCGCGCTCGACGGCACCGGCTATTTCCAGGTGCAGATGCCCGGCGGCCAGCTCGGCTATACCCGCGCCGGCAATTTCACGCGCTCGGCGGACGGCCAGCTCGTGACCGCGCAGGGCTACGCCTTGCAGCCGCCGATCACCGTACCCGCCGAGGCGACCTCGATCACCATCTCGACCGACGGCACCGTTTCGGCGCAGATCGCCGGCGAGGCCGAGCCGACGCAGCTCGGCCAGATCACGATTGCCAGCTTCACCAATCCGGGCGGCCTGCAGGCCGGCGCGGACAACTTCATGCTCGAAACCGCCGCAAGCGGCCCGGCCCAGATCGGCGCGGCCGGCGAGCAGGGGCGCGGCCAGATCCGCCAGGGCATGCTCGAAGCCTCCAACGTCAACATCGTCGAGGAACTGGTCAACATGATCGAGACCCAGCGCGCCTACGAGATCAACTCCAAGATGATCTCGGCGGTCGACGAAATGCTGCAGAACGCCAACCAGACGCTGTGATTGCCATGCTCCACAAAACCCTTATCGCCGCCGCCGCGCTCTGCGTGCTTACCGCCGGGCCGGCCGATGCGCGGAAGAAGGACGGGCTCTCCGGTTTCGAACCGACGCTGCCCCTTGCGCGCCCCGCCGCGCCGGCCGCGCCGACCGGCGGCATCTTCAACGTCTCGGCGGGTTATGCGCCGCTCTACGAAGGCAACCGCGCCCGCATGGTCGGCGATCCGGTGACGATCCTTCTGGTAGAAGCGACCACCGCGTCCAAGGCGGTCAGCTCGAAAAGCCAGAAGAGCGGCGGCGCCTCGATCATCCCGCCGACGGCCGGCCCTCTGTCGTTCCTCAATCCCGACGCGCTTAAAGCCAGCAGCTCCTCGACCTTTAACGGCCAGGGAACCGCGGGGCAGACGAGTTCGCTCGCCTCGACGCTTTCCGTCACCATCGCCGAAGTGCGCCCCAATGGCACCGCGCTCGTCAAAGGGGAAAAGCAGATGTTGCTCAGCCAGGGCGATGAATGGGTCCGCTTCTCGGGCATCATTCGCCTCTCCGACATCGACCAGGAGAACGCGATCTTCTCGAGCCGCGTGGCCGATGCGAAAATCGAATATTCGGGCAAGGGCGCCCTCCAGCGCGCGAGCCGCCAGGGCTGGCTCGGCAAGTTCTTCAACATGATCTCGCCGTTCTGAGGAGGGTGTGATGGAACTTTCGATCCCGAAGGCGATCGCCCACCTTCTCTCCTCCCGCTGGCGGGAGGGGAAGCTCTGGGTCAGCTTGCTTTGCGCGCTGATGGTGTTCGTGCCGACCATCGCCCATGCCGAACGCGTGCGCGATCTCGGGCAGTTCCAGGGCGTGCGCTCGAACCAGCTGACCGGCTACGGCATCGTCGTGGGCCTGCCCGGCACCGGTGACGACAACCTCGAATACCTGACCCAGGCGATGAAAGGCGTGTCGGGCCGCATGGGCCTGCAGCTCCCGCCTGGAGTCTCGCCCGGCCTGAAAAACGCGGCGGCAGTGATGATTACCGCCGACCTGCCCGCCTTCGCCAAGCCCGGCCAGCGGATCGACGTTACCGTCTCCACCATCGGCAAGGCCAAATCCCTGCGCGGCGGCGCCCTCATCATGACTCCGCTCTACGGTGCGGACGGCCAGATCTACGCCATGGCCCAGGGCAACCTCGCGGTCGGCGGCCTCGGTGTTTCGGCCAAGGACGGCTCCAACCTCACCGTCAACATTCCGACCGTCGGGCGCATCGCCGACGGCGCCAGCGTAGAGCGCGCCGTCGCTACCGGCTTCGACAGCGAACCCATGCTGCGCTGGAACCTGTTCAATGCGGACTTCCTGACCGCCGCGCGCGTGCGCGACGCGATCAACCGCCGCATGCCGGGAACCGCCTCGGTCGAGGACGGCGTCACGCTCGCCCTGCGCCTGCCGCCCGATTCGAACACCCGCGCCAGCGTCATGGCCGCGATCGAAATGATCGAGATCGAACCGGCGGAAACGGCGGCGCGCGTCATCGTCAACAGCCGTACCGGCACAGTCGTCATCAACAGCGCGGTTCGCCTCTCGCCCGCCGCGATCGCGCACGGCAAGCTGACCGTGCGCATCGACGAGGATCCCACCGTGATCCAGCCCGCGCCGTTCAGCCGGGGCAGGACCGCCGTAGAGGAAAACAGCGATATCTCGCTGGAGGAAGAAAAGCGCTCCGTCGCAATGTTCAAGCCCGGCGCCTCGCTCTCCTCGGTGGTCGATGCGCTCAACATACTGGGCGTCACCCCTTCGGATCTGGTGGCGATCCTCGAGGCGCTGAAACAGGCCGGCGCACTCAAGGCCGAGATGGTGGTGATATGAGCGTCATCCTCCCCACCCTTCCGGGCCTGACCGCCGCGCCTCAGGCGACCGACCGCGAAAAGCTGCACGCCACGGCCAAGCAGTTCGAGGCGATCTTCGTGCGCCAGATGCTCGCCGCCGCGCGCAAGACCGACTTCGGCGGCGATGCGTTCGGCAGTCAGGCGATGCAGACTTTCCGTCAGCTGCAGGACGAACACTTCGCCGATGTCGCGGCCGGCACCGGCTCGCTCGGCCTCGCCACGATCATCGAGGCGCAGATGGCGCGCTATCTGCCCGCCGAAACCACGCCTGCCGAAGGCGCCGAGGCGAAAGGATAGGCCATGGGCGCAGACCTCATCTCGATCGCCAAGTCCGGTGCAGCCGCGGCCCGCGCGGCGCTGGACCTGACCGCGCAGAACATTTCCAACGCCTCTTCCGAGGGTTATGTCCGGCGCACGCTCACCGTTTCCGAACTTGCTGCCAATTCCGGCGCCGCCTCGCCGACCGCGATCAACCTCGCCGGCGTGCGGATCACCGGGGTCACGCGCAATGCCGACGTGTTCCGCCAGGCCGAAGTGCGCCGCACCGGCGCCGACGCCGCGCGCGCCTCGGCCGAGGTCCAGGGGCTGGAGAACATCGAAGCGGCGGTCGAGCAGACCGGCGTCTACAATTCCATCGTCGCCTTCGAGGCCAGCCTGCAGCAGCTCGTCTCCGATCCCACCGACGGATCGCTGCGCGCCGCCGTGCTCGAACAGGGCCGCACCATGGCCCAGACCTTCAACGTCGCGGCCTCCAGCCTCGACGCGGTCGGCGAGGGTCTGCGCTTCGAGGCGCAGGATGGGGTGGACGAAGTCAACCGCGTCGCCGGCGAACTCGCCCGCGTGAACCTGCGCCTTTCGCGCGCTTCCGATGCATCGAGCGACCAGACGACACTGCTCGACCAGCGCGACTCGCTGCTCGAACAGCTCAGCAAGCACGTCAACGTCACCGCCACCTATAATCAGGACAAGACCGTCAGCGTGACCATCGGCGGCACCGCCGGCCAGACGCTGGTGGCGGGGGGCACCGCCTCGACGCTGGCCATGGCGACCGCGGCCGACGGCACCATCTCGTTCACGCTCGACGGCAGCGCGGCAACGATCAGCTCGGGCGGACTGGCCGGCCGGGGCCAGGCGCTCACCCAGCTCGCCGACACGCGCAGCCAGCTCGACGCGCTGGCCGCCAACATCGTTAGCGTCGTCAACGCGGCGCAGGCGAACGGCGTGGACCTTGCGGGCAATGCCGGGCAGGCGCTGTTCTCCGGCACCGGTGCCGCCGACATCGCCATGATCGCCACCGGCGCCAGCGCCATCGCCACCGCCCCCTCGGGCGCCGCCGCCGGCAGCCGCGACCCGTCGAGCCTCTCGGCGCTACGGGCCGCGCTGACTGCGGCCGATCCCGCCGGAACCATGAACACGCTGTTGTTCACCGTCTCCAGCGCCGTGGCCGGCCGCACCGTCACGCGCGACGCGCTCAGTTCCATCGCCAGCACCGCCAGGATCGCGCTCCAGGCCCAGGCCGGCGTCGACCTCGACGAAGAGGCGGTCAATCTCGTCCGCTACCAGCAGGCATTCCAGGCCAACGGCCGGGTGATGCAGGTGGCAAGCGACATCTTCGATTCCATCCTAGGTATCAGGTAAGGCGGTCATGGCCACGATTTCCACCAGCACCGGCGCCTTCTTCGAACGGGCGCGCGTGAGCATGAAGGACTTGCGTTCGCAGGCCGAGAGCCTGCAGAGCCAGCTCTCCAGCGGCCAGAAGCTGTCGCGCTCATCGGACGATCCGGTCGCGGCGTCCCGGCTGCGGACGCTGTCGCGGCTGGAAAAGCTCACGAACATCGATGCCAGCAACGCCCAGCGCGCCGACGCCGACCTGACGCTGGCCGACGCCGCCCTCGGCGACATGGCCAAGGCCGTGATCCGCATGCAGGAACTGGCCACGCAGGCCGCCAGCGGCACGCTCACCGAGGACCAGCGCTCCGCCCTCGGCAAGGAAGTGGAGTCCATCTACAGCACGCTCGTTTCGCTCGCCAACTCGCGCGATTCGAACGGCCACGCACTGTTCGGCGGCGAAAGCGCGGGCGATGCCTACACCGTCGACGCTTCAGGCAACGCCGCATATGCCGGCACCGCCACTTCGGGCGATCTTTCGCTGGGCGACGGGCAGACCGTGACACGCTCGCTGACCGGACCGGAATTTCTGGAATTCTCGGTCAATGGCACGCCCACTGATCTGTTGGGTGTCGTCAAGGACCTTGCCAGCGCGCTGCAGGGCGGCGTCGCCGATCCCGCCGGTGCTGCCAGGGACGCACTCGGATCGCTCAAGGCCGGCCTCGACACGCTGACGACCGCGCAGACGGTGATCGGCACGCGCCTTTCCTGGATCGACCTGACATCCGAACGCCGCACCAATGTTGGCGAGTTGCGCTCCACCGAGGAGGCCAACCTCGGTGCCACGGACATTACCAGCACGATCGCCACGCTGCAGGAAACGATGCTGGTGCTCCAGGCCAGCCAGGCCAGCTTCACCAAGCTCTCCAACCTTTCGCTTTTCAATCAGCTGAGCTGATCGTGACACCCGATCCCAAGTCAGGAAACGGGCCTAATTCTACAGGGGACTGCTAACCATGTTTGCACTTGTCGGCGTCGTGATCCTGCTGATCATGGTATTCGGCGGCTTCGCCCTGACCGGCGGCGCGCTGGGTCCGGTCTTTCACGCGATCCCGCACGAAATGCTGATCATCGGCGGCGCCGCCGTCGGCGCGATCGTGACCGGCAACTCGATGCACCAGCTCAAGGCACTCGGCGGCGCGCTGAAACGGGTCTTCAAGGGCGCCCGGCACAACAAGCAGGACCACGTCGACGCGATCATCCTGACCACCCGGCTGATGAAGATCCTGCGCACCGAAGGCCCGGTGGCGCTGGAAAGCCATGTCAACGATCCCAAGTCCTCCTCGCTCTTCGCCGAGTTCCCGCGGCTGCTCGCGAACACCGCGCTGGCCAACCTCATCTGCGACACCCTGACGCTGATCGTGGTCTCGTCCGGTACGCTGGAAGTTCACGCTGTGGAGGACGTGATGGACAATGCGATGAAGACGCATTTCCATGAATTGCACGAACCCCAGCACGCGCTCCAGACGCTCGCCGACGCGCTGCCCGCGCTCGGCATTGTCGCCGCCGTGCTCGGCGTGGTGAAGACGATGGGTTCGATCGACGAGCCGCCCGCCATCCTGGGCGGGATGATCGGCTCGGCGCTGGTCGGCACATTCCTGGGCGTGCTTCTCGCCTATGGCATCGTCGCGCCGATGGCGGGCCGCCTCAAGCAGATCAACGGCGAAGACGAGCAGATCTTCCACGCCGTCAAGCAGGTCGTGATCGCCAGCCTGCACGGCTGGCCGCAGCCGCTGGTCGTCGAATCGGCGCGCTCGGGCCTCGGCCATTCCTTCCGCCCGGGCCTCTCCGAGCTGCTCGACGCGATGAGGGGACGCTGACATGGCCGCCAAGCGAGGCAGGAACGAACCGCTGCCGCCGATCATCGTCAAGAAGATCACGCTGGTCGAAGGCGGCCACCACGGCGGCGCCTGGAAGGTGGCCTATGCCGACTTCGTGACCGCGATGATGGCCTTTTTCCTGCTGCTGTGGATTCTCGGCGCGACGACCGAGAAACAGCGCAAGGGCATTGCAGACTACTTCACCCCCACGCTGGTCAAGACGAGGGAATCCGCCGCCGGTTCCTCCAACGGCCTGCTCGGCGGCTCATCGATGGTCGACGCCGACAAGTATCCCCACGCCGCGGGCCAGACCGGCACCCAGTCCATGACCATCCCGCGCGACGCCACCGGCGGCCCCAAGGAAGGCGGCAGCAAGATCAAGCGCTCGGCCCGCGCCAAGGCCGCGCTCGAGGAGAAGCTGAAGTCCAGCGAGCACCTGCGCAAGCTGGCCAAGCAGGTCCGCCTGGTCGACACGACGATGGGCGTGCGGATCGACCTCGTCGACGATGCCGACTTCTCGATGTTCCGCCTCGGCACCACCGTGCTCACGCCGGATGCCGCGGAACTCATCGGCGTGATCGCCGAGGCCGTCGGGCCGGACAGGGGCAAGCTCACGATCCGCGGCCACACCGACGCGCTGCCGTACCGCCCCGGCACTTACGGCAACAACTGGTCGCTCTCCGCCGGCCGCGCCGAAGCCACGCGCCAGGCGCTCCTGCGCGACGGCATCGACGAGAGCCGCTTCAAACGCATCGAGGGCGTCGCGGACCAGGAGCTGCTGATCCCTGACAACCCGCAGGATCCGCGCAACCGGCGCATCTCGATCACTCTGCTCGACTGAGCCCCAACTGTTTCAGTGTGGTGGATACCGGGTTCGGTTCCGCCACATCAGTGGCGGGACGCGAATCGGACCGACTCCGATCTCCAGTCTCCCGGTCCGAGATGACGGCCCCCGTCGCCATCTCCGCTCCCGCCACCACCCGCCCCTGCCGCCTGCCCTCATCGCCGAAGTGATCGCTTTGCCCGCGCACGTCGCGGCGCTTGCGCATGGGTGCGCCTTTCCCTCACCTTCGGAAGCACACTGAGGGAGAGAGGACCATGGCATTCACCGGGCCGGTTGAGGATCGTCTCGCGATCCGCGAACTCTACGGGACTTATTCCGATGCGAGCTGGCGCGGCGACCGCGAGCAATGGGTTTCCTGCTTCGCCCCGGAGGGTCGCTGGTCGAGCCACCTGTTCGACGCGACCGGGCACGACGCGCTGCGCGAGACCTGGGACGGCCTATGGAAGGACTGGGAAACGGTCGCCTTCATGGGCGAGATCGGTGCCATGGACATCGCCCGCGACAGTGCCAGCGTGCGTTCCTTTGCCCGCGAGGTGGTGAAGATGAAGAACGGCGCGATCTTCAAACTCTGCGGCCACTATGACGACCGGCTCCTGCGTATCGGAGACGAATGGAAATTCCTGTGGCGCGCCTACAGGCTCACGATAGACGAGTTTCCCGAGGGGATGGCTGGATAGGCATCCTGCCACGGCGGGTAAGGCTGCGAAGGGCTCGCCTGCGCCCCTTTGTGGTTTTCGCTGAGGGGAATGCCCGAACGAACGGCCGTGATCGCGGGAGCGACGAAGCGAAGCGCTTTTGCGCTCCCGCTCCCCCCACTTGCGTGAGCACGGAACTGACGGGCACGGCATGCAACCTATATGGTTGGGGAAATATACCTATCCGATATATCCGGATCGGACCTGGGGCGTCCGCGCCGAAAGCAGGCACGGAGAAGGCCCCGGCGGCCTGGGGAAAGCACCGCCGGAGCCCTAGCCTGCCGAGGCAGGCTATTGTCGGTTTTGACCGCTTAGCGGAGCAGCGAGAGCACGCTCTGCTGGCTCTGGTTCGCCTGCGAAAGCATGGCAGTCGAAGCCTGCGAGAGGATCTGCGACTTGGCCATGGCGGTGGTTTCCGCCGAATAATCGGCATCCTCGATCCGCGAACGGGCGTCTGAAAGGTTCGTCACGTTGTTGGTGAGGTTGTTGATTGCCGATTCGAGGCGGTTCTGGCCGGCACCCAGCGAAGCGCGCGAGGCGTTGACGTCGGCAAGGGCGGTATCGACGTTGTCGATCGTGGTCGAGGCGGCGGTGGCGGTCGAGACGTCGAGCGCGGTGGCGTCGATGTTGGTGCCGTCGATCGCGGTCGAGGTCAGCGTGACCGTGTCACCCGAGTTGGCGCCGGTCTGGATGTCGATGGTGACGTCCGTGCCCGAAGTGGTCGAGAAGAGCGCGTTGCCGTTGAACTCGCTGTTGGCGAGAACATCACCGATCTGTTCGGTCAGTGCGGTCACTTCCTGCTGCATCGCGTCACGGTCGGAGTCCTGGTAGGTGCCCGAGGAGGACTGGACGGCCAGTTCGCGGACGCGCTGCAGCATGTTGGTGACTTCCGACAGCGCGCCGTCGGCGGTCTGGGCCATCGAGATGCCGTCGTTGGCGTTGCGGATGCCCTGGCTCATGCCCTTGATCTGCGAGGTCATCGAGGTCGAGATGGCGAGGCCGGCGGCGTCGTCCTTGGCCGAGTTGATGCGCTTGCCCGTCGACAGGCGCTCCATCGACGTGCTCAGCATCTTGTTGGCGGAATTGGATGCGTTGGCCGCCTTCACCGCGCTGATGTTGGTATTGATTACAGACATATAGGTAGCTCCCGTTTAATGTCCCGAATTCCCGAACAGCTTTGCCGGCCCATCCGGCGCCGCTGCCGAACCCCAGACCGGCAAGCCACCGGCAAATTTAAGCCGGTCCGGCAAAAAGATGATCGGATAAGGGGCAAAAAGGCCCAAATCGGTCCGAAACTAGTGCAAACCCCTACTGCCCATTCTTTAGAACCATTAACCAATTAACCTTCATAAGCGGCCTCGGAGATTGGTTAAACATTACGGGGGACCTTCGAGACATGCGTGGGGTTCAATTCGATACCGAATTCGCTCGGCAACACGGGCCGCTCGCACAGCGCGGCGCGGCGATCGCCGCATCGCTGTTCGACTGCGATGCCATCGACCTGCGCGACGCGGCTGACGGGGGGCCTGCGCGTCCACGGACGCGTGCTGTTCACCTCAGCAGGGGCAAGGCCCCGGCGCTGGGCCGCAAGGGAGCATCGCAGGTCGCTCTGACCTACGCAGATCCCTTGAGCGAAAGCTCGCTGGCCATGCTGCTCGCGGCGATGGCCGGCGCGGACGAGCCGATCGCGGCCGATCCGGAAAGCCTTTCCGTTTTCGCCCTCGCCGGCCGTCTCGCCGAAAGCGACATTCCGGTGCTGATCAACGGCCCGACCGGAACCGGCAAGGAAGTGCTCAGCCGCTTCATCCACACCCGCAGCAAGCGCCGCGACGGGCCGTTCATCGCGGTCAACTGCGCGGCGATGCCCGAAACCATGCTCGAGGCCTTGCTGTTCGGCCACCAGAAGGGCGCCTTCACCGGCGCGACCCAGGCGAGCGAAGGCTTCATGCGCGCCGCCGACGGCGGCACCCTGCTGCTGGACGAGATCGCCGAGATGCCGATCCAGCTCCAGGCCAAGCTCCTGCGCGCGCTGCAGGAACAGGAAGTCGTGCCGATCGGCTCGACCCGCGCCATCAAGGTCGACGTACGCATCATCGCCTGCGCCAACCGCGACCTGCCGACGGAAGTGGCTGAAGGCCGCTTCCGAGCCGACCTCTACTACCGCCTCAACGTCTTCCCGCTGGCGCTGCGTCCGCTGCGTGAGCGTGTCGACGACATCGCCCCGCTGGCTTACGCCATGGCGCTGCGTCACGCGCCGGACCCGGCCAACGTCCCCTGCCTGAACGACGCCGCGCTGGCGATGCTCAAGCTGCACTCCTGGCCCGGCAACGTGCGTGAACTGGAGAACGTCATCCGCCGCGCGCTGCTGCTGGCCCACGGCAAGCAGGCCATCGCCGCCGAGCACATCGTGTTCGACAGCCCCGCGCGCCTCATCCAGTCGCCCGTCGCCGCCGCCGGCTTCGGCGTCGCCCCGGCGCCGGACATGCCCGAAGAGACCGATGGCCCCCGCCGGCTTTCCTCGATCGTCCAGCTTTCCGAAGCCCGCGCGATCGTTGAGACGCTGGAGGCCTGCGGTGGCAGCCGGGTGCGTGCCGCGCGCGAACTGGGCATTTCCGAACGGACCCTGCGCTATCGCCTTGCCTCGATGCGTGACGCCGGGATTGAAATCGGCCGCATGGCCGCTGGAGGCCGCCGATGAGCGGCGTCTCCGGCATCGGGGGTGGCGCTGGAGGAATTCAACAGATCATGGCGATGCGCCAGCAGATCATCCAGCGAAACGAACTGCTCCAGCAACTTCATTCGACGCAAGGCGCCCAGCAGACGGGCGGCATCGGCGGCGCGAGCCAGCCCGAGGTCCAGGCCCCTGCCCAGGGCTTTGCCGATACGCTGAAGTCCGCGCTCGACGGCGTCCGCGCGGTCCAGGCCAAGTCCGAGACGATCACCGACGCGTACCAGCGCGGCGAGGTGACCGACGTCGCCAAGGTCATGCTGGCCCGCCAGGAAGCCGGCGTCGCTTTCGAAGCGACCTTGCAAGTCCGCAACAAGCTGCTGTCCGCCTATCAGGACATCATGAGGATGGGGGTGTAATGAATCATGCCCGAGCTCGTCCCAGCCACGCCTAACGGCGCCCCGGCGGCCTCGCTGCCCGCCGCGCCCTCGATGTTCGCTCCGCTCACCGATCCGGCGGGCGGCGGCATCCTCACGCGCCTCGGCACGTTCACCGCGCAGCCGGCGGTCCGCAAGGTCCTGCCGGTTTTCGTCGGTCTTTCGGCCATAGGCGGAGCCCTTCTCGCCTGGAGCGCGCTCGCGCCCTCGCCGCAGCGCACGCTTTACGCGCAGCTCGACGATTCCGGCCGCGCCAGCGTCGCCGCCGCGCTCGACCAGGCCTCGATCGCCTATCAGATTGACAACGGCACCGGCGCGCTGACCGTTTCGGAAAGCGACTACTACAAGGCCCGCATGCTGGTCGCGTCCGACGGCTCGCTCGCCACGCCGGAAAGCGGCGCGCAGATACTCGACAACATGCCGATGGGCGCGAGCCGTACCCTCGAGGGCCAGCGCCTGCGCTCGGCCCGCGAGGCGGACCTGCAGCAGACGATCATGCAGATCGACGGCGTTGAAGGCGTGCGCGTACATCTGGCGGAAGGCGAAAAGTCGGTCTTCGTGCGCGAGAACGTGGCCCCCACCGCCTCGGTGATGGTCCGCCTCGCGCGCGGCCGTTCGCTGACCGAAAGCCAGGTCAGCGCGATCGTAAATCTCGTCGCCGGCTCGGTGCCGGGCCTCTCGCCCGATGCGGTGCGGGTCGTCGACCAGCACGGCGAACTGCTGTCCGAAACCCGCGGCGGCGCCGACAGCGACCGGCTCGACCTGCAATCGCGCATGGAAACGAAACTGCGCGAACAGGTCTCGCAGCTCCTGCGTCCGATGCTCGGCGATGGCAACTTCACCTCGGAAATCCAGGTCGAACTCAACATGGACCAGGTGACATCGGCGCGCGAAAGCTATGACAAGGACGGTGCCGTCCGCACCGAAACCGAACAACAATCGCAATCGACCGCCGCCACGCCGGCCGCAGGCATTCCCGGCGTGCTGGCCAACACGCCGCCGCCGGCTACCCAGGCGCAGCCCGGCGCGCCCCAGGGCACCGCCGCGCAGGCGAGCGCGACACCGCCCACCAGCGGCGAATCCCGCTCCTCGCGCACTTACGAACTCGGCCGCGAGGTTTCGGTCGCCAACACTACGCCGGGCGGCATCAAGCGCCTCTCGGTCGCGGTGGCGATCAGCGCCGAGGCGCTGAAAGGCGCCAAGGGCAGCGAGATTCAGGAAATCGAGGCGCTCGTCAGCGCCGCCGTCGGCGCCGACACGCAGCGCGGGGATCAGGTCAAGGTGATCTCCCGCAGCTTCGAGCCGGTCGCCGATCCGACCGTCCTGCCCTTCTACCAGATGCCGTGGTTCGCCATGGTCGTGCGCTACGGCGCCGCGCTGCTGGCGGTCCTTCTCGTCCTGCTGCTGGGCGTGCGGCCGATGATCAAGGCCCTGCGCGGCGACAAGCCGAAGGGCGCGAAAGGTGCCGCCGGGGACGACGAAGACGAAATTGACGGCGACGAGGACGCCATTCTCGATGCGAACGGGCAGCCGGTCCTGCAAGGGGCGTCCCGGCGGCGCGCCTTGCCGGGCGGCAACGACGCCGAATTCGATATCACGCGCTCCGATCTGCTCAGCCGCCAGCTTGGCCTCGCCCAGCGTCTCGTCGCCGAGAGGCCGGACAGCGCGGTCGCCGCGCTGCGCCAGATGCTCAACGAAATGCCGGCCGAGACCGCCGACAGGAAGGAGCTCGCCCAGTGAGCGAAGTCGTCCCCCTTTTCCCGGCCGACAACGCCGCCGTCATGGTGATGTTGCTCGACAACGACCACGCCTCGCGGATCCTTGCCGAGCTGGAACCCGACGAACTGCGGCGCCTGGGCGAGAAGATGTGCGCGCTCGGCGAAATCAGCCCCCAGATCATCGCCGAGGCCATTGCCGGCTTCGTCGACAAGACCGAGAAGCTCGGCCTCGTCGCGCATGACCGCGTCGGCCAGGTCCGCACGATGATGAGCCGCGCGGTCGGTGAGCTGAAGGCCGAGAACGTGATGCGCAAGATCGCGCCCGAGGAGCAGAAGACGTCGCCGCTGGAACTGGCGCGCTGGCTCACCTCGGAAGCGCTGGTGCCGCTGGTCAAGGGCGAACACCCGCAGGCGATCGCCGTGCTGCTGGTCCAGCTCGACCCCGTGGTCGCCGCCGAAGTGCTGCACGCGCTGCCCGCCAGCGAACAGTCGCAGATCGTCCACCGTATCGCCACGCTCGGCCCGGTCTCGCCGCAGGCGCTCGCCATGCTTGAGGAGCTGCTGACCCGCCGCATCACCGAATGCCACGGCCAGCGCCCGCTCGCCATGGGCGGGCCGAAGGAAGCCGCCGACATCATCAACGGCGCCGGCAAGGTACTGGAAAAGCGCATAATGGGCGAGATCGGCAAGCTCGACAAGGCGCTCGCGAAGCAGATCGAGAACGAGATGTTCAAGTTCGAGCACCTCTTCGTGCTCGATCCGATGTCGATGGGCACGCTGCTGCGCGACATTCCCAACGATGCCCTGATCGATGCGCTCAAGGGCATCACCGAGGACGAACGCGAGTTCTTCTTCCGGGCCATGTCGAGCCGCGCTGCCGACGGCGTCAAGGACGAGATCGCCGCGCGCGGACGCACCAAGCTGGCCGATGTCGTCGCGGCGCAGAAGGAGATCGTGGTCACCGCCCGCAAGCTCGCGGCCGACGGCGCGATCGTGTTCGGCGGCGGCGACGATGAATATGTCTGAGCGCCGCCATGTCTGACCTCGGATTCAAGATTCCGGTCCAGGGCGCCAGCCTGTTCGAGGCGCTCGCCCAGCCCTCGGGCTTTCGCGCGGACGCACGGTTCGGCGCGCTTGCGCCGCCGGAACCGCCATCAAAGCCGATCGAGGAGGGGCCTGCGCCGCCCGATCCCGTGGACGAGGCCTTCGCCCAGGGCTTTGCCGCCGGTTACGAACAGGCGCTGGAAGAAGCCAGGGCCAGGGCCGAGGCGGAGGCGGCCGCGCGCGAAGGGCTGGCGCTGGCGCTAACCCGCCTCGACGCAGAACAGGAAGAGGAACTGCGCATGCGCCTTCGCGAGACCGTCGCGGCGCTGTGCGAAAGCGCGGTGGCGCCGCTCGCCATCGACCAGGACGCGCTGCTGCGCCGGATCGAAGCGGCCATCGCGATGCTGTCGCGCGCGGATGACGACCGCCTGATCCGGCTTCACCCGGAAGACATCCGGCTGATTTCGCAGCGCATGTCGGCCGAATGGACAATCGAGCCCGACCCGGCGATGGAGCGCGGCACGATCCGCATCGAAACCGCCAATGGCGGCGTCGAGGACGGCCCGGCGACCTGGCGCCTCGCCATCGCCGAAGCGCTCCAGCATTGCTGACCGGCCCGTGCTGAAGCTCTGGAACCCGATCCTTGCCGACCTTGCCGACGAGCCGGTCGATCTCTCGCCGCGCCGCTTCGGCCTGGTCACGGCCTGCGACGGCGGCCTACTCGAAGTAAGCGGGCTGTCCGTGCCGGTGGGCGCGATGTGCCGCGTCGGCCATGGCCGCGGCAAGACGCTCTCGGCCGAAGTCATCGGCTTTCGCAACGGCAAGACGATGATGATGCTGCTCGGCGACACGATCCTGCTGCGCCCCGGCGCGCGCGTCTGTCCCGAAGGGCGCCCCGGCATGCTGCCGGTGGGCGATGCTTTCCTGGGCCGCGCGGTCGACGGCGAGGGCCACCCGATCGACGGGGGCCTGCCGATCCACACCCGCCTGGAATGGCCGGCCGGCGGCATACGCACGTCCGCGCTGGACCGCAGCCCGGTGCGCGAATGCTTCGACACCGGCGTGCGTTCGCTCAATGCCCTCACCACCTTCGGCGTCGGTCAGCGCATCGGCGTGATGGCCGGCTCCGGCGTCGGCAAGTCGGTGCTGATCGACATGATCGCGCGCGGCGCTTCGGCCGATGTCATCATCGTCGGCCTGATCGGCGAGCGCGCCCGCGAAGTCTCCGATTTCGTCGAGCGGCACATGAACGCCGAAAAGAAGGGCAAGACCGTCGTGGTCGCGGTTCCCGCCGATCACGCGCCCAACCTGCGCCTGCGCGGCGCGATGCTCGCGACGTCTATGGCCGAACACTTCCGCGCGCAAGGCAAGCGCGTGCTGCTCATCCTCGACAGCCTGACCCGCGTCGCCCATGCCGCGCGCGAAATCGGTCTTTTGCTCGGCGAGCCGGGCGCGGCGCGCGGTTATCCCCCTTCCGCGCTCGCGACGATCACCAAGCTGGTCGAGCGCGCGGGCAATTCGGCGGCAAGCGGCGGTTCGGTCACCGGGCTCTACACAGTGCTCGCCGACGGCGACAACCAGGACGACCCCGTGGTCGACACCGCCCGCTCAATCCTCGACGGGCACATCGTGCTCTCGCGCGATCTCGCGCAGCGCGGCCAGTACCCGGCCGTCGACATCGCCGCTTCCCTGAGCCGCGTGATGAACGACATCGTGACCTCCGGCCACCAGCAGCTCGCCCGCCAGTTCCGCGCACTCATCGCCAGCTACGAGGCCAACCGCGATCTCGTGCTGATGGGCGCCTATCGCGCCGGCGCCGATCCCCAGCTCGACAAGGCGATCGCCATGCACCAGTTGCTGACCGCCTTCCTGTGCCAGCCCGCCGGCGAGATCATCGACCTCGACGACAGCGCCGCCCAGCTCGCGGCATTGTTGGGATGAGCGCCATGCGCCTGCCCGTGAAACGTCATGAGCGCGGAGCCACGCCGTGAAGGAAGATCGCAAGCGCCTCGCGCGGCTGCGGCGGCTCGAGAAGATCCGCGAGATCGCCAAGCAGACCGCCGCGCTGGAATCGGCGCAGGCGGAAAGCACGCTCACCCAGCTGCGCGCGCTGTCCGAACGCACGCGCCAGATGGCGAGCGACTATGCCAGCCGCCGCGAGATGGACGACGGTGCCGCGCTTCACCAGGTCGGGAGCTTCGTCAGCGGCCTTCAGGCCTTGAGCAAATCGACCGACGGCGATGCCCTGCGCGCCCAGTCCATCGCCGATGCCAAGCAGCGCCTGCTCGCCGAGGCGGAGCGTCGCCGCGCCGCCATCGAGGAACGCGCGCTCCTGCAGGAACGCATGATCGCCAAGGCGGCGCAAAGCCCGGCTCTTGGCGGCAGAAAGGGATCTGGCACGGATCTTGATTAGTACCTTGCATGGTTAACCGCGAGGTCCAGCAAGGCATGATCCAGGTTTCGGCTCCTTTGATTTCGGCGAATGCCCCCGGCACGAACGGCATGATGCCCTCGGCGTCGGCGCAGGGCGCGGAATCGGCCGGTTTCGCCGCTCTCCTGGGCGCGGCCGGCAGCCTCACCGCCACACCCGAAACCGCCGCGCAAGACATGGCTGCCGCCATCGCGGCGTCGCTTGCCGGGTTGCCGAGCGGCAATGCCGGCAAGGAAGGCGGCAAGACTTTGCCGGTTGCCGCCCCCGCCGTTGCCGGAACCACCGATACCGGCCTTGCCATTCCCAGTGCCCCCGAAACCCACGAAGCTCCCGACGACGCGGCTTCAGATCAGGCAGACGTGCCCATCGCGGCTGCCATTCCCGTCCTGCCGCTCATCGTCCCACCGCTGCCCGGTAACGACAGTCCTGTCGAATTCCGGGCAGCGGGTCCCGTTTCCGCCGCGCCCGCCCCGGCCATCCCGCGTCCGACGCTTCCCGAAGCCACCGCGCAAGTGACGCGCATCATGGCGAGCGTGCCGATCATTGGACAGGCGGCCGCCGATGGCATTGCCCGCGCGCAGGTCATGCGCGTCAGCCTCTCTCCGATCATTCTCGCCGACGCACAGCCGCAAGTCGGGGGCGAGGCTCCGCCGGCAGCGTCCGCCACCACCTTCCGTTCGGCGACAGCCAGCGCCGCACAGATGCCGGTGCCCGGCATGACGGGCGCGGCAACAACGCCTGCGATGGCGGCTCGCGAAACCGTTCCGGCAGCCACGGTCAGGGCCACGCCTGAAATCGCCAACAATGCCGCGCCGACCGCTGTCGCTGAACCAGTCGCCGCAGTCACCATCAGGCCCGCGCCCGCGTCTGCCGCCACGACCACTGCGCCAGCCACCGCCGAACCTGCAACCGCAGCCGACACACGCACCGCCTCCGCCGCGTCCGGCACTGCCGGAGGGGACGAGCGGGCAGCATCCGCTGCTCCGAGAATCTTCACCCCCGCGCCGTCGCCGGTCATCGGCGCACAGGCCGCGCCCGCCACCGCCCCTGAGGCCAGAGTGATGACCACGGATGCAAGGGCCGAGCCGAAAGCATCCGCCCCCGCCATGCCTGCTTCGCCCATGACCGCCGAAGCCCCGTCCGGCCCCGAAGTCACGAGCCCGGCCATCCAGAGCGCGCCGCAGCAGCCCCTCTTCAACCTTGCGCAGGCCGCTGCCGCCGCCCGCCCGGCGGATCCCGCGCTCGCCGCGACGTCCGCTCCGGCGAGCGCCGAGCAGCCGCACGATTTCGCCACGCTCGTCGAACGCCTGACCGAAGCGCGCGAGGCCGCTTCGCCGCAGGTCGTGCGCACCGCGCTCCAGCATGCCGAGTTCGGCAGGGTCTCGCTCCAGTTCCGTCATGACGACGCGAAGCTGAGCGTGACCATGGCAAACGCCGACCCGGGCTTCACTTCCGCCGTCCAGACCGCCGTGGCCGCCTCCTTGGCAGGCCATGCCGCCGGCAATGGCGAACAGCAGCGCGGCGAAGGCCAGCAGAACCAGCAACAGCAGCAGCAGCAGAGCGCGGCCCAGCAGCAGTCCGCCTCCTCGGGCAATGGCCAGGGGCAGCAGCAGGCCGCGCAGGCCCGCGCCGAGCAAGGCGAGCGCGCTTTTCATCGCGGGCAGGCCAGTTCGGCCGGCGCGCAGCAGGACCGGACCGGGTCATCCGGCCGGACCGGCACCGACAACCAGCGTAGCGGCATCTACGCCTGACATCTGAAATTTCGGGGGAACTTCACATGAGCGACAAGTCTGCGAAGGAAGGCAAGTCCAAGAAGGCCAAGGGCAAGCTCGGCCTGATCCTGGGCGCGGCCGGCCTTCTGGCCGTGGGCGGCGGAGGCATGTTCGGCCTGGTCCAGGCCGGCGTGATCGGCGGCGGCCATCAGCAGGAAAAGGAAGACAACACGCCCAAGCTGATCCGCAAGGGCGAAGTCGATCCTTACGCCCCGGTCAACAAGGACAAGGACGAAGGCGCGATCGATGTCGATGGCGAGGGCGGCGATGAATACCGCACGGCCTACTTCACCTTCGGCGAGGATTTCACTTCGAACCTCAAGAACTCCGAAGCGCTCGTCCAGATCTCGCTGGTCTGTTCCACGCGCCGCGACGGACGCGTGCTGATCTGGCTCAGGAAGCACGAGCTGGCGATCCGTTCACAGCTTCTCGCCATCATCGCCGACACGGCGGAGGACGACGTCTACACGATCCCCGGCAAGGAGCGCCTGCAGAAGCGAATGACCGCCGCGATCAACGACGTCCTGACCCGCAAGGAAGGCTTCGGCGGCGTCGACGCCGTCTACTTCCGCAACTTCATCGTCCAGTGATCCGCCCATGAACACCGCTCTTCCCCATGGCGCCGAACGCGTGAAGGCCAGGCACAGCAAAGACCTGCTGGGCACCGGCCCGACGCTCGACCAGCTCGTCCCCGCGCTTTCGCTGATCGGCGAACGGCTGTCCCGCACGCTGAGCGCGGGCCTTGCGGCGATGCTGGGCGACGATGCGCCGGTGGTGCGGGTCGGCATGCCGATGGACGGCACTCTCGCCTCGATCCAGGCCGACATCGAGGGCCTTGCCTCGCACACGCTGATGACCGTCGGCCCCGAAGGCAGGCCGATGCTCGCGACGTTCGAGGCCGCACCGGTGTTCCGGCTGGTCGACCGGACGTTCGGCGGCCGCGGCGACGTGCCCGATCCGCTGCCCGATGCCTTCCCGCTCTCCGCCGAACTGCTCATCGCCCGCATCGAACAGACCGTTGCCGAGGCTCTTTCGGCCGCGTTCGGCGGCGACGCGGAGCACGTGGTCCGCGCCTTGCGCCGCGATACCAGCCTGCGCCATCTCGCCCCGTTCGAACGCGGTGAGGACCTTCTCCAGCTCTCGCTCGAGGTCGAGGAGGACGGTTTCGACCCCTGGTCGCTGTCGCTGGCCTTCCCGCAGGCGACGCTGGCGGGGATCATCACCGTGCCGCGCCATCCCCGCAAGGCGCGCGCGAACGCCGCCGCGCCCGATCCGGCGGCCGAGCCCTTCGCGTCGATGCCGCTGCCGGTCAAGGCAGTGCTGGTCGACATGACGATCGGCTTCTCGCGCCTCTCCAGCCTCAAGCCCGGCGATGTCCTGCCGGTAGCGGTCGCGCGCAGCGTCCCGCTCAAGGTCGGTGAGCGCACCATCGCCACCGGCACCATCGGCGAACTCGACGATTGCGTCGCGGTTCAGGTTTCCAACGCATTCTGACAACGAAAGACGATCATCCCATGAGCACTCATCCCCGTGGTTTCGATTTCCTGCGCGATGTCGACGTCAAGCTTTCGGTCGAACTGGGCCGGACCGAAATGAAGCTGAAGGACATTCTCTCGCTCGGCCCCGAGAGCGTCGTCGTGCTGGACCGCATGACCGACGAACTGCTCGACGTGCTGGTCAACGGCAAGCCGATCGCCAAGGGCGAAGTCGTGTCGCACAACGGCCGCTTCGGCCTGCGCATCGTCGCGATGGTCGGCGCCGAGGATGCCGCCGACGAGAGCGCGATCCCGCTGCCCGTCGGCGCGGAGGCCTGACACTCGATGCTCTGGTACATCCTCAAGCTGATCATCCTGCTGCCGCTGATCGCCGCGATAGCCTGGGGCTGTCTCAAGCTGGCGAAGAAGATGCAGGAGAAGGCCGGGATCGGCGCCGGATCGAAATCGATCCGCATCGTCGAGACGACCATGCTCTCGCCCACGCTCAAACTCGCGGTGATCGAGTTCCACGGGCGCGAGATCCTCGTCTCGGCCTCGCGCGGCGGCCTCACACGGCTCGCCGAAGCGCCGGCGCGTGAAAGGATCGCGGAGTGACCGGCCGCGTAGCGCTGACCAAGCCCACCCCCAGCCCCTCCCGCCTGCGGGAGGGGAGCGAGACTTGCCTTGCCGCAGGCAAGGGTAGTCGCAGCCGGGTGGGCATTCTCGCCGGGCTGGGCGCAACCATCTCAGCATTCCTCCTCCCCGCCGTGGCCTTCGCCCAGGCGCAGATGCCGGCCGCCCCTTCAGACTCCGCGATCCCCGGCGCGCTCGACCGGGCCTTCGGTTCGCTCGGCGGCACCGAAGGCCCGGGCATGGGTCTCTCGCTCCAGCTCCTGCTCATCATGGGGCTTCTCACGATCCTGCCCAGCCTGATCCTGATGATGACCAGCTTCACCCGCATCCTGGTGGTGCTGGCGATCCTGCGTCAGGCGCTGGGCCTGCAACAATCGCCGCCCAACCAGGTGCTGATCGGGCTTTCGCTGTTCCTCTCGCTGTTCATCATGGCGCCCACGCTGGAGCGCGTGAACCAGACCGCGATCGCGCCCTACTCCGCCGGGACCCTCAATGCCGAACAGGCCATCGCCAATGCCGGCGATGAATTCCACAAGTTCATGATCCGCCAGACCCGCGAACGCGACCTGATGATGTTTGCCGAGATGGCAGGCGCGCCCAGGTTCGCCCGGCCGGCCGACGTGCCCTTCTCGATCCTGCTGCCGGCCTTCGTCACCAGCGAACTCAAGACCGCGTTCCAGATCGGTTTCATGCTGTTCCTGCCATTCCTGGTGATCGACCTCGTCGTCTCCTCGGTGCTGATGTCGCTCGGCATGATGATGATGAGCCCGATGGTCGTCTCGCTGCCCTTCAAGCTGCTCCTCTTCGTCATGGTCGACGGCTGGGCGCTGCTGATGGGCTCGCTGGCATCGAGTTTCGGTTAGGCTGAACCATGGACGACATCTCCAACCTCCTCAGCCTTGCCGACAAGATGCTCTGGGTCGCGGCGCTGGTCGCGGCGCCGGTACTGATCGCCTCGCTCGCGGTCGGCCTTGCCGTGGGCATCGTCCAGGCGGCCACCTCGGTCAACGAACAGACGCTGACTTTCGTGCCCAAGCTGGCGATCACCGCGCTGGTGCTGGTGATGTTCGGCGGGTCGATGATGGGCCTCATCGGTGATTTCACGCAGGAGATCTTCGCCCAGATCGCGAATATATCCCAGGCCGAGCGGGTCATCCGGTGATCGGCCTCGACTTCGGCTTTGGCGCGCTGGAGCAGGAATTCTGGCGGCTGCTTTTCGTGATGACGCGCATCGGCGCGGCGCTGGTCGCCGCGCCGCTGTTCGGAACGCCAAGCGTGCCGCCGCAACTGCGCGTGGTCGCCGCCGGAGCCATTGCCGTTCTGATCTGCGCCTGGACGCCGGTTCAGGCGCCCGAAGCGCTGCTGTCGCTTTCGGGCCTGGTTTCGGTGGCGGGTGAAGTTCTGGTAGGCCTCTCGCTCGGCTTCATCCTGCAGCTCGCCTTCGCCGCGCCGGTGCTCGCGGCCGAGATCATCAGCGGCTCGATGGGCATGAGCATGGCAACCGCGGTCGATCCCAACTCGGGCGCGCAGTCGCCCGCGCTGGGGCAGTATTTCTCGGTCGTCGTGACGCTGATCTTCCTGGCGCTCGGCGCACACCTGCAGTGGTTCTCGCTGGTGGTCGAAAGCTACAAGGCCTTTCCGCCGGGCCAGACCTGGCTCGGCCCCGAACGCTTCGCCGAGATCGCCGGCTTTGCCACCTACATGTTCACCACGGCGGTGATGATCGCACTGCCGGTCAGCCTCGTGCTGCTGATTGTCCAGGTGGTGACCGGCGTGCTGAGTCGCTCGGCCCCCTCGCTCAACCTCTTCGCGCTCGGCCTGCCCGCCGGCGTGCTGGCCGGCATCGCCGCGCTGCTGATTTCCGCCCCGGTGCTCACCGACCTGGTCGTGCGCCTTTCCGCCGATGCCATCGGCGCCACTTCGGACCTGATGAAACCATGAGCGAACAGAGCGGCGAAAAGAACTTTGCGCCAACCGAAAAGCGCAAACGCGACGCGGCTCAGAAAGGCGACGTGCTGCGTTCGCGCGAGCTGGCGACGGCGGGCGCGGTCACCGTAGGCGCGGTCTGGCTGCTGGCGGCCGGCCCCTGGGTGCTTGGCCGCCTGACCGACACGCTGCGCGCCGGCTTCACCTGGGACCGCGGCGCCATCATGGACTTCGCGCCCGGCAAGCTGATCGAGGCCGCCGCCATCGCCGCGCTGCCGCCGGTGTTCGTCCTGGGTCTGGCGATCATCGCCGTCTCGCTCGTCTCGCAGCTCGGCTTCGGCGAGGGCCGCTGGATCGGCGGCAATATCGCGCCCAAGGCATCGCGCATCAATCCCGCTTCCGGCCTCAAGCGCATGTTCGGGCCGACCGGCTGGATCGAGATGGCCAAGGGCGTCGCCAAGGTCGGTCTGCTCGGCGCGATCGCCTGGTTCTGGGCCAGCGGGCGGATCGAAACCATCGCCCGCCTTGGACGCGGCGACTTGTGGGGCCAGCTTGCCTATGCCTGGAACGGCGTGATCCTGCTGCTGTTCCTGCTCGCCGCCGGCCTGTTCGTGATCGCCATGATCGATATGCCGGTGCAGATGGTGCGCCGCCTCATGCGCCTGAAGATGACGCTCCAGGAAATGCGCGACGAGAACAAGGAAAGCGAAGGCTCGCCCGAGAAGAAGGCGGCAATCAGGGACCGTCAGCGCAAGATCGCCATGGGCGGCCTGATCCCGGCGATGAAGGAAGCGCAGTTCATCATCACCAACCCGACGCACTTCTCGGTCGCGCTCGCCTATGACCCGGACAAGGCCCACGCGCCGATCGTCCTCGCCAAGGGCCGCGGCGAGAAGGCGCTGGCGATGCGCGAGCTGGCCGCCGAATACGCGGTACCGGTGCTCGAATACCCCGCGCTGGCCCGCTCGGTGTTCTACACCACCCGCGAGCGCCAGATGATCCGCGAGGAACACTATGCCGCCGTCGCCTCGATCCTCGCCTTCGTGCTGTCGCTCAAGCGCGGCGAGAAGCGGGTCCGGCCGGAAGTCGCGGTGCCGGTCACCCTGCGCTTCGACGCGGAGGGCCGCCTCGATCCGGCCTCGGTTTCCTGACTCATGCCCTTAACTCGCACGCAACAGGACCGTTCTGAAGACCCATGGTAGACAGCACCTCCTCATCGACGTCGGCAACGTCGTCGCTGATCCAGTCGCTCGGCGCGGGAAGCGGGATCGATTTCGGGGCACTGGCCACGAACCTTTCGGCCGCGCAGTTCGCGGCCCGCAGCGACCGGCTGACCGCCAAGTCCGAAACGCTCGAAGCGCAGATTTCCGCGGCTTCGAACATCCGGTCGATGATGCTGAACCTCAATACCTCGCTCGGCACGCTGGTCCGTTCCGGCGAACTCGCCCGCACGCCGATGGTCGCCAACGGCTCGGTCGCGACGGCCGCGCTGACCGGCACGGCGACCACCAAGGGCAATTACTCGCTCGAGGTCACGCAACTGGCGAGCGGGCAACGTCTTGCCAGCAACGCCTATACCGCATCGACCGACACGGTCGGCGCGGGCACGCTCACTCTGCGCTTCGGCACCGTCTCGGGAATGACCTTCACCGAGGATACGGGGCACGCCGCGGTCGACATCACCGTTGCGAGCGGCGCCACGCTTGCCGACGTGGCGACCGCGATCAATGCCAAGAATTCCGGCGTGACCGCCTATATCGCCAACACGGTGGACGGCGCGCAGCTTGTCCTGCGCGGGCAGGAAGGCGCGGCCAACGGCTTCATTCTCGAAGCGGCGGAAGACGTGGCCGATCCCGGGCTTTCCAATCTTGCCTGGACCCCGTCGTCGGGATCCGGCCAACTGCTCGCCGGCGCGACGGACGCCGCGTTCAAGATCGACGGCCTTTCGATGACCGCCAGCTCGAACACTGCGGCCAACGCCATTCCGGGCGTCAAGTTGACCCTCACGGGGACGAATGCCGGTTCGCCCACGACGATCAGCTTCAACGATCCGAAGGACACCATTGCCTCGGCGATGCGGGACTTCACCGACGCGCTCAACGAGATCATGAGCGAACTCAACGCGGCAACTGGCATCGGCGGCGATCTCGCCAACGACAGCGGGACGCGGGCGCTCAAGCGCAAGCTCTCGCAGTTCGCCGGCGCGGTGGTGATGCCCAACGCGACCGGCACCGCCAGGACGCTGGCCGATCTTGGCCTCAAGACCGAACGCGACGGCACATTCACGTTCGACACGAGCCGGTTCAACGCGACCATGGAGGCGGATCCCGACGGCGTCGTCGCGATGTTCACGACCGGCATTCACGGGGTCTACTCCAGCTTCGACAAGCTTTACCGCGGGGCCTCCAGCACCACCGATCCCGGATCGCTGGGAAGCTCGATCAAGCGTTACAACAAGCAGCTCACGCAGGCCTCCGAGGATCTGACCGAGCTGTCCGAAAAGCAGGAGGCGCTTCGCATCCAGCTCATTTCCCGCTTCGCGGTCACCGAATCGCGGATCACCTCGTCCCAGTCGACGCTGACGTTCCTCCAGAACCAGATCGACGCCTGGAATAGCTCGAACGACTGATATGCTGGCCCACAGAACCCCCCACGAAGCCTACCGCCGCGTCGACTTCGACGCGCGCGTGCATGGCGCGAGCCCGGCCGAGCTGGTCCACTTGTGCTACGAGCATCTCGTCAGCGCGCTCGGCACAGCGATCCATGCCCACGGCATCGGCGACAACAGCCTGAAAAGCAGCTCGATGACCCGCGCCCTGACGGCGATCACCGCGCTGCAACTCGGCGTGTCCGGCGATTCGGACGTCGCGGGGGCACTCAAGCACCTCTACGAATCGGCCAGGCGCACGCTTCTCGACTGCGCGATCTCGTTCGATCCGCACAAGGTCGAGACGCTGCGCGCGGACTTCATGGAGATCGGCCGCGCGCTGCAGCAGGGCTGATACCGAGCCGGCGTCGGACGATATTGCACGATTCCGGTGAACAATACTGGCGGAACAGCACGACCCGTCCGCCAACGGCCCGGAAATAACTCGAAATCGGAACCATCCCCGCGCGCGCCTGTAACCGACTGCGAATATCCCCCTAGTACCACGCCACAGAGATTATGACTCTTTGACGGGGTAGGCCTTGCGGAGTTTTTCGCGCGCCGTTTGGGTCGTGAACATCCATTGGATCTGGGCTCCTT